>NZ_NWTI01000009.1 GCF_002531575.1 Bradyrhizobium sp. Y36 | reverse complement strand
CCCGCGAAAGAGGCTCTCCCGACCAGATCAGCTTCTGTTATGCATAGACTTCCCCGGACAGCCCTGCGCCTTCGCGGGGAATGACACGTCCGTGAGGCGAGCGCGACCCAACCGACGCGCAGCGAAAGCGAGACTAACCCCCGCCCGGATAGTTCGGGCTCTCGCGCGTGATGGTGACGTCGTGAACGTGGCTTTCACGCAAGCCCGCGCCGGTGATGCGGACGAACTGGGCCTTGTCGTGCAGCTCCGTCATGTCCTTGGCGCCGACATAGCCCATGGCAGCGCGCAAGCCGCCGGCGAGCTGGTGCATGACATTGCCGACCGGACCCTTGTAGGGCACCTGGCCCTCGATGCCTTCAGGCACCAGCTTGAGCGTATCCTTGATGTCCTGCTGGAAGTAGCGGTCCGCCGAGCCGCGCGCCATCGCGCCGACCGAGCCCATGCCGCGATAGGCCTTGTAGGAACGGCCCTGCCACAGGAACACGTCGCCCGGCGTCTCGTCGGTGCCGGCGAGCAGCGAGCCGACCATGGCGATGTCGGCACCGGCGGCGAGCGCCTTGGCGAGATCGCCGGAGAACTTGATGCCGCCGTCGGCGATGACCGGAATGTCGGCCTTCTTCGCCGCCTCCACCGCGTCCATGATCGCAGTGAGCTGGGGCACGCCGACGCCGGCGACGATGCGCGTGGTGCAGATCGAGCCCGGACCGATACCGACCTTGATGCAATCCGCGCCCGCATCGATCAGGGCCTGCGTGCCCTCGGTGGTGGCGACGTTGCCGGCGACGACCTGCACCGAGTTCGAGAGGCGCTTGATGCGGTTCACCGCATGCAGCACGTGGCGCGAATGGCCATGGGCGGTGTCGACGACGACGAGATCCACGCCGGCGTCGATCAGCCGCTCGGTGCGCTCGAAACCGTTGTCGCCGACGGTGGTGGCGGCGGCGACGCGCAGGCGGCCCTGCGCGTCCTTGCAGGCGAGCGGATGGGCGACCGCCTTCTCCATGTCCTTGACGGTGATGAGGCCGACGCAGCGGTATTGCTCGTCGACGACCAGCAGCTTCTCGATGCGATGCTGGTGCAGCATCCGCCGCGCTTCGTCCTGGCTGACATTCTCGCGCACCGTGACGAGGCCTTCATGCGTCATCAGCTCGGAGACTTTTTGCCGGCGGTCGGTGGCAAAGCGCACGTCGCGGTTGGTGAGGATGCCGACCAGCTTGCCGGGCGTGTTCTTGCCGGCGCCGGTGACGACGGGAATGCCGGAGATGCCGTGGTCGCTCATCAGCTTGAGCGCGTCGTCGAGCGAGGCCTCGGGGCTGATGGTGAGCGGGTTCACCACCATCCCCGACTCGAAGCGCTTGACCTGGCGCACCTGCGCGGCCTGCCCTTCGGGATCGAAATTGCGGTGGATGACGCCGAGCCCGCCGGCCTGCGCCATGGCAATCGCCATGCGGGCTTCGGTGACGGTGTCCATGGCCGAGGCCATGATCGGGATGTTGAGCGGGATGGCGCGGGTGACGCGGGAGCGGATGTCGACTTCGCCCGGCATGACGTCCGACAGGCCCGGCTTCAGCAGCACGTCGTCGAACGTAAAGGCTTCGCGGATGCCCTGAAGTTGCACCGTGGCCATTTGCCAACTCCTTCCTGCGGCCTTGCCGCAAATGCTAATGGATGAGCGCCGCCCTCGGCGTACCTTGCGGCATCGCCTGGAGAATCGGAGCCCATCGGTGGGGTTGACGCGGGTCGATAGCACGGCCGCGTGACGAATCAAAGCAATTCGGACCGCTGGCCAGCCATGCACAGGCTTTTTTACCCCCAATTCAGCGGAGATGGGCTCGGTCCGCCCTCTCCTCCACCGTCATTCCGGGGCGCGAGGAAGTCGCGAACCCGGAACGACGAGGGAGCGAGAAGCCGCCAGCCCGGAATGACGGAGGGAGGGTCACACCGTTGTTACGCGGGACTTAGGTGCTATGCGTCGATCCGCGATGGTCCGGGACCAGCGGCGGTGATAAGCCGCAACTCCACCCCTCTTCCGATTTTCATTACCAATCCGTCATGGTCGACAAGCAACGCGTCATCCCGCTGATCGTCGCCACTGCTCTCTTCATGGAGAACATGGACTCGACTGTTATCGCCACCTCGTTGCCGGCGATCGCGGCCGACATCGGCACCAGTCCGCTGACGCTGAAGCTCGCGATCACCTCCTATCTGCTGTCGCTCGCGGTATTCATCCCGGCGAGCGGCTGGACCGCCGACCGGTTCGGCGCGCGGATGGTGTTCGCGATCGCGGTCGGCGTGTTCATGGTGGGATCGGTTGGCTGCGCTCTCTCGAGTTCGGTCACCGATTTCGTGTTCGCGCGCATCCTGCAAGGCATGGGCGGAGCGATGATGACGCCGGTCGGGCGTCTCGTGCTGCTGCGGTCGGTGGACAAGAGCGCGCTGGTCAACGCCATGGCATGGGTGACGGTCCCTGCCCTGATCGGTCCGGTGATCGGGCCGCCGCTCGGCGGCTTCATCACGACCTACGCGTCGTGGCACTGGATCTTCCTGATCAACCTCCCGATCGGGCTGCTCGGCATCTTCATGGCGCTGAAGTTCATCGACCCGATCAAGAGCGAGGAACGCGAGCCGTTCGATCTCTACGGCATGGTGCTCGCCGGCATCGGGCTCGCAGGCATTGCCTTCGGCCTCTCGGTGGCCGGTCTCAACCTGCTGCCGTGGAGCACGGTCGCGGCGCTGATCGCCGGCGGCGTGATCTCGATGACGCTCTACGTCATTCACGCCCGGCGCACCGGCTCGCCGGTGCTCGATTTTTCGCTTCTGAAGCTGCCGACGCTACGCGCGGCCGTGTACGGCGGCTTCCTGTTCCGGCTCGGCATCGGTGCACTGCCGTTCCTGCTGCCGCTCCTGATGCAGATCGGCTTCGGGCTGTCGCCGTTCCATTCCGGCCTCGTCACCTTTGCCTCCTCGCTCGGGGCCATGGGCATGAAGACGCTGGCGGCACGCCTGATCCGCACCTTCGGCTTCCGCAACCTGATGACGGTGAACGCGATCGTCAGCGCGTTCTTCCTCGCGGTGTGCGCACTGTTCACGGTGACGACGCCCCTGCTCATCATCATGGTCATCCTGGTGGTCGGCGGCTTCTTCCGCTCGCTGGAGTTCACCGCGATCAACACGGTCGCCTATGCCGACGTCGAGACCGCGCAGATGAGCCGCGCCACTACCCTCGTCAGCGTCAACCAGCAGCTTGCGGTCTCCGCAGGCGTCGCCGTCGGCGCGGCCTGCGTGGAGACGACGATGTGGTTCCACCATGTCAGCGAGATCGACGCGACCGTGTTCGCACCGGCCTTCCTCGTGGTCGCGTTGACCTCGGCGATGTCGAGCTGGTTCTTCTGGCAGATGCCTGCGGATGCCGGCCACGAGATCTCCGGCCGCCAGGCGGTGGAGATTGCGAGCCGCAAGGGCGCCGGCAAGGGCGCGGCCAAGGCCGGCGTCAAGGCAGCATCCGAGGATACGCAGGACGTGCGGGATCAACGGCTGGGGTGAACCTGCGGCGGCCCAGGCGTCTCAGGACCGGGTCGCCGGCTGCAGGGGGACCAGGGCGTAGCCGACGCCGCGCACCGTCGCGATCGGCGCTGCGACACTGCCAAGCTGCATCTTCCGGCGCAGCCGCACGATCAGATTGTCGACCGTATGCTCGCTGATCTCCCTGGGATCGCGGTTCGAGATGACGTCGAGCAGGAAGTCGCGACTGAGCGGCTGCGT
The DNA here is from genome assembly GCF_002531575.1 of Bradyrhizobium sp. Y36. Lineage (GTDB taxonomy): Bacteria > Pseudomonadota > Alphaproteobacteria > Rhizobiales > Xanthobacteraceae > Bradyrhizobium. Next base: position 214,056 of record NZ_NWTI01000009.1, on the reverse strand, counting down.
CATGTGCGAGGCCAGCGCCACGAGGATGTTGAACTCCCCCGCGGTCAACTGGACCATGCTTCCATCAGGGCGGAATAGCTCGCGCCGGACCGGATCGAGGATCCAGCCGTCAAAGGTGATGACCGACTCCGTCGTTCGCCGCAGCACGCTGCGGATTCGGGCCAGCAGCGTGCGCAGATTGATCGGCTTGGAGACGTAATCGTCTCCGCCGGCATCGAGGCCGGACAGCATGTCGTCTTCGGAGTCGCGGCTGGTGACGAAGATCAGGCCGCATTGCTCGCCGAGCCGCAGCTCGCGCGCCAGCGCGATGCCGTCGGCGTCAGGAAGGTTGATGTCGAGCAGGACGATGTCCGGCCGGAGCGTGGGCAAGGCCGTGCGCAGCTCGGCGCCGGTCGCAACGCCATGCACGGCCATGCCCTGCTCCTTCAGGAACGAGGTCAGCATCAGCCGGATCTCCGGCGCATCCTCAACAACGAGCACACTGGTCGACATCGGCTTTCCGAACTCACTTCTGACGGCTACGTCCGCCGCGGCGCCTCATCCGACGGCGCCCTGCTCCTTCAACACGAGACCGATCTGCCGGCGGAGCGCGTTGACGGCTTCATCCCGGTCGCGGAGCCCCGCCAGCACAGTCCTCGCGGCGATCATCGCGTCATCGGCGCTCGCGGCAAGTTCGGACATCCGCAGATTGGCCGCGCTGCCCTTGATGCGGTGGGCGATGCCCGCCAGCTCCTTCGGCGTCAAATCGCTGCGCGCCAGGGCGCGGTCCAATTCCAGCAGGCTGTCGGCAAACAGCCCCTGGAATTCGTCGATGCGATCGCGCCCGAACACCTCTTCGAGCGAGAACGCGCTGTCGGGTGTCTCCGCGGCGAGGAACGCCTCGATTTTCCAGATGACCTCCTCCGCAGACAACGTCGCCGCCAGCACGAGATCGGCGCCTTCCTCCAGCATCCGGGCGCCTTGCTCCGGCGCAGACGCGGCGATGATGAAGACGCGCTTGCCCTGATCCGGAGCGCGCGAACGCAAGCCCAGCACGAATCCGGGCGGCGGGGCGACCGCGACGATCGCCGCGAATTCGCGCGCCGCCAGCATCGCGCCGGCGGCGTCGAACGAGCCGGCTGGAAAGACGCGAAAGCCGAGGCGCCGGAGCGGATCGTGGGTTGCCTTGCGCTCATCGCCCACCACGAGGACATCACCGCCCGCATTGAGCGGCGCGCCGGGCCCGGCAACGGACCAGCGCCGGCTCGCCAGTGCCGTCTCGATCGCACGATGCAGGGCCGCAACGTCGATCGGCTTGGCCAGATGCCCGTCCATCCCCGCCGCACGGCAAGCCTCGACGTCCTCCGCCATGACGTTGGCGGTCAAGGCCACGATCGGGACCTCGCTTTGCGGCGAGGCGAGCGCGCGAATGCGCCGCGTGGCCTCCAGCCCGTCGACGTCGGGCATCTGCACGTCCATCAGCACGGCGTCGAAGCGCGCACTGCGGACGAGCTCGATCGCCTGCTCGCCCGACTTGACCAGGGCGGTCCTGTGACCCGCCCGCTCGAGCATGCCGCGCGCGACGGCCGCGTTGATCTGAAGGTCCTCGACCAGCAGCAGGTTCAAGGGCCTCGCGGGCTCAGGCGCCTCGTCCGCCGCATCACGCATGGCCGGCCCCTCGGCCGCCGGCAGCGGCAAGGAGAAGCGGAAGCGGCTGCCGAGCCCTGGCGTGCTCTCGGCTTCGATCTGCCCCTTCATGCCCTCGACGAGCCGCTTGCAGATCGCAAGGCCGAGGCCCGTGCCGCCGAAGCGCCGGCGGATCGAGGCGTCCCCCTGCGCGAAGGATTGAAAGAGCCGAGCCTGTTGCTCGGGCGGAATGCCGATACCGGTGTCCTCGACGCAAAAGACGACGACCGCCTCGTCCTGCGGGCACGATGCGGTAACCTCGACCGAGACGCCGCCCCGGCTCGTGAATTTCAGGGCGTTGCCGATCAGGTTGAAGAGAATCTGCCGCAGCCGCGACTGATCACCGAGTACCCAGCGCGGCACCGTCGGCGCAATCGCGAGCTGCAGCGTCAGCCCCTTCTCGTGCGCGCGCGGCGTCATCAGATTGACGATCTCGCGCAGCCCCTGCCTGACATCGAACGGCGCACGTTCGTAAATATCGGCCTGTCGTTCGAGCTTCGAAATATCGAGGATGTCGTCGAGGATCTTGAGCAGTCCCTGCGCCGAGGAACGAATGGTCGAGACCCGCCGGCGCTGGGACGGCGGCAATGGATCATCCAGCGCCAGTTTCGCCATGCCGAGGATTCCGTTCATGGGCGTGCGGATCTCGTGGCTCATCACGGCCAGAAAGTCGGCCTTGACGCTTGCTGCCGCCTCGGCCGCGTCCTTGGCTTCGCGCAAATCGAGGTTGATCTGCTGCTCGCGCGCAATGCGCAGATATTCCTCGCGCCTGAGACGGTTGAACTGGGTGCGCGCCATCGCACCGACGACGTAGCCGACCAGCGTGACCAGCGCGATGATGGTCAGGTCGAGCGGGCTCTCCGGATCCGGTCTGAGCACCGCCCAGAACAACAGGCTGACGGTTGGGGCATAGGCGCTGAGCAGCGTGACCCAGCGGAAGCGCCCGGGGACACAGAGGTTGAGCGCAATGGCGATCAGCGGCAGCAGCAATCCACCGTGACGGGTCAGGCTCGGCTGGTCGAACACGAGCGCATTGAGCGAGAAGAACGCAATTTGGTGCGCATAGGTGATCGCGACGATGCGGGCGTATCGCGTCGTCCGCAGCAACGCCAAGACGGCGGCAAGCGCCGCGAGCGCGATCAGGATCCGGATCTCGGTGAAGAACGCCAGCCGCGGGCCGGTCAGCATCAGGACATCCAGCGGCGCGAACGACAGGCTCGCGGCGGTCTCGGCGAGGATGCAGAGCAGCGCCATCGCGCGCGCCGACTGCCAGACGCTCGCGGAGAATGCCTCCTCCATCTTGCCGTCGCGAAATTCGCCGCTCGGCCCTATGACCCCGCGAAGGTCGAATTCTACCGCCGGCATTCCGGCCCCATCTCCTCGCCCGCCAACCACGCGCATCCTTTGCAGGAGCGCCTCGCTCTCGTCCAGCGTCAATTCCGGCGCGCCCCTCACACCGCGCCCGCGATCAACCGCCGTTGATGATAAGGTCGGATTCGCTGGCCCAGCAGGCCCGCGCGATGCCCTGCTCGGTCCCGTCAACGCGCGTTGATGGCATTTCGTCCTGCTACGCCTCACACACCCTCAGACGACACAGGACACCCGATGACGGGTCGCGCCGTTTGCGAGCCGTCGGATGCCAGCAATGATTGTCGCAAACAGGTCAGCTCGCGCAAAACCCACCGCGCGTCCCGCCCCCCGAAACGAAACGGGTTGGCTGCTGGCCGTCGCCGCCGCATTTCTGGTCGTTCACGCCGCCGCCTTGATCGTTCAGGCGCGCGCGTCCGCGGAACGGACCGTTCCGGCAGAGTGGCCGATCTCGCACTTGTGCGATTAGCCCCGCGGCTACGTCTCGCTACTTGCTCCGCCGCGAAATCCCGTCGCCAGCACGTAGCGCTCCGAAGAATCCTGCCGGCTCGCGGCGGGCTTGACGTGACGCACGGTGGCGAAATCGCGTTTGAGCTGGGCGAGCAGATCGGCGTCGGCGCCGCTCTGGAACGTCTTGGCCAGGAACGTGCCGCCGGGCTTGAGCACGTCGCAGGCGAACGCGGCGGCCGTTTCGACCAGGCCGACGATGCGAAGCTGGTCGGTCTTGCGGTGGCCGGTGGTGTTGGCGGCCATGTCGGACATCACGACGTCGGCGCCGCCGCCCAGCATCGCCGTGAGCTTCTCGGGCGCGTCATTGTCCATGAAGTCGAGCTGGGCGAAGTCGACGCCGGGAATCTCGGGCATCTCCAGCAAGTCGATCGCAACGACCTTGCCCTTGCCTTCGGTCGAGCCGACGCGCTTGGCGGCGATCTGGCTCCAGCCGCCGGGCGCAGCGCCAAGATCGACCACGGCCATGCCCGGCCTCAGCAGCCGGAACTTGTCGTCGATCTCCAGAAGCTTGAACGCGGCACGCGAGCGATAGCCCGAGGCCTTGGCCTTGGCGACATAGGGATCGTTGAGCTGGCGTTCGAGCCACAGCTTCGACGACAATTTGCGCTTGCCGCCGGTCTTGACCTGGACGTGCAAGCGGCCGGTGGTGTCTTTCGCCATCTCACCAGCTCCTGAGCGCGCCGTCCTCGCGCATCATCTCGACCAGCATGCCTTCGCGCAGGCCCCGGTCGGCGACGCGCAGGCGCGGCAGCGGGAAAGCGCGGCGGATCGCATCGAGGATGGCGCAGCCGGCCAGCACGAGATCGGCGCGCTCGACGCTGATGCAGCTGTTGTTCGCGCGCTCCTCGTAGCTCATGCCGAGCAGCTTTTTGATGGTCGCGGTGATGTCTGCATCGTTCATCCAGATGCTGTCGATGCGGCGACGGTCGTAGCGCGCGAGATTGAGGTGGATGCCGGCGAGCGTCGTCACAGTGCCGGAGGTGCCGAGCAGATGCATGTCGGCGAGATCGCCGCCATGCGCTTCGGCGAACGGCGCGACGTGGCTTGCGACCTCCTGCTCCATCGCGGCGTAGATCTCCGGCGTGACGTCGCGGCCGCCAAACTGCTCGGCGAGCGTGACAACGCCATACGGGATCGACATCCACGCCTTGATGCGCGGCTCCGGGTTTTGAGCGTCGCGCTCGATCCGCACCAGCTCGGTCGAGCCGCCGCCGATGTCGAACAGGATCGCCCCGCGCCCCCTGGGGTCGACCAGCGGCGAGCAGCCGAGCACGGCGAGCGCGGCTTCGGTCTCGCGGTCGATCACCTCCAGCTCGATGCCGGTCTCGGCCGCGACGCGGCTGCGGAAGCCCTCCGCATTCGAGGCCGCGCGGCAGGCTTCGGTTGCGATCAGCCGCAAGCGGCGGGCCTTGCGCAAATTGATCTTGTCGCGGCAGATGCTGAGCGCGGCGATGGCGCGCTCGATCGCGGCATCGCTGATCGAGCCGGTCGCGGAAACGCCCTCCCCGAGCCGGATGATGCGCGAGAAGGAATCGACGACACGAAAGCCGTCCTGGGTCGGACAGGCGATCAGCAGCCGGCAATTGTTGGTGCCGAGGTCCAGCGCCGCATAGACGCCGGTTCCGGCGACTTGCGCGCCGACGGCCGATTCGGTGGCCAACGCCACCGCCGCCATCGACCCCTCCAGCTCACCGTGCGGCCCATGGCCGTCGCGGAGCCGCGTGTGGTCATTCATACAAACTGTCTTTCCGCGGCCGGTCGGGCCGGTCTGGAATTGCTTTTTCGCCTGAAACATTAGCAGCGCGGCGGGTATGCGCAACAACGCATCACATGGGACCATGCCCATTCGTGCGTTGTCGTGAACGGGGTGGTGGGTTATTTCAGTGGGGTCCGGTGCCCCGCTGCCGCGAAAATGCGCAAATGCCGGCTTTTCAGGTCGATTCCATGCAAGAACACACCAAATCGTCCACGCTCGAAAACGCTATTGCACTGCAAAAATATGGCGTCGGGCAGCCCGTCCGCCGCAAGGAGGACGACACGCTGGTGCGCGGCAAGGGCCGCTATACCGACGATTTCAATCTGCCCGGCCAGGCCTATGCCGTGGTCGTCCGTTCCACCCATGCCCATGGCACCATCCGCGGCATCGGCATCGACGCCGCCAAGGCGATGCCGGGGGTGCTGGGCGTGTGGACCGGCAAGGATCTCGATGCCGCCGGCTACGGTCCCTTCACCTGTGGCCTGCCGCTGAAGAGCCGCGACGGCTCGCCCCTGCTCCAGACCAACCGCCAGCCGCTGGCGACCGACAAGGTCCGCTTCGTCGGCGATCCCGTCGCCTTCGTGGTGGCCGAGACGCTGGCGCAGGCCCGCGACGCCGCCGAGGCGGTCGAGCTCGACGTCGAGCCGCTGCCGGCGGTGACGGATCCCGAGGAAGCGTCCCGGCCGGGCGCGCCGCAGCTTTACGACCACATCCCTGACAACGTCGTGCTCGACTACCATTATGGCGACATGGACAAGGTCAACGCGGCCTTTGCCAGCGCAGCGCATGTCACCAAGATCGACATCGAGAACACCCGTGTCGCCGTGGTCTCGATGGAGCCGCGCGTCGGCCTTGCCTCCTTCGACAAGAAGACCGAGCGCTACACGCTTCAGGTTCCGACCCAGGGCGTCGCCGGCAACCGCGCCAACCTCGCCAAGAACCTGAAGGTTCCGAACGAGAAGGTGCGCATCCTCACCGCCAATGTCGGCGGCTCCTTCGGCATGAAGAACATCAACTATCCCGAGTACATGTGCATCCTGTACGCGGCGAAGGAATTGGGCAGGCCGGTGAAGTGGCTCGACGAGCGCTCGACCAGCTTCCTCTCCGACAGCCACGGCCGTGCGCAGAAGATCCATGCCGAGCTGGCACTCGACGCCGAGGGGCACTTCCTCGCCGCCAAGCTGTCCGGCTACGGCAATGTCGGCGCCTACATCACCGGCGTCGCGCCCGGGCCGCTCTCGCTCAACACCGGCAAGAACTTTTCCAGCGTCTACCGCACACCGCTGATGGGCGTCGACATCAAGGTGGTGCTGACCAACACCACGCTGATGGGCGCCTATCGCGGCGCCGGCCGGCCGGAGGCGAACTATTACATGGAGCGGCTGATCGACCGCGCCGCCGACGAGATGGGGATCAACAGGCTGACCTTGCGCAAGCGCAATTTCATCAAGCCGAACCAGATCCCGTTCGCGGCCTCCTCCGGCGTCACCTATGACAGCGGCGACTTCCAGGCCGTGTTCAACAAGGCGCTCGAAATCTCCGACCACGAGAATTTCGCCAAGCGCAAGAAGGAGAGCAAGAAGGCCGGCAAGCTGCGCGGCATCGCGGTCGGCTCTTATCTGGAGGTCACCGCGCCGCCGAGCCCCGAGCTCGGCAAGATCGTGTTCGATGCCGATGGCACCGTACAGCTCATCACCGGCACGCTCGATTACGGCCAGGGCCACGCCACGCCGTTCGCGCAGGTGCTGAGCGCGCAGCTCGGCGTCCCCTTCGAGAGCATCAAGCTCGTACAAGGCGACAGCGACATCGTCCACACCGGCAACGGCACCGGCGGCTCGCGCTCGATCACCGCGACCGGCCAGGCGATCGTGGGGGCCGCCAAGCTCGTCATCGAGAACGGCAAGCGCGCCGCGGCGCACATGCTCGAAGCGTCCGAAGCCGACATCGAATTCGAGGGCGGCAGCTTCACCATCGCCGGTACCGACCGCAGCATCGACATCATGGAGCTCGCCAAGCGCTTGCATGACGGCAAAGTGCCGGACGGCGTGCCTGATACGCTCGATGTCGATCACACCAGCGATCCGGTCGCCTCGGCGTTCCCGAACGGCTGCCACGTCGCGGAGGTCGAGATCGATCCTGAGACCGGCGTGGTGCAGATCGTGCGCTACAGCGCGGTCAACGATTTCGGCACGGTCATCAACCCGCTGCTGGTCGCCGGCCAGCTCCATGGCGGCGTCGTGCAGGGCATCGGACAGGCGCTGATGGAGCACATCCGCTACGACGAGAGCGGCCAACCGATCACGGGCTCGCTGATGGACTACGCCCTGCCGCGCGCCGAGGACGTGCCCAACATGACGATCGGCGATCATCCCGTGCCCGCCACGACCAATCCGCTCGGCAGCAAAGGCTGCGGCGAAGCCGGCTGCGCCGGCAGCCTGTCGACGGTGGTGAACGCCGTGCTCGATGCGCTCTCGGACTACGGCATCAAGCACATCGACATGCCGCTGACGCCGGAGCGCGTGTGGCGCGCGATCCAGGACGCGAAGGCAAAGGCGGCGTGAGGCCATCTTATTCTGAGATGGTCGCTCGACCCTTCCACACCCACAACTGTCGTCGCCCGGCTTGACCGGGCGATCCAGTACTCCGAGGCGGCCGTGATTGACCGACAGGCCGCGGCGTACTGGATTCCCAGCCTTCGCGGGGAATGACACCGTCTTTGAGGTGGCAGGCTCGGTCCTGCCCTATGCCGCCGCCTGCTCGCGTGGCTGATAGATCGCGGTGTGGTGGCAGTGCGCGATCGGCGTCGTGCCGTTGGCGACGACAAGCGCGTCGAGCTCGACGAAGCGGTGGCCCTTCTTCTCGTAGTTCGCGGTGACCTTTGCCCGCGCGGTGATTTCGTCGCCAGCGCGTAGCGCGGACAGCAGCTGCATGCGGCTGCCGACATGGATCCACGGGCCCAGGATCGTGTTGTCGACCAGCACGCGGTTCATCACGCGCTGGACCAGGCCGGGATGGCCGAGCCCCTCGCGCGCGAAGACCAGATCGGTCTCCCTGACGTCAGTGAGATAATCCGCCGCATCCTGCCCGGCCCAGCGGCGCGGCGTCGTACCGAGCCATTTGCCCATCTCGAAGGTCGCAGGACTGACCGGCTTTCGCTCGGCCACCACGGGCACCGCGACATAGTCGCCGAGCGATACCGCCGGTGCTGCCGGCGGCAGCGAGGCCGTCCCCGTGGCGCACAGTGTGGTGCGGCTGAACACCTCGAGCGTCAGCAGCCCGTTGTGCTCGGTCGCGTCGACGTCGGCAGTCTCGCCATCATAGACCGGCTTGATGAAACGCGCCTCGACCAGCCCGCGCTCCAGGAAATCGCGTCCCCAGCGCGCGATCGGCACGTGCATCATGTAGGCGAAGACGTCCACGCCCGGCACCAGACCGCCGGAGAAGCCGAAGCGGCGCGCCACCGTGTCGTCATGCATCTTGTTTTCGGATTGCTTGGCGGTGTTGTAGGCCTCGACGCGCCAGGTTTCGAGCCGGTTCGGCATGGGGTCATCGTCCCTATGTTCTTGTTGTTTCCGGGCCGATCGTAGGGCCCCGGGAACAGCGGTCAATCCCCTCGCCTTTGCGGCCCGAATGGGGTACCACGCGGCGAATGACTGACACCCCCACCCGCATCTATGTCGATGCCGACGCCTGCCCGGTGAAGGACGAGATCTACCGCGTCGCGCTCCGGCACGGCGTGCCCGTCAGCGTCGTCGCCGGCAATTTTATCCGCGTGCCCCACGATCCCCTGATCGAGCGCATCGCCGCGGGCCCGGGCATGGACGCGGCCGATGATTGGATCGCCGAACGCGTCAGGCCCGGCGACGTCGTGGTGACCTCGGACATCCCGCTGGCGAGCCGCTGCGTCAAGGCCGGCGCCGACGTGATCGCCCCGAACGGCAAGCCATTCACGGAAGAGTCGATCGGCATGACGCTGGCGGTGCGCAACCTGATGACGGATCTGCGCTCGGCCGGCGAGGTCACCGGCGGCCCGCGTTCGTTCGCGCCCCGCGACCGCTCCGCTTTCCTCTCGGCGCTCGACCAGACGCTGCGCCGGATCCAGCGCCGCCGCGCCGATCAGGCCGCAACGAGCCAAGGCTGATCATGGCGCCCCCGCTGATCCAACTCAAGGACATCAGGCTGACGTTTGGCGGCACGCCGCTGCTGTCGGGTGTCGAACTCAACGTCGCGCCGGGCGAGCGCGTCTGCCTGATCGGCCGCAACGGCTCCGGCAAGTCGACGCTGCTCAGAATCGCGGCCGGCCTTGTCGAGCCCGACGGCGGCACCCGCTTCGTGCAGCCCGGCGCCACCGTGCGCTATCTGCCGCAGGAACCCGACTTCGGCGACCACAAGACCACGCTCGCCTATGTCGAGTCCGGGCTGGCGCCCGGCGACGACCAGCACCAGGCGCGCTATCTGCTGGAGCAGCTCGGCCTCACCGGAGACGAGAACCCGCACAACCTCTCGGGCGGCGAGGCGCGCCGCGCGGCGCTGGCCTTTGTGCTGGCACCCTCGCCCGACATTCTGCTGCTCGACGAGCCGACCAACCATCTCGATCTCGCCACCATCGAATGGTTGGAACAGGAGCTCGACAGCCGCCGCAGCGCCCTGGTGATCATCAGCCATGATCGCCGCTTCCTGACCAATCTGTCGCGCTCCACCGCATGGCTCGACCGCGGCAAGATCAAGCAGATCGACCGCGGCTTTGCCTCGTTCGAAAGCTGGCGCGACGAGGTGCTGGCCGAGGAAGAGCGCGACCAGCACAAGCTCGACCGCAAGATCGTGGACGAGGAGCACTGGCTGCGCCACGGCGTCTCCGGCCGCCGCAAGCGCAACGTCAAGCGGCTCGCCAATCTGCATACGCTGCGCGACCAGCGCCGCAACTATCGCGGCACGGCCGGCACCGCCAGCCTCGCGGCGGCCGAGGCGGAGCAGTCGGGCAAGCTGGTGATCGAGGCCAAGGGCATCACCAAGGCCTATGGCGAGCGCAAGATCGTCGAGAATTTTTCGACCCGCATCCAGCGCGGCGACCGGCTCGGCATCATCGGCCCGAACGGCGCCGGCAAGACCACGCTGGTCAATCTGCTCACCGGTGGCGCAGAGCCGGACTCCGGCACGATCCGTCTCGGCGCCAATCTGGAGACGGCCACGCTCGACCAGCATCGCGAAAGCCTCGATCCCAAATCGACGCTGGCCGAGGCCCTCACCGGCGGCCGTGGCGATCAGATCATGGTCGGCGGCAAGCCGAAGCACGTCGTCGGCTACATGAAGGACTTCCTGTTCGCGCAGGAGCAGCGCGGCACCCCGGTCGAGGTGCTCTCCGGCGGCGAACGCGGCCGGCTGATGCTGGCGCGCGCGCTGGCAAAGCCGTCCAACCTGCTGGTGCTGGACGAGCCGACCAACGACCTCGATCTCGAAACGCTCGACGTGCTCGAGGAGATGCTGGGCGACTACGAAGGCACCGTCATCCTGATCAGCCACGACCGCGATTTCCTCGACCGCGTCGTCACCTCCGTGATCGCGCCCGAAGGTAACGGCAAGTGGATCGAGTATGCCGGCGGCTACAGCGACATGCTCGCGCAGCGTGGTGCCGACCTGAAGCGCGAGTCGGCGAAGGCGCAGGCTCCTGCGGAGAAGAAGGAGGAGCGCGCCGCGGCTCCCTCGTCCGTACCCAAGCGGAAGCTCAGCTTCAACGAGAAGCACGCGCTGGAGACGCTGCCGAAGAAGATGGAGACGCTGCAGGCCGATATCGCCAAGCTGCAGCGCGTGCTGGACGATCCCAATCTTTATGCGAAGGATCGCAAGAAATTCGACGATACCTCGGCCGCCATCGCCAAGGCGCATGACGAACTGTCCGCCGCCGAGGAGCGCTGGCTCGAACTTGAAATGCTCCGCGAAGAGATTGAACAGGCATAACCAATGACCACTCCCCTCGCCGCAAAAATCGCCCGCGAATACGGCACGCCCTGCGCCGTCATCGACATGGACCGGGTCGAGCGCAACATCGCGCGGATCCAGAAGGCCTGCGACGACGCCGGAATCGCCAACCGGCCGCACATCAAGACGCACAAGAATCCGACCATCGCCAAGATGCAGGTCGCCGCCGGCGCCAAGGGCATCACCTGCCAGAAGATCGGCGAGGCCGAGATCATGGCCAATGCCGGCATCGACGACATCCTGATCAGCTACAATCTCCTCGGCGAAGAGAAGATGGCGCGTCTCGGCGCGCTGAATGCCAAGACCAGCATGACAGTCGCCGCTGACAATTCGACCGTCGTCGCGGGGCTGCCCAAGGCCGCCGCGGCGTCCGGCCGCCCGCTCTCGGTCGTGGTCGAGTGCGATACGGGGCGCAAGCGCGCCGGTGTCGAGACCCCGGCCGAGGCGATCGCGCTCGCGCGCGAGATTGCCGCGTCCAAGGGACTCACCTTTGCCGGCTTCATGATGTATCCGACCGAGACCGGCTGGGGCGATGCGCAGAAGTTCTACGACGAAGCTCTGGCCGGCGTACGCGCGCACGGCCTGGACGCCAAGATCGTCTCGACCGGCGGCACGCCGAACCTCGTCAACATCGGCAAGCTCAAGGGCGGCACCGAGCACCGCTTCGGCACCTACATCTACAATGACCGCATGCAGGTCGCGGCGGGCTCAGCGACCTGGGACGACTGCGCGCTGCACATCTATTCGACTGTGGTGAGCCGCGCCGCGCCCGAGCGCGGCATCCTCGATGCCGGGTCCAAGACGCTGACCACGGACACGGGCGGCCTCGACGGCCACGGCCTGATCCTGGAGCACCCCGAAGCCAAGATCGCGAAATTCGCCGAGGAACACGGTTTCCTCGACCTCTCCCGCAGCAACACCCGCCCCAACGTCGGCGACGTCGTCCGCATCGTGCCGAACCACGTCTGCGTCGTCGTCAACATGATGGACGAGGTGGTGATGGTGCGCGGCGAGGAGATCATCGGCACGCTGCCCGTGGCGGCGCGGGGGAAGCTGCGGTAGGGGCAAACTGCCGTAGGGTGGGCAAAGCGAAGCGTGCCCACGACTTGCCATCCCGGTTGCAAAAGATCGTGGGCACGGCGCTTCGCGCCTTTGCCCACCCTACGATTTCTACGATGGGCCGAGCCAGCTCAACACGCCCCTGCCTGCGGCAGCCCCCGTAGCAAACGACGCCTGCAGCAGATAACCGCCGGTTGGCCCTTCCCAGTCCAGCATCTCGCCGGCGGCGAACACGCCCGGCAGCTTGCGGATCATGAAGTCCGCGTCGAGCTCGTCAAACGAAAGGCCCCCTGCCGTCGAGATCGCGCGGTCGATCGAGGCAACGCCGGAGAGCCGAACCGGAATGGTGTTGATCAGGTGTGCGAGCTCGGCCGGCGAGAACGAGGCCAGCGGCCGGCCGGATGCAATCGCAGCCTCCTGCATCAGACCAATCCCGACCGGCGACACTTGCGCGGCCTTGCGCAGGAAGTTCGCGAGCGATTGCTTGCCACGCGTCCCAGACAGCCGCACGGTCAGCGCGGCCGTGTCGAGATCAGGCCGCAACGCGATCGTCAACGTCGCCTGCCCGAGACCCAGCACCGCCTCGCGCAGCTCCGCCGACAGCGCGTAGATCGCGCCACCTTCGATGCCGCTGCGCGTGATCATCGCCTCGCCGCGCACCGTGTGAGCTCCGATCGTCAGCGCCACGCCCTTGAGCGGCTGGCCTTCGAAGCGATCGCGGAACACATTTGACCAGGCGACCGTGAATCCGGAATTGGCCGGCCGCAGTCTTGAGATGGCGATGCCCTTGGCAGCGAGGAGTTCGACCCAGCCACCATCCGAGCCGAGCCGCGGCCAGCTTGCTCCGCCAAGCGCCAGCACGGTCGCATCGGCAGCGGCGGCGGCAACGCCGTCCGGCGTTCGAAACAGCAAGCGCCCCTCGCCGTCCCAACCGGTCCAGCGATGGCGGAAGGCAAAGCGTACGCCCGTGGCATCGAGCCGCCGCAGCCAGGCGCGCAGCAAGGGTGAGGCCTTGAACGCCTTCGGAAACACGCGCCCGCTGCTGCCGACGAAGGACGGCTCGCCCAGCGCCTCGCTCCAGGACCGGAGCGCATCCGGCGAAAAGGCGTCGATTGCGGCTTGCAGCTTCGGTGCGGCCTCGCGATAGCGCGCCATGAACTGCGGCAGCGGCTCGCTGTGGGTGAGGTTGAGCCCGCCCCGGCCCGCCATCAGGAATTTGCGCCCCGCGGACGGCATCGCGTCATACACGGTGACGCGCGCGCCGCCCTGCGCCAGCAGCTCCGCCGCCATCAGCCCGGCGGGACCGGCACCGATGACGGCGACGTCGGTCAGAGCTTGATCCCCGCCCGCGCCGCGGCCTGCGCCACGTATTTCTGGGTCTGCTCGAACGCGCCGGTCAGCGCCTTCGCCTTCGACATGTCGCTGATCTCCGCGAAATGCGCAGCAACCGCGTCCGGTGTCCATTCGGACTCCGGCAAGTTGATGCCTTCGCTCTCCAGGATCTTGATGACCGCGAAGGAGCCGGCGCCGGCGCCCATGATGGTGCGGGTCGGCGCGTCCTCGCTGAGCATGTACTCGACCGCGGGCGTGATCGCGTTCGGCTTCATCAGCTGCAGCGCCTGCGGCGGCAGCAGCTCCTCGGTCATGCGGGTCGCCGCCGTCGGCGAGATGATGTTGACGCGGATGTTGGTCTTGCGGCCCTCTTCCGCGAGCACGTTCATCAGGCCGACCATGCCCGACTTGGCCGCGCCGTAATTGGCCTGGCCGAAATTGCCGTAGAGGCCGGAGGACGACGTCGTCAGCACGATGCGGCCGTAGTTGCGGTCGCGCATGCCGGCCCAGGCGGCCTTGCAGCAATAGAACGTGCCGACCAGATGCACGTCGAGCACCTTCTGGAAATCGGCCGCTTCCATCTTGCCGAACGACTTGTCGCGCAGGATGCCGGCATTGGCGCACATGAGATCGACGCTGCCCCACTCCTTGGTGGCGCGCTCGACCATGGCGGTGACCTGCTCGAAATTCGAGACGTCGGCGCCGTCGGCCATCGCGGTGCCGCCGGCTTTGCGGATCTCCTCGACCACGGCTTCGGCGGGCGACAGCGAGCCGCCGGTGCCGTCACGCGCGCCGCCGAAATCGTTGACGACGACCTTGGCGCCGCGGCTGGCGAGCCCCAGCGCATGCGCCTTGCCGAGACCATTGCCTGCGCCGGTGACGATGGCGACACGTCCGTCGAACCTGATTGCCATTGTGCAATTCCTGCTTCTTCTTCCTTCTCCCGTTGTGGGAGAAGGTGGCGCGAAGCGCCGGATGAGGGGTCTCTCGCAACAGATGCGCTCGCGGAGAGAGACCCTCACCCGGCTTCGCGTTTCGCGAAGCCAACCTCTCCCACGAGGGGACAGGGTGAGAGCGCTCCGCACGAGATTTCGACAGCTTTTGAGCAGCGATGGAGGGCTTGGTCAAGCCCGCTCAAGCCTACGCGAAATAGATCAGACCCAGCCATTCGGCGACCAGGGCCGGCTTGTCCTCGCCTTCGATCTCCACCGTCACGTTGGTACGGGACTGCAGCTCGTTCGGCTTACGCAGCTTGGCTTCCGCCAGCACGAAACGGCCGCGGATGCGCTTGCCCGAGCGCACCGGGGAGATGAAGCGCAGCTTGTCGAAGCCGTAATTGACGCCCATCGTGGTGCCGGCAATCGCCGGCATCACCTCGTACGACATCACCGACAACATCGACACGGTCAGGAAGCCGTGCGCGATGGTGGTGCCGAACGCCGTCTCCTTCCTGGCTCTTTCCGGATCGACGTGGATGAACTGATGGTCCTCGGTCACGTCGGCATAGGTATTGATGCGGGGCTGGTCGATCAGATGCCAGGACGACACGCCGATCTCCTTGCCGACCAGGGCCTGATAGGCCTCGAGCGTGATCGGCGGCGACTTCCAGATTTGGTTCACTTAGGTCTCACTCCGTGTTTTCGACAGCTCCGGAAAATCCTCCTCGCGGAATTCCCGGCCGCGCAGCGGATCGTCACGATCATCGTCGCGTTCGAGCCGTCGTAGCTGCACGCGGCGGATTTTGCCAGAGATCGTCTTCGGCAGCTCGGTGACGATTTCGAGGCGGCGGATGCGCTTGAACGGGGCGAGGCGCGCATGCAGGTGCCTGAAGATGGACAGCGCCGTTTCCGGCGTCCGCTCCGTGCCGGAAGTCAGCAGCACGAACGCCTTGGGGATCGCAAGGCGGATCGGGTCCGGGCTCGGCACGACCGCGGCTTCCGCGACCAACTCGTGCTCGAGCAGCACGCTCTCCAGCTCGAACGGGCTGATGCGGTAATCGGATGACTTGAAGACGTCGTCGGAACGGCCGACGAAGGTGAGATAGCCCTCATCATCCTCGAACACGACGTCGCCGCTGCGATAGAGCTCGCCCTCGGCACCGGACAGCTTGCCGTCGTCGCCCTGATAGCCCTGCATCAGGCCGGCGGGCCGCTCGGAGCCGAGCACCAGCGTCACCTCGCCCTCCTTTGCCTTGTTGCCGTCTGCATCGCTGATCTGCACGCGATAGCCGGGCAGCGGCCGGCCCATCGAGCCGATCTTGATCTTCTGGCCCGGCGAGTTGCCGGCCAGCGCGGTCGTCTCGGTCTGACCGTAGCCGTCGCGGATGGTGAGGCCCCAGGCCGCCCGCACCTGGTCGATCACTTCAGGGTTCAGCGGCTCGCCGGCGCCGCAGACTTCGCGCAAGGCCACCTTGAACGAAGCAAGGTCCTCCTGGATGAACAGCCGCCACACCGTCGGCGGCGCGCACAGCGTGGTGACCCCGCAGCGGCCGATGGTGGCGAGCAGGCCTTTTGCATCGAAGCGCGGCTGGTTGACCACGAAGACGGTGGCGCCCGCATTCCACGGCGCGAAGAAGCAGCTCCAGGCGTGCTTGGCCCAGCCGGGCGAAGAGATATTGAGATGGACGTCGCCGGGCTTCAGCCCGATCCAGTACATGGTCGAGAGATGGCCGACCGGATAGCTGCGCTGGCTGTGCCGGACGAGTTTTGGTTTCGCCGTGGTGCCCGAGGTGAAATAAAGCAGCATCGGGTCATCGGCGTTGGTCGGGCCGTCCGCGCTGAAACTCTCGGACGTCTTTGCCGCATCATCGTATGACAGCCATCCGTCGGAGGCGTTGCCGACCACGATGCGAATGACGTTCTCCGCGCCAAGGTTTGTAAATTCAAGACTTGCGAATTTCGCGACCTGGTCCTGTGCGGCAACGACCGCCTTCGCCTTGCCGCGGTCGAGGCGGTCGCGGAGTTCATCCGCGGTGAGCAGCGTGGTCGCCGGGATCACGACGACGCCGAGCTTCATCGCCGCCAGCATGGTCTCCCACAGCGGAACCACATTGCCGAGCAGCAGCAGGAGATGATCGCCGCGCTTCAGGCCCTGCGCGCGGAGGAAGTTTGCGACCTGGTTCGAGCGCTTCGAGAGCGCCGAGAAAGAGAGCTTTGTCTGCCGGTCCTGCGCGGCGTCGACGATCCAGAGCGCGGGGCGATCCCTGCTCTCTGCGTTCGCCGCCAGCTCGGCGTCGAACCAGTCGAGCGCCCAGTTGAAAGGAACCGGATCGGGCCAGCGGAAGTCTCTGACCGCTGTCTCGTAGTCGGCGCGGTGTTGCAGAAGGAACGCGCGTGCTTCCTGAAATGTCGTCATGATCCGGGCCCGTCGAATTGACTTTCGAGCGTAGCCCGGATGGAGCGAAGCGCAATCCGGGGGCCGCTACCACAATGGAAGCAGCTGTCCCGGATTTCGCTTCGCTCCATCCGGGCCACGAAGCCCCGCTATTTTCCAGCGAGGCTGCGAACGTGCTTGATAATTCCGGAAAAATCCACCCCGCCCTGGCCGGCTGCGTCGAAAGACTGATAGATCTCCTGCGCATGCTTGCCGAGCGGCGTGGCCGCGCCGGCGGCCTTGGCCGCGTCCTGCGCCAGCGTCAGATCCTTCACCATCAGCGCCGAGGCGAAGCCCGGCTTGTAGTCGTTGTTGGCGGGCGAGGTCGGCACCGGGCCCGGCACCGGGCAATACGTCGTCAGTGACCAGCACTGGCCCGAGGAGGTCGAGGCGACGTCGAACAGCGCCTGGTGCGAGAGGCCGAGCTTCTCGCCGAGCGCGAAGGCTTCGCTGACCGCGATCATGGAGATGCCGAGGATCATGTTGTTGCAGATCTTGGCCGCCTGCCCCGCGCCGGCGCCGCCGCAATGGACGATCTTCTTGCCCATGTTTTCCAGCACGGGCTTGGCCGCAGCAAATGCCTTGTCCTCGCCGCCGCACATGAAGGTGAGCGTGGCGCCCTTGGCGCCGCCGGTGCCGCCGGAGACCGGCGCATCGACCGAGAGCACGCCGTTCTTGGCGGCCAGCGCATGCGCTGCCCGCGCGCTCTCGACGTCGATGGTGGAGCTGTCGATGATCAGCGCGCCCTTGGTCATGGCGGGAACGACCTCGTTCCAGACGCCCAGCACATGCTTGCCTGCGGGGAGCATGGTGACGACGACGTCGGCGCCCTTCACCGCGCCCACGGCACTGTCGGCAATGCCGGCGCCATCGGCCTTGGCCTGATTGCGCGAGGCTTCGACGAGATCGAACGCCACCACCTTGTGGCCGGCCTTGACGAGGTTGGCCGCCATCGGGCCGCCCATATTGCCCAGACCAATGAATGCGATCGTGGCCATTGTCGTTTCCTCCGCTGTCCCTTGGTTAATTGAACTTCAGCTCGTCCGCGCCGATCTCGGCGAGATAGGGCGCCAGCATCTCCGGCGTCACCTCCTCTATGCGCGGCGGCGACCAGGTCGGGTTACGGTCCTTGTCGATCACGGCGGCACGCACGCCCTCGCGAAAATCGTCGCTGCGGAAGACTTCCAGCGCGGCGCGATATTCTCGCACCAGGCATTCCTCGAGGCTCGACGAGGCGCGCGCGAGCCGCAGCAGCTTCAGCGTCACCACCATGCCGCGCGGCGATTTTTCGTTGAGCGTCTTCAGCGTCGCCAGCGCAAACTCCGAGCCGTCGCGCCCCAGCGCCGCGACGATGTCCTCCATGCGGTCGAAGCCGAACAGCGCATCGATGACAGGCTCCTTCGCAGCCACCGGTCCCGCAGACTCGCCGGTCGCAAAGCCGCCGACGAGCTTGCTGACATCGGCGGCGGTCGCACCCGGACGGACCTTCGTCAGCGCCTCGCGCAGCTCCGGGAGTTTCGCCGCCGGCACAACCCAATCGGCGAACTTCGCGTGGATCGCGTCCGGCCCGTTCATGGTCTGGCCAGTCAGCCCGAAATAGGTGCCGATCTCGCCCGGCGCATGCGACAGCAGATAGGTGCCGCCGACATCTGGGAAGAAGCCGAGCCCGACCTCGGGCATCGCCAGCCTGGTGCGATCGGTGACGACGCGATGGCTGGCATGGGCGGACAGACCGACGCCGCCGCCCATCACGATGCCGTCCATGAAGGCGACGTAGGGTTTTGGGAACTTCTTGATCCGTGCGTTGAGGATGTACTCCTCGCGCCACAGGATCTTGCCGAGATCGCCATTGACCTTCGAGCTTTCCCAGAGCGTGCGGATGTCGCCGCCGGCACAGAGGCCGCGCTCGCCTGAGCCTTCCAGCAGGATTACGGCAACAGCGGGATCGCCCGCGAAGCGGTCGAGCGCCTTCTCGATGTCGCGAAACATCTCCAGCGTGACGGCATTGATCGCCTTGGGACGGTTGAGCCTGATGATGCCCGCCGCGCCCTCGACGCGGGCGACGAGATCGCCCTCTTCCGCTCCGCTCATCGCGCGCCCTCGATCAGTTTGCGCGCCACGATGAGCCGCATGATTTCATTGGTGCCTTCGAGGATCTGGTGCACGCGCAGATCGCGCACGATCTTCTCGATGCCGTATTCGCTGAGGTAGCCGTAGCCGCCGTGCAGCTGCAGCGCATGGTTGGCGACCTCGAAGCCGACATCGGTGCCGAAGCGCTTGGCCATCGCGCATAGCATGGTGGCGTCGGGGTCCTTGCGATCCAGCGCTGCGGCGGCACGCCACAGGAAGGTGCGCGCGGCCTCGAGCTCGATCGCCATGTCGGCAAGACGGAACTGCAGCGCCTGGAATTCGTCGAGCCGCTTTCCGAACGCCTTGCGCTCCTTCATGTAGGCGCGGGCCTTGTCGAGCGCCGTCTGCGCGCCGCCGAGCGAGCACGCCGTGATGTTGAGGCGGCCGCCGTCGAGGCCGGCCATCGCGATCTTGAAGCCGACGCCCTCCTCGCTGAGCCGGTTCGCAACCGGCACGCGGGCGTTCTCGAATATCACGGCGCGGGTCGGCTGCGCATTCCAGCCCATCTTGCGCTCGTTGGCGCCGAAGGAGACACCCGGCGTCTTGCCGTCGATGACGAGGGTCGAGATGCCGCCGGGACCGTCGCCGCCGGTGCGCACCATCGCGACCAACAGATCCGTGCCGCCGGCGCCGGAGATGAACTGCTTCTGGCCGTTGAGGATGTAATGGTCGCCGTCGCGCACCGCCCGCGTGCGCAGCGCTGCCGCATCCGAGCCGGCCCCCGGCTCGGTCAGGCAGTAACTCGCGATCAGCTCCATCGAACAGAGCTTTGGCAGCCATTTGTGGCGCTGGGTGTCGCTGCCGAAGGCATCGATCATCCAGCTTGCCATGTTGTGAATGGAGATGAAGGCCGACGTGGTCGGGCAGCCCGTCGCCAGCGCCTCGAAGATCAGCGCCGCGTCGAAGCGTGTCATGGCGGAGCCGCCGACATCCTCGCGGATGTAGATGCCGCCCATGCCGAGGGTCGCCGCCTCGCGCATCACGTCGACGGGAAAATGCTTCTCCTCGTCCCAGCGCAGCGCGTGCGGCGCGATCTTCTCCGCCGCAAACGCCAACGCCATGTCGCGCACCGCGACCTGATCCTCGTTCAGAGCGAACTGCATCCCGGCCTCGCTCCTCAAGAGGATCACTTCATCAGCGGGATCGAGAACTCAGCGCCTTCCTTGACGCCGGACGGCCAGCGCGAGGTCACCGTCTTGGTCTTGGTGTAGAAGCGGACCGAATCCGGGCCATGCTGGTTGAGATCGCCGAAGCCCGACTTCTTCCAGCCGCCGAAGGTGTAATAGGCGATCGGCACCGGGATCGGCACGTTGATGCCGACCATGCCGACGTTGACCTTGGCCGCGAAGTCGCGCGCGGCGTCGCCGTCGCGGGTGAAGATGGCAACGCCGTTGCCGTAGTCATGCTCCGACGGCAGCGCCAGCGCTTCCTTGTAGTCGTGCGCGCGCACGACCGAGAGCACGGGCCCGAAGATCTCTTCCTTGTAGATCCGCATGTCCTTGGTGACGTTGTCGAACAGCGAACCGCCGAGATAGAAGCCCTTTTCATAGCCCTGCATCTTGAAGCCGCGGCCGTCGACGGCGAGCGTCGCGCCTTCCTTGATGCCGATGTCGATATAGCTCTTGACCTTCTCGACCGCCTCGCGCGTCACCAGCGGACCGTAATCGGCCGACGGATCGATCGAGGTGCCGATCTTGAGGCTCTCGACGCGCGGGATCAGCTTTTCCATCAGACGGTCGGCGGTGGACTTGCCGACGGGCACGGCAACCGAGACGGCCATGCAGCGTTCGCCGGCCGAGCCGTAGCCGGCGCCGATCAGCGCGTCGACCGCCTGGTCCATGTCGGCGTCCGGCATGATGATGGCGTGGTTCTTGGCGCCACCGAAGCACTGGCAGCGCTTGCCGGTCTGGGCGGCGCGCTCATAGATGTACTGCGCGATCGGGGTGGAGCCGACGAAGCCGACGGCCTTGATGTCGGGATCGTCGAGGATGGCGTCGACCGCTTCCTTGTCGCCGTTGACGACGTTGAGGATGCCGGCCGGCAGGCCCGCTTCCATCATGAGCTCGGCGAGCAGCATCGGCACGCCGGGATCGCGCTCCGACGGCTTGAGGATGAAGGCGTTGCCGCAGGCGATGGCGGGGGCAAACTTCCACATCGGGATCATCGCCGGGAAGTTGAACGGCGTGATGCCGGCGACGACGCCAAGCGGCTGACGCATGGAATAGATGTCGATGCCGGGGCCGGCACCCTCGGTGTACTCGCCCTTCATCAGATGCGGGATGCCGCAGGCGAACTCGGCGACCTCGAGGCCGCGCTGGATGTCGCCCTTGGCGTCCGGTACCGTCTTGCCGTGTTCGCGGGCGAGCAGTTCGGCGAGCTTGTCGTAGTCGCGCTGCACCAGCTCGAGGAATTTCATCATGACGCGGGCGCGGCGCTGCGGGTTGGTCGCGGCCCACTCGGGCTGCGCGGCGCGCGCGTTCTCGACGGCGGCGCGGACTTCGGCCTTGGACGCCAGCGCCACCTTGGCCTGCACGTCACCGGTCATCGGCTCGAAAACGTCGGCGGTGCGGCCAGAGGTGCCCTTTACTTCCTTGCCACCGATGAAATGTCCGACTGAACGCATGGAATGATCTCCTTGAGGCCGAGCTTGAACGCTTTGACAAATCCTATCGACCTGCATTTTATAGGATTCAAGTCTGAGATAATGCACCATAGATGTGCGAAAATGCTGGATCAAGGCGCTATCGACTGGGACGACTTTCGCTTCGTGCTGGCCATCGTGCGGGGCGGCTCGGTTTCGGCTGCGGCAAAACAGCTCGGCGTCGACCATGCCACCGTGATCCGCCGCGTCGATCGGCTGGAGAAGCACCTCTCGGCCAAGCTGTTTGACCGGCGCAAGACCGGTTATCTCCTCACCGAGGCCGGGCAGCGCGTCGCCGACAGCGCCGAAGCCATGGAATCGACCATCGTCGCCAACCAGGAACAGGTCGGCGGCTCGGTAGCGCGGCTGACCGGGACGGTGCGGATCGGCGCCCCCGACGGCTTCGGCACCGCCTTCCTGGCGCCGCGGCTCGCGCCGTTCGCGGACCGCTATCCCGACCTCGACCTGCAACTTGTGGCCACTGCCCGCCTGTTCAGTCTCTCCAAGCGCGAAGCCGATATCGCCATCAGCCTGACCATGCCCAAGGAAGGCCGCATCGTCGGCCGCAAGCTGCTCGACTACCGTCTCGGGCTCTATGCGTCGCCGGCCTATCTCGACCGCTTCCCTGCGATCACGTCACGGCAGGACCTGCCGCAGCACCGCTTCGTCGGCTACATCGAGGAGCTCCTGTTCACGCCGGAGCTCGACTACCTGCCGCAGGTGTCGCCGCGAATCTCCGCGCGCTTCCGCAGCGCCAATCTGATCGCCCAGCTCAACGCCACACTGTCAGGCTTCGGCATCGCGGTGCTGCCGCATTTCATGGCGAGCGATTATCCGCAGCTCAAAGCCGTGCTGCCGGACGAGATTTCGATCACGCGGACGTTCTGGATGCTGATGCACGCCGACAGCAAGGATCTCGCGCGCATACGTGCGGTGGCGGATTACATCGGCGAGATCGTGGAGCGCGAGCGGGCGTTGTTTGCGGGGCGGTAGCGCCTAGCTCTTCGCCTTCTTCGCTGCGGCAGCCTTCGGCTCGCGCTTCGTGCCTTCGAGCGCCGTGTCCCGGCCCGCCTTCAGCACCTCGTCGGACAGTTCGCTGGCGCCGGCGATGCGAGAGAGCAGCATGGTACCAGCCATCGTCGCCAGCGTCGCGATCGCCTGCTTGCGCGCGGCCTTGCGCGGCAGGTTCGGGATGTAGTCCGTCATCAGCTCGATCATCTCATCAAGCTTTCCGGCAAACGCCTTGCGGGCTTTCGGGCTCTCGCGAGCGATCTCGGCGCCCAGCGCGGGAATCGAGCAACCGTGGCCGGGATTGTCCCGGTGCAGCGCCGAGAGGTAGGCCTCTGCGATCAGGGCCAGCCGCTTTTCCGGAGACACCTCATTGGTGATCTTGCGCCAATGCTCCATCGAGCGGTCCATGGCGTAGCCGAAGGCCTCGATCACCAGCGCCTCGCGGGAATCGAAATGCGCGTAGAAGCCGCCATGGGTCAGGCCGGCCTCCTTCATCAGGTCGGCGACGCCAATGCCGTGGGCGCCCTTTTCACGCAGCCGCACGGAGGCCTTCCTCACGATGCGGTCGTGGGTTTCCTGCTTGTGTTCCCGGGAGTAGCGCATGCGGTTCTCATTGGATGTCGATGGTCATCTCATAACACGCCAATCACGAAATGGGTGCATTAATTCATGTTAAGTTGCTTCCGATCATGGAAAACGTTGCGGTTGCATGCACCGCAAGGGCCCCCTTGCCGTCGCGGACGAAGCCTTCGGTGTAGCTGGTCTGCCGCCCCAGCTTGATCACCTTACCTTCGGCCGAAATCAGCCCGGAACGGACCGAGAGCGGACGCAGGAACGTCATTTTCAGGTCGAGGGTCACCGAGCTCTGACCGGCCTCGAGCCGGGTCGAAATGGCACAGCCCATGGCGGTATCGAGCAGCGCCGCGGCGGTCGCGCCGTGAATCAGGCCGATGGTGTTTTCGAGGTCCTCGCGCGGCTCCAGTTCCATGACGATCCGCCCCGGCTCGACAGCGGCCATGGTGAAGCCGATCAGTTTCGCGAAAGGCGGCGGCGGCAGCCGGCCGTCGCGAATCCCGAGCATGGCATCCATGCCGGACAGGGCCATCGCCGCTTTTGCGACCGGCGCAGGCACCTGCCACTCCACCACGCGCTCACGCCGCTGCGCCGGCGAAAACAGGTCGGATTGATCGATGTTCGTCATGCGCACCTCTTTGTATGATGTACATCATGCTATGCTACGGACTTCGCCCTGGCAACTCCGCCCCTCCTGCCCGCTTGACAAGCCGGGGGTTTCAGCCCGGAAGTGATCCCGATCGGCGCGCTTTGCCGCGTCCACGAACCCTTCGAGATCTGACGATGGAAATGCTCAACCACCATTGCGGCGTGACGCGCGATACGCGTGGCGTCGTCCATGTCGCGATCTGCAACGCCGGCCCGCTCAACATTCTCGGCTCGCCGGTGACCGAGGCCGTGCGCGATGGCCTGCAGCAGCTTTCCTCCGACCGCACCATCCGCGTCGTGGTGCTGCGCGGCCAGAGCGAGAAGAGCATGATCGGCGGCGCCGACATCAAGGAGATGGCGAAGCTCGACCAGGCATCGGCCGAAGCCTTCATCAGCCGCCTGCGCGATCTCTGCGAGGCGGTGCGCCAATTCCCCGCGCCCGTGATCGCGCGCATGCCGGGCTGGTGCCTCGGTGGCGGGCTGGAAGTGGCGGCTGCCTGCGATTTCCGCATTGCCGCGCATGATGCCCATTTCGGCATGCCGGAGGTGCGCGTCGGCATTCCCTCGGTGATCCACGCCGCACTGCTGCCGCGGCTGATCGGCTGGGCCCGCGCGCGCTGGCTGGTGATGACGGCGGAGAACATCGACGCGCCCACGGCGCTCGCCTGGGGCCTTATCGACAAGGTCGCGGCCGAAGGCGGGCTCGATGCCGAGGTCGAGCACGTCGTGACGGCGCTGCTCGCATGCGGTCCCGAAGCGCTGCGCTCGCAGAAGGCGCTGCTGCGGCAATGGGAGGAGCTGCCGCTGACGGAATCGGTGAATCTGAGCGTGAAGGTATTTGGCGAGTCGTTCCTGACCGACGAGCCGACGCGGCTGATGGGCGCGTTCGTGAACCGGAAGCGGTAGGTTCTGCGGCGCTGAAAGGGCTCTCTCCCGACTGACGGTGTCATGCCCCGCGAAGGCGGGGCATCCAGTACGCCGCGGCCTCCCGGATCCAGCCGCGCCGCCTCTGGAATACTGGGTTGCCCGCTTTCGCGGGCAATGACAGCGAGGATCGAACGACCAAATCTCATCCTCACCACGACATTTTCTCATCCCACCCGCGGGTTGCATTTTTTGCGCCGCATCATATGATGATCATCATCTTACATGTCATCGCCACGGAGTTCCGTCATGGCTGAAGCCGCCGATCCCGTCGTCATCGTCTCCGCCGCCCGCACCCCGCTCGGCCGCTTCATGGGCGAATTGTCGCCGCTTGCCGCGCACAAGCTCGGATCGCACGTGATCGGCGCTGCGCTGGAACGCGCCAAGCTCGCGCCGGAGAAGGTGGACGAGGTCTTCATGGGCTGCGTGCTGCCGGCAGGACAAGGCCAGGCGCCGGCGCGACAGGCGGTACGAAGCGCCGGCCTTCCGGATGCCACCGGCGCGACCACCGTCAACAAGGTCTGCGGCTCCGGGATGAAGGCGACCATGCTGGCGCACGACATCATTCGCGCGGGCTCCGCCGAGATCGTCGTCTCCGGCGGCATGGAGAGCATGAGCAATGCGCCCTATCTGCTCGCGAAGGCGCGCGGCGGCTATCGCGTCGGCCACGACCGCATCATCGACCACATGATGATGGACGGCCTGGAAGACGCCTACGAGACCGGCCGCTCGATGGGCGATTTCGGCGAGGCGACCGCCGAGGCTTACCAGTTCACCCGCAAGGACCAGGACGCTTATGCCATGGAGACGCTGAGCCGTGCCCGCAAGGCAGTCGAGGGCGGCGCGTTCAGGGCCGAGATCGCGCCGATCACGCTGACCGAGAAGGCCGGCCCCCGCGTGATCGCCAACGACGAGCATCCGCTGAAGGTCGACCCCGCCAAGATCCCCGGCCTCAAGCCGGCGTTCCGCGCCAACGGCACGATCACGCCGGCGGCCTCCTCCGCCAATGCCGACGGCGCCGCGGCGCTGGTGCTGACGAAGCGCTCGCTCGCCGATCGGAACGGCCTGCCCGTTCTCGCCGAGATCAAGGGCCACGCCACCCATAGCCAGGAGCCGCAATGGTTCACCACGGCGCCGATCCCGGCGATCCGCAAGCTGCTCGACAAGGTCGGCTGGGCTGCCTCCGATGTCGACCTGTTCGAGATCAACGAGGCCTTCGCCGTCGTCGCGATGGCGGCGCAGCGCGATCTCGGCATTCCCCGCGAGAAGCTGAACGTCAATGGCGGCGCCTGCGCGCTCGGCCATCCCATCGGCGCCACCGGCGCGCGGCTGATCGTGACGCTGCTGCATGCGCTGGAGGCGAACAACCTCAAGCGCGGCATTGCCGCGCTCTGCATCGGCGGCGGCGAAGCCACCGCGATCGCGGTGGAGCGGCTGACGCACTAGCACCAATGTCCGAAATTGAGGGAAGTCTGTCATTTCAGACTTCCCATCCCCATGCCAGACTGAAACGATGACGCGAGTCCCAGCGGACTTGCCAACCCACATTGAGGCCCAATGATCTCGAACTGGCTCGCAGCAGCTCTGTCCCGCCGCAACATTCATTACGGCTGGGTGATGGTCGGCGTGACCTTCCTTGCCGCGCTGATCAGCGCCGGCACGGTCGGCGCGCCCGGCGTGTTCATCGTCCCGCTGCAGAAGGAGTTCGGCTGGAGCACGGCGGAAATTTCCTCCGCGCTGTCGATCCGCTTCATCCTGTTCGGCCTGATGGCGCCGTTCGCGGCCGCCCTGCTCAACCGCTACGGCCTGCGCAACGTCACGCTGACCGCGCAGCTGATCGTGGTCTCGGCACTGGTCCTCTCGCTCGGCATGACCGAGGTCTGGCAGCTCGTCGCCCTCTGGGGCGTCGTGATCGGCATCGGCACCGGCATGACCGCGCTGGTGCTGGGCGCCACGATTGCAACGCGCTGGTTTGCGGCCCGCCGCGGCCTCGTGGTCGGCATCATGACCGCGAGCGTCGCCACCGGCCAGCTCGTATTCCTGCCGCTGCTGGCCAGCCTCACCGAACGCTTTGGCTGGCGGCTCGCGCTCAGCTTCGTCTGCATCATGCTCGGCGTCTCCGCACTGGCCGTCCTGCTCGCGATGCGCGACCGGCCGAGCGATGTCGGCCTGCGCCCGTTCGGCGACGAAGGTACCGAGCCGGTGCCCGCCCCGCCCGTGAGCCACGGTTCGATCACGGCCGTGGCGCTAGGCACGCTGCGCGACGCCTCGAAGTCGACCGCGTTCTGGATCCTGTTTGCTACCTTCTTCGTCTGCGGCGCGTCCACCAACGGCCTCGTCCAGGTGCACCTGATCCCGATGTGCCTCGATTTCGGCATCCCGCAAGTGCAGGCTGCGGGCCTGCTCGCGGCCATGGGCATCTTCGACTTCTTCGGCACCATCATGTCGGGCTGGCTGTCGGACCGCTATGACAACCGCTATTTGCTGTTCTGGTATTACGGCCTGCGCGGGCTCTCGCTGATCTTCCTGCCCTTCAGCGATTTCTCGTTCTATGGCCTCTCCATCTTCGCGATGTTCTACGGGCTCGACTGGATCGCGACGGTGCCGCCGACGGTGCGGCTCACCGCGCAGAAATTCGGCCCCGAGCGCGCCAATCTGGTGTTCGGCTGGATCTTCGCCGGCCATCAGCTCGGCGCCGGCACCGCCGCGTTCGGCGCAGGCTTCTCGCGCACGGTCTATCAGAGCTACCTGCCCGCGTTCTTCATCGCAGGCGCGCTCTGCGTGTTCGCCGCGCTGATCGTGCTCGCGCTGTCGCGGCAACCGAAGCCCGCCATGGCCTAGTACCTGATCGTGGTGGTGACGCCGAACACGGCGGCGTCGCCAATTCGCGCGACACCGGTCGGATCGTTCGGACTGGGGATTCCGCCCGAGGGCCGAAACACATATTGGAAATAAGGCGCCACCAGCCAGCCCGGCTTGACGTGCGCCTCGTAGATCATCTCGATCAGCGTCTCATTGCTGCGTACCGGGCTCCGGATCCCGGTGAAGGCCTGGATGTCGAGATCGAGATTGCGCGCGGTGTTCGAAATTCGCATGTAGGCCATCGCCACGCCGAAGCGGTCGAGCGGACGGCCCGGCGTGAAGCCGACAAAGCCGATGCCCCCGTCCAGGTACAGATCGATCAGATTGCGGTCCGGCGGGCTGTAGGCGATACGGCCGAACGCGGTGATGCCGGGGAGCGAGGCCGAGGTGCTGTTCTCGGTCACCGATGGCGGGCGATACAGCACCTGCTCGATGACCGCAAAGATCCCGTAGTTGCCGCGTAGTTTCGCGGCGATGCCGCTTCCGTCGGGATCGGCGATCGACTGCCCCTGCGGGGTGAAACGCTGGCTGTCGAACGAGCCGTAATGCTTCCAGGCGCCCGGTGTGAAATTGCCGGCGAGCGGACGGCTGCCGATGTCGATGTCGTAGTTGAAGCGGACCTGCCCGATCACCCAGGGCGGATCGTTGACGCGGAACGCAAGGCCGTGATGGTCGCGGAGTTGCGGATCGGCCTCCCCTGGCCCCGACGGATCGCCGTTGAACACCGCGCCGTAGGCGGTGATCCTGTCGGTCAGCGCGGCCTTGATGCGAATGCCGGGTACCGCGATCGGTGGCGCCGGGCCTCCCGCCGGAAGGTTGGAAGCCTTGATCGCGGGCCAGCCGAAGGTGCCGTTGATGAAGAGGTCGTCGGTCTGGCTGTCGAAGAACTCGACATCGGCCGCCTGCTGGCCGGCCCTGATGTTCAGGCGGTCGTTGAAGAAGCTCTGTTCGAAATAGGCATTGTAGAGCCGCTGGTCCGGCAGCGCTTCGATCTCGCTGATGGTCGCGAGGTTCATCACGTAGTTGCGCGAGAGGCCCTGGCCGTAGATCACGAATGCGTTGGCGTAGAGGCGACCGCCTGT
Source organism: Bradyrhizobium sp. Y36 (assembly GCF_002531575.1). GTDB lineage: Bacteria > Pseudomonadota > Alphaproteobacteria > Rhizobiales > Xanthobacteraceae > Bradyrhizobium. The sequence goes on along the minus strand of NZ_NWTI01000009.1, from coordinate 185,147 downwards.
CCAGCCAATCAGCTTGTCGAGATCGGCGTCGACCGACAGATCGAGACGGCCGAAATGAATCGCGCCGCGCTTAACGCCGCCCGAGGAGTTGGCGATATTGTCTGCGATATAGGTGGCGCCGAGATTCAGGCCCTTGCCGGCAAGGCCGTCATGCCACGCGTTGAACCATTTTGGAAACAGCCATTCCGCCGCGCTTTCGTCCTTGGCGCCGGCGAATGCGCTGGGGCTTGCCACTATGTGGGCCAGCGCGATTGCAGCCAGGGTTGTCCGGGTCCTCCAGCTCACGACCGGCGCGCGCTATCTGAAAATGCCTGTGCGCCGCATGAACAGATAGGCCGCGCAGACGGATGACGCCATCAGCATCGCGGCCCAGAGAAATCCGCTCTCGACGTCGGTCAGCGGCAGTCCTTTTGTGTTCATGCCGAAAATGCCGGTGATCAGCGTCGGCGGCAGCAGCAGCGAGGTCACGATGGAGAGCGTGTGCAGATGACGATTGCTCTCCTCCTCGTTCTTGAAGCGCAGCTCCTCCTCGAGCAGCCGGCTGCGTTCGCGGAGCTCGACGATGTCGTGGTCGAGCCCGTCGAGCCGCTGCGCCAGCTTCCCGGCCCGGATCCGCAACGCGGGTGAGAGACGGTCCGTGTTCTTCTGGTCGAGGCGATGAAACAGCACGCGCAAGCCGGTGAGCTGGCGATGCAGCCTGACGCAGGTCCGGCGCAGACGGCCGAGGTTGCGGCGCATCTCCGGCCTGGCGTCGTCGGCGAGAATCCGTTCCTCGATGCCGTCGATCTCCTGGCCGAGCTTGTCGGCCATCCGATCCAGCGTGTCGGCGACCTCGTCGACGATCTTCTCCAGGAGATGGGCGACATTGTCGACGCGGTAGCCGCCTTCGAGCACGCGCCGCGTCGCGTCCGCCGAGCACAGCGCCTGATGGCGGCCGCTGATCAGAAGACGCTCGGTCATGGCAAAGCGCAGGAACGCGGTCTCTTCCGTCGCGCTGTCGATGTCGCGGATGAGATCGGAGAACACGCCGTAGACGCAGTGATCGATGACGTGAAGCTGCTGGAACGTGTCGCTCGACAGCAGCAGCTCGCGCGCAAGCGGCGGCAGCGTCGATGACGCGATCCACGGACGCACCCGACCGTCGGTCAAGTTGAAATGCAGCCAGAGCCGGCCGTCATGGCTGAACTCGATCGGCCGGTCGGTCGGCAGCGCCTCGGCGCTGCCGTCGCCGTGCAGACGGAAGGCCCAGACCAGGCCGGGAATGGCCGGGTCGGCGTCCTCTATCGCGCTGACAAGCTTTGCCGGCTCAGCCATGGATAGCCCCAACCGTCAACGACTGCCTCATTCCGAGAGATGGCTGACGGCATCTTCCGGACCACGCGGGTACTCAATTACGCCAGTGTTACAGTTTGATGATGGCACCCTATTCCGCCGCCAGCCCGGTCGCGACCGCCTCGGCTTCCCTGATGTAGTCGTGCACGACGCGGCCGAACGGCAGCGTCAGGTCGGCGATATAGTGGTGCGCCCCGAGGCAACGGCGCACCGGGAAATCCGCGACCGGCGCGTTGACATGTGGCACCAGATGCAAACGGCCTGGTCCCATCCAGGATCCCTTCGGCACGATGTCGACGAGGTTGATCGCGACCAGCTGGCAGACTTCGAGACGACCGTCCACGCCCGGAATCATCTTCAGATTCACTTGCGTCTTCGACAGCGTGGCGCGGGTGAGATCGCCGTTGCCGGCCATGCTCTCGTGCTTGTAGCCCATCGTGCCCATGGCCACGAGCTGGCCGGCATATTCCAGCGTGCCGGTCAGCGTGTCCTTGACGATCTCGAGCTTTGGATGGGCGTATTTCTTGGGAAAGCCCCAGATCTCGCGGCCGGCGGCGATCGGCGGATCGTCGTCGAGATACATCTGCGAGACGAAGTTGACCTCCTCGCCGTTGAGCCGCGCGGGGATGACCAGGCCGGATTCGGTGTAGCTGCCGAAGCCGGAGGAGTCCGGCATCCTGATCCATTCGTAGTGCACGATCGGCCGTTCGACCGGCTCCAGCGGCTCAGGCAGGCCGGCACGGATCAGTTCCGGGTCGGTCTCGTAGGTGATGACGAGGAATTCACGGTTGACGAAGCGGTAGGGCCCGGCCGGATAGCTCGGTCCCGCCGCCGGCATGGACGGAAGTCTCAGCACGTCTTCGCTGCGCATCGCAGGTCTCCTGTGATCCTGTTCGGCTGGAATTGCTAGCGATCCTGATTGACTGCGATGTGAAGGATTTCCGTCAGGCCCACGACCCCTGCCATTGCGGCGTGGTCGGCCTGCATTGCCCGCGATCCGTTGGCGACGCATTTGTCATCACGCCGTCACCACACGCCGCAATCGTTCGGGTTGTCATTGGAGCATGACCGCCATGGACGCCCGGACGTCGCAACCAACCTATCAGACACATCCGGCACCCTCACGGGGCTGGCGGCCCGAGCGCTGCGATCGCGTCGCGCTGGTCCTGCAAGGCGGCGGCGCGCTCGGCGCCTACCAGGCAGGTGTCTACCAGGCGCTGCACGAGGCCGGCATTGAGCCCGACTGGGTCTGCGGCGTCTCCATCGGCGCGATCAACTCCGCCATCATCGCCGGCAACAAGCCGGAGAAGCGGCTCGAGGCGCTGCGCATCTTCTGGGAACGCATCACCAACCGCAAGATCTGGCACTACACGCCAGACGGAGACATCTTCCGCCAGTGGCGCAATCTCACCAGCGCGTGGATGACCTCGGCGATGGGCCAACCCGGCTTCTTCACCCCGCATCAGGTCAATCCCTGGCTCAGTCCCGTCGGCGCTCGCACCGCGACCAGCTATTACGACACGATGCCGCTGAAGGAGAGCCTGCTGGAGCTCGTCGACTTCGATCTCATCAACGAGAAGAAGGTCCGTTTCGCCGTCGGCGCGGTCAACGTGCTCTCGGGCAATTTCATCTATTTCGACAATTCCCATGACGAGATCGAGCCGGAGCACATCATGGCCTCCGGCGCCCTGCCCCCGGCGCTGCCGATGGTGCGGATCGGCACCGACCATTTCTGGGACGGCGGCATCGTTTCCAACACGCCGCTGCAACACCTGCTCGACCAGGAGGACGCGCTCAATTCGCTGGTGTTCCAGGTCGACCTGTTCAGCGCACGCGGCGTCCTGCCGCGCTCGATCCAGGACGTGATGGCCCGCCACAAGGACATCATGTATTCCTCGCGCACGCGCCACAACACCGACGTCTACCGCCGCACCCACAATCTCAAGGTCCTGCTCTACAAGGCCCTCGCCAAGCTGCCGGACGAGCAGTTGTCCGACGAGGAGCGCAAGCTGAAGGCGAGCCTGTGCCACATGCCGGAGATCGCAATTCTGCATCTGATCTACCAGCAGAAGGCCTATGAGGGCGACGCCAAGGACCACGAGTTCTCGGGCACCTCGATGCGCGAGCACTGGACCTCTGGCTATGAGGACACCAAGCGCACGCTGAAGCGCCGCGACTGGATCAAGATGCCGGACGAAGGCATGGGCCTCGTGGTGCACGACGTGCATCGGGAGACGGAGAGCGCGTGAGCCGGCTCTCGCTCTCGTTGCGGGCGCGATGACGGAGCAAGGCGCATGACCTCGATCGTCAATTCTCATTTTGGCTTTGCAGACATACTTTCGCATTCTCGCGGCTGATTTCGCCCGAGCTTTGCTCTCTTCGTTGCGCCCTCTCGTTCAGAAAGGGCGCAGGGAAGGCCGGGCGCCGGCAGGCACCCGCAGTCCCGTGTGCGAACAAAGACGCGCACGGGGCGGACCACAGGTGACGCCGGAACGCCCGGCCTTCCCTGCGCAGTGGCTCTACGGCTTATTGCGTGCTCTCCCCGGGGAGCGATGCACTATTGCCCCCGTCGCCTTGCGGATGACTGATGCGCGGACCCGGTTGGGCCGCGACATCACCGCAACACTTGACGCACAGACCCCGGGCGTCAGGACCACACGATTTTGCCGTCCGCGCACATCCTCAGCCCCTGTCCACGACGGCTGGCGTGCGCTCGCCATCGCGGCCGAACGAGGACGCTGTCAGCGCCGTGTCGTATCGCGCGGGCAGCTGCTCACGGGGGATTCCCGCCCTGCAGTCTGCCCGGCGCGCCGACGCCGTCGCGGCCACCGCCTCCCGGCCCGCGTCTCGTGACGATCGCGAAACGCCCCTTGCGGCGGGCGGGATGGACGGAATATGCGCTATTTCCGAATTCTTGTAAAGCGAATTCTCGTCTTCTTGGTCCGCGCCACTCCTCTGTTCCGGCAATCGACTGTTACAAATGGGGAGGACGCTGAGACGGGAGAGAGGACCGCCGCCGGCTGCTCGGGGAGTGTCAACGTCCGGGTGCGAGGCGGCCGTCCTCTGGCGCGAGAATTTGAGGAATTCTAGCGTCTCATGGGAACGATAGCGGGTTGTGGTGCTGCTCCGCCAAGCGGAGAAGGATTGCTGCGTATGGAGAATTGTTGCGCGTGAGCAGGGATCGAGCTCAAGCGATCGAAGTCACTTCGCGTCCTTGTTCAATTCGATCGCGACTTCCGACATCCAGGAGCCCGGCGCCTCCATCAGGAAGGACTGACGATTGCTCCTGGTCTGGATCGTCACCAGCGCAGCCACCGTGTTTCCCTCAATTCGCGCCTCGATCAGGCCGTCCTTGTTGGTGCCGTAGACCTTGCCGCCCTGCCGGTATTCGCTCTCGAACCAGTTGCCGGAAAGCTCCGTCCCGCTCTGCTCGATGTTGGCGGACAGGACCATCTTGTACGCGTCGCTTGCGCAACGCAGATCAAGCGTCAGCGACCGTCCTGGCTTGGTGACGTTGTACGCCACCTTGCAGCGGACCTTCTCGCGCGGACCGTCGGACGGCTTCATCGTGCCGATACCCGACCACGCGCCGGCCAGACCGTCGAACACGGGCTCTGCGCGCACCGCGCCGGTGCCGACGAGCACGAGGCAGGCCGCGCCCATGCCCATGCCCATGCCCATGCGCGCCGCCGAGAATTTCAATGGCATCCTGTCAATCCTGATCCGTAAAGTCTGAGCGCGTCCTATGCCCCGATGGCCGCGGGATGATGACGAAGATGTTTAGAAATGTTGCAGAGATTGCCTGAACGTTGCCGGCATCGGCCATCAATCGATGATGGACCGATATCGCCGCAGCGAGCTCCCGCCGTTCCCGTTTGGCCGCAACGCGATTGATGTCGCCCCGATCAGCTTGGCTTGCGGGCCATGGCCCCCCCGAGCCAGGGCGAGCCAAGGCGCCGGGAGCGACCGGAGCGGCTACCCTTACCTCAACCCGGTCCCGGCATATTGCCCGCGAACTGGGGATAGCATTCGCGCAGCTCCTCGCGAATTCGGCTCCGCATCAGGGCCAAGGTCGCCTCGTCCGGGGACGGGGTCGTGATCTCGCATTGCTCGTTGTCATATGCGAAGCCGGTGGTGCCGCGAATGTCGCGCCAATCATATCCGGGATGCGTGCTCTCCAGGCGGAAGCGTCCCGCCTCTTTCTCGAACGAGAACAACGCCGCATTGGTCAGGAGGGCATGCGGACCGCCGCGCCGATAGACCGTCTCGTCGCTGACGCCTGGCGCAGACACGAAGTCCACGTGTTCCACCAGGGATCGCAGGCTGTGCTCCTCGCGGAACAGGATAACCCTGGGAACGAGGAAGTACAGATAGGCGGAGCCGAACGAGCCGGGCCATCGGACCTGATTGTTCGGATAGTCGCCGGTGCCGACGAGATTGACATTACCCTGCCCGTCGATCTGGCCGCCGCCGAGGAAGAAGGCATCGAGGCGCCCCTGCGCGGCGCAATCGAACAACTCCTCGGCACCGCCGGTGAAGGAATTGTGCTTGACCGAGCCGAGGATCGAGACCTGCACGCGCTCCAGTCCGTCACGCTCGTTGAGCGCACGCAACAACATCGCGCCAGCAGCCGGCATCGGCGACGACTGGCCGACCGCAACATGCCGCACGCCCTTGAGCAACCGCGAAATCGTGTAGATCATCAGCTCGCGGCTGGTGCACGCCTCGCTCATGCCGCGCTCCCGGAATCCCGGATGTAGGCCTGGAAGCCTTCCGGCGAGCGCGCCGCGCGCGCGTATTTTTCGACCTCCTGCCCGTCTCTGGGATACTCGGCGTAGAGCCCCGTGGGCCAACCGCCCTTCTCGAGCTGAGCCACCGCACCCACATAGATCGCGGGCAGCACCCCGGCGGCCATCTTCTCGTCCTCGAGCAGCGACGTCTCGGAGATGCGCTCGACGGTCACGAAAGCCTTCTTGGACGCGTGGGCCAGCAGCATGGTTTCGCGCCGGCGGCCGAGCCGGACGTTGCCGAACCGGTCCGCTTCGGGTGCATGAAACAAGGCGATGTCAGGCCGGATCGCCGAGACCACGACGATCTTCTCAGCGTCATCGAACGGGTTCGACGTCACCTTCCAGTCGTCCCGCTTCCTGAGGACGTCGCTGCCGATGATGCCGCGGATCGGCATGAACGGAACGCCCTTCTCCGCCGCCGTCAGGCCCGCAAACACCGCGGGACAGGTCGCGTCGCGCAGGCGAATGGATCCGTCTCGGACCGCCCGGCTGAAACAGGGCGCGCCGCCGGCTTCACCGAGGCTGACCGCGCTGGTCTCCAGCGTCGCCACGGCGCCGGCGCCGATGAGCATATCGACCTGCATGCCGCCGATCGGCGCGCAGACCACGTGAAGATCGCGAATGCCGCGATCGATCAGCATCCGGACCAATCCCGGGGCCGCGGCATAATCGTCCGGCGCCAAACCGAGCTTGCAGCCCGAGGGGATCATCTCCGCCATCTCTCGCGGCGTTACGAAGTCTGTCATCTCTCCACCTCTCCCTCGCTTCCCAATCCGGACGCGTCACGCGTCCCGCCGTCCTGGTCCTTTTTCGTGACGACCTTTGACGAGACGTAGCCGTCCCGCGTCTGCGGCAGCTTCCACGGAGCGGTTCCCGCGCTTGTCGGCCCGGGTCGTCATGCCGCTGGCATCGTTGCCGGCGTCAGGCTCGGTGATGCAGATCGCCGGCTTGTCGCCTCCGAGGACGAGATCGGCCGCGCGCATCTTCTGCGCGTCGGTCCCGCAGGCCAGCTGCCGAGATGAGATCTCCATGGCCGTTCTCCATTCCGCGCGAACGAGCGCACTTGCCGAAGCGATCCGTCAGCCACGTCCCATGGTGTAGAATTCCGCATTCGGCCGCATGCTGGTGACGTTGGCAAGCCGGTTGGAGAGACCGAAGAAGGCCGTGATCGCGGCAATGTCCCAGACGTCCTCTTCCGTGAAGCCGTGCGATTTCAGCGTGGCGAAATCGGATTCGGAAACCTTGTAGGCCTCCGTCGAGACCCGCACGGCAAAGTCGAGCATCGCCTTCTGCCGGTCGGTGATGTCGGCCTTGCGATAATTGACCGCGACCTGATCGGCGATCAGCGGATTCTTGGCGCGGATGCGCAGGATGGCGCCATGCGCGATGACGCAATATTGGCATTGATTGAGGTTGCTGGTCGCAACCACGATCATTTCCCGCTCGGCCTTGGTGAGGTTGCCGGGCTTGTCCATGAGCGCATCGTGGTAGGCGAAGAACGCGCGAAACTCGTCGGGCCGGTGCGCGAGCACGAGAAACACGTTCGGAATGAAGCCGGACTTCTCCTGGACGGCGAGGATGCGGGCCCGGATGTCGTCCGGCATCTCGGCGAGTTCAGGAACGAGAAAGCGGCTGACGGCAGGTGTCTGGGTCATGGCCTGGAGATCCTCAAGGGCTGGTCAATGGAAATCGGATCAGCGCGAGGAAGCCTCGCGCGAAGACGTCGAGCGCCTCGGGGCGTCGTTCCAGCTTCGCCCGCAGCACCGCCCCCTCCCAGCCGATCCAGAAGAAATGCGCGAGACTATCGCAATCGATGCCCCCGGGTATGTCGCCCGCCGCCTGCGCCGCGCGGAGGCAGCGGGAGGTTCGCGCTTCCCAATCGCTGAAAACGGCGGCGAGGCTCTGCCGGAACGGCTCCGGCAGCGCGCCCATCTCCTGTCCGAGATTGCCGACCAGACAGCCGCGTCGATAGCCGTGGCGTGCCATGCCCGACCTCGCGTCCGCGATGAAATCGCGGAGACGATCCAGCGGAGCCCGCGTCTCATCGTCGAACCACCGGTCCAGCTTGCGCGCGAAATAGGCGGCATAGGTATCGATCAGCTCGAGGCCAAAGGCCTCCTTGCTGGCGAAGTAGTGATAGAATGACCCCTTCGGCACGTCCGCTGCGGCCAGGATCTCCTCGACGCCGACGGCGCTGAATCCCTTCTCGGTCAGGATCGCCAGGCCCGTGCGCAGCAAGCGCGCGCGCGGCGCATTCGGCTGCGACTGGTCCTTCGGAGGACGACCGCGTCGACGCCGCTCTGAAACCGAGGCTTCCCTGTTCATGTCGAATTATTAGACCGATCGCTTCATAAACTCAACCCCGCGGATGGAATACCGTCCCCGCCCCTGCAGCGACAATGCACGGGCGCTGTTGTGAGCGACGGGCCCGCTCCGATGACGTGAAGAGATGCGAGGTGTTGCGGCGAGCCGCGCGCGGAAAGCGCACGGAGACAATTGCAGGCGGGCTGCGCCAGCGAGATGAACAATCCTCGGAACGTCGGATGCGGCAACGCCGCGGCATGCCGTTCGAGCAGGCTCGCCTTTCGCGAGATCAGCAGGTCTTCTGCTGCAAATGCTGCACGCAGGTGCAGGTGGTCGCCGGATATTTGATGTCGTAATAGGGAGAGCTCGAGGAGCCGCCCGGACCGTTGGTCGAGCAGCGCGGGAACAGATAATAGCTGTCGGACAGCTTCACGGTGCCCGCGATGGTGAAGCCGAGGTTCGGCGTATAGTCGTAGGAGACCTCGCTCAGGATGAGGGAGATGTTGGCGTTGGTGGTCCCGCCCGGTGCGGTAAAGGACGACAACGTCATCTGCTGGCCGACAGTCCTCGCCGCTGACGCGTTGGTCGACGTGCTCCACTGCACCGTCGCCTTGCCGCTGCTGTCGGTGGAGACTTCCGAGACCGTGATCGTCATCAAGGAGGCGCTGCCATTCTTGATGGGATATGGCGCCATGATGGCCCCCGCAGCCGCGAGGATGCCGGACATCTGAGTCGCGCTGACCTGCGTGTTCTGCGTGATCATGTCGGCGACGCTGTGCGCGGTGGCGCTGACCTTGACGTTCATGGCGAGCCCGTTGCCGAGCTCGACGCCGCCGATATAGAGCACCACCATGAACGGCGTCACGATGGCGAACTCCGTCGCGGCAACGGCGCGGACATCGGTCAAGAGGTGCCGAGCGCGGGATGTCAGGGCGGAGATCATCAGTTGGCTCCTGGCTCGTTCTGGAACGCGGCGGACGACATAACCAGCCGGTTGCCGTTGCCGAGGTTCGAGAGGTTGAAACCGAGCGGCCCAAGCACGACGGGCCACACGTACATGACACGGAGAACGACGATGTCGCCGGCATCGCCGGGGTCGTACTGCCAGGTGTTGTTGACGTTGCCCGAGGCATCGAAGGTCAATGTGGGCATCCCCGTGTTCGCGGAGGTCCACGAGGTCGCCACTTGCAGGTCGACCATCAGGCCGCTGCACTTGAACAGGATCACGATCTGGTCGCAGACCTTCTGCTTGAACACGTCCTTCGTCATCTGCGCGGACTGAACCTGCCCGGTCATGACGAGGCGCGCCGACTGGCGCACGACGGATTCGAGCATCTGCTGGGCAAAAAAGACGAGGAAGGTCTGGATCAGCGCGATGACCAGCGCGAGGAACGGCGCTGCGACGAGCGCGAATTCGACGGCCGTGGCACCTCTGCTGTCCCGCGCGAACGCGGCGCAGCGATGGCGGCGTCTCCTCATTGTCGCGGCGGATCCGAACATGGCCCTTTTCCTACTGCACGAGGCTGGCCGTGCTGGACGCGACCTTGATGAACAGGTCGGTCAGCGCCTTGGAAATGTCGCCGCCATTCTGGACGTTTGCGTACAGGCCCGGCGAGGCACAGGATTGCAGCCGTTGCGCGATCGTGCCCGTCGACGAGGTCGGATTGTTGAACTGCGCGATACGGCTGGTGTACCAGCCATCACTCGGCAGCTGCAGATATTCGGTGTAGAGGATCGCGATACGGATGTTCCGACTCTTGATGGTGTCGCATATCGCCGTGTTGAGCGGTTGCTGGCATCGCGCGGTCGTGCTGTTGGCTGACGGAAGCGGATAGGTGGCGTTTGAGTCGCAGCTGCCCCCCGACTTCGGGATGAGCTTGTCCTCGACGCCGTCGGTGACGAGGAAGACCACTTCCTGCGGCGTGCCGGTCGCGCTGCCGTCGCCGGGATTGGGCATGGCGGCGTTGAGGTCCGTCAGCCCCTTCGAGATATCTGTACCGTAGTCGGTCGTATAGATGCAGCCGCCCGAGCCGTTGAGAACGGGACAGTTCTGGTGATCGACCGTCAGGAGCTGAATGTTGCCGATCTTCGTGCCGGCGGTGCTCGGGGTGGTCAGCGTCTGGATCGTGTTCAGGGCGTAGTCGAAGGTGTAGATGGCAGCCTGGTAGGTCGTGTTGTTGAGCGCCGACATGCACTGCATGACGCCGCCCGAAGTGCCCGACTGCGGGCAGGTCCAGGGTCCGACCATCAATTGCTTGACGGCATTCGTCACGAGATCGATCCGCAGCGTGATGTTGTTCGCACGCGCGACCGTGAGATTGTCCTTGTTCGACGAGCTGGGGGCTGCGTTGTTGGGATGCGCCTCATGGCAGGCGAAGGCGCAATTCTTCGCATAGGTGGGCTGGTTCTTCGTGGCGAGAACCATGTTGTCGATGTCGGTCTGGGTCGCCGCCAGCGCCATCGACGGGGAATCGTCCAGCAGCAGGTAGAAGTTCATATTGGGTGCGCTCGACGCTTTCGCCGTCGACGAACCGGACACCTGCCAGGTCTGCTTGCCGAGGACGCCGGGGAAATTGTTCACCGACTGCGCCACGTAGGACACCGTGATCGTCCGCGCGAGGCCGACATCCGTGACCGTGACCGTCGGCGTCGGCACGGCGACGAGCCCGGGCAGATTGGCCTTGGCGGCAAAGACGGCCGTGGCCGTCGCCTCGATGACGGATTTGGTCGTTTGCGTCAGCATCGCCGGCCTTACGGCTGCGATCGCAGCGGCGTCGGCGGCGGCGTTCAATTGCTCGCGCTTGCGCAAGGCCAGCGTGTAGTCGAGCGTCATGCCCAGGAGAAAGATGATAGGGACCATCGTCAGCGCGAAGATGATGGCGACGTTGGCCTTCCGGTCTGTCGCAAAACAGAGCATTGCGCGGCGGAGCATGAGGTTCATCCTGGCTGCCGTCGTTGCGGCAGCGGTCCTTTCCCTGCGAAATCGAGGGAAGAGATTGTCGGGTTTCGATCCCGGCACTCCCCCCATCACGGGCGGACTATGTCGATGGCTCTCTTAATCAACGCTTACGGCCAATTCGCAAACCACAGCCGAAACGGATCGAGATGTCTCATATCGAGATGGCATCATTAATGTCGCTTAAATGCAATCGCAGCGATTGACGCTAAACCCTAGGAAACACCCGTATATTTCCGGAGGAGCCGCCATTTGCGCGTGCCCGCGGACCGCGGATCCAGCGCCTCGTGGTCGCGGCTCGAACAGGCATCCGAAGGCGATGCCGCGCGCGCTGCTCGACGCAAACCGCCCTGCCCACCTTGCTCTGCAGATGAGAGACAGATTGCCGTTAGACTCCGCCGCGCAAACGTGGACAATGCCCTGACGCACGGGTCGTGCGCAGTGCACATCAAGATGCGCCAGGGGAAACAAGAAGGGAAACAAATGCCGGCTGCCGGTCCGTCGTCCGAACCCATCATCCCTACCGCTCCGCTCACCGCCCGCATGCGCGATTCATTGCGCGCGATCGTCGGCGAAAAGGGCCTCATCGAGGACGAACACGGCAAGCAGCCGTTCGTGACGGACTGGCGCGGATTGCTGGTTGGAGGCGCTGGCGCCGTCGTTCGCCCCGGCAGCACCGAGGAAGTCGCGGAGGTGGTCAGGCTCTGCCATGAGCATGGGGTCGCGATCGTGCCGCAGGGCGGCAACACCGGCCTGATGGGCGGCGCCACGCCCTGGCCCGCGCACACGGGCATCGTGTTGTCGCTCGGCCGCATGAACCGCGTGCTGGACATCGATGCCACCGGCTACACCATGACGGTCGAGGCCGGCTGCGTGCTGCAGTCTCTGCAGGAGACGGCAAGCAGGCACGACAGGTTCCTGCCCCTCAGCCTCGGCGCCCAGGGCTCGTGCATGATCGGCGGCAATCTGTCGACCAATGCCGGCGGCGTGCAGGTGCTCCGCTACGGCAATGCCCGCAATCTCGTCCTGGGACTCGAAGTCGTTCTGCCGAACGGCGATGTCTGGGACGGTCTGCGCGCGCTCAAGAAGGACAATACAGGCTACGACCTCAAGCACCTCTTCATGGGTGCCGAAGGAACGCTCGGCATCATCACCAAGGCCGTGCTCAAGCTCTGGCCGGCGCCGAAGGACGTCGCGACCGCATGGCTGGCGATCCGGGATCCGCGCGCGGCGCTGGACATCCTGTCGGAAGCCCACAGTGCATCCGAGGACAATGTCGGCTCCTGCGAGCTGATGAGCCGCAGCGCCGTCGACATGGTGCTGCGCCACATTCCCGGCACGCAGGATCCGCTCAAGGCGGACACGCCATGGTACCTGCTGCTGGAATGGTCGTCGTCGCGGGCGCGCCAGGACGGCGCCACGGGCATCGCGGAGAAGATGGAGCAATTTCTTGCCGATCAACTCGAGGCCGGACGCGTGCTCGACGCGGTGATCGCCCAGACCGGACATCAATCGCGCAACATGTGGCACATCCGGGAGAGCGTCGCCGAAGCCTCGCGCGCCGAGGGGCCGGGGCTCAGCTACGATGTCTCGGTAGCCATCTCCAGGATTCCGGAATTCATCGAACTCGGGCTCAAGGCCGTGCGCGACATTCTCCCGTCCATCCGGCCCTATCCTCTCGGGCATATCGGCGACGGCAATCTGCATTTTTCGTTCATGGCGCCGGTGGGCATGGATCAGCAGACGCTGACCCAATACAAGAACGCCATCACGCGGGCGGTGAACGATCTCATCACCTCCATGGACGGCTCGATCTCGGCCGAGCACGGCATCGGCATCGACAAGCTCGACGAGCTCAGCCGCTACCGCTCGAAGACCGAGCTCGACATCATGCGCACCATCAAGCGCGCACTCGATCCCGAGAACATCATGAATCCGGGCAAGGTGCTGCGGCTGTGAGGAACGCCGCGCACCCAAGCCATGGTCTCAGCCGCGCGGATTGACGACCGTGTAGCCCCGCAGCGAGCGCGCGTGGAGTCGCGTGGCGTGACCGCCGGAATTGGCGTCATAGGCCATCCACGTATCGCCGCCGAGATGCTGCTCCAGAACGAAGACGTGCCCGCGGCGCGCTGCGACCATTCCCGGCGCCGGCGCCGTGCGCGGAAAGCGCAGCCAGTTGGACGCCAGATTCAATTCCGGCACGACGCGCCCGAACACGCGCAAGGACGCGCCGCAGCCGCAGAATGACGACGGGCAACCGGCCGGACGGCCGCCGACGATGCGCTCACCGGAGACGCTGATCGTGGTGGCGGCGCTGCCGCCATCGGTCACCGTCATCTGCATCGAGCGATAGGGCTGCAGCGAAGACCTCTGCAGCGAAGCCTGCCCCAATGATGCCTGCTGCAACGAAGCCCTGGGAGCCCGCTCACGACCCATCTGCGAATTCGAGAAATCGCAGGGCATGGTGACGTTGCATTCGGGCGCGTGGAGGATGCGATAGGGCCGCGCTTCGGAAACGGCGGAGGTGGCGACAACGAGGACGCACGCAGAAACAACCTGTTTGATCATTGCAGGACTCTGAGTTGGAGGGTCCTGCCCCGCTGCGGAGAAACCAATATTGATTGACCGAAATGGGCCTAAAGGGCGGCAAAAAAGGGCATCCGCTGCCGCCCTCGACCGGGTGACGCGTAGTATTTCGTGTAGTACGCGGCTCCCTAAACCGCCGCGCGCACCGCCGTCATTGCATGATCGCAGCCGCAATCTTCTCCGCCGACATCAGCACCGGGAAGTTCGTGTTGGCGCAGGGCACCACGGGGAAGATCGAGGCGTCGACGACACGCAGGCCCTGGATGCCTTTGACGCGGCCTTGATTGTCGACCACCGCCATCGGATCGTCGGGCCGGCCCATGCGACATGAGCACGAGGCGTGCCAGACGCCGATGGTCGCCTTGCGCACGAAGGCTTCCAGTGCCTCGTCGTCGTTCATCACCTGATCGAAGGTGAAGCCCTCCACCACGAAATTGTCGATCATGTAGTGACGCAGCGCCGCCGGTCCGTCCATCAGCGTCGCGGCGATCTTGGTCAGGATCTTGTTCCTGGTGTTGACGACGCCGATCTTTCGGACCTTGTCGGTGTAGGCGGCCGGGAACGGCTTGTCCGTCACCTTCTTCACGATGTCGCTCATCTGAATGGCCGCCATCTTGCGGAAGCCGCTCATCAGGCGATCGAGATCGCGCCGGTCGGACAGCAGATTGAACTCGACGATGGGCTCCGCCGAGGGATCGCGCGAGGCCAGCTTGACCTGTCCGGTCTCCGAATAGGTCTTGTTGACGAAAGTCAGGAGCGAACCGATCTGCTCGCCGACCGCGTGCCAGGCCGACTTGGAGAGCAGCACGACGAACATGTCGCCCTTCGGCACGCCCGCAAGGCCCGACGAGTAGCGCAGGCCGAGCTGCATGTGGCGCCTGGTGTGCTCGTTCATGCGCGCGCCGCGGCGGACAAAGGACGAGAGCGAGATCGAAGGATGGTCCATCAGACGCTGGCCGACCCCCGGCAATCCCATCAGCACGGGAATTCCCAGGTCCTTGAGATGGCCGACCGGGCCGATGCCGGCGCGCAACAGATGCGCCGGCGAGTGGATTGCGCCGCTGGAGAGGATGATCTCGCGGCCGCGGAATTCCTGCTCGCGCCCGTTCACCACGGCCTTCACGCCGACGCATTGCGTGCCTTCGAACAGCAGCTCGCGGACTTGCGTGTTGGTGGAGATGGTGAGATTGGCGCGCTTGCGGGTGTCGCGATCGAGATAGCCCATCGCGGCCGAAACACGCTGCTCGGCCTGGTTGGAATGCGTCACTGGGAAGAAGCCATCGACGAACTCGCCGTTCTGGTCCGGCAGGTACTGATGGCCGGCCTGCTGGAAGGCATCGGCGAAAGCCTGAGAGTGCCTGGTCCAGTGCTCCCGGGGAATGCGGCGGACCGGGATCCTGCCGTCCTTGCCATGATAAGGACCGTCGAAATCGAGGTCGCGCTCGACCTTCTTGAAAAACGGCAGCACGTCGTTCCAGCGCCAGCCCTCGGCACCGCGCGCGTCCCATTCGTCGTAATCGGTCGGCGCGCCGCGATTGGCCATTTGGCCGTTGATCGAGGAGCCGCCGCCGAGCACGCGCGCCTGCTCGTATTTGCGCAAGGGCGGACGGGCTTCGTTTGGATTGTTGTGGCTGACGACCTGTGTCGTGACCTTGAGCTCGGTCCAGTGGAAGCGCGGATCGAAATAGGCCGTGCCCGGATAGCTGTCCCTGATCTCGGCCGGCTCGTTGCCGGGCGGCGTGTCCTGCCCGGCTTCGCACAGCAGGACCTTGTTGGCGCTCCTGGCGGAGAGCCGGTGAGCCAGCACGGACCCCGCCGAGCCGCCGCCCACGATAATGAAGTCATACACGATTGGCGTTTCCTGTTGTTCTTGTTGGCGGAGCTTAACGCGAGACCGCTTGGTCACGGAAGTGTTTTGGATTGTCTCGGTATTCGTGTCCCGGACGCGCTGCAGCGTGAAACGCTGCTGCGCAGAGCCGGGACCCAGGAGACTCCGCATTCGCCGTTGGATGGGCCCCGGCTCTGCAGCGCACCGCTGAAGACGCGCTGCGCTGCGTCCGGGGCACGAGGACCTTCATGCCTCACGGCCTGATCGAAAAGTTCTCCGGTGGCCCCACCTTGCGCAGCGGCTCGGCCAGACGCGCGAACTCGCACAGCAGCGAGCGCGTCTTGCGGGGATCGATGATCTCCTCGACCCAGAACTTTTCGGCCGAGCGGAACGGCGAGCGCAGCTTGTTGAGGCGCTCCTGGATCTCCTCCAGCTTGCCCGCTTTGTCCTCGGCCGCCTCGATGTCGGCACGGTAGGCCGCCTCGATGCCGCCTTCGAGCGGCAGCGAGCCCCAATAGGCCGACGGCCAGGCGTAGCGGATCGAGAAACGGTCGGCCGGCTGATGCACGACACCGGCGACACCGAACGCGTTGCGCAGGATCACGGTGCACCAGGGCACCGTGGTCTGGTTCACCGCGGCCATGACGCGGACACCATGGCGGATGGTCGCCGCCTTCTCGGCATCGAGGCCGATCATGAAGCCGGGGCAATCCATCAGATAGACGATCGGCAGATGGAAGGTCTCGGCGAAGTCGACCCAGCGCACCACCTTCTGGCAGGCATCCGCGGTCCATGAGCCGCCATAGTGAAAGCTGTCGCTGGCGAGCACCAACACCGCCCTGCCCTCGAGCCGGGCGAGACCGACAATGATCGGCTTGCCGAAATTCCTGGCGACCTCGAAGAACGAACCCTTGTCGACGACCGACTCGATGATCGGGCGCACCTTGTAGACCTGCTTGCGGTTGCGCGGCACCGCGTTCATCAGCGCTTCGTCGCCACGTTCAGGATTGTCGGTGCAGGGCAAGGACGGCGGCAGCTCGTAGACCGACGACGGCAGGTAGGACAGGAAACGCCGCGCGCAGGCAAAGGCCTCTTCCTCGGTGTCGACGGCATGATCGACCGCGCCGGCACGGGTCTGGATGTCGGCGCCGCCAAGCTCCTCCTTCGACAGGTCCTGCCCGAGCGCCTTCACCACCGGGGGTCCCGCGACGAACATCGCGGACTTTCGGGTCATGATCGAATAATGGCTGGCGGCAAGGCGCGCGGCACCCAGGCCCGCGACCGAGCCGAGGCCAAGTGCGACCACCGGCACGCGCGACAAATTCTCGGTCGTGAAGCGATACCAGCGCGTGCCGCCAATGCCGCCAGGCAGATTGGCCGCGCCCTTGGTCTCGATCGTCTTCACCGAGCCGCCGCCGCCGGAGCCTTCGATGATGCGGACGATGGGCAGACGGAAGTCATGCGCCATCTCCTCCGCCATCAGGGGCTTCGCCGAGATCGACGCATCCGCCGAACCGCCGCGCACCGTAAAATCGTCGCCGACGACCACGACGGTGCGGCCGTCGACGCGGGCGCGGCCGAACACGCAGTTCGCCGGCGTCAGCTTCTTCAGATCGCCGCTGGAATCGTACTCACCGATGCCGGAGACCGCACCGATCTCGTGAAAGCTGCCCTTGTCGATCAGCTTGTCGATGCGCTCCCGAACAGTCAGCCGGCCCTGGTCATGCTGTCGCTTGACCTTGTCAACGCCGCCCATCTCCCGCGCGAAGGCTTCGCGCCGGGCGAGCTCGTCGAGTTCCGGCTTCCAGTTCATTCACTCCCTCCGAATTGATCGGCTTGTTATTGTTATGCACGGCCATTGCGACCGGTTTACGCGAAATGCGATTGGCGAAGGCGTCGCTTTCGGCGCCCTCCATCAGGCTGCCGAGCGAGCGGCCGAGCGCGAGCATCGGCGGAGCAACCTCGTCATGCAGACGCTGCTCGTCATACATCGCCGACAGAAGGCCGATCGTGATGACGACGAAGGTCTGGTACTGCGGCGACCAGATCGGCACCGCCAGGCCATTGATGTGCGGGCTCCACAGGCCACAGGCCGTGACATAGCCGCGCTCGCGCAGCGACTGCCGATTGGCTTCGATGCGGGGCCGCAGGATCTTTGCAGCCTCGGGCGCTTCCCGCTCCATGTCGTTGATGAAGGCATCGCCGACTTCGGGCGCCAGCGCCGCCGTGTAGGCCGCGCCGGCCGCGGTCGAGGCCATCGAGATGCGGCTGCCGGTGCCCTCGTGCAGGCCGAGCGCGGAAGCCGAGCGCGCGAACTGGAGATAGACGAGATGGAAGCGATCGGGAACGACGAAACCGACCGTGCCCGGAAGCTGCTCGGCGACTTCCTGCAGCCGCTGGCGAATCATGCTGCGCAGCTGCGCGCCCTTCATCATCGAAGCGCTCATCGCCACCGCGCTCGGGCCGATGCGATACTTCTGGTCGCGCGGCAGATAGACCAGCTGGCCCATGCGCGTCAGCGTGTGCGTGAGCCGCGACACTGTCGAGCGCGGCAGACCGCAGCGATTGGAAATCTCGAGATTGCCGAGCCTGGCCTCGTGGCCCTCGAAGCATCGCAACACGTCGAACGCGCGCGACACCACCTGGATGACATCTCCCTCACCGGCATCGCCAGCGAGCACGCCTTGCCTACTCAACCGCTCGGATCGTCGTCCCATGTTCCCTACCGTATGTTCCGCTCTGCGGAATTAAATTCCACTTGCAGACGACGCTACCTCAGGCATTTTGCGACGACAACAAAAAGGCGATGGCATGCCAGAAATTAAGATCGTCACGGAAGTCGCCGGACGCATCTGCGCAACTCCCGTGCAAGTTGGAGGAACCGTCGCGGATGGCGATGACGTTGTGGTGGTCGAAGCCATGAAGATGGAGATACCGGTGCCCTCGCCTGCGAACGGCACGATCACATCACTTCTCGTGAATCTCGACGACGTCGTTGCGGAGGGACAGGCGATCGCGATCGTCGCGAACTGACTGCATTCTCCGCTGTTTCCGCGACAATCTGTCAGCGTCATTCCTCCATGCGTGGTACGGCGTTGCCATCGCTTGATGGCGATGACATGATCTCTTGCAAACAAAACGTTGTTTCAAACAAAGAAAGAAAACCCTCGCGGCAAAGCGAGGATCATTGGAGGGAAACATGCTTCGTGGGCTGTTCATGCTCGCGCCTGCCCTGGTTGCGGGCATTTCTTTTGCGTCTACACGCTACGCATCCGCCGAAGACATCAAGCTGCCGGCGACGTTGACCTTCACCGCCTATGACACCGGCACCGCCGGCTTCAACATCGCGGTCGGCGTCGGCAAGATGATGAAGGACAAGTTTGGCACAGACGTGCGCGTGCTCCCCGCAGGCAACGACGTGGCCCGCCTCGCGCCGCTGCGTTCCAAACGCGCGGCATCCGCGGCGATGGGATCGGGCACCTACTTCGCGCAGGAAGGCGTGTTCGAATTCGGGGCCAAGGAGTGGGGCCCGCAGCCGCTCCAGATCATGCTCTCGACCGTCGACTGCAACTGCGGCTCGCTTGGCGTTGCCGCCGACACCGGCGTGAAGGAGCTGAAGGACCTGAAAGGCAAGCGCGTCGGCTTCGTGGTCGGCTCGCCCGCGCTGAACCAGAACTCGCTCGCAGTGCTCGCCTTCGCCGGGCTGACGCAGAAGGACGTCAAGGCCGTCGAATTCGCAAGCTATGGCGCGATGTGGAAGGGCCTGATCAACAACGACGTCGACGCCGCCTTCGGCACCACCATCACCGGCCCCGCCAAGGAAGCCGAGACCTCGCCGCGCGGCCTGATCTGGCCGCCGCTGCCGGCCAAAGACAAAGAGGGCTGGGCGCGGATGCAGAAGGTCGGATCGTTCTTCTTCCCGCAAACCGCAACCTGCGGCGCCGGCATCTCGCCGGAGAAGCCGGTCGAGCTCGGCAATTACCCCTACCCGATCTTCGTGACCTACGCCTCGCAACCCGCCGACCAGGTCTATGCGATGACCAAGGCGATGATCGTCAACTACGACGCCTATAAGGACTCCGCGCCCGGCGCGGGCGGGCTCGCCGCCGACCGCCAGACCAAGAACTGGGTGGTGCCCGTGCATCCCGGTGCGGTGAAGGCACTGAAGGAAGCCGGGCAATGGAGCGATGCCCAGGAGGCGCACAACACCAAGCTGATCAAGCGGCAAGAGGTGCTCGGCGCCGCATGGACGGAGTACGGCAAGTCCAATCCGCCGTCGGACGACAAGGCCTTCCTCGACGGCTGGATGAAGGCGCGCGCAGCGGCACTCGCGAAAGCCGACATGCCGAATGGATTTGAGGATTAGAGCGCAATGCTGTTGGGCTCGATCGCTGCCCCGCCGGAAGCGCGCCCCCTCTCCCGCAAGCGGGAGAGGTCAGAGAGCCCGCGGGCCGACCGCTTCAAACAAGTGCCGTTCGCCTAGTCTGCGTTCAACAGCCCACGTCCGGGGTCGACGATGTCTTCTGCTTCCACCTCCACCGCCCCTCAAGACGAGCCCAAGAGGGTCGTGTTCGACGACCCGCATGGTGCGGCCGGCAACATGCAGGAAGCCGAGGTCACGCGCGTGCGCGCACTTCGTGGCGGATGGCGGTGGCTGCTGGTGGCCGCGACCGCGGCGACCATCCTGCTCTGCATCAACCAGCAATTCTCGCTGCGCTTCTTCATCGGCTACACCCAGCTCAACACGGAGTACTTCTATCTCCTGATCGCCCTGATGCTGCCGTTCACCTTCCTGATCTTCCCGGGCACCGAGCGCGCGCCGCTCGACCGCATTCCCTGGTATGATCTCGTCCTGTTCGTCGTCACCTTCGCGGCGGCGCTGCTGTTGATGTCGAACGTACGGAAGGCTGCCGAGGCCGGCTGGGAATTCGGCGGCGCGCCGAACAACGTGATCGCGGCGGGCCTCGTGATGTGGGTGATGCTGATGGAGGCGCTGCGCCGCACCGGCGGCTGGAGCCTGCTGCTCAGCGTGCTCCCCTTCACCGTCTATCCGCTGTTCGCGGAGGCCGGCTGGCTCGGGCCGTTCCGCGGCACGCAGTCGACGCTGGAGCAGGCGACCGCCTATCACGTGCTGTCGGGCGAGAGCCTGCTCGGTATTCCGATCCAGGCCTTTGCCGACACCGTGATCGGCTTCCTGGTGTTCGGCACCGCGCTGATGATGACCGGCGCCGGAAAATTCTTCATCAACCTCTCCTTCGCGATGTGCGGCACCTTCCGCGGCGGCGCGGCCAAGGTCTGCATCTTCGCCAGCGGCCTGCTCGGCATGATGTCGGGCTCGATCATCTCCAACGTGCTGACCGCCGGCACCATGACCATCCCGGTGATGAAGAAGAGCGGCTTCCGCGCCTCCTATGCCGGCGCGATCGAGGCCTGCGCCTCGACCGGCGCCGTGCTGGCGCCGCCGGTGATGGGCGCCACCGCCTTCGTGATCGCGCAGTTCCTCAATGTCAGCTACGCCGAGGTCGCCGTCGCCGCGATCATTCCCGCCGCGCTCTACTACATCGGCCTGTTCATGCAGGTCGATTCCTATGCCGCGCGCCACGGGCTGAAGGGCATTCCGCGCGCCGAGCTGCCGCGGATCATGGATACGATCAAGGACGGCTGGTACTACGTCTTCGTCATCGCGCTGCTGATCGTGATGCTGCTCTACTTCAAGCGCGAGAGCCACGCGCCGTTCTACGCCACCGCCCTGCTGCTGGTTCTCAACCAGCTCTTCTCCAGGGACACGCGCTGGACGTTTGCGACGATCGGAAAATTCCTCGAGGTCAACGGCCGTACCTTCGTCGAGCTGGTCGGCATCCTCGCCGGCTGCGGCCTCCTGATCGGCGCGTTCTCGATGACCGGGGTGGTGTCGAGCCTTGCCAACGACCTCTTGCACATCGCCGGCGACAATCCGTTCCTGTTGCTCGGCATGTGCGCGCTTACCAGCCTGATCCTCGGCCTCGGGCTGACGACGACGGCCTGCTACATCTTCCTCGCCATCCTGGTCGCGCCCGCGCTGGAGAAGCTCGGGCTGAACAAGATGGCGGTGCACATGTTCATCTTCTACTGGGGCATGCTGTCGTCGATCACGCCGCCGGTGGCGATCGCCTCCTTCGCCGCCGCAGGCATCGCCGGCTCGCCGGCGATGAAGACCGGCTGGGAATCGATGTGGGTCGGCAGCATCATCTACTTCATCCCGTTCTTCTTCGTGCTCAACCCGGCGCTGGTGCTGCAGGGACCGAGCCCCTATTTCGCCGGCCTCGGCCTGATGGGGCTGGCGGCGTTCGGCACGCTGTTCATCTGCGGCGGCATCCAGGGCTACCAGCCCTTCGTCGGCGACCTCCGCGGCGCGGGCGGCCTGGAATGGCCGATCCGCGTGCTGCTGGTGATCGGCGGCTTCGTGGTGGCGACCCCCGGCGGCGGAATCATGCCGCTGTCGCAGCTGCAGGTGACGCTGCTGGGCCTTGCCATCCTCGTGCCAACGGTCGTGATCGCGCTGCTCCTGGTCCGGCGGCAGACCTTGGTGCCGGACGGGTTGCGCGCCCCCTGATTGCGTTGCAGAAGAGAGGCGATGACACCGCTCTCGCCTCTCGCCGCCGCCTGGACCCGTTCGAAACCGCCCTTGCTGCGGTTTCTGGACAATTGCCTGAACGAATTCTCGGCAGAGACATCGGGCCACGTCGCCGACTACATTCCGGAGCTGAGCAAGGCAGATCCTGCCTATTTTGGCATCAGCCTCGCAACACTGGATGGCCACGTCTACGAGGTCGGCGACTCCAGGGTCCCCTTCACCATCCAGTCGATGTCAAAGCCGTTCGTGTTTGCGCTGGCACTGGACCTCCTGGGCGCAGGCCGGGTCGAGAGCGCAATCGGCGTCGAGCCCTCGGGCGATCCCTTCAATTCCATCCGGCTCAACTCCGAGAACCATCCATTCAATCCGATGGTCGATGCCGGCGCCATCGCCTGCACTGGCTTGATCTACGACAGCAAGGGCACCGACGCCTTCGAGCAGATCCGCCTCGCGCTCAGCCGCTTTGCCGGGCGCGACCTCGGCGTGGACGAGGCCGTCTACGCCTCGGAAAGCCAGACCGGCGATCGCAACCGTGCCATCGGCTATCTGCTCAAGACCAACGCGGTGATCTCCGACAACGTCGCGGCCGTGCTCGACGTCTATTTCCGGCAATGCGCGGTGCTGGTCACCGCGCGCGACATCGCGGTGATGGCGGCAACGCTCGCCAATCGCGGCGTCAATCCGGTCACGGGCGAGCAGGTACTGAGCGCATATGCGATCTCGCGCACGCTCTCGGTGATGACCTCCTCGGGCATGTACGACTATGCCGGCGAATGGATCTACCGGATCGGCATTCCCGCCAAGAGCGGCGTCGGCGGCGGCATCCTGGCCGCGCTCCCTGCCCGGCTCGGGCTCGGCAGCTATTCGCCCAAGCTCGACAAGCATGGCAACAGCGTGCGCGGCATCAAGGTCTGCGAGGCGCTGTCCTCGCATTACGACCTGCACATGCTCAATCGCAGCGACGATGCCCGCAACGCCGTGATCGCCGATTACGACATCGGCAAGAGCCCGTCGCGCCGCGTGCGCCGGGCGCAGGAACGGGAGATTTTGGCCGCGCACGAGCAGGAGGTGCGGGTCATAGAGCTGGTCGGCACCTTATCGCTGTCGGCGGTGGACTACGTCTCGCGGCGGCTGGCCGGACGGCCGCGGCCGCAGATCGTGGTGTTCGACCTGCACCGCGTCACCTCCACCACCCGCGCAGGCGCCCGGCTGATCGCCGAAGCGTTCGAGGAGCTCGCCGCGCTGAACGTCACCGTCGTGATTTCAGGCGTCAGGCGTGCATCAAAGGAGTGGGACTCTTTGCGGGAATGGACCGCGGAGCTGAAGAACGTCCGCGACTTCTATCTGCTCGACACCGCGATCGAATGGGCCGAAGACCAGATCGTCTATCGCTATGGCGGCTCGATCGACTTTCACGAGACCACCGAGCTGGCCGAGCAGCCGCTGCTCGAGGGCATGAGCGACGAAGAGCTGACCGACCTCGCCTCGATCTGCACGATCAGGACCTTTCAGTCCGGCGAGAAGATCCTCACCAGCGGCGATCCCGCCGACGCCCTGTTCTTCCTGCGCAGCGGTGCGGTGCACGTCACCTTGCCCGACGGCGTACGCCTGGCAACGCTCACCGCCGGCATGGCCTTTGGCGAAATGGCGCTGCTGGAGTCGACGCGCTCAGCCGACGTGTTTGCAGACATGGCAGCGACCGCCTACGAAGTGCCGCTGAAGGCGTTCGATCGCTTTCGCAAGCAGCATCCACGCGCCAGCGAGCGCGTCATGCGCAACCTCGCGCAGCTCCTCGCCGACCGCCTGATCGTCGCCAATGCCAAGGTGGATATTCTGACGTCGACGTGAGCGCGTCAGCGGCTCGCCGCCTCGCTCAGCCGCCGCTTGATCTTCGCCGCGCTCTTGTCGAGCAGCTCTGACGGCTGCTGGCCGGTCGCCGCGCACAGGCAGGCCCAGTAGTAGACGACATCGCCGAGTTCGTCGACGAGGCCGGCCTTGTCGAGCCAGTCGTCGCGCAGCAGCTTCTTGATGTGCTCGGCGACCTCCCCGGCCTCACCGGCGAGGCCGAGCCCGAGATAGGACAGCCGCTCGTTGGACGGACGCTCGTCGACCTTGGCAATAGTTGCGGCCCAGGCCGCGTATTCGTCGATCGTCATCGGCATCCCTCGCCGTGTCTTTGCGGTCAGCCCACCACGTCGGTGACCGGTTGGAGATCGATCTCGAACGTCTCCAGGAATTTCGAGGTCATGATGTAGAAACCGACCGAGAGCTGCAGCTCGACCAGCGCGGCCGGTGTCAGCTTCGACGCGATCGCCTTGAAGGTCGCATCCGTCGGCTTCCTCAGCTTCACGATCTCGTCGGTGAAGGCGAGCGCGGCGCGCTGCACCTCGTTGAAGCAGGTCGCGGCCTGCCAGTTCTCGAGCGCCTCGTTCTGCGCGTCGGTGACGCCGACATTCTTGCCGATACGCTTGTGCGCGACGATCTCGTACGGGGCCTCGCATAAGATGCCGGTGCGCGTGATCGCGAGTTCGCGGACAACAGGATCGAGCTCACCCTTGTGGCGGATCGCACCGCCCAAGCGGCAGTACTGCTCGAAATAGCTCGGCGAGTGCGCCATCATCCGGAAGATGTTGGCGTTGCGGTTCTTGTCGAGAATTTCGCGGGTGCGGTCGGATGCCTTGGACGGGTCGCTGTAGTTGATGCGGGCCATGATCTTCCTGAAGTTTTCCCTGAATTTTTGATGCTTTTTATCGTCGTCCGCGCAAGTTCCCAAAGACTCTATTCGTGCGCGGACGCAGGAGCAACATCATCGAGTCAAATTGCCGCCGCATTGCTGATCGACCCTGAGACAGTCGATATTCGCCGCGTGGGGACAAATCGCGGTGAGTACTCGCAAATGGGGTGTTCCGAGTGAAAACAATTGGCCGTCGGGTGCGCTAGCCGCACCACGATGAGTCACGCCCAAGTCTAGGGAGATAAAGGCATGAAGGAAGCCACCAAGGGGGCGGCCTCGGGAGCGCTCGCGCATATGCTGGCGGTGACGGCGATGCTCGTCATCGCCAGCATCTTGTTCTACGGGCGTTAGTTGGAGTTCTAGAGTTTTCGTCATTCCGGGGTGGCCCTCGCACAGGCCAGGCCCAGAATACCCGTTCCAGGCTCGGTCCCATGACCGCCCCCGAATGACGAATCCCGTTACCTTTCCTTCGTGAAGAACGGCACGAGTTTCCCGGCAAACGGCTCGAAGCTCACGACAACCGAATCGCCGATGGCCAGATCGTTGCCGCCGTGGGCCATCATGCGGAACCCTTCCGCGCAATCGACCAGCAGGATGTTGTAAGGCACGTGCGCCCTTGTCTCGGGCGTGGCGGCGCGGCAGACCAGCGAGGTGGCGTAGACCTTGCCCTTGCCGCTGGCGCGCTGCTCGCGCGGATCCGATTCGCCGCAAGCCGCGCAGAACGCCCGGTGGAAATACTGCACGTGCCCGCACGCGGTGCAGCTCTGGTAGGTGATGGCCTCGTTGCCCTTGGTCCAGTCGGCCAGACGCTCGCTCATCGCACCCGCTCCAGGAACATGCTCACGTGGGACGACAGCACGCCGCCGTCGCCATGCAGCAACGCGATGGAGGCATCGCGAACCTGTCTATTCGCTGCCCGTCCCGTCATCTGCAAATGCGCCTCGACCAGATGCGCCATGGCGCCGCCGACGCCGCAATGGCCGTAGCTGAGCAGCCCGCCATGGGTGTTCAGCGGCATGGCGCCATCGCGGCCGAAATGCCCCGCACGCACACGCGCGGCCGCCTCGCCGCGACCGGCGAGCCCGAGGTCTTCGAGCAGCATCGCGAGCGTGATGGTGAAGCTGTCGTAGATCGCGGCGTAGCGCACGTCGGAGATCGCAAGACCGGTCTGCTCCTTGGCGCGCGCGATGGAGATCTCGGCACCGAGCTCGCTCAAGCTCGGCGCGGCCGTGACGTGCTGATGGGTGTGGGCCTGCGCACAGCCGAGGATGCGGACGCCTGTCTCGCCGATCCGCTCGCGGCTGATGACGAAGGCCGCGCCGCCGTCGGACACCGGACAGCAGTCGAGCAGCTTCAGCGGCATCGCCACCGGCTTTGAGGCCATGACGTCGGCAATGCTGATAGGCTCGTGGAATTGCGCGCCGGGATGGCTACAGGCGTGCTCGCGCATCAGCACCGCGAACGCGGCGAGATCTTCTTCATTCACGCCGTATTCGTGCATGTAGCGCGTGGCGACGAGGCCGTAATAGGCGGGAATGGTCGGACCCAGCGGCACCTCGTAATCGGGATGGCCGACCTGCGCCAGCGCCTGGATCGAGGCGTCCCGGCTCTGCCCGGTCAGGCGGTTCTCGCCGGCGACGACGAGCATGTTGCGGCAGACGCCCGATACGACGAGATGATGGGCCAGCATCGTCATCGCAAGGCCCGTGGCGCCGCCGACCTGTACGGCATGGGCGTAGGACGGACGAATGCCAAAATGCTCGGCGAAGACGGTGGCGAGCATGATGTGCGGCGAGACGGTGGAGTAGCCGCAGAGGATGCCGTCGACCTCGCTCCGCTCAAGTCCGGCATCGTCGAGCGCGGCTTGCGCCGCCTTGCTCATCAGGTCGAGCGAGGATGAGCCTTCGTGCTTGCCGAACGGCGTGAGGCCGACGCCGGTGATGAAGCTCATCGGAATATCTCTCCGTCGTCATTCCGGGGCGCGACGAAGTCGCGAGCCCGGAATCCATAACCACGATCGGGAGTGTGGATTCCGGGCTCGCGCCAATGGGCGCGCCCCGGAATGACGGATGCGAGAGACGTCTTCATGATTGCTCCCCCTCCTCTGGCGCTGGTCGCGTGACGCCGTCGCGGACCATGGCGGCGATATCGTCCACGGAATATCCGATCTCCTCCAGAATCTCCGCACCGTGCTCGTTGAGACGCGGTGCGAGCCGCACCGGCTCGGCCGCGGTCTCCGACCAGCTCGCCGTCACCTTCATGCTGCGGATCGGGCCTTCGGTGGGATGATCGACGACCGGGAAGAAGCCGGTCGCCTCCAGATGCTCGTCGTGCAGGATGGAGCCGAGATCATGCATCGGCATCACAGGCACGTCGGCCTTGGTGAGCAGCTCGATCCACTCCGCCGTGGTGCGCGTCTCGAAGATGCGCGCGAGCTCGGCATAGACGACGTCGATATTGGCGGCGCGGCCGGCGAAGGTCGCGAACTTCGGATCCGCGCGGAGATCGTCGCGGCTAGTTGCCTTGAAGAAGTTCTCCCACTGCTTGTCGTTGTAGACGATGACGCTGAGATAGCCGTCCGAGGTCTTGTAAGGCCTGCGGTCGCGCGAGAGGTGGCGGGCATAGCCGCCCTTGTCGAGCGGCGGCTCATAGGTGAGCCCGCCCATGTGGTCGCCCATGACGAAGCCGGCCATGGTCTCGAACATCGGGATGTCCAGACGCTGGCCGCGGCCGGTGCGGTCGCGATGAACGAGACTGGCGCAGATCGCGCCGACCGCGGTGAGACCGACGATACGGTCGACCAAGGCGTTGGGCACGTAGCGCGGCACGCCGTCGCCGGTCTGCGCCATCAGTGCGGGGAGCGCGGTGGCGCCCTGGATCAGGTCGTCATAGGCGGGCTTTGCTGCATAGGGCCCGTCCTGGCCGAACCCGAACACGCCGGCATAGACGAGGCGCGGATTGACGGCGGAGACGACGTCATAGCCGAGCTGAAGCCGCGCCATCGCCTGAGGGCGGACGTTGTAGACGAGCACGTCGGCGTCCTTCAGCAGACGCAGCACGGCCTCGCGCCCGGCAGGCTTCTTCAGGTCGAGGCAGATCGAGCGCTTGCTGCGGTTGGTGTTGAGAAACACCGGACCCATGCCGGCATGGCGCATCGGGCCGATCAGGCGGGTGACGTCGCCGTCGAGCGATTCCACCTTGATGACGTCCGCGCCGTAATCGCCGAGCATCTGGGTCGCATAGGGCCCCATCAGCACGGTGGTCATGTCGACGACCTTGATGCCCTTCAGCGGCCCCATCGTTCGCTCCCGATTGCGCGGATGGCCAAGGTGCGGCTCCGCGATTTCGGTCCAGCTAAGGGCAGTGACGCCGCGCGCGCAAGGGCGGCCGGCGTATGGCCGCATGCACCGCGCGGCGATATCGGCCGCTATTTCTTCTGGCGGGATTCGCGGATCTTGAGGAGCCGGTCGAGCTCTTCGTTCTGCTGGCTGATCCGGTCGGCGATACGCGACTCGTTCTGTTCGCCCGAAGCAGCCGCGGCCTGCTCGATGAGCTGGCGGATATTGTCCTCGAGGATCGCGATACGATCGTTGAGTGCGTCCATCGACAGCGAGTCTTCGTAGTCAGTGCTCATGATGCTTTTCCGCCAATCAATCAGGAGCGTTAAGGTGGGCCAAGCGAGGCGGGCCCACCATGATCTAACGCAAGGAAGACGGTGGGCACGGCACGTTAGCGCCTTTGCCCACCCCGCTAGGCCTACTTCAACGGCTCCAGCACGGAGACGTAGTTCGCAACCGCAGCACCGCCCATGTTGAAGATGCCACCGAGCTTGGCGTTCTTGAGCTGCATGCCCTCGGGCGCCTGGCCGGCGAGCTGCATCGCGGTCATCACGTGCATGGACACGCCGGTGGCGCCGATCGGATGGCCCTTGGCCTTGAGGCCGCCGGACGGATTGACCGGCAGCTTGCCGTCCTTGAGCGTCCAGCCCTCCTTGATGGCGCGGGCACCCTGCCCCCTCGGCGTCAGGCCCATCGCTTCGTACTCGA
Organism: Bradyrhizobium sp. Y36; assembly: GCF_002531575.1. Taxonomy (GTDB): domain Bacteria; phylum Pseudomonadota; class Alphaproteobacteria; order Rhizobiales; family Xanthobacteraceae; genus Bradyrhizobium. The sequence continues at coordinate 155,958 of NZ_NWTI01000009.1, read as the reverse complement.
TCAACTCGGCCACGGTGAAGCAGTCATGGGTCTCGACGAAGGACAGATCGGAAAGCGTCACACCCGCCTGCTCCAGCGCACGCTGCCAGGCGACGGTGCAGCCCTCGAATTGCAGGATGTCGCGCTTGGACATCGGCAGGAAGTCCTGGGCGTGTGCGGTGGCGCGGAAGCCGATCGACTTGGCCATGCCCTTGGCGGTTTCGGCATCGGCCAGCACCAAAGCCGCGGCGCCATCCGAGACCAGCGAGCAGTCGGTGCGCTTCAGGGGGCCGGCGACGTAAGGGTTCTTCTCGCTCTCGGCCCGGCAGAAGTCGAAGCCAAAATCCTTGCGCATCTGGGCGAAGGGATTGGCGACGCCGTTCTTGTGGTTCTTGGCCGCGATCAGCGCCAGCGCATCGGACTGGTCGCCGTATTTCTGGAAATAGGAACTGGCGATCTTGCCGAACACGCCAGCAAAGCCGCCGACCGTGTCGCCATCCTCGGGAAGGTACGAGGCCTTGAGCAGGTTCTTGCCGATCTCGGGACCGGGGGTGCGGGTCATCTGCTCGACGCCGACGACCAGCACGATCTTGGCCGCTCCCGCGGCGATCGCGCGCAGGCCCTGGTGAACGGCGGCGGAGCCGGTGGCACAGGCGTTCTCGACCCGGGTGGCGGGCTTGAAGCGCAGCTTCGGGTCGGCCTGGAGCACCAGGGAGGCGGTAAAATCCTGCGGCGAGAAGCCGGCATTGAAATGGCCGAGCACGATCTCGTCGACATCGGACGCCGAAATGCCGGCATCGGCCATCGCCTCATTGGCGACGCGGGTGACGAGGCTTTCGACGGTTTCGGTGTCGAACTTGCCGAACGGCGTATGCGCCCATCCGACGATGCTGGCGGTCATGGTGATGTCTCCCTGGGGTCTTGTCCTGAGCTAAGTCTTAGCGCAGGGATGGCAAGACTTCACGCAGGTTTAAGGGCCTGAAGCGTGCGCTGGCAGATGGCAGTTATGCCGGCCCAGTTCCCGGCCCTGATCTCCGCCGTCGGGCACAGCCAGGAACCGCCAACCGCGACCACGTTGGGTTCGGCGAGCCAGGTTGCCGCATTGGCCTCGCCAACGCCGCCGGTCGGGCAGAACCGCACGTTCGGGAACGGCCCGCCCAGCGAGCGCAGGCCCTTGATGCCGCCGGCCTGCTCGGCCGGGAAGAATTTTGCCACGTCGAAGCCGTGGGACAGCGCCGTCATCAGCTCGGAGGCCGTGGCGATGCCCGGCGCGAACGGTAGGGAGCTATGCGCTGCGGCCTTCAGGAGATCGGGCGTCAGGCCCGGGCTGATGCCGAACGCGACGCCGAGCTTCTCGACCCGGGTGAAGTCGGCCGGATTGAGGATCGTGCCGATGCCGACGACCGCCTCGGGGACTTCGGCCATCACTGCCCTCGCCGCCTCGATCGCAACGGGGGTGCGCAGGGTCACCTCCAGCGTGCGGACACCGCCGGCGACCAGCGCGCGCGCCAGCGGCACGGCATCCTGGATGCGCTCGATGGTGAGGACCGGGATGACGGTCGCAGCCTTGAACAGCGCGACGAGGTGATTCTGTTGGGCGGCTGTGGGCATCTCGGGAATCTTTTCGTTTCAGTGCGTCGCTTGACTTGGTCGCTTCACTTGGTCGCCTGACGCGTCGGCGCCGACCGGTGCCGCTTCTTCGGCGGCATGGCATAGCCCGGAATGATGGCGCCAGCATAGCAGATCACGACGCTGGCGAGGCGATGCCCGGCCTGGGCCGCTTCGACCGGATCGGAGCCGGCGAGCCGGGCGGCGATATAGGCTGCGGCAAAGCTGTCGCCGGCCGCCGTGGTGTCGACGACGGGGTTGGTCATGGGTTCGGCGCGGACCTCGTGGGCCCCCCCGGGGAAGCGCAGCAGGCTCACGGGCTCGGCAAGGCGGAACACCAACTCCGGGGTCGGGATGCGCGCCATCAGCTGCTCGTGGCTCTCGCCGGGATAGAGCGCGAGCAGATCCTCGGTCGAGGTCAGCACGATGTCGGCGGCCGCAAAGGCCGCGGCGAACACCTCACGGGCGACGTCGCGATCCGGCCAGCCGCGTGCGCGAAAATTAGTATCGAACACGAAGCGGGTGCCGAGCAGGCGCGCGCGCTTGATCGCTGCGAACAGGCGATCGCGGCCGGCCTGATCGTAGATCGAGAGCGTGATCGCGGAGAGATAGACGATGTCGTAGCTCATCAGCGAGTTGAGTAGCTCGTCAGTCTCCGGCAGGCTCATCAGCTGCCGCGCCGCCGCGCTGTCGCGCCAGTGGAAGAACTGGCGCTCGCCCTTCGCATCCGTCTGGATCATGTAGAGGCCGGGCAGCTTGCCCGCGAGCCGCGCGACGCGCCGTGTACCGACGTTCTCCGCGTTCCAGGCGGCGATCATCTCATCGCTCAGGGCATCGTCCCCGAGCGCGGTGAGATAGTCGACCTTGACCTCGAGCCGCGCCAGATACACGGCGGTGTTGAGGGTGTCGCCGCCGAATCCACGCGAGTACAGCCCGCCCCCCTGCCCGGCAGACGCACCGCCTTGCGCCTGCCGAAGCTCGACCATGCACTCGCCGATGCAAGCAACGCTCGCCATCACCAGGGTCCGCTCTGCCGGAGATCAGGCGACGAAATTGCCGCCGAGCTCGTCTTCGATGTGAATGCGGATGATGTCGTCGAAGGTCTTCTCGGCGGTGGTGAAGCCGAGCTCGAGCGACCGCTTGGCGTTGAAATTGCGAGGCCAGCCGCCGACGATGCCGACGATGAAAGGATCAGGCTCGCGCTTGATGCGAGCCGCGACCTTCTCGCCCGCAACGCGCGTCAAGGCGGCGATCTGCTCGCCGACCGTCGCCGACAGGCCCGGCATGGTCAGGTTGCGGCGCGGGCCGACCTTTTCGAGGTCCATGGTGCCGGCATGGAGCAGGAAGCCGACCGCCGAGCGCGGCGTGGCGTGCCAGTGGCGAACGTCCTCCGACACCGGAAGGATCGCTTCCTTGCCGGCCAGCGGCTCGCGCAGGATGTTGGAGAAGAAGCCCGATGCCGCCTTATTGGGCAGGCCGGGACGGATGCAGATGGTCGGCAGACGGATGCCAATGCCGTCGAGGAAGCCGCGGCGGGAATAGTCGGCCAGCAGCAATTCGCCGATCGCCTTCTGCGTGCCGTAGCTGAGCAGCGGGGTGTGGAAGAACTCGTCGCCGATCGCATCCGGGAACGGCGCGCCGAACACCGCGATCGAGGACGTGAACACCACGCGCGGCTTGTAACCGCCGCCAACCAGACGGATGGCGTCGAGCAGCATCCGCGTGCCGTCGAGATTGATGCGGTAGCCCTTGTCGAAATCGAGCTCGGCTTCGCCCGAGACGATCGCGGCGAGATGGAAGATCACGTCGGGCCGACCGGCGATCAGCTTTTCGGCCGCGCCGGGGACTGCGAAATCGCCCGACACGGTCTCGACCGCGAAACCGGCCTTCTCCGGCTTCTTCGGCTCGACCACGTCGTGCATGGTGAGCTTGGTGATGTCGCTCTTGCCGAGCCGGCCGTCGCGCAGCAGCCGTTCGCAGAGTTTGCGGCCGACCATGCCGGCGGCGCCCAGAACCAGAATGTGCAAGAGCTCAACTCCTTCTTATTGGCCGGAACGCGCAGCCTCGACACGTTCCTCGGGCGCGCTCCCGTGGCAGCGCCCGCGACTATTCCTTCACGGCGCCTGTCATCGCGGACACATAATGCTCCACGAAGAAGGCGTAAAGGATGACGAGCGGCAGCGAGCCGGCCAGGGCTCCGGCCATCAGCGAGCCCCAGCGGTAGATGTCACCGTCCACGAACTCGTTGACGATCGCGACCGGCACCGTCTTGTTGCTGGTCGACTGCAGGAACGTCAACGCGTAGATGAACTCGTTCCAGCACAGCGTGAAGCAGAAGATGAAGGCCGAGATCAGCCCGGGGATCGCGAGCGGCAGCACGATCTTGATCAGGATCTGCCAGCGGCTCGCCCCGTCGATCAGCGCGCATTCCTCGAGCTCGAACGGGATGGTCTTGAAATAGCCCATCAAGAGCCAGGTCGAGAACGGGATCAGGATGGTCGGATAGGTCAGGATCAAGGCCAGCGGCGAGTCGAACAGGCCGTACTGGAACACGACGGTGGCGAGCGGGATGAACAGGATCGACGGCGGCACCAGATAGGCGAGGAAGATCAGCCCGCCGACGAGATTGGCCCCCTTGTAGCGCAAGCGCACGATGGCGTAGGCAGCCAACACCGACGCGATGATCGAGAGGATCGTGGCGCAGATCGCCACATACATCGTGTTCCAGAGCCAGTGCGGATAGTAGCTTTCGAACAGCAGCTTGTGGAAATGCTTGAAGGTCGGATTCCAGGTCCAGAACGGGTTGAACCTGTCGAGATCGAGCAACTGGTCGTCCGGCTTCACGGAGGTCAGCGCCATCCAGTAGAACGGAAACAGAAGGACGACGACGATGATCGTGAGCGGCAGGTAAAGGGTCACGAGCCGGCGCGGCACCGACTGCAGATAGCTCATGCCCTCGCTGTTATCGACGCGCGCTGACGTCGACAGGACAGCCTTGAGATCGACCTTCGAGGCAGGAAGATCAGTCATTGTTCTCTCCCTGTTGCCATTTCCGTCGCTGCAGGCCGAACCAGGACACCATGATCGCAGCGAGCAGGAACGGAATCATGGCACTGGATATCGCCGCGCCCTCCCCGAGTTGCCCGGCGATGATCGCACGCTGGTAGGACAGCGTCGCCATCAAATGGGTGGCGTTGACGGGGCCGCCGCGCGTCATCGCCCAGATCAGCTGGAAGTCGGTGAAGGTGAACAGCACCGAGAAGGTCATCACGACGGCGATGATCGGCGTCAGCAGCGGATAGGTGATGAAGCGGAAATTCTGCCAGCGCGTGGCGCCGTCGAGCGTTGCCGCTTCATAGAGCGAGGGCGACACCGTCTGCAGGCCCGCGAGCAGCGTGATCGCCACGAACGGCACGCCGCGCCAGATGTTGGCGAAGATCACGCAAATGCGCGCCCAGGTCGTGTCGCCGAGAAAGTTGATGTTCTGATTGATCAGGCCGAGATGCTTCAGCGACCAGGAGATGATGGAGAATTGCGAATCGAAGATCCACCAGAACGCCAGCGCCGAGAGCACCGTCGGCACGATGAAGGGGATCAGGACCATCGCGCGCAGCATCGCCTTGAACGGCATGTTCTCGTTCAGCAGCAGCGCGAGATAGAGTCCGATCGCGAATTTCAGGGCGCTGGCGACGAAGGTGTAGAGCAGCGTGTTGAACACCGACAGCCAGAAGATGGAATCGTCCCACAGCCACTCATAGTTCTCGGTGGCGACGAAGTGCCCGACCCTGCCGATGCGGGTGTCCGTGAAGGACAGCCAGATGCCGAGCCCCAGCGGATAGGCCAGGAAGAAGATCAGGAAGGCCATGGCCGGCACCATGAACCAGAAACCGAGCCAGTTACGATTGTGTTTGAGCCGGGTCCAGGCGTTATCCTCGCTCATCTGAGGCTTGGCCCGGGGAATTGCGACATCAGCCATGCCCGATATCCCTGATCGAAATGTTGGAGAGCGGGCGGCGGTACGGCCGCCCGCTCCGTGACGCTCAGCGATAGATGCGCTTCAGCTGGCGCTCGGCTTCCGCCATCGCGCCCTTCGCATCCTTGGTGCCGGTGCAGTAGTTGGCGAACATGTCGACGACGATGAAGTCGGCGATCGCAGTTGCCGCCTTTTCGCCGACCGTTCCGATACCGGCCGCCGGCAACGTACGCTTGGAGGCCTGAGAGAAGACCTCGTTCTTGGGATCGGCCTTCCAGATCGGCGCCGATTCATAGGCGTTCAGGGTCTGCGTCAGATAGCCCTGCGCGCCGTCCAGCCACTTCTCGTAGTTCTCCTTCTCCAGCATGAAGGCAATGAAGGCCTTTGCCGCATTCGGATATTTGGTGAAGTTGAAGGCGAGGATGGGCAGCGCCAGCTGCAGCTCGGTCGGCTTGCCGACCGGGCCGACCGGCCAGAGGGCGTGATAGGTGTCCTCGGCCAGCTCTTTCTTGCTGGCATCGGTCTTGGCGGCGACGTAGATCGAGATGCCGTTCGCCGTGCAATAGAGCTCACCGGCGAGGAAGGCCTTGTTGTTGGAGGAATCGTTCCAGGACGCGGTGCCCGGAATGAAGCTGTCGTACAGCGCCTTGCAATATTCCAGCGCCTTCGCCGTCTCCGGCGAGTTGATGATGATCTTGTCGTTCTGGTCGACCGTGTAGGCGCCGTGGCCCCACAGCACCCAGTGCAGCCACGAATTGCCGTCGCCCGAGGCATGACCGAGCGCGAAGCCGGCCGGCGTGTTGTTCGCCTTCAGGGCCTTGCACATCTCGAGGAAGCCGGGGAAATCCTTCGGGAATTCCTTGAACCCCGCCTTGTCGAGCGCCGACTTGCGGTACGTCATGTAACCGCCGTTGGTGGCGACGGGAATTCCGAGCCAGTCGTCGCCCTGCTTGCAGGTCTTGGCGGCCGCATCGGTCCAGCCGCCGTACTTCTTGCCGAGATAATCGGCAACGTCGTTCATCTTCAGCACTTTGGTCGGGAACAGCTGCGGCAGCGTGTGCAAGCCCCATGCGAGATCGAGTCCGGAGCCGGTGTTGGCCGCAACCGAGGCCTTCGGCTGCACGTCCTCGAAGGATTCGCTGAACACGTTCATCTCGGTGCCGGTGGCGGCCTTGAACGCGGCGACCATGGCGTTGAACGCATCGTCCTCGGCCGGCACGAAGCGCTTCCAGCGCATCACGGTCAGCTTGGCGCCGGGCTCCGCCTTCCAGGGCGAACTCTGTGCCCAGGCTTTGGCGAAATCGAACAGCGCCGGCCCGGTGAGCATGCCGGTCGCAGCCAATGCCGTGCCGCCTTGAAGCAGAGTCCGGCGGGTAAAGTCTTGCATGGTGTCCTCCCTGTGATGCTTTTTTATTGTCTTGACTTGGTCTTACGCTACGCGTTCAGGCGCTTTCCCGTCGTCTCGTCGAACAGATGCACCAGTGACGGCTCGGGCTTCAGCCGGATCTTTTCGCCCGGATTGAACTGGTGACGCTCGCGGAACACCGCGACGACCTGCTCGCCGCCGATCTTGGCGAACACTTGCGTCTCCGAGCCGGTCGGCTCCACCACGACGATCTCGGCTTCGGCGCCGTCGTCGGCGATGGTGAAATGCTCGGGCCGCACGCCGTAGACCGCGGGACGGCCGTCGGAGGCCGCAGGCGCGGTCTTGAGCGGCAGCTTGACGCCGTTCGGCCCCTCGAAGGTCGCAACGCCGTTGACCCGCACATGCCCCTTCAGGAAGTTCATCGCGGGCGAGCCGATGAAGCCGGCGACAAACTGGTTGTCGGGCTTGTCATAGAGCTCGAGCGGCGTGCCCATCTGCTCGACGATGCCGTCATGCATGACGACGATCTTGTCGGCCATGGTCATGGCTTCGATCTGATCGTGGGTGACGTAGACGGTCGTCGTCTTCAGCCGCTGGTGCAGCTCCTTGATCTCGGTGCGCATGGCGACGCGCAGCTTGGCGTCGAGGTTGGACAACGGCTCGTCGAAAAGGAACACTTGCGGGTCGCGCACGATGGCGCGGCCCATCGCGACGCGCTGGCGCTGACCGCCGGAGAGCTGGCGCGGATAGCGATCGAGCAGCGGCCCCAGCGCGAGAATCTCGGCGGCGCGCTTGACGCGCTTGTTGATTTCGTCGGCGCCCGCATTCCGCAGCTTCAGCGAAAAGCCCATGTTGTCGGCGACCGTCATGTGCGGATAGAGCGCGTAGTTCTGAAACACCATCGCAATGTCCCGCTCCTTGGGCTGGACATTGTTGACGACGCGGTCGCCGATCGAGATCGTGCCGGAGGTGATGTTCTCGAGACCAGCCAGCATGCGCAAAAGCGTCGACTTGCCGCAGCCGGAGGGGCCGACCAGGACGACGAACTGTCCATCCTCGATCGGTACGGTCACGCCGTGCAGGACTTCAAAATTGCCGAACGATTTCCGCACGTCGCGGATTTGCACAGACGACATCTAGCTCCCTCCTCGAAAGTCCACGGCGCCCCGAGCGCCGCGACCGTCTTGTTTTTTCAGACTTCGCCGAACGAAGCCCGATCTTAGCGGGCGCCATTGTCGGCAGTTTGTGCGGTTTTGGCAATTTGTCTTTGGTTAGTCGTTGCTGGTAGCGCTGTCAACGTTCCTTTGTTTGCGAGACTGACTGTGTTAAGAGCAACAAATGGGTCGAAAACGCACCAAGTCAGGCAAAATCCGGTTGGCGGAAGTCGCCGAGCTTGCCGGCGTCAGCCCGATCACGGCGTCCCGCTTCTTCCGCAATCCCGAGGCGCTTTCAGTCGCCAAGCGGACGCGGGTCGAGAGTGCGGCGAAAGAGCTCGGGTATGTGCCGAATCTTGCGGCACGCGCGCTGGCCTCGCAACGCACCGAGGTCATCGGTGTCCTGATCCCCTCTCTCACCAACAACGTGTTCTCGGACGTGCTGCGCGGCATCTACGACGCGTCCGAAGGCAGCCGCTACTCGATCCAGTTGTCCAACACGCGCTACAGCATTCTGCAGGAAGAAAAGCTGCTGCGGCTGTTTCTCGCGCAGAAGCCGGCGGGGCTGATCGTCACCGGCATCGACCAGACCGCGGAGTCGCGCGCGATGCTGGAGGCCGCCGACTGCCCGATCGTGCAGATCATGGAGATCGGCCCCGATCCGGTCGACATGATGATCGGCTTTTCGCACCATGATGCGGCCCGCGCAGCGGTTGCGCACCTGTTCGAACAGGGGCGCCGCAAGATCGGATTCGTCGGCGCGCGAATGGACCCGCGGGTGCAGCGGCGGCTGGACGGATATGTCTCCGCCATGAAGGACGCCGGACTGTTCGAGCAGCGCCTCGTCGTCACGACGGCGACGCCGACCTCGGTGACGCTCGGCGGCGCCCTGTTCACCGATCTCCTGGCGCGAGAGCCCGGCCTCGATGCGGTGTTCTGCGCCAATGACGACCTCGCGCTCGGCGTCCTGTTCGAATGCCGGCGCCGCGAGATCGCGGTCCCCGACCAGATCGCGATCGTCGGATTCAACGACCTCGAATTCATGGCCTCCGCCGTCCCCACCCTCACCAGCGTGCGCACCAACCGCTACGAGATGGGCAGGACGGCCGCCACCATGCTGATCGAGGCGATCGACGGACGGCGCCCCGAGCAGGCGGTGCTCGATCTCGGCTTCAAGGTGATCGAGCGGCAGAGCTCGACCTCGCGCCATTCGGACAGCAGGCCGTCCATTTCGGGCGCGGCCGCGGCGAACAAAATGGTAGCGTTACCAAGTAGCCATGACTAATATCGGGTTTGTGAGGAAACGACCCGCCAGCGGGCCAGCGATCCATCATTCGCGCCGTTCGGCATCGCACAAGCCGACGCCCCAGGACTGATGTAAGTGGACGGATGCCAGTGCGTTTGCATTGCAGGAGAAACCAATGACAAAAAAGCCAACCAATGGGCATGCCCCCGCCGGCAACGGCTCCCGCCGCCACCTTCGTTCGCAGGAATGGTTCAACAATCCGCATAATCCGGGCATGACCGCGCTCTACATGGAGCGCTACCTGAATTACGGCCTCACCCGCGCCGAGCTGCAGTCCGGCAAGCCGATCATCGGCATCGCCCAGACCGGCAACGACCTTTCTCCCTGCAACCGCCACCATCTCGAGCTCGCTCACCGCGTTCGCGAGGGCATCCGCGAAGCCGGCGGCATCGCCATGGAATTCCCGACCCATCCGATCCAGGAGACCGGCAAGCGCCCGACCGCGGCGCTCGACCGCAACCTCGCCTATCTCGGCCTGGTCGAGATCCTCTACGGCTATCCGCTCGACGGCGTCGTGCTCACCACCGGCTGCGACAAGACCACGCCGGCCTGCATGATGGCGGCGGCGACCGTCAACCTGCCCGCGATCGTGCTGTCGGGCGGCCCGATGCTGAACGGCTGGCACAATGGCGAGCGCACCGGCTCCGGCACCATCGTCTGGAAGTCGCGCGAGCGGCTTGCCGCGGGCGAGATCGACTATGAAGAGTTCATGGAGATCGTGGCCTCCTCGGCGCCCTCGGTCGGCCATTGCAACACAATGGGCACGGCCTCGACGATGAACGGGCTTGCCGAGGCGCTCGGCTTCTCGCTGCCGGGCTGCGCGGCGATCCCCGCGCCCTATCGCGAGCGCGGCCAGATCGCCTACGAGACGGGAAAGCGCATCGTCGAGATGGTGTGGGAAGACCTCAAGCCCTCGGACATCCTGACCCGCAAGGCGTTCGAGAACTGCATCGTGATCAATTCGGCGATCGGCGGCTCGACCAATGCGCCGATCCACATCAATGCCCTGGCCCGCCATATCGGCGTCGAGCTCTCGATCGAGGACTGGCAGAAGGTCGGCCACGACGTGCCGCTGCTGGTGAACATGCAGCCGGCGGGCTTCTATCTCGGCGAGGAATTCCACCGCGCCGGCGGCGTGCCGGCCGTGGTGCGCGAATTGATGAAGCACAAGCGCATCCATGAAGACGCCGTCACCGTCAATGGCCGCGGCATCGGCGAGAACTGCAAGGACGCGCCGGCCCCCGACAACGACGTGATCTGGACCTACGACAAGCCGCTGGTGAAGGACGCCGGCTTCCTGGTGCTGAAGGGCAATCTGTTCGATTCCGCGATCATGAAGACCTCGGTGATCTCCAAGGAATTCCGCGACCGCTATCTCAGCAACCCCAAGGACCTCAACGCCTTCGAGGGCCGCGCCATCGTGTTCGAGGGCCCGGAGGACTATCACGAGCGGATCGACGATGCCTCCCTCGACATCGACGAGCGCTGCGTGCTGTTCATTCGCGGCACCGGCCCGATCGGTTATCCCGGTGGCGCCGAGGTCGTGAACATGCAGCCGCCGGCGGCGCTGATCAAACGCGGCATCCTGTCCCTGCCCTGCATCGGCGACGGCCGCCAGTCCGGCACCTCGGGGTCGCCCTCGATCCTGAACGCCTCGCCGGAAGCGGCCGCCAATGGCGGTCTCGCGATCCTCAAGACCGGCGACAGGGTCCGCATCGACCTCAACAAGGGCAGCGCCAACATTCTGATCTCGGACGAGGAGCTGAAGAAGCGTCACGCCGAGCTGAAGGCCAGCGGCGGCTTCAAGCATCCCGAAAACCAGACGCCGTGGCAGGAGATCTACCGCAACACCGTCGGCCAGCAATCGACCGGCGCCTGCATGGAGCTCGCCACGCGCTACCAGAACGTCGCCGGCACGTTTGGCGTGGCGCGGGACAATCACTGATACTGTCATTCCGGGGTGCGACGAAGTCGCGAGCCCGGAATCCATTCATCAACCGACGCTGTGGCCCGATGGATTCCGGGTTCGCGCCAAGAGGCGCGCCCCGGAATGACGGGAGAAAATTCAAAGGAGAAACGACATGGCAAACCGCCTCAAGGGCAAACGCGCCGTGGTCACGGCGGCGGCCGCCGGCATCGGGCGCGCATGCGCCCTCGCATTCGCGCGTGAAGGCGCAACCGTCATCGCCACCGACATCAACGAAGCCGGCATCGCGGTCCTGACCAAGGAAGGCATCGCCGAGGTCGCCAAGCTCGACGTCCGCAACACCGCCGACGTCAACGCCTTCGCCAAGCGCGTCGGCAAGATCGACATCCTGCTCAACGCGGCCGGCTTCGTGCACCACGGCACCATCCTGGAGTGCTCGGAAGAGGACTTTGATTTCTCGTTCGACCTCAACGTCAAGTCGATGCACCGGACCATCAAGGCCTTCCTGCCCGACATGATCGCTGGCGGCGGCGGCAGCATCGTCAATATCTCGTCCTGCGCGGCCTTGAGGCCGCCGGCGAACCGCTACGTCTACAGCTCGTCGAAGGCGGCGGTGTCGCTGCTGTCACGTGCGGTCGCGCTCGACTTCATCACCAAGGGCATCCGCTGCAACTCGATCTGCCCCGGCACCGTCGAGACGCCCTCGATGCTCGACCGCGCCGCCGCGCAGGGGCCCCAGGGCAAGGACATGTTCATCTCCCGCCAGAAGATGGGCCGGCTCGGCACCGCCGAGGAGATTGCCGCCATGGCGGTCTATCTCGGCAGCGACGAAAGCGCCTTCACCACCGGCGTCGACCTCGTCGTCGACGGCGGCTACATGCTCTGACGCCAGGGACACCCGGCATGAACAAGATCGATCTCAACGGCCGCGTCGCCATCGTCACCGGCGGCGCGCAGGGCTTTGGCCGCGCCATCACCGAGCGCCTCACCGCCTCCGGCGCCAAGGTCGCGATCTGGGATTTTGACGCCGCGCTGGCCGAGAAGACGGCGAAGGAGATCGGCGGCGAGACCAAGGTCTTCAAGGTCGACGTCACCGACACCGCGGCCGTCGAAGAGGCCCGCGACGCGACGCTCAAGGCCTTCGGCAAGATCGACATCCTCGTCAACAATGCCGGCATCGCCGGCGTCAACAAGCCGGTCTGGGAGACCGACCTCGAGGAATGGCGGAAGGTTCTGCGCATCAATCTCGATGGTCCCTTCATCGTCTGCAAGGCCATCGTGCCCGCGATGCTCAAGCAGAAATACGGGCGGATCGTGAACATCGCCTCGATCGCCGGCAAGGAAGGCAATCCGAACGCGGCGCACTATTCGGCCTCCAAGGCCGGCCTGATCGCGCTGACGAAATCGCTCGGCAAGGAGCTCGCCGCGCATGACATCCTCGTCAACGCGGTGACGCCGGCGGCCGCCAAGACCGCGATCTTCGACCAGATGACGCAGCAGCATATCGACTTCATGCTGTCGAAGATCCCGAAGGGTCGCTTCGTCCTCGTCGAGGAGCTCGCCGCGATGGTGGCCTGGCTTGCGTCCGAGGACTGCGCCTTCTCGACCGGCGCGGTGTTCGACATCTCGGGCGGACGCGCAACCTATTGAGGACAGCATGATCCGGGAAGGTGGATGCCTGTGCGGCGCGGTGCGCTTCAAGGCGGAGGGCGAGCCGCTCAACGTCCGCGTCTGCCATTGCCGCCTCTGTCAGAAGGCGATGGGCTCGCCCTTCTTCGCCCGCGCGCAGTTCGACCAGCGCGCGCTGACCGTCGAAGGCGACACCGAGCGCTATGCCTCGTCCGAGGCGATCGACCGCGTGTTCTGCAAGCGCTGCGGCACGCGCCTGTTCGCGTGGCGGCGCAATGGCACGCTGGCGGGCGTGTCCCTCTCCGTTTTCGACGATCGCAACGCCTTCGCGCCGACCGAGCACATCTGGGTTTCGGAAAAGCCCGCCTGGCTGAAGCTCGACGACGGCCTGCCGCAGCATCAGGGGACGATCCCGGCGTGACGCCGGGCGCCGCGCGCCATTGCTCGCCGGTCGCCGGCAAATTGGCATTTCGGAACCCGCGACATTATCTAGCCCGGAAGCGTTGCTGCACCGCCGGTTGGCTGGGACGGCTGCAAGGCCGCAGACAAACCGGGACGGACGAGCCGTGAACATCTCCCTCTATGACGTTTCCATCTGGGTGCTGCCGCTGGTGCTCGCCATCACCCTTCATGAGGCAGCGCACGCCTTCGTCGCGGACCGGCTCGGGGACGACACGGCCTCGCAGCTCGGCCGCGTCAGTTTCAACCCCATCAGGCATATCGACCCGTTCGGCACCCTGATCCTGCCGGCGATGCTGCTGTTCGCACACTCGCCGTTCCTGTTCGGGTATGCCAAGCCGGTGCCGGTGAACTTCCGCAAGCTGAACAACCCCAAGCTCGACATGGTCTGGGTGGCGCTGGCGGGCCCCGTCACCAACATCCTGCTGGCGCTGGCGGCGGCCCTCGCCTTCCACGCGCTGCCGCTTGTCCCGGCAAGCTCGGCGAAATGGGTGGCCGACAACCTCAAGAATGCGCTCATCATCAACGCCATCCTGGCCGTCTTCAACATGATGCCGATTCCGCCGCTCGATGGCGGCCGCGTCGCGGTCGGGCTGCTGCCCCGCGCCGTCGCCATGCCGCTGGCCCGGCTCGAGCCGTTCGGGATGCTGATTCTGATCGGCCTGTTGATCCTGCTGCCCCTTGCAGGTTCCCAGTTCGGTCTAAATCTTGATGTTATTTCAGTAATACTGCGAACGTTGACCGGATATGTGATTCAGGCTGTTCTCTTCCTGACCGGCAATGCGTAGTTGAACAGAACACCCGAAGACACGCCGAAGGGCCAGAGGCCGACTTGGTCAAAGCTGCCGATATGCTCATCGCGCGACGCGCCGACACCCGCGCCCGCGCCGATTTTGCCACCTGGAAGATGATGGCCAAACTCAACGGGGCGTCCGCATTGCCCCCGGAATCCCAGGAATTCCTGGCGAGCTACCAGAACCTGCTGGCGCAGATGAGCGAAGGCGAGGCCACCGAGGCGACCATCGGCGCGATCTACAAGGCCTACTATGCCGAGATGGGCGGCGCTGGAACCCCGCCCGACGTCCGCCCCCGCCCGGCAGAGCCGGCAGCGGACAATGTTACCGCCTTCCGCCGCCCGGCACCGGCGCCAAAGAAGTCCGCCTCCTTCGGGGCGGCGGCATTCGCCGGATCCCAGAAACGGCCCCTGCCCGTGGCGTTGATCTTCGCCTGTCTGGTCGTGGTCTATGTCGGGATCAGGCTCTACTGGCGCTGAGCCGTCTTCTTCTTTTTCGCATCCGGCGGCGTGAAGATGATGTCGACGGTCCGCTCGAACCGGTCCTCGGTCAGTCCCGCGGGCGGCTGCGGGATGGGATCGGACTTGCGGACGATCGAGACCGCGGCCGCATCGTAGGCGGTGTCCCCTGAGGACTCCACGACATCCACCGACAGCACGTTGCCCTTCCGGTTGATCGCGAAGCTCACCTTGACCTTCTGGTTATTGGGCTGCTTGCCTTCCGGATTGACCTTGTGGGCCGCAAGGTGCGCGCTGATCTTGCGATTCCAGTCGGCTGTAATTCTCAGGATGTCCTTACCGAGCCCAATGACCGGCGCCAGGGCCTTCTCGGCCTCGCGCGCGTCTTCATCGAGCGTCTGCCGGGCCGTCGCAACCGACTTCGGCGATGCCTCGGCCGCGGGCGTTTCGATCGCCGCGATCTTGGGATCCTCGTCCTGCGGCTTCTTGGAGGTGTTCTCGGTGACCACCCGATCGGGATCCTCGACCTGCTGCGACTGATCCTTCGGCAGCTCGGTTTCCTTGGTCTCGGCCTTTTGCTCGGGGAGCGCCTGCTGCTCCTGCATCGCTTCGCTGTCGGGCCCCGGCGGCAGATCGGTATCCGGCGCCTTGGGCGACGCCATTTCCACGGCGAATTCGGCGCCGGCCGCACCCAGGCCGTCGCCGTCGTCGTCGGCCCGCAAATGAGCCAGCGCGAGCGCAGCCCCACCCAGATGCAGCACCAGCGCCGCAACCGCCGCGAGGATCCAGAGCTTCCGGGATGGTCTGAGTTCGTCCGACATAGCGTGCCTTCTCAAGGCTGAGCGGCGCCGGCCGCGGGCGTCCCCGGAGCGCCTTCCAGCGCCACCAGCTTCACCCGCGTATAGCCGCCCGAGCGCAGCAGCTCCATGACGCCCATCAATTCCCCATAAGGTACCGACTTGTCGGCACGCAGGAACACATATTTGTCCTTGCTCATGTCCGACAGGCCGTCGAGCGTCCCGATCAACTCGGCCCGGTGCACCGGGTTTTCCCCGAGGGCAAGCGTCAGATCGGGCTTGATGCTGAGATAGGTCGGCTTGTCCGGCTTCTTCTGCGGAGTCGCGCTCGACGTCGGCAGGTCAATCGGCAGATCGACCGTGGAGAGCGGGGCTGCGACCATGAAGATGATCAGCAGGACGAGGATGACGTCGATGAACGGCGTGACGTTGATGTCATGCGTTTCCGAGAAATCGTCGTCGTCGTCATTGTCTGCGAGCGAAACGGCCATGGTTCACTCCGCTGCGCGCGAATGCACGCTGCCGTGGCTGCGGTCGAGATCGCGCGAGAGCAACCGCCCCGCGGCACCCGAGGCGCGGCTGACGAGTTCGAGATAGCCCTTCGTCACGCGCGAGAAGTGGTTGTAGATGATGACGGCGGGAATGGCGGCGACGAGGCCGATCGCGGTGGCGAGCAGCGCCTCGGCGATGCCGGGCGCGACGACGGCGAGGTTCGTGGTCTGCGACTTCGAGATCCCGATGAAGCTGTTCATGATGCCCCAGACCGTGCCGAACAGGCCGACGAAGGGCGACGTGGAGCCGATGGTCGCAAGCACGCCCATGCCGATCCGGATGCGCCGCGCCTCGGCGCGCACGATCTCGGAAAAGCTGGAGGCCGCGCGCTCCTTGATGCCGGCGTCACTGGACAGGCCGGCCGACATGCGCGCCTCGCGCAGGGCCGCCGCCAGGAAGGACGGCAGGATGCCCTCCTTGGCGCCGAGTGCCATTTGCGCTTCGGCAAGCGAGCGCGTCTCCGCGACCTTCTTCAGAGCCGAACGAAGCCTGGTGGATGCGACCGACAGCTCGATCGACTTGGCGATGAAGACGGTCCAGGTCATCAGCGATGCGAAGGCGAGCCCAATCATCACCGCCTTCACGATGACGTCGGCCGACATGAACATCACCCAGGGCGACAATTCCTTCATGGCCGGCGCGACGCCGGTGGCCGCCTCGGTCTTTGCGGCCGCCGGGGCTGCGGACGGTGACGACGCAGGCGCGGTCGCGGTCGGGATCGCTGGCGACGTCGCCGAGGGAGCGGCTGCCGGAGCCGGGCTGGCCGCAGGCGGCGGAGCCACTTGCTGCGTCGCAGCCGCGGGCGGGTTTTCTGTCTGGGCCGAAACGGGGGATGCGAGCCAGGCGGCCGCCAGCATCGCGGCGGCGGCAAGGCTTGCTCTAGAGGTCATGGTCTTCATACTTCGGCCCAGTAGCGAATGAGATTGTGATAGATACCCGTCAATTTGACCGTTTCGGGATCGTCACGCCCGAGCCGGTCCACCAGCGCCTGTATCGCGGTGTCGAGGTCGAAGATCATGCTCCGGGCTTGATCGTCCCGTATCATGCTCTGCAGCCAGAAGAAAGACGCAACCCTCGTTCCCCTCGTCACGGGGGTGACGAGATGGAGGCTTGTCGAGGGATAAAGCACGCAGTCGCCGGCCGGCAACTTGACCTCGTGCGAGCCGTAGGTGTCCTCGATCACAAGTTCGCCACCATCGTACGCTTCCGGCTCGGCGAGGAACAGCGTCACCGACAGGTCTGTGCGGATGCGAAGACCGGTCAGCCGGTCGCCGCGGATCGCATTGTCGACATGCAGGCCGAAATGATGGCCACTGCTCGCCGCATAGCGGTTGAACAGCGGCGGGAAAATCTGCAGCGGGACCGCCGCCGCGATGAAGCGCGGGTTCGACGTCAGCGCCGAGATGATCCGGTTGCCGAGCTTTCGCGCGACCTCGCCGTCGGGCGGCAATTGCTCGTTGCGCTTGACCATGGCCGACTGCGCGCCGGCGGTGGAGCGGCCATCCTCCCATTCGCTGGCGTCCATGATGCGGCGGAAATCCGCCACATCGTCTTTGCTCAGGATGCCAGGCAGACACGTCAACATGATCAGAACTTCGCCGTCGTGACGATGTAGAAGGCCCGGCCCGGAGCGACCGCCACGAACGGCACTGCGCTGCGATAGAGCGTATCGTAGTACAGCTTGTTGGTGAGGTTCTGGGCGTAGAACTTCATGCTCCAGTTCTTGTCGATCTTCTTCTCCACGAACGCATCGAAGCGCCAATAACTCGGCAGTTCGTTGCCGGTATTGGCCGCGAAGGTGCCGCCATAGACCTTCGAGCGATACACCGCCTGCCCGCCGATCTCCCAGCCGTCGTCGAACTTGTACTTGGACAGCATGCTGAACGACTGATGGGCGACGTTGGCGAGCTGCAGGCCGATGTTGGAGGCGATGCCGCTTTGCGTGACCTTCGACTGCATCAGCACCAGGCCGCCGAAGATGCTCCAGCGATCCGTGATCTTGCCTTCGGCCTCGATGTCGATGCCCTGGATGCGGTAGGCCGCGCCCGAGGTGAGCAGGTTATTGACGGTCTCTCGCGCATTATCCTTGGTGGTCTGGAACAGCGCAGCGCTGACCAGCAGGTGACGGTCAGCCAGCTCCCATTTGGTGCCGATCTCTGCCGCCTTGTTGCGCTCGGGCCCGAGCAGGATCGTCGAGTTGGCGGGAACGCCACCGTAATCGGTGCCGGTAGCGTCGAGCTCCGAACCGAACGGATTGGCGGAGGTCGCATAAGCGGCATAGACACTGCCGATCGACATCGGCTTGTAGACGAGGCCGACGTTGTAATTGACGAGATCGGAGCTTTGCTTGAGGTAGGCCGAATTGGTGGATGAGCTCTGGCTGTAGCCATCGTAGCGCACGCCGCCGTTGAGGATGACCGTGTCCTGCCAATTCGCGGTATCCATCACATACACGCTGCTGGTGTTGACGCCATAGCGCGTCGGATTTCCAACCAGCGACGGCGTGCCGAACGGAATGTTGGTGTATTGCGGGGAGTAGAGAAGGACCCCCGTCACGGCACCGGAACTCGTGAAGGGGCTACCGGCCAGCTCCGACGCGAGGCCGGCATAGCGGTCGATCGAAATGTTCTCGTTCGAATATTCGACGCCGAACACAGCGGTGTGCTTGACCCCGCCGGTGTCGAGCTTGAACGTGGCCTCGTTCTGGTTGGCCCACACGTCCACGTTCTGGTACCGGCTCTGCGCGCTCGCCGTCGTGGTCCAGAGCATCGGGTCGGCGAAACTCGTGTTCGGGTTCTGCGGCAACGTGCCGATATAGTTGAGCAGCGAATGCTCGCCGCGCACCTTGCTGGTCAGCGTGATGGCCTCGTTGACCTTGTACTCGATCGTACCGGTGCCGAAATCCTGCCGCGCCGTCTGGAAGTCGCGGTTGAGGAAGCCATACCAGTTCTGACGCGGAATGCCGGCTGAGGTCACGGGCACGTTGCCCTGCTTGTAATAGGGCACGCCGAAATCAGGATAGCCGCTGAGGTCGGTGTGGACGTAGTTGGTCGTGATCTTGATGTCGCTGGTCGGGGTGTATTTGGTCGAGATGAAGCTGCCCCAGCGATTGTCGGTCACGTAATTGCGTCCGGCGACGTTGGCGTCCTGGAACAGACCGCCGGTGCGAACCGAGAAGGTGGGATCGATGACCTGGTTGACGTCGAGCGTGACGCGCTTTGTGTAGTCGGTCCCGAACTCGGTATCCATGCGCTGGAAATTGCGATCGCCGGCCTGCTTGGTGACGATGTTGATGGCGCCGCCGGCGGTGCCGCGGCCGGCATAGGAAGACGCGGGACCGCGCAGAATCTCGATCTGCTCGGTGAAGAAGTTCTCGCGGATGGAGACGGCGGGATCGCGGATGCCGTCGATGAACACGTCGTTGCGCGCGTCGAAGCCGCGAATGAAGAAGCGGTCGCCGAACGCGTTGCCGCCCTCGCCCGAGCCCAGTGTCACGCCCGCGGTCGAGCGTCCGATCTCCTTCAGCGTCGTGGCGTTCTTGTCCTCAAGCACTTCCTTGCTGAGCACCGTGATGGTCTTGGGCGTGTTCAGCATCTTCTCGGGAAACTTGCCCGAGGCCTGGACGTGATCGACCTTGTAGGGCGCGGCCGGATCGGCATAGGGGCTGCCGTCGGGAGCACCTGACGGCGTGGTCGGTGCCGCCTGCTGCGCCGCCTGATCACGCTGCGCGGCACGACGAATCGCGTTGCGGGCGCGGACCTGCTCCGGCGAAGGCTTCGATGCTGTCGGACGCGGCCGCTCGACAGGCGCGTCGACCGTCACCGGCGGCAGGTTCGACTGCTGCGCCTGCGCGCCGCTCGACACCGACGCCACCGCCATCAAGCCCGCAACTGCAGACGCCTTCTTGCCGGAAACGCCCGCGAACTTTTCATCCAACAGATCGAATGCTGCGACCGAACGCAACGACTTCGGTGCGACCACCTGCCCCATTACCAAACGCCCCATCTTTATGTTCGCTCATTCCCTTCGGCGAACGATGAGATGTTGGTATCGGCGGCAAAATAATGGGTCAATGCGAGCAGCTCGCAAGAACCCTTGAATCGATCCAGATCAAAACAATTCTAAACTGTAGTTTGAAACCGTTCTAAACTTAGATTGGACTCGTTCTAAAACAACACCGCGCAAGCGATGCAATCGCAGCCCACCTCGCAGCTTCAATCGCTGCTCGGCGGCTTCATCAACGAAAACAATTCATCGACGGTTTTCTGCGCGATGGCGCGCACGCGATCGGTCGAGTCCATGCCGGCGATGTTGACGCCGTTCACCACGGCTTTGATCTCGTCTCGAAAGTCGGTGAGGAAGCGCAAGGGATCGCGTTGCTCGTTGGCCACGCGCGCGATCAATCCCGTGATCAGAATCTGACACGCGATCAGCTTGCCGTTCAATTCGTCCATCCTGCGCTCCCTGTGTGGCGGCGCCGATATGAACGATGCGGAAATTCCTGACAACCGAAACAGCCTCCACGCAATTTAGAACCATTCTTCACACCGGCACCGGACGGCGGTTCGGCACGGCTGCGGGCGGGCCGAGCTCACCGTCTGCGAGTGCCGCACAAGACTTGCGCGCCGGTCGCATCGCCGGGAAAATGCAGCACTGCACACCGCCGCGTCACGACATTGCCCAGGCGGTGCAAAGCTTTCCAATTGTTTAGGATTCTCAACGGATAGTGCTGTTTACACTGGAACTTGGCGTGTATTATACAAACGCGCTGGAACCCCGCGATTGCCCTGATAATTCGTGATGCGAGGGCACAAGAGCCGACACGAGACAACATGAAAAAGTCCCGGCCGATCCTCTGGCTTCTGACCGTCGCGGCCGTGGCCACGGCGGGTTACTATGGGTGGCAGACATTCGGGCATGGCGCGGGCAAAGCCCAGACCGCCCAGAAAGGCCCGACCCGGCCGGCCGCCGTCCCGGTGAGCGTTTCGCCGGTCCAGAAGGTCGACTTTCCGGTCTACCTGACCGGTCTCGGCACGGTTCAAGGTTTCAACACCGTACAAGTCCGGACCCGCGTGGACGGCCAGATCGACAAGCTCGCCTTCAAGGAAGGCCAGATCGTCCAGCAGGGCGAGCTTCTGGTCTCGATCGATCCCCGTCCCTATCAAGCCGCGCTCGACCAGGCCAAGGCCAAGAAGGCGCAGGACGAGGCCAGTCTCGCCAACGCCAATCTCGAACTCCAGCGCGCCATGAAGCTCGGCGAATTCGCGACCGCACAGCGGGTCGATACCCAGCGCTCGACCGTCGCCCAGCTGACCGCCCAGATCGCCGCCGACGAGGCCGCGATCGCCAACGCCCAGACCCAGCTCGACTACACGCAGATCAAGGCGCCGATCACCGGCGTCGCGGGGCTTCGGCAGGTCGACGTCGGCAACATCGTCAACGCCTCGACGCAGACCGGCATCGTGACGATCTCGCAGGTCGAGCCGATCGCCGTGATCTTCACGGCGCCGGAAGATCAGCTTCCCTATATCAGCGAAGGCCAGAAGAGCGGCGCGCTCAAGGTGATCGCTTTCACCACCGACGGCAAGAAGACGCTGGCCGAGGGCAAGCTCGCGGTCATCAACAACCAGGTCGACACGAGCAGCGGGACGATCCGGCTGAAAGCGGTGTTCGACAACAAGGAGCACACGCTGTGGCCGGGTCAATCGGTCTCGACGCGGCTTCTGGTGCGGACGCTGAAGGACGCGACTGTGGTTCCCGATGACGCCGTCCAGCATTCCACCAACGGCCTCTACGCCTATACCGTCAATCAGGACAACAAGGCCGAGGTGCACAAGGTCAAGGTCAGCTACGCCATCGATGGACATTCGGTTATCGAAGAAGGGCTGAGCCCCGGTCAGCAGGTGATCACCGGCGGCCAGTTCAAGGTGCAACCCGGAAGCCTCGTCTCGACGGCGGTGGCAAGCTCCAACCCGGCCCAGAACAAGGTACGACAGGAATGACCGAGGGCGGGATTTCGGCACCTTTCATCCGTTATCCCATCGGCACCTCGCTGCTGATGGCCGGCATCCTTTTCGTCGGTCTCGTCGCCTATCCCCTGCTCCCGGTCGCACCGCTGCCGCAGGTCGACTTCCCGACCATCCAGATCACCGCCAATCTGCCAGGCGGCAGCCCCGAGACGATGGCCTCGTCCGTGGCCCAGCCGCTGGAGCGCCAGTTCGCCCAGATTCCCGGCATCGCCCAGATGACCTCGACGAGCTATCTCGGCACCGCCTCGATCACCATCCAGTTCGACCTCAACCGCAGCATCGACGGCGCCGCCAACGACGTGCAGGGCGCCATCAACGCCGCCAGCGGCCAGTTGCCGAAGAATCTGCCTTCGCCGCCGACCTATCGCAAGGTCAACCCCGCCGACGCGCCGATCCTGTTGCTGTCGGCGACATCGGAGACACTGCCTTTGACCAGCGTCAGCGACGCGGTCGACGCCCAGCTTGCCCAGCAGATCAGCCAGCTGTCCGGTGTGGCGCAGGTCTTCATCGGCGGCCAGCAGAAGCCCTCCATTCGCGTCCAGGTCGATCCGGC
Organism: Bradyrhizobium sp. Y36; assembly: GCF_002531575.1. Classification (GTDB taxonomy): domain Bacteria; phylum Pseudomonadota; class Alphaproteobacteria; order Rhizobiales; family Xanthobacteraceae; genus Bradyrhizobium. Next base: position 133,374 of record NZ_NWTI01000009.1, on the reverse strand, counting down.
GAAACTGGTCGCCAAGGGCCTGTCGATGGAGGACGTCCGCAGCCAGATCGCGATCACCACGGTCGACAGTCCCAAGGGCAATATCGACGGCGAGAAGCGCGCCTACACGATCTACGCCAACGACCAGCTCACGCACGCAAAGGACTGGAACGACGTCATCATCGCCTATCGCAACGGCGCTCCGTTGCGAATCCGCGACATCGGCCAGGCGGTGAGCGCCGCTGAGGATGCCAAGCAGGCCGCCTGGGCCAACGGCAAGCGCGGCGTGTTCCTGGTGATCTTCAAGCAACCAGGCGCCAACGTCATCGAGACCGTCGACAGGATCAAGGCGACCCTGCCACGCCTGGTGGCGGCGATCCCGCCCGCGATCAAGATCGAGCTCATCAGCGACCGCACCACGACGATCCGCGCCGCGGTCGAGGACGTCCAGTTCACGCTGCTTTTGACCATCGCCCTCGTGGTCATGGTCATCTTCATCTTCCTGCGCAGCTTCTGGGCCACCGTCATTCCCACCATCACGGTTCCGCTGGCGCTATTGGGCGCCTGCGCCCTGATGTGGGTCGCCGGCTATTCGCTCGACAATCTGTCGCTGATGGCACTCACCATCGCGGTCGGATTTGTCGTCGACGACGCCATCGTGATGCTCGAGAACATCACGCGCTACATCGAGGAAGGCGAGGCGCCGATGGCGGCGGCCTTCCGCGGCTCGAAGGAGATCGGCTTCACCATCGTGTCGATCAGCATCTCGCTGGTTGCGGTGCTGATCCCGCTCCTGTTGATGGGCGGCATCATCGGACGCCTGTTCCGCGAATTCGCCGTCGTGCTGGCGATGACCATCTTCGTCTCGATGTTCGTGTCGCTGACCCTGACGCCGATGATGGCCTCGCGCTTCCTGCGCGCCCATGGCGAGGTCAACCACGGCAGGTTCTACCAGTGGAGCGAGCGCGCCTTCGATGGAATGCTGCGCGGCTATGAATACGTTCTGGATCATGCCCTGGCCTGGCGGCGCACCACGCTTACGATCTTCTTCGCCACGCTCGGACTGTCGATCTACCTGTTCGTCCTGATCCCGAAGGGCTTCTTCCCGCAGCAGGACGTCGGCCTGATCACGGCGACTTCGGAAGCCTCGCAGGACATTTCGTTCAAGGAGATGACCCGGCGTCAGGAACAGCTCGGCAAGATCATCCTCGCCGATCCCGACGTTGCCAGCGTTGCCATGTCGATCGGCGGCAGCGGCCGCGCCGGCAACAACGGCAACATCTTCATCACGCTGAAGCCGCGCGACAAGCGCGAGGCCTCCGCCCAGCAGATCATCGCGCGACTGCGTCCCCAGTTCGACAAGGTCGAGGGCGCCCGCCTCTACATGCAGGCGGCCCAGGACGTGCGGCTCGGCGGCCGGCCGACGCGCACGCAGTTCGAATTCACGCTGCAGGACGCCAATCTGGAAGAGCTCAACGAATGGGCTCCCAAGATCCTCGCCAAGATGCAGACGCTGCCGGAGCTGCGCGACGTCGCGACCGACCAGCAGACCCAGGGCACCACCGTCCAGCTCAAGATCAACCGCGATACCGCCTCGCGCTACGGCATCCAGCCGCAGCTGATCGACGACACCCTGTATGACGCCTTCGGACAGCGGCAGGTCACGCAGTATTTCACCCAACTCAACACCTACAAGGTGATCCTCGAGATCCTGCCGGAGATGCAGGGCAATCTCGACAGCCTCAACAAGCTCTATCTCAAATCGCCGCTGACGGGCGATCAGGTGCCGCTGTCGACGTTCGCGACCTGGACCACCGATCCGGTCCGCCCGCTCTCGATCAGCCATCAGGGCCAGTTCCCGGCGATCACGATCAGCTTCAACCTCGGCCAGGGTGTCGCGCTCGGCCAGGCGACCGAGGCCGTGCAGAAGGCGATGGCCGATTTGGGCGCGCCGCCGACGCTGAACTCGAGCTTCCAGGGCACCGCGCAGGCGTTCCAGCAGTCGCTCGGCACCGTGCCGCTGCTGATCCTCGCCGCGCTCGTCGTGGTCTACCTGATCCTCGGCATCCTCTACGAGAGCTACATCCATCCGATCACGATTCTGTCGACGCTGCCCTCGGCCGGCGTCGGCGCGCTTCTGATCCTGATGGCGGCCGGCTTCGACTTCAGCCTGATTGCGCTGATCGGCATCATCCTGTTGATCGGCATCGTGAAGAAGAACGGCATCATGATGGTCGACTTCGCCATCGCCGCCGAACGCGACGAGCACAAGACGCCGGCGGAATCGATCCGCCAGGCCGCGCTGTTGCGCTTCCGGCCGATCATGATGACGACGATGGCCGCGCTGCTCGGCGGCGTGCCGCTGATGCTCGGTCACGGCACCGGCGCCGAGATCCGCCAGCCGCTCGGCTACGCCATGGTCGGCGGCCTGATCGTCAGCCAGGCGCTGACCCTGTTCACCACGCCCGTCGTCTATCTCTATCTCGACGAGCTCAACAACTGGTTCTCGGGCTGGGGCCGATCGGATGACGGCGAAGGCGGCGAGGCCGTCGAGCACGGCGGCGTCAAGCAAGCCGCCGAGTAAGCTTGCACCGCGCCTCCCGCAACGCTACAGCGGGACCCCGGTTCATGCCAACGCGGTTTCGCCATGCTCATGCAATCCAGACTTGTCGCCCTCGCCGCTGCCCTCCTGTTATCCTTGGGCGCCGCGCATGCCCAGCAGGGCGCCAAGAAGAACGCCGCCCCTGCCCCGGCAGCACAACCCGCGCCGGCCCCGACGCAGCCACAGGCTGACGGCGCGCAGGCGCATCAGCCCGGCTGGGTCGTCCGCTGCACCAGCGTGAGCCGCGATGCGCCGCTCGAATGCGCGATGGAGCAGAATGCGGTGCTGACCAAGACCGGCCAGACCGTCGTCCTGATCAACATCCGCATCGCGCCCGACACCCGCACGCCGATCGCGCTGTTGCAATTGCCGCTCGGCCTCAACCTTCCCGTCGGCGCCAAGCTTCAGGTCGACGAGGGCAAGACGGTCGACCTGCAGATCCAGACCTGCGAGAATCGCGGCTGCTACGCCTCGACACCGATCGCGGCGGACCTGCTCGGTGCCTTGCGCTCGGGCAAGCAGCTGAAGGTCTCCTTCCAGAACATGGCCAAGGAGACGATTGCGATCCCGATGCCGCTCGGCGATTTCGCGGCGGCCTACGACAAGATCAAGTAACAGGCACACTGTCATCGCCCGCCTTTTGCGCAATTGCGCACGGGGCGGGCGATCCTGTAGTCCAGAGGCGGCGGTGATTGGACCGAGAGGCCGCGGCGTACTGGATGCCGCGCCTTCCGCTACTGCCGCGCCATCTGCGCGTTGCCGACGGCCTCGCCGTCGAGCTTCTGATCGCTGTGCATGGTGACAGTCACGCGCCGCAGCTTTCCCCTGAACTCGAACGGCGCCTCGTAATGTGACACGGGACTGCCGCGGTCGCGGCCGATGTCGAGACCGGACCACGAGATCAGCGTGTGGAAGCCGAGCTGGGTCTGCAGCGACCCCGCCCGCTCGCCATCGATCAGCAGCGTGTACTCGGAAACGCCGGTGCGCGCGCCCTTGGCCGGCGGCTCCTTGCGCACGAGACGTTCGACATGCACGCCGAGCCGGCGCGCACCGGAGGGCACCTTGCGGTCCGACCGCACGACCTGATGGCTGCCGCCGATGTTGAGATCGTGGACGAGATGGCCGTCCTTGACATAGAGGCTGTAACCCGAGGTCGCATCGCCATGCGAGATCAGCACGCCGTCTGCGCCCTCCTCGTCGATCTCGACATCCGCCTCGATCGTATAGCTGCGGCTGCGCACGTCGGGCGCGACGTCGGTCGGCACATGGCCCATGCCGGCGTGGAAAACGAAGCGGTGCCGCGCACCGTGGAAGCGCGCGGCATTCTCGGCAAAGCGCGGCCCGAAGCGGTCGTCGAGCGGCAGTACCTTGTGCTTCTCGGCCTCGTCCCACCACATCGCGATCATCCGGCCAAGGCGCTCCGGCTCCGTGGCCGCAAGGTCGTTGGTCTCGGAGAAATCCGCGTCCAGATGGAACAGCTCCCATTTGTCGTTCTCGAACGGCGTCCCCGACGGATGAAAGGCGACCGCCTTCCACCCGGCGTGCCAGAGACCGCGATGGCCGAACATCTCGAAATATTGCGGCGAGCCTTTTGACGGCGCGGCCGCATCCGGGATCGAGCGCGCAAAGCTCTCGCCTTCGAGCGGCATCTGCGCACAGCCCGCAATCGTGCCCGGAGGCTCGATGCCGATCAATTCGAGCAGCGTCGGCGTGAGATCGCAGGCATGCACGAACTGGTGCCGCAACTCGCCCTTGGCCGCGATGCGCCTCGGCCAGTTGATGACGAAGGGATCGCGGATGCCGCCGCCATGGGTGTTCTGCTTGTAGCGCCGCAGCGGCGTGTTCGAGGCCATCGCCCAGCCATGCGGGAAATTGCTGTGGGTGTCGGGGCCGCCGATGTCGTCGATGCGGGCGAGCTTTTCGGCGATCGGCTCCGGCTTGAAATTGAACGGCCCCATCGCATTGACGAAGCCGAGCGGCCCGCCCTCCTGGCTCGCGCCATTGTCGGACATGACGATGATCACCGTGTTGTCGCGGATCCCGGCGGTGTCGAGGAAGGCAACGAGACGCGCCAGATGGCGGTCGGAATGGTCGAGCATGCCGGCGAAGGCCGCCTGCAGGCGTGTGAACACACGGCGCTCGTCGGCCGAGTGCTCCTCCCAGGCCTTCACGCCATCGTTGCGTGCGGGCATCCGTGTGTCCTGCGGCACCAGGCCCGTCGCCTTCTGGCGCGCAAGGCGCTGCTCCCGCTCGACATCCCAGCCGTGCGCGAAGGCGGCGTCATAGCTCCTGATGATCTCGGCCGGCGCCTGATGCGGCGCGTGGCAGGCGCCCAGCGCGACCCAGGTCAGCCAGGGCACGTCAGGCCGATCGGCAAGGTGATCGCCGATGAAGCGGATCGACTGGTCGATCAGATCCTCGGTGAGGTGATAGCCGTCGGCATAGGTCCCGGGGGGATCAACATGCGTGTTGTCCGAGACGAGCTCGGGCGCGTACTGGTCGGTCTCGGCGTCGAGGAAGCCGTAGAAGCGATCGAAGCCGCGCCCGAGCGGCCAGCCGTCGAACGGACCGGTGGCGCCGCTCTCAGTCAGCGGCGTGACGTGCCATTTGCCGACCATGTAGTTGCGATAGCCATGCCCGCGCAGCATCTCGGCCAGCGTCCCCGCCTCGCGCGCGATCTTGCCGCGATAGCCGGGGTAACCGGAATCGAAATTGGCAAGACACCCGACCCCGACGGAATGATGGTTGCGCCCCGTGAGCAGCGCGGCGCGCGTCGTCGAGCACATTGCGGTGGTGTGGAAACCGGAATAGCGCAGGCCTTCCGCGGCGAGCTTGTCGATGGTCGGCGTCCTGATCGCCGAGCCGTAGCAGCCGAAATCGGAGAAGCCGACGTCGTCGAACAGCACGATGAGGACGTTCGGCGCGCCCGCGGGCGGCGTCGGCGCCTCCGGCCACCAGGGTTTTGACTGCGCAACCGTCTTGCCGATGCTGCCGCCGAACGGCATGGCGCTGCCTGCGCTCATCTGATCCTCCCTGCCGGACCCCATGCTTGTTTCGGCGCCCGCGGTTGACCCGTGGCGCGTCCGGCTCTAAATTATAATCAGAATTATGATTATGATTTTTGGCGGATGCAAGCCCAGATGCGCCCACCGTCCCACCCGCCGGAGCTTCGCGATTTCGATCTGCCGGGCGTCGCCCCGTCCCGGCAAAAGCGTAGCCGGGAAACGACGCTGGCGCTGCTGCGCGCCGGCGCGGAAATGCTGCGAACGCGCAGCCTTGCGGAGCTCTCGATCGAGGCGCTGTGCACTGAAGTCGGCGCCACCGTCGGCGCCTTCTACAGCCGCTTCGAGAGCAAGGAGACCTATTTCAACGCGCTGATGGCGCTGGCCGCGCGTGATGGCGAGCAGCGGCTGGACGCGATCAGGCGACCGTCAGGAGATGCAAGCCTCGACCAGCTCTGCCCTATCATCGTCGGCGGCATCATCGCCTGGATGCGCAGCCACGAGGGCGTGCTGCGCGCCGCGCTTCAGCACGACGACACCCGCCCGGACAAATGGACGCCGTTCAAGGCGCTCGCGCAGGCCACCACCGCGCGCGCCACCCCTCTCCTGCTCCCGGCCATGGGCAAGGGCCGCAAGGCGGCAAAGACCCGCACCATCGCCTTCGGCTTCCAGATCGTGCTGGGCACGCTGGTGAACGCGATTCTCAACGATCCCGGTCCGCTACAGCTTTCGTCGAAAGAGATGGAGACGCGGCTCGCCGGCTGCCTGTTGCTGCTGCTGAAGGCCGAGCTATGACAGACCTTCCTCGCGAAGGATCTGCTCCGCTTCCGCGTCTCCGAGTGCAGCGGCTTTTCTGACCCAAAAGATGGCGCGTTCGCTGTCTTTCGGGGCTCCGTTGAAGCCATGAAGACAATTCACGATCATCTCGCGGATGGTCGCCAAATGGCCCGCCTCTGCGGCTCGTTCCTTCAGAGCCAAGGATCTGAAATATCTCTCCTTGGCCGTCCCGGCCCCGAGCCCCCTTCGTAAGGCTCCGGCAAGGAAGAGCAGTGTCTCGAAATCGTCCGCGGCAATCGATGCCTCGGCTCGTTCCATCCACGCCAGGCTGGAGGCCGAATCCCCCTTATCATCAAGATGTTCAGCCATCTCGATCATGGCCATGACCGAGCCCTTCCCGATGAACTGCTCAAGATAGGCGACGCCCTCGCTCTCCTCACCCTGCTTCAAAAGACATCTGGCAGTCCCGACATCGAAGCCGAGCGCGTCTGAGAACACGATGCAGTCTCCTAGTCGCCTCGCGAGCTGCGCAAGCTATCATTATTCGCTGCCGCCTGTCGCTGTTGTTCCAGTGGAAGATCGTTCGGCCCGCGCGAGATGCCGGCCGACCGAACGCCTCGTGCATGAATCAATTGCTGTCAGTCAACGACATCGCTCGCCCGCAGCAGCGTCGTGAAGCCGCCATAGATCATGCGCTTGCCGTCGAACGGCACGCCCTCCATCTTCAGCCGCGGGTCCGCCATCACCTTCTTGTTGACGGCATCGCGGGTCGCCCGGTCGGGGTAGACGATCCAGGAGAACACCACGACCTCGTTCTCCCCAGCCATCACCGCGCGCGGAAACGAGGTCAGTTCGCCATAGGGAACGTCGTCGGCGATACACTCGACGTAATCGAGCGCGCCGTGCTCCATCCAGAGCGCGCAGGCGGTCTTCGCAAGCGTCTTGTAGGCCTCGACCTTGTCCTTCGGCACGGCCAGCACGAAACCATCGACATAGGGCATCACGGATCTCCTTGGGTTGCATGGCCCAAGGACGATGAGGAGCGCGGCGATCCGACGGCGGGATGCAAATTTCGGATGAGGCAAACCGTCGCGCGGCGGCGGCGCAGCGCCATACGGCGCGCCTCAGTTGCGCTGAACAATTTGACACGCCTGCGGTGCAAGTGCATGCTGACTTTTTTTATTGGTTGTTCGGAGAATTGCGCATGGTCCGTATTGCTCATGCATTGCGCTTGCTGATCACCACCATTCTTCTGTCGGTCGCGGTTCCCGGGCTGGCGGTCGCACAAGCTCCCGGCGAGATCTTCACCTATCGCGGCGCTTGCGACGGCTCGGCAGCGGTCGCACTCGACCAGGATCGTTTCGTCGTTGCTGACGACGACAGCAATGTTCTCAACATCTTCCAGATCGGAAAGCCGGACGCCCGGGCACTCAATCTCGATCAGTTTCTCGAAGCGCCGCTCAAGAAGAAACAACCCGGAACCGACGGCCAACCGGCCTTCAAGGAGGCCGACATCGAGGGAGCGGCGCGGATTGACGATCGCATCTATTGGATCGGCTCGCATGGCCGCGATTCCGACGGGGATGCCGAGCCGGGCCGTGCGCGGCTGTTCGCAACACGGATTCTGTCGGATGCGGCGGGGCCTCGCCTCGAGCCGGTCAATTCCGTCGCCTACAAGAGCCTGCGCGAGGACATGCTCGGTGACGAGAACCTGAAGCCCTTGAAGCTCGCCGAAGCCTATGCGCCAGACAAGAAAAAGAACGGGCCGCCTCCGGAATCAGACAACGGGTTCAACATCGAGGGGCTGGCCGCTACGCCGGACGGACGTCTCCTGATAGGATTCCGCAATCCGCGCCCCGCCAACAACGCTTTAGTGATCCGGCTCGACAATCCGGCCGAGGTGGTGGACGGCAAGAAGCCCGTCTTCGGCAAGACCTGGCAGTTGGAAACTCTCGAGGGGCGCGGCATCCGCAGCATCGACCGGATCAACAGCACCTACGTCATCGTCGCCGGACCGCATCTCGACGCCGAGGATTCGAATATCAAGCCGCCATTCGCGCTCTACACCTGGAGTGGCCAGGAAGGCGACAACAAGCCGGCCAGGATGAAGGACGTGGTTCTCCCCGCCGGTTTCAACCCGGAAGCGGTGTTCGCGATTGCGGGCAACGTGATGCTGCTGTCCGACGACGGCAGCAAGGCGTGCAAGAAGGCGGACAGGTCCGGGAAATCCTTCCGGGCCATCACCCTTCCGGCGCCCAAATAGCAACTCGCCGTGGCCGCGCCGCCGCTCGCGCGGCGGACGACATCACCACCGCCATTGAATCGCGACCGCCAATGATCTGACAAGGGAGCGTCAAATGCCAATCGTGGGAACGGGGTGGGAGCTTCATCTCAAGCGCCTTGGGATGCACAAGAGCGGATCGAAACAACGCACCTATGGCAGTTACCAGGTCTATATCGACGGCGAAGCTCAGCCGTCCCTGGCAGGTTTCATCTGCGAAAGATTGGGGCCCGGCGACAACACGACCGCGAGCAACGGCAAGCGCATCGAGGCAAAGACCTATCCGCTATGGACGCAGTTCGGTCACTACCGTTCGATCGGCTATTCCACGAGTGAGGACGTGGCCGGCAAACCGCCGATGCCCGCCATCCTGCTGCTGGGGACCGGCGCGCGAACGGGCATTCTGATTCATCCCGCGCATCCGCCGAACCTCTATTTGTCGAGCATAGGCTGCCTCAATCCGACCAGCGCCGTCGGCCCCAAGGACCTCATCGACTTCTGGGATTCACGCCGCCGCGTGATCGCCCTGTTGGAGAGCCTGAAGGCCCACGCACCCGCCGCTTTCGCACACGAGGTCACCACCCGGATCAAGGACGCCTCGATCGTCATCGACGGCGAACCGACCAAGCAGCTCACTGCGACGCCCACTCCTGCTTTCGAAGCCGTATCGGCGGAGACGGCGCTGCTACTACCGATCTCCAAGGCGTCGGCGCTGATCTGCGCCAGATGGCTGATGCAGAATTTCGGCGACAAGCTTACGAACGCCTGCGCCGGCAAGGCCTACAAGCCCAAACATCTCTGCGCGATCGTGTGCCAGGAAACCGCCTATAAATGGATTCCCTGGATCGGCACCCAGTCGGTTCAGACCATCGTCGAGCGGGCAGTGTTCGATGCGAGCGGCGACTACCCCGGCACAACGCGCACAGCCTTTCCAGTGAACACCAAGGCGTTCCGCGACAAATACGGAAAGCCATTCACCGACATGCTGATCGCGGAGGCGAACAAGACCCGCCAGCTCCAGGGCTGGGGTGACAAGCCCTGGGTCTACAAGGGCTACGGCCTGTTTCAATACGACTTGCAGCACGTCAAAACCGCTGAAGATTTTTTCAAAAACAGGGAATGGTACAGTTTCGACAATTGCCTGCGCCGCGTCGTCGAGGAGCTCGACAGCAAACTGAGCGCTCAGGGCGGAAACCTCTGGAAGGCCATCAAGGCCTACAACGGCTCAGGCGCAGCCGCCGAGCGATACATGCAAAACGTCAAGGTGTTTACGGATTATTGCGAGGAGGTCACCGGACCTTGAGGACAGGCCGACATATCTGTGGCGCCGAACATGGTGGCAGACCTGCAGGGCCGCTCCGGCGGCGACGACCAATCCTCGTCGGGCGACTGGCTGGGGAACCTGGATTCGAACCAAGACAAACAGAGTCAGAGTCTGTTGTGCTACCGTTACACCATTCCCCAACGGAATAGTCGAACAAATTCAATGACTTGATTATTTGTTCGACCGTCGCCGGAAGCGCGTTTGGCGCAAATCACGGCTCAGGCGTGGCAGGGTTCTACCCGCTCGTCCCCGGGCTGGCAAGCGTTGCGGTGGACGGGGCGTCTCTCCTCAACAGGAGGAGCGGGACCCGACCATTCACGCGCATCGCCAGCCGAACGTCGCCGTGGCTTTGCCGCCTAGTCGAGCTTGATATTGGCGGCCTCGATCACCTTCTTCCAGCGCGCCGTCTCGGCGGCGATGTAGGCCGCGAACGGCTCGGAATCCACGGCGACCGCGGTGGCACCGAGTTCGGCCAGCTTCTGCACCGTCTCCGGCTGCTGCATGAAGGCGCGGATCTCGGCCGACAGCTTTTCGACGATCGGCTTCGGCGTACCTGACGGCACGAAGAAGCCGTGCCAGGCCACCGCCTCGAACCCGGGCAGGAATTCGGCAACGGCCGGCGCCTGCGGATCGAAGTCGGCGCGCTTGGGCGTTGCGGTCGCGAGCAGCGCCAATTGGCCAGTCTTCACCTGCGGCAGCAGCAGCGGCACGTTGTCGAAGGCCAGATCGATCTGGCCGCTGAGGAGGTCCGTCAGCATCTGGCTCGAGCCCTTGTAGGGCACGTGCACCATCTTGGTGCCGGTCATCTGCTGGAACAGCTCGCCGGCAAGATGCTGGGACGTGCCGACGCCGGCCGAGCCGAACGAGACCTTGTCCGGATTCGCCTTCAGATAGGCGATCAGCTCCGGCACGGTGCGCGCCTTGATCTTGTTGGGATTGACGACGAGCACGTTGGGCACGACGCTGATCTGGGCGACCGGCACCAGATCCTTGTCCGGCTGGTAGCTGAGCTTCGGTCCGTAGAGCGACGGGTTGATCGCAAGCGCGGACGTGCTCGCAAGGCCGAGCGTGATGCCGTCAGGCGCCGACTTCGCCAGCCGTGTCACGCCGAGGATCGAGCCGGCACCGGCGACATTCTCGACCACGAACGGCTTGCCGAACTTCGTCTGCAGATGATTCGAGACCATGCGCGCGAAGATGTCGGCCGTGCCGCCGGCGGCGAAGGGAACGATCACCGTCACCTGCTTGGACGGATAAGCATCCTGCGCCTTCACAGGTGACGTCGCCAGCAGCACTGCCGACACAAAACCAAGCCACATCGATCTCATCGAAGCTTCCTCTACCTTTACGTGTTGTTGATTGGGTGCCGCGCGCGACAGAAGCGTCAGAACGCGACTTCGTACATGTTCAGGATCGCATCCCGGCTCAGATCGCGCGGATTGTTGTCGAGCAAGCGGCGGATGGCGTGCGCCTCATCCGCCATCACGCCGAGGTCGTTCCTGGGCACGCCGAGCGCGGACAGCCGCATCTCGATGCCGAAGTTCTTGCAGAACCCGAAAGTGGCGTCGAATGCGAGCTTCGGATCGGTGCGTTCCGGCAAGCCCAGCGCACCCAGCACAGCGACCGTTTTCGTCTCCACGGCCGGCATGTTGAAGGCCAGCGTGTGCGGGAAAATCACCGCGCAGGCGAGTCCATGTGCCACGTGGTGACGCGTGCCGAGCGGATAGGCCACCGCGTGGCCGGCGGTCGTGTTCACCGGTCCCAGGCAATAGCCGCCATAGAGCGAGGCCAGCGAAAGACCCGCGCGCGCCTCGCGGTCGCTGCCATCGGCCACCGCGCGCTTGAGATAACGTCCGACCAGCCGCGCGCCCTCGAGCGCATAGAGGTCGATGGCCGGATGCGCCTTGCGGCTGGTATAGGCCTCGACGCAATGCGCCAGCGCATCGACGCCGGTCGCCGCGGTGACCTCCTTCGGCACGGTCATCGTCAGGTCCGGATCGACGATGGCGATGTCGGCCAGCATGAACCGGCTCTGCACCGCCTGCTTGTTCCGGCTGACGGGATCGGTCACCAGCGCACGGGTGCCGGCCTCGCTGCCGGTGCCTGACGTCGTCGGGATCTGCATCAGCGCAACGCTGCGGCCCGCCACCTTCTCCGGCCCGACGATGTCGGCAAAGGGCACGTCGGACGTGCACATCACCGCGACCAGCTTGGCGAGATCCATCGCACTGCCGCCGCCGAAGCCGATGACGAGATCGGGCTTGGTGTCCTTCGCCATCGCCACGGCCCTCTCGAGATTGGGCAGGTCCGGCTCGGGCTTGACCTCGCCGAACACCTTGACGGCCCCCGGCAGCGCCAGCGTGTCGACGCGAGCAGCATTGAAGGGATCGGAGATCACCAGCGGCCGCTTGGCGCCGATCCGCTCGGCAAAGCGCGCTGCGGCAATGATCGTGCCGTTGCCGAACTCCAGGATGGTGGGACGTTGGATTTCGATGGGCGTGAAGGCGTTGGTCATAGGCTCGATCTCACGTCGTCGATGCGGAAGCGCCGGCGGCCAGCCGCTCGGCATAGTCGATGGCCTCGATCAGGCTGTGCTCGTTGGCGATGCCCTTGCCGGCGATGTCGAAGGCGGTGCCGTGATCGACAGAGGTGCGAATGATCGGCAGGCCCAGCGTGATGTTGACGCCCGAAAGCTCCTGCCAACGGCCGGTCGCGGGATCGACCTGGAAGCCGAGCAGCTTGACCGGGATATGGCCCTGATCGTGATACATCGCGACCGCTGCATCGTACTGGCCGGCGCGCAGCTTGACGAAGATGGTGTCGCCGGGCACGGGACCGACGACGTCGAGGCCATCCGCAACCGCCTTTGCGATCGTCGGCGCCGACACGTCGATATCCTGCCGGCCGAACAGACCGCCCTCGCCGGCATGCGGATTGAGCGCGGCAATCGCGATCTTCGGCTTGGCGATGCCGAGACGCAGCAAGGCATCGTTGGTGAGGTCGATCACCATGCGCAGACGTTCCGGCGTCAGACGCTTCGGCACGTCCTCCAGGGCGACATGGGTTGAGACATGGCTGACACGCATGTTGCCATGGGCAAGAAGCATCACCGACCCGCGCACGCCGGTGAGATGCGCGAGCATCTCGGTATGGCCGGGGAAATGATAGCCCGCCTTGTTGAGCGCTTCCTTGTTGAGCGGCGCGGTGACGATCGCCGCGGTCCGGCCGGCCTGCGTCAGGCGCACGCCCTGCTCGATCGCCTTGTAGGCAAAGCGGCCGCCATCGGCGCTGAGCACGCCGGGCCTGATCGGATCCCCCTCGATGTCGGCCTGGAGATAACAGAGATTGGGCCATTCGCGATCGTCGGCCATGACCTGCGGGATGGCGACGTCGGCGCCGAGTGCGGCCTTCGCGCCTTCGAGCGCCGCGCCGCTGCCGATCACGAGCAGGCGCAGATCCCCCTTCGCGATCCGCTCCTTCAGCCCGATGCAGGCCTTGACGATGATCTCCGGCCCGATCCCGGCCGGATCGCCCATGGTGATGGCAAGATGACGAGAGGTCATGTCGGACCCTCCATTCTGAGCAGATGATTGTTCCGGAGCAGGTCACGCCACAGCTCGCTGGAACCGAATGCGCCGGATTTCGAGATGACGTCAACACCGGCCCAGCGCCCGCCTTGCAGGATCGAGCGCGGCAATCCCGGGACGATACGTCCCGTCACCTGGAGGGCATGGGCATCAAGACCAACACACGCAGCCTTCAAGGTCTCGCCGCCGGCCACGATCAACGTGCCGGGCGGATCGATCGTCGCAATCAGCGTGGTCAGTTCGCGCGCGATCCGCCGTGCCGCTTCAGAGCGCGTCAGTCCTTCGGCGAGCGAGAACTTGACCATCGCCACGCGATCGTCGACCAGCTTGCGCCGAACGCGGTCTGCGCCCTCGCCTTCCGCAAGCGCAATCGTCGCCTCGCCGCACGCAGCGAGCTGAGAGGCGGTGGCGGGCTGATCGGAGCCGAACAGCCCCAGCACGGGCAGCTTCAATTGGCCTGGCGCATCGGCGCGGTGACTGCGCGCGAGCGCACCGGCCAGTCCGCCGCTTCCGCACCACAGCACGGGACCCGGCATGCGCCGTCCGATCTCGACGACGCGGTCGAGGTCGATGTCGCTCTCGGCGTCGAAGACCTGAACACCGCCCTGCGATGGCGTATCGGAGCTGCCCTGCCGCGCCTCGAGGCCCTCGCGTTGCAGCTGGGTCAGGAGATCGTCGCCGACCCGATGCCACTCGCCCTGCACCGTACGTGCGAATTGCTGCCCGCCTATGGTGCGGCGTCCCTGATAATCGAATGCCGGCGCAACCACGCAGGATGCAAAGTGACCGCCCTTCAGGCAGGCGCCAAGCTCTGCGACCCACGCTCCGCGCAACAGGCTATCGACCTTCTTGTAGGCGATTGTCGCACCCAGCAGATGGGGCGCCAAGCGTCCGACGATCCCGACGCTGTCGTCCTTCGCGCGCTCGCGGGTGCCGCTATCGATTGCCAGGCTCCCGGAATCCCGCGGCGTAAACTCTTCCGGCCAGATGACATCGAACGGTCCGCACAGGCCCACGAACTCCGCCGCGGTGTCGAGTGCACCGGTGAGGTCATCAGCAAGCAGCCGGACGCTCGTCATCGTCATTTAGCTCCCGCGCCGAAGATCTTGCCGGGGTTCATCAGCCCGTGCGGGTCGAGCAATCGCTTGATATCGCGCATCAGATCGATGTCGAGCGGATCGGCGACGCGGGCAAGCCTGCCGCGATTGGTGATGCCGATGCCGTGCTCGGCGCTGATCGCCCCGCCCTGCGCCGCGGTCTCGTCATCGACGATCTCGTTGATTTGCGCCACCAGCCTGGCCGTCGCTTCCGGATCCTGGCAATGCACCCGATCGATCAGCGCCACGACATGAATGTTGCCGTCGCCAATATGGCCGTGCATCACGACGTTGGCATGCGGGACGGCCGCCTTGATGCGGGCTTCGACATTGTCGACGAAAACCGCCTGACGCTCCAGCGGCACCACGCTGTCATGCGACACCACATAGCCGCTGCGCTTGTTGCCTTCGGAGACGCTGTGCCTGACGGCCCAGATCGCCTTCGCCTGACCCAGATTGGTGGCCAATATGGCGTCCTCGGCCAGCCCTGCTTCCATCGCATCCGCGAGGACGGCGGCCAGGGGCTCGTTGAGATCGACACCTGCGAGCGTATCGGTCAGCTCGACGATCAGATACCAGGGCGTGGTCAGCTCGAACGGGATGGTGACATGCGGAACGGTCGCGGCGATCGCCTCGACCTGCGACCGCGACATGATCTCGAGGCTGCCGAGCCGGTCGCCGACCGCGCCGCGCAGGCGCTGCATGATCTCGAGCACCTGCTCGACGCTCTGCAATTTCAACAGCGCCGTGGCCGAGCTGCGCGGCGGCGCGAACAGTTTCAGCACGGCCGCCGTGACGATGCCGAGCGTGCCCTCCGCGCCGATGAAGAGCTGCTTGAGCGCGTAACCGGTATTGTCCTTGCGCAACGCGCGCAGGGCGTTAAAGACGCGCCCGTCGGGCAGCACGACCTCGAGACCGAGTACGAGGTCGCGCGTCGGACCGT
Organism: Bradyrhizobium sp. Y36; assembly: GCF_002531575.1. Classification (GTDB taxonomy): domain Bacteria; phylum Pseudomonadota; class Alphaproteobacteria; order Rhizobiales; family Xanthobacteraceae; genus Bradyrhizobium. The sequence continues at coordinate 117,782 of NZ_NWTI01000009.1, read as the reverse complement.
AACGCAGCACCGCGGTGCCGCCCGCATTGGTCGAGATATTGCCGCCGATCTGGCAGGAGCCCTCGGCACCCAGACTCAAGGGAAAGTAGCGATCGACGTCCCGCGCCGCGGCCTGCACCTCCGCGAGGATGCAGCCGGCCTCTACGGTGATCGTGTTGGCGAGCGGGCTGACGTCGCGCACAGTGCGCATGCGGTCGAGCCGGATCACGACATTGCCGGCGCGATCGTCTGGCGTCGCCGCCCCGCACATGCCGGTGTTGCCGCCCTGCGGCACGATCGCGAGGCGCCTCTCGGCGCAGAACCTCACGACGGCGGCGACCTCGGCTGTCGAGCCCGGCTTCACCACCGCGACCGCGCGGCCGCGATAGCGCCCGCGCCAGTCCACCACGTAAGGCTCCTGGTCGGCCCCGGATGCGATGACGTGCTTGTCGCCGACGATTGCGGCGAGCCCAGCCAGCGCATCCTGGAAAGAGTCGGACATCGGTTCGCCTCGTCGCCGGTCCAGGTCTAGACGGTGGCAGCAGCGAATGCCGCGGCATCCGCAAGCAGCTCTTTCACTTGGGCCGGCGGCAAGGACTCCAGCGGCGGCCGCAGGCGTTGCCATCCGGCATGACCGGTGCGCTCGGCAACGATCGCCTTCAGCGACGGCATCTGCGGGAAGCGCGAAACCAGCTCGCGCGCCTTCACGATGCGCGCCTGCGCCGCCTTGAGCGCCGCGTCATCGTCGCTGTCGCGAAAATGCTTGTAGACATAGGCCAGGTCGCGCGCGACCAGATTGGACGTCGCGGTGATGCACCCCGCCCCGCCCTTGCGCAGCAGCGGCAGCAGCAACGGATCTGCCCCGACCAGAACCGAAAAGCCGGGGAAGCGATCGATCATCGCGGTCATGTTGGCAAAATCGCCGGAGGAATCCTTGATGCCGGTGAAGGTGGCCGGATGGGCCTTGCGCAATCGCTCGATCAGCGCATGCGAGATCGGCTGCGCCGACATCTGCGGGATGTGATAGAGCACGATCCTGAGCCTGGCATCACCGATGCGCTGCACGATTTCGCTGTAGGATGCGTAGATGCCGTCGTCGCTGACGCCCTTGTAGTAGAACGGCGGAAGCATCACCACGGTGTCGACGCCGACCGAAAGCGCATGACGCGTCAGCGCAACGGTCTCGGTGAGCGCGGCAACGCCGGTTCCGGGAAGCAGCCGCTGCGGCGCGATGCCCGCAGCCACCGCCGCCTCGAGCAGCGCCATGCGCTCGGCCGCGGAAAAGGAGTTCGCCTCTCCGGTGGTCCCCAGCAGGGCGATGCCGTCGCAACCTTCGTCCAGCAAGTAACGGCAATGCGCGACGAAGCGCGCGTGATCGGGTGCCAGCTCGGCGTCGAGCGGGGTCAGTGCGGCGGAGAACACGCCATGGGGGTGCAGCGATGGTGTCGACAAACTTCCTCCGATCGTCAAATCGATATTGTTCGGATTGCGAACATTTGTTATTGAGTTGCCCTGTCGTAAAATCAGCTTGCCGCCACGTCAAGAGCGCTGGCTGTCGTGGCAAGGTATCGAGCATGGCGAGGGGCGAGAAGAAGGCCGCGAAACGCAAGGCGGAAACGCCCCCGAAGAATCCAAAGAACTACGTTGCTTCCGTCGGGAAGGCCTTTGCCGTGCTCCGGAGCTTCAGCAGCGAGGCCTTCGAGCTGACCCTGAGTGAGATTGCCGCACGGGCCGATCTCGACCGTGGAACGGCGTTTCGCCTGATCCAGACCCTGGTCGAACTCGGCTATCTCCAGGCGGTGCCGCAGAGCCGGCGGTTCCGCCTCGGAGTTGCCTGCCTCGACCTCGGCTACACCGTGCTGACGCGGGGATCGCTGCGGCCGATGGTCGAGCCGTTGCTGCGCAACCTCGTGCCCGAGGTCGGCGATGCGGCTTCGCTCGGCATCCTGGACGACGGCGACGTGGTCTATCTCGCGCGAGTCGGCGCCGGTCTCGACCGCCACAAGATGGACCGCCGGCCGGGAACGCGCATTCCCGCCTACAGCGCCGCGCTCGGCCACGTCATGCTGGCACAGCTGACGCGGGACGAGCAGATCGCGCGGCTGGAATCACGCCCTCGCGTCAAGCTGTCGGAACGGACGCTGACCGATCTCGATGCCCTGCTCGCCCGGCTCGACCTCGTGAAGAAGAAGGGCTACGCCGTCTCCGACGGAGAGAACGCCTATGGCCTGCGCACGCTGGCAACACCGGTCTTCGACGCGCAGGATGTGGTGATCGGAGGATTGAGCGTCACCATCGATGCGGTGCGCATGGACATGGCAGCGTTCCGCGACCAGGCGCTGCCGCGGCTGATGCAGCTGACAGCCCAGGTGCAGGATCTCGCGATCAAGTCGGGATTGACGAGCTGAGCACGGGCGGGCGCGACTAGACCACGATGTGATCGAAATCGGCGGCGATCTCAGTGTTCGGAAAAATCCTCACCGCCTCGGCCAGGATCTCGGCGTCCTCGTAACGTCCGGACATATGGGTCAGCACGAGCTGGCGGACGCCGTTCGCGGCTGCAAAGGACGCAGCCTCTGCCGCGGTGAGATGGCCGTAATCCCGCGCGGTTGCGGCGTCGCGATCGAGGAAGGTTGCCTCGATCACCAGCAAATCGGCGCCAGCGACGTCATTCGACAGACCGTCGGTGGTCTCGAGGTCACCGATCACCACGAGCTTCTTGCCGCCGCTCGGCGGCCCCAGGACGTCTTCCGGATCGATCGTTCGATCGCCCTCGATCACGATGGCTCGGCCCGCGGCCAACTCGCCGCGCAGGGGACCGTCAGGAACGCCCAGCGCCGCGAGCCGATCCGGCCGAAGGTGACGGCGTGAGGGGCTTTGGAACACGAACCCAAAACTGTCGGTGTCGCGATGGCGGACCGGAAAGCAATCGATGACGAAGTCGCCGGCATCGATGAGGCGTCCCGCGGCCAAGGCGACGAATTCCACCGGAAGCGGCGCTCTGCCCGCGCCCCACAAGCCTGCCAGCATCTGGATGACGGTGTCGAGCGTGGCCGGGCCGCCGTGAACCGTCATCACCTCGGCGCCCTGCCGCAAGCGCAGCGTCGAGAACAGGCCGGGGATGCCGAGCACGTGGTCGAGATGGGCATGCGTCAGCAGGATGCGGTCGAGCCGTCGAAAGCCGGCGCCACTGCGCAGCAGCTGGCGCTGCGTGCCCTCGCCGCAATCGACCAGCATGCGCTGGCCGGCCGCCTCGATCAGCAGGGCTGGATGGTTGCGTTCCGCCGAAGGAACGCTTGCCGAGGTGCCGAGAAATGTCAGGGCGAACATGGTCGTCGATGTCCAGCGGCCGCCCCTCTCCGCGACAGCACGGTGGACGGCCTTACCGTCCCCAATGCCACGCAAGCAGCAGCGCGTACAGGCCCATCGAGGCGGCATAGAGCACCGCAAGGAGTGCGTAGCCCGCGATCTGGCGACTGACCGCCGCCTTCGGCGCGATCCACCAGTCGAGTGCCTTGAAGGCGGCAGGCACCAGCCACCAGCCGAGCAGCTGGGTGCTGACGAGATTGCCGACGAAGAGCGACAGCCAGACCGGCACGCCATGGCTGTCGATCAGCGGCCCGCTGACGAAAATGCCCCAGAGGTAGACCACCGGATAGAGCACGAGGAGGACGATCAGGTTGCTCTTCCAGATGAAGTCCGGACCTTGCTCCGGCGACTGCGTCTTGCCAGACGGGAACCAGAAATTGAAGCCGTAGCTCGCGCGCTTCACGTTCATGCCGGCATTGAAACGCTCGCCTTCGCTGAGCAGCGTCTGCCGCACGGGCGAGTCAAGCCATGCGTTGAGGCTGGCATCCGAGTCGAACGACAGGATGACGATCCATTCGTCATGCAGCCCCGGAATCGGCCGCTCGATCTTGTGGCGCAAAAACCCCTTGAACTCGGCTTCGGCGGCCTGGATGCGCTGCTGCCATTTCAGGAACGCATCCTCGAGCCCTTCGGGGACCTTGAAGGAGATGACGGCGGACACTGCACTGTCGCGCTGGACACCGCTGTCAGGCAGGATGTGGACATCCTCGGAACCGACGAAATAGCGCTGCACCTCTCCGATCAGCTTGGCCCGCGCCTCGCTCTGAAGCCAGGCGCGCGCGGCGGCCGGGCTGGCGAAACGCACGATCGTCACCCAGTCCACATGCGCCGGCGGCTGCGGCGGCACGACCTCCTGGCTGAGGAAGCCTGGCCATGCCTTCAGCACCTCGCCGACCTCGCCATTCCAGCGCACGAACGCGGCGAAGCCGTCGTCCGCGATCCGGCGCTGGATGACGAGAGCGACCGGTTGGCCGGCTGGATCCGCAGATGCACTCATGAGCTGCTGTCTCAGCTCTTCTTGTAGAGACGCTTGCCCATCACCCAGGTCTCGTCGACGCAGCGGTCGTCGCCGACCATCATGACGGCGAACAGCATGCTCGCGGCCTCATCCATCGTGCGCGGACCGCCGCCGTCGGCGATCAGCGACTGGTGCCACGCCTGCGCGATCTGCCCGCCGTTCGGATCGAGCGCGACGAAATCGGCCTCCTTTCCGGGTTCGAAATTGCCGAGCTTGTCGTCGATGTAGAGGCCTTCGGCACCGCCGAGCGTGATCGACCAGAAGCCGCGATAGGGCGAGAGCTTGTTGCGCTCGGCTTCGGCGAGATCCTTGCGGGTGGGATCGATGCTGCCGTCGAGCAGCGTGTTGTTGCACATGCCGACCTTGTAGGCGTCGTCGAGCACGGAGATCATCGAGAAGCGGTTGCCGCCGCCGACGTCGGTGCCGAACGACATCTTGACGCGATGCTCGGGATCGGTGGCGCGGCCGAGACGGAACAGGCCGCTGCCGAGGAACAGGTTCGAGCACGGACAGAACACCACCGCGGCGCCCTTCTTCGACATGCGGCGGAACTCGCTGTTCGAAAGATAGACGCCATGGCCCCCGGAGAATTTCGGCCCCACCAGGTCGAACTTCTCGTAGACGCCGAGATAATCCTGGCAGTCCGGATGCTCGACCAGCACGCCGCTGCATTCGGCGGGGTTCTCGGAGATGTGGGTGTTGACCCAGCAGTCCGGATGCTCGTGCTTGAGGCGCTGACACGCCTTCAAGAGCTCCGGCGAGGCACCGAAGGCAAAGCGCGGCGTGATGGCGTAGAGGTTGCGCCCCTTGTTGTGGTATTGCGCGATCAACCGCTTGCTGTCGCGGTAGAAATTCTCGGGCGTATCGATGAAATCGGCCGGCGCGTTGCGATCGATGCCGGTGAGGCCTGCGATGACGCGCATGTTGCGGCGTGCAGCTTCCTCGAACAGCTCCTCGGTCGAAACCGGCGAGGAGCTGGTGAAGGCCTGGCAGGTGGTGGTGCCGGACGCCAGCAGCGCATCGAGAAAGCGCTTCACGCCCTCGCGCGCGTAGTTGCGATCGCGGTATTTGAGCTCTTCCGGATAGACCCACTTCTGAAGCCACGGCAGGAGCTGCTCGCCATAGGCACCCAACACGCGGGTCTGCGGCAGGTGGATATGACCGTCGATGAAGCCCGGGACGATGATGCGGTCCTTGATATCAGTGATCGCCACGCCGGGATGCGCAGCGGCGATCTTCTCATACGGACCGAACGCCTTGATCACGCCGTCGGTGACGATCATGAGACCATCCTGATGGAAGCGTGCAGCGGCCTGTTCGTTGCCGACGTGCTTCCAGGGATCGTCGACGAAATCGAAGAACGTGCCGCGAATACCGACGGTGGTCATGAATTGGTTCCTTCCTTAAGTCTGTGCGGCGTGCCGCGCCGAAGGCAATGAGATCGCGAGCAGCACGCCCGCAATGGCGCAGAGGCCGAGATAAAGCCATCCGATCGGCGCCTGCGTGGCCTCAGGCAGCACCGCCGCGATCGCCATGGCACCGCTGACCGCGAGATAGCAGAGCGCGCTGATGAGACCGCCGATCAGGCCGTGGTCGCGCTCGAACAGGCCGAGCGCCATGCCGTACATCATCGGGCACAGCACGCCGCAGCCGCCGAGCACCAGCGCGCCGCCGATCGTGATCGACGCGACATCGAGACCGAAGATCAGGCCGGTTGCGGTCAGAACCGCTGAGCCTGCGAGAAACAGCGCGAAGGCGCCGAAGCCGAGCATGCGGGCCGGCACGAGGCGCGCGAAGTGCGCGCAGCCGAGCTCGCCGGCGAGATTGACGCCGCCAAGGCCCAGCGCGACCAGGCCGTAGACCGCCGCGGAGTAGTCGAGGCCAGTCTGATAGAAGAACGGCGCGACGACGCCGAAGGCAAGCTGCGCGCTCGCCGCGGCGGCGAACACCAGCACGAAAGCGAGGAAGCCCGGGCGGACCAGCGCCTCGCGCAGGATGCCGGCCGTGCGGCGCGGATTGAACGGTGCGCGCCGATTAGCGGGCAGCGTCTCGGGCAGGAGACATACGACGATCGCGGCAACGATGGCCGCAGCGATGGCAATGATGACGAAGACACCGCGCCAGGACGTCAGCTCGACGATGAAGCCGCCGGCCGCTGGCGCAAGCACAGGCGCGAGGCCCCAGGCGGCGCCAAGCAGGCCGGAGATCGCCGTGAGCTCACGACCGCGAAAGCAGTCGGCCGCAACAGCATAGGCGACGACGAGGCAGGTGCAGCCGCCAATGCCTTGCAGGAAGCGCAAGCCGAGCAGCAGCGAGGCGCTGGTGGCGAGCGCACAGGCGATGCTCATTGCGATCAGCATGGACAGGCCTGCGAGCAGGACGTTGCGGCGGCCGAGCGTGTCGGAGGCGATGCCGACGGGCACCAGCGCCAGACTCATGCCGAGCATGTAGGCGGTGACGGTGTTCTGCATCGAGGCGGAATCGGTTGCGAGATCCACCACCATCTGCGGCAGGCCGGGCGTATAGGCATCGAGCGGAATCTGACTGAACGGCACGACGCACAACAGGATCGTCACGATCCCACCCCTCGCGCGACCGGCGTCCGAAGCAAGTGCAGTCATGGCTTTTACGCCCCCTCGATTTCCGCGGGCCTCGTCTTTTCGTGCGCGCAATGAGAGGCGCCGATGCGGGTTGCGGATTGACGGGCGGAGGGTGCCAGAACTGTGTGTAGAAACTCTTAGGGGCGAGCGTATCGATCCGTTTCCGGCCGCTGATGCTCAGGCTGCCACCTCTCAAACAAGAAATGCGAAAACAACCCCATGCAAAGTACAAATCATTGAAGAATTTTCCTGCGTGCGGCCGAGCCTGATGCCGCGTTTGACACGTCGGGCAAAACAGCGGCACGATTGCACGATCGCCATATCGAGTTGCCTTCGTCCGGATCCATTAACCGACCGGAAGGCACGACTGTTTCGGATCGCGAGATGGAGGTCCCATGCAAAGAGCCGCGGACGCTGCTGACTTGGACTACGGCCCGATCAGCGCCCTTCTCGGCGCCCTGCACGCTCGCAAGATGTCGGCGTCGGAGTTGCTCGAACACACCATCGCGCGCATCGAGGCGCTGGATGGCAAGATCAACGCCATCATCGTTCGCGATTTCGATCGCGCCAGAGACGCCGCGCGCGCTGCCGATGCCGCGCTTGGCCGCGGCGAACGGCGGCCGTTGCTCGGCATCCCCGTCACCATGAAAGAGCCGTTCAACGTCGCGGGCCTGCCGACGACCTGGGGCTTTCCGCATTTCAGGGATTTTCAGCCACCCGAGGACGCTCTCGTCGTGTCGCGGCTGAAGGCGGCGGGCGCCATCATCATCGGCAAGACCAACATCCCGATCGGCCTCAGGGATTTCCAGAGCTACAACGAGATCTATGGCACGACCAGGAATCCATGGGATCTCGACCGGTCGCCCGGCGGCTCCTCGGGCGGATCGGGCGCGGCGCTCGCCGCAGGCTTCGGCCCGCTCTCGATCGGCTCGGATATCGGCGGCTCGATCCGGGTCCCGTCGCATTTCTGCGGCGTGTTCGGGCACAAGCCGAGCCTTGGCCTGGTGCCGCTGCGGGGATACAACCTGCCGCCGGCGCCGCCTGTTCCCGGCCAGGGCGATCTCGCCGTCCTTGGGCCGATGGCGCGCACGGCCTCGGATCTTGCCCTGTCGCTCGACGTCATCGCCGGCCCCGACGAGCTGCGCGATGGGGTCGGCTATCGGCTCGCACTGCCCGCCCCTCGCCATGCCGATCTCAGGGATTTCAGGATCCTCGTGATCGATACGCATCCGCTGATGCCGACAGGTGACGCCGTACGTTCTGCCATCGGACGATTGGCCGACCGGCTAGGCAGATCGGGCGCTCATGTCGCGCGTGCCAGCGCCTCGCTGCCTGATCTTGCGGACTCCGCGCGGCTCTACATGAGGCTGCTCAACGGCGCGCGAAGCCCGCGCCTGACACCCGCCGCGCTCGCCGAAGCGCAAGGCCTTGCCGCGGCACTCTCACCCGACGACCGCAGCCTGCAGGCCGAACGTGCCCGCGGCTGGGGCATGCTCCATCGTGAATGGCTCGCAGCCGACGCGGCCCGGCTGCAGCTGCAGCAACGCTGGCAGCAGTTCTTCCGCGAGTTCGACGTGGTGATCTATCCCGTCGCCACCGTGCCGGCCTTTCCGCACGACCATTCCGAGCCGTTCGAGGCGCGGCAGCTCGACATCGACGGCAAGCTCTACAATTACTCCGATGCGTGCTTCATCTGGGCCGACCCCGCCTCGACCTGCGGACTGCCGGCGACCGCCGTTCCGATCGAGCGCACGCCCACCGGCCTTCCGATCGGCGTCCAGATCATCGGACCATATCTGGAGGACCGCACGACGATCGCGCTCGCCGAGCTGATCGAACGCGAGTTCGGCGGCTTCGTCGCGCCGCCGTCGCTGCCTGCCAAATAACCGCAACATGAGAGGGGACGACGCTAATAGTCGTCACGTTCTTTCAGTCGACTGCGCCTCAACCACCGGCACGGCCACACTTGCCACCAAGGACAGCGCCTTTCCAGGCCCTGCCCTGCGGCAGGATTATTCCGACCAACTATCTGCTAATCCAAACCTCAAGAGCGCCCTTTGGCACTCCCGAGCTGAGTTTCGCAACAACCGGTCGGGAGACTATGCTGGAAGCTTGTACGGCTTGCGCGAGTACTCTTGCCGCCGCTTCATCAACCGCGTCCGAAAAGCGCACTTCTTGTAGCCCTGCGGCAGCCGGGGTACGTTCGCCACCGAGTTCAGCGCCCTGAACATTCCAACCAACATCGCCCAATTTACGCATCATGACTCGCATCTCGTCACGAGTGATGACACCGGCAAATTGAACAAATACGCGATAATTGGCGGCTTGAATGTTCTTGTCGGATGGCAATTCCGGCACTTGTACCTTGGCGCGCGGATTGATCGAGGCACTTCGATCCTTCTCGACGTATCCTACCTCAGCATAAGCCCATTTTAAGCGGCGCTCGAGATGCTCTATTCGCAGATCATCAGGCTCCTTGGCTCGAACGGCCTTCAGCCAATCGCCTTCCATTTGGTCGATATCCTTGCGGATATCGTCCCGTTGTTTCTGCAACTCGCTGCGATAGTCATTCCACCCCTTACGAAAGGTGTCGGCGGAGACAAAAGCAAAATATTGTGCGAAGCGGATCCGAAGTTCGATATCCTGATTCAGCGCGTTGTTAAGGAAGTCTTTGATATAGCCGTCCCGAAATTCCTGTTGCTTAACTTGTCGATCCTTATCGCTTCTCACACTCTCAAGAAACGCTGTGGCAAGCTGGAATGAGGGTGGAATTGCTGCGATTGCAATAGCCGCACACACACTGCCAAGCACAAATTTCCAAAAGTCCAGCTTGGACTTGTAGCGCTCTACGCTAAGCTTCTCTCGTTCAATATCGAACTGGGAATCGGCTCCATTGCTCATAGGATTCTCACCCAAATAAATGGTTCGGAAAATGACTTGAATAGGAAAGGACCGGCACCGAATCTACTCGGAATGACGCGGCAAACTAATTCTACTTTAGGTTACCTGACCCGTTCCTAGATGCACGCTGTAGAGCCCGCCTTCCAATCGTGGCCCGTTCGAGTGACCATGGTGGAAGATCGGTGTCCTATGAAGGATATGCTCAAAGGCGCGCCTACGCTCAGCTCACTTGCGCGAGGTGGCGGCATTATCAGCTAAGCCGCGAAGAAAATCGTGAGCCATCACGAGGCAGCAGGGACCTCAGTCGACTGCGCCTCGACCGCCTGCACCGCGACATCAGCCACCTGCCGCAACGCTTCGCGGTCCGCGCCCGAGGATGCCATCACCCCCATGCCGACCGCGACCGCCGAGACGTAGCGCGCGAGCGCGGCGGGATCTGACGTCGACTTGAGATCACCTTCCGCCTTGGCGCGAACAAAACGGTCGCGAAGCTGGTCCTCGTTCTGGGCGCGGCGGGCGGCGAGCTCGAAGGGGACGTTCTCGGAACCGGTGCCGCAGGCGATGCCGCCCTGCACGAGCAGGCAGCCGGGCGGATTGGCGGGATCGGTCTGCTTGTCGGCGATGCCCATCAGCATCCGCTCGGCGACGTCGCGCGCGGTGCGGGCCGCGACCACCTCGTCCATCCAGGCGCCGCGCAATTTGGTGTAACGGTCGAGCGCGGCCTTCAGCAGGCCTTCCTTGTTGCCGAAGCAGGCATAGAGGCTGGGGGGATTGATGCCCATGGCCTCGGTCAGCTGGGCGATGGTGGCGCCCTCATAGCCATGGCGCCAAAACACTTCCATCGCCTGGTCCAACGCCGTTTCGGCGTCGAACTCGCGGGGGCGTCCCATGCGCATGTGCCTGTCTCCTCGGAAGCGGCCGGCGGTGTCAGCCTAACGCCGGTCCCTATCTATTTGTTCTAACTTTCTTTTTCTTGTGTCTTCCAATTGTCGCGGTATCGACGTACATTTTTCTTAGCGATTGATACATAAGTATCTTGCGCTGCGGTATCCAGCTCCACATTTGTAGTGAACACTACATATCTGGAGCGCGCAAATGCCCCCCTCCCAAGAAACATCTTCCGCCGGCCGTTTCCGCCGCCTTCTCGGCGGCGTCGCCATTGTCGGCGCCCTCGCCGCCGCGGGCTCGATCGCGACCGGCCGCTACTTCCATGCCGCCCAGGCCACGGCGACCGCCGCCGCGGCTGAACAGGCCGTCCCCGTCACCGTCGCGCTGATCGAACCGAAGCAGACCGCGCTGTGGGACGATTTCTCCGGCCGGCTCGAGGCCGTCCATCGCGTTGAGCTGCGCCCGCGAGTCGCCGGCGCGATCTTGTCTGCCAACTTCACCGAGGGCGCGCTGGTGAAGGCCGGCGACGTCCTGTTCAAGATCGACCCTGCCCCCTACGCGGCCGAAGTCGACAAGGCCGCGGCCCAGCTCGAAGCGGCGAAGGCGCGCGTGGTGTTCACCAACAGCGAAGTCGAGCGCGGCGCGCAGCTCGTCGGCAACGCCGTCGTGACCCGTCGCGATTTCGATCAGCGCGAGAATGCCAATCGCGAAGCGATCGCCAACGTGAAGGCCGCCGAGGCGACGCTCCAGACCGCCAAGCTCAATCTCGACTATACCGAGGTGCGCGCGCCCGTGGACGGCCGCGTCGGCAAGATCGAGGTCACCGTCGGCAATCTCGTCGCCGCCGGCACCGCCTCCCCGGTGCTGACCTCGCTGGTCTCGGTCAATCCGATCTACGCCTCCTTCGATGCGGACGAAGAAGTCGTGCTGCATGCGCTGAACGCGATCGCGGACGCCTCGGGCCACCGCGGCAATCTCGACCAGATCCCGGTGGAGATGGCGACCTCCGGCGGCCTCTCGGCGAAAGGCCACATCCAGCTCATCGACAACCAGGTCAACGGCCAGAGCGGCACCATCCGTGTCCGCGCGGTGTTCCGGAACGAGGACGGGCGGCTGATCCCCGGCCAGTTCGCCCGCGTGCGCATGGGCCAGCCGAAGCAGCAGACGCTCGTGATGATCGACGAGCGCGCGATCGGCACCGACCAGGACAAGAAGTTCGTGATGGCGGTCGGCGACGACAGCCGCGCGGTGTACCGGCCGGTCACGCTCGGCGGCGCCGTGGACGGGTTGCGCATCGTCACCGCGGGTCTGAAGCCCGGCGACCGCATCGTCGTGAACGGTCTGCAACGCGTGCGTCCCGGAGCCCTGCTGAAGACGGAGGTCGCGGCGATGGGCGCGCGCGGGCAGCAGGCGTCCAACCACAGCAACCAGGATGTGGTGCAACGCTAGTTACCTCGCTCCGGGCCGCGCGCCCGGAACGAACGAGCTACGAAACTCCGAGCACATCGCCTCTGGATTCCGGGTTCGCGCTTCGCGCCCCGGAATGACGGCGGAGCTGTCGGGAGACGACAAAGATATTGCCCAGGGGCAAGGCCATGAATCTCTCAAAGTTCTTCATTGATCGTCCGATTTTCGCCGGCGTGCTGTCGGTCCTGATCTTTCTCGCAGGCCTGATCTCGCTGTTCGCGATGCCGATCTCGGAATATCCCGATGTCGTGCCGCCCTCCGTCGTGGTGCGTGCGACCTATCCCGGCGCGAACCCCAAGGTGATCGCGGAAACGGTGGCGACGCCGATCGAGGAGCAGATCAACGGCGTCGAGAACATGCTCTACATGTCGAGCCAGGCGACCACCGACGGCGCGATGACGCTGACGGTGACGTTCCGGCTCGGCACCGACCCTGATAAGGCGACGCAGCTGGTGCAGAACCGCGTGCAGCAGGCCGAGCCGCGGCTGCCGGCCGTGGTGCGCCAGCTCGGCATCATCACCAAGAAGTCTTCCCCCGACCTCACCATGGTCGTGCATCTGTTGTCGCCCAACGGCCGCTACGACATGACGTATCTGCGCAACTATGCGGTGCTCAACGTCAAGGACCGGCTGGCGCGGATCGACGGCGTCGGCGACGTCCAGCTCTATGGTGCGGGCGACTATTCGATGCGGGTCTGGGTCGATCCGCAGAAGGCGGCCGAGCACGGGCTGACCGCCAGCGACATCGTGAAGGCGATTCAGGCGCAGAACGTCGAAGCCGCCGCCGGCGTGGTCGGCTCCTCCCCGAACGTCAGGGGGATCGACCTGCAGCTCTCCGTCAATGCGGAAGGACGCCTCGCCAACGAGGAGCAGTTCGGGGATATCGTGGTGAAGACGGGGACACGCGGCGAAGTCGTTCGCCTGCGCGACGTCGCGCGCATCGAGCTGGGAGCGTCCGAATACGGATTGCGCTCGCTGCTCGACAACAAGCAGGCGGTCGCGATCCCGATCTTCCAGGCGCCCGGCTCCAACGCGCTGCAGATCTCCGACAACGTCCGCGCCACCATGGCCGAAATCAAGAAGAACATGCCGGAAGGCGTGTCCTACCAGATCGTCTACGACCCCACCCAGTTCGTGCGCTCCTCGATCGAGGCGGTGATCCACACCCTGCTGGAGGCGATCGCGCTGGTGGTGCTGGTGGTGATCCTGTTCCTGCAGACCTGGCGAGCCTCGATCATTCCGCTGCTGGCCGTGCCGGTGTCGATCGTCGGCACGTTTGCGGTGATGCACGTGTTCGGCTTCTCCATCAACGCGCTCAGCCTGTTCGGCCTCGTGCTCGCGATCGGCATCGTCGTCGACGACGCCATCGTCGTGGTCGAGAACGTCGAACGCAACATCGAGGGCGGGCTGTCGCCGCGCGATGCCACCTATCAGGCCATGCGCGAGGTTTCCGGCCCGATCATCGCGATCGCCATGATGCTGATCGCGGTGTTCGTGCCGCTCGCCTTCATCTCCGGCCTCACCGGACAGTTCTACAAGCAATTCGCGCTGACGATCGCGATCTCGACCGTGATCTCGGCCGTCAACTCGCTGACCCTGTCGCCTGCCCTGTCGGCCTTGCTGCTCAAGGGCCACAACGAGCCGAAAGACCGGCTGACGATCATTATGGAAAAGGGCCTTGGCTGGTTCTTCCGCGGCTTCAACAAGGCCTTCACCCGCTCCTCGGAGAACTACAGCGGCAGCGTCACCAGGGTGATCTCGGCCAAGGCCGCCGTCATGGGTCTCTATGTCGTGCTGGTCGGCCTCACGGCCTTCCTGTTCCAGCAGGTGCCTGGTGGATTCGTGCCGGGCCAGGACAAGCAATATCTGGTCGGCTTTGCCCGCCTGCCCGACGGCGCCACGCTCGACCGGAGCGAGGAGGTGATCCGCAAGATGAGCGACATCGCGCTGACCCAGCCCGGTGTCGAGAGTTCTGTCGCCTTTCCCGGCCTGTCGATCTCCGGATTCACCAACTCGTCCAACGCCGGCATCGTGTTCTCGACGCTGAAACCGTTCGACGAACGCAAGAGCCCGGCCCTGAGCGGCAATGCCATCGCGGCCGATCTCAACAAGAAGTACGCCGGCATCCAGGAAGCCTTCATCGCCATGTTTCCGCCGCCCCCGGTCAACGGTCTCGGCACCATCGGCGGCTTCAAGCTGCAGATCGAGGACCGCGCCGGCCTCGGTTATGACGCACTGAACCAGGCGACCAACGCTTTCATGGCGGCGATGCAGAAGGCGCCGGAGATCGCCGGCGTGTTCTCGAGCTTCCAGGTCAACGTACCCCAGCTGTTCGCCGACATCGACCGCACCAAGGCGCTGCAGCTCGGCGTGCCCGTGACGGAGGTGTTCAACACGCTGCAGATCTACCTCGGCTCCTACTACGTCAACGACTTCAACAAGTTTGGCCGCACCTATTCGGTCCGAGTCCAGGCCGATGCGCCGTTCCGCGCGCGTGCTGACGACATCAGGCAGTTGAAGGTGCGCTCGTCCTCCGGTGACATGGTGCCGCTGTCGGCGCTGCTCACGATCCGCCAGAGCGCAGGGCCGGAGCGCGCGATCCGCTACAACGGATTCCTGTCATCCGACATCAACGCGGCGGCCGCGCCCGGTTTCTCGTCGGGCCAGGCGCAGGAGGCTGCAACGCGAATCGCGGCCGAGGTGCTGCCGCCGGGCTTTGCCTTCGAATGGACCGACCTGACCTATCAGGAGTTCATCGCCGGCAATTCCGGCATCTGGGTGTTCCCGCTGGCGATCCTGCTGGTGTTCCTGGTGCTGGCGGCGCTCTACGAGAGCCTGACGCTGCCGCTCTCGATCATCATGATCGTGCCGATGGGCCTGCTCGCTGCGATGTTCGGCGTCTGGATCTCCAAGGGCGACAACAACGTCTTCACCCAGATCGGCCTCATCGTTCTCGTCGGCCTCTCCGCCAAGAACGCGATCCTGATCGTGGAATTCGCGCGCGAGCTCGAATTCGCCGGGCGCACGCCGATCCGGGCCGCGATCGAGGCGAGCCGCCTGCGGCTGCGACCGATCCTGATGACCTCGATGGCGTTCATCATGGGCGTGCTGCCGCTGGTGCTCTCGACCGGCGCGGGCTCGGAGATGCGGCGCGCCATGGGCGTCGCCGTGTTCTCCGGCATGATCGGCGTCACCGTGTTCGGCCTGTTCCTGACGCCGGTGTTCTACGTGCTGCTGCGAACCATCACCGGCAACAAGCCGCTGGTGCATCACGGCAGCGACATCAGCGCGGCGCCGGTCCAGAGTGCGGGGCACTAGATCAGGGAAATCCCCGAGATCAGCAGCAGAACGAGCACGGTCTTGCGAAAGATCGTCTCGTTGACGCGGTGAAAGGCGATCACGCCGAGCGCAGAGCCGGCGAACAGCGCCGGCAGGCTGACCGCGAGGTCGACGAACACCTTCGACGACAGGTTCTGGTGCCCGACCAGCAGCACGATGGCGAAGAGCTGCATCACCGCGATGAAGGGCTGCACGAGACCGCGCTGCTCGCTCTTGGGCATGCCGCGCATGTCGCACCAGATCGTCGGAACGGCGCCCGGCATCGCCGTCAGGCCGCCGACGAGCCCTCCTCCGAACCCGATCAGCGCGACCCAGTGGCGGCCCACGGCTTCGCCGGCGGTCACCAGCGTCGGCCGCAACAGCATGTAGGCGGCATACAGCGCGACGACGATGCCGAAGCCGCGCCGCAGCAGATGCGTATCCGTCGACTGCAGCAGCGAGATCGCGATGGGAACGCCGATCAATCCGCCGACGATCAGCATCAGGCTGCCTTCCCAGCGGATGTTGCGCCGGAGCGCCCACAGATTGGTCGCCTGCACGCCGATGCTGCAGGCCATCATCAGCGGCACGGCCTCGAGCGGCTGAAACACGCGCAGCAGGATCGCGCCCGCCACGGCCGAAAACGCAAAGCCGGAGAGCCCGGAGACGAAGGCGCCGGCGAACACGGCAACACTCAGCAGAATCAGAGTTGCGACATCAGGCACGGACCGTCCTCCGGTCAATCGTAGGGAATCTGCGGAGCGTCGGCATTGACGCCTTCGGGGCAGACGGCCGCCTCGCTCGGCAACGACACGTGCATCGCGTGGGCGTGGGACCGTTCCAGAATCGCGAGGCCAACCAGTTGAAGAGCGACGAGTGCTGCGGTCAGCACGATTGCAACGATGTTGAAATTACGCGCGCTCGAAGGCCGGGTGGCCGGGAGCGTGTTCGCACGCATCAATTCCGTGGGCATTTCTCGAAATATCCTCTTGCTTGCTGACCGAAATGGTTTCGTTCAAAGGCAATGTCTCGTCCGGCCGGGCCAGCAAATGGTGATAGCGCCGCAATGCGCGCTGCGCCTCGATCTTGCGCTGCTCGTGAAACACGGCGCCGACGCGAGCGACGATGTCGCGGAACTTGTCGGCCATGGCAAATGACGTCCTTCGCATGACGACCTCCTCTCAACCTGTCCGAGAGAATGGTTGGCTTCACTCCAACCCGCTGTGAGTTGCTTCACAGAAGAGCTGATCGGTCGAACAAGAAATCGTGTGACGATTCACTAAATGAGAACGCAAAAAAACGCGTCATTCGATCGAATGACGCGTGGTCACTTCATCATGATGTCTTCGGCTTGAACCTGTCGCGCGCTACGGCGATGCGAGTGCGGGCCCGACGCGCATCAATGCAGGAGCGGATTGGAA
Source organism: Bradyrhizobium sp. Y36 (assembly GCF_002531575.1). Lineage (GTDB taxonomy): Bacteria > Pseudomonadota > Alphaproteobacteria > Rhizobiales > Xanthobacteraceae > Bradyrhizobium. The sequence continues at coordinate 100,822 of NZ_NWTI01000009.1, read as the reverse complement.
AATCCCGCGGCGAGCTTGACGAGATCGGCCTGGCGCGAAACACCGGTCTTGGCGAAGACGCGATGCAGATGCGTTTTCACCGTCGTCTCGGCGATCCCCAATGCCACCGCGGTCTCCGGAACACCGCCGACCTCGACGATCGACTGCAAGACCCTCAGCTCCGCCGGCGTCAGCTCGAACGTGCGATCGATCAGGCCGGCGCATGAGCGACTGTCGAGTTCCGCCTTCCAGACGAGCAAGGCCCCGACCGCCGATGTGCGCTCTGTTGCGCCGTCGCGCAGCAGCGACGGCAATGCAATCACATGCGCGACGTAGTGCGATCCGTCATGCGCCATCAGAGGGATCTTCCGACCCATTGCCGCCGCGACGGCCACCTCTGCCGGATCACGGAAGATGTTGCGCAAGGCGAGATTCGCCTCGGAGGATCTCGTCACGAGCCGGCCCGCCATGGAACGCAGGACGTCGTCGGCCGCGAGGATCGTCTCCGCGGCCGGATTGCTGTGGACGATGCGGCAGGCCGAATCGAGCAGGATGACGCCGGCATTCAGCCGATCCACGACGTCGGCGAGCGCGGTCGCGCGCTGCTGCTTCCGCTCGATCGCGCGGTTGATCAGCAGCGCCCGGCTCGCATGCGGGGCCAGGGACCGCATGCGCGCACGTTGCTCGGCATCGAGCATCTCCTTGCCCGGGATGACGGTCATCAACATCGGGCACGGCGACTTCGACTGCTCCAGCACGACGTTGGCAACGTCGACGCAGCCCTGGGGACGGAGCCATTCCTGGTAGAAGCGGCCGCGGCGATACTCGTCGAAATTCACGAGGTCCGGAATGTTGCGCACCTCGCCGTACTGGGGAAGCCGGGCGAGCGGATCGTAGCGCGAGTAGGTTTCGGAATAGAGCTGGATATAGTGCGGATCGACCCCGCAATAATAATGGGTCGCGCCCGACTTGCTGACCGTGTCCTTCGAGATCAGGCCGCAGGCCTGGCTGCCGATGAAGGCATTGAGCATGACCACGACATCGCTCCACAACTCAGGGTGGAGCCCCGCATCGTAGATGCTCTCGATCAGCTCGGAATGCTTGGGAACTCGGGACATCCGAAGAGCCATGGTCAAACGCGGAGATTGGGGAAATGTTCTTCACGCCCGGGGGCTATCGTGAGTCTGTCACGGCGCCAAAAGGTTCAACTTCGGCAGCGGTTGAGCGGGTCAGTTGACGAGCGGGTTGGCAAACCCGGCCGCGAGCTTGACGAGATCCGCCTGCCGGCTGACGCCGGTCTTGGCGAAGATGCGATGCAGATGTGTCTTCGCCGTGGTTTCCGCGATGCCCAGCGCCGCCGCCGTCTCCGGGACGCCGCCGATTTCGACGATCGACAGCAACACCCGGAGCTCCGCCGGCGTCAGATCGAAGGTCCGCGCGATCAATTCGCCATATGACGGGCCGCCGAGCGACACCTTGCGCAGGAGCAGCGCGCCGGCTGCGTCGACGACGCGCTCGCTGCAATTGCGCAGCACCGATGACAATGGCAGCAGATGAGCGACGTAGCGCCCGCCCGTCGATGACTGCAGCGGCATCGCATTGCCGCTTGCGGCAACCAACAGATGGTCGCCGCGGCCCGCGAGCGTTTCGCGCAGCGCCTGGTTGGCCTCCATGCTGGAGGTCACGAGCTGCCCGGCGACCGACCTCACCACGTCGTCGGCCGCGAGAAGAGCGTGACCGGCCGAATTCGCATGCACCACCCGGCAGAGGCCATCGAGCAGGAAGATCCCGGCCGTCAAATTGTCGAGGACATCGGCCAGTGCCGTCGCCAGCGTCAGTTGCGCGCTCATGGCGCGGTTGATCAGGAGCGCCCGGCTGGCATGCGGCACAAGGAGCGAGAGGCGATCCTTCATGCTCCGGTCGACCATGCGGCGGCCCGACAGCACGGTCATCATCACGGGGCAGTTCGCATTCGACATCTCGAGCACGACATTGGCCGCATCGCTGCAGCCCTGCGGCTGCATCCATTCCTGGTAAAAACGCCCTTTGCGATATTCCGCGAACTCGACCAGGTCCGGGACGCTCACAACCCTGCCGTGTGGCGGTAGGACGCTGAGCGGGTCGAACTTCGAATGCGTGGCGGCATAGAGCCGGATGAAATGCGGGTCGGCTCCGCAATAATAGTGGGTGACGCCGAACTTGCTGATCGAATCCTTCGAAAACACGCCGCAGGCCTGGCCGCCGACGAAATCCCGAATGCCGGCGACGGCCTCATTCCAGCGGGACGGATCGATCCCGGCATCGTAGATGGTCTCGACGAGGTCAGGCAGTTTCTGCGGTCCGTGCATGGCTCGAAATGGCACTGAATGATCGATGCCGGCGAGAATAACACGACCCACGCACGCGACATCCTCCGATCGGAGGAGGCGCCGGCCGGGTGGATGGCACCCGGCCGGCGCGCACCGTGTTCGAGCCGCCAGGGCTGATGCCGGCTCAGAACGCGACGCGGACCCCGCCCTTGGCCGAGCCGGTGCGGCTCTGGTCGGACATCATCACGCCCTCGACCGCGCCGAACACGGACACGTTGGCCCCGGTGCGATAGTCGAAGCCGAGGCCGGCGACGGCACCGACCGTGCTGCGGCTGCCCGGCGTCACGAACGACAGGCTCTGCCCAAGCAGCACCGTGTTGATGGCGGTGTCGCCGGCGCGCTGCAGCGCGATCACGCCGCCATGGATGTTGGCCTTGAGCTCGCCGCCGGCAAGGCCCGTGATGCGGGACAGATCGACCTCGCCGCGCTCCTCTAAATCCTGCAGCGTGCGGCCGCCGACGGACAGTCCCTGCGCCGAGCCGCGCTCGCTGTAACCGTCGAAGCGGCCGGCGACATAGCGCAGCCGCGCCGTCGGCGTCAGCACATAGCCGTTGCCGATGTTGAGCCGGTGGCCGTAGGCTACCTCCGGGCTCACGTACCAGCCGCTGTAGCTCGCGATCGCCGTCTCCATGCCGCCCGCCGCGGCATTGTTCAGCACCAGGCGACGCGATTTGTTGTCGGCATTGCCGCCCTGGATCGTGAAGTCGAAGAACTGCGAGGCCCATTCGAAGCGGCTGTAGGCGCCGGCGAAGACGTAATTGGTGTCGACCGACTGCGAGTTGAGGTCGACGGAGAGGCCGCCCTGCCCGCCGCCGAGGAAAGCGCCGACCAGCCAGTCCGGCCGCACCTTGCGATCGACGCCGATCGCCCCGCCCCAGGCCGTCGAGGTCGCGCGCAGCGTGGAGGCGGTCTCGTCCTGGATGCGCTGGCCGCCGAAGCTGTTGGCCCACACCGTGATCGGCGCCGGATCGGTCCAGAGGCTGCGCGGTGCCTTGGTGAAGGGCCCGGCCTGCGCCGTCTCGGGCGCATAGGCCATCGCCATCATGTTGCTGCCGGCCGTTCCTGCACCGCCGCTCAGGCGGCCCTGCACCAGCGAGGAGACGCCGCTGGTGAAATCCATCAACGTGCGGTCGGTCTGCGACAGCGCGGTGGGGTCGAGGGTTGCCAGCATGTCGCCGGCAAAGACCTTCGGGCCGGCGAAGCCCCCGCCTCCGGCGTTGGTGTTGATGATGCCGTTGAAGTTGACAAAGGTCGGGAGCTGAATGCTCGTCAGTGACGACACCCGGCTGCTCAGCGGAACGAAATTGACGTTGACGACGTCATTGCCGAAGCCGAAATCGACCACGCCGTTGATCTTCGAGCCCGGCAGCAGCGTCAGCGTGTCCGCCCTGTTGGAAAGCTTGATCGCGACCCCGCCGGCCCCGGTAATCGTGCCGGAGTTCGTGATGTTCGATCCATCGCTCGACTCGATGCCGATCCTGCCGACAATCGTTCCGGAATTGTTGACAGTCGCCTGGGTCGTCAAGATGCCGGTGCCATTGATGGTCGAGCCCTGAAGCAGACCTGTATTCGTCACATTGGCGATGTTGGCGTTGACGGCGGCGCTCCGGCCGATGATCGACCCGGAATTGTTGACGTTGCCGAAGATCGCGTTGATGCCGCGATCCGCTGTGACGGTTCCGGAGTTGTCGAGATTCACCGTGATGCCGCTCATGCCGAAGCCGAGCGTCGTTGCGATCTGTCCGGTATTGGTCACGTTGACCGTCGTGGCGAAGATGACGGTCGAGCCGCTGGTGATCGTGCCGCTATTCAGGACGTTCGCCGCACCGTTCCTGGCATTGATGCCGGACTGGGTCCCGCCGATCGTACCACTGTTGCGGACGGTTGCATCTCCCGTGTCCGCAATGATGGCCACGCCCGTACTGCCGTCGGCGCTGATCGTCCCGGCATTGTCGATGACGGCAGACGTACCGGCGAACACCGCATTGTCGTGGGCGGTCACGGCACCACCGGCAAGGTTCGTCAGATTGACATCTCTGGCCCTTATCCCGGCCTCCTGGCCGGCAATCGTGCCGGAATTGTTCACCGTCGCCAGACGGTCGGAGAAAATCGCGGCGCCCGTTATTCGGGTCTGCGTGATCAGGCCCGTCCCGAGGTTGGTGATGGTTGCATTGCCGCTGGTGTCGATTGCCCCGTCCTCGCCTCGGACCGTGCCGGCATTGCTGAGGACGATTGACGTCGGCGTAATGGCGTTGAAGCCCGCAATCGTCGCCCCTTCCAGGTTGGTGATCGTCATGTCGCCGCCGGTAATACCCGCCGCATTCGTTCCACTAATCGTGCCTGCGTTGGTGAAAACGCTGTTGAAGCCCACCTTGAAGCCAAAGTCGTCTCCGCGGACGGTCACACCCGCGCGGATGTCGTAGGAGTTATTGTCATCGCCGCTCGTACCGTAGCCGGTACCGCTGCCCTGCTGGGTGTCGGTGTCACTGGCACACACCACCGTCGCATTGCTGACTGGCGCCGTCGGGGTACAGGCGGCCACGGCGGGTTCGCTCGTCAACACCGGGAGGACCAGCGCGGCTGGCACCAAGAGCCATAGCGATCGCCACAGCGAACGCCAATGGGCCACGCCGTCCCCGCCCAACCCGATCATTCCCAGTCCCTCGTCAAAGGTATGCCTCGTCCACCTCCTCCGATCGAAGAAGGACGGTTCCCGCGAATTTGGATTCGCAGAGCGTCAGGCTAGAGACGAGCACCGCCGCCGACTTGGACTGATGCGACCGGATTTTGTCTCACAACGAACCGAAGCGGCTTCGTGCAGCACTGGTGCGCAATTGCGACACCTTCCCCGAAGGAGCTACGCCCGGTCCCAGCCGACCTTCTCTGAATTCTCCGCCCAGACCGGCGCGCGGTAGATCTCGTTCCCGCCAGCGTCCCTGACGCGGATAAAGGCGTCGCGATCGCGCAGATCGTCGCGCCAGACGAACAGATGCCTTGCCATCTCGTCGGCAACGACGAAGGTCGCGCTGGTCTGCTCGAACACCATGCCGCCGGGATCGATCTTCACGATATTGCCGACCAGGAGGTCGAAAAAGAAACGGCGCATTCAATACTCCGGCTGCGGATGCCGCACGCAATGCTTGGGTCATGGTTTCGCAATCAGGGATCACGTCGGATCCCCGTTTGCTGATTGAAATCGGCAGATGGCTGGAATTCAGTCGCGCGTGGTCACGCCACCTCGCCGCTCCTGATGTCGCTCGGCGTCGCGTTATAGGTTCGCCGGAAGCAACGATTGAAGTACGAGAGATCGCCGAAGCCGACGTCGTAGGCGATCGAGCTCACCGTTCGTTCGGCGTATCCGGGTTCCCTCAGCATGCGATGCGCGCGCTTGACGCGCTGCTCGATCAGGAAGGACGAGAAGGTCTTTCCGTCGGCCTCGAACAGGCGCTGGAGATATCGCGGCGTCACGCCGAGCTCCTGGGCAACCGAGGCCACCGACAGATCCTGCCGCCAGCAATTGTTGGCAATCGAGACTTTCGCTTTCTGGAGCCGGGCCGCCTTGACGCCGCGCCGTCCGGCCAACTCCCGCACCTCGCCGGTCGCACCGAGGACGAGCGCCAGCAGATCGTGCAGATGCCCGACCCCGAGCTGCCGGAGCTCAGGCGTCGCAAACGCCTTCTCCCGCACCAGCGTCGCCGCGTAGTCGACCAGCAGCCTGAGCCCGGTGGAACTCTCAGGCATGACGCGCATCACGGCATCATCGACGTCCACGATCATCGGCGCCAGCACCCGTCTCGGCACGCGTAGCGAGAAGCAGCTGCCCAGCAACAATCGCTCGAACGTCGTGACGTCCTCCGCGCTCGTCAGGACCGCCTCGCCTGCATGGAGCCTCAGATCGTGTCCCCGCTCGGATATCCCGAGGACGCCGGACCTGTTCACGATCAGGGCGAGACTGTCATCGCCGTCGGCCACCAGTTGCTTGGTGCGAATGACCCGCGCTCCGCACAACCCTCCGATCAACAGCTGGGCCTCCGGCAGGACGTGAGACGTGAAGCTCGCCGCAGCCGGCTTTCCTTCCCTTGCCTCGACCTCTGCCTTCAGCACCCCGCGACAATAGAAATCGCGAAGCATCGAGATACGCTCGCCTTCTGGAATTTCGTTCGTTGAAACACTGAGAACGGAAAAATCACCCATGCTGCTCACTGCAATCTCTCCAACCGACGAGCAGGCCGGCAATACACTGTCGTTTCCTCATACGCGCGTTCGATGCCGTCGCGGCATGCTCGTGCGGCGTACGCTGCTCTTCTTTTCAGGAGCGCTGATATACGAAAGTCTCGGATGACTCGCGTCCTGCGTTCGGAGGACCCGCGAGTCCGCGCCATCACAATGGATTGAGAGCGCGGCGCGCAACATCGAGCCACGCAACGACGTATCACGTGGCCCTGTCATCTCCGCTCATCCGCCGCGCGAAGGGCACGGCAAAGCCTGCGGCGATCTTCACCAGATCGGCCTGCCTGCCGGCGCCCGTCTTCTCGAACAAACGGCCGAGATGCGTTTTTACCGTCGTCTCGGCAATGCCGAGCTTTGCGGCGATGTCGGGAACGCCGCCAATCTCGATGATTGCCATCAGCACGCGCAGTTCGGATGGCGTCAGCCTGAACGCTGCTGCGATCGCGTCGGCTGCGAGTAACGGCAGCATGGAAGCTCTTTGAACGAAGAGCATCGTGGCTGCGATATCCCGTGGCAGACTGCGATCCCGCTTCAGCGGAACGGCATGAAGCAGATAATGCTGTCCATCGGCCGATGTCGCAAGCTCGATCTGACGACGGGGCCCTCCATCGATTTCGCACAAGCCGCGGAATATTTTGTCGGTCTGGGTGTTGCGGGCCACGATCCTGTCGCCGACCATCGCGAGCAGATTGGCATCGGCGAACAGCTGACGGCACGCCGCGTTGGCATGGACAACCCGGCCGTCTGCGTCGAGCAGGCAGATCGCCGTGTTCAATCCGTCGAGAACATCGGCGAGATCGTCTACCGTATGCGAACGAGCCCGAATCTGCCGGCCCATGATCTGCGATCGCTGAATGTGCGGAGCGAGCAGCCGCATGCGCTCACGCATCGCGTCGTCGACGGTTCCACGGGAGCGATGGCGCAACACCTGGAGGATCGTGGTGCGGGCGGCCGTCTTCTCCAGCGCGATGGTCGCGAGGTCTATCGCCCCCTGCGGTTCCACCCATTCGCGATAGAAGCTCGTCGCCAGAAATTCCTCATGGGGCATGATGTCGGTCACGCCGATCGTCTGCTCGGGGGCGAGATTGAGATGACGATCGAGCAGAAGGTCGAGCTCCACATAGCGGTCACGGTAGAGCTGGCGGAAGCGGGCATCGGTTCCGAAATGCTGGTGAATCTCGATCGAGAGCCGCGCCGTATCCCTGGAGACGATCATCGCGGCACAACCGCCGACGAAATGCGCAACCTGCTCCAGCGCGCTGCTGCGCAATGCGGGGTCGATCGCCGCATCGTAGATCTCGCCGATGAGGGACGAGAACCGATTTGCCTGGTGGGTCGTCATCGGGCGGACGACGCGATCTGCGTGTAGCCCGCGCGAGACGAAGGGCCCGCGATCCGGGAACTGGCGGAGAAGACGGGCCGGTCAATTGCCGCCTTCGACACTGAAAATACGTTGCAGCTGGATGCTGGAATATCGAACATCGTCCTTGCGTAACGTCAACCGCAGGGGGCGGCTTGGACGGTTTCGCCAAAGACTAGGATAAATGCGAACAGCGCGCGGACTGTGTGCGAAGAGTCACGCGCCTGCTCGCTGCGATCGACTTCAAGGCCGCCGTCTTGCCGCCTTCACGGCCGGCACCGGCAACCTATTTCCGGTTCTCCTCGCAGAACTTCAACGCCGCCAGCGCTTCGCCGGCACGCGGGACCTGCATCTCGATACTGTCGTCGTCATCGTCCTCGAAGTCGAGCGTGAGGCGCTTTGCCTTCGACAGGCGGTCCATCATCGACTGGTCGTACTCGAAGATGCCGCGCACGGTGGTCTTGTCCATGACCTCCCACTTCGCCTTCTTCATGATGTCCGCATCGTCGGTACTGACATCGGCCCGGAGGATCTCGCCGACCTTCTCCCATTCCCAGCCGTCGTAGATCATCACGATGACGATCGCCTTCTCGGAATAGGTGATCACGATGACGTAGTCGCGGTTCTCGTCGTCCTTGTCCTTGTAGCCGCGGCTCGCATTACAGTGCGTATCCTGCGTCCGCTTTTCGATGGTCCAGTCGCCGACCTTGGATTGCTGCGCAAGCGCCGGCCCGGCCGTTAAGGCGCCCGCGGTCAGCAAAACGGCGAGAAGGAATCGTTTCATGGCAGCCTCCAGCGCGTTCCCGAGCTGAGATGACCACCTCCGGGAGAGAGCCGCAAGGGCCGGCGGCAGCCGAAAGACGGGCCCGCGCCCCTCTCGGGCCGCGGCATTTTGGCGAGACCGCAGCGCACAACGCCGGCCCGAGTGTTCCCTGCGAAACCCCATTCCGGATGCGACGAAACACGCCTGAAACAGATCGCCGGTTAAGTGGTTGTCAAAATAGATACAGGGACGGCCACCATGCAATTCCTCCTCGATCTGATCTACGAATATTCCTGCTGTCAAAACCTCGTCGCCCAACCCCCACAGGAGGACGAGCTATGATCGAGCTGATCTCCGCACTGCTCGCCCTTTGCAGCATCGGCGTCTTCGCGGCGCATGCGTTGGATGCCTATCGCACCACGCACTCTTGATGGATCGCCGTCAGCCGGTCCGCTGGTACGTCGCCCGAAGGGAGGGTGACCATCGAGGAGCGATCGGATTCTCCCGCGGCTAGAACGGCCGCCGGTAGAAATGCTCCGAATGCGTTGCCGGTGGAAACCGGTTGGCAAGTGCCAACGCCCCCTGCTCGTCCGTCTCGAGCGCGATCTTCTGCGCCAGCATCACGTCGCCCGGAACCAGAAAACCTGACGGGACGAAGCACCACCCCATTGTCGCTATACCGGCCTCGTCGATCTCGTGGACATTGGCGGCCGTACCATAGTGGATGCGATAGGTCTTGCCGGTATCGCAGCCGACGACGTCGAAATAGCGGTGCTGCTCGAACTGGGCGCGCTGCGCCGGCGACAGCCATTCGGCCAGAAGCCGGCGGCCACGTGCGTCCGGCGTGTTCTCGCCGAAGAACCGCCGATAGAGTTCACGCAGCGCATGCAAACGCGCACGCGCCGGCGCGCGGAGCCAAACTGCCGCGATCATGAGCAGCTCAGATCAGCCGCCGACCAGGCGCGGATAGAACAGCGTTTCCTGCGCGGTCGGGTCGAATGATCTGATGCGGGTGACTTCGCCAGGTCCGTTTCGAAGGGCGGCGGTGAAGCCAGCGCCGGTCAGCTCCCGAAAGCGCCGTTCGGCTCGCGCCAGCGCTTCGGCATTGCCAGGATCAAACTCGTGGCGCGTATCGCCAGTCTGGTCCATCACGATCTGGGTTGCCATGGTGAGTCTCCTCATGCCCAGCCCTGAATCTGATCAAAGCAAACCTCGTGCCGTCCGTTCCCAATGGCAACAACTTTCTCGCGCCGGCGCATCACGCCTTGCTGAGCAGGAACGCTTTCGAGCGAAGCGAATGCCGGTTCGACGCGTCAAAACGAGAATCTGGAGCCCGTTCGAAGCGCGGCTCCCTGTCAGCGCGAGGCGGCCGCCCCTCCGCCCTCATCGATCTGCCGGCCCATCAGCGCGATTGCCTTCTGATAGACGCCCGCCGCGTTCCAAGCCTCGATGGCGGCGAAATTCGGCTCGCCGGGCTGGTATCCGGCTCCCGCGCGCCAGCCATGGGCTTTGAGGAAATTCGCCGTCGAGTTCAGGGCATTGGCGGCAACTTCGAGATTGCCGGTGCCATAGGCCAGGATGTTCTTGGGCATGAACTGGGTCTGACCGACCTCGCCATGCATGGAGCCGCGCGTCGCCCCCGACAGCGTGCCGCGGTCGATCAGCTTCAGGGCCGCATAGAGCTGGTCGGTGAAGAATTCGGGACGGCGGCAGTCATAGGCAAGGGTTGCGATCGACGACAGCATGTTCTGATTGCCGCGCTGGCTGCCGAAGCCGGTCTCCATGCCCCAGATTGCGATCAAGGGTCCGGGCGGGACGCCATAGCGCTGCTGGATGGAGGCGAACAAGGCTGCCTGCGATTGCTTGAGCTGCCGCCCCTTGGCGACGATGGTGGTGGCACCGCGCTTGGCGAGGAACTGATCGAGCGTCAGCGAGAAGCTGCGCTGGCCGCGATCGGCCGCGATGGTCGCGCTGGCGTAATTGGCCTGCATCAGGGCCGCGAGCGCCGTCTGGCCAATGCCCTTGCCTTGCGCCTCCGCACTGAACTCGCGCTTCCAGGCCTCGAAGCCGCCGGGCCCGTTGCCGCACGTGGCGGCCTCGGCCATGGGCAGAGAGAGGAGCAGCGCGGTCGCGCCAATCACCGCCGTTGCGACTGTTCTGCCCTTGATCATTGCGCGTTCCCTTTGCTGGTGCGCGACCGGCTCGCGCGAGCACATGATCCTACGTCAGTTGCCATCGCTCAAGTCCCGGCGGCTACAATCAATCCAGTCAAAGCCCTTGACACCAGCGGTCACGCCTCGTCCGTTTCCAGCAGGAAATCCACCATGATGGCTTGGTGCTGCTGATACATGTCCGTGCCGGTGCCCGTGACACAGCCGATGCTGCGGGCGGCCGCGATGAAGGGCGAGACCTCGGGCCTGGTGATGACGCAGCCGCAATAGGCCGACGGCGCGAGCCGCGCGACATCGACCGGCAGCGGATCGCCTTCTTTCATCCCTGCTGGCGTCGCATTGGCGACAAAATCGAAGCCGGAGGGATCCATGGTGCCGGCCCGCACGGGCGCTTTGCCGAGACCGTTGAGCCGACCGATCAGCGCGTCGCGGCGCTCGGCCAGGCCATCATGAATGGCAAGCTCGCTGACGCCGGCCTCGACCAGTTCGAGTGCAATCGCCGACCCCGCACCGCCTGCGCCGACAAGCAGCGCCTGCATGCCCGCGGGAGCGATCCCCTTCGCCCGTGCCGCACCGACGAAGCCGAGACCATCCACCATGTCGCCATGCCACGAGCCATCGGCGCGCCGCCGCATCAGGTTCACGACACCCAGGAAATGAGCGCGATCGGTCGCACTCGTACAGGCCTGGTAGCAGGCGAACTTATGCGGAATGGTCACGACGATGCCGTCGAGATTCGTCAGCCGCGTCGCGACCGAAAGGAAATCGGGCAAATCCGCCGGCGCGACCTGAACGGGCACGAGAATGCCATCGTGCCCCCGCGCGGCAACGGCGGCACTGACGCCGGCCGGCGAGCGCACCTGGGCGATGGGATCACCAACGATAACATAGAGCCGCGTCGCACCTGTTGGGGCCGGGATCATGTCGTGCGAGCCGGAACTGGCGAGCCGTCCCCAGCGGTCAGTTCGAGGCCCTCCAGCTTGCCCTCCTTCCGCCATTTGTCGAGCAGCCGCAGGAACGCCATCGGCCCACGCCAATACTGGCTGTTTCTGGCCGCGACCGGGTCGAACACGCCTTCGTTGTTGTAGTATCCGGGCGTGCATTCGGCGAGATAGGTCTGGCGGCCGATCGCCGCCTTGACGACCTCGTCGACCCAGGCGTTCTCGGCCGCGAGCGTCGGCTCGAGCGTCCGCGCACCCCGCTTGCGAGCCTGGTCGATGACGTAGGCGATGTGCCGGGATTGCTCGTCGATGATGTGCGGGAAGTTGGCGCTCTGCCCGGCCTGCACGGTGACGATCAGGAAGCAGTTCGGGAAGCCGCGGCTGTAGAAGCCGTGCATGGTCTTGACGCCGCCCTGCCAGCGTTCGGACAGGCTCACGCCGTCGCGGCCGTAAACCTCGAAACCCATGCGCCGCGCGTAATCGGTGCCGACCTCGAAACCGCTGGCGTAGATCAGGCAGTCGAGCTCATAAGCCTTGCCGCCCGCGACGACGGCGTTCTCCGTGATGCGTTCGACACCCTGCCCTTGGGTGTCGACGAGATGCACATTCGGACGATTGAAGGTGTCGAGATATTCGTCGTGAAAGCACGGCCGCTTGCAGAACGCCTTGTACCAGGGCTTGAGCGCGTCCGCGGTCGCCTTGTCCCTGACGACCGCATCGACCCGGGCGCGGATCTCCTCCATCTTGCGGTAGTCGGCCTGCTCGATGACCTTCAGCGCCTCCTCCATCGAGGTCACCGGCTGCGGCTGACGGCGCGGCGCCAGCAGGATCTCGCCGAGCAGGCCCGTCCAGCCGTCCTGCACCAGGTCCCGCTCGAACGGCTCGCCTGATATCACGGCGGTGAAATTGTCCATGCGCTCGCGCTGCCAACCGGGCCTCAGGCCCTGCGCCCAGCCCGCATCGGTCGGGCGGTCGTCGCGCACACCGATTGCCGACGGTGTGCGCTGGAAGACGTAGAGCTCCTTCGCCGCACGGCCGAGATGCGGCACGCACTGCACGGCGGTGGCGCCGGTGCCGATAATGCCGACCCGCTTGCCGGCAAGGCCGGTCAGATCACCATCCGCATTGCCGCCGGTGTAGCCGTAATCCCAGCGGCTGGTATGGAAACTGTGGCCTTTGAAAGTCTCGATGCCGGGAATGCCCGGCAGCTTCGGCCGGCTGAGCGGACCGCCGGCGAGAATGACGAAGCGTGCGCGGATCCGGTCGCCGCGATCGGTCTCGACCAGCCAGCGCGCCTCCTGCTCCTGCCATGTCATTCGCGAGATGACGGTCTGAAACAGCGCGCGCTCATAGAGCTTGAAGTGACGGCCGATGCGGCGGGAATGCTCGTAGATCTCCGGCGCCCGGGCGTATTTGCGCACCGGCATGTAGCCGGTCTCTTCCAGCAGCGGCAGATAAATGTAACTCTCGGTATCGCAGGCCGCACCGGGATAACGATTCCAGTACCAGGTGCCGCCGAAATCGGCGGCCTTTTCCACGATGCGGAAATCGTCGATACCGGCTTCGCGCAAACGCGCGCCACAGAGCAGCCCGCCAAAGCCGCCGCCGACGACGAGCACCTCGGCCTCGTCGCTGACGGCTGCGCGCGCAAATCCGGGATCGGCCCAGGGATCGTCGAGATAGCGGCCGAACTCGCCTGTCACCTCGACATACTGAGCCTTGCCCTCGGCGCGCAAACGGCGGTCGCGCTCGTCGCGATAGCGCGCGCGGAGTGCGGCAACATCGACCGTAGGATCGCCGGCCGCACCGGTCTTGTGTCTTTCCGCTGACATGAATTTCCTCCACGGCGAACGCTGCTTCGCCGGCAGCTGGGATCAGTTAGCCCCGAAAAAGTGACGCATGCAATCACGTCCCATGTTTTTTGCGTGAACGCTGCGCGACGTTCCGCTAACCTCGCGCGCACATCACAAGCGTGCGCCACGCAACGACGTGGCTTCCGGAGGAGACCATGCAGGGATTGATGATGGACATGCCGCTCCTGATCAGCGGCCTGATCCAGTACGCTGCCGATTATCACGGCGAAGCGGAGATCGTCGCGCGCGAGATCGAGGGCGACGTTCATCGCTACACCTATGCCGACGCCCATCCGCGCATCAAGCGCATGGCACTGGCGCTGAAGCGGCTCGGCATGAAGCAAGGCGACCGCGTCGGCACCCTGGCCTGGAATACCCACCGGCATTTCGAGATGTTCTACGCGGCGCCCGGCATGGGCTACGTGCTGCACACCATCAATCCCAGGCTGTTTCCCGAGCAGCTCGTCTACATCATCAACCACGCCGAAGACCGCCTGCTGTTCATCGACCGCGCCACGGTTCCGATCGTCGAGACGATCGCGCCGCAGCTGAAGACGATCGAGGCTTACGTCGTGATGTCCTCGCGCGAACGAATGCCGGAGACCAAGCTTGCCAATGTCTTTTGCTACGAGGAATTGCTGGACAAGGAGAACGACGCCGGCTTCGCCTGGCCGGAGTTCGACGAGAAGTCCGCATCCACGATCTGCTACACCTCGGGCACGACAGGCAATCCCAAGGGCGTGATCTATTCGCACCGCGCCGCGATTCTGCAGACCATGACCTGCTGCAATTTCGACTTCCTGCCGGGGCACGTCGAAGGCGTGCGCGAGGTGATGATGCCGATGGCGCCACTGTTTCACGGCAACGGCTGGAACATGCCGTTCACCGCGCCCTATACCGGCTCTAAGCTGGTGCTGCCCGGCCGCAACTATGAGCCCGACAAGCTCTATGAACTGCTCGAGGGCGAGAAGGTGACGCTCTCCGCCGGCGTGCCGAGCTTCTGGCTGATCCTGCTCGACTGGCTGGGCCGCACCGGCAACAAGTTCTCCACGCTGCGCGCAACATTGTCGTCAGGCTCGGCGCCGCCGCGCGCGATGGTCGAGACGCTCAAGCGCGACTACGGCATCGACTACATCCAGGCCTGGGGCATGACCGAGGCGCTGGGCTGCTCGATGCCGGGCCTGCGGCCGGGCTCGGAGCATCTCAGCGACAAGGAGAAATTCGACCGGCGCCAGGTGTCGGGCCGCGCCTGTTTCGGCACCGCCTTGCGCATCGTCGACGATGCCGGCAATGAGCTGCCGCGCGACGGCAAGACCGTCGGTCACTTGCGCGCCCGCGGCCCCTGGGTCGCCTCCGGCTACATGAAGCTGGACGAAGGGCTCGACCGCGACGGCTGGCTGATCACCGGCGACATGGCAGTGATCGACCCGCAGGGCCACGTCACGCTGACCGACCGCTCCAAGGACGTGATCAAGTCCGGCGGCGAATGGATCTCCTCGATCCAGCTCGAGGACGTCGCGCTGTCGCATCCCGACGTGCTGCAGGCCGCGGTGGTCGCGATCCATCATGAGAAATGGCAGGAGCGTCCCCTCCTCCTCGTCGTTCGCAAGAAGGGCGCAACCGTCGACGGCAAGACCCTGCTCGACCACATGCGCCCGAAGATCGCGAACTGGTGGATGCCTGACGCCGTCGAATTTCTCGACGAATTCCCGATGACCGGCACCGGCAAGGTGCTGAAATCGGCGCTGCGCGACAAGTTCAGGGAGTATCGCGCAAGTTGACGGCGTTCGATCGCGTACGGACACTTCCGCGCGCGGTCTTCATCTTTTGGTAGATCGAGGAGCGATATATCAAGGCCTCGCTCACCTTGGATCGAGGACACCATGGCGTTTTCCGGATTGGGTCTGCATCTCGGCAATCTCTCGCGCCTGTCGAATGCGCAGACACGCTCCATCAGCCCCGAGAATATTTCAGGCGAGAAGGGCAAGGGCGGCATGTCCGTCGACGGCCCCGCGGCGCGCCAGGCCCGCGATCTCGGACAGGGCTGGAAGGTCTCTCCTTACGTCGTCATCGAACCCGGCGCGACCCTTGTGCTCGCCGACATCGCCGGACAAGGGGCGATCCAGCAGATCTGGATGACCTTGGCGCGCGGGCGTCTGCGTCATTCGATCCTGCGCATCTATTGGGACGACCAGGAGCAGCCGAGCGTCGAATGCCCCGCCGGCGACTTCTTCGCCTGCGGATGGGAAGAGTTCGCGCAGGTGTCCTCGCTCGCGGTCTGCGTCAATCCCGGCCGCGCGTTCAACTGCTATTGGGAGATGCCGTTCCGCAAGCGCGCGCGCTTCACGCTGGAGAACCGCAGCGAGGAGCAGCTCACGGTCTACTACCAGATCAACTATGCGCTCACGGATGTGCCCGAGGAGTGCGCCTATTTCCACGCGCAGTTCCGCCGCACCAACCCGCTGCCTTTCAAGGAGGTCTACACCATCCTCGATGGCGTGAACGGCGCAGGCCATTATATCGGGACCTACATGGCCTGGGGCGTCAACAACAACGGCTGGTGGGGCGAAGGCGAGATCAAGTTCTTCATCGACGGCGACGGCGAATTTCCGACCATCTGCGGCACCGGCACAGAGGACTATTTCTGCGGCTCCTATAATTTCGATCCCCATGTCGCGCATGCCGGCCAGGGACAATCCCGCTACGTGGAGTTCACCACGCCCTATTCCGGCCTGCCGCAAGTGATCCGTCCCGACGGCGTCTACAAATCGCAGCAGCGCTTCGGCCTCTACCGCTGGCACATTCCCGATCCCGTACGCTTCCGGAGCGATCTGCGCGTGACGATCCAGGCACTGGGCTGGCTACCCGGCGCGAAGGACGGAAAATATCTTCCATTGCAGGACGACATCGCCTCGGTCGCGTTCTGGTACCAGACGCTGCCGACCGCGCCCTTCCCGACATTGCCCGGGCCGGACTATCTCGAAATCGCGTAGCTGCGGCTGCGATCAAGGAGACGAAAGATGCTCTACCCGATGTCGCCCAAAGTCGTCGAGCTCAAGCGCAAGCTCGAGAGTTTCATGGACCGGCACATCTATCCGAACGAGGAGCGGTTCTATCGCGAGGCCGAGGAGCTCGGGCCGTGGAAGGTCTATCCGGTCGTCGAGGAGCTGAAGCCGCTGGCGCGCGCCGAAGGCCTGTGGAATCTGTTCCTGCCGGAGTCCAGCCACGGCGCCGGGCTGACCAATCTCGAATATGCCCCGCTCTGCGAGGTCATGGGCCGCTCGCATCTGGCACCCGAAGTGTTCAACTGCTCGGCGCCCGACACCGGCAACATGGAGGTGCTGGAGCGCTATGGCACCGAGAAGGACAAGGAGCGCTGGCTGAAGCCGCTGCTCGCCGGCGAAATCCGGTCATGCTTTGCGATGACGGAGCCCGCGGTCGCCTCCTCCGACGCGACCAACATCGAAAGTTCGATCGTGCGCGACGGCGACCATTACGTCATCAATGGCCGCAAATGGTACACGACCAATGCGACCGACCCGCGCTGCAAGATCTGCATCTTCATGGGCAAGACCGACCCTGACAATGCCGACCGGCACAAGCAGCAATCGATGATCCTGGTGCCGATGGACACGCCGGGCGTCGAGGTGAAACGTCCCCTGCCCGTGTTTGGCTTCTACGGCGTGCCCGATCGCGCCTCCGAAGTCGTCTTCACCAACGTCCGCGTGCCGAAGGAGAACATGCTGCTCGGCGAAGGCCGCGGCTTCGAGATCGCGCAGGGCCGCCTCGGCCCCGGGCGCATCCATCACTGCATGCGGCTGATCGGCCTTGCCGAACGCACACTAGAAAAGATGTGCCGCCGGGTGCGCAGCCGCGTCGCCTTCGGCAAGCCGGTCTCCGAGCAGACCGTGACCCAGGAGCGCATCGCGGAAGCCCGCATCATGATCGAGCAGGCCCGGCTGCTGACGCTCAACGCCGCCTATGCCATGGACACCGTCGGCAACAAGGTGGCCAAGGCCGAGATCGCGATGATCAAGGTCGCCGTGCCCAACATGGCCTGCCAGATCATCGACTGGGCGATCCAGGCTCATGGCGGCGGCGGCACCTCGAATGATTTCGGCTTGACGCAGGCCTATGCGACCGCGCGTCTGCTGCGGCTCGCGGACGGGCCGGACGAGGTGCACCGCAACCAGATCGCGCGGTTCGAGCTGAAGAAATATTCGAATGCTTGAACCGTGCGGGCGAGGCAGCCGTGCGTCTCGCCCGCCCCAGGATCAAAGCGAGTATAGAAGCCGCAAGACCAAAGTGACACGGCAAGGCAACACAGCAAGCAGCCGCGCTGCATCGCGAAATGAAGCAGCGAAGCAACCGTTCTCCGGATGAAGCGCAGTCTCGCGGGGACCACGCTACTCCTCACTTCAGGGCCTGATCGACGGCCGCGCCGTTCCCGTAAAGGCCGCGTCAATGGCGACCTTGCGCCCTCGTCTCAATTCGCCGCGTACACGTCCGGATCCGGGCTCGAGCTCGGCTTCTTGAACGCGTTGCGCAGAGCGGCCGACATCGGGACATTGTAGTTGAGGCCGTTCGGCGGCGTCGGCGATTGCAGCCAGGTCTTGTAGAGAACCTCGATCTCCGGGCTTGCATAGAGCTCCGCGGTCGCGCGATCGGCCAGCGCCTTGAACGGGGCATCCTCGCGGCGCAGCATGATGCCGTAAGGCTCCGGCTTCGAAAATGCTTCCTCGCTGATCATGAAGGCTTGCGGCTCCTTCGAGCGCGCGATCGCGACCGCGAGCTGCACGTCGTCGAGCGCGTAGGCCTGGGCGCGGTCGGTCTCGAGCAGCAGGAAGGCCTCGGCCTGATCCTTTGCCGGCATCACGCTGATGCCGAGATTGCGATCGGTATTGACCTTGGCGAGCTGCGTCAGGTTGACCGAGCCGGCGACGGCCGTGACCGCCTTGCCCTTGAGATCGTCGATGGTGTTGATCTTCGCGGCCTTCTTGGCAGCGAACCGCGTCGCGCTGAGGAAATGCGTGTTGGTGAAGGCGACCTGCTTCTGGCGGTCGGCATTGTTCGTCGTCGCCGAGCAGTGCAGATCGAGCGTGCCGTTGACCATCAGGGGGATCCGGTTCGAGGAGGTCACGGCGAGCGTGTCGACGGCGATGTCGGCCATGCCCAGCTGCTTCTTCACGGCATCGACGATCCTCAGGCAGATGTCCATGGCGAAGCCGACAGGCTTCTGGTTGCCGTCGAGATAGCTGAACGGGACGGACGCTTCCTGATAGCCGAGCGTGATCTTCTTGGTCTCCTTGATCTTCTGGAGCGTGCCCGACAGATCATCGGCAGAGGCTGCACCGGAAAGACATGTGAGGGCCAGGATAAAGGCAGGTAGACGCATCGGCTGCTCCTAGGGGCTCGCGCCTCCATGCCGGGCGCGCAATCGCGCGCGTTGATAGCGCAGGCGTGCGCAAGCCACCAGACGTGCCGACGCCTATCAGCTATCGCAGCTTTCGATACGGCGAGCGATGGTCGTCTCCGCCGCGACGGCCCGGCCTTGGGTCGCCGGAGCGGCCCTCACGCGTCGATGCCGCGCTGGACCAGGATGCGCTCGGCGCTGTCGTTCCAGACGTCCATCTTGGTGATCTTGCCATTGCGCACCACGAAGCGATCGACGTAACGGTTGCCCTCGAACGGGGTGCCGTCCTTCCATTCGCCATAGAGCGTCCCGACGCTGTAGACCACGGTCTCGCCGTCACCGGGGCAGACGTCGAACCGGTCCATCTTCTTCTTGACCCAGCGGTAGCGCTTGGCGTTGAAGCCGGTTGGGCCGCGCGGATGATCGAACTCGCGCCCGCCGGTGAAGGTGATCACGGTGCCCGGCGCCATATAGGCCGCCGCAGAATTGGGATCGGGGATCATCGATGCCGTGAGATAGGCTTCCACGATCGCGGCGTCGGACAATTGAGCGGTTTCGGCTCGTGCGGCAACGGACATGGCTGGCTCTCCTCGGATTCACGGAATACTACCGCTACTGTTGCGGAATCCATGCATATATTTTGAACACCTGCCTCGCTACACTGCCGATAATCTGGAGCCGCCGATCCCGGCCGATTGCTCTAAGTTCCATCCACAAGAGCCATGATCACCCAGTCCGCCTTCGACCTGGTCTTCCGCAACGCATTGTTGCGATCATCCGCCGCGCCCGTCGACATCGGGGTGAAAGGCAGCCGGATCGCCGCGATCGCGCCAAAGCTCGCCTGCGAAGCGGTCGAGGTCGATATCGCCGGACACCTGGCCCTGCCCGGCTTCGTCGATAGCCACATCCATCTCGACAAGGCCTGCCTGCTCGACCGCTGCGGACACGATCACGGCAGTCTCGGCGACGCGATCCGGGCCGTGTCGGCGATGAAACGCGACTTCACCGTCGAGGACGTCTACGCCCGCGGTGCCAAGGTGCTCGAACGCGCCATCGCGCACGGCACGACGCGTATGCGCACGCATGTGGAAATTGATCCGCGGATCGGCCTGCGGAGCTTCGAAGCCGTGAAGCGGCTGCGGCGCGATTACGCCTGGGCGATCGACCTGTCGCTGTGCGTCTTCCCGCAGGAAGGCCTGACCAACGATCCCGGCAGCGAAGACCTGCTGATCCAGTCTCTGCGCGACGGCGGCGACGTGATTGGCGGCTGTCCTTACACCGACACCGACCCGAACGCCCATCTCGAGCGCATCTTCGATCTCGCGGAAGAATTCGACGTCGACGTCGATCTCCATCTCGACTTCGATCTCGATCCCTCCTGGAGCCATCTCGACGACGTCTGCCGGCAGACGGAGCGGCGCAGCTACGGCGGACGGGTCACGGTCGGCCATGCCACAAAACTCTCGGCCCTGCCGCCGGAGCGGATGCAGGCCACTACCGCGCAACTCGCAAGATCAGGCGTCGCCGTCACCGTGCTGCCCGCGACCGACCTCTATCTGATGGGGCGCGAGGCGACCCACAACGCGCCACGCGGGCTGACGCTTGCGCACAAGCTCGCGGGCGAAGGCATCGTCTGCTCGGTCGCCACCAACAACGTGCTCAATCCCTTCACGCCGTTCGGCGATGCCTCGCTGCTGCGCATGGCAAACTTCTATGCCAACGTCGCGCAGGTCTCGGTCGCTGATTTCGGCACTTGCCTCGACCTCGTGACCGAGCAGCCGGCGCGGCTGATGAACCTCGGCGATTACGGCATCAAGGTCGGCAACCCCGCCGATCTCGTTGTGCTCGATACGCGCGACAGCCGCTTCGCGATTGCCGAACTGCCTGACATCATGATGGGCTTCAAGGGCGGCCGACCGACCTTTGCGCGGCCACGGCCCACCCTGTTCCGGCCCGAAAGCTGATCGCGTTTACAGCCGCAGTTCCAACGGTAAAATCGTCGGGAAATACTGCCGATCCTCGGCCCGTTTCGCTTTGATTTTACTGCCGATCTGGCCGCAAAACCGAGTCCGGTAGAATCCCGGACCGTAGCTGTGCGCATTGCACAAGCGGCCGCCCGGATCATACTAAAGGGGCGCTCTGGACCATCTGGGTTCAGTGGGGAAGTATGTAAATGTTCAACGCGTTCAGCAGCATCGATTATCGCTCCCTTCGGGCCAACACGCCCGCGGAAGCGGCCGTCAAGCGACTGAGTGGGATCGGCGAAGTCCTGTCGGGCCTGGATATCTCGGCGATCCACACGCAGGACGACATGACCCGCGCGCTCTGGACGCTGGATACCGCGGACAAGTGCATCCGCATGATCGTCACCGAGTTCCGCGCCGCGCCCGCCAGGGAGCAGGTCGTCCGCAAGGCCAAGAGTCTGGTCGATCTGATCGAGCTCGCCCGTGACGAAATTTCCAGCTATCGCGACGTCGGCAAGGTCCTGAGCTGAACGTTCGCGTTCAGCATCAGCGCTTGATTCTTGCCAGTATCCGGTCGGCCTCGGTACGCCAATCAGCGCTGCGCGCGAACTCCTTGCTGCCCCTGATGCCGAACAGCCCTTCGTCGGCCAGATCAGCCACCCAGGCCTGACGCTCGGCCGTGCCCTGCGCCGACCACGGCGTCAGCCCTGCCTCACGCACCGTCTCGGCGACCTCGCGCACCTCCTCGGCGCGGCGGCGGCCGTGCTCGATCACGCGCTGGAAGAAATAGGCCCCCTGCTTCTCCCAGTTGATCGCCGGAAAGGTCTCGGCGAGTGAGGCCAGCACTGCATCCTCGACGCCATAAGCGCGTGCGGTGGTAAAACTCTCGATGACCATGGCCTCCAGGCCCTTGATCATGATGCTCCGGCACATCTTCACCGCCGAAGACACGCCCAGCTTGTCGCTCGCAACCTTCGCGGCAAAGCCGATCGCGTTCAGCAGCGGCGCCAGCTCCCTCGCGCCGGGACCACCGAGCAACAGCGGCACCTTGATGCGATACGGCGGCACCGAGGTCATCACCGCACCCTCGACATAGCGTCCGAACGCGCCGTCGATCAGCGCCGCGGCGCGCTGCTTGGCGCCGGGAGAGGCCGAGTTGAAATCGAGGAACCAGGTGCCCTGGTTGATCGCTGCCCCGCAGGCTTTCGCCACCGGAACGGCCTGGCTCGCCGTGACCGCGGAGATGATGAAATCGGATTTCGCGGTCAGCTCGGCATGAGACGCCGCGAGCACGACACCAAATCTGGTCGCATGCTCCCTCAGCGGAGCGCCCTGCTCGCCTCCGAGCTTGATGTCATAGGCCGCGACCTTGATACCCTGTTGGCGCAGATCCTCGGCCAGGATCCGGCCGACCTCGCCATATCCGACCAACCCGATCTGCCATCGCTTCGGATCCGCCATCAGTTCAATCCTCGTGTCGTCTCGTCGAATAGCTCGTCGACGGCATAACGGCGCGGGATCAGCGCCTGCTGGAAGGCGTAATCGACGATCAGCTCGAGCGGCTTTCTGTTGGCCTCGATTCCGAACGGCACGAGGTCGGGCGTTGCCGCTGGTCCCGTCTGGTCCTTGTTGCGCTTGAGCAGATCATAGACGCCCGCGACCACGTCGGGGCGCGATTTCGCGAGCCTTTCGGTCACGACCACGAGATGGTTGACCGGGACGACGCCGCGCCGGGCGTACCATTTTGTGGCCTCCGCCGCCGGATCGGGGAACAGCGGATTCAGCTTCGGATCGTTCGAGGTCTCGCCAAGAACAGCGTCGAGTTCGCCATCGAGCAGCATCTGCAGGATCTTCTTGTCCTTCGGCGCACGCTCTGTGGTGTCGACATATTCGGCGACATGCGGATCCTCGAACGTCACCCAACGGATCTTGTCGAGATTGACGTCGTAGTCGTTGGCGAGGATGCCCCGGATCCAGGCGCCCGTCGTCGTCGTGAACGAGCGAATGCCGACGCGCTTGCCTTCGAGATCGGACGGTCCGAGCGTTCCCTGCGCAGGATTGTACAGCGCATAGGAATGCTGGAAGCGGCCCATCATCGTCGCCGGCAACAGCACCAGCGGCTTGCCATGCGCCTTCGCCATCAGAAAAGTGACGATCGCCATCTCGCAGACGTCGAAGGCCTGCTCGCGCACCATCGGCTTGAACGCGGTGTTGGTCGGCGTGTATTCGACGAAATCGAGATCGAACAGGTCGGAGCGGAGCGCACCGCCCTTCACCGCCTGAACGTGGGGGTGATTGCCGAGCACGGCCTTCAGCTTGAGACGATCCATCCGCCCGCTCCGCTTGTCTTCAGACGTCCTCGGGGTTGTCGACGTAAACGAGCCCGGCCTTCGCCAGGGCCTCGCGCATGCTGTACATGTCGAGCCCCAGTTCGCCCGAGGCGAGCCGCTTGCGCTTGCCGCCCTCGTCCGCGTTGCGCCTCTTGGCCTTCTCGGCGACCTCAGCAGCGTAACGCTTCGGCACCACGACGACGCCATCGTCATCGGCCACGACGATATCGCCGGGATCGACATTGACGCCGGCGCAGACCACGGGGATGTTGACCGAGCCGAGCGTCGCCTTCACCGTACCCTTGGCCGAGACCGCGCGCGACCATACCGGAAACTTCATTTCGTGCAGCGCCTTGACGTCGCGGCAGCCCGCGTCGATGATCAGCCCCTGCACGCCGCGCGCCCGCAGCGAGGTCGCGAGCAGCTCGCCGAACATGCCGTCCGTATTGTCGGTGGTGCAACCGACGACGAGAATGTCGCCCTTCTTGCACTGCTCGACCGCGACATGAATCATCCAATTGTCGCCGGGCTGTGCCAGCACGGTGACGGCAGGCCCGGCAATCGACGCGCCCGCCCAGACGGGTCGCAGATAAGGCTTCATCAGGCCAAGCCGGCCATAGGCTTCGTGCACGGTCGAGACGCCGTACTCCGCCATGCCGGCGGGATCGGCACGCTTGATGTTGCGAACGACGACCGGCTTCATGCCAGCTCCTCCGCAACCGTCGGGAACAGGCGCTGATAGGCCTCACCATAGGTCATGGGCACGCCGGTGTTGCGGCTGCCTTGGATGCCGCGGTTGAGCGCGACGCGCTCGTAATAGCCCCAGAGGTGTTTTTGCGCGGCCAGGATCTGGAAGGCCTCGTACTTCTCCTTCCAGACCTCGTCGATCTTGAGGATCGTGTCCGGCTTGTAATTGCACTGCTCGGGCTGGTGCGGCTCGAACAGGAACACCGGCGGCGCCGAATATTTGTATTGCGCGCCGGGCTTGTGGCCCATCGCCTGCGCGACGACCCGCGTCTCCTGCGCGAAATGCGCCGCGTTCGGATGGTCGAAATTGTAGGGGTCTTCCAGCGCATGCGTCAGCACGAAGCTCGGATTGAGCTCGCGGTAGATGTCGACCATGCGGTCGAAATGCGCTTCCGTCAGCTTGAGCGGATAATCGCCGCAGTCGAAGAATTCGATCTCGGCACCGAGCAGCTTGGCGGCGCGCTCTGCCTCGTCCTTGCGGCCGGCCTTGACCGATTCCAGCGTCGCGCCCTTCTCCTTCCAGGCGAACTGGCTCTCACCGCGCTCGCCGAAGGATAGGCAGACGATCTTCATGCGGTAGCCCTTCTTCGCATGCAGCGCGATGGCGCCGCCGGCACGCCAGACGAAATCGCCGGGATGGGCGGTGACGACGAGACCTGTCTTCATGGGATGAACTCCCCTCTCTCATTCGTAAGCATCATAAGCCGCCCTTCTCAATACCGGCAGCCGATTCATTTCAAGCGGCTGCGACCACCGGTTCGTCGCCGTCGAGCACGCGCTTCAGACGCTCGCCGTCGAGCGCGCCTTCCCATTTCGCAATGGCGATGGTCGCAACCGCGTTCCCGATCAGGTTGGTCGGCGTCAGCCCCTGCGACATCAGGCGATGGATGCCGAGCACCAGCGCGACGCTGGTCACCGGAATGGTGCCGGTGGCCGACAGCGTCGCCGCCAGCACGACGAAGGCCGCGCCTGCGATTCCGGCCGCGCCCTTGGAGGTCACGAGCAGGATCAGCAAGAGCTCAATCTGCTCGGCGAGCCCGAACGGCGTGTTGGTCGCCTGCGCCAGGAACACCGAGGCAGCCGCAAGATAGAGACAGGTGCCATCGAGATTGAAGGAATAGCCGGTCGGGATCACGAGCCCGACCACGCTCTTCTCGCAGCCGGCTCTCTCCAGCTTGGTCAGCATGCGCGGCAGCACCGTCTCCGACGAGGTCGTGGCGATGCAGATCAGCAGCTCTTCCCAGATGTAGCGGATCAGCTTGAACAGCGAGAAGCCGCACAGCCGGGCCACCGGTCCGAGCGCGACGACGATGAAGACCACGCAGGTGAGGTAAAAGCCGCCGAGCAACTTGCCAAGCGAGGCCAGCGATCCCACGCCGAATTTGCCGACCGTAAAGGCGATGGCGCCGAACGCCCCGATCGGCGCCGCCCACATCACGAAGCCGACCACCGCGAACACCATCTTGGCGGCGATGTCGATCAGGTGGACCAGCGGCGCGCCGCGCTCGCCGAGCTGCACCAGCGCGAAGCCGCACAGCACGGAGATGAACAGCACCTGGAGGATGTTGCCTTCGGCGAAGGCACCGACGAACGTCGCCGGCACGATGTTCATCAGGAACGGCACGAAGCCGATGACGCTCGTCTGCTTGACGTAAGGCTCGACCGCACTGGCGTTGATGCTGGCAGGATCGATGTTCATGCCGACGCCGGGCTTCATCAGGTTGACCGCGACGAGACCGATGATCAGCGCGATCGTGGTCATGATCTCGAAATAGACGATTGCCTTCAACGCCACCCGCCCGACACGCGCCATGTCGGCCATGTGAGCGATGCCGTGCACGACGGTGCAGAAGATGATCGGCGCGATCAGCATCCGGATCGCCTTGATGAAGGCGTCCCCGAGCGGCTGCATCTTGGCGCCCGCCTCCGGGCTTACGATCCCAAGCGCGATGCCCGCGGCCATGGCGATGAGCACCTGGATCCAGAGCTCCTTCCACCAGGCCCGGCCGCGCGGCTTGTCGATCGCGAGCGCCGTCATGGAGCGAACTCGAACAGACGCGCGGGATTGTCGACCAGGATCTTCTGCTGGAACTCCGGCTCCGGCGCGAACAGCGGGATCAAATCGACGAGGTCGCCGTCATTCGGCATCACCTTGACGTTGGGATGCGGCCAGTCGGTGCCCCAGATCACACGGTCCGGCGCGGTCTCGACGATCTTTCGTGCGAACGGCACCGCATCCGTGAACGGCGGACCGGCCGAGGACACGCGCTCGGAGCCGCAGATCTTGACCCAGCATTTCTCGTCGCGCTGCATCAGCTCGATCAGGATCCTGAACGGAAGCTGATCGAGCCCTTCGGACGCCTTCACCCGGCCCATATGGTCGATGGTGTAGCTCAGCGGCAGCCTGGTCAGCATGTCGGCATATTCAGGCAGGTCGATCGCGTCGAAATGCAGATCGATGTGCCAGCCGAGCGGCGTGACCATCGCGACGATACGGTCGAACACGCGCTTGTCGGGCACCCCGCCGAGATGGCGGACGAAATTGAAACGGCAGCCGCGAAAGCCGCCCTCGTGCAACACACGCAAGCCACGCTCGGTGATGCCGTCGTCGATATTGGCGACCGCGCGGTAGGCGCCGCCACTTTGCGCAATCGCATCGAACGCCACCGTATTGTCGGTGCCGTGCACGCTGGCATTGACGATCACCGCGCGCTCGACGCCGAGCTTGGCATGCAGCGCCCTGAAATCCTCCAGCGGCGCGTCAGGCGGGGTATAGGAGCGATCCGGCGCGTAAGGATATTTCGAGCCGGGCCCGAAGATGTGACAATGCGCGTCGCAGGACAGCTTCGGCAGCTTGAACTTCGGCGTGCGCGTGTTCGGATCGGGCGGCGGAATGGTCGGCGTGTACATCGTCTTCATCAGGTGAACTTGAACAGGCGCGCGGGATTGTCGACCAGCAGCTTCTGCTGGACCTTGGCATCGGGTGCGAAGAGCGGGATCAGGTCGACGATCTCGCCGTCATTCGGCATGACCTTGACGTTGGGATGCGGCCAATCGGTGCCCCAGAGCACGCGATTGGGCGCATTGTCGATCAGCGCCTTCGCGAACGGCACGGCGTCTTGGAACGGTTTGCCGGTGCTGGACGCGCGCTCCAGGCCCGTGATCTTGACCCAGCACTTCTCGTCTTTCTTCTGAAGGTCGAGCAGCGAGGTGAAGCCTGGGTCGTCCAGCCCCTTGCCGGTCTGCACCGTCCCCATGTGGTCGATCACATAAGGCGTCGGCAGCGCAGTGAGGATTGGCGCGAATTCGGCGATCGTGCCCGGCTCGAAATAGACGTCGATGTGCCAGCCGAGTTCGGCAACGCGATGCACGATGCGCTGGAACTTGTTCATGTCGCCGACGCCGCCGAGGCGCTTGAGGAAGGCGAAGCGGCAGCCGCAGATGCCGGCCTTGTCGAGCGCCCCCAGTTCCTTCTCGGTCATCTCGTCGTTGACGTTGGCGATGCCCTTGTATGCGCCCTCGCTTCCAGCGATGGCATCGGTGACGACGCGATTGTCGGTGCCGTGCACGGTCGCGTTCACAATCACGCAGCGCTCGACGCCGATCTTCTCATGAACGCTCCGGAACATCTCCAGCGGTGCATCGGCCGTGTTGTAGGGCCGCTTCTCGGAGAAGGGATAGCGCGACGCCGGCCCGAAGATGTGGGTATGGCTGTCGCAGGATTTCGGCGGCAGCTTGAACGACGGCGTTTTGGGATTGGGGTCCGGCGGCGTAATCGTCGGCATCGCCTTCGGCTCTTCCGCGCGCACCTCGCCCGCGAGGACCGTGCCGGCCAGCCCGGTCAAGAGATGCAAGCACTCCCGCCTGTTCATGTTTCCAACACCCTGTCACATCGTCCGCCTGCAAGCGGAAGCGCGGTTGCGCGCCTCCCCTCGGGCGGCTCTTTTCAAGTCTTGTTGCTGACGGCCTGCCGCCGACGTGTGGGCGCGGCCTGGTCGAGCGCCGGCGCCTGAAATGCGGCAACGGTGGCCTGCACCAATTGCTCGATCGCATTGGCGGGATCGCTGCCGTCGGCCTCGCCGCGCGACAGGCGCGAGACCCGGTCCGGCGTCACCAGCGAATAATACAGCGCCCCGAGCAGGAAGTGGCTGCGCCAGACGATGTCGGTGCGCGGAATATGCGGCAGGCTCTCGTGGATCGCATCGATGAAGGCGTGACTGGTGTCGTCGAAGGTCTGCGCGATGATCTTTCGCGCGACCTCATTGCCTTCGGCCGACATCACGGCGCGCAGCCGCGTGAAGCGCGCCCCGCCGCCGGCAAGATCGCTGCCCGAGGTGAAGGCCGGCACCACATAGGCGCGCACGATCGCCTCCAGCCGGTCCTGCAGATCGCGCACGCGCTTTGCCGCCGCGAGCAGCTCCGACCGGCGCAGGTTCATCGGCCCGCAATGGCGCCGGTAGATCTCCAGCAGCAGGCCGTCCTTGGTCTTGAAATGATAGGTGACGCTGCCCGGATTGGCTCCGGCGGCCTGCGCGATGTCGCGCACCGAGACGGCGTTGAAGCCGTTGGTGGCGAACAGCTCCTCGGCCGCGGCGAGGATCGCCTCGCGCATGTTCGGCTTGCGGGCCGATTCCTTGCTGGTGGGCTTGCGTACCATGTGATTTGTACTATCGTACAAAAGATCAGGTCTCGTCAACAAAAACCATGGGCGGCGTCCGGGCAGGTCGGAAGACCGACGGCAAGCAACGCAAACGCCCGCAAGGAGTGCTGGGAAATGCTGGGTTTGAACAAGATGATCGGCGGTGTGATGCTGGGTGCCGGTCTGCTGCTGGGGAACACTGCGCAGGCCGCTGACAACTATCCCAGCAAACCGGTCCACATTCTGGTGCCCTACGCCGCCGGCGGCGCGGTCGACGTGCTCGCGCGCACGCTGGCCCAGGCACTCGCAAAGACCTGGGGCCAGCAGCCGGTGGTCGACAACCGTCCCGGGGCCGGCGGCATCGTCGCCTCGCAGGCGCTGACCCAGGCCGCGCCCGACGGCTACACGCTGATCCTGGTCGCGAGCGGCCATCCGCTCAATCAGTTCATCTATCCGAGCGTGCCCTACGACACGTTCAAGGATTTTACCGCGATCACGGAAGTCGCCTCGTCCCCGCTCGCGATCGTGGTCGCCAAGGACAGCCCGTACAAGACCCTCGGCGATCTCCTTGCCGCCGCGAAGAAGGAGCCGGACAAGCTCTCCTATGGCATGTCCGGCAACGGCACCTCGGCGCATCTCGCCGGCGAGCTCCTGAAATACATGTCCGGCACCAAGATCGTCTCGATCCCCTACAAGGGCGGTGCACCGGCGCTGACCGCGGTGATCGCCGGCGAGATTCCCCTCAGCATCAACCCGCTGGCCGAGGCGATCGGCCAGCTCGAAGGCGGCCCGGTGCGTGCACTCGCGGTCACCTCGGCCGAGCGCTCCAAGGCATTGCCTGATGTCCCGACCGTCGCGGAGTCAGGCGTCCCCGGCTACGATGTCTCGGTCTGGTGGGGCGTCCTCGGCCCGGCCAAGATGCCGCCGGAGATCGTGGCCAGGCTCGAGACCGACCTCAAGGCCGCGCTGCAGGACCCGAATGTGGTGTCGACGCTCGGCAAGATCGGCGCCGCCCCGGTGGGATCCTCGTCCAAGGATTTCGACGCCTACATGCACGCCGAGGCGACCAAATGGGAGCCGGTGCTGAAGGCGGCCAATATCCGCGCGCAGTGAGGCTCGACCCATGAGGACCTCTCTTCGCCACATTGCGCGCACAGCCCTGCTTGCGCTTGCCGTCATCGGCTTATCCGGTGCACCCGTACGCGCCGACGGCGAAGCAAAGCTGCTGGCGCCGAGCGGCACCTTGCGCGTCGGCATCTATCCCGGCAGCCCGACTTCGATGGTGAGCGATGCGGCCGGCAAGCCGCACGGGCTCACCTATGATCTTGGCGGCGAGCTGGCAAAACGGCTCGGCGTCGGCATCGACTATGTCAGGTTTCAGCGCGTCGCCGACATCGTCGCCGCCATCCATGACGGCAACGTCGACCTCACCGTCACCAACGCTACGCCCGCGCGCGCGAACGACGTCAGCTTCAGCCAGCCGGTGCTCTCGATCGAGCTCGGCTTTCTCGTCCCGGCGATGTCGCCGATCGACAAGGTCGAGGATATCGACAAGCCCGGCGTGAAGATCGGCGTCACCAAGGGCTCGACCTCCGAGCGCACTTTGCCGACGAAGTTCAAGAACGCGACCGTCGTTCCCGCCGAAAGCGTCAAGTCCGCCATCGGCATGTTCGGCCGCGGCGAGATCGATCTCTATGCGACCAACAAGCCGACGCTGTTCGAGATGTCCGACCAGATGCCGGGTGCCCGCATCCTCGACGGCAATTGGGGGCTGGAGCACATGGCGATTGCGATCCCGAAGGGACGCGAAGACGCGCTGCCCCTGCTCAATCATTTCGTGGCGGACGAGCAATCATCCGGCGCGCTCGACACGATCCAGCAGCAGGCGGGCCTGCGCGGCGCGATCAAGGCCAAGCGCGAATAGCTCACCGATCCGCTGGCGCACGCGTGCGGGCGCGCGGAGCACGCCGACATGGTGCGCGCGCGAATCCAACACCGTGGGCCCATCTCGCAGCGAACTTTAATTCTTGTTGCTGCAAGTCAACGCAACAACATGGACAAAGCGTCATTTGTGTTTTGCACGGCTCTGCGCGAGCAAGGTCGAAAGAACACGCGAGACGACACATGAGCAAACCCGCATTGTTGAGACTTCACCGCTGGATCACTCTGGTCTTCGCTCTTCCGCTGTTCGCGATCATCGCCACCGGCCTGATCCTGTCCGTCGAGCCGCTCGTGCAAACGAGTGGCATTGGCGGTGCCGCGATCGATGCCGGCCGTGTCGTCGAGCTGGTGAAGCGATACGATCCCGACGGCAAGGCGCGCGGGCTCTCCATCAACGCGGCCGGCCGGAAGATCACGCTGCAGGGCACGAACGTCCCGGCGATCGATCTTGCAACCGGCGAAGCCGCGCCGGTGAGCTCGCCCCTGTCGAATGTCTTCCTCTGGGCGCGTTTCACGCACGAGCGTCTCATGGGACAGGCCTGGCTGGTGACGGCGTCCACGCTGGCGATGGTGATCGTCCTGTTGCTCGGCATCGTCATGGGGCTGCCGCGGCTGCGCAACACGCTCTCGGGATGGCACAAGGGGACCGCCTGGTTCACGCTGCCGCTGATCCTGCTCAGTCCGTTGACCGGCCTGTGCATGGCGTTCGGCCTGACCTTTCAGACGGCCGCTCCTCCAGCCGCGGGTGGCCGCCCTCTCGCTTTGCCGGACGCGATCCGCATGGTCGCGGCCTCGCATGAGCTGTCGCACGTCATCTCGATCGGCACCCGCGGCGGCCGCATGATGGCAAGGCTTTATGACGGCGGAGAGCTGCGCGCCTATGCCGTCACCCCGTCGGAGGTCACACCGCTGCCGCGCAACTGGCCGCGCCTGATCCACGAAGGAAACTGGTCGGCCCTGATCGCATCGCCGCTCAATGTCGTGACTTCGATCGCGTTGCTGACGCTGCTGTCGACCGGGCTCCTGATCTGGGCGAGGCGAACGCTGCGCAAGCCGCGGCCCCGCGCGGGACGACCGGCCGATACGGCCATTGCCGGCGTCCGCTGATCGCACCGAGCATCAGTTGCGGGCATTTGCCCGCATCTTCTCGGGTGGCGCAGGCCGTCGCAGGAATTCGGTATCCGCGTCGGCCGACGGAATCAGGATCGCGCGCTCGCGCGGCAGCGCCTCCGGCATCTCGTCGCGAATGAAGGCGACGAGCTTCTCCCTCATCTCGCAGCGCAGGTCCCAGGATTGCGGCGCGTTTCGCGCGCTGACCAGCGCGCGCAGCTCGATGGTGCGCGAGTCCGCGTCGATCACCTGGAGATTGACCACTGCCCCGTCCCAGAGCTTGGACTGCTTCACGGCGTCCTCCAGCCAGCGCCGGATGCGGGGAACGTCGGCGCGATAATCGACGTGGAGCGCGATCACGCCGATCAGCGAAGCGGTGTCGCGCGTCCAGTTCTGAAACGGCTTTTCGATGAAATAGGACAGCGGCACCACCATGCGTCGCCAGTCCCAGAGCCGGATCACGACATAGGTCGAGGCGATGTCCTCGACCCAGCCCCACTCGTTCTCGATGATCACGGCGTCCTCGATGCGGATCGGCTGGGTGATCGCGATCTGCAGACCGGCAATCAGATTGCTCAGCAGCGGCCGAGCGGCAAGACCGACGATGATACCGGCCGCGCCGGCGGAGGCGAACAGGCTGACGCCGTATTGCCTCACCGAATCGAACGTCATCAGCGCGGTCGACACCGTGATGATGACGATGATGGTGTCGGTGACGCGCTTGAACACGCGGACTTGGGTGACGTGCTTGCGCGCGACGAAGTTCTCGGTGACGTCGCGAAAATTCTGCAGATAGCGCGCCGCGCTCATGTCGACGATCCGGATCGAGATCCACCCGATCAGGGCGATGAAGGCCACGACGAACAGGCGCATCAGCGGCGTACGGATCGTGTCGTCGAGCGGCGCGAGCGGCAACACCAGCGCAACGGCCGCCAGGCAAAGAGCCAGTCGCGCGGGCCCTGCCGTCCGGTCGATGAAGACGCCCAGCAGCGGAAGCCGGGCTCCGAAGGCGCGAGTGAGCAGCCACATCGCAAGCCGATAGGCGAACAGTGCAAGCAGGATGGCGCCGACAACGAGGCTCAGACCGACAAACCACGACGGTATCCACCCGAGCATCCCATCGATCTCGGCCATGAGGGCCTGCCAGTTCATTGCTGTCCCCGTGCTTGCATTCACATAGCCGGCTCAACGCCTCCCAACAGGCTTGGCTCCCCCGCCCAGTGCAACGCAGCATTCCGCTGGTGCAACCGTCGCCGAACTGCGCTAAGGTCCGGATCTCCATGACTCGACGTAGCGGCAGCGCCGATCTTCCCTTGCATACAGGCCGGGTTCCGCCCTGGCTGGCGAGCCGCATGGCCTCGCTCGGCTCGATCGTCACGCAGGCGATCGTGCATCATTACGGCCGCGATGCGTTTCTGCAGCGGCTGTCCCATCCATTCTGGTTCCAGTCGTTCGGCGCCGTGATGGGGATGGACTGGCACTCCTCGGGGATCACGACTTCGGTGATCGGCGCGTTGAAGCGCGGGCTCGGGCCGCTCCAGGACGAGCTCGGCATTTACGTCTGCGGCGGCCGCGGCCAGCACTCGCGCAAGACGCCGGACGAGCTGATGCAGCTCGGCGAGCGCGTCGGGTTCGACGGCGCGAAGCTCACCCGCGCCAGCCGACTGGTGGCGAAGGTCGACAGCGCGGCCGTGCAGGACGGCTTCGATCTATATCTCCACGGCTTCTTCGTCTCCGCCGACGGCAAATGGACGGTGGTGCAGCAGGGCATGAATGGCGACAAGCGCCAGGCCCGCCGCTATCACTGGCATTCCGAGGCACTGAAGAGTTTCGTCGATACGCCGCACAGTGCGATTGATGGCCCCCAGCAAGGCGAGATCGTCAATCTCACCGACCATCGCGCCGAGATTTCGCGCACCGCGCAGCTCGATCTGCTGGGGGAATTCGGCCCCGATCGCATCGTCGGCGAATTCGAACGGCTGATCGGGACCGCAGCGGAGCCGGCGCAGGCCATGCTGCCGCATTTGATCATGCCCGCGCATCACGATGTCAGGCCGAAGGACGTGTTCGCCCGCCGCCTGCACGGCACTCTTGCGGCCGCAGCCGAGCGCGGCCCGGTCGATTTCCCGGAGCTGTTGCTGACGCCGGGCGTCGGCGCCCGCACCGTGCGCTCGCTGGCAATGGTCGCAGAGGTCGTGCATGGCGCGCCCTACCGCTTTGCGGACCCTGCGCGCTTCTCACTCGCCCATGGCGGCAAGGATCGGCATCCCTACCCGGTCCCGATCAAGGTCTATGACGAGACCATCCGCGTGCTGAAGGGCGCGATCCGGAACGCCAAGCTCGGGCGCGAGGAAGAGCTGCAGGCGATGAAGCGGCTCGACGATCAGGCGCGGCGGCTGGAGCGGACCGCGCGCGGGCCTTCCGTGGAGGCCTACATCGCCGGCGAGCGCGCGGCCTCGCCCGATCTCGACGGCCGCTCCGTATTCGGCTGGGAGCGCGATCTGGCGACCACAAAAAAGCGGACCGGCTGAACACCGGTCCGCGAGTTGAGCGGGAGGAACGCGCTCACGCCTCGTCGGCCTCTGGCGCCTCGTCGAGCCGGTTCGCCGAATGATCCTGATATTGCTCGGTCTGGATCGCCTTGCCGTCCATGCCGCGAATGTCCGAATGCTGTGCCTTGTCGCGGTTGGACAGGACCATGTTGTCACCGATCATGTCCTTGGGGATGTCGGTCATGCCGCCGGTGCCGTCGCCCTTGCCATGCATGCCCGATCTGAAATGCGTCTTATTGCCGTGCCCAGATGGCATCTGTTCTCTCCTCTTGCCGCAATCGTCTTCAATGCTTCTGTTGCCTGGCCTGCATCGCATGCGTGGCTTGCATCGGATCTCCAATCCCCGCTTGCTGGCCCTGCGGCGTCGATGTTGACGGTCCTGGAACTCATTGCCACGACCGATGTGCCAGGGACAACAGGACGAACAGCGCACCGTTCCCGATTGATCCGGCGCGACGAAGATTTGAGAACGGACGCTTGTCTTCAGCTCGCCGCTGTCAGGGAACGATCGACGCTCGCCTCACTGCGCGCAGTTGCCTTGGTTCCGCGGCCCTCGGCCGTGACGGGGAGCGCGGCGATCGCGCGCAGGCCCGGCCGCTTGCGCCAGTGGACCTCGGCGGGATCGACGGCCAGTCCGAGTTTCGGCCATCGCACGAACAGCGCTTCCAGCGCGCAGGCAGCTTCGATGCGGGCGAGCTGATGGCCGAGGCAGAAATGGATTCCTGTTCCGAACGACATGTGACGGTTCGGCTTGCGTTCGAGATCGAGCCTGTCAGGGCGCTCGTGCATTGCCGGATCCATGTTCGCCGCAGCGAGCATCACCATGACGCGATCACCCTTCTTCAGGCGCACGCCCTCGACCTCGATATCCCGCCGCAGATAGCGCGGCTTGGAGAACTGCACCGGCGCGACGAAGCGCAGGAACTCCTCCACGGCAAGTCCGACACGGCTCCAGTCTTGTTCCAGCCAATCGCGCAAGTCCGGATTTCTGAGCAGCTCATAGGCGGAACCGCTGATGAGATGCGTGGTCGTCTCGGAGCCGGCCGCAAGCAGCAGGAACACCATCGAGACCATTTCATCCGGCGTGATCTGGCCGCCCTCGCGCTCGACCTGGATCAGTTCGGCAATCAGGCCCTCGCCGCCCTGCTCGCGCGCCATCTGCAATTGTCGTTCGAGATAGGCACGCATCTTTCGGAACGCCCACAACAGGCGGAAGAAGCTGACGACATTGGTCAGCGAGGACATCTCGTTGGCCCAGGCAATGAACCGCGGACGATCCGCCGGTGGCAGGCCCAGCAGCTCGGTGATCACCGCGAGCGGAAGGATGCGTGCGTAGCGCTGGACGAGATCAGCCGGGTTTCCCTTCGTGAACAGCTCGTCAGCCAGATCGTCGGCAATCGCGCGGATGCGCGGCTCCATCGCGACGATCGCGCGGCGGCGAAAGGCCTCGTCCACGATGCCGCGCAGCCTGGCATGGTCAGGCTCGTCCATCGTCAGCATGTTGTTGGCGATGGTCCTGACGTATCTCGGCATCCACCAGCGCAAACCGGCGACGTCGCCATCCTCCTTGCGCAACGTGAAGGTCGCGCCGTCCTTCAGGACTTGCGCGGTGGCGTCATGGGTCGTGGTGATCCAGACGTCGCCGACGAGAGGGAAGCGCGTCGCGACCACGGGGCCGGACATGCGCAAGCTCGCAATCGCCTTGGGCGGATCGCGGAAGAAGGCCTCGCTGGTGAAATCGAGGCGCACGACCATGTCATCACCGGATCGATTGCTGAGGTTTCCCCCAGATGGTGCGCGGCTCGGCCGTAGCAAGGGGGTCTGCGTACGTCCCTCCGGCGCAGCAGCCAAGAGACCGGCTACCCCCGTCCCGGCGGACGCTGGCCCGTCTTGCGCTGCTGTTGCGTGTAGGCGTCCCAGTGGCTCCAGCTGCCGTTGCTGAGGCTCTGCAGGTCGGTTGCGAGCGGACGGCGCGTACGCTTGTCATGATCGGCGATCACGCGCTCCGACAGCGCGATCTTCCGCTTGAGTTCCGAGATGGTCTTCTGGGTCTGGCCGTTCCGCTTCGAGGATGCGATTTCGCCCATCGTGAAGCGTGCGGTCTCCACCGCCTTCAACTCGGCACGGTTTTTCTTCAACTGAACCCGGTGCCAGGCGATGTTGCTGTCGCTGTCCGCAACCATGTGGGAACTCCGCTGATTCGCTCCCACAGTGTATCAAGCGCCGAATCGGCGCCGCAACGCCCGCCGGACGGCGAAAATACGGTCTTTCTGCGAGCCTAGCGCTCGGCGAAGGCCTTTTCGACCACGAATTGGGCCGGCTCGCCGTGATTGCCTTCGACGAAGCCGCGCTCGCCCAGCAGCACGCGGGTATCTGCCACCAGCGCCGGGCTGCCGCAGATCATGACGCGGTCGTGGGCGGCTTCCAGCACCGGCAGGCCGATGTCGCTGAACAGCTTGCCCGACGTGATGAGGTCGGTGATGCGGCCGCGGTTGCGGAAGGGATCGCGGGTCACGGTCGGGTAGTAGATCAGCTGATTCTGAATGTACTCGCCGATCAGTTCATCCTTCGGCAGCGTCTCGTTGATCATCTCGCCATAGGCGAGCTCCTTGACGTGCCGGCAACCGTGCAGCAGCACGACCTTCTCGAACCGCTCGTAGGTCTCGGGGTCCTTGATCACGCTCAGGAATGGCGCAAGGCCGGTCCCGGTGCCGATGAGGTAGAGGTTGCGCCCCTCCTCCAGGTTGTCGATTACCAGCGTGCCGGTGGCCTTGCGGCTGACGATGATCTCGTCGCCTTCCTTCAAGTGCTGAAGCCGCGAGGTCAGCGGGCCGTCCGGCACCTTGATCGAGAAGAACTCCAGCGTGTCCTCGTAATTGGCGCTGGCAACGCTGTAGGCCCGCAGCAGCGGCTTCTCGCCGACCTTGAGCCCGATCATGGTGAATTCGCCGTTGCGGAAGCGGAAGGTCGGGCTGCGGGTGGTCTTGAAGGAGAACAGCGTGTCGGTCCAGTGGTGGACGCTCAAAACGCTTTCCTGATTGAAATTGCTCATCTCACCCTTCCGTGTCGCTCGCTTGCGGTTCCGAGGCGGTCAGCTATGCGTCGTTTGTACACGATCATTCGTACACTAATGAATAATCCTGCTTGATCCCGGGGTCAAGGCTGCCCAAGATCGACAGCGTTGCAGTTGGGAATAAGGAGCCCTTTCCATGGCGCATGACGCACCCCAGGCCACCGGACCCTCGAAGCTCGTGATCCGGAATATCGGCCTGATCCTGTCCGGCGCGCTGGAAAAGCCCATCCTGGACGGCGACACCATCGTGGCCGAGAACGGCAAGATCACCGCGATCGGCCGCTACAAGGACCTCGACACCGAAGGCGCGACCACCATCGTCGATGCCAACGGCACCACGGTGACCCCCGGCCTGATCGACAGCCACGTCCACCCCGTCGCGGGCGACTGGACGCCCCGCCAGAACCAGATCAACTGGATCGACAGCTCGCTCCATGGCGGCATCACGACCATGATCTCGGCGGGCGAGGTCCACATGCCCGGCCGACCCCGCGACGTCGTCGGTCTCAAGGCGATGGCGATCTTCGCCCAGCGCGCGTTCTGGACCTTGCGCCCGGGCGGCGTGAAGGTTCACGCCGGCGCGCCGGTGATCGAATGCGAGATGGTCGAGGAAGACTTCAAGGAGATGGCCGCTGCCGGCGTCAAGCTGCTCGGCGAAGTCGGCCTCGGCGGCGTCAAGGACGGCCCGACCGCGCGCAAGATGGTCGGCTGGGCGCGCAAATACGGCATCCAGAGCACCATCCACACCGGCGGCCCCTCGATCCCCGGCTCCGGCCTGATCGACAAGGACGTGGTGCTGGAAGCCGACACCGACGTCGTCGGCCACATCAATGGCGGCCACACCGCCCTGCCCGACGACCAGATTCGCTGCATCTGCGAGGGCTGCAAGCGCGGGCTCGAGATCGTTCATAACGGCAACGAGCGGTCGGCACTCTACACGCTGCGCATCGCACGCGAGATGAACGAGCTGCATCGCGTGATCCTCGGCACCGACGGGCCGGCCGGCTCCGGCGTGCAGCCGCTCGGCATCTTGCGCATGGTCTCGATGCTGTCCTCGATCGGCGAATTGCCGGCCGAGATCGCGTTCTGCCTCGCCACCGGCAACACCGCACGGATGCGGCAGCTCGATTGCGGCCTGATCGAGGTCGGCCGCGCCGCCGATTTCGTCATCATGGACAAGGCCCAGCACTCGCCCGGCAAGACCATCCTGGAGAGCGTCCAGCTCGGCGACCTCCCTGGCATCGGGATGACCATCATCGACGGCATCGTGCGCACCCAGCGCAGCCGCAATACGCCGCCTGCGGGCAAGGTGCCGGAAATCGTGGCGAAGTGACGCAGCTGGAGCGGCTCTCCGCTCCGCATCGTCCCTCGAAGGCGTTGAACACAAGAGCCGCCTGCTGCGTCTAACGCAGGCAGCCCTCGGCGGCGGCAATTCATTGCTGGACCATCGAGGAAGACATGAAGACCTCATCACGGATAGCCATCGGCGTTGCTGCCGCAGTGGCGGGCTATGTCGCGAGCTTCGTGCTGCTTTCCCTGGTCGATTTCGGCAACCGGGCGGATCCGATCACGGCGGGTCTGATGGGATTGCTCGTCTACTCCCCCATCGGCGCGATCGGCGGGGCGGTGCTTGCCAACTGGCTGATGGCGCGCTCCGGCAAAGAGGCCGGCAATGGCAGCGTCGCGCGCAACAGCCTGAAGTCGCTCGGAATCGTCGTCCTGCTCTGCGTCGCCGGGATCGGCATCTACATTGCCTACGCCTATGCGACTGCGACGCCCTGGCTCAATCGGAATGGCGCCAATCCCCTGCTCGTGTTCGAGGTCCGATTTCCGGCCGGCGTGAAGGTGCCGGCGTCGGCGCAAGGCATCGCCATCGAATTGCAGACCGACCTCAACACCATGCCGGGCGAGGTGACCGCCGCCGCGTTCCATCGCGACGGCGACCAGGCCGTGATCGCCGGCGAAGTCGAGCTGGCGTTTCGAACCTCGCACCGGCAGCTCGCCGTCGACATCCAGGGCCAACCAAGCCGGATCTATCCGATCGACTTGACGGCCCGGGCGCCGCATACGCCGGAATTCGGAACGTGGCGGCGGATCGACGACGGCAGCGAAATCCGCTACCGCGCCAAATGGCCGGGCCAATCGTGAGCCTTGAAACTAGCGATTTTCCGATCTCACAACGCATAAAGGTCCAGCGCACGGCCAGCCGACGAGATCGTCTTCCTCGAGGTCAGTCGCCGGTCGGCACACCATGTTCAACTGTTGTAGGGTGGGCAAAGGCGCGAAGCGCCGTGCCCACGATCTCTTTCTGACTGAAAAAGAAGGTGGGCACGCTCCGCTTTGCCCACCTTACGGCACCGCCTTCGAAGGCACCGTCACCGCAGCTTGTTCAGCAGCGCCATCAGCAGCTCGCGCTCTTTCGCGTCGAGAGGGGCCAGCGTCTCGCGCGTGATGGCGAGTGCATTCGGGGCGAGCTTTTCCGCGAGCTGTTGACCGGCCCGCGTGAGGCTCACCAGAAGCCGCCGTCCGTCCTCGGGATCCTGGCTGGTCTCGGTGAGGCCGCGCGCAGTCAGGCGGTCGATCACGCCCTTGATGGTTGCGACGTCCATTGCCGTGAGACGGCCAAGCTGGTTTTGCGAACATGCACCTGTCTCGGCGAGCTTCGACAGCGCAGCCCATTGCGTCGGCGTCAGATTGGTGCCGATGTCGCGGGAGAAGATCGAGCTGTGGCGCTGCCAGACCTGACGCAGGATGAAGCCGACCTGCTCGTCGAGCACGTAAGGCGGCTTCGCCGGTTTGATGCTCTTCTTCGCCGTGACGCTTCTCGCCATCCGCTCGCAGCCCTTCCCTTTGTCCTCACAACGACAGATGCGCGTCGCGGATGTCCGGACGCGCGTCGAGCTCGGCCATGGTGCCGCCGAAGCAGATGCGGCCACGCTCGATGATGTAGGCGCGATCGGAGATCAGCCGCGCAAAATGCAGGTTCTGCTCGGAGACGACGATGCTGACGCCCTCCTTCTTCATGGTCAGGATGGCATCGACCATCTGCTCCACGATCTTCGGCGATAGACCTTCCGACGGCTCGTCGAGCAGCACCAGCGACGGATTGCCCATCAGCGTGCGCGCGATGGTGAGCATCTGCTGCTCGCCGCCGCTCATGCGACCGCCGGGACGATTCTTCATCTCGCCGAGATTGGGAAACAGCGCAAACAGCTTCTCACGGGTCCAGTATGGCGCGTTCGGCCGTTTCGGCTGCTTGCCGACTTCGAGATTTTCCTCGACGGTCAGGTCGGTGAAGATGCGCCGCTCCTCCGGCACATAGCCGAGTCCCTCGCGCACGATCTCGTGCGTCGGCTTGGCCGAGACGTCCTTGCCCTCGAACATGATGCGGCCGGTTCGCTGGGCGACGAGCCCGACGATCGAGCGGAAGGTGGTGGACTTGCCGGCGCCGTTACGGCCGAGCAGCGCCACCACCTCGCCCTGGCCGACCTCAAATCCGATATCGAACAGGATGTGGGCCGGGCCGTAATGGCTGTTGAGCCCCTCGACCGTCAGTTTCATGCCGAGGCTCCCTCGCGATGGCGGGCATCATAGACGAGGCCCTCGCCGAGATAGACCGCCTGAACCTGCGGATTGCCGCGCACCTCGGCCGGCGAGCCCTCGGCGATCAGCGTGCCGCGATTGAGCACGAGGATGCGGTCGGCATGCTCGAACACCACGTCCATGTCGTGCTCGGTGAAGAGCACGCCGATCGACTTCTCCCGCGCGATCTGCGCCGTGAGCCGCATCAGGTCGACGCGCTCGCGCGGCGCCATGCCGGCGGTCGGCTCGTCCATCAGCAGCAGCTTTGGCCGGTTGGCGAGCGCGACTGCAAGCTCGAGCCGCTTGAGGTCGCCATAGGCAAGCTCGCCGCAGGGACGATCCGCGTAGCCGCCCATGCCGACCAGCTCCAGCAGACGGCCGGCCTCGCCGCGGTCGAACTTCGGCGCCGAGCCGAACGGGTTGAACAGCTGCTTGCCATGCGAGATCAGCGCAACCTGCACGTTCTCGCGCACGGTCATGGTGGCGAAGGTCGCAGTGATCTGAAAGGTGCGCCCGACGCCGAGCCGCCAGACCTCGCGCGGCTTCCTGCCGGTGATCTCTTCGCCGAGCAGGCGAACGTGGCCGGTATCGGGCTTGTTCTGGCCGTTGAGCATGTCGAAGCAGGTGCTCTTGCCCGCGCCGTTCGGACCGATCAGTGCGAGGATCTCACCGGCGCGCAGTGAGAACGACACGCCGCGCACGGCGTGGATGCCGCCATAGGATTT
Organism: Bradyrhizobium sp. Y36; assembly: GCF_002531575.1. Lineage (GTDB taxonomy): Bacteria > Pseudomonadota > Alphaproteobacteria > Rhizobiales > Xanthobacteraceae > Bradyrhizobium. Next base: position 59,080 of record NZ_NWTI01000009.1, on the reverse strand, counting down.
GGTCAGACCTTCGACCGCAAGAAGTGGGGGTGCAACGCTCATTCGGCGGACTCGATCGGCTTGGCAAGCAACGGGGATCCCGGCGGCGACGACTTCCTGCGGCGCTGCGCCAGCATCTCCAGCATTCCGACGATGCCCTTGGGGAAGACGACGACGATCAGCACGATGAAGCCGCCGAGCACGAGCTTCGACAGATCGGTCTGGCTGACCAGCCAGATGTTCAGCGCCTTGTAGACGATGGCGCCGATCACCGCGCCCGACACCGTCTCGACGCCGCCGAGCAGCACCATGACCAGCGCATCGACGGAGAGCGAGATGCCGAGATTGTCGGGGAAGACGCTGCCCTTCAGATACGCGAACAGGGCGCCGCCAATGCCGGCGGTCGTACCTGCGATCACGAAGGCCGTCCACTGGATGCGTTTGGCGTTGATGCCGATCGCTTCCGAGCGCAGCAGCGAGTCACGCGTGGAGCGAAGCGCGTAGCCGAAAGGCGAGAACACCATGGCCCGCAGCGCGATGGTCACCAGCGCTGCGACGCCGAGCGCCAGCCAATAGAAGTGCGACGGGCTCGCCGCCCAGCTCGAAGGCCAGACGCCCAATATGCCGTTGTCACCGCCGGTGACGCTCACCCATTGGAACGCAATCGACCAGACGATCTGCGCGAAGGCCAGCGTCAGCATCGCGAAATAGACACCGGAGAGCTGCACGGCGAAGAAGCCGAACACGGCCGCGCCCATGCAGCCGAGCAGCGGCCCGAGCAGCAGGCAGACGATCATCGGCAGCCCCGCCATCTTGGCAAGGAAGGCGACGCCGTAGGCGCCGAGGCCGAAATAGGCGGCATGGCCAAAGGACGCGAGCCCGCCGACCGACATCAGGAAGTGCAGGCTGACGGCGAAGATCACGAAGATCGCGATCTCCGAGCCGACCGTCAGCGCGTAGTTGCCGGCGAACAACGGCAGCATCGCCGCGACGACGAGCGCCGCCAGCGAAGCCAGCCGCTCGTTCGATGTCAACGGACGCCAGGGATTGACCGTGAGGCCCGGCGTCTTGCGCGCGGCCGCCTCCGGCTTGCCGAACAGTCCCCAGGGCCGCACGATCAGCACCACCGCCATCACCAGGAAGACCAGGATGATGGAGATCTTCGGGAAGATCAGGATGCCGAAGGCGTTGAGCTCGGACACCAGCACCGCCGCGACGAAGGCGCCGACGATGCTGCCGAGGCCGCCGATCACGACGACGACGAAGACCTCGACGATGATGCGCAGGTCCATGGCGTGATGGACGGCATCGCGCGGAATCTGCAGCGCGCCGCCGAGAGCGGCGAGGAAGACGCCGACCGCGAACACCGAAGTGAACAGCCATTTCTGATTGACGCCGAGCGCAGCCACCATGTCGCGGTCCTGCGTTGCGGCCCGCACCAGGACGCCCCAGCGCGTACGCTGAAACAGCAGCCAGAGAACGCCGAGCACGACGGGCCCCAGCACGATCAGGAACAGATCATAGCTCGGGATGTTCTGGCCGAAGAAATCCACCGCGCCCTTGAAGCCCGGCGCACGGCGGCCGACGAGATCGTCCGGTCCCCAGATCAGCACCACGAGATCCTCGACCATCAGGGTCAGGCCGAAGGTCGCGAGCAGCTGGAACAGCTCGGGTGCGTGATAGATCCGGCGCAGAAGCACCATCTCGACCAGCACGCCGATCAGCGCCACCGCGAGCGCAGCCAGCACGATGCTGCCCCAGAAGCCGAAGGCTCCCGACAGCCGCTCGGTCAAGGTGAAGGCGATGTAGGCGCCGATCATGTAGAAGGCGCCGTGCGCGAAATTCACGATCCGCGTCACGCCGAAGATGATCGACAGGCCCGAGGCCACCAGGAACAGCGACGCCGCGCTGGCGAGACCGGTCAGAAACTGTACGACGTAAAAGGCCATCGGCGGTCCGGGTTGGTTGAAATCCTAGGGTGGGTTAGCCCAGCGACTGCGCGGAGCTCAGTTCGCCCGGCGTAACCCACCAATTCTCGTGTGGCGCCGCGGGTGGTGGGTTACGCCCCGCAGATGCGCGTTGCGCATCCGCAGGGCTAACCCACCCTACGGCAGCGGAGATCAATCCTTCGGCCGCAGCTTCTCGACTTCGGCGTCGCCAGGAAGGTAGTCCGAGCCCTTCTTGTAGGACGAATCCACCATCACGCCCTTGCCGTCCTTCAGCGCGGTCTTGCCGACATAAGCGCCAAGCGTCGATTGGTGGTCGATCTTGCGGAAGGTGATCTCACCGAATGGAGACGGCACGGAAAGGCCTTCCGCCGCAGCGATCAGCTTCTCCGGATCGCTCGAGCCGGCTTTGGCAAGGATCGCCGCCGCCGACTTGATGGTCTGGTAGCCGACGATGGAGCCGAGGCGCGGATAGTCGTTGTACTTGGCCTGGTAGGCCTTCAGGAACGCGTCATGCTCGGGGGTCTTGATCGAGTACCAGGGATAACCGGTGACGATCCAACCCTCCGGCGTCTCGTCCTTGAGCGGGTCGAGATATTCCGGCTCGCCGGTCAGGAACGAGACGACCTCGCGTCCCTTGAACAGGCCGCGGGTGTTGCCCTCGCGCACGAGCTTGACGAGATCGGCGCCGAAGGTGACGTTGAGGATCGCCTCGGGGTTGGCGGCGGCAACCGCCTGCACCACCGGGCCCGCATCGATCTTGCCCTGCGGCGGCCACTGCTCGTCGACCCACTGGATATCGGGGCGCTTCTCGGACATCAGCTTCTTGAACACCGCGACCGCCGACTGGCCGTATTCATAGTTCGGCGCGATCGTCGCCCAGCGCTTGGCGGGCAACTTGGCGGCAGCCTCGACCAGCATCGCGGCCTGCATGTAGTTCGAGGGGCGCAGGCGGAAGGTGTACTTGTTGCCCTTCGACCAGGTGATGGCGTCCGTCAGCGGCTCGGCCGCGAGGAAGAACACTTTCTTCTGGTTGGCGAAGTCGCTGACGGCAAGACCGATGTTGGACAGGAACGTGCCCGCGAGCATCGCCACGCCCTCGCTCGAGACGAGCTCGTTGGCCGCGGTCTGCGCATCGGCCGGCTTGCCGCCGTCGTCCTTGGAGATGACGACGAGCTTCTTGCCGTTGATGCCGCCGGCCGCATTGACTTCCTCGACCGCGAGCTGCCAACCCTTGCGATAGGGCTCGGTGAAGGCCGGCAGCAGCGAGTAGCTGTTGATCTCGCCGATCTTGATGTCCTGCGCCAGGGCCGACTGAGCCATGCCGCCCGCCAGAAGCGCGAAGGCCGCGCCCACAAAATAGTTTCTCGCTCGCATCCCAACCTCCAGTTTTGAACTCTACGTCTTCAGCGTGTCTTGTCGGGGAAGCCGTGTCCGCCTCCCCGGTTCAAACCCTATCTCAGACCGTCTTCGCCCTTGATCTCCGCAACCGTCAGCCCGCCGACGCGCGGCAGCGGCCGGCCACTGTCGGTGACGGCGACCGCGACCATGATCTCGTTGGCGCGCGGCGCGTCGTTGATCTGCACCTCCATTCCGTCGAAATGGCTGCGCACGAAGGCGGCGTCCTTGTGCCCCAGCGGAATGTCGAGCGTCGTGCCCGGCCCGCTGCGCTTCTTCGACGACGGGATCAGCGCCGCGCCCTTGCTCAGGACCTTGCGTACCGGCGCGCCCATTTTCGGATGGAGAATCGCGGCGGCATGTTCCAGCTCGCCGTTCTCGCCGACGGCTGCGGCCTTGCCATAGCTCTGCGCCTTGGCGCCATCGATGCCGAGCGCGGCCACCGCACGCTTCGACAGGAGCTCGCCGAGCTCCTCGCCGATCGTGATCAGCGGCGACAGGTCCTCGACGTATTTTCCGGCAAAGGGATTTTCGATGACGGCGATCGCCGCGGCGCGACGGGTCGGCGGCGAGACCTGCCGGCCCATCTCCATCTGGGTCTCTTCGACGACGGTGACGATCTTGCGGATGATCGCGCTCATGTTTCGCTTCCCTGTTCAGGCAACCGCGCTCTCCAGCACAACCGGGCGCGCGCGTTGCTCTTCTATATCCTTTGCTCCGATGACAAGCATATCACCACAAAGCCGCACCACGGCACCCTCGATCAATCCGCGATCGAACAATCGACGTGCACATTCCGCGCCAGATTCGAGGGCGGCCCCGATCTCATTCCGTGACAATTCACCGACATGCCGGGTGACAAGACGCGCGCCGAGATCGCTGTCGGGCTGAAGCTCGCAAGCCGGCCGTCTGATGATGGCGGGATGCCCGGGCAGATCGACGGCGTTGGCGATGACGGTCGCAGCCGCATCGGCCTGCGACGCCGTCGTGGCCAGCACCGTCACGGCATCGGCGATACCGAGCGAAAAGCTGCGGCCGTGACGCCCGCTGGTCGCGACGCCCCGTACCGGGTCATCCGCATCGATCCTCATGGCGCGCATCACGCCATCACGATCGGGACGATCCATCAGGCCAATCGAAAAATGCTCGCCTGTACCCAGATGGAGGGCGATGTCGCCGCCGTTGTTGACATAGGCTTGATCGAGGCCCGCGGCGCCCAGCATGGCACCGAGAATCTCCTCCGCCACGCTGCCGGCGACCGCGGCCATCGGCGTGATGAAGCCATCCGCGGCAAAAGGCGCGACCGCGGCGTGCATCCGGCGCGCCACAACGCCCGTCAGCGAGGTCCGCTCCTGAGCGGCGGCGCGCAGCTCCGGCAGTTCCGCGCAGAGTTCGTCGAGCAGCCCCGTGAACCGCTGCGCCGCAGCTTCGTAAGCCGCATGCACCGAGCCCCCGGGGCCCCTCGCCTCGAGGATCAGATCGATCGGTCCATCCTGCAAATGCAGCCGCCGGCCATCAGACAGCAATGCGATTTGCGGGAGCCTCGTCATGCCCGAGGTCCCGGGATCGGATTCTGCCAGGGCAACTGCCTGATATCCTCACCGCTCTGCACTTCGGAGAGCGGCTTGACGTAATCCATATGCCCGCCCAGCGCGGCATAGTCGGACAGCTTCATCGTGAACTCGATCGGCGCGACTAGCGCCGGTGTCGGCACATAACCGAACGCCCCCGCCGGCATCTGCGTGACGTCGACCATGTAGGTGATGCCGCCGCCGGGCCAGACATAGACTGGCGCGCCGCCGCTGGTGACGCGCGTCAGCGCGTCCTTCACCGAGCGCGTCAGCCGCACCGGATTGTCGGTGACGCCCGCGCGCAAGGAACCGCCGGCACCCGCCATGAACAGCACCGTGCACAGCGCCGGCTCGCAATTTTCCTGGATGCGCTCGACCGAGAATTTCAGGTCGGCCGGCATCTCGGTCTCGACCGGCTTCAGGGCCTCATCGAGCACGTAGTAGGATGAATGCTCACCGGTGGTGGAGACCATCAGCATGGTCAGCCCGGCCCTGGCTTCCTTCTTGTCGAAGGGGCCGAGAATCGCCAGCGGATCGGAGATGTCGGTGCCGCCCCAGCCCGTGCCGGGATCGGCGACCTGGAAATAGCGGCCGGGCGTCGAGCGGCGCCCCTTCATCTTGATGCCGGTGTCGGCGATGTCGAGCAGCTTGCCGGCCTGATGCTCCGAAAGCACGCCGGTGATGTGGTCGTCGACGACGACGACTTCATCCACCTTGCCATGCCACTGCTTGGCGAACATGCCGATCGTCGCCGAGCCGCAGCCGACGCGCATGCGCTCTTCCCTGACGCCGTTGACGATCGGAGGCTGACCGGCCTGCACCACGACGCTCGCGCCGCCATCGATGGTGAGCTCCACCGCCTTGCAATTGGCGAGGTCCATCAGCGTGTCGCAGGTGACGCGGCCCTCCTTCTTGGAGCCGCCGGTCAGGTGATGCACGCCGCCGAGCGACAGCATCTGCGAGCCGTACTCGCTGGTCGTGACGTGACCGACGGCTTCGCCCTGCGCACGGACGGTCGCCGTCTCAGGGCCGAGATAGCGGTCGGTGTCGATCTTCACCTTGATGCCGCAGTAAGAGAAGATTCCCTCGGTGACCACGGTCACCATGTCGACGCCGTCGACCTCCGCAGAGACGATGAACGGCGCCGGCTTGTAATCGGGATAGGTGGTGCCTGCACCGATCGCGGTCACGAAAGTCGAGGGCTCGTGGACGATCTTGCCGTCCCAGTCTTCGGTCCGGCTGAACGGAACGAGCTTGCCGCCATGGGAGACCGTGCGCTCCAGGATCACGTGCGGATCGACGCGGACGAGCTTGCCGTCGTGATTGGCGTAGCGATCGCAGGCCCCCGCCGCGCCCGGCTTGATGTAGCACATCACCGGACAAGCATCGCAGCGGATCTTGTCGATGACGGCGTTCGTGGTTTCAGTCGTCATGTCGGAGCCAGCGGACTTGCGTTATCATTCGTATACGAACGATGTTGCGCGCTGTGCCCCGGGACTGTCAAGCGGCGGTGCAGTGCAAAAGATACAGCTGCCGCATAAAACCTCATTTGCCTATCCGCGCTGTCCACAAACAAGGCAGTCGCGCTGCAGTGCGGCATGCGCGGCTTGCACGTTTGTGTACAAACGGTATCGTCGCGATGGCGAATTTCATACGGGCCTGGGACGAGGGATGACGCAAACACCGATCCGCTTCACCGTGAACGGCAGGATCCACGAGGTCACGGCAGAGCAGCAGACACCGCTGCTCTACGTGCTGCGCAACGACCTCGCGCTCAACGGCCCGAAATACGGCTGCGGTCTTGGCGAATGCGGCACCTGTACTGTCCTGATCGACGGCGCCGCGGCGCGCTCCTGCGTGATTCCGGTTGGCGGTTGCGCCGGCCGCGACATCGTGACGCTCGAAGGGCTCGGCACGCGCGACAAACCCGATGTGGTGCAGCAGGCCTTCATCGACGAACAAGCCGCGCAATGCGGCTACTGTCTCAACGGCATGATCATGACCACCAAGGCGCTGCTTGCGATCAACCCGCAGCCGACCGAACAGGAGGCACTGTCGGCGCTGCGCTACAATCTTTGCCGTTGCGGCACGCATGTCGAAATCCTGCGCGCCGTGATGCGCGCGTCGGGCCAGCTCGCCGAGGCCGCGGACTGATGGCCTCCCCTGTTTCGAATGGAGCTGAGCGGCCGTCCGGTTCGCTCATTGTCGCCCGCACCGTGGACGAGGTCACATCGGAGACCTTCATCCGCATCACCGCGGACGGCTCGGTCACCGCCTATAACGGCCACGTCGATCTCGGCACCGGCATCCGTACCGCCCTCGGCCAGATCGTCGCCGAGGAGCTCGACGTGTCGTTTGCGCGCGTCGTGATCGTGCTCGGCGATACCGCCCTGGTGCCGAACCAGGGCGCGACCATCGCCAGCGAAACCATCCAGATCACAGCCGTCCCCTTGCGCAAGGCCGCGGCGCAGGCGCGGCAGTTCCTGATTGCGCGCGCCGCGGAGCGGCTGGAGTTGCCGGCGGCCGACCTCAAGATCGAGGACGGCCTCGTGCGCGGGCACGACAACCGCAGCGTCAGCTATGGCGAGCTGATCGGCGGCGAAGACATCCGGCTCGAGCTCGCCGACGACGTCACCGTCAAAGCGGTCGGCGACTACGCCATCGTCGGCCAGTCGATGCCGCGCATCGACCTGCCGGCCAAGGCCACGGGCGAATTGACCTTCGTCCATGACATCCGCGTACCAGGCATGCTGCACGGCCGCGTGGTGCGACCGCCCTATTCCGGCGTCGATGCCGGCCCCTTCGTGGGCACCAGCCTGATTTCAGTCGATGACTCCTCCGTGCGCGACATTCCCGGCATCAAGGCCGTGGTGCGCATCGGCGATTTCGTCGGCGTCGTCGCCGAGCGCGAGGAGAATGCGATCCGAGCGGCGGAACAGCTCAAGGTGAGTTGGAAGCCGACGCCTGATCTGACCGACCTTTCCGATGTCGAGACAGCGCTGCGCGCCAATCCGTCGACCCCGCGTACGCTGATCGACAAGGGCGACGTCGACGCGGCGATCTCGGGTGCTGCCAAGCCGATGCAGCGCACTTACGTGTGGCCGTATCAGATGCATGCCTCGATCGGCCCGTCCTGTGCGGTAGCCGACTTCCAGGACGGCAACATCCGCGTCTGGTCGGGCACGCAGAACCCGCACGTGCTGCGCAGCGACCTCGCGCTGCTCGTGGAGCGTCCCGAGAGCGAGGTGGAAGTCATCCGGCTCGAGGCCGCCGGCTGCTACGGCCGCAACTGCGCCGACGATGTCACTGCCGACGCCCTGCTGCTGTCGCGTGCGGTCGGCCGCCCCGTGCGCGTGCAACTCACGCGCGAACAGGAGCACGCCTGGGAGCCCAAGGGCACCGCGCAGCTCATCGACGTCAATGGCGGGCTCGATGCCGATGGCGGCATTGCCGCCTACGATCTCGCCACGCGCTATCCCTCGAACGCCGCGCCGACGCTGGCGCTGCTCCTCACCGGCCGCATTGCGCCCAATCCTGCCGTGCTCCAGATGGGCGACCGCACCGCGATTCCGCCCTACGACTACGACAACATGCGCGTCGTCGCCCACGACATGGCGCCGATCGTGCGCGCCTCCTGGTTCCGCGGCGTCTCGGCGTTGCCGAACACTTTTGCGCATGAATCCTATATCGACGAGGCCGCGACCGAAGCCGGCGTCGACCCGATCGAATACCGCCTGCGCTATCTGAAGGACCGGCGCGCCGTCGATCTCGTCAACGCGGTCGCCGAGCGTGCGGGCTGGGTACCGCGGCCGGTCCGCGAGGAGAAGGACGGCGAAGTCGTTCACGGCCGCGGCTTTGCCTATGCGCTCTATGTCCACAGCAAGTTTCCGGGCTACGGCGCGGCGTGGTCGGCCTGGGTCACTGACGTCGCGGTGAACAAGGCCACCGGCGATGTCAGCGTCACGCGCGTCGTCGCGGGCCAGGACTCCGGCCTGATGATCAATCCGGACGGGGTGCGCCACCAGATCCACGGCAACGTCATCCAGTCCACCAGCCGTGCACTGATGGAGGAGGTCTCGTTCGAGCGCGGCGCAGTCGCCGCACGCGAATGGGGTGCCTATCCGATCATCCCCTTCCCCGACGTGCCCAAGATCGACGTCTTGATGCTGCCGCGGCAGGACCAGCCGCCGCTCGGCGTCGGCGAGTCCGCCTCGGTGCCGAGCGCGGCGGCGATTGCGAATGCGATTTTCGATGCCACCGGCGTGCGTTTTCGCGAGCCGCCGTTTACGCCCGAGCGGATCCTGAAAGGCCTGCACGGTGAAACATCGCCGGTCCCGCAGGCGCTGCCCGCGCCTGCTCCACCGCCGCCGTCCCGCATCTGGGCGAATCCGTTCGCCAAGCGCGCCGGCGTCTTTGCGACGATCGCAGCCGTCTGCACCGCCGCGATCGGCGTCGGCGCAGCGCTGCTCCCGGGGCGCGCCATCGCGCCGATCGCGCGTCCCGATGCATCGGTCTATTCCGCAGCAACGATTGCCCGCGGCCAGCAGCTTGCCGCGCTCGGCAATTGCGCGGAGTGCCACACCAACATTGGCGGCGTACTCAACGCCGGCGGCCGCGCGCTGGAAACGCCATTCGGCACGATCTACTCAACCAACATCACGCCCGACGTCGAGACCGGCATCGGCGCCTGGTCCTACCCCGCTTTCGAGCGCGCGATGCGCGACGGCTTGCACCGGGACGGACGGCAGCTCTATCCCGCCTTCCCCTACACGCACTTTGCGAAGACTGATGATGCCGACATGCAGGCGCTCTATGCCTATCTGATGGCGCAACCTTCTGTGCGCGCGACGGCGCCGGCGAACGACCTCGCATTCCCGTTCAATCTGCGTCCTCTTCTGGCAGGCTGGAATGCGCTGTTCCACGACACGAAGGCGTTCAAGCCGGATCCCGCGAAGTCGGAAGCCTGGAATCGCGGCGCCTATCTCGTCGAAGGTCTCGGCCATTGCAGCGGCTGCCATTCACCGCGCAACGCGCTCGGCGCCGAGCAGCGCAAGGCCTATCTCGCCGGCGGCTTTGCCGAGGGCTGGGAAGCGCCGCCATTGACCTCGCTCTCGCACGCGCCGATCCCGTGGAACGAGGACGAGCTCTACGCCTATTTGCGCACCGGCCATTCGCGCTATCACGGCGTCGCCGCCGGCCCGATGGCGCCTGTCGTCAGGGATCTCAAGGCGCTGCCCGACCAGGACATCCGCGCGATGGCGGTCTATCTCAATTCCTTCAACGACTCCGCCGCCGATGCACCCGCGCTCGCCGCAAAACTCGAAAGCGCGACGCAAGTCACCGTCGCCTCGTCCACCGGCGCACGGCTCTATCAGGGCGCCTGCGCCGTCTGCCACGAAGTCGGCGGCCTGCCGCTGTTCGGCAGCCGTCCCTCGCTCGCACTCAACAGCAACATTCACAGCGCGACATCGGACAATCTCGTGCAGGTGATCCTGCACGGCATCGCCGATCCCGTGTCGAGCGATCTCGGCTACATGCCCGCGTTCAAGAACAGCATGAGCGACGCGCAGGTCGAGGAGCTCGTCACCTTCCTGCGCAAGCAGTTTGCGCCCGACAAGCCGGCGTGGACCGGCGTGCGCGAGACGATCCATCGCGCAAAAATGTCGGCGAATTGATCTCCATCGACAACGATGGCGCACCGCAGCAAACCGCCCTGAATCTCATCCTCTGGTTGTAGTAAACAATTATTGATGGTAGCCTTCTCAACTTAAATCGCGAAGCTACTTTGGGAATTCCCCGTCAGTGATTGCTCCGGCAGATTGCCAGTCCCGATTCCAGGGATGCGCATTGCGATGAGATATTTTGTAGATCGTCTTTGGTGGCTCTCGGTCCCGGTGTTGGCATTCGCCATCATCGCCGCCGTTCTGAGCGGCAACTCCGCGATTGCCATCGTAGCGGCCGCACTGCTCGGGATTGTGCTCGCGACGCCGCGCTATCACTTTCTGCTTGCAACCATGCTGATCGCGCCGCTCACGCTGCTCGCACTCATCCTGTTGGTCGTGGGGACATCGTGGGGTATCTCCAGCTCCCCGCTGGGCGATGCGGCTGCCGCGGTACCGCTCGGCGTCCTCGCCGGAGGCAGCGCCGTCTGCTCGCTCATTCCATACGCAGCCGCCCGATGGTCGCGACGCGGTCTTTCGGCCGCGCTGCTCACCTGGATCTGCGGCACTATTGCGATCGCTGCGGCGGCGAGCTTTGCGACGTCTGCGCTGGAGCGGCGGCTGCCGAACGCGCCTCTGCTCGGCCCCGAACGCGCTAAGCAAGTGCGTGCAATGAATGCCTCGATGTGGGTCACTTTCAGCAATGGTGCCGTCTACTTTCAGTATGATGGTCAGGTCGACTTGCCGGCCTGCAACGGCGTGCGTTCGCACGTCCACACCATGCAAATCTCTCCCGAGGCGCGCGGCCGGGTCGCGCAATTCGTCGATGGGCCCTTCGCCGAAAAACTCAAGCGCTGGTTTGACGGCAGTTATGACGGAGATCCGAGAATCCCCTGCCAGACGTCGGTAGACACTACTGCGGCAGGCATCACGAAGGTGACCAGAAGATGCGAGCCAACCGCACGCATGAAGACGTTCACGGAGCAGAATCCGATGCAAGGTTTCGACATCAAGCTCCCGACCGTCCACTTCCAGGCGCGGCCTCTGGACCCCGGCGCAAGCAGCATGATGACCATCACGGCCCCGCGCGGCTGTATCGCCGATACATTCCCGCGCGCGCAGTCGCGTGAGGAGCAAGGCGCAACGGAGACGCTTCGGCTGCGCGTTGGCTTTCCACGCCAGAACTTTGCGTTACAGGAGGCCGAGCGCCTTGGAGCCGAGCCCTGGAATGTCCATGTCTACCTGGTCAAGCCCGCCCTGCGCGGCCGCCTTGCCGGGGCCGTCGCTCGCACACTGATCGACCCCTGGAGCCTGCCGATCCTTTTTCTGGCCGTCGTGTTGGCGTCGCGCAGCTTAACGGTCAAGGCGGGACGCGCGATCGCCCAAGGCGAACGCTTTACAGCCTTGACGTCGCGTCTCTGCAACCGGCTTTCTCCCGCACGGGACAAGCTGACCAGACTGCGCCATCTATACGGCCGTCGCGGCCGGCTCGTCCGCCTGCTTTCGTCCGGGGCAATCGTTCTCGTCGGGCTGCCAATCGTGCTCATTCTGCTCAACGGTCTCTCCGTCCTGATGATGGAACCGACCTTTGTCGTCGCGGCGATCCTGGTCCTGGTCGCCCTCGTTGCGATAGAAGCCATCGCCTTCCTCGTCCGCCGTCTCCCGAAGCCTCCGGCGGAGCCGCCGCCTCTGCCCGGCAGCAGCGGCGCGTGACCCGCATTACCGCTTCACCTCCACCGGCGGCGTGCCGTGGGTGTGGAAGGACTCGATCGTCTTCAATCCCCAGGCCTGGCCCTTCTTGCGCTCTTCCTCCGTCCACACGATCGGCTTCCAGTCCGGTGCGAGGATCAGGCGCGCGCCGGCATTGGCGACCTCGACGCGGTTGCCGCCGGGCTCGTAGACGTAGAGGAAGAAGGTCTGCTGGATCGCGTGCTTGTGCGGGCCGGTCTCGATGTGGATGCCGTTCTCCAGGAAGATATCGGCCGCGCGCAAGATTTCCTCGCGGCTGTCGAGCGCGTAGGTGACGTGATGGAAGCGGCCGGGCACGCCGGAATGGTCGAGCGAATAGGCGAAGTCGTAGCTCTTGTTCGACATGGTCAGCCACATCGCCGCTTCCCGCCCGTCATTGAGCACGATCTGCTCGGTGAGCCGGCAGCCGAGATAATTCTCGAAGAACTCCCGGTTGGCCTTGATGTCGACGGCGAGGCAGTTGAGGTGGTCGAGCCGGCGGACATTGACGCCGCGCGCGGGAAAACGCTGCGCCTGGTTCTTCAGCGCCGGCTTCAGCTCGGGCGGCGCCTGATACCATTCGGTCTCGTAATAGAGCTCGACGATGTGGCCATCGGGATCTCTGCAGCGGAAGGTCGGCCCCTGCCCCATATCGCCGTCGATCCAGCCGATATCGAAGCCGGAGCCCTTCAGTGCGGCGACGCGGCGCTCCAGCGCCTGCTGGCTGCGGGCACGTAGCGCCATGTGCTCCATGCCTGAGGTCTTCGACGCTGTCAGTTTCAGCGAATAGCGCTCGTAATCGTCCCAGCCACGCAAGTACACCGACTCGCCCTTCTGCCCGCTGACGGTCATGCCCATGACGTCGACGAAGAATTTCAGGCTCTCCTCGGGCTTGGGCGTCAGCAGCTCCATATGGCCGAGATGTGCAAGGTCGAGGATCGGTTCGGGCTGCATGTTTTCCTCCAGGCATGGCGATCCGCCGGACCGGATCGCGTCATCGGACGCCGAGCCGCAACGCGCTCACGCATCCGAAGGCGGCGCCGAGGCCGCCCGTTCATTTGTACCAATGTACAAATGATTAGGTCCCGTCAACAAATCAAACACCCTGCCTCAAATGCACGAGGCGGGGCGGGAGACCAATGTCCTGCGAACGGAGGGCCCTGGCTCGCCGGATGGTAAAATATTCCTTAACTGTCGTCGGCTCCAATGGCCTGGAATTGCAGCATTTTCCCGCATTTTCCGCCCAAAACCGAGCCATCGGAACAAAGCCATTGGCCGAATTGTCGCGGATTTAACGAAGCACCCGCGCCTGCCGTTTAACCGTTTGTGCAGCGGCGACCGCGCATAGTCGGGGTTAAACTCCTCGCTCATGCCAGGTTCATTGATCGTGACATCCTTTGGACGCGTGATTTCGGTTCGCGGATCGCTCGCCCGGGTCGGGCTACTGGCGGAAAGCCGGATGCCCATCTCGGAAGTTCGGGCGACCGTCGGCCGCTTCGTCAGCATTCGCAGCGCCAGCTCGGTCATCGTCGCGATGATCACGGAAGTGTCCTGCGAGAATTTGTCGAGCAGCGACAATTATATCGCGGTTGCCTCGGTCGACCTGCTCGGCGAGATCCTCAACGCCAGCGACAAGCCGAAATTCCAGCGCGGCGTCACCAACTATCCGACCATCGGCGATGCCGTCGATCTGATCACCAGCCAGGAGCTGCGCACGATCTACGCGCCGACCGGCTCGGACCAGATCAATGTCGGCTTCCTCCAGCAGGACCGCTCGGTCGTCGCCTATGTCGATGTCGAGGAAATGCTGTCCAAGCATTTCGCGGTGCTGGGATCGACCGGCGTCGGCAAATCCACCGGCGTGTCACTCCTGCTCAACGAGATCCTGAAGGCGCGCCCGAACCTGCGCATCTTCCTGCTGGACGTGCACAACGAATATGGCCGCTGCTTCGGCGACCGCGCGCTGGTGCTCAATCCGCGGAACCTGAAGCTGCCGTTCTGGCTGTTCAACTTCGAGGAAATCGTCGACGTGCTGTTCGGCGGCCGTGCCGGCGTACCCGAGGAGCTCGACATCCTGGCCGAGGTGATCCCGCTCGCCAAGGGCGTCTACACCCAGTACCAGAACGCGGACCGCATCGGCCTCAAGCGCATCGATCCCAAGCAGGTCGGCTACACCGTCGATACCCCGGTGCCGTACCGGCTGGTGGACCTGATGTCGCTGATCGACGAGCGCATGGGCAAGCTCGAGAACCGCTCCTCCCGGATCATCTATCACAAGCTGATCTCGCGCATCGAAGCCGTGCGCAACGACCCCCGCTACGCCTTCATGTTCGACAACGCCAATGTCGGCGGCGACACCATGGCCGAGGTCATCAGCCATCTGTTCCGCCTGCCCGCCAACGGCAAGCCGATGACGGTGATGCAACTGGCCGGCTTCCCGGCCGAGGTGATCGATTCCGTCGTCTCGGTGCTCTGCCGCATGGCCTTCGACTTCGGCCTGTGGAGCGACGGTGTCTCGCCGCTGCTGTTCGTCTGCGAGGAAGCGCACCGTTACGCGTCCGCGGACCGCAACGTCGGGTTCGGGCCGACCCGCAAGGCGGTGTCGCGCATCGCCAAGGAAGGCCGCAAATACGGCGTCTATCTCGGTCTCATTACCCAGCGTCCGGCCGAGCTCGATGCCACCATCATCTCCCAGTGCAATACGCTGTTCACGATGCGTCTTGCCAACGAGCGCGACCAGGCGCTGCTGCGCGCCGCGGTGTCGGACGCCGCCGCGAACCTGCTCTCCTTCGTGCCCTCGCTCGGCACGCGTGAAGTGCTGGCCTTCGGCGAAGGCGTCGCGCTGCCGACGCGCCTGCGCTTCAAGGAGGTGCCGCCGCACCAATTGCCGCGCGGCGAAGCCACCATCTCGAGCGTGCCGTCCGTCACCTCCGGCCACGACATGCATTTCGTCAGCGCGGTGCTGGAGCGCTGGCGCGGCGCCACCTCGCAGCGCGACGTGCCGAACGATCCGGTGTTCTCCGCCCCGCCGGCCAAGACGCTCTCCAACGTCGAGGCCCCGATGCTGCAGCCGTCGATGGGGCTCGATCCTGACCGCTTCTCGCTCTTGAAGAAGCCGCTGCGCTAGCACATCCCGCGCGTCCCGGACGCGCCGCAGCGTGCAACGCTGCCGCGCAGAGGCCGGACACACGCCACAATCCCGGCGCTCTCTGGGGACATGACCTCCGGCTCTGCAGCGCTTCGCTGAAGAAGCCCAGCACGGCGTCCGGGGGCACGAGATGTTCCGACACCTCTGGAGCCTCTCGCCCGCATCGACTATGTTTGCCGGCGAGAAGCTGGCTTTCTCAACCATGACGAGCCTGCGCGCGAGAACGGAAGAATTGACGGACAAGACATGACCGAGCTCGATTGGCCCGAAATTCTGCTGCGTCTCGGAAGCGCGACACTCGCCGGGAGCGTGATCGGCCTGAACCGCGACCTCCATGGCAAGCCCATCGGGCTGAAGACGCTCGGCATCGTCGGGCTCTCCACCGCAACCGTCGTGCTGCTCACGGTCCAGTTCGCCGAGCCCGGCAAGATCACCGACGCGACGAGCCGTGTGATCCAGGGCATTCTGACCGGTATCGGCTTCCTCGGGGCGGGCGTGATCGTCCATGAGAGCGACCGTTTCCGCGTGCGCGGCCTGACCAGCGCGGCGTGCACCTTTCTCTCCGCCTGCCTCGGAATCGCCTGCGGCGCCGGGCAATGGAGGATCGTGCTGGTCGCCCTGGCCTTCACCTTCGTTCTGCTCACGATCGGCCGCCGCCTCGAACGCTGGCTGCACCGGATGCTCGGCGGCAAGGACGAGAAGCACGACGACGGCAACGATCTTGCCGAGCGCCATCTGCCGCATCCGGATGGCCGGACATAAGTCTCAGCGCGGATGAGCGGCGCGACGCCAGCAGACAATCGCCAGAACCACCGGCAGCGACAGCGCCAGCCACGACAGCACATCCGAGACGCCGTCTCCGACGAGCGCAAGGCCAAGCCCCGCGCCGCAGATGACACCGACAAGGAGCGGGATGCGAAACACATCCCAGACGCTTCTGTGAAGCCGAGGCCGGTTCCGGACGGGGGTAGCCATGGCTAGGCGCCGGCTGCCGCGGTCCGGCCTGCGTCGAGCGGCTTGCGGCGGACCGATGATTTTCGTCTGGCGACCCAGAGATAGACTCCGCTGACCAGGACGATGATCGTGACGATATCCAGCAGCGCCCAGATGATCTTCAGGGGAAGCCCGCCGTAATCGCCGAAATGCAACGGGCGCGAGACCTGCAGTGTCTTCAAATACCAGGGCACCTCGGGCGCCACGATCGTCCTGCCGTCGTTGGCGTCAACGAGCATCGGCTGGAGCATGCGCGCAGTGAACGGCGTCGCGCCTTTGGTCCAGACGACGAGATGCTGCGGGCTGCCGAAGCGCGCCGCTGTCGGCATCGTCACCGAGGTGACAAGACGGTCGGGAAATCTCGCGCGGACACGTTCGACCGCAGCCTGGACCGACGGGATCGGAGCCACCGGCTTGCCCATGTGAGGCGCCAGCAAGACGGGAATCAGCTGCGCACGCCACAGATCGAACAGCGGCGTCGCCAGCGTGTTGATCATGCCGGTGAGCCCCACCGCCATCATCCAGGTCACGGTGACGATGCCAAGGAGGTTATGAGTGTCGAGCCATCTGGCGCGGGGCGACGATCGCCGGCGGATCGTGCCGAAATCGAGCCGCCGCATGAACGGCCAGTACACGACCACACCGGACACGATTGAGGCGGCAAGCAGGAGCCCCATCGCGCCGAGAAACAATTCGCCAGGCAGGCCGGCGAACATGTCCTTGTGGATCCGCAACACGACGTCCATGACGCCCTGATGCGGCGCTTCCTCCCCGAGCACTGCGGCCGTCCGTGCGTCGAGCGTGAGACGATGGAAGTTTCCCGGCGCCGGGACGGCGGTTGGAGATACCGCGACCGTCACCAGTGGTTCGGTCTGCTTGAGATTGAGCATCAGCACGTATTGGCCCGGAAAGCGTGCCTGCGCCGCAGCGATCATGCGATCGAGCGAGAGGCGCAGCGTTCCCTCCGGCATGGCGGGCGCCGTGATCTCGTCCTCGAGCAGATCGTCGATCTCGTCGTGGAAGACCAACGGAAGCCCGGTCACGCACAGCATCAGCAGGAACAGCATGCACACCAACGACGTCCAGGTGTGGATGCGGGACCATAGCCGGATCGTGCGCGCCTGAACCATGACCTCTACCAGCGGTAGCTGAGAGTGCCCGTGATGGTGCGCGGGCTGGTGTATTGGCAGCCGCCGCCCGTCGTACAGGCAAGCGTAACGCGGTCGGCGATGTTCTTCACGTTCAGCGCCAGGTTCACGCCCTTGCGTTGGCGATAGTGCAGGCCGGCGTCGAACACGACGTAGCCCTCGTTGACGATGGTGTTGGTGGTGTCGGCGAAGGTCGGCCCGTTGTAGCGGACGCCGCCGCCGAGACCCCAGCCGTCGAAGGTACCACCCTGGACCGTGTAATCGAGATAGGCCGACGCCATCTGGCGGGCCACCAGCGTCGGGACCTTACCGAGGTCGGCGGCGACTGTGGTTTGCGTCACCTTGACGTCCTGATTGGTGTAGGTCGCCACGAGGTTCAGTCCGGGCACGATCTGCGCCAGCGTCTCGAACTCGACGCCGCGCGAGTTCACCTCGCCAAGCTGGACCGAGAATCCGAGATGTGATGGATCGCTCGTGAGCGAGTTCTGCCGCGTCAGATCGTACAGCGCCAGCGTCATCAACAGGGTTCGCGACGGCTGGTATTTGACGCCGACTTCGTGCTGCTGCGCCGAGGTCGGCTTGAACGGGTTTCCGACGAAGTCCGTGCCCGGTGTCGGCAGGAAGGATTCCGAATAGCTGTAGTAGGGCGCGACGCCGGAATCGAACACGTAGGAGACCGCCCCCCGCTTGGTGAAGGCCGTGTCCTTGGTGTCGGTGGTCTTGTTGGTCGCCAGGGCGTAGGTGTTCTGCTCCGAGGCATCGTATCGTCCGCCCAGCGTGAAGATCCAGTTCTGGATCTTCATCTGATCCTGCACATAGACACCGACCTGGTCGATCGTCTGGTTCGCCGACGGGGTGGTGAGCACGGTCGGATCCGCGATGGCCTGGTCGTAGACCGGATTGACCTTGCTGAGCGACGGCGCCGCTCCGAACGTGGTTCGATCCGTCATGTTGAACGCCAGATAGTCGACGCCGGAGACCACCGTATGCTGGAGCGGCCCCGTGCTGAACTTGCTGATCAGGTGGTTGTCGGTCGACAGGGTGTCGATGCTCTCCTGGATGCGCATCGCGCGCCGCGGAAAGACCGTCGTCGTATCGAGCGGAGTTCCGACGAATGTGAGATAGCGATAATCGAGCTCGCTGTGACCGTAGCGAGCCTTCGATTCGAAGATCAGGTTGTTGCTGAAGCGATGCTCGAACTGGTAGCCGACGCGCTCCTGCTCCTGGTCGAACCTGTTGTAGCTGGGATCGCCGAGGAACACCGGCAACGCCGTGACATTGGTGATCTTCCCGCCCGCCACGTGCAACATCGACAGCGGAAAGGCATTTCCGGTCACATCGTGCGTGTAGTCGGCGAGAATGGTGAGCGTCGTGTCGTTGGTCGGCTTCCAGCTCACGGCCGGCGCGATATACGTCCGGTTGTCCTTCACGAAATTCGAGAAATTGGCGATCTGCGCGTCGGAGTCCCTGAACACGCCGGTCAGCCGATAGAGCAGCGTACCGTCCTTGGTCGCGGGACCTCCGAAATCGAATGCGCCTTGAAAACGGTCGTAATTGCCGAACTGTCCGACGATCTCGCCGAAGGCCTTATCGGGCGGCCGCTTGCTGATGACGTCGACGAGGCCGCCGGGCGCCCCCTGCCCGTACATCACCGAGCTCGGCCCCTTGATGACGTCGATGCGTTCGAACCCGTAGGGCTCGTTGCGGAACAGCGACAGGAAATTGGGGTCACCGACCTCGCGCAGCCCATCGCGATAGGCGCCGTAGCCGTTGTTGTCGAAGCCGCGGATGAAGACGTTGTCAAAGCGCGGGTCCTTGCCGCCCGGCTGGGTGGCGAGACCCGCCACATATTGCAGCCCTTCGACCAGCGTCGTGACCGAACGGGCATCGAGCTGATCGCGGCTGACGACCGAGACCGATTGAGGTGTTTCGAGAATGGGCGTGTCTGTTTTCATCGCAGCCGAGCTGACGACAGGCACAAAGCCCCTCACCGGATCCGTACCGCGTTCCGTTGCGGCGACGGCCGGCTGAGCAGCGGCCTGGGTCGGCCGGCCCGACGCGCGCGATCGCGCTTGTCGGGCGCGCGCCGATTGCGAATTGCGCGAGGCCGTGACCTGGCGCTTGCTCTCACGACTTTGCTCGACAACGACGGGCGGAATCTCCGATGCTCCGCTCGCGCTCTGGGCTTGCGCGTTGCCGCTGCAAGCGATGGTCGCGGGAAGAGCGAGAAGACCGCACAACACCGTTACGCGCCCGCGCTTCCTTGCGCGTGCGTCAGACACGAATTCCAGCATTCCCAGTCCCCGAATTGACGGGGACAACCATGCAGAGACTCCGCGCGCACAATCAAAGTCTTTTGGACGCTCGCGTCGTAGAATCTATTTAGACTGGACTCGTTCTAACGAAATAGCGGCGACGTCCTGTTCGCGTCTTCCGTCGGTTGCACGATTTCCGATCGACGATCGATCACGGCGCGCCGCGATGACGCCCCATTGCACCAGACATTAGAACCGCAACCGCCGCGCCCATAACGGCTTCAGGAGTTCGAGCACCGTCAGCAGCAGAAGTCCCGCGCCGAGCGTAACCATGAGGTCGTCGAGATGCAGGGGGCCGAACCGAAACAGGCTGGACGCCGGCGGCCAGAACAGCGCAGCCGCCAGAATGGATGCGATCG
Organism: Bradyrhizobium sp. Y36; assembly: GCF_002531575.1. Lineage (GTDB taxonomy): Bacteria > Pseudomonadota > Alphaproteobacteria > Rhizobiales > Xanthobacteraceae > Bradyrhizobium. Next base: position 38,835 of record NZ_NWTI01000009.1, on the reverse strand, counting down.
ACACGAAGATCCAGAGCAATGCCGGGTTCGGACGGAAGAACGCAGACAAGAACGATGCGCTGAACGACCGGTTGGCCAGCACGAGCGCGACGACGCAAGTGACGAGCGCGATGAAGGCCAGCGTGCGCGCCTCGTCGGGCGGGACGCCGGAGCGAAGCGCGACGACGAAGATCGCGGCGATCAAGGCAAATGCCATGGCTCCCTGGAGAACGCTCCAGCCGACCAGGGCCCACGAGAACAGCTCCGCATCGGCGCGCCGTGGCGGGCGCGTCATGACATCCCGCTCCTCCCGTTCGGCTTCGAACACGAGCGAGCAGACGGGGTCGATGATCAGCTCCAGAAACGCAATGTGAACGGGACCGAGAATCACGGGAAGCCCGAACACCAGGGGAAGCAGCGCAAGCCCCGCGATCGGAACGTGGACGGCGAAGATGAAAGCCATGGCCTTGCGGAGATTGTCGTAGATCCGGCGACCCAGGCGGACGGATGCAACGATGGAGCCGAAATCGTCGTCGAGCAGGACGATCGAGGACGCCTCGCGGGCGACGTCGGTGCCACGGCCGCCCATCGCGATCCCGATATTCGCAGCCTTCAGGGACGGCGCATCGTTGACGCCGTCGCCGGTCATCGCAGCGATCTCGCCGTTGCGCTTCATGGCCTGAACGATCCGCAGCTTCTGCTCCGGCAGGATCCGCGCAAAGACGTTCACGTTCCTGACGAGCGCCTCCAGCTCGCGATCGTCGGCGAGCCTGATCTGCTCGCCGGTCACGACCTCGTTGACGTCGAGCCCGGCTTGCCGGGCAATGGCCATGGCGGTCGCCGGATAGTCGCCCGTGATCATGACGACACGAATGCCGGCCGAACGGCATTCGGCCACGGCTTCGGGAACGCCCGGACGAAGCGGATCGGCCAGCCCGACGAGACCGAGGAAGCGAAACGAGAAGCCGTCCTGCGAGGCCGGCAGAACCTCGCCGTCGCAGGTCGCGGCGGCCACGCCGAGCACGCGAAGACCGTCCTTCGCCATGGCCGCGACCGCATCCTGCATCGCCGCCTGCGTCGCACCGTCCAGCTTGCAGAGGCGTGCAATCGCCTCGGGCGCGCCTTTCGCCGCGACGAGGACGCCGTTTCGATCAGGCAATTGCCAAACCTGGCTCATCGCAAGCAGCTCGGGACGTAGACCGTAGGTGCGGACCAGGGTCCGGGCGCTCTCGGCTTCATTCTCCGCCGGCAGGCCCGCCTGCACGAACCCATGCAGCGCCTTTTCCATCGGATCGAACGGCTCTGGCGAGCTCGCCAGAACGCTGCAGCGCGCCAGCTCGAAGAATTCCGAGCCCATCGGCGCTGGCTGCGACGCTGCGCGATACGACTTCGCCCCGTCGGGCAGCCTCAATTCCGCAACCGACATCCGGTTCTGCGTGAGCGTGCCAGTCTTGTCGGTGCACAGCACGGTCGCAGAGCCAAGCACCTCGATCGCGGCGGCGCGCCGCGTCAGCACCCGCGCCTTCGAGATGCGCCAGGCGCCCATGGCCATGAACACCGTGAGGACGACGGCGAACTCTTCGGGAAGCATGGACATGCCGATCGCGATGCCGCCGAGCAGCGCCTGCAGCCAGTCCCCGCGCAACGTGCCGTAAAGCACGACCGCCGCCAGGCTGATCGCCGCGCCGCCGAGAAAGCAAAGCCGCACGAGCCGCGCCGTCTGCTGTTGCAGCCGCGGCGGCTCCGCCTGCAGGCCATGCAGCGATAGTCCGATCTTCCCGATCTCGCTGCGAGAACCGGTGGCCTCGACTTCGGCGAGGCCCTCGCCTCGCACCACCAGCGAGCCCGAATAGACGAAAGGCAGATCGTCGCCGCCCGGACGATGCTCAGCCAAGGCAGCCTTTTCACTCGAGGAAGCCTTTTCAGTCAAGGAAGCCTCGGCGACCTGTGTCTTGACGGCCTGCTTGCGCACCGGGACCGACTCTCCGGTCAGCAGCGACTCGTCGACGGCCAGATCGTGGGCGCTGATGAGCACCGCGTCCGCCGGAATCCGGTCGCCTTCGGCCAGGACGAGGAGATCGCCACGGACGACGTCACGGCCCGCGATCCGCCGCCGCTCACCGTCCCTGACCACGAGCGCTCGCGGACTGGTCAGCTCTCGCAAAGCCTCGAGCACCCGTTCGGTACGGGTTTCCTGCACGATGGTGATGATGACAGACATGGCCCCGAAGGCCATGAGCAACAGCGCTTCGCTGAGGTCGCCGAGCAGCAGGTAGACCAGCCCGCCGGCCAGGAGCAGCGCGAGCATCGGCTCGCGCAGCACCTCGATCACGATGCGCAGCGGCGTGCGCCGTTCGGCCCGCGGCAGTTCGTTGAAACCGTCCTGTTGCAGCCGCAGCCGCGCCTCGGCTTCGCTGAGCCCGGACGAGTCCGCGCGTTCTTCCTTGCTCACGTCTTCCGCCGCAGGCTCCAGAGGCTGCCGACGCCGACGATCGCGGTGACGAGCAGAACGGCGACGAAGGTCTGAATGATGGTGAAGTTCAGGGCATCACGCGCGACGAACAGCGCCGTGAGCGCGCCGGCAATGATGAAGACGATGCGAAAGATGATGCTCATGGCCGTGCCTCCAGTCCTGCATGACTTGGAGCCCGGGCCCGCGACGTCGGGGCACAACACTGCTTCTGCAACCATGCGGGGGAATAGTACCGGTCAGCCCGGACACGCGTTTGCGGCATATCAAGATGCGCCTGGGACGCGATGTCGCTGGTCCGCGAATTCCTCCGCCTCGTGCCCCCGCAAGACCATCCGCGACAAGCGCGGCCGAGATCATCGGCGTGTGGCCCCCACGCAAAACAAGCCGGGCTGCAGGAACTTAAGTTCCCGCCTGACGGGAACCTGGATGATTCCACAATCGATTACGTTTTGTTAAAGGCTTCCCTCCTAACTAGCGAAAACACTTCGGCACAACCTCTGCAAGTTTCCGTCGAGTCCATCGGCGGAGACGCGTGACCGGTCGTGCCTGCTAAGGGCGTCCCTCCGATGAATCTGCGAGCCTCCATCATCGCAATGTGCGTTGGCGCGGCATTTTTCGGCGTTGGTTACGCTTGGAACTACCAGCCCGACATCATTGATCCCGATGAAGTCTGGAGCGCGTTTCAATCCGATCATCGCAAGGCCCGAGCGGCGGTTTCTCGCCTGCTCATCGAGCCGCATTCGGCTCGCTTCACCGGCCTGCGAACGGTCGAAGCCGACGCTGCGAGGTACGTCTGCGGTGCAGTGAAAGCGATGAACAACAGCGGCCACTATGTCGATGCCGCGTTCGTCTATACCGTCGCCAGCGACTTCGCCCGGGTCGACGACGACGGCCGGATAACGTCCCGGCAATCGCCCTACAAGCCGTGCCCAACCGCGGCCGATGACAGCATTGCCGAACGGCAAACGCCGATTGCCCCCGGCGCGTTCGTCGTGGCCAAGACGGTCGGAAGGGTCATCCCTCGATCCGGTGGCGGGACAATGGAGCAGCAGCTGGGCCAGCTGGCCGCACAGACGGCCGCCGTCGCACCGGAATCTGGATCCTCTTTGAGCCCGGTCGGGACGGGACCGGCGTTGGCACGTCCGCCTGCAGGTTCCGAGGCGAAGACGCCAGCAGAAAGCGATTTGACCTGGCAGGCCGATCGACCGCCGGTCACATGGCCGGCGCTCGCCTCGGACCAATGCCCGACGAGATCGACGCAACTGCCGACAGCCGCCGAAGCCTTGGCTCTTGCCAAGGACATCGAGGCCCGCTGGCAGCGGTCGAAGCCATTGGAGGTGCCGGCGAAGCGCCTGTTGTCAGAAGAGATCAAGAAGGCGCGCTGCGCACTGCTTGCGATTGATCCACTCGACAAGGAATATCCGCAGGCTTGGGCCGCCTTCGTGAGGCTGCGAAACGTCGATCGAGACCTGGCTGGCTGAAGCCATCATTTCGCGCTCGGCTTCACCACCGCCACGTCGGCGCCTTCAGTCGTCGTCCGCCGGACCGCACCAGCCGGGCAGATGCGCCATGCCATTAGCGCTTCGCCATCAACTCCAGCGCCGGCGCAAAGCGCTCCGAGAACGTCGACGACTTGGCGTGGTGAACTGCGGCAAAGGATGCCGAAACTCCTGCCGAAGCGACCGCGAGCAAGGCAATGACGAAAATCATACGGCGCATGTTCGCCTCCTGAGTGAGCCCCTCCACGCATAGAGATGGGGCGGCTCTGTTTCAGGACGGTTTCGTGGGCGCGGAAATTGATTTCGCTCAAGCGCCTGTGATGGGATTGCGCTTATCTGGGCGCAAGCGATCACCAACTAACAGTCATCGACGCGTTTTGCAGCGGAGCGTCAGTCGAGTCGGGAATTTTCCACCCGCGGCTGCGATCCTAAGCAACGCGACAAGCAGCACACGCTGAAACGTGGAGCGACCGAGGACGACTCAAATGAAGATCGTGATCCAGGAAGCTCAATGGCCTGTGGCACCTCATCGTCGGATCGTGCCAAATCCGAACGCCCTTCCTGGATACCCAGGACCGTGCGCTGGTGGTCACTTACGCCCGCCGGGCCTATCCTGGCGCCAGGATCTTTCAGCGCGACTGATGAGCGATTGCCTCTAATCTTCGTCCTCCGGACCGCACCAGCCGGGCAGATAGATCGCATCCTTGCTCTTGGCCGCGGACATCGCCTTCTCGAGGGCCTTGTCGAAATCCGCCGACACCAACTTGCGCGAGACCTTACGGCGCAGGAAGTCGGCCCACAAAAATTCGGAGAACGGCGTGGTATCCTTGGCGAAGCCGCCCATGCGACGCAACTCGCCGGCGAGACTCCGGAACGGATCGTCCTTGAGATCGGCGATCGACTTCGGCAGATCGCGGAACGACCGCCGCTCGCCCTTGGTGTCGTAAGGGTAGACCCAGCGCTTGTTGTCCATCACGCCCCAGAACGCCTCGCGCTCAACCATGCGGAGGTCGCCGACGACGGTCACCAGCACCTCCTTGACACCTTCGTCGTGCAGCGCGCGGCCGAGATGATGATGGTCGATCACGTAATAGCGCGCGTCGGGACCATAGACGACCGGGATCATATGCTTGCCGAGCAGATCGGCCTGCTTCCTCTTGTCATGCTCACGCCAGCGCTTGCGCTTCTCCTTGACCTCGCGCATGCCGACCGTCATCTGCGTCGGCCGCAGCGACAGGATCGGGACCGGATGCACTCTCGGCTCGCGCGCGTTGGTCGTGGTCATGGTCGAAGGCCCCTCGGATGGATGCAGCTGAACGGCTCAGGTTCCCCTGACTATGACACGGGCCCCGCGGCAGCAAAACGTGTTCGGAAGGACGCTCGGATCACAAGCTGATGTAGACGGAAACGAAGACGTGAAATTCATTGCTGTTGCTCCGCCGGTTATTGCAGCGCAACGCCCGCCGACGTCACTGCCGATTCCGCGACCGCTGCACGCCGATCCATGTAGAAATAGTGCGCGGCAACGAATACACGCCTGCATTGAAAATATTTTCTGCAACGCGTTCATCACGTATGCTATCTAAAATCGCTGCTTCGGAGTGATCCCCGCCCCATGAACAACCAGCGGCACATAAGCTCTGACGACGAGCACCGGGTGCTCCAGTTCAGGCCGCGCACCTCGCCTTCCCCTGCGGTCCAGCGCGGCAGCGGTACCGTGCAGCCGTTGCGGGTCGCGCCCGAACCTCTCGACCTGTCACGCTACGAGCAGCCCCGCGCCGAGCCGGACGATTTCCGCCATCGCATGCTCGCCAATATCGCGGCGCTGGCCTTTACCATCGCGCTGACAGCCATCGGAATTTGGCTTGCGGTCAGCATCGCCGACCTGCGCCGGACCCAGGATTGCGTGCTGATGGGCCGTCGCGACTGCGTCAAGATCACGACGCCGCATATCTAGGCCCGATCCGGCCGACCGGTCCGGCGGAAGGGGCTCCGGCGCGCATCCCAGCAACGTCTCCCCACCTGGCCGGCTCCATTGAACTCGGAGCGGCGCTCCGATATACGGGCTTTCGACCCGGCCAGAGGGGGGTTGAGGGCGTCATCAGGGGCGCGATGCCCACCCACCGTGCCACTCTGGATAATCTGACAAATATCCGCAATATATCAAAGGCTTAGTGATGTCTTCCACATTCGATCAGGTCGCCACGATCATCGCTGAAACCTGCGACATCCCGCGCGACACGATCACGCCGGATAGCCATGCCATCGACGATCTCGGCATCGACAGCCTCGATTTCCTCGACATCGCGTTCGCGATCGACAAGCAATTCGGCATCAAGCTGCCGCTGGAAAAGTGGACCCAGGAGGTCAACGACGGCAAAGCGACCACCGAACAGTATTTCGTGCTGAAGAACCTGTGCGCCCGCATCGACGAACTGGTTGCGGCCAAGGGCGCGAGCGCCTAAGCGCGCGGTCATGCAACTCGAATACTTCCACATGATCGATCGCATCGTCGACCTCAAGGTCGACGAGAAGACGATCGTCGTCGAAGCCCAGGTCCCCAAGGAGAGCACCATCTTCGAGGGGCACTTCCCGGGCTATCCCTTGATGCCCGGCGTGCTCCTGATCGAATCGATGGCGCAGGCCTCTGGCTGGCTTCAGCTCGGCGTGTTCAAGTTCGAGCGCATGCCGATCCTTGCCGCCGTCAAGGAGGCCAAGGTGCGCGGTTCCGTGTTTCCCGGCGATCTCATGAGTATCGAGGCGAGCCTGACCTATGAAGGCTCGGGCTATGCCATGACCGAAGCCAAGATCAGGGTCGGCGGCAAGCTGCGCGCCAATTCCGCGCTCACCTTCACGCTGATCCCCTTCCCCAATTCGGATATGCGCGGATACATGGCGAAGGTCGCCGAGCGCGTCGGCTTTCCGCAACAGGTCGTATCGCCATGACTGACACTGCTTTGAAGCCCGGCCAGACGGAAGTCTGGATCACCGGCATTGGACTCGCGACTTCGCTCGGCGAGGGCCTCGACGCCAACTGGGCCGCGCTTTCCGAGAAGCGCATCAATGTCGATGACAAGAGCTTTGCGCCCTACATCGTGCATCCCCTGATGCCCGTCTCCTTCGACGCCCAGATCCCGAAGAAGGGCGATCAGCGCCAGATGGAAGCCTGGCAGCGCATCGGCACCTACGCTGCCGGCCTTGCGCTCGATTCCGCCGGCATCAAGGGCAACAAGGACATCCTGTCGAAGATCGACATGGTGGTGGCCGCCGGCGGCGGCGAGCGCGATCTCAACGTCGACACGGGCGTGCTGACCGCCGAGGCCAAGGGGGCGAACGCGCCCGGCTTCCTCAACGAACGGCTGATGAGCGATCTGCGCCCCACTCTGTTCCTGGCGCAGCTCTCCAACCTGCTCGCCGGCAACATCGCGATCGTGCACGGTCTTGGCGGCACCTCGCGCACCTTCATGGGCGAGGAAGTCGCCGGCGCGGACGCCGCACGCATCGCGCTGGCACGCATCGCCTCGGGCGAGAGCGACATTGCCCTCGTCGGCGGCTCGCACAATGGCGAGCGCAAGGACCTGATGGTTCTCTACGAATTCGGCGACTTCAACCTGAAAGACAAGTTCGCGCCGGTGTGGGCGCGAAAGGATCACGCCGGCTTCGCACTCGGCTCGGCCGGCGCGTTCCTGGTGCTGGAATCGAAGGCCCATGCGGAGGCGCGCGGCGCAAAGCCGTTCGCAAAACTGTCGAGCGTCGTTGCCGACCTCGCCCGCCGCAAGCAGCCCGGCGACATGGCCGCGACGCTGGAAAAGCTCTGGGACAAGCTGCCCAGGCGCGAGGGCAAGGGCGCGATCATCACGGGTGCGACCGGCGCGGAGCCTGCGACCTCGGAAGAGCGCGGCTTCCTGAAGGGCCATGCCGATTTCCCGGTGCGCTCGACCGGCACCATGTTCGGCCACACCATGGAAACGCAATTCCCGCTCGGCATCGCGCTCGCCGCACTGTCGATCTCGCGGGGCGCGCTGTTCCCGCCGAACGATTCGACCGGGACCGAGATTGAAATGCAGGGAGCACCCACCCAGATTGTGGTGGTGGGGGCCGGACACTGGCGCGGCGAAGGCATGGCGCTGGTCGAAGCTGTCGGCTGAAGCGCGGCGCGCTTTGGCCGGATGATACTCTAGCTTGATCGGGGGATCGACATGACTGCACCACGCGACAGATTCGGGCGTCCCGTCGTCGTCGTCACCGGTATGGGCATCACGACCTCGCTCGGCGCCGGCAAGGCCGACAATTGGGCGAAGCTCGTCGCCGGCGAATCCGGCATCCGCACCATCACGCGCTTTCCGGTCGACGGCCTGAAGACCACGATGGCCGGCACGGTCGATTTCGTCAGCGTCGATCCGTTCTCGTCCACCGGCCTGTCCGAACGGATGGCCGAGCTGGTGACGCAGGAGGCGCTCGAGCAGGCTGGCATCGGCGCCAAGGCCGATTTCCCGGGCCCCCTCTTCCTCGCGGTTGCGCCGGTCGAGGTGGAATGGCCGCAGCGCCGCGAGCTCGGCCGCGCCGTCGGCAAGCCCGACTTCACCTATGACGATCTCCTGCGCATCTCCGGCGGCGGCAAGTACAGCGCCTATCACCATCGCTTCATGTTCGGCTCGGTGGCGGCCCACCTCGCCGAGACCTTCGGCACCAAGGGCTCGCCGATCTCGCTGTCGACGGCGTGCGCGTCCGGCGCCACCTCGATCCAGCTCGGCGTCGAGGCGATCCGCCGCGGCGAAACCGATGCCGCGCTGTGCGTCGCGACCGACGGCACGGTCAATCCCGAAGCCATGGTGCGCTTCTCGCTGCTCTCGGCGCTGTCGACCCAGAACGATCCGCCGCAGGCGGCCTCCCGCCCCTTCTCCAAGAACCGCGACGGCTTTGTCATGGCCGAGGGCGCCGGTGCGCTGGTGCTGGAGAGCTATGAAGCCGCCACCGCGCGCGGCGCAAAGATCCTCGGCGTGATCGCCGGCTGCGGCGAGCTCACCGATTCCTTCCATCGCACCCGCTCGTCTCCCGATGGGAAGCCGATCATCGGCTGCATGAACAAGACGCTGGCCGACGCCGGCATGACGCCGGACCAGATCGACCACATCAACGCGCACGGCACCGCGACGCCCGAGAACGACAAGATGGAGTACAACACGACGTCGGCCGTGTTCGGCGAGCTCCTGCAGAAGATTCCGGTCACCTCGAACAAGTCGATGGTTGGCCACACCATCTCGGCCGCCGGCGCGGTCGAGGCGATCTTCTCGCTGCTCACGCTCGAGCATCAGCGCATTCCGCCGACGATCAACTACGACAATCCGGATCCCACGATCCTGTTCGACGTCGTCGGCAACAAGGCGCGCGATGCCCGCGTCACCGCGGTGATGTCGAACTCGTTCGGCTTCGGCGGCCAGAACGCCTCGCTGATCCTGACCCGCGAACCGGCCTGACCGGACGCATGTCGCTGATTCCCATCAGCACGAAGATTCGCGCGCGGAATGCAGCCAAATCGATCAGCGGCAGCCTGATCGGCGCGGCCACCGTCGGCATGCTGCGCACCACGCGCTATTTCGACCCGGTCAAGACCTCGGACTTCTTCGCGCGCGTCACCAAGACGATCGGGCCGCGCCTGCGCGAGCATCGCATCGGCCGCGCCAACCTCACCGCGGCCTTCCCGGAAAAATCGCCCGAGGAGATCGAACGGATCCTGATGGGCGTGTGGGACAATCTCGGCCGCGTCGGCGCCGAATTTGCCCATATGGACCACGTCTGGGATTACGATCGCGAGCATCCGGAACTGAGCCGGATCGAACTGCCGCCGCGCACCGTCGAGCTGTTCGATCACATCAGGGACGACGGCAAGCCGGCGCTGATCTTCGCTGCGCATCTGTCCAATTGGGAACTGCCGGCGCTCGCCGCCGTCGCCCATGGGCTGGACACCGCAATCCTCTACCGCCGGCCGAACATCGCCTCAGCCGACCGCATCATCCAAGAGATGCGCCAGGTCAACATGGGCACGCTGATCCCCGCAGGCCGCGACGCGCCGTTGCGCCTCGCGCAGGCGCTCAAGGACGGCAAGCACGTCGCGATGCTGATCGACCAGTATCTGACCGGCGGCGTCGAGGTCACCTTTTTCGGTCGCAAGACCCGCGCCAATCCGATGCTGGCGCGCCTGCTCCGCCAGGTCGAATGCCCGATCCACGGCGTTCGCGTCATCCGCAAGCCCGGTGGCCGCTTCGCCGCGGAGCTCACCGAAGAAGTCCAGCCGGTGCGCGACGCCGAGGGCAAGATCGACATCCAGGGCACGACACAGGCCGTCACCAACGTGGTGGAGAGCTGGGTGCGCGAATATCCCGAGCAGTGGCTGTGGCTGCATCGGCGTTGGCGATAGCGGCGCCGTCATCGCGAGCGCGGCGACTTGTCCGCCGAAGCGATAGCGAAGCCGGAAGCAATCCGGAATCCTCCGCAGGAGCAATCTGGACTGCTTCGTCGCTTTGCTGCAATGACGCGTGTTGGGAGCCGTTGTCAGCGGCCGGTCTTCACCTTGGTCCACAGCCGATTGATCACCCGCTGCGTCGCCGGATCGCGCGCCGTGATGACGAACAGCTTTGCGAGCGTCGCCTCGTCCGGATAGATGTTCTTGTCACCAAGGATTTTGGGATCGACCAGTTTCTGGCTGGCGAGATTGCCACTCGCATAGGACAAAAAGTCCGAGTTCTTGGCGGCGACCTCGGGGCGGTAGAGATAGTTGATCAGTTCGTAGGCTTCCCTGACGTTCTTGGCATCCGCGGGGATCGCGAGATTGTCGAAGAACATCTGCGCGCCCTCCTTCGGAATGGCGTAGCCGATCTCGACGCCGCTCTTGGCTTCCGCCGCGCGAGCGCGGGCCTGCATGATGTCGCCGGACCAGCCGACCACGAAGCAGATCTCGCCGGTGGCGAGCGCGCTTAAGTATTCGGACGAGTGGAACTTGCGCACGGACGGCCGGACCTTGGCGACGGCATCGGCGGCCTTCTCGAGGTCGGCCTGCTTGGTCGAGTTCGGATCGAGCCCGAGCCAGCTCAGCGCCGCCGGGAAGATGTCGTCGGCGGAGTCGAGCATGTGCACGCCACAGTCTTTGAACTTGGCGAGGTTCTCCGGCTTGAAGACGATGTCCCAGCTGTCGACCTTGGCGTCGGGTCCGAGGATCTGCTTCACCTTGGCGACGTTGTAGCCGATGCCCGTCGTGCCCCACATGTAGTTGGCGGCGTAGTCGTTGCCGGGATCGTAGGTCGCCAGATGCTTGGTCACCATCGGCCAGGCATTGGCGAGGTTCGGCAGCTTCGCCTTGTCGAGCTTCTGGAAGATGTTGGCCTTGATCTGACGCTGCAGGAAATAGGCCGTGGGCACCACGACGTCGTAGCCGGACTTGCCGGCCATCAGGCGCGTCTCCAGCGTCTCGTTGGCGTCGAAGGTGTCGTAGACCACCTTGATGCCGGTCTCCTTGGTGAAGGCCTCAAGGACGTCAGGCGCCATGTAGTTGGACCAGTTGTAGAAGTTGACGACCCGCTCCTCGGCTCCTGCGGAAGGCGAGAGCAACGTCAGCACGGCGGCGATCGCGAAACCAATCCCGGAGCGGCTGACGTTCGTCATCTTTCTCTACCTCTTGCGCCCGCGCACCGCGTCGGACAGCCGCTCCAGCGCGGTGTCGAGGGTCTCGTCCTTCTTGGCAAAGCAGAAGCGCACCACCGAGGTGACCGGGTCCTGCTCGTAGAATGCCGACACCGGGATCGCGGCGACCTTGTAATCCCTAACGATCCGCCAGCAGAACTCGGTGTCGCTCTCGTTGAGGCCGAGCGGCGACAGGTCGACGGTGAGGAAGTAGGTGCCTTGCGACTTCAGCACGGGAAAGCCGAGGCTCTCCAGCCCCTTGGTCAGCCGGTCCCGGCTCCGCGTCAGATCCTTGCGCATCGACAGGAAGTAGTCGTCGGACTTGCCGAGGCCGTAGGCGACGGCCGCCTGCAGGTTTGGCGCGGTGGTGAAGGTCAGGAACTGGTGCACCTTGGCGGCGACCCGCAGCAGCGGCGGCGCGGCGCAGACGAAGCCGATCTTCCAGCCCGTGAGCGAAAAGATCTTGCCGGCCGAGCCGACCTTGATGGTGCGCTCGCGCATGCCGGGGATGGTGATCAGCGGAATGTGCTTGTGCTCGTCGAAGGTGACGTGCTCCCAGACCTCGTCCGTGATCGCGATGACGTCGAACGCCTGACAGTAGCGCGCCAGGAGCTCGAGGTCCTCGCGCGGATACACCACCGCGGACGGATTCAAGGGGTTGTTGAACAGCACCGCCTTGGTCTTTGAATTGAAGACGCTTTTCAGCATGTCCTCGTTCAGCCGCCAGTGCGGCGGCTCGAGCCGGACGAGGCGCGGAATGCCGCCGGCCTGGCGGATGATCGGCAAATAGGAATCATAGACCGGCTGGAAGCAGACCACTTCATCGCCGGGCTGCACCACCGCGAGGATCGCCGAGGTCAGCGCCTCGGTGCCGCCGGAGGTCACCATCACCTCGCTCATCGGATCGAGCTTGAGGCCGTGCCAATGGCCGTAATGGGTCGCGATCGCCTGGCGCAGCTCCGGCAGGCCCATCATCGAGGGGTACTGGTTGTAGCCGTTCAGCGAGGCCTCGGCCGCGGCGCGGCGGATGTCCTCGGGGCCGGGATCATCGGGAAAGCCCTGGCCGAGATTGATGGCGGCATTGTCGCGGGCGGCCTGCGACATCGCCTCGAAGATGGTGACGGGAAGGTCGGCGAAGACCTTGTTCAGCGAAGAGCTTTTCGTCGTCATCGCGCGGTTAGCCACCGACCTTGCTGGAAAGACCCGCCGCCTTCCAGCCGAGCATGCCGCCGGCCAGATGCTTGTCGTAAGGCAGGCCCGCCGCCTGCGCCGCGAGCGAGGCCGTCACCGAGCGCTTGCCCGAGCGGCACGCGAACACGACCTGCTTGCCTTGCGGATCGGGGATCGCCTTGGGATCAAAGGTCGAGAGCGGCACCACGACGCCGTAAGGATAGGCCTCGGCCTGCACCTCGTTCGGCTCGCGCACGTCGACCAGCAGATAGCGCCCTTCCGCGACACCCTTGGAGACCTCGTCCGGGGTCAGATCCTGTACCTGGTTTGCCACATCATCCTCCAACGTCGCAGGGCCGCATGCCGGGCGTTCCGGCCGGCGGCAACCTCGCCTCTCGGGCGGCGAAAATCAAGCGCTACAAAGGCTTGAGCCGCGCGGCGCAAGTTAAAGCTAAATCGCAGCGACTTGAAGCGCGGCTTTCGGGAGGGCTGAGGATACTGCCTCAACTCCCCACCACGCGTTCGGTGTCATTCCGCGCGAAAGCGGGGAATCCAGTACGCCGCGGCTCCTCGATTCTAGCCGCGCCGTCTCTGGAATACTGGATCGCCCGGTCAAGCCGGGCGACGACAGTGGTGGGGCTAGATCGCCACCTGCGTTCCCACCTCGACCACGCGGCCGCTCGGGATCTGGAAATAGTCCGTGGCGTCGTTGGCGGAACGGCTGAGCGAGATGAACAGCCGGTCCTGCCAGCGCGGCATGCCCGAATGGGCGGCGGGCTTGAGCGCCCTGCGCGACAGGAAGAACGAGGTCGACATGATGTCGAACTGCCAGCCGAGCTTTCGGGCGATCGCCAGGGCCTTCGGCACATTGGGCGATTCCATGAAGCCGAACTTCAGCGTCACCTTGGAGAAGGTCGGGCTGACCTGCTCCAGCTTGACCCGCTCGGCCGGATCGATGCGCGGGGTCTGCGCGGTCTCGATGGTGAGAATGACATTCTTCTCGTGCAGCACCTTGTAGTGCTTCAGACTATGCATCAGCGCGGTCGGCGCGCTGAGCGGGTCCGAGGTCAGGAACACGGCGGTGCCGGGCACACGCTGCGGCGGGCGCTTCTCCAGCATGGCAACGAGGTCGGCGAGCGGGAACTCGAGCTTGCGCGACTTCTCGAATAGCAGCCGGCTGCCGCGCCGCCACGTGTACATCAGGATGATCATGAGCGCGCCGAGCGCCAGAGGCACCCAGCCGCCCTCGAACACCTTGAGCAGATTGGCGGTCAGGAAGGTCAGGTCGAGGAACAGGAACGGGGCGATCAGCGCCGCGGCGGTCAGCGGCTTCCACTTCCAGCCCTTCCAGATCACGACAAAACCCATCATCGCCGTGACCACCATGGTGCCGGTGACAGAGATGCCGTAGGCCGAGGCGAGCGCACTCGACGAGCGGAACAGCAGTACCAACAGCACCACCGCAACCAGCAAGAGCTGGTTGATGCGCGGGATGAAGATCTGGCCGGAATGGGCTTCAGACGTATGGCGAATTTCGAAGCGCGGCAGCAGGCCGAGCTGGATCGCCTGGCGCGTCAGAGAATAGGCGCCGGTGATGACGGCCTGGCTCGCGATGACGGTTGCCATGGTGGCGAGAACAACCATGCCACCGCGGATCCAGCCCTGCGGAAACAGCTGGAAGAACGGGCTCTCGATCGCGCCGGGATCACCGAGCACGAGCGCGCCCTGCCCCAGATAATTGAGCGCCAGCGACGGCAGCACGATGAACAGCCAGGCGGTCTGGATCGGCCGTTTGCCGAAATGGCCGAGATCGGCATAGAGAGCCTCGGCGCCGGTGACCGCCAGGAACACCGCGCCCAGCGTCACGAAGCCGATGATGCCGTGGTGGACCATGAAGGACACGGCGTAGAGCGGGTTCAGCGCGTACAGGACTTGCGGCTGCTGAATGATCGGATGGATCGCCGCCGCCGCAAGCACCGCAAACCAGACGCACATGATCGGGCCGAAGAAGGCGGCGACACGGGCGGTTCCGCGCGACTGCACCGCGAACAGGCAGACCAGGATCACCACGGTCAGCGGCACGATGTAGGGCTCGAACCGGAGCGTGACATCCTTCATGCCCTCGATCGCCGATAGCACCGAGAGCGCCGGCGTGATCACGGCGTCGCCATAGAACAGCGCGCCGGAGATGATGCCGAGCAGGACGATGGTCGCCCCGCCGGTGCCGACCGCGCGCTGGGCCAGCGCCATGAGCGCCAAGGTGCCGCCCTCGCCGTTGTTGTCGGCACGGAGCAGGATCACGACGTATTTGAGCGTCACCACGACGATCAGCGCCCAGAGGATCAGGGAGAGCACGCCGAGCACCGCAGCCGGCGTCGGCACCCCCTCTGCCCCCGAGGCGGCCATCACCGCCTCGCGGAACGCGTAGAGCGGGCTGGTGCCGATATCGCCATAGACCACCCCGATGCTGCCGAGCGTCAACGCCCCGAAGCCCGCGGTCGTGTGGGCCTCGCCATGCCCATTGGCCGCCGCCGTTTCCGGGGCGGAAATCGCTACGTCACTTGTCATGGGAGAGCCCAGTGGCCTCTAAAAATGCTTCACTGCACAACGGCGGAAGAGCGCGCGGCTTATAGTCCTGCGCTGCCGGCATAGCCTAGCCCGATTCTGGGCCCTTGCCATGCAATTTTTGCATGGATGTGCCATTTGCACTCAAATAGTCACTTGGGTTCCGACTTCAACCACGCGGCCGGTGGGGATCTGGAAATAATCCGTGGCATCGTTGGCGGACCGGCTGAGCGCGATGAACAGGTGATCCTGCCAGAGCGGCATGCCTGACTGCGCGGACGCCTTCAGCGACCGGCGCGACACGAAGAACGACGTCGACATGATGTCGAACTGCCAGCCCTGCTTGCGCGCGATCGCGAGCGCCTTGGGCACGTTCGGCTGCTCCATGAAGCCGAAGCGCAGACGGACCTTCGAGAACTTGTCGCTGATCTTCTCCATGCGGAATCGTTCCGCGAGGTCGACCCGCGGCGTGTGTGCGGTCTCGATGGTCAGGATCACGTTGTGCTCGTGCAGCACCTTGTTGTGCTTGAGATTATGCAGCAGCGCGGTCGGCACGAAGGCGGGATCGCTGGTCAGGAACACCGCGGTGCCCTTGACGACGTGCGGGGGCCGCTTCTCGAGGCTCCGGATCAGGTCGTCGAGCGGCACCTCGATCCGGCGCGTCTTCTGGATCAGGATTCCGGAGCCCTTCCGCCAAGTCCAGATCGTCCCGGCCATGGCGGCGCCGAACAGCAGCGGCACCCAGGCCCCCTCGAGCAGCTTCAAGAGATTGGCGCTGAAGAAGCTCAGGTCGACGACGACAAAGGGCATGATCACGGCTGCCGCGGTCGCTGCGCGCCAGTTCCACAATTTCCAGATCACGACGAAGCCCATGATGCCGTCGGCGACCATGGTGGTGGAGACCGCGATGCCGTAGGCCGAGGCCAGGTTGCTGGGGGTGTGAAACAGCAGCACCAGCAGCATCACGCCGATCAGCAGCAGCCGGTTCACCCGCGGAAGATAGATCTGGCCGGCGTGGGTCTCGGACGTATAACGCACCTCGAAGCGCGGCAGCAGGCCGAGCTGCACCGCCTGATAGACCAGCGAATAGGCACCGGTGATCACCGCCTGGCTCGCGATCACGGTGGCCGCGGTCGCAAGCCCGACCAGCGGCAGCACCAGCCCCTCGGGGACCATGCGATAGAAAGAGTGCTCGATCGCGCTCGGATCGGACAGCACCAGCGCACCCTGACCGAAATAGTTGATCAGGAGCGCGGGCAGCACGAAGAACATCCAGGCCGACTGGATCGGCTTGCGCCCGAAATGACCCAGGTCGGCATAGAGCGCCTCCCCGCCGGTCACCGCCAGGAACACGGCGCCGAGCGTCACGAGGCCGATCGTGCCGTGCGACAGCACGAACTGCACCGCGTAATAGGGATTGATCGCCGCCAGCACGGAAGGATCGTCGGCGATGTGGACGGCGCCCATCACCGCGATGACGGTGAACCAGACCACCATCACCGGACCGAAGGCGGAGGCGACCAGCGCGGTCCCCTTGCTCTGCACGGCGAACAGCAGCACCAGGATGAGGACGGTGAGCGGCACGACGTAGTGCTCGAGCGCGGGGGTTGCGAGCTTCAGGCCTTCCACGGCCGATAGCACCGAGATCGCCGGCGTGATCATGGAATCGCCGATGAACATGGAGGCGCCGACCACGCCGAGGGCGAGCAGCAACCAGCTCCGCCGCCCGAGCGCGCGCTGGCCGAGCGCCATCAGGGAGAGCGTGCCGCCCTCCCCGTTATTGTCGGCGCGCAACAGCAGCAGGACGTATTTGGCGGTGACGACGATCAGCAGGGCCCACAGGATCAGCGAGAGCACGCCGAGCACGATGACGCGCGAGACCGGCTCGCCATGCGCCGCCCCCCTGACAGCCTCGTGGAATGCGTAAAGCGGCGAGGTGCCGATGTCGCCGAAGACGACGCCGATGCTCCCGAGCGTAAGGGACCAAAAACCTGAGGTGACCGGCCCTTCCTGGGTCTCGGCCTGTGTGATGCTCGCCGTCATGAAGGTGGAAAACGCTTCTTCCCTGGAATTGATCCGGCGCCTTTTGACGCTTCCGGTGCGCCTGTCAATCGGTGCACCACCATAGCAGGCGCAGAGCCGGATGCTGTGACACCGCGGCCACGTTCATCGCCGGCGCGACGACATGCCTCAGGTAGAATGGTAGCGCAAGGGGGCCTATTTTCCGAGCAGGATCTCGTCTGAAGACCGGGACTCACCGTGCCGGGTGACGCTCACGGCTTCAGATTCGGCGGCAGCGGCGGATCCTCGCGCATCAGGGTGATGGTCACCCGCCGGTTGGCCGCGAGCGAAGGATCGTCCGGAAACAGCGGCTGGGTGTCCGCCTTGCCGGAGACGGCGAAAATATGCGACGGCGGCAGGCCCTCGCGTTCGAGGATCTGACGCACGGCGTTGGCGCGGTCGGCCGACAGGTCGAAGGCGCCGTAGTCGCTGCGGTTCGGCACGAAGCCGGCTGCGGTGTGGCCGGCGATGGAGACGCGGAGCGGCGTGGCCTTGAGCGGGATCGCGAGCTTCTCGACCAGGCGGCGGGTGCGGTCATAGGGCACCTTGGAGCCGTCGGCGAACATCGAGCGGCCGTCCTGGTCGACGATCTCGAGGTTGAGGCCCTGCTTGGTCTCCTCGAACATGATGTGCTTGGACATCTCGGTCAGCTCCGGCATGTCCTGCAAGGCCTGACGCAGCGAGGCCGCGGCGAGCGCGAAATTGCGGTCGACCTTGATCTTCGCGCCCGACGTCTTGTCGCGATCTTCCTGGTCCGGGGTCGGCGTGTTGGAGGCATCCTCGGGCTGGATATGGTCGACGTTCTTCAGCCGCGGGCGGGTCGGCAAACCGTCGGATTCCACGATGCCGGCATAGCGCGCTTCGCTCTGCACGCCGAAGGCGTCGCGCATCGAGCCGGCGACGATCTTCAGCTTGTTGGCGTCCTGGGTCGAGAACGCCACGAGCATCACGAAGAAGCTCATCATCAGGCCCATGAGATCGGCGAAGGTCACGAACCAGCCGTGACCGCCTCCATGCGCATCGCCGCGTTTCTTCTTGGCCATGTCTCAGATCCCGGCGGGCGGCTTACGCCGGCACCGGCTCGCCCTCGGCGTGACGATGCTTCTCCGGCAGGTAGGCCAGCAGCATTTCGCGCACGAGCGTCGGGCTCTTGGAGTCGCGGATCATCAGGATGCCGTCGATGATCAGGGTGCGGTTGGTCTCCTCGTCCAGCAGCTTGCCGTGCAGCTTGTCGGCGATCGGCAGACAGAACAGGTTCGCGACCAGCGCGCCGTAGAGCGTGGCGAGCAGCGCGGTCGCCATGAACGGGCCGAGCTTGGAGGGGTCGGTCATATTGGCGAACATCTGCACCATGCCGATCAGGGTGCCGATCATACCGAACGCCGGGGCGCAGTCGCCGATGGCGCGGTAGATCTTGCTGCCCTCGTCGAGGTGCATCAGGAAGTTGTCGCGGTCGCGCTCGAGATTGTCGCGGATGAAGTCGAGGTCGTAACCGTCGGCGACGTAGCGGATGCCCTTGGCGAGGAACGGCTCGTCTGTCTCGACCTTTTCGAGGCCGACCGGGCCCTGCTTGCGGGCGATCTCGGCGATGCGGGCGAGTTCGTCGACGAGGTCGTGCGCCGACAGTCGGCTCATGGTGAAGGCGAACTTGGCGCCGAGCGGAAGGCCGTGCAGGAGCGCCGAGAGCGGAAAGCGGATCATGGTGGCGGAGATCGAGCCGCCGAAGATGATGATCATCGCATGTTCGGAGATGAACATGTGAAGGTCGCCACCCATGAAGATCATTGCGGTGATGACGATGATGCCCGCCGTGAGCCCGACGCTCGTCATGATATCCATAGGATACTCCAACGCGTACGCAACAACGGCCGTCCTGGCCGCTGGCGCGGCCCAACCCCGAACCGCATCGGAAACCCTAGAGCGCCGCCCTTAAAGCCGCGTAAAGGTTAAGTTGAGCCGGCCCACAACACCGGCGCGGCGCATCGGGATGAGGCCAGCTTTGCCGACGGCCGACTGGAATTTCAACGCTTTGCTAACCATGATTGGGGGCACCGGACGATGACGCCTGATAGAATGACGCCGAGGTGGTCTCCATGATTTTCTGGTCAGCGAGCGCGTTTGGACTGGCCGTCGCTTATCTCTTCGGCTCTGTGCCAACGGGCTATCTCGCCGGGAAGCTGCTTCGTGGCATCGATATCCGTGAGCACGGCTCGAAATCCACCGGCGCGACGAACGTGTTGCGCACCCTGGGAAAATGGCCCGCGCTGGTGGTGCTTCTGATCGATGTGATGAAGGGTGCCGCGGCGATCGTGTTTGCGCGCTGGTTCTTTGGTTGGGTCTTCACATTGCCATCAGGCACGGTGCCGGCCGCGCTCGATCCGCAAAGCTGGATCGACTGGGCCGTGTGCCTTTCCGGACTTGTCGCATTGCTCGGGCACGCCCTTTCGATCTGGCTGAATTTTACGGGCGGCAAGTCCGCGGCGACCGGGCTCGGTGTTCTGCTGGCGATGTCGTGGCCGGTCGGCCTCGGCGCCGCAATCGCTTTTGCCATTGCACTCGCCATTTCTCGCATTGTGTCGCTGGGCTCGATCCTGGCCGCGCTGACGGCGATCGCCCTCGTCTGCATCCTCGAGCAACCATTGCCTTACCGATTGCTGGTCATTGCAGGTGGCATCTATGTGATCGTGCGCCATCGCGCTAACATTCAGCGGCTGCTGGCGGGAACGGAACCGAGGTTCGGACATTTCAGTTCGGAACCACAACGTCGTCGTACGGAAACCTGACCTCAGTTCAGGCCGACCTTGGGTATGATCGCCTGCTTGAGCGGCTGCATGCTGGGAAGGCTGTACAGCTGCGAGAAGCTCTGCTTGTCCTTCTGGTACAAGACCAAGACCTTGTCGTCCGTGATCTGGTGCACCGAGTAGAGCTGCTCGATGCCCTCGATCAGCTTCCGGTAATTGGTCCCGTCGAGATCGCTCGTGGCCACGGACACCGCATCCCTTTCGGTCAAGCGATTGTCGCCGTTCGTATCCCTGTCGACGATCACGTAGAGCAACCCGACGACGCTACGCGAATTGTCGGTGATCTTCGCCTTGTCGAATACCACCTGGCCTTCGATAATCAACTGATTGGCACGGTCGAACAACCACCGCACCTCGCCGTTCGAAGCGTTCATGAAGAGATAATTGACGGTGTTCTGCTCCGAGCGCTTCAAGGAGTAGGATCCAGCGTAGGCTTGCCCGCGGACCAGCGCGACGCGCACATAGGGTGTCCCGACGAGAACATAGGGCGTTCCCAGCGAGAATTCCTCCGAGACTTTTTCCTGCTCGCCAACATTGACCACGTTGGTCACGCGGCGCGTCCGCGTCGTCTCGCCAAACAGCGACCATGCGAGCGAAGCGGCCAGAAAAATGAAGACCACCAGGGCGCCCGCAAGCACAATTGCGTTGAACCGCCAGACGCTCCTGAAGAAACGATTTGCCTTGCGTGTCACGACATTCCACACCGCCGGCTCTCATGCGCCGGCAACAGATTGAGCAGGCTGGAAGCCTAATGCGTCTTCGCTGAGACCGCCAGTCCGCGAACGACTGCGGCCCTGCGCCACGGGCGAAACGATGGGTGATCTGCTATTTTGCAGCCCTGCGGCAGGCTCGATCGCGGGAGCGATTTGCAATGTTGACGCTGTTCAGTGTTCTCACCGCGTTGCCGGCGGTGCTGGCGATCCATCTGCTGGAGCCGGAGCTCGTCCTGCCGGCGTTCAGCGCCCTGCTCTTTGTCGAGGCCGCTTTCGCCGCCAGCGCAGCGCGGTTGATCCACAGCGCCGACAGCCCCGATGACATTACCCTGTGGGATCTGGCCGGCGGCTTCACCCTGATCGGATGCGCCGCCGCGATGTTCGGAGAGCCGGACCAGGCTGCCCTGTTCCTGACCGAACAAGGCAGCTCGCGACCGGCGTCATCGCCGTAAGCTTCAGTGGATCTCCGCCGACCGCTTCAGCGCGGCCTTCAGCTTCTCCAGCGAGAAGTCGGGGCTCCGCGCGATCTCGAGGATCGGCGTCTCGCGGCGGCCACAGAGCTCGGCGGCCTCGGGGAGCTTGGCGGCGATGTCGTGCGGGATCACGATGGCGCCGTGCTGGTCGGCGTGAATCAGGTCGTCCGACCTCACGGTCATGCCGGCGACGCGCACCTCGCCGCCGAAGCTCTCGGCATGCACCCAGGCATGCGACGGGCCGATCGAGCCGGCCAGCGCCTGGAAGCCCGGCGCCCATTGCGGGATGTCGCGGATCGAGCCGTCGGTGATGACGCCGAGGCAGCCGAGCGCCTTGTGCACGTTGCTCTGCACCTCACCCCAGAACGCACCGTAGCCGACATCGGGACCGTCGATGTCCTGGATCACCGAGATGCGCGGGCCATGGCCGGTGCCGACATATTCGTAATATTCGATGCGGCGCTTCGACTGCTCTTCGGGTGCAAGCGAGGATTTCAGCACCGAGCGGATCGCAACCGTCCGGGCATAGCCGACGATCGGCGGCAAATCGGGGAACGGGCAGACCAGTTGCTTGGTGGTGTAGCCGATCAGCCGACGCTCGGGCGCCACGATCTCCATGGCATTGCAGATCGTCGGCGTGTCATAGCGGCCCAGCGCTTCGAGGACGGAAGCGGGCAGCGGCCCGGTCGCGGAATTGGTCACGGCGTTCTCTCCCAGATTGGCGGCGGTTGATTGTGCGATGCCGCCAGCATCAGGGCGATATAGCCGAGATCGGGTCTCGACCCAACTCGGCACGCCATCATGGCAGATATCCGCGTGTCGCCGTTCAGTGCAGCCGTCCGGGCCGGTCGTCGTCGTGCGGCGGCTCCGACAAATTCGCCAGCGTCGGCGCCGAGGGCGGCGACGAGACCTCGCCTCCCGATGGCGCAGCGGCCTCCATCGCGCGTGCCTGATCGCGATAGGATTTGTAGCCGAGCGGCAAAGCGAGAAGATACAGCACCGTGCCGATCGACAGCACGTGCCAGGGATAGGCGATCAACAGCGCGATGAAGACGATTACCGCAACGAAGGCCGGCAGCACCAGCTCGGGCGCCACGCGCATGCGCTTGGTCTTGCCGGAGAACACCGGCAGACGCGACACCATCAGGAAGGCGATCAGCAGCGTATAGGCCGCCGTCACCGCCGCAGGAGCGCGGCCGAGATCGAGGAAGGCGACATAGATCGGCAGCAGCACGGTGATCGCGCCGGCCGGCGCCGGCACGCCAGTGAAGAAATTGGCGGCGAAGGCCGGCTTGTTCGGATCGTCCATGGTGGCATTGAAGCGGGCCAGGCGCAGACCGCCGGAAATCGCGAACACCATCGCGGCGATCCAGCCGGCATTGCCGAGCTCGTGAAGCTGCCAGAAATACAGCATCAGCCCGGGCGCGACGCCGAAATTGACGAAATCGGCAAGACTGTCGAGCTCAGCGCCGAACTTCGACTGGCCCTTGATCAGGCGCGCGATACGGCCATCGATGCCGTCGAGCGCGGCGGCAAACACGATGGCATAGACCGCGAGCGACATCCGCCCCTCGATCGACAGCCGGATCGAGGTCAGGCCGGCGCAGATCGCCAGCAGCGTGATGACATTGGGCACCAGCATCCGCACCGGAATCGGGCGGAACCGGCGGCGGCGTATGTCGGGATCTCTCAAATCGTAGGGCGTCATGGCGGTCCTCACCTCAAGGCGAGATATAGCAAGCCGCGCCCTCCTCCGCCATTGCTGCGGAACCCGCTCGCAGGCCGACTATTGGTTAATTGGCGCGGAAGGCGCGGCTGGGGTCGTCGCCGGCAAGATCGGCCAAAATCGTCTCGCCGGCGATGGCGGTCTGCCCTTCCGAGACCAGCGCCCTGGTACCCACAGGCAGATAGACGTCGAGCCGCGAGCCAAAGCGGATCAGACCGAAACGCTCGCCGGCGCCGATCGCCTGCCCCTCCCTGACGAAACAGACGATGCGCTTGGCGACGAGGCCTGCGATCTGAACCACGCCGATGCGAGCGGTCGGCGTCGAGATGACCAGCGAGTTGCGCTCGTTATCTTCGCTGGCCTTGTCGAGCTCGGCATTGATGAAGAGGCCGGGACGGTAGGCGATGCGGTCCACCCTGCCTGCTACGGGCGCGCGGTTCACGTGACAATTGAACACGCTCATGAACACCGAGATGCGTGGCAACGGCCGGTCCCCGAGCCCGAGCTCGGCCGGCGGCAGCGCCATGGTGATCATCGAGACGCGACCGTCGGCGGGCGACACCACCAGCCCGTCGCGCACCGGCGTCACGCGCACGGGATCGCGGAAGAACAGCGCGCACCACACGGTCAGGATCGTGCCGATCCAGCCCAGAGGCGACCACAGCCAGAACAGGATGAGGCTGACCAGCGCAAAGGCGCCGATGAAGGGATAGCCCTCCTTGTGAATCGGCGGGATCTGACGCTGGATCGAATCGAGAATGGACATCGCTATCTGCCGCTGAAAGGGTTGACGGCGCGCGGGTCGCCCCGTGCGGTGGGGATGTTTAGGCCAGAGTTGGGACCGGAGACAAGGTCACACCGCCGCAGGTGCCGTCAGGGCGTCATCGACCGGAGGCGGCTCCCGGTTGGGCGCCTCGCTGGTGTCGGCCATCTTGGCCAGCCTCTCGCGCGCCTCCTCGGCCTCGCGCTGCCTGTTCCACATGCTGGCATAGAGACCGCCATGTGCGAGGAGTTTGGCGTGGGTTCCCCGCTCGGCGATCCGGCCCTGGTCCAGCACGATGATCTCGTCGGCCCCGACGATGGTCGATAGCCGGTGCGCGATCACCAGCGAGGTGCGGTTCTTCGCCACCCGATCGAGCGCGCCCTGGATCTCGTGCTCGGTGTGGGTGTCCAGCGCCGAGGTCGCCTCGTCCAACACCAGGATCGGCGGCGCCTTCAGCACGGTGCGCGCGATCGCGACGCGCTGCTTCTCGCCGCCCGACAATTTCAGCCCGCGCTCGCCGACCTGGGTCTCGTAGCCCTTCGGCGCCATGCGGATGAAATGATCGATCTGCGCGAGGCTCGCGGCCTCCTCGACTTCGGCGTCGCTGGCGTCCCAACGGCCATAACGGATGTTGTAGCGGATGGTGTCGTTGAACAGCACGGTGTCCTGCGGGACCATGCCGATGGACGCGCGCAGCGAATCCTGCGTCACCGCGCGAATGTCCTGGCCGTCGATCAAGATCTTGCCGCTGGAGACGTCATAGAGACGGAACAGAAGGCGCGAAATGGTCGACTTGCCTGCGCCCGACGGGCCGACGATGGCGACCGTCTTGCCGGCCGGCACTTCGAAGCTGATGCCCTTGAGGATCGGGCGCGTCGGCTCATAGGCAAAGCGCACGTCCTCGAAACGCACCGTGCCGGCGGAGACGGCCAGCGGCTTGGCGTCGGGGATGTCCTTGATCTCGGCCTCGCGGCCCAGCACGCTGAACATCTTCTCGATGTCGATGATCGCCTGCTTGATCTCGCGATAGACCATGCCCATGAAGTTCAGGGGCTGGTAGAGCTGGATCATCATGGCGTTGACCAGCACGAAATCGCCGACCGTGTTGCTGCCGTTGCGCACCCCGATCGCGCACATCAGCATCGTCGCGGTCAGGCCCAGCGTGAAGATCACGGCCTGGCCGGTGTTGAGCACGGCGAGCGAGGTATAGGCCTGGATGCTCGACTCCTCGTAGCGTGCCACCGAACGGTCGTAGCGCTGCGCCTCGCGCGCCTCGGCGCTGAAATACTTCACGGTCTCGTAGTTGAGCAGCGAGTCGATCGCCTTGGTGTTCGCCTCGGTGTCGGAATCGTTCATCCTGCGGCGGATGCCGATCCGCCACTCGGTCGCGACGTAGGTGTAGTACATGTAGACCGTGACCGTGATCAGGGTCGCGACCACGTAGCGCCAGTCGAACTGCCAGAGCAGCACGGCCATCAGCAAGGAGACCTCGACGATGGTCGGGATCAGCTGCAGGATCACCATGCGCACGATGACCTCGATGCCCTCGCGGCCGCGCTCGAGCACGCGCGTCAGGCCGCCGGTCTTGCGCTCGAGGTGAAAGCGCAGCGAGAGCTCGTGCATGTGGATGAAGGTGATGGTGGCAAGCTTGCGCACGGCATGCATGGCGACGCGCGCGAAGATGCCGTCGCGCCATTGCGTCAGCACCGCCATCAGGATGCGCATCAGACCGTAGCTCGCGGTCAGCAACAGCGGCGAGGCGATCACCCAGAGATGCCAATTGTCGGCCTGCACCGGCGCCGTGTTGGCGCCGGTCAGCGCGTCCGTCGCCCATTTGAAGCTGAACGGCACCGTCAGCGTGACCAGCTTGGCGGCGAGCAGCAGCACCATGGACCAGACCACCCGCATCTTCAGATCGAAGCGGTCGCCCGGCCAGATATAGGGCCATAGATGTGCCAGCGTGCCCATCAACGTGGCCCGCTCGAGCGGCCCGCCCGAGGGATCGGGCACGTCGGGAACGTGGGGCGAATGAGGTGGGCTCATCAAGAAACCTGGGAGGCCCGCCGGGCGCGGGCGCGCTGCAATGACTGTTTTCGCTTGTCCATATAGAAGCTTCCGGCGGCGAGCGCACCCCGCCAGATGGCGATTCGTCGATAGTTTGTCGCCATTTACCGGTAGATTTCCGGACGATCCGAATCACCTGAAGGGCTTGACGCCCCTTCGCTGCAATGCATCATGGCACCAATGAGCACGATCAAAACCGTCTGTGTCTATTGCGGGTCCGGCCCCGGAACCAATCCTAACTTCATCGAAGCGGCGAAGGCGCTTGGCAAATCGCTGGCGGACAACCATATCCGCCTCGTCTACGGCGGCGGCTCGCTCGGCCTGATGGGAGCGGTCGCAACCTCGGTGCTGGATCACGGCGGCACCGTCACCGGCATCATCCCTGACTTCCTCCGGATGCGCGAGAACGCGTTGACGCGGGTGCAGGAGATGGTCGTCACGCCCGACATGCACGAGCGCAAGCGGCTGATGTTCGAGCGCTCCGACGCTTTCGTCGCCCTGCCCGGCGGACTCGGAACGCTTGAGGAGTTGGTCGAGCAGCTGACCTGGCAGCAACTCGGCCGTCACGCCAAGCCGGTGCTGCTCGCCAACATCGACAATTTCTGGGAGCCGCTGTTCTCTCTGGTCTCCCACATGCGCCAGACCCAGTTCATCCGCGCCGGCCTTTCCGTCGATATCCTGAAGGCGGACAAGGTCGAGGAGATCGTCCCGCGGCTGCGCGCCGCGGCTGCGCAGATTCCCGACAGCCAGCGCGATCTCGCACCCGAAGTGGCGCGCAAGCTGTAGCGCCCTACTCTGCCGGAAACGTCACGGCCTCGATGCGGTTGCCGTCGGGGTCGGTGACGAACGCCGCGTAGTAGCGCACGCGATCGTGCGGACGGATACCGGGCGCACCGTCCGAGGCGCCGCCGGCGGAGAGCGCTGCGGCGTGAAACGCATCGACTTCGCTTGTCGTCCTCGCCCGCAGGCAGATGTGGACGCCGCTTTCGGGCGCCACGCGCGGCATGGCCTCGCGCAGATTGATCCAGAACTCGGGATAGGCCTTGCCGAAGCCGACCGTCCGCGGCCGCGTGACGAGGCGCGTGAGGCCGAGCGCTGCGAGCGCAGCCTCGTAGAACCTTGCGGCGCGATCGAGATCGCTGACGCTGACGGAAATATGGTCGATCATGTGCCGTGCCCTTTCCCACCCTCGGTGCCATCGCCCGGCTTGACCGGGCGATCCAGTACTCCGAGAAGCTGCGGCGTTACGGAGAAGCCTCGGCGTACTGGATACTCCGCTTTCGCGGAGTATGACAGTCGTTGTGGGGCTACGCCGGCGCACCCGACTTCACGAGCTTGTAGATCACCGAATCCATCAGCGCCTGGAACGAGGCGTCGATGATGTTCGGGGACACGCCGACCGTGGTCCATCTGTCGCCGTTCTCGTCCTCGCTCTCGATCAGCACGCGCGTGACCGCGCCGGTGCCGCCGTTGAGGATACGCACCCGGTAGTCGATCAGCTTCAGCCCCTCGATGTATTTCTGGTACTTGCCGAGATCCTTGCGCATGGCCACGTCGAGCGCGTTGACGGGGCCGTTGCCCTCGGCGGCCGAGATCAAATACTCGCCGGCAACGTCGACCTTCACCACCGCGAGCGCCACGGTGACGCGCTCGCCCAGCGCGTTGTAGCGCTGCTCGACATTGACGTCGAATTGTTCGACCTCGAAATAATGCGGCACCTTGCCGAGCGTGCGGCGCGCCAGGAGCTCGAACGAGGCGTTGGCGGACTCATAGGCATAGCCGGCGGCCTCGCGCTCCTTCAGCTCCTCGACGAGGCGCGTCAGCTTCGGATCGCTCTTCTCATACGCAATGCCGGCACGGTCGAGCTCGGCGATGACGTTGGAGCGGCCGGCCTGGTCGGAGACCAGCACCTTGCGGTGATTGCCGACCAGATCCGGCAGCACATGCTCGTAGGTCTGCGGGTCCTTCAACACCGCGGACGCATGGATGCCGGTCTTGGTGACGAAGGCGCTCTCGCCGACGTAAGCCGCATGCCGGTTCGGCACGCGGTTGAGCATGTCGTCGAGCGTGCGCGAGACCTTGACCAGCGTCGCCAGCTTCTCGGAAGTGACGCCGATCTCGAGGAATTCGGCAAAGCCCTTCTTCAATTTCAGCGTCGGAATCAGCGAGCAGAGATTGGCGTTGCCGCAGCGCTCGCCAAGGCCGTTCAGCGTGCCCTGGATCTGCCGCGCGCCGGCGCGCACCGCGGCGAGCGAATTGGCCACCGCCTGCTCGGTGTCGTTATGGGCGTGGATGCCGACATGATCGCCGGGGATATGCTTTGTCACCTCGGTGACGATGGCCTCGACCTCATCAGGCATGGTGCCGCCATTGGTGTCGCACAGCACCACCCAGCGCGCGCCGGCTTCATAGGCGGCCTTGGCACAGGCGAGCGCAAACTCGGAATCCTCCTTGTAGCCGTCGAAGAAATGTTCGCAGTCGAGCATGACCTCGCGACCGGCAGCCTTCGCGGCCGCGACGCTGTCGCGGATCGAGGCGAGGTTTTCCTCCTTGGTGGTCTCCAGCGCGACGCGCACCTGATAGGCCGAGGATTTCGCCACGAAGCAGATCGCGTCCGCCTTCGCTTCCAAAAGCCCGGCCACCCCAGGATCGTTGGAGACCGAGCGCCCGGCCCGGCGCGTCATGCCGAAGGCGGTGAAGCGCGCATGGTTGAGCTTCGGCTTGGTGCCGAAGAATTCCGTGTCGGTCGGATTGGCGCCGGGATAACCGCCCTCGACGTAGTCGATGCCGAGATCGTCCAGCATCGCGGCGATGACCTGCTTGTCGGTCAGTGTGAAATCGACCCCGTTGGTCTGCGCGCCGTCGCGCAGCGTGGTGTCGAACAGATAAAGGCGCTCCTTGCTCATTGCGATGCTCCGAGCGTCTTCTTCATCGTGGTGTTGGCAAGCCACTCGTCGTTGATCGTGATGCTGTTGCGCTGCATGGCGACGTAGTCGCGCTTGGCGAAGAAGCCCTGCGCGGTGTCGCTGGCATCGACCGTGAGCGCTGCCGCGCCGCGGCCGCCGGCAAGCTTCTCCAGCGCATCGACCAGCACGGTGGCGATGCCCTGCCCGCTCACGGCCGGATGCACATAGAGCATGCGGATGTGATCGGCGCCGCGCAGCGAGGCGAACCCTACGGGCGAGCCTTCCAGCGTCGCGATCAAGGTCAGGTCGGCCGCGAGGCGCTTGCCGAACTCCTCGTCCTCGGCCGCTTCCATCCAGGCCCGCTGCTGCGCCTCGCTGTAATCGTCAGCGGTCAGCTCCTCGATGCTGGCGGTGAAGATCGCGGCAAGCACCGGCACGTCATCGGGCAGGAACGGCCGCAACCCGGGCTTCGGCAAAGTCTGTCCCATCGTGTTCACCACAACCCGTAGAGTTTCAGCACGATCGCCACGGCGGCGCCGAGCAACAGGACCTTCAAGGCGATGTAATAGAGCCAGTGGCGCGGGAAAGGCGTGTCGGGCCGCTTCATCGCGCAATCTCCCACGTCGTTCCGTCCTTGGAGTCCTTGATCGCAACGCCCATCGCCGCGAGCAGATCGCGGATGCGGTCGGACTCCCTAAAATCCTTTCGCGCGCGCGCAGCTGTTCGCTCCGCGAGCAGGCGCTCGACCTCGCTGGCGTCAACGCCGCTCGCCTGCTGCTTGCGGCTTTCCCACTGCCCGGCGCTCTCGGACAGGAAGCCGAGCAGCCGCAACGACCCCGCCAGCGCACTCACGTCGCCGCCACGCAGGCCATGCAGCGCCGCGATCGCCAGCGGCGTGTTGAGATCGTCGAGCAGCGGCTCGATCACGGATGCGGCCGGCTTGCCGGGCTCGGCATCCGCGGCGATGCGATACCAGTCGTCGAGCGTCTTGGCGCTCTCCTCCAGCGACTTCATGGTCCAGTCGATCGGCGAACGGTAATGCGTCTTCAACATGTTCAGACGCAGCACCTCGCCCGGCCAGTCCTTGAGCAATTCGCGGATGGTGATGAAGTTGCCGAGGCTCTTCGACATCTTCTCACTTTCGACCTGCAGGAAGCCGTTGTGCATCCAGTAGTTCGCCATGCGCTGCTGATGGAAGGCGCAGCAGGTCTGCGCGACCTCGTTCTCGTGATGCGGAAACACGAGATCGATACCGCCGCCGTGGATGTCGAAATGCTCGCCGAGATGCTTCCACGCCATCGCCGAGCACTCGATGTGCCAGCCCGGACGTCCCTCCGCCCTGATGCCTGCCGGCGACGGCCATGACGGCTCGCCGGGCTTGGACGGCTTCCACAGCACGAAGTCGGTATTGCCCTTCTTGTAGGGCGCGACATCGACGCGGGCACCGGCCACCATCTCGTCCAGCGAGCGATTGGAGAGCGCGCCATAGCGCGGCAGCGAGGAGTTGGCTGCGTTCATCGCCTGCGGCGAGAACAGCGCGTGGTCCTCGGCGACATAGGCAAAGCCGCCCTTGACCAGCCGCTCGATGATCTCGCGCATCTCCGCGATATGCTCGGTCGCGCGCGGCTCGACGCTCGGCCGCAGGGCGCCCAGCGCGTCGACGTCGGCATGAAACTGCTTGCCGGTCTGCTCGGTGACTTTGCGGATCGCCTCGTTCAGCGGCAGCCCGGGAAAGTCGCGCGCGGCGCGGTCGTTGATCTTGTCGTCGACGTCGGTGATGTTGCGAACATATTTGACGTGCGTCTCGCCGTAGATGTGGCGCAGCAGGCGAAACAGCACGTCGAACACGATCACGGGCCGCGCATTGCCGATATGGGCGAAGTCATAGACGGTCGGTCCGCAGACATACATGCGGACATTGTTCGCATCGAGCGGCACAAAGGCGCGCTTTTCCCGGCTCAGCGTATCGTGAAGACGCAATTCCATGACAACCCATCCCTTGCGGCCGGGCGTCCGAGGCTCTCAATGTCTGAGAAAAGACGGCTCCAGCCAGCGAATCGCTAGCTCGTAATCTCGCGGCAAATGGCGCAAATGGCGAGGAGACCGTTCATGCGGAACATATGGGCTATAAGGCGCCCCTGCGTCAAGAGAGCGCCCGCAAACGCACCGTTTTGCCCGGCAAGGCGCACGCCCCGTCATGGCGGTTCATGATCCCCTAACCATTTGAGCCCATTCTGGAACCGGCAGTTCCCCTTTTTGCCCCCGGTGCTTTTTCATGCGATTCTTGCCCGCGCTCGTTTCGAGCGCTCTCATCTTTGCGGCCTCCAGCGCCCTCGCCGAAAGCCGCGTCTTCATCATCGCCAACCAGGCGGTCGACCATTGCCTGGCCAAGGGTGACAAATGCGGCGCCTCCGCCGCGCGCACCTATTGCCAGTCACGCGATTTTGCCCAGGCATCAAGCTACCGCCGGGTCGATCCCGACGAAATTACCGGCTCCGTCCCCAAATCCGGCACAAATTGCTCCCATGGCCATTGCGACGAATATGTCGCAATCACCTGCCAGCGCTGAATTTGCTCGGAGCTGGCGCAGCTTAGGCCGGTCCCTTGGCCCCTGAAACGACGTGACGATGCCGCGGGAAGCGGCTATTGGAGGGCGCGCTTCGGCCCTGCAAAGTCACGTCGAAAGTCACATTGGGCCGTGACCTCGCTAGAATGGCGGATATGCCTGAATTCCTGTCCCTCTCCCGTGCTCGCTTCCTCCTTGCCTGCACCGTGCTCTTGAGCACGGCCGTGCTCGCCACTGGCGCCATTGCTCAGGCCGGTCCTCCCGGACCGCCGCCGCAGCCCGGGCAGAACGGCCTCGGGCCGAACCCGATGTGCGTACGGCTGGAGGGCCAGCTGGCCGCGCTGGATCGGGGTGGCGGCGGTGGCGACCCCGCGCGCGAGGAGCAGATCCGCCGCTACCAGGATTCCCAGGCCAAGCAGCAGGCCGAGCTCGACCGCGTCACCATGCAGGCCAAGCGCATGGGCTGCGACTCCTCCGGCTTCTTCTCGCTGTTCAACGGTCAGTCCGCCCAATGCGGCCCGGTCAACACCCAGATCCAGCAGATGCGCGCCAATCTGGACCAGATCACCGGCAATCTCGAGCGCCTGCGCGGCGGCGCCGGCGGCGGCTACAGCCCGGAGCGCGACAACCAGCGCCGGTCGGTGCTGGCGGCGCTGGCGCAGAACAACTGCGGCCCGCAATATGCCAATGCTGCGCAAGGGCAAGGCGGCGGCAACTTCCTGAGCAATCTGTTCGGCGGCAACAACGCGGGCAATCCTCAAGGCGTGCCGCCCTCCGATCTCGGGCCGCAATCCGGCACCTACCGCACCGTGTGCGTGCGCACCTGCGACGGCGCCTATTTCCCGGTCTCCTTTGCCACGGTGCCGGCGCGCTTCCCCGACGACGAGAAGACCTGCAAGGCGCTCTGCCCGGCCGCGGAAGCCGTGCTCTACACCCATCGCAATCCCGGCGAAGACATGAACTCGGCGGTCTCCATCAGCGGCCAGCCCTACACGGCGCTGCCGACCGCTTTCAAATTCCGTAGCGAGTTCAACCCGTCCTGCTCCTGCAAGGCCGCCGGCCAGACCTGGGCGGACGCGCTGAAATCCGCCGACGACAAGGCGACCGCCGAGCAGCAGGGCGACATCATCGTCACCGAGGAGAGCGCCAAGAAAATGCAGCAGCAGCGGCTCAACAAGGGCACGCCTGCAAACGCCAAAAAGGGCGCGGCTCCCGCGCCGACGACTGCGACTGCACCGGCCGCAACGCCGCCTGCGGATGCGGGCACCGCTGCAAGCTCCGAGAACAAGCCGATCCGCTCGGTCGGCCCGACCTTCCTGCCGCAGCAGCAGAAATAGGCGGCGGCGGCTAGCCACCGCCTCGCACTCAGTGTCATGCCACGCGAAGGCGGGGCATCCAGTCCCGCGTGGCAGATGTCGTATCCGACAATGTCCGCCGCGGAGTACTGGATCATCCGCCTTCGCGGATGATGACAGCCGAATGAAGGGCGAGACCGCCTGCCCTCACCCCAAGCATCCTTGACAGCTCACCCCTCGAACGCGTCGATCGAGGCCTTGCTGCCGCGCGACACCAGCGTGTCGTCCGCCGCCGGGAGCTTCTCGCCCCTGTCGCGAAAACGGTTGGTGATGGGATAGCGGCGGTCGCGGCCGAAATTCCTGGCCGTCACCTTCACGCCGGGCGCGGCCTGGCGGCGCTTGTATTCGGCGACATTGAGCAGATGGTCGATGCGGGTGACGGTCTCGCGATCGAAGCCGGCGGCGATGATCTGATCGAGCGGCTCCTCGCGTTCGATGAGCCCCTGCAGAATGGCGTCGAGCACCTCGTAAGGCGGCAGCGAATCCTCATCTCGCTGGTTCTCGCGCAGCTCCGCGGTCGGCGGCCGCGTGATGATGTCGGGCGGGATCACCTCGCCGGCAGGCCCGAGCGCGCCGTCCGGCTTCCAGCCGTTACGCAAGCTTGCCAGCCGAAACACCTGCGTCTTGTAGATGTCCTTGATCGGGTTGAAGCCGCCGTTCATGTCGCCATAGAGCGTGGCGTAGCCGACCGACATCTCCGACTTGTTGCCTGTGGTCACCACCATCAGACCGGTCTTGTTGGAGATCGCCATCAGGAGCGTGCCGCGGGTGCGGGCCTGGAGATTTTCCTCGGTGATATCTGGCGGCAGGTTCTTGAACAGCCCAGAGAGGATGGTCTCGAACCCGCCCACGGCTTCCGCGATCGGCAAGACCTCGTAGCGGATGCCGAGATGGCCGGCGAGCTCGCCGGCGTCCGCGATCGAATGCGCTGCGGTGTAGCGGTAAGGCAGCATCACGCCGTACACCTGGTCGGCGCCGAGCGCATCGACGGCGATCGCCGCGCACAGCGCGGAATCGATGCCACCGGAGATGCCGAGCAGCACGCCGGGGAAGCCGTTCTTGGCGACATAGTCGCGCAGGCCCAGCACGCAGGCGGCGTAATCGGCCTTGTCGCCCTCGACCTGCTCCGCGATCGGCCCGGTGCAGCGCCAGTCGTCGCCGTTGCGGGTGAAGCGCAGGGTGACGATGCTTTCCTCGAACGCCGGCAATTGCGCCGCAAGCGAGAGATCGCCGTTGAGCGCAAAGGAGGCGCCGTCGAACACCAGTTCGTCCTGGCCGCAGATTTGGTTGAGATAGACCAGCGGCAGGCCGCTCTCGGTGACGCGTGCGACCGCGACCGACAGGCGCACGTCGCTCTTGTCGCGGGCGTAAGGCGAGCCGTTCGGGACCAGGATGATCTCGGCACCGGTCTCGGCCAGCGTCTCGACCACGTTCTCGTAGTCCTCGGACTCTTCCAGCCAGATGTCCTCGCAGATCGGCACGCCGATGCGAACGCCGCGCACGGTCACGGGCCCCGCGGCAGGGCCGCGCGCAAACAGCCGCTTCTCGTCGAACACGCCGTAATTCGGCAGGTTGCACTTGAAGCGAAGTGCGGCGATGCGGCCACCGTCGAGCAGCGCGCAGGCATTGTAGAGCTTGCCGTCCTCGACCCAGGGCGTGCCCACCAGCATGGCCGGCCCGCCATCGGCGGTCTCGCGCGCGAGCGCTTCGATCGCAGCGCGGCAGGCCGCCTGGAATGCCGGCTTCTGCACGAGGTCTTCCGGCGGATAGCCGGCGATGAACAATTCCGGAAACAGCACGAGATGGGCACCGTCGGCAACAGCTTGCGCGCGCGCAGCGCGCACCTTGGCGGCATTGCCCTCGATGTCGCCCATGACAGGATTGAGCTGGGCGAGCGTGACCGCGAATGCGTTGAGACGTTCGGCCATGGCCGCCCCTATTCGATCCGCGTTAGACGAAACCCAACCGCTCGACGATGGCGAAGATCCAGAACGCACCGGCCATCAACAGCGCCACGCCGACTGCGGCCGAGCCCATGTCCTTGACCCGGCCGATTTGCTTGTCGTGATCCATCGTCAGCCGGTCGGCGAGCTTTTCGATCGCGGTGTTGAGCAGCTCGACGGTCAGCACGAACGCAACCGAACAGACCAGCTCGACCGCGCGCATCGCGGTCGCGCCGACCAGCCAGGCCAGCGGCAGCGACACGAGGAGCGCAAAAATCTCCTCGCGGACGGCCTGCTCCGATCGGAACGCAAAGGCCAGACCGTTACGGGAATTGATCGTGGCCTTCCAGATCCGCAGCAAGGTCTTAGAGCCCCGCTGCGACCGGCATCGGCTGGGACTTGCCGGCGCGCTCCTGCTTGAGGAGCTCTGCGACCAGGAAAGCCATGTCGATGGATTGCTCGGCGTTGAGGCGGGGATCGCAGACCGTGTGGTAGCGGTCGTTGAGATCTTCGTCCGTGATCGCACGGGCGCCGCCGAGGCATTCGGTGACGTCCTGGCCGGTCATCTCCAAATGCACGCCGCCGGCATGGGTGCCTTCGGCCGCATGGATGGCGAAGAACGACTTCACCTCGGACAGGATGCGGTCGAAGGGGCGCGTCTTGTAGCCCGACGTGGAGGTGATCGTGTTGCCGTGCATGGGATCGCACGACCAGACCACCGCCCTGCCCTCGCGCTTCACGGCGCGGATCATGTTCGGCAGATGCTCGCCGACCTTGTCCGAGCCGAAGCGGCCGATCAGCGTCAGCCGGCCCGCCTCGTTGTCGGGGTTGAGCACGTCGATCAGCTTCAACAGCTCGTCGGGCTTGAGCGACGGGCCGCATTTGAGCCCGATCGGATTCTTGATGCCGCGGAAATATTCGATGTGGCCGTGATCGAGCTGGCGGGTGCGATCGCCGATCCAGATCATGTGGCCGGAGGTCGCGTACCAGTCGCCCGTCGTTGAATCGACGCGGGTCATGGCTTGCTCGTAGCCGAGCAGCAGCGCCTCGTGGCTGGTGTAGAAATCGGTGGCGCGCAGCTCGGGATGGGCTTCGAGATCGAGGCCGCAGGCGCGCATGAAGTTGAGCGCATCCGAGATGCGGTCGGCCAGCTCCTTGTAGCGGCGGGATTGCGGCGAATCCTTGAGGAAGCCGAGCATCCATTGATGCACGCTGCCGAGATTGGCGTAGCCGCCGGTGGCGAAGGCGCGCAGCAGGTTCAGCGTCGCGGCCGACTGGCGATAGGCCATCAGCTGGCGCTGCGGATCCGGGACGCGCGCTTCCTTGGTGAAGGCGATGTCGTTGACGATGTCGCCGCGATAGCTCGGCAGCTCGACGCCATCAAGCTTCTCGGTCGGCGACGATCGCGGCTTTGCGAACTGGCCGGCGATGCGGCCGACCTTCACCACCGGCACCGCACCGGCATAGGTCAGCACCACCGCCATCTGCAGCAGCACGCGGAAGAAATCGCGGATGTTGTTGGCGCCGTGCTCGGCAAAGCTCTCGGCGCAGTCGCCGCCCTGGAGCAGGAAGGCCTCGCCGGCCGCCACGCGCGCCAGCGCCTTCTTCAGGTTGCGCGCCTCGCCCGCGAACACCAGCGGCGGAAAGGTCGCAAGCTGTGCCTCGACGTCGGCCAGCGCCTTGGCGTCGGGATAGTCGGGCACCTGTAGCACCGGCTTGCTGCGCCAGGACTCGGGCGTCCACCGCTCGGACATCGCAATCTCTCCGTGAAGCAAAAAAGTGCAACCTGATCTGGGGGTTGCGAGGGCCGCCTTATACACAGGCTGGCACGACATCGCCAGTTGTAAATCCGTTTCGCATCGCAAACCCTTGCGGGTAAAGCCAAATTCGCATTTGCTAGGAAACGGCGAGGAAACCGGCAGGGATACCTTCCGCCCATGGACGTGGCACTGGACGACGTTTTCATCGACGAGATCAGCTTCCCGGCGACCGACGGGTATGGGCTGGGCGGCACCCTGTTCCTGCCGCGCGGCACCAAGCGCCATGCGGTGCTGATCAACTCGGCGACCGCCGTCCCGCGAAAGATCTATCGCGGCTTTGCCTCCTACCTCGCCCATCGCGGCTGCGCGGTGCTCACTTACGACTATCGCGGCATCGGCGATTCCCGTCTGCCGGCGATGGTCGGCTACAACCAGCCGAAATCGCTGGTCGGCTTCAAGGCCTCGATGTCGGACTGGGCTGCGCAGGACGTCACCGCCGCGGTGCGCTGGATGCGCGAGCGCTATCAGGGTCTGCCGCTGGCCTATATCGGCCATTCCTTCGGCGGCCAGGCACTCGGGCTGATCGAAAACAATACCGACATCTCGCGCGCGGCCCTGGTGGCCTCGCAGGCGGCGACCTGGCGGCTGATGACCTCGCCGGAAAAATATCGCGTCTTCGCCTTCATGAACTTCGTCGGCGTGCCACTGGTCCATGCGCTCGGCTATGCGCCGGGCTGGGCCGGGGTCGGCGAGGATCTGCCCAAGGGCGTCTTTCTGCAGTGGGCCGAGTGGGTCTCGAGCCCGCGCTATCTCTTCGATTCAAAACTGCCGGCGCTGGAAAATTTTACGAAGTTCAAGGGCGAGCTGCGCGCACTGTGCTTTTCCGACGATCCCTGGGCGACACGGCCGGCGGTCGAGCTGCTGACGAGCGGGTTCTCCGCGATCAAGCCGGAGGTGCTGACGGTGAGGCCGTCCGACGTCGGCGCCAAGACAATAGGCCATTTCGGCTTCTTCCGCCCCGATCACCGCGACACGCTGTGGCGCGGGGTGGCGGAATGGATTCAGGGGGAGTGAGGCCGACGCGGGCGCGGTGACGACGGTCTCGTGTCCCGGACGCGCTGCAGCGTTCTTACACTGCCGCGCAGAGCCGGGACCCAGCGGGCCGTAGCACGCGCATGTAACATGGGCCCCGGCTCTGCGCAGCAACGCGAAGGCGCTGCAGTAGGGTGGGCAAAGGCGCATAGCGCCGTGCCCACGATCTCCTTCCGTAAGCAACAGAGCGTGGGCACGCTTGCGCTTTGCCCACCCTACGAGATCGAGCTTGTGACACGCAGCCCATGTCGCAGACTCTGCATTGCTTCGCTGCGCTCGCAATGACGTGGTGATGGCGTCGATCCTTCGAACTCGCATCTCGCTCTGCAGACGGTTCGTAGGATGGGTAGAGCCCTTGCGAAACCCACCATGCGTCCTCGTCGACGAAAGGTGATGGGCTTCGCTTTGCTCTACCCATCCTACAATCCTGCAGACACGGCTTCGCAGCCTCGCGGCTTTTCTCGCCCGAGCTTTGCTTCGTCTCTTCACCCTCTGATGAACGAGGGCGCAGGGAAGACCGGGAGCCGGTTGGCTCCCATGAACCGCCATGCCAAGAGCAGACTGCGTGCGCTTCGTGCATAGCGGAGAACAGGGCAACCGGAGACATCCCGGCCTTCCCTGCGCAGTGGCTTTACGGCTTATGTCGTGCTCTCCCCGGGGAGCGTTGCACTATTGCCCCCGTCGCCTTGCGGATGGCTGACGCGCGCGTCCGGTTGAACGACACGCATCACCGCAACACTTGGCGCACAGACCCCGGGCGCCAGGACCACACGATTTCGCCGTACGCCGATGACACCGGTCGTGTGCGCGATCGTCTCGCTCACGGTTGCCCGCCCTGCAAGACTTTTCGCGCCGATGTCACCTGCGTCCACCGCCACCCGGCCCGCGTTCGTGACGATCGCGATACGCCCCTCTTCGTTGGGCCGGGATGCCACGACACATACGCCATTCCCGAATTTCGGTAAAGCGGAATATTTTTGGCGGCGGGCATTGCCCCACCGCTCGCGTGTTTTGCCCGTCGGGCACCACAAGGTCTTGTAGATGTCGTGCCCGGCCGCGGCCCGGGCGTTTGCGTGGAAACGTGGAAAGCGTGCGCGGATTCTCGCACGCGGCGCCTCGCCCGATTTCCGCCTTTAGCCCATGGCCGCCTTTCCACGACGCCCGCTGATTTGTCTGCTTGTGACCGATTCTGTTGAAAAAGGCGGCTGTTGCGACGCAGAGGGATCAGTGATTCAGTCTGTCTAATTGG
>NZ_NWTI01000008.1 GCF_002531575.1 Bradyrhizobium sp. Y36 | reverse complement strand
GGAATCCCCCCGGCAACTTCCTGCCAAACCAGATTTGTGCATGCCCTAGTGCGAACGCAGGGACCCATAACCCCAGGGAGGAGTTTGACGAAGACTGGAGGTTTCCTTCTCGCCGGTACGACGACCAATGCCTACCGATAGGTCACGCGGTATGGGTCCCTGCGCCTCCGCGCGCAATTGCGCGCTAGGCAGGGACGACGGCGGAGTTTGAGGCGCGCCCCGCCTCACTTGACCAGCCAGCCTTGCTCGCCCGCGACCTGCTTGACGTGCTCGAGGTCCTCCTTGATGAACTTGTCGAACTCGGCGCCGGTCAGGAACGTGTCGACCTGGGACGTCTTCTCGATGTAGTCCTTCCACTCCGGCGTTGCCTGCACCTTCTTCATGAGGTCGACATAGAACGCGGCCTGGTCCGGGGTGACCTTGCCGGGCAGCCACACCGTGCGCGGCTGCTCATATTGCTTGATGTCGAGTCCTTGCTCGACGCAGGTCGGAACGTCGCCCCAGCCTTCGCTTGCGGTGACCTTGGCGCCTTGCGGCAACCGCTTGGGGCTGAACACGCAGAGCGGGCGCTGGGTGCCGCCGCGCCATTGGCCGAGGCTTTCGCTGGGATTGTTGACGTGGGAATCGAGATGTCCGCCGGCGAGCTGCACGGCGGTCTCGGCGCCGCTCTTGAAGGGAATGTAGGTCAGCTTGACCTTGCCGGCCTTCTCGATCATGCGCGTCAGCACCTCGTCGGTGTCTTTGGACTGCGCGCCGCCCATCTTGAATTCGCTCGATGCGGCCGCCTTCAGATAGTCGCCCGCATTCTTGTAGGGCGCGTCCTGCTTGACCCAGAGCAGGAATTCGTCCTGCGCCATCGCAGCTATGGGCGTGAGATCGGTGTAGTTGAAGGCGACCTTGGAGACGAGCGGTTGCTGCCAGGCGTTCGAGGTGCCGAAGATCACCTTGTAGGGATCACCGGCGGAGGCCTTGCCGTAGACGTAGCCTTCGGCGCCGCTGCCGCCACCCTTGTTGACGACGACGATCGGCTGTTCCGTCAGCTTGTGCTTGGTGATGATGTTCTGCACCGCACGCGCGAGATTGTCGGTGCCGCCGCCGGGCCCGGCGGTCGCGACGAACTCGATCGGCTTTTGCGGTTGCCAGGCGGCGAGCGCCGGCATGGTGCCGGCGAGCACGGTTGCGGCTGCGGAGAGCAAGAATATCGACGTCCGACCCATGATTTCCTCCAGCTGATTTTTGTATTTTGTCGTTGTTCTTGTCGTATCGACGTCCGCTCAGGCGACGCGCTCCTCGCGTCCTCCTGATGCCAGCACGATGGCGCCTTCCTTTTCGAGCGCCTCGATCTGGTTTCGGTCGAACCCATGCTCGGCCAGAACCTCGCGCGTGTGCTCACCATAGACCGGCGCGCCTGATCGCACTTTGCCCGGGGTCTCCGAAAACTTGACGGGAAGCCCGATCGTCTTGACCGGACCGAGCGTGGAATGCTCGACCTCGACGACCATCTCGCGCGCCAGCGTTTGGGGATCGCTCAGGGCCTCCAGCATGTCGTGCACGGGGCCGCAGGGCACACCCTTCTCGTCCAGCGCCGCCAGCCAATGCGCCCGCGACTTGGTGCGGAAGCGCTCGCTCAGGACGGCTTCGAGCTCCTTCAGGTTCGCCATGCGGTCGGAACCATTGACGAAGCGCGGATCGGCGGCGAGCTCGCTCGACCCGAGCGCTTCCAGCATCAGCAGCCAGTGCTTCTTGTTGGCGCCGCCGACCACGAGCCAGCCGTCCGAGGCCTCAAAGGCCTGGTACGGCGCGTTGAGCGGATGGGCCGAGCCCATCGCGCGCGGCGCGGTGCCCGCGGCGAGCGCGATGGTCGACTGCCAATAGGTCTGCACCAGGGCAGCCTCGTAGAGCGAGGTCTCGACCCACTGCCCTTCCCCGGTCTTGAGGCGGTGGGTGTAGGCCGCGAGAATGCCCATGCTGGCGAGCAGGCCGGCCGTGATGTCAGACAGCGGCGGGCCGCATTTCACGGGCGGGCCGTCCGGCCGCTCGCCGGTGAAGCTCATGATGCCGCTCATCGCCTGCGCGACGAGGTCGAAGCCGCGGCGGTGCTTGTAGGGGCCGGTGCGGCCGAAGCCGGAGAGCGAGCAGTAGATCAGCGATGGATACTGCTTGTGAAGCTCTTCATAACCGAAGCCCAGGCGCTCCATCGCGCCCGGCGCAAAGTTCTCGACCAGCACGTCCGCGTCCGCGATCAGGCGCCGCAGCACCTGCTTGCCCCCCTCGGTCTTGAGGTCCAGCACGATGCCGCGCTTGTTGCGGTTCATCATCAGGAACGACGCCGCCTCATCGCCGATCTTCGGCGGCACCGAATGACGGGTGTCGTCGCCGTTCGGCGATTTCTCGATCTTGATGACGTCGGCGCCCATGTCGGCGAGCATCAGGGTGCAGGTCGGTCCGGCCATGACGTGGGTGAGATCGACGACCTTGAGGCCGGCGAGCGGTCCCGAGCGGCGAGAGCGACTTTGCGAGCTTGGCATCAGGGGCGTCCTATTCGCCGCGCCATTGCGGCGCGCGCTTGTTGAGGAAAGCATCGAGCCCTTCGCGAAAATCCTGGCTCGTGTAGCACATCAGGATGAGGTCCTCGCCCTCGTCCTGCGCCAGCCGCTGTTGCAGGCGGGCGACCGCCTGCTTGGTCGCATTCAGCGTCAGCGGTGCGTGACTGGCGACGAGCCGGGCGACCTCGTCAGCCCGCTTGTCCAGCGCGGCGAGATCCTCGACCACCTCGCCGAGCAGCCCGACACTTGCGGCCTCCGCGGCGTCAACGAGACGCGCTGTAAAAATGAGGTCCTTGACGCGCGCGGCACCAATCAGCGCGATGAGACGGCTGACATTGGACATCGACAGGCAATTGCCGAGCGTCCGCGCGATGGGAAAACCCATCTTCGCGCTTTTCGTGCCAATGCGCAGGTCGCAGGCTGCGGCGATTCCCGCCCCGCCGCCGGTGCAGAAACCGTTGATCGCGGCGATCGTCGGCACCCGGCACTGTTCGAGCGTGGTCAGGACCCGATCGATGCGGCTCTCGTAGTCGATCGCGTCCTGGGGCGTCGCAAATTCGCGGAACTGATTGATATCTGTGCCCGCGGCAAAGGCCTTGTCGCCGGCCCCGCGCAGCACCAGCACCTTGATCGCGTGGTCGCGATTGGCTTCCTCGCAGATCGCAGCGAGCCGCTCGTACATGGCGAAGGTGAAGGCGTTCCGCGCCTGCGGGCGGTTGAA
The DNA here is from genome assembly GCF_002531575.1 of Bradyrhizobium sp. Y36. Lineage (GTDB taxonomy): Bacteria > Pseudomonadota > Alphaproteobacteria > Rhizobiales > Xanthobacteraceae > Bradyrhizobium. Next base: position 266,102 of record NZ_NWTI01000008.1, on the reverse strand, counting down.
GGTGACCCGCCCGATACCGTCATTGCATTCAAAAACGAGGCCATCCGCCTCCGCCGCCAGGTCCATTTCCTCATGTCCTCTTGTTTTTTACATTTTTGAATGCAAAATCTGCGATTAGCAAGCTGAAACTTCCAGATTTCAGACCATTGTCCAGGTTTTGCATTCAAATTGGAGTGCCGGTCCCATGCTGCATGAGGAGGTCGTCGGGCGTATCCGCACCATCCTGCTCGACGGCGAGATCCCGCCGGGCGCGCGGATTCCCGAGCGCGAGCTGTGCGAGCGGCTCGAGATCTCGCGCACGCCGTTGCGCGAGGCGCTCAAGGTGCTGGCCGCCGAGGGACTCGTGCAATTGCTGCCGCATCGCGGCTCGCGCGCGGCGAAACTGACCGACAAGGACATGCGCGACCTGTTCGAGGTCTGCCAGGGTCTCGAGGCCCTCGCCGGCGAGCTCGCCTGTGAGCGCATCACCGACACGGAGATCGACGCGATCGCCGCGGCGCATGCGGACATGGTCCAGCATTATCGCGAGGGCGATCTGATCCAGTATTATCGCGGCAACCGCGCCATCCACGAAGCCATCGTCACCGCGGCCGGAAATCCCGTGCTCGCGGGGCTTTACACATCCGTAACGGCGCGCATCCGCCGGGCGCGTTATGTCACGCCGATGACACCGCAGCGCTGGGCGCTCGCCGTGAGGGAGCACGAAGCCATACTGAACGCGCTGCAGAGGCGCGACGGCGCCGGACTCTCCCACATTCTGCGCGCGCATCTGCGCCACAAGCGCGAAGAGGTGTTGCAGGCGGGCTTTGCCGAGACGGAAACCAACGACCTCACGCTGAGAATTGCGTAAGACGCAATTCGCATCGTCCTGGCCGGCGCAGAGCGCATCCACACGTGGCCTTCCCGCTCTGCAATTGATTCTCGCTCCGTGTGACCCTGCGCACTAATTCCACTTGCTAGCTTGTCGCGGCCGGCGCAGCATACTTCTCCGCCGACCTGCGGCCGCATGGCCGTTCAAGCCGGCCCCAACGCGCGAACAATCGCGCAAGCTAAAAGACAAAAGCGGAGGAAACGCATGACAATCGATGTCTCCCGTCGATCCCTACTCGCACTCGGCGCCAGCCTCGGAGCTGGCCTTGGCGCCAGCGCGATGCTCGGCAGCAGCGCATTGGCACGGGCACCCAAGCTCGGCACCCAGACGCCGTACTGGCACCGTTTCGTTCTCGGCGATGCCGAGGTGACCGTCGTGTCCGACGGGCCGCTGCCGCTCGGCGATCCCTCCGGGACCTTCACCGGCGTTCCCAAGGAAGAGGTCAAGAAGATGCTGGCGGACAATTTCCTGTCGCCGGACAACGTCGTGCTTGAACAGAACTCGCCGATCGTGAACACCGGCGACAAGCTGATCCTGTTCGATACCGGCATGGGCTCTTCCAAGATGTTCGGCGCCACCACCGGACGGCAGCAGAAGAGCATGATGGAGGCCGGCATCAAGCCGGAGGACATCGACGCCGTGGTCTGCTCGCATGCCCATATCGACCACATCGGCGGCATTGTGGACGCCAACGACAAGCCGCTGTTCCCGAATGCGCAGATCTACATCTCCCAGACCGATTTCGATTTCTGGACCGACGAAGGCAAGCTCGGCAGCCCCGCCAAGGACTTCGTCGTTCACGCCCGCAAGAACCTGCTGCCGGTCCGCGAGCGGATCAAGTTCTTCAAGGACGGCGAGGAATTCCTGCCTGGCGTGCAGGCGATCTCGGCGCCCGGCCACACCGTCGGTCACACCATCTTCATGGTGTCGTCGGCCGGCAAGTCCTTCGCCTTCCTCGGCGACCTCTCGCACCACTCCGTGCTGCTGCTGGAGCGGCCGCGCATGGAGTTCTCCTACGACACCGACCCCAAGCAGGCGGCGGAGTCGCGGGTGAAGCTGCTCACGATGCTCGCGGCGAACAAGATTCCCGTGATGTCGTATCACTTCGCCTGGCCGGGCTACGGTCATGTCGCCAAGGCCGGCGACGGCTTCCACTACTATCCCCAGCCGATGCAGATGACGTTGTAGTCTTCGCGATCAGGTCCGGGCGGCGCGCGTTGCCCGGACCGTCAACCCGCATATGCCCATCATTCCTGCTCTTCCTAATATCGAAGAAGCCGATTGCAACCGTTGATATTATTCGTTTGTCAAAATCATTCTCCTGCGTAGCCTGAGCAGCGTGGCATCGACGGCCGACCGCAAACGGTCCTGCCCGGCAGACGCCTCACGCGCACACCAGGAGCGACCATGACCACGACATCACAGCACGCGGCGTCATTCTCCCAACTGCTGCTCCGCTGGATCGCCTATCGGCTCTCGCTGACGATGGCGGCACTCTCGCCCCTGCACCGCGCCAGCGACATTGCGGCCGCAGCCGCGGCGAGCAACAATCCCTGCGGGGCCTAAACCGACCGTCAGCGGCGCTTGCGCAGGCCGCGCGGCGGCGCCTCCGTCGCGCGACGGGTTTGCTCGGCGGCAAGGTCGCGCATGATCGCGATCGCGCTCTGCATATGCTCGTCGGGCGGGTCGACCGAGTAAACGACATAGGCCGGCATCGAGAATCTCGGCGCGCCGCCGACGAGGTGCAGCCGCCGAGCCCTCAGCAGCGGCTCGACGATCCGCTGCGCGAAATAGCCGGCGCCGCCGTTCGCCAGAACATGCTGCAGCCCGAGCCAGCCGATATTCGCCGTCAGCGCGGGGCCGGCGAAATTCGGGAACATCGCGCCGTGGCGGGCGTAGAATTCCGGGCCCCAGTCGACATAGACGTAGCCGTCCTGCGGCTCCGGCCCGCTCTTCGGGTTGGTCGAGACCAGCACGAGCTGCTCCTCGAACAGCAGCTCGACCTTGAGACCCGGACGGCTTTGCGGCGTGTACATCACGCCGATGTCGAGGCGTCCCTCGACCAGCCCTTGCATCAGCTCCGGCTCGAGCGCGCTCTCGGCGCGGATCGAGATCTGCGGATTGGCCTCCTGCATGCGCGGGACCCATAGCAGCAAAAACTCCTCCCACAGGCCGATGCGTCCGCCGACCACCAGCGCGCCGCTGAAGCCTTTGGGAATACCGACGTCGTGCCGGGCCTGTTCGACGGTGCGCACCAGCGTGGAGGCGTGACGCTGAAACTGGCGCCCCGCCGCCGTCAGGGCGGCACCGGCCTTGTTGCGCACGAACAGCGTGCAGCCGAGCAGCTCTTCAAGAGAGCGGATCCGGGTGCTCACGGTGGACTGGCTGACGTGAAGCCGCTCGGCGGCCGTGATGAAATTGCCGGTCGCGACCACCGTCAAAAATGTCCGCGCGAGCTCGGTGTCCACGGGCGCCCCTCACATCGATCTTTTCGATATGAAAGGCGCTCGCATCAAGGATGTCAAACGGCCTATTCTGCCGGCTCGGCGGCCGGCGCCGATCCCGGCAGCACAGCATCCGCCCGGCCGCCCGGGAATATCCGCTTCACCAGCACGAACAGCGCGGGCACGAAGAAGATGCCGAGCGCTGTTGCCGCGATCATGCCGCCGGCAACGCCGATGCCGACGGCGTTCTGGCTGGCCGAGCCCGCCCCCGTCGCAACCGCGAGCGGCAGCACGCCGAGGATGAAGGCGAGCGAGGTCATCAGGATCGGACGCAGGCGCTGACGCGCCGCGTGCAGCGTCGCGTCCACGAGGCTGCGGCCGGACGCAATCTGGTCCAGCGCGAATTCGACGATCAGGATCGCGTTCTTCGAGGCAAGACCGATGGTCGTGAGCAGGCCGACCTGGAAATAGACGTCGTTGGCCTGACTGAACAGTGTTGCCGCCAGCAGCGCGCCGAGCACGCCGATCGGCACCGTCAGCATCACCGCAAGCGGGACGGACCAACTCTCGTACAGCGCGGCAAGGCTCAGGAAGACGATCAGCAGCGAAATCGAATAGAGGTAGAGGGTCTGGCTGCCGGTCAGCCGCTCCTGGAACGACAGACCGGTCCATTCGTGGCCGTAGCCCGTGGGGAGCTTGGCCATCTGCTCCTCCACAGCCTGCATGGCAACGCCCGAACTGATGCCCGGCGCCGCCTGGCCCTGCAGCTCCACCGCGGCGACGCCGTTGTAGCGCTCGAGGCGCGGCGAGCCAAAGCTCCAGCGATCGGTGGCGAGCGCCGAGAACGGCACCATCGAGCCCGAAGCATTGCGGACGTACCAGCGGCCGATGTCGCTGATGTCCATCCGGAACGGCGCATCGCTCTGCACATAGACCTGCTTGACGCGACCACGATCGATGAAGTCGTTGACATAGGCACCGCCCCACGCCGCCGACAGCGTGGCGTTGAGATCGCTGAGATTGACGCCGAGCGCGGTGGCCTTGGCCTGATCGACGTCGAGGTTGAATTGCGGCGTGTCGTCCTGGCCGTTCGGCCGCGCCTGCGCGACGCGTGGGTCCGCCGCCAGCTGGCCGAGCAGCTGGTTGCGGGCCTGGATCAGCGCCTCGTGGCCGTTGCCGCCGGTGTCCTGGAGATAGAGGTCGAAACCGCCGGCATTGCCGAAGCCCGGGATCGACGGCGGCAGCACGGCGAACACCATGGCGTCGCGGATCTTCATGAACGCACCCATGGCGCGGCCGGCCACCGCCTGCGCCGACGCCGCCGGGCTCCTGCGCTCGTCGAACGGCTTCAGGCTGACGAAGGCAAGGCCGACATTCTGCCCCTGCCCCGCGAAGCTGAAGCCGCTGACCGCGAACACGCCGTCGACGGCGTCCTTCTCGTTGTCGAGATACTGATGCTCGACCTGCTTGATGACGTCGAGCGTGCGCGTCGAGGTCGCGCCGACCGGAAGCTGGATCAGCGTCATGATCGTGCCCTGGTCCTCCTCGGGCAGGAACGAGCTCGGCAGCCGCTGGAACAGCAAGACCATGCCGGCGACGATCGCGGCGAAGGCCAGCAACATCCCGGCGCTGCGCCGGACCACTCCATTCGCGCTGCGCTGATAGCCGTCGGCCATGCGGTCGAAGCCGCGGTTGAACAGGCCGAAGAAGCCGCGCTGGCTGCCATGATGCTCCGCTGGCTTGAGGATCGTGACGCACAGCGCCGGCGTCAGCACCAGCGCCACCAGCACCGACAGCAGCATCGCCGTGACGATGGTGAGCGCGAATTGACGATAGATGATGCCGACCGAGCCGTTGAAGAACGCCATCGGGATGAACACCGCCGAGAGCACGACGCCGATCCCGACCAGCGCGCCGGTGATCTCGCGCATCGACTTTTCGGTCGCCTCGCGCGGGGAGAGCTGCTCCTCGGCCATCACCCGCTCGACGTTCTCGACCACGACGATGGCATCATCGACCAGAAGGCCGATCGCCAGCACCATCGCGAACATCGTCAGCGTGTTGATGGAATAGCCGGCGAGCGAGAGCACGCCGAAGGTCCCGAGCAGCACCACCGGCACCGCGATGGTCGGAATGATCGTGGCGCGCCAGCTCTGCAGGAATACGAACATCACGACGAAGACGAGCGCGATCGCCTCGAACAGCGTGTGGATCACCTTTTCGATCGACAGTTTGACGAAGGGCGTGGTGTCGTAGGGGTACACGACCCGAAGCCCCTCCGGCATGGTGGCGCTGAGCTGGGCCACGCGGGCCTTCACCGCTTCCGAGGTCGCAACCGCGTTGGCGCCGGTCGCAAGGCTGATGCCCATGCCCGCGGCCGGCTTGCCGTTGTAGCGCGCAGCGGAATCATAGGACTTCGAGCCGAGCTCGACGCGCGCGACGTCGCCGATGCGAACGGTCTGGCCGGACGTCGCGGTGCGCAGGATGATGTCCCTGAACTGCTCGACCGTCTGCAGGCGGCTCTGCGAGGTGATGGTCGCATTGAGCTGCTGGCCGCCGACCGCCGGCAGGCCCCCGAGCTGGCCGGCCGTCACCTGCGTATTCTGGGTCTGGATCGCGGCGGTCACGTCGCCGGGCATCAGATTGTACTTCGCCAGCTTGTCGGGATCGAGCCAGATGCGCATGGCGTATTCGGCACCGAACAACGTCACCTGCCCGACGCCGGCAACGCGGCTGATGGGATCGTTGACCGACGAGGCCACGTAGTCGGCGATGTCGCTGGCGGCAAGCCGTCCATCCTCGGAGACGAAGCCGAGCACCATGAGGAAGCTCGCCGAGGACTTCACGACCTTGATGCCCTGCTGCTGCACGACCTGCGGCAGCAAGGGGGTCGCGAGCTGGAGCTTGTTCTGCACCTGCACCTGGGCGATGTCGGCATCGGCCTCGTTGGTGAAGGTCAGCGAGATCTGCACCTGGCCGGTCGAGGTGCTGGACGACGACATGTACTGGAGGTAGTCGAGCCCGGTCATGTTCTGCTCGATGACCTTGGTCACCGAGTTTTCGGCCGTCTCGGCGTTGGCGCCGGGATAGGTCGCGGTGATCGTGACCACGGTCGGCGCGATCTGCGGATATTGCGCGATCGGCAGCCGCATGATCGCGAGCGCGCCGCCCAGCATGATCAGGATGGCGATGACCCAGGCGAAGATCGGCCGCTTGATGAAGAAATGGGACATGGCACTTATTGTTCGGTTGTGGTGGACGCGGGCCGTGCATCGGCCTGCCGCGTCGGGTTCACGGTCAGGCCGGTTGCCGGATCGATCGCGACCTCGACGGTCTTGACGGGGGCACCGGGGCGCGCCTTCTGCGTTCCCTCCAGAACCAGGCGGTCGCCGGCCTTGGCGCCAGAGCGGACCAGCCAGTTGCTGCCGACATCCTCCCCGAGCTCCAGCGTGCGCTGCTCGAGCTTGCCGTCCTTGCCCACGAACATCGCCACCGCCTGCCCCAGCGGATTACGCGAGACGGCGCGCTGCGGCACCAGGATCGCGTTCGGATCGACGCCGGCGACGACGCGGGCGCGCACATACATGCCGGGCAGCAGCGCGCGCTCGGGATTGGCGAACACCGCGCGCGAGGAGACCGAGCCGGTGCTCTCGTTGACGCTGGCATCGGTGAAACCGTACTTGCCCTTGTGACCATAGGTCTTGCCGCTCTCCATCAGGACCTCGACCTGCACGCCCTCGGCGGGACGCTTGAGCTGACCACTGGCAATCTGGTTGCGCAGCCTCTCCATCTCCGAGGTCGACTGATCGAGGTCGACATAGACGGGGTCGAGCTGCTGGATCGTCGTCATCGCCGTCGTCTGGCTCGCGGTAACGAGCGCGCCGGGCGTGATGCTCGACTTGCCGATCCGGCCCGAGATCGACGCGGTGACCTTGGTGCGGTCCAGCGAAATCGCGGCGGTGTCGCGGTTGGCCTCTGCGGCTTTCAGGTCGGCCTCGCCCTGCTTGTAGGCGGCAACGGCATCATCGACATCCTGCTGGCTGGCCGCGTTGGTTTGAAGGAGCTGGGTCTTGCGCGCAGCCTTCAACTTGACGCTGACGAGGGTTGCCTCCGACCTCTGCACCGCGGCCTCGGCGCTCGCCAGACCCGCCTTGTACTGCACCGGATCGATCTCGTAGAGCAGATCGCCTTCCTTCACCTCGGCGCCTTCCACGAAATCGCGTTTGAGCAAAATGCCGGTGACTTGCGGCCGCACCTCGGAAACCTGATAGGCGACGACGCGGCCCGGCAGCACCGTCGAGATCTTCGCTTCCTGCGGCTTCAGGGTCATGATGCCGACCTCGGGCACCATCTGCGGCAGTCCCGCTTGCGGGCTCTGCTCGCCGCATGCCGCAAGCAGGAGAGCAACCAAGGGAGCAGCGCGGACGATCGGGGAAGTCATGATGACGGATCCATGGGTAAGCTGCGGTCCCTCCAACGGAAACGCGCACGGAAACATTTGGAAACTATTCAGTTTCCTGTTGGAAACTTGGTAGTTTCCTTCTGTGAAGTCAAGTGCTAGGCTGGCTGCGCAACGGCGTTCAAGCAGTCGTGAAGCAGCACAGATCCAGGGTGGGTGTTTCCATGGCGAAAGTATCCAGTAGTCCAAGGCGCACGGCCCCGCCGTCGGAGCGGAGCACGCCGGCCGCCGGCCTCCCCGCGCCGGATGCGCGCTTGTTGCAATTGCTGGCGGCCGCGAAGGATACCTTCACCAGCAAGGGTTTTGCCGCGACCACGATGGACGACATCGCCAGCGCCGCCGGCATGTCGAAGAAAACGCTCTACAAATTGTTCGAGAGCAAGACCGAGCTGTTCCGCGCCATGCTGCTGCGCAGCCTGCCCGAAGCCGATTACGCCGATGCGCCGCTCGACGGTTCACCGGTAAGTCGGCTTCGCAACATGCTTCGCGAGGCCGCAGACGTCGCGCTATCACCGGGCGAGATCGCGCTGCAGCGCCTGATCATCGGAGAGCGCCAGGCCTCGCCCGCGCTCGGGCGCATGTTCGCCGAGGTCATCATGGAGTCCGGCACCGATCACGTCGTCGAGCTGCTCAAGGCCGTTCGCCTGGAGCGCCGTTTCGAGGACGTGCCGCTCCGCCTGATCGCCGAGATGCTGTTCGGCATGGTGTTCGGCCACGACCATTTCAGGCTGCTGACGGACACGGGATTCAAGCTCAACCGCCGTGCGCTGGACCGGCGGATCGATCTTGCCATCGCGACGTTCTGTGCGGCTGAGGATGGGGCTGGCGATCTGCCGCGCCCGGCTTGAACGAGGATCAGCAGCCCAGCTTGTCGGCAATCCCGCCGAAATCCTTGGCGACGATGTCCCACTTGCCGGTCGCCTCGAAATCGACCTTCTGGAGCGGGCCATATTCCGTCGGCCGCGCCACGAAGGCGGTCTTCAATCCGTACTTCTGTGCGGCGGCAAGATCGCCATTATGGGCGGCGACCATCATCACCTCTTCCGGCTTGAGGCAAAGCAGCTTAGCGGCGCCGAGATAGGTCTCGGGATCCGGCTTGTAGTGCTCGAACAGCTCGGCCGACATGATGAGATCCCACGGCAGGCCGGCGAACTTCGCCATGTTGGTGAGCAGGGCCACGTTGCCGTTGGAGAGCGGCGAGATCACGAACTTGGTCTTGAGACGCGTCAGGCCGGCGACGCTATCAGGCCAGGGGTTGAGGCGATGCCAGCCCTTGGTGAGGTAATCGAGGTCGGCCTCGGTGAGGCCCTTGATCGCGAACTGCGCGACCAGCTTCTCCAGCGAACGGCGGTGCAGATCGTCGAGCATGACGTAGCCGCGCTCGGGATGCTGGCGCACGTCGTCCATCGAGGCCATGTACATGCCGCGCCAGCCGTCGACGAGCGCGGTCCAGTCGGCACCGATGCCGCGCTGCTTGCTCCACCACATGAAGTCGGTGATGAGGCTGGTGCGCCAGTCCACAACCGTGCCGAACACGTCGAAGATGAGAGCTTTGACGGCGGAAAGGTCGGACATGTGCGCTTCCTGGGATTGCTCTTGTTGTCATTCCGGGGCGCGCAGAGCGCGAACCCGGAATCCATTTCACATCGGACTCAGTCGACCGATAGATTCCGGGCTTTCCGAGCCGCGCTTGCGCGGTCCCGCTGCCCCGGAATGACGCCGCGTGTCAGTCCAGATGGAACTTGGCGAGCTCGCGATGCTCGGCCTTGATGTAGCGCACGGTGCCGGTGACGGAGCGCATCACCACCGTCTCGGTCTCGATCACGCCGTCCTTGCGGAATTTTACGCCCGACAGCAGCGAACCGGTCGTGACGCCGGTGGCGGCGAACAGACAGTCGCCGCGCGCCATGTCCTCGATGCCGTAGATCATCTTGGGATCGTTGACGCCCATCTTGGCGGCGCGCTCGATCTTCTCGCCGGAATCGAGGATCAGCCGGCACTGCATCTGGCCGCCGATGCAGCGCAGCGCCACGGCCGCGAGCACGCCTTCCGGCGCGCCGCCGGTGCCGAGATACATATCGACGCCGGTGTTATCGGGATCGGCGCAATGGATCACGCCGGCGACGTCGCCGTCGGTGATCAGACGCACGGCCGCACCCGTCGAGCGCACGCTCGTGATGATGTCGGCGTGGCGCGGGCGGTCGAGCACGAGAACGGTGATGCCATCGGGCTTCACCCCCTTGGCCTTGGCGAGGCGGCGGACGTTTTCGGCAGGGCTAGCATCGAGCTCGACGACGCCCTTGTCGTAGCCGGGGCCGATCGCGAGCTTCTGCATGTAGACGTCGGGGGCGTGCAGCAGCGTGCCGCCATCCGCCATCGCCATGGTGGCGATCGAGCCCGGCATATTCTTGGCGCACAGCGTGGTGCCTTCGAGCGGATCGACGGCGATATCGACCTCGGGACCGGCCTTGAGGCCGACCTGCTCGCCGATATAGAGCATCGGCGCCTCGTCGCGCTCACCCTCGCCGATCACGATGGTGCCCTGGATCGGCAGCTTGTTGAGCTCGCGCCGCATGGCGTCGACGGCGGCCTGGTCAGCCGCCTTCTCGTTGCCGTGGCCACGCAGCCGCGCCGACGACACCGCTGCCCGCTCCGTCACCCGCACGATCTCCAGCGTCAGGATGCGCTCGAGCAATGCTTGCGGCGGGACTGAAATATGGGTCGACATCGGCTAACTCCTTCGAAACAGTTTGGGGCGGGCATTTCCGCCCGCATCAACTCATAGCACCCACAGTTCGTTCGAACCGTGTCAGTTCTTCTCGATCCGGATCACCTGCGGCCGTCCGCTGATCACCTTGTCCTTCTGCACGGCGGCGAGTGCACGGCGCACGGCGTCCTCGTGCGTGGCGTAGGTGATCAGGATGACGGGCACGGGGACCGCCTTGCCGTTTGCGGGCGCAACGCCGCCATTGGGATGGCGCTGCACGATCGACTCGATCGAAATCTTCTGCTCGGCAAGCCGGGTCGCGATCGCGGCCGCCGTGCCGGGGAAATCGCGGGCCAGGAGGCGGATGTAGTAGCCGCCTTCATGCCGCTCCATCGGCGCCTTCTTGGTGTCGCGCAAATGAGCGATCGGCCGGCCGAAGGGATTGGCGCGGATGCCGCGCGCGACATCGGCGATGTCGGCGACCACGGCGGACGCCGTCGCCGCGCCGCCGGCGCCGGGACCGACCAGCGTGATCGGCGGAATGCCCTCGCCGTCGATCGTGACCGCATTGGTGACACCCATCACCTGCGCGATCGAGGAGGATTTTGGCACCATGGTCGGATGCACGCGCTGCTCGATGCCCTTGGCGGTGCGCACTGCAACGCCGAGCAGCTTGACGCGGTAACCGAGATCGGACGCCGCGCGCAGATCTTCCGGCGCGATGGATGAGATGCCTTCGACATACACCGCGCTTTGAGCAACTTTCGTGCCGAAAGCGAGGCTGGCGAGGATCGCGAGCTTTTGCGCGGTATCGTGACCGTCGACGTCGAAGGACGGGTTGGCCTCGGCATAGCCGAGCCGCTGCGCGTCCTTGAGGCATTCGGCAAAGGACAGCCCCTCCTGCTCCATCCGGGTCAGGATGTAATTGCAGGTGCCGTTGAGGATGCCGTAGACGCGGTTGATGCCGGTGCCGGCAAGCCCCTCGCGCAACGTCTTGATGACGGGGATCGCGGCGCCGACGGCTGCCTCGAAATTCAGCGCCCCGCCGTGGTTTTCGGCCGCCTTGGCGAGCTTGAGGCCATGCCTGGCCAGCAGCGCCTTGTTGGCGGTGACCACCGACTTGCCGGCGTTGAGCGCGGCTTCCACCGCCGAGAGCGCGGGATCACCGGCGCCGCCCATCAGCTCGACGAAGCAGTCGATGCCGGGATGCGTCGCCAGCGCCATCGGATCCTTGGCCCATTCGACGCCGCGCAGATCGATGCCGCGCTTCTTGGCCTTCGAGCGCGCGGTGACGGCAACGACGCGGATGCCGCGGCCGCTGCGGGCCGCGAGCACGCGGCCTTGCGTTTCGATCAAACGGATCACTTCGGCGCCCACGGTGCCGAGCCCCGCTATGCCCACTTTCAGGGGTGCAACCATGATGTCTTAGAAAACCTGCCGAAGAGAACTTAACGCCGATTGGCGAGCGGAACGACGTTGTGCAACGTTTCGATGCCGCTTTCAAGGAAGCGGCGCACGCCGCGGGCGGCCTGCCTGATCCGTTGCTCGTTTTCCACCATGGCGATGCGGACATATCCTTCACCATGCTCGCCGAAGCCGACGCCGGGCGAGACGGCAACGCCCGACTTCTCCACCATCAGGGTCGCGAACTGCATGCTGCCGACGCTGCGGAAAGCTTCCGGCAGCGGCACCCAGGCGAACATCGAGGCCTCCGGCGGCGGGATCTCCCAGCCGGCACGGCCGAACGATTCCACCAGCGCATCGCGGCGCTTGCGGTAGGTGTCGCGCATCTCCTTGATGCAATCGTCGGGACCGTTCAGCGCTGCGGTCGCAGCGACCTGGACCGGCGTGAAGGCGCCGTAATCGAGGTAGGATTTGACGCGGGCGAGCGCGGCGATCACGCGCTCATTGCCGACGGCAAAGCCCATGCGCCAGCCGGCCATCGAATAGGTCTTGGACATCGAGGTGAACTCGACCGTGACGTCCATCGCACCCGGCACCTGGAGCACCGAGGGCGGCGGGTTGCTCTCGTCGAAATAGACCTCGGCATAGGCGAGATCGGACAGGATCAGAATCTCGTGCTTCTTGGCGAACGCGACGAGGTCCTTGTAGAAATCGAGGCTCGCGACATAGGCGGTCGGGTTCGAGGGATAGCAGACGACGAGCGCGAGCGGCTTGGGGATCGAATGCACGATCGCCCGCTCCACCGCCTCGAAGAACTGCGGCGTCGGCTCGGAGGGCACCGAGCGGATCACGCCGCCCGCCATCAAAAAGCCGAAGGCGTGAATCGGATAGCTCGGGTTCGGACAGAGGATGACGTCACCGGGCGCCGTGATCGCCTGCGCCACGTTGGCGAAGCCCTCCTTCGACCCCAGCGTGGCCACGACCTGGGTGTCCGGATTGAGCTTCACGCCGAAACGGCGGGCGTAATAGGCAGCCTGGGCCCGACGCAAGCCGGGAATACCGCGGGAGGCCGAGTAGCGGTCGGTGCGCGGCTTGCCCAGCGTCTCCTTCAGCTTCTCCAGCACATGCGCGGGGGCCGGCAGATCCGGGTTGCCCATGCCGAGGTCGATGATGTCGGCGCCGGCATTCCGTGCGGCTGCCTTGGCCCGGTTGACCTGCTCGAACACGTAAGGCGGAAGGCGGCGGATGCGGTAAAATTCTTCCATGGCTCTCTGGGCTCCGGGCAACCGGTCAGGACAGAATCGACAGCGCAAGACGGCGCTTCCGAAAGAGGCTCAGACTCGCCGCGAAAATTACTCAAAATCAAATACTTAGAGCAATCATCGATAACGAAGGCTGAAGTCGTTCGCCCTGACTCTCGGCTGAACCGAGGTCTTTTAGCACGGCAAAACGGGGGCGCCAGCGATTACCTTGCAAGGCCTCATTTCGCGTCCTTGCCGGCGGCGGCCTGGCGATCGCGCGCGGCGGCGAGCTCGGCTTCGATCTTGGCGCGCTGCTCCGGCGGGATGACGGCTTGATCGCGGTCCGGCGGCAGATCATGCACCGGCAGATAGCTCCCGGGCTCCCTGGGATGAGCCTGCGCGTCCGCGGGCGTCATGTCCGCGAGCTGGCTGGAACAGCCGCCCAACGCAAATGCCACGCTCAAGAGCGCGCCACAAATCAGCAGCGACTTCTGCAGGTCCCTCAACGCCAACACTTGGGAAATCCCCTACTCGTCCCAATGCAAGGCTGCCGCACACTAACCCGACAACCTGCCCAAGCTCAAACCATTGCTGCCCACAAATGGTACGAGCGAGAAAACATCCAAGGCCCACGGCTAAAGAGGTGCACCGCGATTGTGACAAAACCAAGAACCTTTGTCGCAGTGCAGCACATCTTGGAGCGCGTTTAACGTCAAACATGCGAGCTTCGCGGTGACGAATACGGAATGAGTCGTTACTGTTCTGCTCATGAGTATGGCCACGACCGACACGCCCAAGCCCGAGACGAAGTTCGATGCGGAAGCCTTCGCGATGAATGTCGCGCGGGCGATGGAAAGCGGCGGCAAGGCGCTGGCTGCCTATCTCAAGCCGCGCGAGAGCGGCGAGGTGCAGGACCGCCCGCCGGCCGAACTTGCCGAAGTGATCAAGACCTTCACCTCGGTCGCCGAATATTGGCTGTCGGATACCTCCCGCTCGTCCGATCTGCAGACCAAGCTTGCCAAGGACTATCTCGACCTCTGGGGCTCGGCGGCGCGCCGCATGGCCGGCCAGGACGCGCCCCCTGCGATCGCGCCCTCGCCGCGCGACAAGCGTTTTGCCGATCCGGAATGGAAGTCGAACCAGTTCTTCGATTTCGTGATGCAGCTCTACCTGCTCACGACCAAATGGGCGCAGGACCTGGTGCGCGATGCCGAGCTCGATCCGCACACCCGCCGCAAGGCCGAGTTCTATGTCCAGCAGGTCACCAACGCGCTGTCGCCGTCCAATTTCGTGCTGACCAATCCGGAGGTGCTGCGCGAGACCGTCGCCAGCAGCGGCGAGAACCTCGCGCGCGGCCTGACGATGCTGGCCGAGGACATCGCGGCCGGCAAGGGCATGCTGAAGATCCGCCAGTCCAACCCGGACAACCTCGTCGTCGGCGTCAACATGGCGACGACGCCGGGCAAGGTGATCTACCAGAACGAGATGATGCAGCTGATCCAGTATTCGCCGACCACGGAGACGGTGCTGCGCACCCCGCTCCTGATCGTGCCGCCCTGGATCAACAAGTTCTACATCCTCGATCTCAAGCCGGAGAAATCCTACATCAAGTGGTGCGTCGACCAGGGCATCACCGTGTTCGTGATCTCATGGGTCAATCCCGACAAGCGGCTCGGCAACAAGAGCTGGGAAGACTACATGAAGGAAGGCCCGCTCACGGCGATGGACGTGATCGAGAAGGTCACCGGCGAGCTGAAGGTGCACACCGCCGGCTATTGCGTCGGCGGCACCATGCTCGCGACCACGCTGGCCTGGCTCGCCGAGAAGCGCCGCCAGCGCGTGTCGTCCGCGACGTTCTTCGCCGCGCAGGTCGACTTCACCCACGCGGGTGACCTGCTGGTGTTCGTGGACGAGGAGCAGATCGCCGCGCTCGAGCAGGACATGAAGGCGGCCGGCGTGCTCGAAGGCTCGAAGATGGCGATGGCCTTCAACATGCTGCGCTCCAACGATCTGATCTGGTCCTATGTCGTCAGCAACTATCTGAAGGGCCAGCAGCCGAGCGCGTTCGACCTCTTGCACTGGAATTCCGACGCGACGCGCATGACCGCATCGAACCATTCCTATTATCTGCGCAATTGCTATTTGGAAAACCGGCTCTCCACCGGCACGATGGTGCTCGACAACACGCTGCTCGACCTCTCCAAGGTCAAGGTTCCGGTCTACAACCTCGCCACCCGCGAGGACCACATCGCGCCGGCGGAATCGGTGCTCTACGGCTCGCAGTTCTTCGGCGGCCCAGTGAAATACGTGCTGTCGGGCTCGGGCCACATCGCAGGCGTCGTCAATCCGCCCGGTTTGCACAAGTATCAGTACTGGACCAACGACAACATCAAGGACGTCACCGTCGCGCAGTGGTTGAAGGGCGCGGTCGAGCACAAGGGCTCGTGGTGGCCGGACTGGCGGCAATGGCTGGGCGAGCTCGATCCGGAACAGGTTCCGGCGCGCAGCGTCGGCAGCGACGCCCTGCCCCCGATCGAGGACGCGCCCGGCAGCTATGTCAGGGTTCGCGCATAGCGGAATCGGCCGCGCTTTCGTATAGACTCTTCGCTCACCACAGCGACGACAGAGGGGACCGGACTATGACGCGCGAATTGTTCTGGCTGACACTGACGGTGATCCTGACCGGGATCCTCTGGATTCCCTACATCATCAACCGCTGTCAGGTTCGTGGCCTTTCCGGCGCCATGGCCAATCCCTCGCGCAACGACAAGCCGCAAGCGGACTGGGCGAACCGGCTGATGTTCGCGCATGACAACGCGGTCGAGAACCTCGTCATCTTCGCGCCGCTGGTGCTGATCCTCAACGCGATCGACTATTCCTCGAAATGGACCGTGCTCGCCTGCGCCGTCTATTTCTGGTCCCGCGTCGCGCATCTGATCGTCTATGCGCTCGGCGTCCCGGTGTTCCGCACCCTCGCCTTCAGCGTCGGCTTCGCAGCCCAGGCCGTGCTGGCGCTGGCGATCTTCAAGGTGGTGTGAGCGCACACCGCGCTCAGCTGCTCTTCTGCGCGACGACGAACAGCATCACTGCGGCTTTGTCGTCGAAGCCCTTGACCTCGCCGGTATCGATCGTCACCCCGCTCCAGCTGCCCGCCTCCGCATAGGTCGCCCGCAGCCAGTCCGGCGAGGGATAATTGTAATAGCGGTTCAGCGTGTCGCGGCCATCGGCCTCGCCGGCCTTGTAGCTGGCGTAGAACAAGCCGGCCGGTTTCAGCGCGCGCCAGATCCGCGCAAGAATCCCGGCAAGTTCGGGTCTCGGCACGTGCAGCAGGCACGCATTGGCCCAGACGGCGTCATAGGCCCCGGTCTCGTCGAGCTGCTCGAACAGCAGGGTCTCGACGGGACGGCCGAGACGGCGCGAGGCGACCTCGGCCATCTCAGGCGATCCGTCGGTCGCGCGAACCGCAAAGCCCCGCGCCAGCATTTCCGCGGTGTCGCCGCCGGCGCCGCATCCGAGTTCGAGAATGGACGCGCCTGGCACGAGCCGTGCGAGAAACGCCGTCAGCCGCGCCTGGCGGGAGGTGATCTCGCGCCCAGCATAGGCCTCGGCATTGCCGCGGTAGAATTGCAGCGTCTCTTCGTCCACTGTCGCCTCACATCACGGAAACAGCGCGATCTGCTCCAGGCCCGCAGTCTCAGGCAATCCGAACATCAGGTTCATGTTCTGGATCGCCTGACCGGCCGAGCCCTTCACGAGATTGTCGAGCGTCGAAATGACGATCGCCCGGCTCTTGATGCGATCGGCGACGACGCCGATCTGCACGTAGTTGGAACCGCGAACGTTCTGCGTCTGCGGCAGCACGCCCTTTTTCGCGACATGCACGAAGGGTTCGTTGACATAGGCCCGCTCGAGCGCGGCCCGCAAATCGTCGGGCGTCGCGCCATTGAGTTTTACATAGGACGTACAGAGTTCGCCGCGCGCCATCGGGATCAGATGCGGCGTAAAGTTCACCGACACCGCGGAGCCGGCGGCCACCCCGATCTCCTGCTCGATCTCGGGCGCGTGCCGGTGCGTGCCGACCGAATACGGCGAAAGCCCCTCGCCCGCCTCGCTGAACAACGTGTTCTGCTTCAGCCCGCGTCCGGCACCGGTGACGCCCGATTTTGCGTCGATGACGATGTCGTCGACGTCGATCAGCTTGGCCTTCGCAAGCGGTACCAGCGCGAGCAGCGCAGCGGTGGGATAGCAGCCGGGACAGGCCACCAGCCGTGCGGAGGTGATTTTCTCGCGATAGAATTCGGTGAGGCCATAGACCGCCTCGCCCTGCAATTCGAGCGCCCGATGCTCATGGCCGTACCATTGCGCATAGGTGTTCTTGTCCCGCAGCCGGAAATCGGCGGACATG
The DNA here is from genome assembly GCF_002531575.1 of Bradyrhizobium sp. Y36. Lineage (GTDB taxonomy): Bacteria > Pseudomonadota > Alphaproteobacteria > Rhizobiales > Xanthobacteraceae > Bradyrhizobium. The sequence continues at coordinate 248,571 of NZ_NWTI01000008.1, read as the reverse complement.
TCGAGGACCTTGATCTGCGGATTTGCCTTCAGGACAGCGGCGATGATGTCCTGCGTGGTCCCGTGGGGCAGTCCGCAGAACACCGCATCGAGCCGGCTCCAGTCGACCTTCTCCCATTCCACGAGTTTAGGCAGGTCCAGCATGAAGAAATGCGGAAACACCTCGCTCATGGCTTTGCCGGCGTGGGTATTGGCGGTGAGTGCGGTGATCTCGGCATTCGGATGCCGCGCCAACAGGCGCACGGCGTCGGCGCCGGTGTAGCCGGAGGCGCCGAGAATGCCGATCTTCTTCGTGCTCATCAGACGTTCCCTCAGCGCTGGACCGGTTACGTGTCTGCCAGACCGAGCATCAGCCGCATGTTCTGCACAGCCGCGCCGGAGGCCCCCTTGCCAAGATTGTCGAGCCGGGCGACCAGCACGGCCTGATGATGTTTGTCGCTGGCGAAGACGTAGAGCTCGAGCATGTTGGTCTCGTTGAGCGCCTCCGGCTCGATCCGGCCGGCTTTGGCCGCCTCGTTCTGGAGCGGCATCGCCTTGACGTATTTCGAGCCGGCGTAGCGCTTGGCGAGCGCGGCCTGAAGGTCCGCCCCGCTCGGCTGGCCCGGCAGCGTGTCGAGCTGGAGCGGCACCGAGACCAGCATGCCCTGCCGGTAATTGCCGACCGAGGGAATGAAGATCGGCCGCCGCGTCAGGTTCGAGTAGAGCTGCATCTCGGGCAAATGCTTGTGCTCGAAGCCGAGACCGTAGAGCTCGAAGGACGGCGCGCTGCCGTCTTCAAAACTCGCGATCATCGACTTGCCACCACCGGAATAGCCGCTCACCGCGTTGACGGTGACGGGATAATCTGACGGCAGCAGACCGGCATCGACGATCGGCCGCAGCAGCGCGATCGTACCGGTCGGATAGCAGCCGGGATTGGAGACCTTCTTGGCGGCCTTGATCTTGCCGGCCTGGTCAGCCGTCAACTCGGGAAAGCCGTAGGCCCAGTCGGGCGCGACCCGGTAGGCGGTCGAGGCGTCCAGCACCTTCGGGCCCGAGGCCCCCATGCTGTCGACGAGCGCGACCGTCTCCTTGGCGGCATCGTCGGGCAGGCAGAGGATGACGAGATCCACCTCCTCCATCAGCGCCTTCTTGGCGGCGGGATCCTTGCGCTTGTCGTCGGCAATCGTCTTCACGACGACGTCGTTCTGGAGCTTCAGCCGCTCGTTGATGCCGAGCCCGGTGGTGCCGGAGCCGCCGTCGACGAAGACAGTGGCGGGCTTCTTGGCCGCGCTGGTGGTCGGGGCTTTGGTGGTGTCAGCGAGGCTCATGGTGCACTCCCTTCGAGCATGGTCGTATCGCTTGCGAAAACCTGCGGCCTTGCCTGCCGCATCAATTGTGAGATCTGCCTGGCGTCGGCATCGCCGCCGCCGAGCGCATTGGCAATCGCCGCATAGTCGGCGTCGGATTTGTGCTGGTTCAGCTTGAAGCTGCCCTCGACCTCTTCGACGGTCATGACCAGACCCACGATCGCCTTCTTCATTGCCTCGAGCCGTCCCGCCGTTATCTTGCCCGACGTCCACGGCTTCTTCGGCAGCAGCCAAGTCTCGAACTTGTCGCTGAGCGTGTCGATCTGCACCGCGAGCTCCTCGTCCGACAACAGCCGCACCGGCCCGCTCAGATGCACTGACTGGTAGAGCCAGGTCGGCACCTGATCCGGCGAGACGTACCAGTCCGGCGACACATACGCATCGGGGCCGTTGACCGCGAGCAGCCAGGACGCATCGCTGCCCGCCAGCTTTAGCAGCGGATTGTGACGGGCGACATGAAAGGCGGCCTGCGGCGTGCCGTCGGCCGCATAGGTCAGATAGAACGGCAGCGGGGATGCGACCGGTTTCTTGCCGTCGAAGGCACACATGGTCCCGAAGCCGCGCTCGTCCGCGAATTTCAGGCTCGCGGCGCGGTCCTGCTTGAAAAATGGGGGCGTGTACATCGTGGTCTCCTGCTGGGCCTTCTTTGGGGGCCGCCGGATCAGATCGCGCTGACAGGAGAGAGAATGCCGCGGATCGGATCCAGCGGCAAAGACGATGATCTCAAACGCGATCGACCGCCCAAACCGCTAAAGAGCGGCGGCGGCGACGGGCGAACAGGATGGTCGCGGCGTTGATCATGGCGCGCGGCTATAAGGCCGGATCTGGTTTTCGTCAAGGTTTGGAGCGTCAGATCACGCGCCAGATCCATTCCATGATCTTGGCGAGGACGTCGCCGAACAGCAGCAGCACGGCCGACCACACCAGGGCGGAGACAAAATTGGCGGCCTGGAAGCTCCAATAGGGCATCTCGAAGATGCCGGCCGCGAGCGGCACCGAGGCGCGCAAGGGGCCGAAGAAGCGGCCGATGAAGATGCTGGGGATGCCCCAGCTGCGCACGAAAGCCTCGCCTCTGGGCAGCAGTCCCGGATAGCGCGAGAGCGGCCACATCTCGGCGACCTTCTCCTTGTAGCGATAGCCGAACCAATAGGAGACCCAGTCCCCCAACGCCGCCCCGAGGCCGCCGGCGATCCAGACCGGAAAGAAGCTGATGCCGCTCACCCCGATCAACGCACCGATCGCGACCAGCGCGCCCCAGGCGGGAACCAGCAGCGAGATGAAAGCGAGCGATTCCCCGAAGGCAAGCAGGAACACGATCGGAGCTGCCCAGGCCTGGTGAGCGCGCACGAAATCGGCCAGGGCGTGCGCAAACTGCTCCATCAAAATTAGCCTTCCCGCCCCGTCTCAAGGTGCTGCTCGATGAAAAGGACTGGTAAGCCAAGGGGTTGTGTGACATCAAGTCACAAAATCCGACACGAGCCGGGCGAGGACGTCAAATTGCCGGGAATGACTGGGCCTGCGGCGTAAAATCGCCGGGATTGGCTCCCAACCACACCGCCCGACCCGCCCTGCGATAACCTTTCCTGGTCAGAAGTGGCATAGTCGGCGCAATCGATTCGCCGCTCCCGCGGCCCTCAAAACGCATCAAGATATATGTCCAAGCAGTTGAAGCCAAAAGCAAAAGACGACTTTTTCGGTGGCGACGAACCGAAGCCCCGCGCTGCCAAGGCGGCACCGCGCGGCGGCGGCGGGGAAGCCGACTACACCGCGGCTGACATCGAGGTCCTCGAAGGCCTGGAACCGGTACGGCGCCGTCCGGGCATGTATATCGGCGGCACCGACGAGAAGGCGCTGCATCATCTGTTCGCCGAAGTCATCGACAACTCGATGGACGAGGCGCTTGCGGGACACGCGACCTTCATCGGCGTCGAGCTGAGCGCGGACGGGTTCCTGACCGTCACCGACAACGGCCGCGGCATTCCGATCGATCCGCACCCGAAGTTCCCGAAGAAGTCGGCGCTCGAAGTCATCATGTGCACGCTGCATTCGGGTGGAAAGTTCGACAGCAAGGTCTACGAGACCTCGGGCGGTCTGCACGGCGTCGGCATCTCCGTGGTGAACGCCCTCTCCTCGTTGCTCGAGGTCGAGGTCGCGCGCAGCCAGAAGCTCTACCGCATGACGTTCGAGCGCGGTCATCCCAAGGGCAAGCTCGAGGACCTCGGCAAGATCAACAACCGGCGCGGCACGCGCGTCCGATTCAAGCCCGACACCGACATCTTCGGTGCCAAGGCCGCGTTCAAGCCGCAGCGCCTGTTCAAGATGACGCGCTCGAAGGCGTACCTGTTTGGCGGCGTCGAGATCCGCTGGAATTGCGCGCCCGAGCTGCTCAAGGGCGTCGAGGACGTGCCGGCGGAAGCGACGTTCCACTTCCCCGGCGGGTTGAAGGATTATCTCGCCGCCGCGATTCACGCCGATACGCTGGTCCATCCCGACATCTTCTCCGGCAAGTCGGGCCGCAACGGTGCGCACGGCGCCTGCGAATGGGCGGTGGCCTGGACCGCGGATGCCGACGGCTTCCTGTCCTCCTACACCAACACCGTGCCGACGCCCGATGGCGGCACGCATGAATCCGGCCTGCGCAGCGCACTCTTACGCGGCCTGAAGGACCACGCCGAACGCGTCGGCCAGGGCAAGCGCGCCGCGTCCATCACGTCCGAAGACGTGATGGTGGGGGCCGCCGTGATGCTCTCGGTGTTCGTGCGCGAGCCGGAATTCCAGGGCCAGACCAAGGATCGTCTCGCCACCGCCGAAGCGCAGCGCATCGTCGAACAGGCGATGAAGGATCCGTTCGACCATTGGCTGTCGGGCAATCCGAACATGGCCAACCGGCTGCTGGACTTTGTGATCGACCGCGCCGAGGAGCGTCTGCGGCGGCGGCAGGAGAAGGAGACCGCGCGCAAGACGGCCGGCAAGAAGCTGCGCCTGCCCGGCAAGCTCGCCGACTGCACCGATGCCGGCACCGAAGGCTCCGAGCTGTTCATCGTCGAGGGCGACTCGGCCGGCGGCAGCGCCAAGCAGGCGCGCGACCGCAAGACGCAAGCGGTGCTGCCGCTGCGCGGCAAGATCCTCAACGTCGCCTCCGCCGGGAAGGACAAACTGACGGCGAATGCGCAGCTCTCCGACCTCGTGCAGGCGATCGGCTGCGGCCAGCTCCTGCAATATCGCGAAGAGGATCTGCGCTATCAGCGCATCATCATCATGACCGACGCCGACGTCGACGGCGCCCACATCGCCTCGCTCCTGATCACCTTCTTCTACCGGCAGATGCCGAAGCTGATCGACGAAGGACATCTCTTCCTCGCCGTGCCGCCGCTCTACAAACTCACGCACGGCACCAAGTCGGTCTACGCACGCGACGACAAGCACAAGGAAGAGCTGATCAAGAGCGCGTTCAACGCCAACGCCAAGGTCGAGGTGAATCGCTTCAAAGGCCTCGGCGAAATGATGCCGGCGCAGCTCAAGGAGACCACCATGGATCCAGCCAGGCGCACGCTGCTCAAGGTGGTGCTCCTCCCCGACGATCGCGACACCACGGCCGATTCCGTGGAGCGGCTGATGGGCACGAAGGCTGAGGCGCGCTTCGCCTTCATCTCGGACAAGGCCGAGTTCGCCAGCGACGAGTTGCTGGACGTCTAAGGCCACGTTCTGCGTCTTCGCCGAGGCCCCGGTCATTCGCCGGGGCCTTTTGCGTTTTCGGAATCAAGGTCGCAACGGCGGTCCCGCGGCGGGCGAATCTGCGAGGCTATCGCGTAGTGCAAGGAGTTGGCTTGGACGCCTGCGACGCCTCTTTGCCATCCGGCGGTTGGCCGGAAACGTCGATTCCCCCGTCAGAATTCCAGCCTCGGCGGGTTTTTCCCCCTGGCAGGCTCGAAATTCCGGGAATATCGCGCCGCGACTCAGGCTCTCCGAGTCGACTCGGCCACCGACTCACCGGCGCCAAGGCTGAGGCAGCGCTGCCTCCATCTCGGACAAAGCCGAATTCCCTAACGAGAACTTACCAAATCCAAACACCCGAATAGACCGACAAGCGCATGATTTTACTTGGATATCTACGATTTTGACGACAACGGTCCAAATCGGCTCGGCGCCGCGTTTTCCGGCGACTGTGCCTGCCCTGCAACAGCATTTCGGATGGAAACGTCTATAGTCCGGGACATCAGATGACACGAACTTCAGTGCGCTCGCGCCTGTTACGACAGACCAAGGTTGGGGATTTTGACATGAAAAAGGTTTTGCTCGCTCTGACCGCGGTTGCCGCGATGACCGGTTCGGCCTCGGCGGCTGATCTCGCTGCCCGTCCCTACGTGAAGGCCCCGGTCGCGGCGCCCATCGCGAACTGGACCGGCTTCTACGTCTTCGGCGGCGGCGGCGGTGGCCTCTCGAACGCTGACCAGCACGTTCAGACCACGGTCGGCGCGGTTCCGCTGACCATCGACCAGCGCCAGGGTGGCTCGGGCTGGTTCGGCACGGTCGGCGCCGGTTACGACTGGCAGTTCAGCGGCACCTGGGTCGCCGGTGTGTTCGCCGACGGTCAGTTCGGCAGCATCCGCGCCACCCTTCAGGACCCGACTGTCGTGGGCGGCCTTACCGGTAACCAGAAGCTGGAAACCTCCTGGGCCGCGGGCGTTCGCCTCGGCTGGCTGGTCGCTCCGAACGTTCTCTCCTACGTCAACGGCGGTTACACTGGCGCTCACTTCGGCCAGACCAACTTCACGAACCTCGCCGGCACGCCCGCGGGCATCCACATCAACAGCTACAACCGGAACGGCTGGTTCATCGGTGGCGGCGTCGAGAACAGCCTGAACATCTTCGGCGTCAGCTCGCCCGGCTGGTTCATGAAGACCGAATATCGCTCGGCCTTCTACAATGCCAAGACGATGGATGAACTGGTCGACGGCACCAACGCTCTGGCCGGCAACTCCATCCGCGCCAACAGCTGGAACCAGACGATCTCGACCTCGCTGGTCTACCGCTTCAACTGGACCGGTCCGGTCGTCGCGAAGTACTGATCTGATCTCACGATCAAACGTCAAAGCCCCGGCATCGTCCGGGGCTTTTTCGTTATCTCCCCGTCAAGACAGCCGGCGCCGAACTTCGCGCGGCTTGCAACGCCCCGACGAGACGGCGCTTCGCGCCACGGCAGATCGGTATCTCCGGTCGCCTCCTGCTTGGCGTCCTCGTCTGACGACGAGGACATCTCCCCGCGCACGGCTTGCGGCTGGCGCCGCCATTGTATCCAGGCCGAAGCTACGGCTAGTGTGGGCCAAGCTTTCGCGGCGGCGGTGATCCATCATCGACGCACCGTGACGGAAGCGGACCGATGGGGAGGAACGCATGCGCAGATTTCTGCTTGTAGCAGGCCTGTTTGCCCTCGCCGTCGGGCTGCTCTGGATCGGACAGGGCACGGGCACCATCGCCTGGCCACGGTCGAGCTTCATGGTCAACCAGTTGCAATGGGCGGGTTATGGCGCAGCCATGGCCGGTTTCGGGCTGGTCCTGATCTGGCAGAGCAATCAATAGAAGAAACCAGAAAGAAGAAGCATGACATCCAACCGGTTCGATCTCCGCGGCAAGGTCGCGATCGTCACAGGAGGCAATGGCGGCATCGGGCTCGGCCTGGCGCACGGACTCGCCGATGCCGGCGCTGACATCGCCGTGGTCGGACGCAACGAGGCGAAATCCAAGGCCGCCGTCGACGATCTCAAGGCGCGCGGCGTGAAGGCGATTGCCGTCACCACCGACGTCACCGACAAGGCGGCGATCGCCGCGATGGTAGACCGCGTGGTGAAGGATCTGGGCCGCGTCGACATCCTCATCAACAATGCCGGCATGAGCATCCGCAAACCGCCGCACGAGCTCGAGCTCGACGAGTGGAACACGGTCATCCAAACCAACCTCACCAGCGCCTTCCTGTGCTCGAAGCTCGCCTATCCCGCGCTGAAGGCGTCGGGCAACGGCAAGGTGATCAACATCGGCTCGATGATGTCGATCTTCGGCGCGAGCTTCGCGACCGCCTATGCGGCGAGCAAGGGCGGCATCGTGCAGTACACGCGCGCCTGCGCCAACGCCTGGGCGCCCGACAACATCCAGGTCAACGCCATCTTGCCGGGCTGGATCGACACCGATCTCACCCGCGGCGCGCGGCAGCAGGTGTCGGGATTGCACGAGCGGGTGCTGGCGCGCACGCCCGCGGGACGCTGGGGCGACATCGACGACTTCGCCGGCATCGCCGTGTTCCTGGCATCGCCGGCATCGAACTTCGTCACGGGCACCGCGATCCCCGTCGATGGCGGCTTCTCCGTGATGGCCTAGCAAGCAAGAGCCCCGGCAAGAATGCCGGGGCTCTTTTCTCGTCGCGGGTGCCGCCCACGAAATTGTGGTCGCCCTTGGTGTCCGCCCAGGCGAAATCGCCTTCGACACCCAGCACGAACTTCCTGATCTGCCAGTTGTAGCGGGCAAGGCCGCCGGCGATGGGCCCGCCCGAGCCATAGCTATTGGCAAGCCCGGCGTCGTTGAGGCGATCGTGATGGCCCCAGCCATATCCGCCAAACCCGCCGATGTCGAAGCCGATCCAGTTGAACACCGGGACCGGCGGCGCGATGGGCGCGGCCTTGACCGCCAAGCACGCAAAGGTCCGTCAGTCTGACGTGGTCCAGGCGCAAAAAAAGAGCCCCGGGCCAGGCCGGGGCTTTTGAATTTGGCAGTGCTTTTCTTGATCGTTGGTCGCGTTGCGTCGACGTGCTCAGTAGCGCCCGATGATCGGCGCGTCGAACTTGTAGCTCGCGCGCACGACGGCCCACTGGATATCGCGCGGCTTGGCATCGAAGGTGTAGTTCCCCGAAGTGCCACCGAGCTGATAGGTCTGGCTGCCGAAGGCCGCGTAGTTGTATTCGAGACCGACGATCCAGTTGCGGGTGACGCCGTATTCCCAGCCGGCGCCGACGGTCCAGCCGTTAGCCCAGTGCGTCTGTCCGCCCGATCCCGTTGCCGGGCCGACCGTGTCGGTCACCGAAAGGCGATTGTTCACGCCGGCATAGCCGCCCTTGACGTAGAAGAGGTTGTTTTGCACGGCGAAGCCGGCGCGACCGACCACGGTCGCGAGCACGTTGGCGCGCCAGGAGAACACGTCGTCGCCGGCACCGAACGCGGTGTTCGTGAACGAGCCCTTGTTGTCGAGGCCGGAGATGGTGCCTTCCATGCCGAACACGTAGTTGTTGGCCTGCCAGTTGTAACCGATCTGCGCACCGCCCATGATGCCCGATCCGCGTTGACGATAGCCCTGACCCGGGGTGAGGTCGCCGAACGCAGCCCCCGTCCCGTTGTTGATGAATTGCTCGTTGGTCCATGCGCCACCGATGTGGCCACCGACATAGAAGCCGGTCCAGTTGAACAGCGGCTCCACATAAGCGGGCGCCTTCGTGTAACGCGCGCCGAGATCGGCAGCGGAGGCCACGCCCGTCGAAACCAGAGCGGTCGTGCAGGCGAAGGCGGCAATGAATTTGTTACGCATGGTACACCCCGTGTCCTTTGATGGGCGCACGGTCACAGACGCACGTTACTAAAATTGGAATCAACAGAGTTAACGCGGCGCATCGGCCCGCACCGACGTGCGGATGCATCGGCGCTGTTGCCAACGCGCAACGGCTGACGCGCGATTTAACGCGACGTTATCCCTACCGAATTGCGACGCTACGATCTCGCGGCCGCCTTCGACTGCACGTGCTCGGGTCGCACGCCGAGCGCAATCAGCCGTGCAGGAATGCCCTGGAGCCACGGCAGCGCGGTGATGAGGCGCACGATCAGCGGCACCTTCAGTGGCTGACCGCCGCCGTAGAGGGCGCCGCTGATGATGTTGTTCTGCACGACCCTTTGCATGCGCTGGGTCATCTTCACCGGGAACTCGCGGCGGCGGCGCACGGCATCGAGCTCGTCCTCGGACGGACAGCCGTGCTGCAGCTTGTCCGCCAACAGATTGGCGGTCGCGACCGCGTCCTGCACGGCGAGATTGACGCCGACGCCGCCGACCGGCGACATCGCATGCGCGGCATCACCGATGCACAGCAGGCCCGGCCGCGTCCAGCGTGTCAGCCGATTGATCGCGACCGTCAGCAGCTTGACGTCGTCGAAGCTCTTCACGTCGGCGATGCCGCCCTTCAGGATCGGCGCCATGCGCACGACGTCGTCGAGCAGAGCCTGCAGTCCCCTCGCCTTCACCGCCTCGTGCTGTCCCTTGGCGATGACATAGGCGCATTGCCAGTAATCGCCGCGGTCGAAGGTGATCATCATCTTGCCCGGCTCGACGCGCGCGAACACGTTCTCCGTCTCGTCGGCGTTGCGGCCGGCGCGAAACCACAGCACGTCCATTGGTGCGCCGACCTCCTCGACGCTGAGGCCCGCGCGCTCGCGCACCGTCGAATGCCGGCCGTCGCAGGCGATGGTCAGATCGGCCTTGATGTCGAGGATGCCATCAGGCGTTTTCGCCCGCACGCCGGCGATGGTCTCGCCGCGGCGAATGAGATCGACCGCCTCGGTGCTCATCATCACCTCGAGCGAGGCAAAGCCCTCGCCGGCCTCGCGCAGGAAATTCAGGAAGTCCCATTGCGGCATGAAGGCGATGAAGGGGTATTTGGTGCGGAGCCGGGAAAGATCGGCGATGCGCACCGGCGTACCACCGAACAGGCCATCCATCTTCTGCAGGCGCTGATGCGGCAGCTTCAGAAAGCCGTCGATCAGGCCAAGCTCGTCCATCACCTGAAGCGTCGAGGGATGCACGGTGTCGCCACGGAAGTCGCGGAAAAAGTCCGCATGCTTCTCCAGCACCACGACCTCGATGCCGGCTCGCCCCAGGAGATAGCCGAGCATCATGCCGGCCGGTCCCCCGCCGACGATGCAGCAGCGGACCTTCCTGGTCTGGTTCGTTGGCTGGTCGGATGTCATTGCCGCCACGATCCCGTGAGTATCGACCAAGATGTCGCAGGCAATCTAACGCCGATTCCGGTCGAACGGGTCTGAATCTGCCGACTCAAGGTCGAGCGCCGACTGGATCACGCCGGCGTCCGATCCCGGGAATAAGCCGCGCGCCTCGTTGTTATCAGGACATACGACCCAAAAGGGCATCAGAGGAAACGTTCAACGTGGCATGGTTGCTCGCAGGCGTGGCAGCCTGGCTGGCCATCAACGTCGCGCTCGTCTATCTGCGCACGCGCCGGAGCCGCGATGCGGAGGAGAGCGAGCCGCGGGCCTAGCCTTGCTCGCGGCAAGAGCCGTATCGGCGGTTCGGGTCGGAACGGCAGTCGTTTCCTGACCCGCAACGAGAAAGGCCCACGCTGCGGACCTTTGACGGGCGGAGGCCAGACTATTTCTGATCCTCGTTGCTGGTCCCGGTGCCCGGACTGCCGATCGGCAACCCGTTCGGCGCATGACCGACGCCCGAGTTCCGCTCGGCTTGAGCCGCCGTGGGCGTCTTGCCGTTGGCGGTCGGAGGCTGAACGTTTGGATTGTTCTGGCTGTTGTTGGTGTTGACGTTGGCCCCGGTCGTGGTGCCATGCGTCCCCATTCCTGAAGGCGCCGACGGACCTGAATTGGCGCTGCTGGACGACGTGCCCGTTCCGGCAGCCGAACTCGCCGCAGATCCCGCGCCGCCCGTTCCTGTCCCGGCACCGGCACCCGCGCTGGCTCCACCACCCGCTCCGCCGGCTCCTCCGCCGCCACCGCCCCCTTGGGCAAGGGCCGCCGCCGTCGAGAAAGCAGCGCAGGTAAAGGCGACGAGAAGGGACTTGCGGATCATGGATTATCTCCCTGGTTTGCTGGACAATCCAGGAAGCTGCCGAGTTGTTCCTAGGGTCTGTGACTGTGCCGGACTTCTGCGGCCTCGGTCGCAGGATGCCGAAGCTATCAGCTTTCGTCGTTTTGCCAGAAGCTCAATGATGGCTGAACGACCGCGGCAAACGCTGCAAGAGCGAGGAAGGCGACGGCGACAAAAGCAATTGCGAACTCTTCCATGGAGTCTCCTGGCGCCACAGCCCAGGCGTGGATGCCGGATCGTTGCGGCAGCATGGTGGCTCCAAGGTGGATTTAACATGCCCTTTGAATAACGGTTCCGGGTCGGTGTAATCCATCAGTCATCACGCACCCCACTTGCCGCGACGCATCCGACAAAGCGCAATCCTCAATTGTTGCTCCGGCTCGCGCTCCTAAAACTCTTGATCTCCGACACGCTGCCGTCGCGATAGGTCAGCTCCACCGAGATCGACTGCGTGCTTGGGGCAAGCTTCATGTAGAGCGGCATGCCGGCAGTGATCGCGCTGGGGTCGCGCATGTCGCACGGCGGCATCTTCAGCACCTGGTTGGGTACGGCGGTGTCGATGCCGATGCGCACCTCGCGGATGGCGCAGCGATAGGACACGAGGTGCGTGTAGTAGACGAGCAGTCCGTTGAATTCGCGGAACGACAGCCAGCTCGTCGCGGTCATGTCGAGGATCTTGCGCTGGTCGCGGATCAGGGCGGCCTCGGGGTCGAACCGGATCGGGAACGGTCCCTGCATGTCGCCGGACTGGTCGACATAGCGGACCTCGATGGTGCCGGCCTGCGCATCCGGCGGCAGCTCGATCGACGGGTTCGGCATCCGCTTGCGCGTGCGCGGATCCAGCGTGTCGATGAAGCCGGTCTCGCGGAAGTCGCCCTTGCCGGCCATGCGCCAGGAAATGCCGAGCGTCGGGTCGGCAAAGGAGAACACCACGCTCCAGCCGCCATTGTGCCGCGAGAAGCTCGCGATCGGCGCATTGGTGGCCTCCTCCTTCGGCATCTGGGGCACCGACACCGGCGGCAGCGCCGCGAGCTTCTGCGGCGGCGGATCGGCCGGCCGCGCCGTGGCATCTTTCGCCATGCCGCTGAGGAAAACGTCGTCGACCATCTGGTCGAAATACACCGGCACCTGCCTGTGCTTCACGGTATCGGCCATCTCGCTGACGGCGCGGCGGGTGCGCTGCGCCACCTGCACCAGGTTTTCGCCGGGCTGGAGCAGCTCCTTGGCGAAGGTGCGCGTGAACACCGAATTGGGATTGGTGTCGTCATTGGACAGACGATCGAGCGCGGTCTGGCGGGGACCGGCCGAGAACACCGAGAACACGCCTTCGGGCAGTTGCGTCATCGGCGCGAGCCCGCCGGCGCCGGCGACCGCGCGCGTTCCCTTGCGCTCGAACGGGTTGTTGCGGCAGGCGTCGAACACCAGGATCGAGGTCCGCGCCTTCTTGTTCTGAAGGCGTTCGACGATGCGGTCCGCCAGGATGGATGCATCGCGCACCAATTCTTCCTGCCCTTCCGTCGCCGCAGGAACGTCGGTCGGCAGCAGATAGTTCTGGCCCGCGATCTCGAAACCGTGGCCGGCGTAGAAGAAGAACGCGGTATCGCCGGGCTCGATCGCCTTGTCGAAGGCGAGCAGCGTCTCGGAGAATTGCTGCCGGTTCTGGTTCTCTGCGACCATCACCGCGAAGCCGAGCTGCTTGAGCGTGTCGCCCATGGTGCGGGCATCGTTGACGGCCTTGAGCAGCTTTGGAACGTTCCTGTAATCGTTGTTGCCGACGACGAGCGCGACGCGCTTCTCGGCATGAGCGGGAAGCGCAAAGCCGCCGAGGCTCGCTGCAAGGCCAAGGGCCGCCAGAATTCTGAAAAGCCGACGCGTCATCGCAAGATTCCCGTTGCAGAACGGCGCCAAGCCGCTTCCTTCGAACGGCAGTTCATTGGACCCCCTGCCGCTGGGTGATAGTCGGCCCAGACGTAACGGCGGTTCAAGGAACCCGGGCTCCGGTTCCATGATCTGCCTATGGCAGATTCCCGCGGAATCTGCTCTTTCTAGGGCAATTGCGCTGCAAGCGGGGGCTGCCGTGTATCGCTGGTGTACCGACGAGGTCGAGCCGAACGATCGCTTCGACTATTGGCGCGAGGTGCGCTCCAAGGGCCTGTTCGGCGTCACTGCGGAGCTCGAGTGCGACCGGCGCGCGGACTTCTCCGGCGAATTCTCGCTGCGCCAGCTTGGCGGCGCCGGTCTCGTCGAGCTGAAGGCCTCAGCCTACACGGTCGAACGCAGCACGTCCGACATCGCCTACGCGCCGGGCGACGCCATCTGCGTCTACCAGCAGCTCGGCAGCGGCGGCTGGTTCGGCGGCATGCGCGGAAGCGACTTTGCGATCTCCCATGGCAACTTCGCCACCAGCCACACCGATCTGCCCTACCGCACCGCGCCGCTGGGAGCCGGCGGCTTCCACCTGCGTATCCTCAAGATCCCCGTCAGCAGCTTTCCGGTGCAGCACAAGCGCGTGCGCGAGCTTTCGCCCCGAACGTTCGCCGATCCGACCCTGGCGCCCCTGCTCGGCGCCTGTTTCGCCGATCTCAACGAGGCCGCGAATGATGCCGCGCTCGATGCGTCCTCCCTCGTCCAGGCCCTCGCCCATCTCGCACTGATCGAGCGCGGCATTGTCAGGCCCGGCAGCCGGCGCGGCCAGGCCGCGCTGCGGACCGCCCGCCACTCGCAGGCCCGCCATTTGATCGCGCGCCATTTGCAGGACCCGGACCTGGCGCCGACGACGGTGGCTGACGAGCTCGGCGTCTCCGTGCGCCATCTGCACATGCTGTTCGAGACCGCGGCGAAGAGCTTCTCGCAAACCGTCACGGACGAACGCCTGAAACAGAGCCGCCGCCTGATGCGCGAAGCGCCCGAGCGGTTGATCGCCGACATCGCGGCCTCCTGCGGCTTCGAGAGCCTGGCGACCTATTACCGGGTCTTCAATGCCGCCTACGGCATGGCCCCAGGCGACTTCCGATCCGACCTCCGGGCGCAGGGCTCGGAGGGGCGCTAGCGGCCGTTTTGGCGACACCGGTTGGAGCGCGGGCTTGGGCGGAAAACCCCAGTCGCGCCCGCTATTTGGCAAAAACCTCAGGTTTTTTAGGGCCTTCCCGCGCCCGCTCCATTGACTTTAGCCGATTCCCGCCTATGTTCCGGGTCGACGCGGCTCGGATCGAAGACCGATTCCCGAGCCTGGCGCTTTGTTCGCGTGAGTCAGCACCCCCAGCTTCTTTGAGAGCGCGCCGTTTCGGGGTGGAACGCGACAGCCTTATTACCCTCGATTCCGAACGGCGGTTTCGACCAGAGGCTCAATGTCCTTTTCAGATCTCGGACTGTCCGAAAAAGTCCTCGCCGCAGTGGCGGCCACCGGTTACACCACCCCCACCCCCATTCAGGAACAGGCGATCCCCCACGTCCTCGCACGCAAGGACGTTCTCGGCATCGCCCAGACCGGCACCGGCAAGACCGCGGCCTTCGTGCTGCCGATGCTCACCATCCTCGAAAAGGGTCGCGCCCGGGCACGCATGCCGCGCACGCTGATCCTCGAGCCGACCCGCGAGCTCGCGGCGCAGGTGAAGGAAAACTTCGACCGCTACGGCGCCGGCCAGAAACTCAACGTCGCGCTTCTGATCGGCGGCGTTTCCTTCGGCGACCAGGATGCCAAGCTGACGCGCGGCGTCGACGTGCTGATCGCAACTCCCGGCCGCCTGCTCGACCACACCGAGCGCGGCGGCCTGTTGCTCACCGGCGTCGAGCTGCTCGTCATCGACGAAGCCGATCGCATGCTGGACATGGGCTTCATTCCCGACATCGAGCGCATCTGCAAGCTCGTCCCGTTCACGCGGCAGACCCTGTTCTTCACCGCGACCATGCCGCCGGAAATCCGGCGTATCACCGAAGCCTTCCTGCACAACCCGCAGAAGGTCGAGGTCTCGAAGCCGGCCACTACGGCCGTCACCGTCACGCAGGTCCAGGTGCCTGCCGGGCGCGAGGCACATGAGAAGCGCGAGCTGCTGCGCCGCCTGCTGCGCGAGGCCAAGGATCTCAAGAACGCGATCATCTTCTGCAATCGCAAGCGCGAGGTCGCGATCGTTCACAAATCGCTGCAGAAGCACGGCTTCAGCGTCGGCGCGCTTCATGGCGACATGGACCAGTCGGCGCGCACGGCAGCCCTCGAACAATTCCGCAAGGGTGAGCTGCCCCTGCTGGTCGCCTCCGACGTCGCCGCCCGCGGCCTCGACATTCCCGAGGTCAGCCACGTCTTCAATTTCGACGTCCCCCATCACGCCGACGATTACGTCCACCGCATCGGCCGCACCGGCCGCGCTGGCCGCACCGGCACCGCGATCTCGATCGTGACGCCGCTCGACCAGAAGTCGATGGTGGCGATCGAGAAGCTGATCGGCCAGAGCATTCCGCGCGCCGAAGGCGACTACGAGGTCAATGCCGACGCAAGCGAGCAGAGTGACCGTCCGCGCGAGGCGCGCGGTCGCGATCGGGAACGCTCCCGCGGCGGACGCGGCAAGCCGCAGCGCGGCGGCCGCGATCGTGAGCGCAGCCATGAGCCGCGCGAACCGCGTGGCGAGCGTCCTGCAGCGGAAGCGCGGCCCGCCGCCGAGGCGAAGCCTGCGCGTGAACCGAGGCCTTCGCGCGAAGCCAGGCAGTCATCCGAGCCGCGTCATGGCTCGCGTCCGCAGGCGAATGCATCGCATGTGCCGTCGATCGGCCGTCCCGAACCGCGCCGCCAGCGCGAGGCTGACACCGAGCCGGGCGATCATTCGCATCTGCCGGCGTTCCTGCTCCGACCCGTGCGCTCGTCTCCCGCCGGTGCCTGACGCGCGCAAGCGCGCTCCAGGTTTCAGTTGCGGAAATGGAAGGCACACGTTTTTAGACGTTTCGAGGACGTATATTTACGGGGCGTTCACGATCGTCCGTTAGCCTACGAACATAATTTAAGCATTGCTGCGGTCGTCGGCGCACCGACCGCTGTGGGGTATGTTCCGTGGTCAAGGTGCTCGACGAACACGAACGCACAATGGCGTTCGCTGAAGTAGCGCTCGGTCAGATCCGATCGCTTCGGCAGACGGCGATTCCCCGCAATTACGAGATCTGGTACGTCTACGCCACCGGCTACAACGCGCCGCTGAACAAGATCATCAACGAGACGCTGGCGCGCAGCGGCAAGCTGACTGAAGCCGACCTCGAGCAGATCTACGAGACCTATCTCTCCCATATCAAGACCACCGATCGCATCGACAAGGTCGGCGCGCGCGTCATCGGCGAGATCGACGACGTCATGCGGGTCTTGGGCGATGCACTCGGCATGACCGGCTCCTACGATGCCAGCCTGTCGGGCGCGACCGCGAAACTGTCCGCGGCCAAGAGCCGCGACCAAATCAAGGCGATCGTCGAGACCCTGCTGCGCTCGACCAGCGAGATGCGCGACACCAACAAGGCGCTGGAAGACCGCCTGACGCTGTCGAAGAACGAGATCAGCAATCTCCAGCAGAGCCTCGAGGCGATCCGCGCCGAGAGCCTGACCGATCCACTCACGGGTCTTGGCAATCGCAAATATTTCGACCGCATGATCGGCATGGCCGTGCAGAACGCACTCGCCTCGGGCGAGCCGCTGTCGCTGCTGCTGTTCGACATCGATCACTTCAAGTCGTTCAACGATTCCTACGGCCATCTCACCGGCGACCAGGTGCTGCGGCTCGTCGGCCTGTCGCTGAAGCAGACCATCAAGGGCCAGGACATCACCGCGCGTTACGGCGGCGAGGAGTTCGCGGTCGTGCTGCCCAACACCGCACTGCGTCAGGCCCTCACGGTGGCCGACCACATCCGCCGCGCGGTGATGGCCAAAGAATTGAAGAAGAAATCCACCGGCGAGATCCTCGGCCGCGTCACCATCTCGGTCGGCGTCTCCATGCTCAAGCCCGGCGACGATCCCGACGCCCTGATCGAGCGCGCCGATGCCTGCCTCTACGCCGCCAAACGTAACGGACGCAACCGCGTGATCTGCGAAGCCGATCCGGAATACGCGGTCGAGACCCACAGCCGCGTGGCGTAGGCTTTCGCTAACTGCCGTAGGGTGGGCAAAGGCGCATAAGCGCCGTGCCACGACCTCGGCATGATCGAGCCGGATGGTGAGCACGCTTCCGCCTTCGCTCTGCGAGCTACGGCGGACAAGTCGATTTGCCCACCCTACGGCACCGCCGCTTGACATTCTTCGGTGGCGAGCAACATCTTCCTCGCTGTCTGAACATCGAGGACGTGTCGTCGTGCCCAACAACCCTCGTGACTTCCACACGCCGCAACCGTCATACACCAGGGACGAGCTGCTGAGATCGAGCGAGGGCGGCTATTTCGGCCCCGGCAACGCGCAACTGCCGGCGCCGCCGATGCTGATGATGGATCGCATCACCGACATCAGCCTGGACGGCGGCGCGTATGGCAAAGGCCACGTCGTCGGCGAGCTGGATCTCACGCCTCACCACTGGTTCTTCGATTGCCACTATCGCGGCGACGCGATGATGCCGCCGACGCTGGGGCTCGACGCCATGTGGCAGATGGTCGGCTACTGGCTCGGCTGGTCGGGCTCACCGGGCAAGGGCCGCGCCATCGGCGTCGGCGACGTGGAGTGCACCGGCACCGTCACGCCTGCTACAAAGAGCGTGCGCTACGAAGTCTCAATGCGCATGGTCAGGCGCGGCAAGCTGGTACTCGGAATTGCCGACGGCCGCGTGCTCGCGGACGGCGTCTGCGTGTTCACGGCCAAGGACATGCGGGTCGGCCTGACCCAGGCGGTGGAGTAAGGTCTCGTAGGGTGGGCAAAGGCGCATCGCGCCGTGCCCACGACTCCTCGCGATGACAATCCCAATCGTGGGCACGCTTCGCTTTGCCCACCCTACCGCACCGTCTTCGTGATTGCCTTCTTGACCAACCGCTTCTTCCCAGCGGCTTTCTTCGGCACCGCTTTCTTCGCCGCCTTCTTACCCTTCGGCCGCGTCTTCACCTTGGCGCGCTGGGCGGCCGCGAGCGCCGCCCTCGCCCACTGCACGAAATCCTCGGACTCGTCGAACAGCCGCGCCGGCAGCTCCCAATAGGAATTGACCACCACCGTCTTGGCGCGGGTCGAATACTGAAACGGCTTAGAGCCCTCCGCCTCGAAATCGGGAATGGTCACCTCGTCGGCGCGGAAGAACAGGCCGGCGCGGAGCGACAGCGCGAAGTTGATGCCGTCGGCGGAGATGCCGTAGCCGGAGAACATCTTGCGGATGGTGACGGGCCCGAAATCGGCGAACAGGTCAATCAGGAATTCGCGGTCCATGGCCCAACTCTCTCCCCGGCGTCGTCCCTGCGAACGCAGGGACCCATAACCACAGGGAGGAGTTTAACGAAGACTTTTCATCGCGCCAGCTTCGGTGCGAACACCGCCCATCACCAGGGGATCACGCGTTATGGGTCCCTGCGTTCGCAGGGACGACAGCGGAGCAAGCTGCGAGAATCGGCTTACCCGTCGATCTTGGCCGGTCGCAGCTCGACCGACTCGCCGCAACCGCAGGCGGAGATCTGATTGGGGTTGTTGAAGACGAACTGGGCCTGCATCTTGTCGGCCTTGTAGTCCATCTCGGTGCCGAGCAGGAACAGCACGGCCTTCGGGTCGACCAGGATCTTGACGCCCTTGTCCTCGACGACCTCGTCGGTCGGGCGGATCTCGTGGGCGTATTCGACCGTATAGGACTGACCGGCGCAGCCGCCGTTCTTCACGCCGACGCGCAGGCCCACGATCTCGGAATCAGCGCGGCTCGTCAGCTCGCTGATGCGCTGGGCGGCAGCATCCGTCAGCCGCATCACCTGCGGGCGCGGACGCCGCGGCTTCGGAGTGGATGCTGGGGTCGAGCCTGACGAAATCTGGGTCATGTCAATGATGTGGTCCGTTGCGGCGCGAATTCAATGCCGAGGATTCAAAGCAAGCGTTACGCGTCACCACATGTTGAGGACGAGGCGGGCCTCGTCGCTCATGCGCTCGGGCGACCACGGCGGCTCCCAGACGACCTTGACGTCGACCACGCCGACGCCGGGCACGCTGGCAACGGCGTTCTCGACCATGGTCGGCAGCTCGCCGGCGGCCGGACAGTTCGGCGTCGTCAGCGTCATCTGGACGTCGACCGAGCGGTCGTCCTTGATCTCGACCTTGTAGATCAGGCCGAGCTCGTAAATGTCGGCCGGGATTTCCGGGTCGAACACGGTCTTGAGCCCGGCGATGATCTCCGTGGTCAGGCGCTCGGTCTCCTCCGGCGGAAGCGCCGAATGGGTCTCCATCGGACTAGCTTTGATTTCGGCCGTGTCACTCATGCGAACAAATCCCGCGCCTTCAACAGCGCCTGTGCCAGATGATCGACTTCTTCCCGCGTATTATACATGCCGAACGAGGCCCGGCAGGTGGCCGTCACGTTGAACCGCTCTAAAAGCGGCATCACGCAATGGGTTCCGGCGCGCACCGCGATGCCCTGGCGGTCGATCACGGTGGCGACGTCATGGGCGTGCGCGCCCTTGAGCTCGAAGGAAATCACCGGACCCTTGCCCCGCGCCGTGCCGATCAGCCGCAGCGAGTTGATCTCGCGCAGCTTCTCCTGGGCGTAGGCCGTGAGATCGGCCTCGTGCGCGGCGATGCGTTCCTTGCCGATCGAATTGACGTAGTCGATGGCCGCGCCAAGGCCGACGGCCTCGACGATCGCCGGCGTGCCCGCCTCGAATTTGTGCGGGGGATCGCCATAGGTGACGACGTCGCGCGAGACCTCGCGGATCATCTCGCCGCCGCCATTGAAGGGACGCATCGCGACGAGATGGTCGTACTTGGCCCAGAGCACGCCGATGCCGGTGGGGCCATAGACCTTGTGGCCGGTGAAGACGTAGAAATCGCAGCCGATGTCCTGGACATCGATCGGCAGATGCACGGCGCCCTGGCTGCCGTCGACCAGCACGGGAATGCCGCGCGCATGGGCGATCCTCACGACGTCCTTGACCGGCACGATGGTGCCGAGCGCATTGGACATCTGGGTGATCGCGACCAGCTTGGTCTTCGACGTCAGCAGCTTCTCGAACTCGTCGATGAGGAAATTGCCCTCATCGTCGACCGGCGCCCACTTGATGACCGCCCCCTGGCGCTCCCTGAGGAAATGCCAAGGCACGATGTTGGAGTGGTGCTCCATGATCGAGATGACGATCTCGTCGCCCTCTTTGATGTTCGGCCCGCCCCAGGACGAGGCGACGAGATTGATCGCCTCGGTCGCGTTGCGGGTGAAAATCACTTCTTCGGTCCGGGGCGCGTTGATGAACTGCGCCACCTTGGTCCGGCCGCCCTCATAGGCTTCCGTCGCCGCGTTGGCGAGGTAATGCAGGCCGCGATGCACGTTGGCGTATTCGGACTGGTAGGCCTGCGTCATGCGCTCGAGCACGGCGCTCGGCTTCTGCGCGGAGGCTGCGTTGTCGAGATAGACCAGCTTCTTGCCGTACACCTGCATGGCGAGCGCCGGAAAGTCCTGGCGCACGCGCGCGACGTCATAGGCGCCGTTCTTGACTGCCGGATGCGTGCTCATTGGCGACGCTCCAGCCAGCGCTCGGCAATGCCGATCACGTGCTCGCGCAGGCCGTCATCGGCGATCTGCTCGATCGCCTCGCCCACGAAAGCCTGGATCAGCAGCGCCTGAGCCTGCTTCTCCGGCAGGCCGCGGGCCTTCAGATAGAACAGCAGGCTGTCGTCCAGCGCGCCGGCGGTGGCGCCGTGGCCGCAGGAGACGTCGTCGGCGAAGATCTCGAGCTCGGGCTTGTTGTCGGCTTCGGCCTCGTCCGACAGCAGCAGCGCGCGGGTCATCATCTTGCCGTCGGTCTTCTGCGCGTCGGGACGGACGATGATGCGGCCCTGGAACACCGAATGGGCGCGATCGTCGAGCACGGCGCGGAAGACTTCGCGGCTGACGCAGTTCGGCACGGCGTGATCGACCACCAGCGTGGTGTCGCCATGCTCGGTCTTCTTCAACAGGTTGACGCCGTTGGCGGAGAGCTCGCTGCCCTCGCCCGCCAGCGTGATGAAGCCCTGCAGGCGGCTCACCGCAGCGCCGGTGGTCATGTTGAAGAAATTGTACTTCACGTTGGCGCCGATGGTGACGAACTGCGAGGTCACGTTCACCGCGTCGGGCGCATCGTCCATCAGGCGGATGTAGGCGACGTCGGAATCATCAGCGACCGACACGAGGACGGCATCGTTGATCTGGTAGGCAGTGGCGCCCGCCGCGACAAAGGTCTCGACGATGGTGGCGCGCGAGCCCTTCCCGATCGTCACCTGTGACCGGCTGAATGCCGATGCCGACGCGGCGGTCGCGATATGAATGATCTGGATCGGCGCGGAGAGCTGGGCGCCGTCGGCGATCGACAGCACGACACCGTCCGTCGCCATCGCCGCGTTCAGCGCGATCACGGCATCAACGGTTGCGGTCTTCAGGAGACCAGCGTCCTTCTCCAGCGTCTCTCGCAGAGTCTTGAAGCCTACCTCGACGGCAAGCGCCTTCGCATCGGACAGGTCGGCCGCGAACACGCCGTCGACCAGCACCAGCTTGCGGGCGCCGTCGATCGCATGCGCCTTCACGGCGTCCGCAGCCCGCTTCAGCGCAGCCGCGTCGGGCGCGGCTGCCAGCGGCAGCACCTCGCCGACCAGCGCGCGCAGGTCGGTGTATTTCCATTCCTCGATCCGACGGTGCGGCAGGCCGAGACGCTCATAGGTCTCGAACGCCTCGCGTCGCACGGCGGTGACCCCAGGCGAACCTGGCAGCCGGCCTTCGGCGCTGGTGAAGAGATCGCTCACCGCGCGGCCCTTTCCGGTCTTTGCCACAGCAACGTTCATTGCAAACAATCCTTACGCGGCATCCTCGAACTGGGCGTAGCCGGACGCTTCCAGCTCCAGCGCCAGTTCCTTGCCGCCGCTCTTCACGACACGGCCCTTCGACATCACGTGCACGACGTCGGGCACGATGTAGTTCAGCAGCCGCTGATAGTGGGTGATGACGACCATCGAACGCTTGGGCGAACGCAGCGCGTTGACGCCGTCGGCCGCGATGCGCAGCGCGTCGATGTCCAGGCCCGAATCCATCTCGTCGAGGATGCACAGGCTGGGCTCGAACAGCGCCATCTGCAGCACCTCGTTGCGCTTCTTCTCACCGCCGGAGAAGCCGACATTGACGCCGCGCTTGAGCATGTCCTGCGGAATGTTCAGCGACTTCGAGACCTCGCGGACCTTCCTGAGGAAGTCCGGGGTCGAGAATTCATCCTCGCCGCGCGCCTTGCGCTGCGCGTTCAGCGCGGTGCGCAGGAAGTTCATGGTGGCGACGCCGGGAATCTCGACCGGATACTGGAACGCCAGGAACACGCCCTTGGCGGCGCGCTCGTCCGGCGACATCTCCAACAGATCTTCACCCTTGAACAGGATCTGGCCATCGGTGACCTCATAGCCGGGCTTGCCGGCGATGACGTGGGACAGCGTCGACTTGCCGGAGCCGTTCGGCCCCATGATCGCGTGGATCTCGCCTTCGTTCACGGTGAGCGTCAGCCCGTGGAGGATCTCACGCTCCTCGACACGAACCTTGAGGTCTTTCACTTCAAGCAAAGCCATAATGTTTTTCCATCTATCCCCTCATCCTGAGGAGCGCCGAAGGCGCGTCTCGAAGGATTGAGGCCAACAATCTTTCCGGGATCCGTCCTTCGAGACGGCCGCTTGCGCGGCCTCCTCAGGATGAGGTCCGAGCTAGCCGACCGATCCTTCAAGCGAGATCGAGATCAGCTTCTGCGCTTCCACCGCGAATTCCATCGGCAGTTGCTGCAGCACGTCCTTGACGAAGCCGTTGACGACGAGGCCGACAGCCTCCTCCTGCGAAAGGCCGCGCTGGATGCAGTAGAACAGCACGTCCTCGGAGATCTTCGACGTCGTCGCCTCGTGCTCGAACGTCGCCGAGGAGTTCTTGGCCTCGATATAGGGCACGGTATGCGCGCCGCATTTGTCGCCGATCAGCAGCGAGTCGCAGGCGGTGAAGTTGCGTGCGCCGGTCGCCTTGCGATGCGCGGTGACGAGGCCGCGATAGGTGTTCTGCGACTTGCCGGCCGCGATGCCCTTGGAGATGATCCGGCTCGACGTGTTCTTGCCGAGATGAATCATCTTGGTGCCCGAATCGACCTGCTGGAAGCCGTTCGAGATCGCGATCGAATAGAACTCGCCGCTCGAATTGTCACCGCGCAGGATGCAGCTCGGATACTTCCAGGTGATGGCTGAGCCGGTCTCGACCTGGGTCCAGGAAATCTTGGAGCGGTCGCCGCGGCAGTCGCCACGCTTGGTGACGAAATTGTAGATGCCGCCCTTACCTTCCGAATTGCCGGGATACCAGTTCTGCACCGTCGAATATTTGATCTCGGCATCGTCATGCGCGACGAGCTCGACCACGGCCGCGTGCAGCTGGTTCTCGTCACGCTGCGGCGCGGTGCAGCCTTCGAGATAGGAGACGTACGCGCCCTTGTCGGCGATGATCAGCGTGCGCTCGAACTGGCCGGTGTTGCGCTCGTTGATGCGGAAATAGGTCGACAGCTCCATCGGGCAGCGCACGCCCGGCGGCACGTAGACGAACGAGCCGTCGGAGAACACCGCCGAGTTCAGCGTCGCGTAGAAATTGTCCGAGGTCGGAACCACCGAGCCGAGATACTTCTGCACCAACTCGGGATGCTCGCGGATGGCTTCAGAGATCGGCATGAAGATCACGCCGGCCTTCTTCAGCTCCGCCTTGAAGGTGGTCGCGACCGAGACCGAATCGAAGACTGCGTCGACCGCGATCTTGCGCTTGTTCGGATCTTCCTCGCCCGGCTTGGGTTCGACGCCTTCGAGCATGGCGACTTCCCGCAAAGGGATGCCGAGCTTCTCGTAGGTCTTCAGGATTTCCGGATCGATCTCGTCCAGTGACGTGACCGTCTTCTTCGGCTTCGGCGCCGAATAGTAATAGAGGTCCTGGAAGTCGATCTTGGGATAGTCGACGCGCGCCCAGGTCGGCTCCTGCATGGTCAGCCAGCGCCGATAGGCTTCCAGCCGCCACTGGAGCATCCAGTCGGGTTCGTTCTTCTTCTGCGAGATGAACTTAACGGTGTCTTCCGACAGCCCCTTGGGAGCCTTGTCGGATTCGATCAGGGTCTCAAACCCATAACGATACTGGTCGACGTCGATGCGCTTCACGCGCTCGACCGTCTCTTGTACGGCTGGCATTCCATCCTCCGCTCGCGGTTTCAAGGACCGCGGTGGATCAATCTCGGACGACTATTACGATGTTTCTGTGCGGAAAGCACGGGCTTAGAACCGTTCAAGCCGTGTTTCATCGCTTAAGTCTTAAGTAGGCTATTACCGAGCTTTCGCCAAGCCTCTAACGCCCTGTTGATGTCTTCTGGTTCCGTGGACCAGCCCAGACTGAGGCGCACCGCTCCCTGGGCGACCGTTGGATCGAAGCCCATGGCGGACAAAACGTGCGACGGTTGGACCTTGCCCGAGGAACAGGCCGAACCGGAGGAGACGGCGATGCCTTCGAGGTCGAAGCCGATCACGGCCGTCTCGGCCTTGAGGCCGGGCGCGGTGAACAGAACGGTATTTGGCAACCTCTCAACCTCGCTTGAGAAGATCGTCGCGCCAGCGATCCCTCGGACGCCATTTTCCAAGCGATTCCTGTTGGTTACCATGCGCTCCGCATCCTCCGGGAGAGCCTGAAGCGCGACCTTCACCGCCGCCCCGAAGCCGGCGATGCCGGCGACGTTCTCGGTTCCGGCGCGGCGGCTCTGCTCCTGCCCCCCGCCCCGCAGCACCGGCTCCAGCCCGGCGATTCCCTCGGCCACGACCAGTGCACCAATACCCTTGGGACCGCCGATCTTGTGCGCAGAAAAGGTCGCAAGGTCGGCGCCTACAGTCTTGATGTCGAACGGGATTTTGCCCAACGCCTGGATCGCATCGACATGCAGCAGGCCGCCGGCCTCGTGAACAATCGTTGCCGCCTCGGCGACCGGCTGGATTGCGCCCGTCTCGTTGTTGGCGGCCATGATCGAAACCAGCGCCGGCGGACCGTCCTTGAGCTGGGCTCTCAGATGCTCGAGGTCGACCACGCCGGAACGGGTGACCGGGATCTGACCGATTGCGGCGCCCGTGAACCGGCCCCCCGCCAGCACCGAGGCATGCTCGACCGCAGAGACCAGCAGTCGCTCCACCGGTCCGCCGGACGGCCCCCGCAGCCCCGGAGACAGGGCCAGCGCGTTGGCCTCGGTTCCGGCCGAGGTAAAGGTCACGTTCCGCGGCAGGGCCCCCACGGCCGCGGCAAGGAGAGCGCGGGCCTCCTCGACCACACGCCGCGCCTCCCGCCCCTCGGCATGGACCGAGGACGGATTGCCGATCAGGTCATAGGCGGCAACCATCGCCGCCCGCGCCTCGGGGCGCAGCGGCGTGGTCGCGTTCCAGTCGAGATAGACCCGGGTCGGCATGTCGCCCTCTTAGCACCTTTTGCCGTCCGGCCAATCGGACGGCCGTGCGCATCAGGCCGGCTGATGCTGCTCCATCCTGGCAACCGTCCGCGGCACCGCGCGCAATCCGAACAGCGGCCGCAGCCAGGCGATGCGCTGAACGATTTCATAGGTCGCCATGCATGTGAGCGCAGTCCCGATGATGACAATCGAGGCCTCGCTCCCAGCCGAAAGACCGCTGCCGTGCAATTGATGCGCGATCACGATGATCCCGGTCTGATGCACGATGTAATACGGAAAGATCGCGTCGGTCAGATAGCGCCGCACGGGGCTGTCAGCCGTGACGTAGCGCCGCGCAAAGCCAAGCACGGCGGCGATGGCAAGCCACTGATAGCAACCATAGGCCGAGGCTGCGAAAGACTTCAGCGCGGGCGACGGCGCAAACAGACCGGCGCGAACCAGGATGAAGGCCGAGAAGCAGGCGGCCGCAGCCACCAGTGCCGCCCAGCGCTGGCGCTCGACCTCGCGCCAGATCCCCTCCTGCTTCGCCAGCAGGAAACCGATCAGGAAGGCCGTCGCGTGGTCCGCGTGGTTGTACCAGTCGCCGAACAGCGCATGCGTCGACGGGAATGCCGGGAACAGCACCAGGCGCCAGGCCACGAACAGCAGGCACGGCACGATCAGGAGCCATGGCCCGGCGAGCGCGCGAGCCAGCGTCCGGCCCAGCCAGTCAGCGCCGGCCGGCCACAGCGCGAGCACGCCGATCAAGGCCATCGTGTAGACCCAGAGATAGACCACGAACCAGAGATGGTTCCAGGTCGGCAACACGATGCAGGGGTTCGGACAGAACTGCGCACCGAAGGCAAAGTAGTGCCTGGTGTAGAAATCGACGAAGCCCGCGGGATAGCCGAGGCTCTCCACGATCTGGACATAGGACTGCGGCGGCACGATCACGAGCATGCCGAAGATCAGCGGGATCAGCAGCCGTGCCGACCGCGCAGCGGCAAGCGAGGCCAGGCTGGATTTGTCGAGCATGAAGCGGGTGGCCACCCCGGACACCAGGAACAGCAGCGACAGCCGCCAGGGGTTGAGGAACAGCATCACCGGTTCCAGCCAGGTCAGCCGGTGCACGCTCTTGATGTGAAATCCCCAGGACACATAGAGCATACCGACGTGGTAGAAGATCAGCAGCCCGAAGGCTAAAATCCGCACCCAGTCCAGATCGATACGCCTATCAGAGCTTTGGAATTGCTGTGGTGTTGTCATGGTTTTCTGCTCCTGGAGGGGACGACGAACGCGGTTTTCGAGCCAGGTCGAAAATGGCTGACGCCGAAAATGCGCCGCCGGCGGCCCGCGTCGAGACGGTTTGGGATCAGAATCGGACGCGAGGGGACGAGCCGCCTGCGGCTGGGACGAGTCGCGGGCCCTTCGGGACCAGCGGCGGCGACCGGACGACATTCGCTGCGATTGCGGCGGTCGCGCTTGCGATCGGAATCGTCAATGCGTTTTCGGGCGCCCAGGACGCCGCCTGGCGCGGCGACAGCTACGACATCGGCCGGCGGTTGTTCTGGGAGATGTCGAGCATCGCCGTCATCCTGCTGCTGCTGCCGATCCCGGTGCTGGCGGTCCGCCGCATGCGCCGGACGCCCGGCCTCGCCGCACGGGTCGGAATCGGGAGCGTCGCCCTGCTCGGCTTCTCAGCCCTTCACATCACCGGCATGGTCTGGGTGCGGAAGCTCGCGCTCTGGCTCGCCGGAGGCGCCTACGATTTCCGTTTCTCGCTCGCGACGGTCCTTTATGAATTCCGCAAGGACGCCGTGGCCTTTGTCCTGATCGCCGGCACGCTCTGGCTGCTCGAAAGCCGGCGTGAGCTGAAGACCGCCACAGTCGCGCCGCCGGCTCCGCAACAACCGTCGCCTCCCGACGTGATCTGGCTGCGCGACGGCACGAGCCGCATCCGCGTGGTACCGCGCGACATCCTCTGGGTCGCGTCCGCCGGCAACTACATCGAATACAGCCTCGCTGACGGCACCCGGCACCTGATCCGGGGCACGCTCGCAGCGGCAGAAAGCGAGCTGTCGCGCTTTTCGATCGTTCGCGTTCATCGGACCAGGCTTGCCAATCTCGACCGGGTGAGCGGCGTGGACCTCAGGGCTTCCGGAGATTTCGAGCTCGCCTTCGACAACGGACAGACGCTCGGAGGCAGCCGGCGTTACCGGCCGGCGGTCGCCACGCTCGGAAGCCGAAGCGTCCCGGAGGGAATCGCCTCCGGCGATCGGCCGACGATCCATAAACAGTCATGATTCCAACCGGTTGATCGGTATGCGAGAGCGGCGCATCCAGCTCCTGCCGTCGCCCGGTTAAATGCGGTCCGCATCCCGCCACCGGGGGCAGGCCCGGCATGACGCCGCGATGACGATCTAAGCTCTTGAGCCCATTGAGAGATGTCGAAGAAGCTTGCTTTTTGACCCTTGCCTCGTGTTAGAAGCGCGCGTCAGTTCACCTGCGCGCCACTCGCGCATCATCCGAGGGCGCGCCTCTCCACCCTTCATCCGTGCTCTCGCCGGCGGCAGCGCTGGTAGAGCCACAATCGGACGATTGCGCAGGGATCACCTGCAAGGGACTCAATCAGAGATCATCCATGCCTGAAGTTATTTTCACTGGCCCTGCCGGCCGCCTCGAGGGTCGCTATCACCCGGCCAAGCAGAAGAACGCGCCGATCGCGATGATCCTGCATCCGCATCCGCAGTTCCACGGCACGATGAACCATCAGATCGTGTACCAGTGCTACTACGCCTTCGCCCATCGCGGCTTCTCGGTGCTGCGCTTCAACTTCCGCGGCGTCGGCCGCAGCCAGGGCTCGTTCGATCACGGCACCGGCGAATTGTCGGATGCGGCGGCCGCGCTCGACTGGGCACAGACCATCAACCCCGAAGCGCGCGCCTGCTGGGTCGCCGGCTTCTCCTTCGGCGCCTGGATCGGCATGCAGCTTCTGATGCGCCGTCCCGAGGTCGAGGGCTTCATCTCGATCGCGCCGCCGGCCAACCTCTACGACTTCTCGTTCCTTGCGCCCTGCCCGTCCTCGGGCCTGATCGTGCATGGCGAAAAGGACGCGGTGGTGCCGCCGAAGGACGTCAACACGCTGGTCGAGAAGCTGAAGACGCAGAAGGGCATCGTGATCGACCAGCAGATCATCCCTGGCGCCAACCACTTCTTCGACGCCAAGCTCGAGCCGCTGATGGAAACCATCACGGCGTACCTGGACATGCGGCTGGCGAACGTTCGCTGAGGCGCAGGCCTTGTAGCCCGGATGGAGCGAAGCGAAATCCGGGAAACCCGTGCTGCAGAAACACCCTTCCCGGATTGCGCCTCGCTCCATCCGGGCTACGTGCACATCAAGCCAGCTTGAGCGCCACAATCCCCATCAACACGAGCGCGATGCCGGCCATCTTCATCGCGCTCAAGGTCTCGCCGAACAGCACGACGCCCATCACGAAGGTGCCGGCAGCCCCAATGCCGGTCCACACCGAATAGGCGACGCCGACGTCCAGCACCTTCAGGGCGCGCCCGAGCAGGACAACGAAGGCTGCGAGCAGCACCACCGAAACGATACTCCAGCCCGCCCGCGTGTAGCCTTCGGCGTACTTCATCGAGATCGCCCAGCCGACGTCGAGCGCGCCGGCGATCACCAGCATCAGCCACGCCATGGATTGCGACATCGGCGTCGCGCTCAGGCGGCGAGCTTGAGCAGATGCGCGTCGTGGCGAACGAGGAAGGCGCGCAGCAATTGCGGATAGTCCGCGCCGACGGCCGTGCGCACGCTCGGGCGCTTGGCCAGCTCTGCCCGCCACGCCCGCACCTTCGGCACATCCGCGAAGATGCCGTGCGCGGTCAGTTCGTCGAACAGGTCGAAGTAGCGGAAGATCGGTGCGAACACCGCATCGACGAGGCTGAACGCGCCACCTGCGAAATACGGGCCTGCGCCGAGCGCCGCTTCCACGCGCGCAAATTTTCCGACGAGCGCCTGGCGCTTGCTCTCGAACGTCGCCGGATCCGTCGTGGTCTCAAGGCCCCAGAGATCGCCGAGGATCGCCGAGCCGAACTCCATCCAGGCACGATGCTCGGCGCGCTTGAGCGCATCCGCCGGATGCAGCCTGGCGCCGTCTTGCGTCTCCTCGATGTACTCGCAGATCACGTTGCTCTCGAACAGCGCGACCTCGCCCTGCCCGGTCGTCACCACCAGCACCGGCACCTTGCCGAGCGGCGACAGCTTCAAAAACCAGTCGGGCTTGTTGGCGAGATCGATGTCGATCCGCTCGAACGGCACGCCCTTCTCCTTCAGCGCGATCACCGCGCGCTGCACGTAGGGACAAAGCTTGTGGCTGATCAGTTTCAGGGAGGCGGTCACGGCATTCCTCACAATAAATGCATCTGCATGAATTTTTCATGCGATTGCATGTATGTCAAGGACTCCAGCAGGCGCTTTCGATGGCCGTACCGTCACTTCATCGGCGCTGTATTTCCGTCGATCAGATCGGCAACACTGTCGTGCAACGGCTTGTTGTCGATCACAAAAAACAAGCCGCCGCGACCGTTCTGGCTGCTGGCGCAACCCGGCGGATTCAATGCGCCCTGCTGATTCAGATCGCCAAAGATAACGTAGCTGTGACCACCCGCGCTCGAGACCCCGATCTTCGCGTGGTTGGACGGAGCGTTCAGCTTGATCGGCTGGTCTTTCCATGCGCCCGTCAGCGCAATGGCGACCGGCCCGGGTTTCTTGTCCAGCTCGAACGGCTCCAGGCACTTCACCTTCGAATTCTTGTTGGTGGAAGGAATTTTGGGTTTGGTCCACCACGTCGCGCTTCGCTCGGCGGTGCCGTTGAGGACCGCCGACACGAACTCCCATGGAGGCGCGGTCAAACTCGCCGTCTTGGCAATCAGGATCACCTTGGTCGACAGATCCTCGCGCGTGAAGAAATCTCCCGCCGCGGTGCCCGGCTTTTTCTTCTTCGGAAGTTCACCGAGCTCGCCGACCAGTTCCTGAACATCATCCGGACCGCCGTTTCGAACGATCTGTTTCTTGGTCGGATCGGTGGCCACACCCGCCGCCTTCAGTCCCTTGAGAACCTTGACAAGATCGTCCTTGGTCAGCTTGAGCGCGAAGAAATGCTGGCTGGCCAGCAGATTGTTGTTGCTGCTGATGCATCCAAGAGTGTTGCCGGCCTTTCGAACGATGCGGTTGCTGCCCGAACCCGGCCATGACGGCGTCGAAACCTGCATGACAAAGCCCTCGCCTGCATCGTTCCAGGCGAGCAGCCCCTTGGAATGGCCCCATGGCGAGTTGGCCGATTTGATTGGGTCGCCGTAGAACTGATCGTTCCAGATCAGATAGAAGAAATGACCGTTGTAGACCTGATCGAAGGTGGCGCCGACCGGATCGGTGGTCGTGGCTCCGACGCAGCCCTTGCCCTGGCTCAACTTGCCTGCGCTGCTGCTCGCGAACGCGAACTGCTGGCCGAAGCGGTCCTTTGCCCGTACTTTGCCGCCAAAGATGCAGGCACGCGGTCCCTCGACGGGACCGCAGCCAGCGAACGACTTCTGGGCGTTGAACTTGAAGGTGAACCACCAATCGACCGGCTGGCCATCCTTTTGAAGCAACGGACGCGGCGTGTCCTCGGCACACCAAGCCGAAGCGCCGGCGAATGTGAGCGCAAGGCCCAGCAGAAGCTTGATCACCCGGCCTCGCAACGGCCGCCAAGCCCCCGCGGCACGCGCTTCAGCCGGCCTCATCTTTTCGGTGTCCCGTCCGTCGCTGCGCCCATGCCCTCTGCGGGAGGAATTGCGACCTTCCTGTTTCTCGCCCGTCGGGGCTGCGCATTGGCTCCGTCTTCCCCTCCGCGTTTTTTGTTCGCTTCGTCCGGCGATCCATCGCCGCGCTGATCTTTCGGGAGCGCGGCTTTTTTTCCAGCCTGCTGCTTGGGGTTCAGATCGGAGTTGTCCCTCGGGAATATCGCGGCCACGATACGCTCGATCGTGTTGAACAAGAAGTCGGTGCTGTAGCCGGCAACGAAACCGAGCGCCGCTGAGCTCAAATGCAGCGTGTCGCCGCTGTCACTGTCGACGAGGTAATCGACAAACAGGATGATCGCGCCACCGGATATGGCGCCCAGCAGCACGCGATTGAAATATTCCGGCTTGCGTCGCAAGTCGAAGCAACGCTGATAGATGAAATAATGCGCCGATCGCAGCAGGTAGGCGCAGGAGCCGAGAGCGCCGTAGCCCCAGGGCAGAAGGATCTGCGCCAGGTTCCGCTGCCAGGCATATCGCGTGGTGTCTGCATCAAGACCCCAGTAGTAGACGAGGCACTCGCCGGTCAGGATCGCTATCGCGATAACGATCGAGACGAAGGAAAACCGCCGCGTAAATCGCAGCGCAGGAGAATTGCCGATCAGACGATTCCACCACGTCTCCGACTCATCCGAGATCGACGTGATGGCGCGCGTCGCATCAAGCGTCTCCGCCGTCACCGGACTCGCAAAAGTCGCGAGCCGGTAATAGGCGCGCTCGAATTCATTCCAGTCGGTCGCCGAAATGCTGCGCCCGGGTTGCGGTGCCGTTCCATCGCCCGTGGCCAATATCCCAAGTTTGACGGCGGCCCCCTGGACGACTTCAATCGCGTCGAGCGGCACTGCCTCGCCGCTTGCCGATTGGAAACCGGTACTCAGCACGTATTCGGACAGTGATAATGCGCCGTTGATCTGGCCGCGTGTATAGCTGCTGTCGAGCGTGACGACGCCTTGGGACTCGGCAATGCCCTGCGCCGGCGAATTTTCGTCCGCCATGGGAAATCTCCGCTACTCAATAATGCACTTCTGAAATGTCTCAATCCTAAATTGAACATTTAGACGAGTCTAGCGGCTTGTGGTTTTTCCCGAGCCCATCGCCACGTTGTGCGGCCATCTGCAAGAAGAGCCCGCGCGCCCGCTCGTTCAGGGCCGGGCGATCACCCCGCCCGTCATCGGCATCGGCACACCCGTGGTCGCCGGATAGGACAGCGGCAGTCCCTTCAGGCCGCGGGCGGCCAGGAAACCGAAGGCCTGAGCCTCGATGGCGTCGGAGGCCCAGCCCAGGGACTCGGCGGCCTCGACGGTGGCCGAGCCCACCCGCTCGCGCAGCATCCTGAGCATGGTGAGGTTGCGGGCACCGCCGCCGCAGACGATCCAGCTCCGCGGCCGCCGCGGCAGCAGCGGGATGATGCGCGCGATCGCCGCCGCGGT
This sequence comes from Bradyrhizobium sp. Y36, assembly GCF_002531575.1. GTDB lineage: Bacteria > Pseudomonadota > Alphaproteobacteria > Rhizobiales > Xanthobacteraceae > Bradyrhizobium. Next base: position 215,516 of record NZ_NWTI01000008.1, on the reverse strand, counting down.
GAAGGCGGTGAGCGTGGCCGCGCCATCGGCCGGCGCGACATCCCCAAGCCTCAAGGCGGCAAAATCGTTGCGGTCGAGCGATTTGGGCGGAGGCAGCGCGAAGAACGGCAGCTCCAGCCCGCGCGCGACCCAGGCTTCGTCCACATTGCCGAGGGCCGCGAACTTTCCTTCCGCGTCGAACGCCTGGTTCATGGTGCGGTACATGAAATCGTCGAGTAGCGCGTTGCCTGGGCCGGTATCGCAGGCGATCAGCGTGTCGTTGCCGTCGATATAGGTGATGTTGGAGACGCCGCCGATATTGACCACGACGATCGGCCCCTCGCGGTCCAGCGAGTTGGCGAGCGCACGGTGGTAGACGGGTACGAACGGAGCGCCCTGCCCGCCGGCCTCGACATCGGCGGCACGGAAATCATGCATCACGGGAATGTGGATCGCCCTTGCCAGGGCCGGCGCATCGCCGATCTGCACCGTCAGCCGCTTCTCGGGCCGGTGCAGCACGGTCTGGCCGTGGAAGCCGACGATGTCGATGTCCTCTGGCTTCATCCGGTTCTGGGCGATGAAGGCGGCGACCGCCTCGGCATGGGCCTGGGTCACCGCGCGCTCGGCCTCGGCCAGGATGCCCGGCCGGGCATCGCGCTGCGGCAGGTTGACCGCCTCGCTCAGCGCTTGGCGCAGCAGATTGCGCTCGGCCGGGCTATAGGCCCGGTAGCCGGAGGGCCCGAACGCCTTCACCTGCTTTCCATCGGTTTCGATCAGCGCGACATCCACCCCGTCCAGCGAGGTGCCGCTCATCAAACCGAGTGCCGTCAACATCATGGATCAGCGTCCTCAAAACACCCCCTCCGGCATGCCGATCTTGTGCCAGAGGGGCACATCTTATAATGCCACAGCGCCAAGTGGCGGGCAGCAATCGGGTTCCCACGGAAGACCCTTAAATAAATTGCTCCCAAAACAGTAAACCAAGAATTTCTGGGCACGCCGACAGATGACTGCATTTAAATCGGATTTCCTCAATACCCTGCAGGAACGTGGTTTCATCCACCAATGCTCCGATTTCGAGGGGCTGGACGCGCTCGCCGCCAAGGGCGAAGCGACCGCCTATGTCGGCTACGATTGCACCGCCCGTTCGCTGCATATCGGCAATTATCTGACCATGATGATGCTGCACTGGCTGCAGCAGTCCGGCAACAAGCCGATCACGCTGATGGGCGGCGGCACCACCATGGTGGGCGATCCCTCCGGCAAGGACGAGACGCGCGCGATGCGCACCGTCGCCGAGATCGAGGCCAACAAGGCCTCGATCCGCGGCGTGTTCGCCAAGGTGCTGAACTACGGCGACGGCAAGAGCGACGCCATCATGCTCGACAATGCGGAGTGGTTGACCAGGCTGAACTGGATCGAGATGCTGCGCGACGTCGGCCGGCATTTCTCGGTCAACCGCATGCTGACCATGGACTCCGTGCGCCTGCGCCTCGAGCGCGAGCAGGAGATGAGCTTCATCGAGTTCAACTACATGGTCTGCCAGGCCTACGACTTCGTCGAGCTCGCCAAGCGCACCGGCTGCAAGCTGCAGATGGGCGGCTCCGACCAGTGGGGCAACATCATCATGGGCGTCGATCTCGGCCGCCGCATGGGCACGCACCAGCTGTTCGCGCTGACGACGCCGCTGCTGACGACGGCCTCCGGCGCCAAGATGGGCAAGACCGCGCAAGGCGCGGTGTGGCTCAACGCCGACCAGTTCAGCCCTTATGATTTCTGGCAATATTGGCGCAACACCGAGGACGCCGACGTCGGCAAGTTCCTCAAGCTGTTCACGACGCTGCCGCTGGCCGAGATCAAGAAGCTCGAGGCGCTCGCGGGCTCGGAGATCAACGAGGCCAAGAAGGTGCTCGCCACCGAAGCCACCGCGCTGCTGCACGGCCGCGACGCCGCGAACGAAGCCGCCGAAACCGCACGCCGCACCTTCGAGGAAGGCGCGCTGGCCGAGAGCCTGCCGACCGTGGAAATTCCGCGCAGCGAACTCGGCGCCGGCCTCGGCGTGCTCAATGCCTTCGTCAAGGCGGGCCTCGTCGCCTCCAACGGCGAGGCCCGGCGCCAGATCAAGGGCGGCGGCCTGCGCGTCAACGACGTATCAGTCACCGACGAGAAGATGGCGCTCTCGGCGGCCGATCTGACGCCGGAAGGCGTGGTCAAGCTGTCCTTCGGCAAGAAGAAGCACGTCCTGCTCAAGCCTGCATAGGCGTATGAGCTTTTCGCCGCTTGTCAGGGTGCGCGGATGCGCGCTCCCTGACGGGCAATGGATCAGAACACGCCCAAGGAAGCGTCGCGGGAACACGCTTCGAGTGCGCAGCGAGGCGCCGTGCGCACCGCGCTCGTGGTGCTCGCGCTGTGCTTCACGCTGGCGGTTCTCGGCCGCGGCCTGAGCGAGAGCTTCACCGTCTTCCTCAAGCCGATCTCGGAGAATTTCGGCTGGGACCGCGCACAGGTCGTCTCGATCTACTCGCTGACCTGGCTGATCAGCGGGCTGACCGCGCCGCTGGTCGGACGCTTGTTCGACCATTCCGGACCGCGCATCGTCTACGCGCTCGGACTGTTCCTGCTCGGCTCGGCCTTCCTGATCGCTGGCCAGGCGCAGGCACTGTGGCAATTCCAGCTGTCGATCGGCATCTGCGTCGGCATCGGCGTTGCCTTCATCGGCAACGTCCCGAACTCGATCCTGCTCGGCCGCTGGTTCGGCCCCAAGCTGCCGACCGCGATGGCGGTGGTGTACTCGGCGATGGGCGGCGGCGTGCTGGCCCTGCTGCCGGCCTCGCAGCTCCTGATCGACCGGCTCGGCTGGCGAGAGACCTACCAGCTCTATGGCCTGGCCGCACTCGCGCTGCTGGTGCCGCTGCTGCTGCTGCCCTGGCGGATGTTTTCGGCCGGCTCGCCGCATGTGACGAAGAGAAGCGATCCGGACTTCGTCGACAATGGCTGGACGCTTGTCAGCGCGATGCGCCATCACGCGTTCTGGGCGCTGTTCTCGACCTTTTTCTTCACCGCCGTCGGCATGTACTCCATCGCCGCCCAGATCGTCGCCTATCTGATCGATGCCGGCTTTCCGCCGCTGCAGGCCGCGACGGCCTGGGGCTTTTCGGGCGTCGTGCTGGTGTTCGGCATGCTGGGGGTGTCCGCGCTCGACGGGATGATCGGGCGGCGCCCGTCGGTGCTGCTCAGCTACGCGATCTCGATCCTCGGCATCGTCCTGCTCTGGCTGCTGCAATATTATCCGAACGTGATCCTGCTCACCGGCTTCGTCGTCTGCTTCGGCAGCATGATGGGCTCGCGCGGCCCGCTGATCACGGCAACCGCGATGAAGATCTTCCGCGGCAGGCGCGTCGGCACGATCTTCGGCACGATCTCGATCGGCAGTGGATTGGGCTCGGCGTTCGGCTCATGGAGCGGCGGCCTCATCCACGATTTCACGCACGGCTACAATCTGCTGCTCGTCTTCGCACTTGCGAGCGTGATCCTCGGCATGATTCCGTTCCTGGTCGTCCCCGCCTTGCGGGAGTAGGTCTCCCCGACGTAACCTGCATCCCTCGACGTCACCGGGGAATTACGGACGACAGGCGGACGTCATACAAAAAAACTCCGGCACAAGCGGCGTGAACGGACGAACTGCGGGGTTTTGTCGGACATGACGAAAATGTCAGCGTGGAATTGATCCGGGGTGGCTTGCGAGGCAAAGCTGAATACGATCCTAGTCGCGCATTGGATGGAGGGCACAAACCAATGGACTTTCCCTATCTCACTCGCTTTCAACCGGTTCTCTTGAGCCTGTTTCGGTTCATCACCGGCCTCTTGCTGTTCCAGTATGGCGTCGCGAAGATCTTCAAGTTTCCGGTGCTTCCCTACTTCGCCAACATCCCGCCGCTGATCTGGACGGCCGGTGCGATCGAGCTCGTCCTCGGTGCGCTTCTGATGCTCGGCCTGTTCACCCGCCTCACCGCCTTCATTCTCGCCGGTGAAATGGCCTTCGCCTATTTCATGGGCCACATGTTCAAGGGTGAGACGCCGGTGTTCCTGCCGTTGCTCAACGGCGGCACGGCCGCGATCCTGTTCTGCTTCGCCTGCCTCTATTTGTCGGCCGCCGGCGGCGGCTCGGTCAGCGCCGATGCGGCGATGGGCAAGCGATAGCGGCACCTTCGCGCGGCGGCGCTGACGCGCCTCTCTTTGACCCGCAATCAGGACGGCACCGGCAGGTCCGCCGGCGCCGTCTCAGCGCGCCCCCAGCACGTTCCAGATCAGAACGAGGGCCGCAACCAGCAGCACCGACATGACGATGCGGTGAGCGAATCGGTTCATTGCCGCTCCTGCCGGGCTTGATCACCACCAGATTCCGACATCGCTCGTCCTCCGCGACCTGCTCCGTCAGGTGCAAACGAGGCGCATTCGGCCTGCATGTTTGCGCATGCGGCTGCGGACGCTGCGCGCGCGGCAGCACGTCGCACGCGTCTATTCATGAATAGTAAGAACTTCATGCTACCGACGCGAGCAATAACAACCATTTCGTCGAGGCCGTGATGAAGCTGCTGAGTCACCTCAAGATCCGCACCAAGCTTGCCAGCATGGTCTGTCTTTCGGCCCTCACGGTCACGGCCATCATCGGCGTGTCGTCCGTCCTCAGCAAGAGCCGCATGATGGAGGACCGCGTCCAGCAGATGCGGACCGCCGTCGAGCTGCTCTACAATTTCGCGCAATCGCTGCAGGAAGAGGTGACCGCCGGCAAGCTGACGCTGGCCGATGCCAAGGCCCAGTTCCACCAGCGTGGGCGCCGCATGAACTTCAACGGCAACCAGGGCTACCCGGTCGTCTACAACGCCGACACATCCATTCTGGTGAACGGCGCCAACCAGCAGCTCGAGGGCAAGATCACCGGGGCCAAGGATTCCAACGGCGTCCTGATCGCCGATGCCATCATCAAGGCCGGCGCCGAAACCGCGCAGGGCGGCGTCACCTCCTACCTCTACCCCCGCCCCGGCCAGACTGAGCCGGTCCGCAAGACCGTGTTCGCGCGCAAATTCGCGCCGTGGAACGCGACCATCAGCTATGGCCTCTATGTCGACGACATCGACGCCGACGTGCGCGCCCTGACGCTGGAGCTCGCTGCGATCGGCATCGGCCTGATGCTGCTGATGGCGACCCTGTCCTGGCTGATCGCCCGCGACGTGCTCCGCGCGCTCGAGCGCCAGAAGACCCGTATGCAGGAGATCTCCGAAGGCGCGATCGACAAGCCGGTCGAGGAAACCGACCGCGGCGACGAGATCGGCCGCATGGCCGAGACCCTCGAAGTGCTCAGGCAGACCGCTTTGACGGCGCGCGCGCTGGAGGCCGAACAGGCCGCCACCAAGACCCGCACCGAGCAGGAGAAGCGTGACGCCCTGATCGCGCTTGCCGACCGCTTCGATGCCTCCGTCGGCCAGCTCGTCGGCCTGATGGCCTCCGGCTCCGGCGAGCTCGAGCATACCGCCAAGTCGATGTCCTCGACCGCCGAAGGCACCAACCGCCGCGCCGCGGTGGTCGGCTCGGCCGCCACCGAAGCCAGTCAGCGCGTCCAGACCGTCGCGGCCGCCGCCGAGGAGCTTTCCTCCTCCATCACCGAGATCAGCCGCCAGGTCGCCCAGTCCGCCGAAGTCACGGGACGCGCGGTCGACAGCGCGCGCCGCACCGACACGATCGTGCGTGCGCTCTCGGACGGCGCCCAGCAGATCGAGCACGTCGCCGAGCTGATCTCCAGCATCGCGGCGCAAACCAACCTGCTCGCGCTCAACGCCACCATTGAAGCCGCACGCGCCGGTGAAGCCGGCCGCGGCTTTGCCGTCGTCGCGTCTGAAGTGAAGTCGCTGGCGAGCCAGACCGCGGAAGCAACGCGTGAGATCGGCGACAAGATCGCCCAGATCCAGGGCGCGACCAAGGAGGCCGTGGACGCCATCGGCGGCATCACCGCCACCATCGAGGAGGTCAGCCGCATCGCGACCTCGATTGGCGCGGCGATCGAGGAGCAAGGCGCGGCCACCGCCGAGATCGCCCGCAGCGTCTCCCAGACCGCAGAGGCGACCAAGGAGGTCACCACCAATATCGGCGGCGTCTCGACCGCTGCGAACGAGACCGGCAACGCCGCCGGCATGGTGCTCACCGCAGCCAGCAACCTCTCCAAGCAGGCCGAGCAGCTCTCGGGTGAAGTCGGGACATTCCTGGCAGGCGTGCGCGCAGCCTGACGCGCTGCTCCAGACTCAGGACGTTTGGCGCGAAAGCGTCGTCACATTCGTCATGGCCGGGCTTGTCCCGGCCATCCACGTTTTTGGCCGTGCCGCACGAAGGACGTGGATGCCCGGGCCTTCGCCGTCGAAGCGGCCGCGGCCGCGCAGGCGGGACGAGCCCGGGCATGACGATCCCCTGGGAATGTGGGTGGTTAGCGCCGCGTCAGGCTACATCCGCTCGAGAGCTGGCGGGTTGAGCCGGACGAACCGTCGTTGGACTGCGACGGGAATTCCTCGAACGGCGTGTTCTGCTTGCCGGTGTTGAATTCGAAGATCTTGCGGAACACACCCGGCACCATGGCCGAGACCGGATTGACGCGCATCACGGGCGCGGCCGGCGTGCCGACGACCTCATAGGTCACGCCGATCAGTCCCTCTTTGTCGCCAGCCCCCAGGAACAACCCGAGCACCGGAATCTGGCCGAACATGTTGTTCAACCCGTACATCGGCACGAAGGTGCCGCTCATGCACACCTGGTTGCCGGGATAGTCGATCGAGCCCTCGATGGTGGCGCCGATCATCGGGCCCTTGACCACGCCGTCGCGGATCGTCAGTGCGCCGTTCTGGCGGATGAATTCGGCACGCAATGCACTGAAGGAGACGCCGTTGCCGGTGCCGTTGGGCGCGCCGGCGGCGACGCGTTCGAGCTGCGCTTCGCCCTTCACCGTGAAGTCGCGGACGTTGATCAAGCCCTCGCGCGAGGTGTTGGGCTCGGACGTCGGCGGCTCCATCGCCACCACCATCTGGCCGCCGACCGCCTTGGTGTAGGTGTCGGTGAAGCGCAGCAGAGAACCGGCATCGTTGGTCTGGAGATAGATCACCTCGCGGTTGCCCTGCGCGCGTCCGCCGCGCAGATCGGCGGCCACCGGGGTGTCCTTGCCGATCCTGCCGTTCAGCGTGAAGGCCTTGATGGCGCCGTTGCGTTTCGACATCTTGGCGTCGATGCTGCGCATCGCCTCGCCGTTGAAACCCATGACGGCGCCGAGCTTCACGTCGATGTCGAAATCGACGTTCTTCATCTTGTTGTTCTTGTCGTCCTTGGAATTACCCGAGATCGCCGATTTCAGGAAGCCGCGGCCGTCGAACACGTCGCCGCGCATCGTGCCCTTGACGACGCCGTCCTGGCTGCGTTCCACCTTCAGTGACGCCTTGTCGCCGTCAGACGGCGAATAGACCGGAAAGTTCGCGTTCATGAGGTCGCCGTTCGCATCGACCTCGAGCGAGCCCTTGATCGAGGCGCCGCCGCCTTCGATGACGATGTCCTCGAGGCGCGTCGATTGCGCCGTCGGCACCACCTTGAAGCTGGCCTTGCCCGACTTGCCCGGCAGCTTGACCCAGCCCGGCAGGATGTTGTCGAGCTTGACCGAGGTCAGGTCGGCCTCGACGCCGAGCTTCGTCGTCTGCTCGGGACCGCCGGCGATCTTGCCCGACAGCTTGATCGGCAACGATCCGCTGACGGCCGGGCTGAGATCAAATCCGAGGCGGGCGCGGCTCGCATCGTCCAGCGTCGCCTGCAGCCTGACGTCCGCTTCGCCCTCGGCCGGCTTGCGGTAGTCGAGCGAGGCCGCCTGCCCGTTGATCTTGACGTCGCCCTTGACCTGATAGCCCTGATTGTTCGCGACGATCTTGAGGGTGTTGGCCTCCAGCTTCTGATTCATCACCAGCTTGTCGGCGGCAAAGCCGCTGAGGTCGGCGGTGACGGCGTAGGTCGTGTCAGCCTTGGTCAGCTCGCCCTTGACCGGCAAGCCGAGCTGAATGTTCGCCGTGAACGTTCCCTTGCTGGTGTTGGGATCAACGACGGTCGACGACAGATCGCTCAGGCGATCATTGGCCAGCATTTCGGCCGCCGCGGGCACCGGACCCTCGACGCGGAATCTGGTCCGCGACGGCGATGGCTTCGGCGCCATGTCAGGCACCTCGAAGACGAAATCGGAGATCGTGACCTTGCGGCCGGCGGGCGTATCGGCGATGCCCTGCCCGATCGTCACGGTCGCGGTGCGGCCGGTCACGCGCGCCTTCAAATCGGCATCGTGCACGACGGGCATGCCGTCCACGGGACGGACCGCGACGCCGCTCGCCACGATGTTGACCGACAGGCCGTCGTCCGGAATGGGCGGCCCCTTGCGCGGAAGGTTCTTGGTCGGCGAATTGACGCCGATCTCGATGCGCTGGAGCGTGCCGCGCTCGATCCGCTCGATCACCCATTCGCGCAACTCGGGCACCACCAGCGTCGGCCACATCCGCTTCAGCGCGGAGGCCGACATCGGCGTTCCCGCAAAGCCCAGCGTCAGCCGCGGTTCGCCCGAATAGTCGATGGCCCCCGTGCCGGCGACGCCGATCTCGCCATTGCTGATATCGGCCTGCGTCAGCAGGAAGCGCTTGTGATCGGTGTCGAAACGGAAGCCGATCGCGATGCGGTTGAAGACCAGCGGCGGCTCGTTGTCGATGCCGCCGAGCAGGATCGAGCCGCCGCTGAAGCCGAGCTGCCAGTCATTGACGGTGCCGTTGGGCGGCTCGAGATGGGCCAGAAGCGTCAGGCGGTTCGCGCCCGACAGAACCTTGAACGGCGCGACCAGCACCCGCCGATTGGCGTCCCACTCGACGTTGATCTCGGCCTGGTCGATCGCCATCGGATAGTCGGGCGTGTCGGTATCGATGATATGGCCCGCGCCGACGGTGATCTTGCCGCGGAAGAATGTCGGCACGCCATCGCGGCCGAGCTCGCCCTTGAGCTCGCCGGTCAGCGGCAGATCGGCCGTGTAGGTGAGATCCTTGACGCGCAGCGCCAGGAGGATGTTGGAGGTCGAAACCTTGTCGGCCTTGATATCGACCGAGCGCACGCCGTTCTCGGCCGGTCCGATCGTGGCCCGCAGCAGCCACGGATGCGCGCCCTCCTCGCCGAGGCTCAGCGTGACGCCGCCGCGGCTCGGCCGGCGCAGGCTGAGGCTGATGTTCTCGAACGACCATTTGCTGCCACGCTGCTGATCGTCGACGATCAGATTGCCGTTCTTCAGACCGATCTCGTTGAGGTTCTGGCCGTCGAGCCCGGTCATGCTCAGGCTGTCGAGCCAGTCGAGGCCCTGAAGGATGCCGCTTTGTGCGGTCGCCTGGGGCGCGCCTTGCGAGGCGGCTTGAGATGGATCCTGGCTCGCAGGGGCCGTGGCGAATGGCGGCGGAGGAACGCCACTGCGCGGGAAGGTCGGCGGCAGGCCCGCCTCCTTCTTGGAGGCAACGCCGGTTGCCAGCGGCTTTGCGGTATCGCCGGCAGATACGGTGACGGTGCCGTCCGGCGCGATGCGGATCGCGAGCTCGGCATCGACGAGATTGAGGCTTTCGGCGCGCAGGTGCCCCATCAGCAGGCCCGCCCCCGACAGCTTCACCTCGGCCTTTGGCGCGCTGGCGACCACGGCGCGATCACGGTCGCGGACGATGATGTCACGGATGCGGACGGCGATGCGGATCCGGCCGGCGCGCTCGATCTGCGTGCCTCCGATCTCGACCGTGTTGCCGTGACCGATATTGTCCTCGATCGCGGCCGCGAGCCATGGCGTCGCGATGTCGAGATTGATCGGACCGGCTCCGAGCCGCCACCACAGTGCACCGAAGCACCCGACGAAGACGATGGCGAGAGTCCCGACGACAAGGACGACCCGCTTCAGCCAGCGGTCGGCGACCAGCCAGCGGCGCAACGCGCCAAACCCGTCACCGAAGCGATGAAAGCCCGAATTGGAACGCGACAACAGCCGGCGCGCGCGATGCCCCGCGGCCGCCTCCTGATCCGGATCCCAATCGGCGTCGTCCCATTCCTGCGGCTGTTGCTGACCGCCGTGCCGATCGAAGTCCCGATTGTAATCCTGGGGCGACTTATTCCTTGCCATTGCCTCTCGATACAGGCGCCCATCGTTGTATTGAGCGCCGCCGGGACCGCAGCCGTCCGCGGGAAGCGAAGCTCCCTGCGCCGGCACTGCCGCCATACCTCTAATATTCCTGCTGTTCGTCATCTCGCCCCGGGAGCGCGTTCAACGAGCAGTGGGGTGGTGCGTGGAATTCCTTGTAACCATACTCCGGCGTCGTCAGACTTGCCCAGCCGAGGGCGCGAGTCCGACACGCCGGACGAGAGCTGCAATACCGCTTCGGTTGACCCGCCGAAAGCGACGAAAGGAAGGCGTATGTCCAAGAAATCCCGAAAGAAATCGTCCAAGGCACCCTCCGGCAGTCCGACGGCTGAAAAGAAGGCCCCGAAAACGCGGGCATCCAGTCAAGCAAAGCCCGCCAAAACGCAGCGGACGGCGGCCGGCAAATCAGTCGCGATCATAGCAAAAGCAGGATCACATAAGGCCGCGCCGAAACAGTTAAATTCTTCCAAATTGGCGCCCTCGCCCGCCGGCGCGAAATCCGGCCTGGCCGAGGGCGACAAGGCCCCCGCCTTCCGCCTTCCCCGCGACGGCGGCGACGTGGTCACGTTGGGGGATTATGCCGGCCAAAAGCTCGTCCTGTTCTTCTATCCCCGCGCCGACACGCCCGGCTGCACCCGGGAGGCGATCGACTTCACCCGCCTCGCCGGCGCCTTCTCGGCCGCCGGCACCGCCGTGCTCGGGATCTCCGCCGATCCGTTAAAGGCCCAGGAGAAGTTCCGCGACAAACACAGTCTCGGCGTCCCCCTGATCTCGGATCAGCAGCATCAGATGCTGGAAGCGTATGGCGCCTGGGGCGAAAAGTCCATGTACGGCAAGAGCTTCCTTGGGATTCTTCGCACCACTATACTGGTCGGCGCCGACGGTAAGGTGGTCAGGATCTGGCGCAATGTCCGGGTCGACGGTCATGCCGACGCGGTACTGGAAGCGGCAAGAAGTCTTTAACCAGACCCTTAGATTCGCGCGTCCCCGTTTCCGGAAAATTAACCATGACCAGCCCAGATTGCTGCGGCAATTAGGGCCGTACGGACTCATCCGACCGGCGCGGGAGTGCCGATGTCGAAAAGTTCTGCCCAATATTCGCAGTACCCCCAACATCATGCTCACGACCACGGCCGGCCCTTGCAGAGGCGTCCCGCCGTCGCGGCGGCCGTAGCGATCCCCCTTCCCGCCACCGACGATGCCTACACCATTGTCCATGCCGGCAAGCAGGTCCGCTTCGGGCCCGTGGTGTTCTGGATCGTTGTCGGAACGGTGGTACTGCTCGGTCTCTGGTCGGCGGCGACCGCCACCTATTTTGCGTTCCGCGACGACGTTCTGACCCGGCTGATCGCGCGCCAAGCCGAGATGCAATACGCCTATGAGGATCGCATTGCCGAGCTGCGTGCCAAGGTCGATCGCACCACCAGCCGCCAGCTGCTCGACCAGGAACAGTTCGACCAGAAGCTCGACCAGATCATGAAGCGCCAGACGGCGCTGGAGTCCCGGGCGACGGCGCTCGGAGCCATGCCTGACGTGACCGGCTCGATTCCACGCGCGACGCCTCAGCGCGGCGATTCGAGTCAGAGCACGCCAAAACCCTCGCCGATCAGCGATACCGTCATCTTCGTGGCGCCGCCGGATCGTGAGGCGCGGCTCGAATCGCGCGCGCCGACCGTGGCGACTCCCCAGACCAATCAATTCGCCAAGAACCAGGGTTTTGACAACGTCCTGGTCCGGCTCACGACCTCGCTCGATCAGGTCGAGCGTCGCCAGATAGCGGCGCTCAGCGCCGTCGAAGAAGGCATGGATTCGCGCATGCGCCGGATGCGCGGCGTGGTCAGCGATCTCGGCCTCAATCTCGCTAATCTCGAAGCCGCCGTGCCGCGCAGCGCAATGGGCGGACCATTCGTTCCCGTCAAGCTGACGGCCAATGCCGGGCCGTTCGAGAAACAGCTCAATCGAATCAACGTCACCCGCGCCGAAATGGACCGTCTCAACCGCACGCTGGCGCTGGTGCCCTATCGCAAGCCCGTCATCGGCGAGGTCGAATTCACCTCCGGCTTCGGCGTGCGCAGCGATCCTTTTCTCGGCCGACCCGCGATGCATACCGGGCTCGACTTTCGCGCCGCCACCGGCGATCCGGTTCGCGTCACCGCCTATGGCAAGGTGGTTTCCGCCGGCTGGTCCGGCGGTTACGGCCGCATGGTCGAGGTCGATCACGGCAACGGGCTTTCGACCCGCTATGGCCATCTCTCCGAGATCAACGTCAAGGTCGGCGAGATCGTGAAGATCGGCCAGGTGGTTGGTCTCGTCGGCTCGACCGGCCGCTCTACCGGTCCGCATCTGCATTACGAGACCCGCATCGAGGGCGAAGCCGTCGATCCGCAGAAATTCCTGCGCGCCGGCGTACGTCTCAGCGCGAGCTAAATCCCGCGCTCCTCAGTGCCGGCCCGCGCGTCGCTTAACGCCGGCCGCCGCCCATCCCGCCTCCGGGACCACCGAAGCCGCCGCCGCCCATTCCACCACCCGGGCCCATAGGTCCGCCGGGCGATCCCATTCCGCCGGGGGCCGACGGACCACCAGGTCCTGTCGGCGCAGAGCCGGGCGTTGCTCCCGACGGCGATCCCGGCGCGGGTGCGCCCGGTGCGCCGGGCTGACCGCCACCCGGATTGGGCGTGCTGCGATTCGGATGCAGGATCGAGCCACCGGGCGACCGGTTAGGATTGCCGCCGCCGGACGGAGGCGCTCCCGATCCTTGGCCAATGGTCTGAGCCGTATCCACCTGGAAGCCGCGGGAACGGTCGAACGCACCGCCCACCACCATGCGCGCTTCGCCGGCCGCCGGTCCGAACCGTGAGCCGTCACGGGCCACGAAGCCGGAGCCGAGCTGGAGATTCGCACCCGCGCGCTGCACATAAGCCTCGACCGACAGACGGCTCGCGCCGACGAGATCCGAGAAATCATCGATCCGCGTGCGCGCCGCCTGCATCACGCCCTGGCTCGTGCTGCCTTCGATCTGCACGCGCTGGCCGGCCAGTAACGGATCGACGCCATTCAGCTTCAATCCGCCAATCCGCAAGCCGTCAGGCCCACGCTCGACCAGACCTGTCACACGCTCGGTGGTCGCGCGTCGAGGTTCGACCAGGCTTGCCACGATGACGCCGTCGGTACGACGCAGCCCGTAGACGGCGACCCGCGAGCCCGGACGGAGCTTGCTCTCCTTGTCACTGACGACGATCTTCTGGCCGAGCACCGTCATTTCGTTGCCCTTCACCGCCTCGACGGGACCTGCAACTTCGCTCGCGATCGTAATGTTGCGCGTGACGAGTGTGCCATCGGCCTGACGGACCGCGACCACGCGGGCAAGCTGACCGATGCGCAGCGCCTTGGAGCTTGCCGCCTCCCCATCGATCCGGACCGGTACGTCGCTGGCATAGGTGACGCGCTCGCCGTTGACGTAAATGCTGCCGAAGCGCTGAATGACGCCGACGATCCCGGTGCCCCCGATGCCGTGATCGTCACCGCGCGTGATGCCGGTGCCTCCGATGCCCTGATCGGTGCCACGCTTGACCTGGGCACGCGCCATCGCCGTGCCGGCCAGCCAAAATCCCATCAACAGCAGACGGCGCGAGATCAGCGGCGACCGGCTCATGAAGAACCGCCCTCCTTGCCGCCTTCCTTGCCTCTCTCCCTATTGTCGTCCTTGGAATCGCCCTCCTCGTCAGCATCCTCGCTGTAGATGTAGATGCCGAAATTCCAGCGGGCGTCACCGCCCTTGTCCTTGGCGAGCGCGCGGTTGGCCTCGCGGTTGGCGGTCTTCAGCGCATCCATGGCCAGCTCGCGCGAGCGCGCCTCGAGCTTCCGCGCCAGCTTCGGCGAGATGTTGTTGTAATGCACCGCACGCTCGAGGAAGCGTGGGCCATCCGAGACGTTCTGCGCGGCGGCCGCGATGTGGTCGTGCAGATTGCGGCCGAGATAGTGCCACTTGCTGTCGTCCTCGCCTGACGGAACAAAGGCGGCCTCGACCAGCTCGATCTCGTCATCCGCGTTGATGGTGACGAGCTTGCGGTCGATCCACTCATCGAGCACCGCGCGCGGGCGCACGTCCTTGGTGACGGAAGCGACCAGCTGCTCGAACGACGGCGCATCGTCCTCCGCCGTGCGCGGAAGCGGCAGCGGCTCACCCTTGGCGTCGGTGAATTCGGGTGCCGCCAGCCAGCGTGCGATCACGGCACTGGTCAGCGATACCGCCGCCGGCGCCTCGTGCACGGGAGCGCCCGCGCCGCGGAGCCGCGCCACCTCCTTGCGGTGAATGCCGGTGAGCAGGCTGACGCGACTGTCGGTCTGCTCCTTTCCCTCCAGCGCGAAATCGTGCTCGGCGACGTTGACGAACAGCTCGCGCAGCAATTGCGCCAGCGCCGGAAAGGTCATGCCGCTGCGAATGCAGAGCCGCACCAGGGGGCGCAGCAGCCGCGCCAGCGGCGCGTGCAGCTTCGCGGCGGCATTCGGCTGCGGAGCCGCTGCTTTGGACCCTGGCTTGGCATTCATGTCGGAATTGTAGCGATCCGCGGCGTGGGACACAATCCCACTTCTTCCTGCTTTCCGATTGACGTGGTAAATTTTCCCACATATACGGATCGCCACTGAGGGCGCGACGTAAAGGGACACGACATGGCTGACCATCTGGTCCGCATTTCCAGTTCACCGCGTGCCGTGCCGGCTCCCGATTGGGGGCGCGGCGCGATCGAACCGATGCTGCCGGCGCTGCTGCGCGGCGTGATCTTCATCTCGGTGCTGGCAGCACCGTTCGTCGCAGCACTGCTGGCAGGTTGACGCCATCATGCATCACACCCAAGAAACCTCGCACGAAACCGCGCGCCGCCCGTCGGTGCTGCACATCTTCAAGATCTACTATCCCGACCTGTTCGGCGGCACGCTCACGGTGATCCGCGACATCTGCGCGAGCCTGAAGGACGCCTTCGCCTCCGCCGTGCTGGTCTGCTCGCAATCGACCGAGAAGCGCCAGATCGTCGTCAACGACGTGCCGGTCGAGCGCGTCCGCTCGTTCGGCAATCTGCTGTCGCTGCCCGCCGCGCCCACCTATCCCTGGCGTCTGTGGCGCAAGATCGCCGACCACGACCTGCTCGCGCTCCATGCGCCCTTCCCGCTGGCCGATCTCGTTTTCGCATTCGGCTTCGGCCGCAAGCGACCGCTCGTGGTGCATTGGCACGCCGACATCGTCACCCATGCCGGCCTGCGCTGGTTCATCGAACCCTTGATGCGGCGAACGCTGCGGCAGGCCAAGGCGATCATCGTCTCGGACCACGTGCTGGTCGACAACACGCCGCTGCTGCGTGAATTCGCGGACAAATGCCATGTCGTGCCATTCGGCATCGACACTTCGGGCTATGACTGGCCGAAGATCGAGCCGCACCACGTCAACGACCGCGGCCGGCTCGTGCTCGCCTGCGGCCGGCTGGTGCCCTACAAGGGATTCGACGTGCTGATCCGAGCCGCGGCCGCCCATGATTTCGAAGCCTGGATCATCGGCGAAGGCGCCGAGCGACCCAGGCTGATGCAGCTCATCGAGGAGCTTGGCCTCACGGAGCGCGTGCGCCTGCTCGGCTCGGTCAACGATTGCGAGCGCATCAAGCTGATGTGTCTTGCCGACGTCTTCGTGCTGCCGTCGATCACCAACGCCGAGACCTTCGGCCTCGCACAGCTGGAGGCCATGGCCGCGGGCCGCCCGGTGGTGAACACGGCGCTCGACACCGCCGTGCCGCGCGTTGCCCGCCACGGCATGGAGGCGATCACCGTGCCGCCCGGCGATGCCGGAAAACTGGGCGAGGCCATCGACACCCTGATCCGCGATCCCGAACGCCGCCGCCAGATGGGACTTGCCGCGCGGACGCGCGCCCTCACCCGCTATTCGGCCGCGGCCTTCAGGCAAGGCATGGAGACCGTCTACCGCGACGCCGTTGCGGCGCCCCGCGAGCAACGATCGATGAACGTCGAGCCGCCGCCGGCGACCGCATGGTTCGACGGCATCCGGATCGCGGCGACCCTGGCCTGGTCGGACATGCGCCACCGTTACGTTCGCTCGCTGCTCGGCCCGTTCTGGATGTCGCTGCAGATGGCGATCGTCGTCGCGGTGCTCGGCTCGGTGATCGGGCAGATGTCGAATGCCAACGTGCTGTCGCGTCTGCCGATGCTCGCGCTGTCGATGACGGCATGGACCTTTCTCAACAGCGTGGTGCTGGACGCCACCACGGCACTGCAGAATTCCGCGAGCCTGATCCGCGACCGCGCACTGCCGCCGGTCATCTTCCTGCTGCAATGCACGTTCCGCCAGGGCCTGTTCGCGCTTCATAACGCCTGCGTGCCTCTGGTGCTGTGGCTCATCCTGTCGCCCCACGACTTCTCCCACGCGCTGGCGGCGCTGCCCGGCCTACTGCTGTTCTTGGCTTGCACCTTCGCCTTGAGCCTCGTTCTCGGCGCGATGGCAACCCGCTATCGCGACCTCAAGCCGATCATCGAATCGACCTTGATGCTCGCCTTTCTCGCCTCACCCGTGATCTGGTCATCGGACATGATCAACCATCGCTCGATGGTGATGCGGCTCAATCCGCTGACCCACCTGTTCGCGGTGTGGCGCGAGCCGCTCACGGGCGTCCATGTCGATCCCACCAGCATCGTCTATGTCCTCGTGGTACTGGCGCTGCTGACCGTTGCGAGCGTGCTGACGCTGGTTCACCTGCGTAAAGCCGCATTCTGGATCTGAGCCATGATCTCGATCAGCTTGCGCAACGTATGCCTCGATTATCCGCTCTACGGCGCCTATGACTATTCGCTGAAGCGGCGGCTGCTCGGCCACCTCATCCGCGAGCCGGGCGAAATGCGGATCATCCGCGCCGTGGATGACGTGACCATCGAGGCCGAAACCGGCGCCCGCATTGGGCTTGCGGGCCCCAATGGTTCCGGAAAATCGACGCTGCTGCGGCTGATTGCCGGCGTCTATCCGCCGAGCAGCGGCAGCATCACGATCCGGGGCAATGTCGTGCCCCTGCTCGGCCTCAACGCCGGCGTCAACCTCGACTTCGTCGCGGAGGACAACATCGCCTTGCTGCTGCGGATCAGCGGCCGCAAGCCGACCCAAACGATGATCGACGAGATCTGGGCCTTCACCGAGCTCGAAGCCCGGATGCGGCGGCTTCCCTTGCGGATGTTCTCTTCGGGCATGCTGATGCGGGTGCTGTTCGCGACCGCGACCGCTTTTCCCGCGGATATCCTGCTGCTCGACGAATGGCTCAGCGTGGTCGATGAGCATTTCGCGGAGAAAGCCCAGGCGCGGCTGCTACACCTCGTGTCCAGGGCGGCAATCGTCGTCATCGCCTCGCACGACCAGCCGCTGCTGCGCCGCACCTGCACCCGTATCATCAATCTCGATCACGGCCGTATCGCCTCGACCGTCACGGTCGAGCCGCCGGCCGCACACGCCCTTGAGCTCCGCGAGAAACGCGCATGAAGCAGAACATCCTCGTCGTCTCCGAAGCACTGGGCGAGCCCAACCACAAGCGCGGCATCTTCCACTTCACGCGCGAATTGGTGCGTTCGCTGGCGGCCGAAGGTCACGATCTGACGCTGCTGGTCGAGACCACACGGCGCTATCGCAAGCTGCAGCGTCGCGAACGGCGCACGAAACTGTTCCCTGCCGAGGCGCGCAACATCGAGCTGCTCGCGCTCTACCGCTTCCTCGACGAAATCAACATGGGTGAGCCGCTCGTGCGCGGCGGCCTGCGCCGCACGATCGATTGGATCCGCCACAAGGCCACCATGTCGGTGTCGTGGGACTACATTCTCTGCTTCCTGCGCGCGGTCGGCCTGCGGGCCTTGGGCGCCCGCTTGATCGAGAACCGGACCGCGGCGCTCGAATACGTCCCGCCGGATCTACGCCATCTCGAGCTGTTCGGGGATTTCCAGCTCGAACCTGGTTTCTACAGCTACCAGGACTCCTCGGCCTTTTTCCTGTTGCCGCCGCCGCGGGTCGACGCGCGCAATTACGACGTCATCGTCGTGGACACCCCGACGCGGGTGGCGATCACGCGCAAGCCCGGCGCCAAGGTGATCTGCGTCGTGCACGATCTGCTGCCGCTCACCGACCTCAAGCTCAGCGACGTCGCCACGCGGCTGTTTCTGTCGCGGCTCCTCACCAGCCTGGGCCAGGCCGACGAGCTCGCGTTCGTTTCAAACTACAGCATGATGCGGTTCAGGGACCTGTTGCCGCAATTTGCGCACCTGCCGGCGCGGGTCGTTTATCCCCGCACCCGGTTCGACGCCCCGGATGTCCTGCACCTCCCAGCCCCGTCGGGCCGTCCGGGGCGGCCGAGCTTCGTCGTCATCGTCTCGAACGAGCCGCGCAAGAACGTCGCCACCGTCGTCCGCGCCTTCCGTGGCGTGCCCCAGGCCGATCTCGTCGTGATCGGCTATGCCGGCGAGATCGGCCGGATGCGCAATCCGCCGCCGAACGTGCGGTTCGCCGGTTACGTCGACGAGCACGAAAAGGCGGCCCTGATTGCGGAGGCGCACGGCCTGATCATGCCGAGCCTCGCCGAAGGCTTCGGCGTGCCGATCATCGAAGCGCTGGCTGCGAACACCCCCGTGCTGTGTTCCGACATCGCCGTGTTCCGAGAGGTCGCGGGCGAGCTCGCCGATTATTTCGACCCGTTCTCCACGGACTCGATCGCCGCCTCCGTCACGCGCGCGCTGACGCGGCAGGAGGAGTGGCGGGGCAGAATCCGTGCGCAGCGCCACGCGCTCGCGCAGCGCTTTGGCTACGAGACGCAGGCCCGCGATTTCCTCGGCCAGCCGGTGTCCGCCGAAAGCCTTGCGACCCCACAGCTCGCATCGTACGGATGAGCGCCGACACCACGCGGCTGTCCGCTCCGGCCGATCAGGACCGATGGCAGACCTGGCGCAAATCGCCCGCGCTGGCCCGGGCCGCGGACGTGCTGGTGGTCCTGATCGCGGCCTCGCTGCCGTGGTCGACCACGGCGCCCTCGATCTTTGTCGGGCTCTTTCTGCTCGCGGTGACGCCGACCATCGACTGGCCGGACTATGCGCGCAGGCTTGCGCGACCGGCGTGTGCTCTGCCCGTCGCGATCCTGCTGCTCGCGCTCACGGGCATGCTGTGGTCGGACGGCGCCTGGGCTGACCGATTGCACGCAATCAAGCCTGCCGCAAAGCTCGTACTGATCCCGCCGCTGCTCTACCATTTCAGCCGCTCGGATCGCGGGGCCTGGGTTGGCCTCGCCTTTCTCGTGTCCTGTGCCGTGCTTGCGGTCGTCTCCTGGACCGTGATGCTCGAACCCGCCTGGAAACTCACCGCGACGGCATCACCGGGCGTTCCCGTCAAGAACTACATCGACCAAAGCCAGGAGTTCACGCTCTGCGCCTTTGCGCTCGCGCTGCCGGCTCTCACCTTCTGGCGCGGCGAGCGCGCGGTCGCAACGGCCGCTTGCCTCGCATTGATCCTGCTGTTCGTCACCAACATGGTGTTCGTGGCCTCAGCCCGCACCGCCCTGCTCTGCATCGCCGTGCTGCTGGCCTTGTTCGCGTGGAAGCATCTGAGCCGCCGGGCTGCGCTGATCCTGCTCGCGGCCACTGTCGCCGCGACCGCGCTCGCCTGGACGACGTCGTCCTATCTGCGCCAGCGCATCGCCGACATCGCGATCGAATATCGCCACGGCCATGAGGACATCAGCCGCGCCTCGACCGCCCAACGCCTGACCTATTGGCGCAAGTCGCTTCATGCCTTCGCTGAGGCGCCGCTGATCGGCCACGGCACCGGTTCGATCAAGCGGCAATTCGAGCGCGCCGCCACCGCCGACAGCAATCTCGATGCGGAGATCGTCAGCAATCCGCACAACCAGACCCTCAACGTCGCCGTGCAGTGGGGCCTTCTCGGCGTCGTCCTGCTCTACGCCCTATGGATCGCCCATCTCCGCCTGTTCCTCGGCGACGGGCCTGCAGCCTGGATCGGTCTCGTCATCGTGGTGCAGAACATCACAAGTTCCTTGCTGAACTCGCACCTGTTCGATTTCCACGAGGGCTGGATGTATGTGCTCGGCGTCGGCGTCGCCGGCGGCACGGTGCTGAAGGGGACCGCCGGCCAATCCTGACTACTGGCTGCGCTCGTGGCCGACTTCTCCGGTGATGACGTCGCCGAATAGCTCCCAGGCCTGCCCGTTGAAGCGCATCAGTTGCATCTGCTCGATCGGAAAATAGTCGTCCGTTGACGTATTGACCATGATACCGGGCAGCATCAGGTCGGTGTGGAAGTCTTTCAGGTTGGCCGCCTGCTTCATGACGTTCTCGCGTGTGAGATTGTCGCCGCACTGCTTCAAGACTTGTGACATCGCTTCGGCCTGCACGTAGCCGTAGATGTTGTTGGCGTTGGCCTTGTCGCCGTCGGGGTAATACTTGTCCATGAACTCCCGCCATTTCACCACGGCAGGGTCCTTGTCCCAGGTCGGATCGGTGGGATCCTTCAGATAGGCAGTCGAGATGATGTCCTTGGAATAATCGAGCCCGGCGGGCTTGAGCACCGAGGCGACCGAGGTCGCGGTGTTGGCCAGGAAGAATTTCGGCTTCCAGCCGAGCTCGCCCACTTTGCGGATGGCCTGTGCCGAGCCTTTCGGTGCGGCCCACGAAAAGAAGATGTCGGCGCCGGAATCGTGCAGTGCGACGATCTGCGAGTCGATCGAGGGATCGCTGACCTCGTAGGATTTGTCGGCGATGATCATGCCCACCTTGTCGTCGAGCCCATCCTTCAGGCCCTTGAACTGATCCTTGCCGGCGTCGTCGTTCTGCCAGAACACCGCAATCTTGCCGTTCGGAAATTTGTCGCGGATGTATTTCGCGTAGATCCGCCCTTCGCTCTGGTAGTTGGGCTGAAAGCCCATGGTCCACGGAAAATTCTTGGGATCGCCGAACTTGGTGCCGCCGGAGGCGACGAACAATTGTGGCACCTTCTTCGCATTCATGTATTTCATGATCGCGGAGTTCGAGGGCGTGCCGAGCGGCTGGAAGATCAACAGCACCTCGTCGCTCTCCACCAGCTTGCGCGCCTGCTCGATCGCCTTCGGCGGCGAATAGGCGTCGTCATAGCTGATGAAGTTGATTTTGCGCCCGTTGATGCCGCCCTGCTCGTTGATCATCTTGAAATAGGCGGCCTCGGTCTTGCCGATCACGCCGTAGGAGGACGCCGGTCCGCTGTAGGGCATGATGTTGCCGATCTTGATATCGGTATCGCTGGCGCCGGGGTCGTATTTCTTCTGCGCCGAGGCCGGTGTCGTGGCGAGCACTCCGGCAGCAAGCATGGCGAGGGCAGCAAGGTTTTCGCGACGACCCGGCATCGTTCTCTCCCCTATTTTGTAGTCTTGTTTTGTCGAGAGTGTCGCAAGCGAGCATGCCGCTGGCAAGCGCCGCGATTTTCCGTAAGATGAAACGAATGAGTTGGAACTATGCGCTGCGCCGCAGCAGTTGCATGGCGCGCCCGTCGATGACGAGCAACGCGCTGCCGATGACCAGCGCGCCCGCGATCTCACGCGCGGAGATCGGCTCGCCCAGCACCAGCCACCCCAACAGGATGGCGGTGACAGGAATGAGCAGCGTCACCAGCATGACATTGCTCGCGCCCGAGCGTCGCAGAATCTGAAAGAAGACGATGTAGGCAAGCGCCGTCGACAAGGCGGCAAGCCCGAGCACCGCGGACCATGTCGCAACGCCTGGCGCTGCAAGACGCCATGGCTGCTCCGCCAGGCCGGCGATGACCGCCATCATCACCGTCGACGCCATCAATTGAAACGCCGCCGTGCCAAGGGGTGGCGAGTCCTTCAGCAGCCGCCGCGCGGCAAGCGCCGCAAAGCCGTAACTCAGCGCGCCGCCGAGGCAGAGCAGGATGCCGAGCCCCTGCCCCGGCCGCGTCTCGATACCCCATCCGCGGAGGATGACCACGCCGGCGACACCCAGAACCACCCCGACCAAGCGCCGCATCTGCAACGCTTCTTCACCCGCTGCCGTCATCACCAGCACGGTGAACAGCGGCGTCGTCGCATTCAGGATCGATGCGAGCCCGCTCGGAATGAAGGTCTGCCCGATGACGATCAGCGAGAACGGGACGACATTGTTGAGCAGCCCGATGACGACGAACGGCTTCCAGCCGGCTATCCCCCTGGGAAAGCCGATCCCCTGCATACGCAGCAGCGGCAGCAGCATCGCCGCGCCAAGCGCGACGCGCAGAAAAACCAGCGTCAGCGGCGGCAATTCGCGCAAGGCCGCGCCGTTGAAGAAGAACGAGCCGCCCCAGAGGACCGAGAGCACGGCGAGCAGCGACCAGTCTCGCGCGTCGATCCGATTGTCGTTCGCAGGCATGTGTCTCACCAGGCGGCCAAGTCTGCCCGCCTAGAACGACGCGATCGAAAGCGCCACCCGAATTCCGATGAAATGGAGGTTTGCAAAGCCGATGTTCGGACACAGCCAGGCGAACCACCCGCATCAACTCGGATGCGATCAGCTACGGCCTCTTCGGCCGCGACACCAGCTCGATCATCCTGCCTTCGTCGTCATCCGGCATCGCCGCTTTCGCCTGCGCGTAGGCCTCGACCGCCGCGCGCGCGACCAGCGGCTTGTCGGCCAGGAGGCTCTCGGCGAGCTTGACGGCGTAGGCGGCATCCTTGTGCCGCAGCGCCGCGGTGAAGGTCGCGCCGGAGAAATCGCGGGCGACCATGCGCTTGGAGTGGCGCGCTACCTGCGGGCTGGCGGCGACGCCCGCCTGGATCGAGTCCAGGACCAGGTTCATGTCGAGCCCGGCCTGCTCGGCGATCGCAAGGCCTTCGGCGAGGCCGGCGATCTGGATCGCGCCCATCAGATTGTTGATGAGCTTGTAGACGGTGCCGGAGCCGACCGCGCCGAAATGGCGGATGGTCGAGCCGATCGGTTCGAGATAAGGCCGCGCGCGTTCGAGGTCGGCGGCATCGGCGCCGACCAGCAGCGTCAGCTTTCCTGCGGCCGCCGCATCGGGCAACCCCGTCACGGGGCAGTCGATATAGATCAGCCCGCGCGCATTGAGCTCGCGGCTCATCTCGCGCGCGTGGTCATAGGAGACAGTGGAGCACTCGATGGCGATGGTGCCGGCCTTGGCGGTCTTGGCCGCGCCCTCCGACCCCAGCCAGACCGCGCGCGAAGCCTCGTCATCGGCCACCATGGTCACGACCGCATCAGCGTCGATCGCGGCGTCCTCCGGCGAAGTCGCCCACAGCGCGCCACGCGCGATCAGGTCTTCCGCTTTTGCCTTGCTGCGATTCCACAGCGTCACCGTGAAGCCGGCATCGAGATAACGGCCGGCCATTCCGTGACCCATCCGTCCAAGCCCGATGAAGGCGACGCGGGGCATGATCAGTCCACGTCCTCGATGTCGGCACCGGTGGTGCCGAAGGCGCGCTGCGCCAGCGTCGCGGCCATGAAATCGTCGAGCTCGCCGTTCAGCACCCCTGCCGTGTCGGAAGTCTGCACGCCCGTGCGCAGGTCTTTCACCATCTGATAGGGTTGCAGCACGTAGGAGCGGATCTGGTGGCCCCAGCCGATGTCGGTCTTGGCGGCCTGGTCGGCGGCGGCCTTTTCCTCGCGCTTCTTCAGCTCGATCTCGTAAAGGCGCGCGCGCAACATGTCCCAGGCCTGCGCCCGGTTCTTGTGCTGGGAGCGGCCGGCCTGACAGACCACTGCAACGCCGGTCGGAATATGCGTCAGGCGCACCGCGGATTCGGTCTTGTTGACGTGCTGGCCGCCGGCGCCGCCGGACCGCATGGTGTCGACGCGGACGTCGGATTCCTTGATGTCGATCTTGATGCTGTCGTCGATGACCGGAAACACCTGCACGCTCGAGAACGAGGTGTGGCGTCGCGCGTTGGAATCGAACGGCGAGATGCGCACCAGGCGATGTACGCCGGCTTCGGTCTTCAGCCAGCCATAGGCGTTGTGGCCGGAGACCTGGATGGTCGCCGACTTGATGCCGGCCTCTTCGCCCTCGGACTCTTCGAGATACTCGACCTTGAAGCCGTGCGTTTCGGCCCAGCGCGTGTACATGCGCAGCAGCATCTGCGCCCAGTCCTGGCTCTCGGTGCCGCCCGCGCCGGCGTGGACTTCGAGATAGGAATCGAAGCGGTCGGCCTCGCCCGACAGCAGCGCCTCGAGCTCGCGCCGCGCGACTTCCTTCTTCAGGTTCTTCAGCGCAGCTTCGGCTTCGGCTACGACGCCGTCATCGCCCTCGGCCTCGCCGAGCTCGATCATGCCAATATCGTCTTCGAGTTCCTGCTCGACCTTGCCGATGCCCGACAGCGAATCCTCGAGCGAGGTGCGCTCCTGCATCAGCTTCTGGGCCTTCTGGGGATCGTTCCAGAGGTTGGGATCTTCTGCGAGCTTGTTCAGCTCGGCGAGGCGCGCCGTCGATTTCTCGACGTCAAAGATGCCTCCTCAGCAGCCCGACTGACTGCTTGATCTCTTCTACCAACCGTTCGATTTCGGCGCGCATGTCGTTCTCATATCGCGGGATCGGGCCCGCATCCAATTGAGCTGGGGATGTAGCGGCGGCGGCTGCAAAGCGCAACCGCCGGAACCGCGAACGTCCGTCTTGTCCTAAGCCTTAGTACAGCCCACCGGTGCCCGGCCGCATGAAGAAGCCGGAATCCGGCTGCTGCTGCTGTGAGGCCGGCATGCCGCCACCGCGGCCGTCGGCGTCGGCGACACCAATGACCGAATAATTGTCCGGCGGCGCCGTGCCCGGCTTGAAGGCTTCGAGGATGGTACCGCCGGTCTCGCCGGGACCTGCGCGCATGCCGGTCTTGGAGACAACGCGGACGAGCTTGATGCCGGCCGGCACCTTGAACGGAACCGCAGGCTTGTCGGCAAGCGCGAGCTTGAGGAAATCGCGCGCGATGGGCGCCGCCAGATGGCCGCCGGTTGCGGCATTGCCCTTACCCAGCGGACGCGGTTTGTCGTAGCCCATATAGATGGCGACGGCGACGTCGGGCGAGAAGCCGACGAACCAGGCGTCCTTGGCCTCGTTGGTGGTGCCGGTCTTGCCGGCGACAGGCTTGCCGACCTCCTTGACCACGGTCGCGGTACCGGCCTGGACCACGCCTTCCATCAGCTCGGTGATCTGGTAGGCGGTCATGGAGTCCAGCACCTGCTCGCGGCGATCGATCAGCTGCGGCTCGGGCTGGTTCTTCCAGCCGCCGGGCGCATCGCAGCCGCGGCATTCGCGCTGGTCATGCTTGAAGATGGTGTGGCCGTAGCGGTCCTGGATGCGGTCGATCAGGGTCGGCTTCACCCGGCGGCCGCCATTGGCGAGCATCGAATAGGCCGTGACCATGCGCATCGCCGTCGTCTCGCCGGCGCCGAGTGCGTAGGAGAGATAGTTCGGCAGCTCGTCATAGACGCCGAAACGGCGGGCATATTCGCCGATCAGGGGCATGCCGATGTCCTGCGCGAGGCGCACCGTCACCGTGTTGAGGGATTGCCGCAGTGCGTTGCGCAGCGTCACCGGTCCCTGGAACTTGCCCGAGGAGAAGTTTTCCGGCCGCCACACGCCGGCGCCCTGGCCTTGATCGATTTCGATGGGAGCATCGAGCACGACGGTCGAAGGCGTATAGCCGTTGTCGAGCGCCGCCGAATAGACGATCGGCTTGAACGACGATCCCGGCTGCCGGTACGCCTGCGTGGCGCGGTTGAACTGGCTCTGGTCGAACGAGAAGCCGCCGACCATCGCAAGCACGCGGCCGGTCCAGGGATCCATCGCCACCATCGCGCCGGACACTTCGGGGATCTGACGCAGGCGGTACTGGCCTTCAACCGGCTGTCCCTCCTTGGAGTAGAGGGGATCGGCATAGATCACGTCGCCGGGCTGCAGCACCTGCGCCACGGAGGTCGGGGTCTTGCCCTTGGCATTGCCCTGGGCCGCCCTCGCCCAGCGCACGCCGTCAACCGTGACGATGCCGGTCTCGCGCTGCTTGCTCACGGCGCCACCGAGCTCGCGGCTCGGCTGGAAGCCGATGCGCGCCGACTGGTCGCTGGTCTCCAGCACCACCGCCATGCGCCATGGCGAGATGTCGGAGAGCGACTTGATCTCGGCCAGCTTGACGCCCCAATCGCCCGACACATCGAGCTTGCTCATGGCGCCGCGATAGCCTTGCTGCTCGTCATAGTTCACGAGCCCCGTGACCATCGCCTTGCGCGCCATGACCTGGATCTTCGGATCGAGCGTGGTGCGGACCGAGAGACCGCCCTCGTACAGCTTCTTCTCGCCGTAGCGCTCGAAGATGTCGCGGCGAACTTCCTCGGCGAAATATTCGCCGGCGAAGGTGTGGGCGCCATTGGACCGGCTGGTGACGGCCAGCGGCTCCTTGCGCGCCTTGTCGGCGTCGGCCTGCTTGATCCAGCCGTTCTCCAGGAGGCGGTCGATCACGTAGTTGCGGCGCTCGATGGCGCGGTCGCGATTGCGCACCGGATGCAGCGTCGCCGGCATCTTCGGCAGCGCGGCCAGATAGGACGCCTCAGCGACCGTCAGCTCGTTCACCGATTTGTCGAAATAGACCAGCGAGGCCGCCGCGATGCCGTAGGCGCCGAGACCGAGATAGATCTCGTTCAGATACAGCTCGAGAATCTTGTCCTTCGAATAGGTCTTCTCGATACGCATCGCCAGCAAGGCTTCCTTGATCTTGCGGGCGAACGAGACCTCGTTGGTGAGAAGGAAATTCTTGGCGACCTGCTGGGTGATCGTGGACGCACCCTGCGGACGGCGGTTGGAGCCGTAGTTCTGCAGATAAACCAAACCGGCGCGCGCCATGCCGGTGTAGTCGATGCCGCCATGCTCGTAGAAATTCTTGTCCTCGGCTGCCAGGAACGCGTTGATCACGAGCTTGGGCACCGCCTGGATCGGCAGATAGAGCCGCCGCTCCTTGGCGTATTCACCGACCAGCGAACCGTCGACCGCGTGCACGCGGGTCATGACCGGCGGCTCGTAATCCTGGAGCTGAGAGTAGTCCGGCAAGTCCTTGGAGAAATGCCAGATCAAGCCTGCCACGGCTCCGACACCGACAAGGAACACCACCGTTCCCGCGGCGAACAGGAAGCCCATGAACCGCACCAGCAAGCGCATTATGTGTTTATCCGTTCAAACTCTGAATCAGCCCAGTATCGGTCCCTTGGCACCTCAAACTGGCGCCAACCTCACGTCGCGAATTCACCGGCTTACACAATACCATCGATGCCGGACTTAAGACGCGTGCCGAACGGGATTCTCGCCGATTCCGGAACCCCCTGCCGCATTTTTATAAAGCGCCCGCTGTGGCCAAACTAGGGCTTTTACGGCAAGACGGAAAAACCCTTTCAGTTCGAAGCCCCCCGGGCCATCAATTCGACGTTCCCCGGGTCGTGCATTTACGATCCCCGGGTCGACAATTGACGATCCCCGGATCGTCAATTCGACGATCCCGCGGTGGCCATCCGTTTGGTCAGGAACCCGTCGATCGCCTGCGCCATCGAGCCCACCGCCTTGGACCGCCAGCCCTCGGAGACGAGGTGCTCGAGGTCGCCCTTGTTGGAGACATAACCGATCTCGACCAGCACCGAGGGCACGTCAGGCGCTTTCAGGACCCGGAAGCCGGCCGACTTCAGAGGATGCTTGTGCATCCGCACCGTCGACTTCATTTCCCCCATCAAGAGGCGGGCAAAACGATTTGAAAAAGTGCGGGTTTCCCGCTGCGTCAGATCGATCAGGATGTCCGCGACGTCGGTCGGTTCCTCCGCCAGGTTGAAGCCGGCGATCGCATCCGCCCGGTTTTCCGCGTCCGCCAGCCGCTGGGCTTCGGCGTCGGAGGCCTTGTCGGACAGCGTATAGATGGTCGCGCCTTGCGCGTCGCCCTCGGCACGCGGCAGCGCATCGGCGTGAATCGAGACAAACAAGGCGGCCTTGAGATTGCGGGCGATCTTGGTCCGGTCATTGAGGGGAATGAAGGTGTCGTCGTCCCGGGTCATGACCACGCGGTACTTGCCGGCCTTCTCAAGCTTGTCGCGCAGCGCCAGCCCGAAGGCCAGCACCAGGTTCTTCTCGCTCTCCCCGCTCGACTGCGTGCCATTGTCGATGCCGCCATGGCCGGGATCGATCACGACCACCGGGCGACCATCGGCCTTCTGCTGCGCCGTGTCAGGGCCAGTCGCGGCGGGAGCCGTTGCAGGCTGCGCCTCGGCGATCGTGGGCCGCAACTCGGGGCGGTTTTCGGGTGCGAGCGACTGCACGAAGGCGGCTCGGTCGACCTCCTCCAGCTCCAGCACAAGCCGGGCCGGCTGGCCGTTGGCCGCCTCGAGCACGTAGGACTTGGCGATCCGGGCAGGTCCCGTCAGATCGAACACGATTCGTGAGCCGCCGGGCATGACGAGCCCGTAGCGGAAGGCCTTCACCAGTCCGCGTCCTCCCGCCCCCGTGCCGGCGGGCAGCTGAAAACTGAGCTGCGGCACGTCAACGACCACCCGAAAGGGGTCGGCCAGCGTGACGGCGCGGAAAGTGATGGCCTGATCGAGGTCGAGAATGAAGCGGGTCTGCTTGCCATCGCCGGCCAGCCGGGCGCCCGAAGCGATTGGAAAATTCGACGCCGCAACAGCGGGTTGCAGCTCGCTTTCCGCCGCCTTCAGACGCGATGAATCAGCCCATGGCAATGCCGCGGCGCACAGCAGCGCGCATACCAGCAAGACCCGTTGATTTGTGCGGCTCGCCACCGATTCCGTGCCTCCGAGCAGCCCTTTTAACGCAATAGAACCACAGGGTTAATTGATCCTTAATGACGGAAGCGCGAAACTCTCTGACTGTGACCGCCATGCGACGCTCCCTTGCACGGATGGCTCATTCCTCGTATGTACGGAATGCTGACGGCCGATATTTCCGGTTGTGTCGCATTCAGCCTGCCGGCGCAGCGCCGGAACTCCCAAGGTTTGGGAATTCCAGCGTTTTCCATTTCCCTCTAAGGCCAGCGCGGTGCGCGGCAGCGAGGTGGAACGGGTCAAGCGTCGGCGGCGGAACGGTCTCGGGTTACCACTCCACTTGCCCGGGCGGTTCTGACAGCGATGTAACCCATTACCCGGTCCCTTGATCCCAGGGGAGCGGTTCGTGATCCCCCAAGGCGAGCGCGCTCGCGCCATGCCTGGCCAACAGCAACTGATTGAAGGGCGGCCTCGCCGCCCAGTGTTTCATACGGGCCGACGCTTGATGCGCCAGACTGTGCCGACGAATTCTGAAGGACCATTCGCGACGCTGCGGAGTGAAAATCCCGCACGCCGCCATGGTCCTGAAGCTTCCGGTTCGGCAAGGCGCGAGAGACGGCGTTTCGGCCTTCCCCTCACCCCCGAATCAGGTGGACCGTCGCGTCACCCGGCGGCGCGATACGCGCCCACGGTGAATCGCGCCCGCCGCCGCCAAGAGTTAAGACATGCCCAACAAGATGTTGATCGATGCCACCCACCCGGAAGAGACCCGGGTCGTCGTGGTCCGCGGCAATCGCGTCGAAGAGTTTGACTTCGAGACCGCACAACGCAAGCAACTGCGCGGGAATATCTACCTCGCCAAGGTCACAAGGGTCGAACCCTCGCTTCAGGCCGCCTTCGTCGAATATGGCGGCAACCGCCACGGCTTCCTCGCCTTCAGCGAAATCCACCCCGACTATTACCAGATCCCGGTCGCCGACCGGCAGGCGCTGATCGAGGCCGAGGAGCAGGCCCATCGCGAGGCCGAGGAAGAGAGCGAGAACCGCTCCCACGGCCGCCGCCGTTCGCGCCACCGCAACGCCCGTCGCCGCGGTCACGGCGAGCGCGTGCGCAGTGACATCGTCGAAGGCCTCGATGCCGGCGCCGATCCCGCCGCCCAGCCGATCGAGGGCGAGGCCCTGCACACCGAGGGGGCGCCGCACGAGGGCGAGCATCTGCACGCCGATGCAGAGCATCACGGCGAGCACGTCGGCCACGAGCATCACGACCACGAACATCACGACCACGAACATGGCGACCATGATCACCACGATCATGACCATGAGGCGCACGGGCACGACGATCATCAGCATGGCCATGATGACGATCACCGTCACGATCATGACCATGGTCATGACGGCCATCACGACCATGATCATGCCGGCGAGACGCCCGCGCCTGTCGCGGCCGTCGGCGCCGAGCCCGTGGTCGCAACCGAGACCGCGGCCGAACCGCCGGAGGCTTCCGCCGCCGAGACGCATGTCGAGGCTCTCGCTGAAGCCGTGACCGCCTCCACCGAACCGGCCGACGCCGCGTACGCAGCCGACGAGAGCTCCGATGCTCCTCTCCATGAGTCCGACGAGGAAGACGACGAGGACGAGGACGGCGAGGAAGCCGAAGAGGAGCACGTCGAATCCGTCGGCGGCGACGATGTGCTGGAGGAAGTCCCGGAACGCACCTTCCGCCCGCGCCGCCAGTACAAGATCCAGGAAGTCATCAAGCGCCGCCAGGTCATGCTGGTGCAGGTCGTCAAGGAAGAGCGCGGCAACAAGGGCGCGGCGCTGACGACCTATCTGTCACTCGCCGGCCGCTATGCCGTGCTGATGCCGAACACCGCCCGCGGCGGCGGCATCAGCCGCAAGATCACCTCGGCCCAGGACCGTTCGCGCCTGAAGGAAGTGGTGCAGGACCTCGACGTGCCCGAGGGCATGGGCATCATCCTGCGCACCGCGGGCGCCGCCCGGACCAAGCCCGAGATCAAGCGCGATTTCGAGTACCTGATCCGGATGTGGGAGACGGTGCGCGACCTCACGCTGAAGTCGCAGGCCCCGACCCTCGTCTACGAGGAAGGCTCGCTGATCAAGCGCTCGCTGCGCGACCTCTACAACAAGGAGATCGACGAGATCTCGGTGGCCGGCGAGTCCGGCTACCGCGAAGCGCGCGACTTCATGAAGATGCTGATGCCCGCCAATGTCAGCGCGGTGAGGCAGTATCGCGACGGCCAGCCGCTGTTCTCGCGCATGGGCGTCGAGAGCCAGCTGGACGCGATGTTCTCGCCGACCGTGCAACTGCGCTCCGGCGGCTACATCGTGATCAACCAGACCGAGGCGCTGGTCTCGATCGACGTCAACTCCGGACGATCGACCCGCGAGCACCATATCGAGGACACCGCGCTCAAGACCAATCTGGAGGCGGCCGAAGAGGTCGCCCGCCAGCTTCGCTTGCGCGACCTCGCCGGCCTGATCGTCATCGATTTCATCGACATGGACGAGAAGCGCAACAACCGCGCGGTCGAGCGCAAGCTGTCCGACTGCCTCAGGCAGGATCGCGCGCGCATCCAGGTCGGCCGCATCTCGCATTTCGGCCTGCTCGAGATGTCGCGCCAGCGCATCCGCGCCAGCGTGCTTGAATCCTCGACCGATCCCTGCCCGCATTGCGGCGGCACCGGCCATGTCCGTTCGGTGTCCTCGGTGGCGCTGCAGCTGCTGCGCGGCCTCGAAGAGATCCTGATGAAGGGCGCGACCCACAACCTTGTGGTCCGCACCCGCACCGACGTCGCACTCTATGTTCTGAACCACAAGCGCGGCCATCTGCGCGATCTCGAGAACGGCTTCAAGGTCACCCTGTCGGTGATCGCAGATCCCAGCGTCACCGGGCCGCAGGCCTACCTGATCGACCGCGGCGAGCAGGTGCATACGCTGGAAGCCGCCAAGGCGCTGCTGGCGGCACAGGCGGCTGCAAGCCCGCCACCTGTGATCGAAGACGCTTTTGATGATGAGGACGGTTTCGACATCGAGACCGAATCCGAGGTCGAAACCGAAGAGACCGAAGGTCTCGCCGAGGAGCAGGCATCCGGCGAAGCCGCGATCGATCAGGACGGCCAGCGTCGCAAGCGGCGCCGGCGCCGGCGCGGCCGCGGCGGCCAGCGCGAGGGCGAGTTGCGCGAGGATAGCCCTGCCACCCTTCCCGAGGCGGCTGTTGCGTCCGGCGAAGGCGAAGAGGATGCCGAGTCCGAGCAGGATGGCGAAGAAGGCGAGGAACAGGGAGCTCGCGGCGAGCAGCAGGGCAACGGTGACCGCCGTCGTCGGCGCGGACGCCGCGGCGGCCGTCGCCGGCGTGGTGGCGGCGAGGACGGTCTCGCCGGCTCCATCAGCGACGAGCTCGCGGTCAATGCGCCGCCGGAAGCGAGCGACGCAGTCGCCGATTTCGACGGTTTCGGCAGCGAGGCTGCGCCCCCGATTGCCCAAGCCGAGCACAGCGCCGAGCCGCACGTTTCTCAGCCTGAGCCGCGCACCGAGGTGCAGACCGAGGCACCGGCCCAGCCCGAGCCCGTCGCCGCGGAAGAACCCACCGACGACAAGGCCGCACGGCGCCGCTCCACGGTCCGCGAAAAGGTAAGCTTCCTGTCGAGCAGCCCGAGCGAGCCGGCAGCGCCGGTTGCGCAGGCGGCCGAACCGGTCGCCCCGCCGGTGCCGGCAGCTGAGCCCGCGCCGGAACCGGGCAGCGAAACGCCGGCCGCCCCGCGTCGCGCCGGCTGGTGGTCGCGCCGCTTCGGCGGCGGCGAGTAGAGCCGAACATCCCTTGCAGAACGCCCGGCTCCGCCGGGCGTTTTTGTTTCGCACTTGTCCCGATGTGCTAAGCCGTTTTCGCAATCTGAACGGGGAGCGGCATTGTCCGAGCTTGGCGATTCCAGCGCTGCCGAACCGCGTCGCCTCTTGCCCGACCTGGCGCGGCTCGCCGCGGCGCCGGCTCCATCGTCCGCTCCCGGCTTCGTCACTTGGGAATGACGCGGTCAGACAGGAGAACTCTTCCGATGCAAAGCGCAATCGTTCTCGGCGGCGGCATGGTCGGTGTCAGTGCGGCACTGCATCTGCGGCAACGCGGCTGGGCCGTCACGCTCGTCGACCGCAGGGAGCCGGGCCGCGAGACCAGCTACGGCAACGCCGGGATGATCCAGGCCGAAGCGGTCCGCCCCTATCCGATGCCGCGCGACCTTGCGACCCTCCTGAAGATCGCGACCGGCCGCACCAACGACGTGCGCTACAGCCTGTCGTCGCTTCACCTCCATATCGAGCCCCTGCTCCGCTACTGGTGGCACTCGGCGCCGAAGCGTCACCGCGAGGCGATCGAAGCGTGGGCGCGACTGATCGCCTATGCGACTTCGGAACACGACATCCTCATTCGGCAGGCTCACGCCGACAATCTGATCCGTCGCGCCGGCTATCGTATGCTGCATCGCGACGCCGCTGCATTCGATCTCGCGATCAAGACGGCGGAGGAGGACCGCCGCGAATTCGGCGTGAATTTCCGCGTGCTCTCCGGCAGCGAGCTCGCCAGGGCCGAGCCGCTCTTGCGTGACGACCTGCCCGGCGCGATCCATTGGCTCGACACCTGGACGGTGTCCGATCCGGGCGCGCTGGTCACGGCCTATGCCGAGCTGTTCGAGCGCCTCGGCGGCACCCTCGTGCTCGGCGATGCACAGTCGTTGCGACAGACCGCGACCGGCTGGTCGGTCGACACGGACCAGGGGCGCCTCGATGCCGCCTACGCCGTCGTCACCCTCGGCCCGTGGTCGCCCGACCTTCTCACCAAATTCGGCTATCGCATCCCCCTGGTGCGCAAGCGCGGCTATCACATGCATTACAGCGGCGGCGCATCGCTCGATCTGCCGCTGGTCGACAAAGCCGGCGGCTACGCCATGGGGCCGATGGCGAAGGGAATCCGCATCACCACCGGCGCCGAATTGACCGGCATGGATGCGCTCGCCACACCCGTACAGCTCGCCAGCGCGGAAGGCTCCGCGCGCGAGCTGATCGACCTCGGCAAGCGCGTCGAGCCGGATCCCTGGTTCGGCACCCGCCCCTGCACGCCCGACATGCTGCCGGTGCTCGGGCAGGCTCCGCGTCACCCGGGCCTCTGGATGAATTTCGGCCACGGCCATCAGGGCTTTACCCTGGGACCCGCGACCGGACGTCTGCTCGCCGAGATCATGAGCGGCGAGACGCCGGCGATCGATCCTGCGCCGTACCGGCCGGAGCGCTTCTAACCTTCGCCACGCGCGGCGAGCACCGCAAGCGCCGCCGACAGGCGCATCAGCGGATCCTCCCATTCGCGCGGGGCGCGCTGGCGGAACAGGCGCATGGTCGGATACCACGGGCTGTCCTCGCGCTCGCGCAGCCAGCGCCAATCGAGCGCATAGGGCGTCAGCATCCACACCGGACGAGCGAGAGCGCCGGCGAGATGGGCAACCGAGGTATCGACCGCGATGACGAGATCGAGCGCGGCAACCGCCGCGGCCGTGTCGCTGAAATCGGCAAGCGCAGGCGCAAGGTCGACGACGTCGTTGCCGAGCGCCGCCAGCACCGGAACATCCTCGGGACGCGGCTCCTTTTGCAAAGAGTAGAGCTGCACGCCGGGCATCACCAGGCGCGGCAGCACCGCCTCTGCCGAGAGCGAACGCTGCCGGTCGCCCTTGTGCTTGATATTGCCGGCCCATGCCACGCCGACCTTCAGCGCCGTCACATCCGCAAGCGCCGCGCGCCACCGGGAGACCTTTGCGGAATCGGCATGAAGATACGGAACGTCGGCCGGCACCGTGTGAAGCGTGGTGCCGAAGATCCGCGGCAGGCTCATCAACGGAATTTGCAAATCGAATGGCGGCAGCGGCTCGCCGCGCGCGACCACGGTGACATAGGGGAGCTGCCGCAACAGAAGCGCCAGCGCCGGCTGGACCTGGAGCACGATCTTGCCGCCGCGCGCGGCGACCATCGGCACATAGCGCACGAAATGCAGGGCATCGCCGAGCCCGTATTCGGCGAACAGCAGCAAGGTGCGGCCGTCGAGCGGCTCGCCCTGCCATTCCGGCTCGCTGAAGGTGGGATCGCCGTCCGACAACGTCCTGCATTTGCGCCGCCAGCGATAGGCTTCGAAGCCGGCCGCGAAGTCGCCGTTCATCAACAGGAAATGCGCGTGGTTGTACTGTGCGAGCGGCTGCTCCGGATCGAGCGCGATTGCACGATGCGAGGCCGCGAGCGCCGCGTCGATCTCGCCGGCATTGCGCAGGGCGACCGCGAGATTGGCGTGGCCCTTGGCGTAGGCTGGGTCGGCCGCGACCGCGCAGCGATGTGCAGCAACCGCATCCTCCGCGCGACCCTGCTTCTCGAAGATGATGCCGAGATTGGTCCAGGCCGGGGCGTGATCGGGCCGCACGAGCAGCGCGTGCTCGCAGGCGGCGATCGCCTCGTCGAGTGTGCCGAGCTCGGAGAGACAGGCACCGAGATTGCTTGCGATGACGTGATCCGATGAATCCCGCGCAAAGATTTGCCGGTAGATCGCGGCGGCCTCCCCGAGGTGACCGGCCTCGTGCAGCACGAGGCCGAGCACGCGCTGCGCCGGACCATGGTCCGGCGCGAGCGCGATCGCACGGCGGTACGAACTGATGGAATCTTCGAGCGCCCCGCGCCGATACAGCA
The DNA here is from genome assembly GCF_002531575.1 of Bradyrhizobium sp. Y36. Classification (GTDB taxonomy): domain Bacteria; phylum Pseudomonadota; class Alphaproteobacteria; order Rhizobiales; family Xanthobacteraceae; genus Bradyrhizobium. The sequence goes on along the minus strand of NZ_NWTI01000008.1, from coordinate 179,777 downwards.
CGGCGCCGAGATTGCAGAGCACCCCGGCATCGTCGGGGTCGATCTCGAGGGCATGACGATACGCGGTTTCCGCCTCGTCGAGCCGCGCCTGGTCCATCAGGAGATTGCCTAGATTGAGCCAGGCGCCACGATAGGCAGGCTCTCTTGCAATGACCGCGCGATAGGCTTCTTCCGCCTCGGCGAGCCGTCCCTGTCCGGCGAGCGCGACGGCGAGATTGAAGCTGGCGCGGGTCAGATGCGCATCGAGCGCCAGCGCACCGCGATAGGCGGATTCCGCCTCCTCGAAGCGGGCGAGCTCGCCGAGCGCGACGCCGAGCTTGTTGTGCAGGCCGGCATCGTCGGGCCGCCGGATCAGGGCGCGCCGGAACGCCGCCACCGCCCCCTCCTGCTCTCCCTTCACCGCCAGCGCATCGCCAAGCGTGACGAGCGCGGGCGCGTGGTCGGGATCGACGGTGAAGATGCGGCGCAGCAGCACCGCGCCCTCGGCCGCGCGATCTGTGACGAAGGCGGCCACGGCGGCCAGATGCAGCGCCGGCACGTGATCCGGTTCGGCCTTCAGAACCTCCTCGCAAAGCACGCCTGCCCGCTCGGGTCGCCCCGCCGCAAAATGTTCCGCCGCCTGCGCTACCGTCTGATTTGCCGCCGCATTGCCCACGCGATCGCCCCCCCTTCGAGGTCCGAGATGCGGGTTAAACGCGCGAGGTCGAAAATTCCGTCAGCCTTCCCGCTCAGTCAGAAGCTTTCTGATCCGCTCGGCATCCTCAGGCGTCGCCGGGTTGTAGACGATCATGCTGAGATCGGAACGGCCCTCGACGTTGAAGCTGGAATATTCGAACGACATCGTGCCGTGCACGGGATGGCGCAGCCGCTTGGTGCCGTCGCCCTGATGGCGCACGTCGTTGTCGCGCCAGAGGCTTGCGAATTCCGGGCTGCTCCGGCACATCTCGTCGACGAAATCGGCGACATGCGAGACCGCGCCCGCGCGCGCGGCATCGGCCCGGAATGCGGCCACGACGAAGCGCGCCACGCTGTCCCAGTCGTATTGCGCGGCGCGCACGCGCGGATCGCAGAAGATGAAGCGCAAGATGTTGCGCTGTCCCGGCGGGATCGCACCGTAATCGGTCAACACCGCAGTTGCGGCGCGATTCCACGCGACGACGTCCCAGGTCGCGGTGCGCACCAGCGCCGGGCTGAACGCAAGCGCGTCGAGCACCCGCTGCAGCCGCGGAGAAACGCCTTCGCTGGCCTGGTAGCGCACCTCCGGGGGGCGGCCGAGGCCGATCAGGAACAGATGCTCGCGCTCGACATCGGTCAGCAGCAGGGCGCGCGCAATGCGATCCAGCACGTCGGCCGACGGCGCCCCGCCCCGGCCCTGCTCCAGCCAGGTGTACCAGGTGGGACTGATATTGGCGCGCTGCGCCACCTCCTCGCGGCGCAGGCCGGGCGTACGCCTGCGGCTGCCGGCAAAGCCGAACGCGGCGGCATCGAGCCGGGTGCGGCGGTCCTTCAGGTAGGCCCCGAGCAGATTTTCGGCGGAGGCGGTCTCGCTCATCCTGTTAGCTATTATACCCTGATACTGTCACTACTTTACCCGGATAATTCTAGCGCCGATGCTGCTCTCCGCCAAGCCCGACTGCTTCCCTGGAGATTGCTCATGCGCGTATTCGTCACCGGAGCCACCGGCTTCGTCGGCTCCGCCGTCGTTGCTGACCTGATCGCCGCCGGCCATCGCGTTGCCGGCCTCGCCCGGACCGGTGCCGCTGCGGACGCCCTCACCGCGATGGGCGCCGAAATCCATCACGGCTCGCTGGAGGATCACGCGTCCTTGCGCAGCGGCGCGGCCGGCTCCGACGGCGTGCTGCACCTCGCCTTCAACCACGACTTCTCGAAATTCGCCGAGAATTGCGAGCTCGACCGCCGCGCGATCCTCGCGCTCGGCGCGGCGCTGAAAGGATCCGAGCGCCCGCTGATCGTCACCTCGGGCGTCGCATTGCTCGCGCCGGGACGGCTCGCCACCGAGGACGATGTCGCAGCTCGCCACTTTCCGCGCGTGTCGGAAGCAGCCGCCGAAGACCTCATGCAGCAGGGCATCCGGGCCGGCATCGTGCGGCTGCCGCCCACCACCCATGGCGAGGGCGATCACGGCTTCGTCCCTCGCCTGATCGCGATCGCCCGCGAGAAAGGCGCGGCGGCCTATATCGGCGATGGCGGCAATCGCTGGCCGGCCGTACACCGCTTCGACGCCGCGCGGATCTACCGGCTCGCGCTCGAACAAGGCGCATCCGCGCGCCGCTATCACGCCATCGCCGAGCAAGGCGTGCCGTTCAAGGCGATCGCGGAGGTGATCGGCAAGAGGCTCGGCGTGCCCGTGGTCTCGAAATCCGCCGAGGAAGCGGAGGCGCATTTCGGCTGGTTCGCGCGGTTTGCCGCCGTCGATGTTCCCACCTCGAGCGCGGAGACGCGCGCCGCACTCGGCTGGGCGCCCAAGGAAAAAGGGCTGATCGAGGATCTCGACCAGCCCTATTACTTCAAGGCCTGACGGCGCGTCTTGCGCCGACGGACGCTGCCTGCGGATCAGTCCGTCGTGATCGCCGTCTCCATGTCGGTCGGGTCGATCCGCTTGGCGAGGTTGGCGTTGAGCTTGTCGCGATCGAGCTCCCCCTCCCACCAGGCGACGATCACGCAGGCGACGCCGTTGCCGCACAGATTGGTCAGCGCACGGCACTCGCTCATGAACTTGTCGATGCCGAGCACGATCGCCATGCCCGGCACAAGGCGCGGGTCGACCACGGCGAGCGTCGCCGCGAGCGTGATGAAGCCCGCGCCGGTGATGCCGGAGGCGCCCTTCGAGGTCAGCATCGCCACGACCAGGATGGTCAATTGCTGGCTGAAGCTGAGATCGTAGCCGAGCGCCTGCGCGATGAAGAGCGTCGCCAGCGTCATGTAGATGTTGGTGCCGTCGAGGTTGAACGAATATCCCGTGGGCACCACGAGACCGACCACCGACTTGGAGCAGCCGAGCCGCTCCAGCTTTTCCATCAAAGATGGCAGTGCGCTTTCCGAGGACGAGGTGCCGAGCACGATCAGCAGCTCGTCCTTGATGTAGGCCAGGAACTTGAAGATCGAGAACCCAGCGAGGCGCGCGATGATGCCGAGCACGACGAAGACGAAGAGCGCCGCGGTGACGTAGAAGGTGGCGATCAGCCCGACCAGATTGAGGATCGCGCCGGTGCCGAACTTGCCGATCGTATAGGCCATCGCGCCGAACGCGCCGATCGGCGCTGCGCGCATCACGATGGAGATGACGCCGAAGACGGCATGAGCGGCATCGTCGATGAAGCTGCGGATGGTGTGACCGCGCTCACCGAGGCTCATGATCGCAAAGCCGAACAGCACCGAGAACAGCAGCACCTGGAGGATTTCGCCCTGCGCGAAGGCGCCGACCACGGTGTCGGGAATGATGTGCAGCACGAAGTCGACGGACTTCTGACCCGCGGCCTGCTTGGCGTAATTTGCAACCGCCGCCTCGTTCGCCGCCCCACTGCCGAAGCCTGCGCCCGGCTTCACCAGATTGCCGATGATGAGCCCGATCACCAGGGCGAAAGTCGAGACAACCTCGAAATAGACCAGCGCCTTGACGCCGATGCGGCCGACCTTCTTGGCATCCTGGATATGGGCGATGCCGGAGACGACGGTGCAGAAGATGATCGGGGCGATCACCATCTTGATTAGCTTGATGAAGCCGTCGCCGAGCGCCTTGATCCATTCGTTGGTGGCGACCGTCGGCCAGAGCCAGCCGACGATGGCGCCGAGCACGATGGCGATCAGCACCTGGACGTAGAGAACCTTGTACCACGGCTTTGCTGCGGGCTGCGCAATCGGCGCACCCGCCATCGTTGTCGTCGTCATCGTTTCACTCCCCCTCAAAACGCTGGGCCAGCCAAGATCAACTTGGCCGGCCCTGTCAATTGGAACCGCGAACTCTTTGCCCGCTTTACCGGCGGCGCTCGATCAGTCGTCGGGCCGCCGGCATCAATGTCGCGCCGAGCGCATTCTTGACCAGCGAAGCCGCAATGAACGGCACGATGCCGACCTGCCAGGCCTTCGCAAGGCCGAGACCAAGGCCGAACGCCAGCCAGCCGAAGCCGGCAGCCAAAATGACGAGATGGCCCGCAGCCATCGCTGCAAACAGCAGCATCACGCTGCGATCCCAGCCGCGCTCGGCGAGCCAGCCGGTCACGAAAGCGGCCGCAATGAAACCGAAAAGATAGCCCGCGGTCGGGCCGACCAGTGGTGCAATTCCACCCACCGGCCCGGCAAAAACCGGCGCGCCAAGCGCGCCCTCGGCGAGATAAGCGATCATGGTTGCGCTGCCAAGACGCCAGCCATAGGCAGCGCCGATCATCAGCACCACCAGCGTCTGCAACGTCATCGGCACGTAGGGCAGCGGCAGGCTCACCTTGGCTGATAGCGTCATCAAGAAGGTGCCGAGCACAACCAGCACGATGGCGCGCACCGCACCGACGGTTTCGCCTGGCCAGGTCGGCCACATCAACGCGGCGAGAGAGAAATGCGGTGCAGCAACGGTCGGGACAGATCGGTCAGACAAGATGAACTCCGGACGTGGTCGAAAACTGGCGGCTATTTAAGCCAGTGAGCGATCCGGTCAACTGCCTCGCGCATCTCTTCGGGCGAGCGCGCATAGGAAAAGCGAATGAACGAGCGGCCGTGAAGGGGATCGAAATCGACGCCGGGGGTGGCCGCAACGCGTGCCTGCTCCAGCATCTGCTTGGCGAACTCGAAACTGTCGGAAGTAAAATTCGAGACGTCGGCATAGAGATAAAATGCACCATCGGCGGGCAGGAATTTACTGAGGCCGGCTTTCGGCAATCCCTCGATCAAGATCCGCCGGTTTTCCTGATAGCCGTGCTTGATCGCCTCCATCTCGGCCGCACCGTCGAAGGCGGCTTCGGCGGCGATCTGCGAGAGCGACGGCACCGAGATCGACAGGTTCTGCTGCAGCCGCTCGATCGGCCGCACCAAAATTTCGGGGACGACCATCCAGCCGACGCGCCATCCGGTCATGCAAAAATACTTCGAGAACGAGTTGATCACGAGTGCGTGCTCGGAGAGCGCGGCCGCGGTGACCGCCGGAAACGCATAGTCGAGCCCGTGATAGATCTCGTCCGAGATGAAGCGGATCCCGGCGTCTTCCGCCGCCGTGATGAGGCCGGCGAGCGCTTCGCGGGACATCATCGTTCCCGTCGGATTGGCAGGGCTGCCAACCAGCACGCCCTTCAGCGGCGCCTTGCGGTGGGCCGCGAGCAAGGCCTCGCCGGTCAGCGCATGGCGCGTGTCATTGGTGGTCTCGATCAGCACCGGCTCGCAACCGAGCGCAGTGAGGATGTGACGATAGGGCGGATAGCCGGGCACCGTCACGGCGACGCGGTCGCCCGGCTCGAACATCGACAGGAAGGCCAGGATGAACCCGCCGGAGGAGCCGGTGGTCACCACGATCCTGTCAGGGCTGACGTCGCAGCCATGGGCATCGCGATAATGGCGTGCGATGCGCTCGCGCAAGGAGGGGATGCCGAGCGCGGAGGTATAATCGATCCGCCCCGCCTTGAGCGCCGCATGAGCTGCGGCGATCGCGGTCCTGGGCGCCCCGGCCGCGGGCTGGCCGACCTCCATGTGGATGACATGGCCCCCGGCAGCCTCGATTCGGGCCGCCGCGGCCATAACGTCCATCACCATAAACGGGGGAACATCGCTGCGGCGGGAGGGCGCGAGCCACTGCCCCAACCGGTTCCTCAATGTCGCATCGTGCATCGAATTCTGCTATTTCGCTGGCGGGCCGGCGCGACCGGTCCGGAAAACGGGGCGCTTGCGCCCCAGACTGGCCGCATTGTACGGCTCATAAGGGGTAAGGCTCACAAGGGCATATCGCGTATCCGGTCCGCCGCCAATCGCCAAAACCAATCACGAAACAGCTGTCCCGACCGTTTGACCAAGACCGTTTGATGTCGCTCCAAATCGCATTGCGCAAGAAGGCCTCCGCCCTCACCGCCCTCGTCACGGCTGCGGCGATCGCGCTGACGCCGTTCTCGGCCGCGCGCGCGCAGGCCAAGGGGCCGCCAGTGCTGCGCGACACCGAGACCGAGCAGCTGCTGCGCGAATACACGCGCCCGATCCTCCGTGCCGCGGGTCTGGAGAAGCAGAACATCCAGATGGTGATCCTCAACGACGGCTCGTTCAACGCCTTCGTCGCGGACGGCCGCCGCATCTTCGTCAACTGGGGCGCGATCCTTCAATCGGAAACGCCGAACCAGATCATCGGCGTGCTCGCGCACGAGACCGGGCATCTGGCCGGCGGCCACCTGTCCAAGCTGCGCGAGCAACTCGCCGCCGCCCAGACCCAGATGATCATCGCGATGCTGCTCGGCGCCGGCGCGATCGCCGCCGGCAGCACCCAGCGCAGCAGCGCAGGCAACAACGGGCTCGCCAATGCCGGCGCCGCCGCGATCTCCGCTCCGCAGGAGGTGATCCGCCGGACGCTGCTGTCCTACCAGCGCCAGCAGGAGGAGAACGCCGACCGAGCCGGCGTGAAATTCCTGACCGCGACCCAGCAGTCCCCGAAGGGCATGTACGAGACGTTCAAGCGCTTCACCAGCGAGAGCCTGTTCGCCGCGCGCGGCGCCGATCCCTATCTGCAGTCGCATCCGATGCCGGCCGAACGCGTCGCAGCGCTGCAGGAGTTCGCAAGCTCCAGCCCCTACTGGAACAAGAAGGACGATCCCGCGCTCCAGCTCCGCCACGACATGGTGCGCGCCAAGATATCCGCCTTCATGGAGCGGCCCGAGACGGTGTACCGCCGCTATCCCCAGACCAATGACAGCATGCCGGCGCGCTACGCCCGCGCCATCAGCACCTATCTGCACGGCGATTTGCGCAGCGCGCTTACCCAGATCGACGCGCTGATCCAGGTCCAGCCGAACAACCCGTACTTCTACGAGGTGCGCGGCCAGGCCCTGCTGGAAAGCGGCAAGCCGGCCGAGGCGATCCCGGCCCTGCGCAAGGCTGTCGCACTCTCGAACAATTCACCCCTCATCGAGATGTTACTTGGGCAGGCTCTGGTTGGAACCGATAATAAGGCCTACACGGACGAGGCCGTTCGGATTCTCCGCGCCGCAGTGGCGCGAGAGCCTGAGGCGGCGCTCGGCTATACCCAGCTCGCGATGGCCTACGGCCGGAAGGGAGAATATGCCGAGGCCGATCTCGCCTCGGCACAGGCCGCTTACTTGCGCGGCGACAACAAGACCGCCCGCGAGCTTGCCACGCGCGCGAAAACCCGTTTTGCCGTCGGCACGCCCGGATGGGTCAAGGCCGACGACATCGTGGCGGCGAAGTCGCCGCGCAATTGAAATGACCAGAACGACGCCCGACTCCGCGACGTCACGACACCGAGCTTTAAGTCCGCCGGGACGTTTCTCGAAACCTGCTTTGGATAAGAGGATTTTGCCTATGCCTTCGCTGCGCCTGCTTGCTCCCGCGTTGTTTGCGCTCGCCCTGTTCGGCGCAGCCGCGCCCGCGTCGGCCGACAGTTTCTCCGACAGCCAGCGCACCGACATCGAGGCGATCATCAAGAACTATCTCGTCAGCCATCCCGAGGTGCTCGAGGAGGCCATGACCGAGCTCAGCAAGCGTCAGGCCGCGGCCGAAACGCAGAAGCACGAGGCCAGCGTCGCGCAGAACGCGGACGCGATCTTCAACTCGCCGCGCCAGGTCGTGCTCGGCAACAAGGACGGCGACGTCACCTTCGTCGAGTTCTTCGACTACAATTGCGGCTACTGCAAGCGCGCGATGGACGACATGCTCACCCTCATGAAGGCCGATCCGAAGCTGAAGGTCGTGCTGAAGGAGTTTCCGGTGCTGAGCCAGGGTTCGGTGGAGGCGGCGCAGGTCGCGGTCGCCGTGCACATGCAGGATCCCTCCGGCAAGAAATATCTCGACTTCCACCAGAAGCTGCTCGGCGGACGCGGCGCCGCGGACAAGGCACGCGCACTTCAAGCGGCCAAGGAGGCCGGCCTCGACACCGCCAGGATCGAGAAGGACATCAACAGCCCCGAGGTGCGCGCCACCATCGAGGAGAACTTCAAGCTCGCCGAAGCGATGGGCATGAACGGCACGCCGAGCTACGTCATCGGCAAGCAGATCGTGATCGGCGCGGTCGGCGTCGAAGGTCTGAAGGAAAAGATCGGCATCGCCCGCTGCGGCAAGGCGACTTGTTGATCAGACGTTTCGCAGTTCTGACAGCACCAAGGGGCCGGCTGCAAAAGCCGGCCTTTTTCTTGCGCCGAACGTTGGCGTCTTCGTGCCAGGTCATTCATCTGGCGTTCAACAAACAAATGCCGCGGAACAGGCGAAGTTCCGGAACAACTCAAACCTCCTTTCGTTGTCGGCGCGGGCAATGACGCAAAGAACCACCTGAGGAGAATTCTATGTTGAACCGCTTTATGATCTCGGTTGCCGCGGCCGCTCTTGTCGCGGGCGCCGGTGTGGCGAACGCACAGGGCATGAAAGGCGACACCGGTGGTGCGGCCGGCGCACAGCCGACGCAACAGCAGCCGGCGCAGCATGCGCAGCCTTCGGGTGGCGCGGCGGAACATGGCGGCGCCATGAGCCGGGACAAGGGCACCGTCGGTCAGGCCGGCGGCGCCATGAAGCCGGGCGGAGCCGCCGAGGAGAAGTCCTCGGGCGCGATGGAGAAATCCGGTGCCGCGGAGAAGTCCGGCGGAATGGAAAAGCCCGGCGCGATGAACAAGAACGCGGCTGAAGACAAGGCCGGCTCGGCGAAGGGCGAGCACGCCCAGGGCGCGCAGGACAAGTCCATGCAGGACAAGTCGAAGAGCACGATGGACAAGTCCCAAATGGACAAGTCCAAGAGCTCTGAGACAGATACCAAGAGCGGCAACATGAACGCCCAGACCAAGGGCGCGGACAGCAAGGCTGGCGACACCAAGTCTCAGACCACGACCGGCACCGCCTCTGCGACCGCTTCCGCTCCGCCTCCCGAGAAGCGGACCGAAATCTCCACCGCGATCAAGTCGACCAAGATCGAAGAGACCACCAACGTCAACTTCAACATCTCGGTGGGTGCCTCGATCCCGGCGTCCGTTCGCTTCCATCCGCTCCCGCCCCGGATCGTCGAGATCTATCCGGAGTGGCGCGGCTATGACGTGATCTACGTCCGCGGCCAATACATCATCGTCCGTCCGCAGACGCGCGAGATCGTCTACATCATCGAAGGCTAAGCTGCCTCGCTGAACCCGAATGGGCCCTTGCCGAGACATCGGCAGGGGCCTTTGGGCTATGCGTCGCCCTCCCCGGCGAGCTTCCCTCCGGCAGCCACGATTAGAACTGGTTAACAAGCAATTTCCGTGGCTTCCGCACAGGTTTTTGCACCGGGGATGAGGTACCTGAAGGCCCCTGGGAGGCCCTTCAAGGCTTCCCCTGGGCCGCTTTGTTACCTATAACCCCGCCACGCCGAAGCACCTGCCGGGATTGGAATGGCCGAACCAGCAACCGACACGATCCTCGTCCTCAACGGGCCGAACCTCAACATGTTGGGGACGCGCGAGCCGGAGAAGTACGGCCACGCCACGCTGGCCGACGTCGAGGCGCTGTGCCGGGAGACCGCGGCGACCTTCGGCCTCAAGGCCGATTGCCGGCAGTCCAACCGCGAGGGCGAGCTGATCGACTTCATCCACGAGGCGCATGCGCGCAAGATGAAGGGCATCATCATCAACGCCGGCGGCTATTCCCATACCTCGATCGCGCTGCACGACGCCTTGCTCGCGGTGCAGATCCCGACGGTCGAGGTGCATGTGACCAACATCCACGCCCGCGAGAGCTTCCGTCACCACTCCTACACGGCACGCGCGGCCTTCGCCTCGCTCTGCGGTTTCGGCATCGAGGGTTACCGTCTCGCCATCCAGGGCCTTGCCGCCAAGCTTGCCATCAAGCCCAAAGCCTGAAGCCCCCTCATCAAACAGAACATTCGGATCAAAGAACATGGCGCGCCAGCCAGACGACAAAGCAGCCGCAAAGTTTTCCAGCGAGGATTCCGCGCTCGTCCGCGAGCTTGCTCTGCTGCTCGATGAGACCAGCCTCACCGAGATCGAGATCGAACGTGCAGGCCTGCGCCTGCGCGTTGCCCGCAACCTCAGCGTCGCCGCGACCATGCCGGTGCCGATGGCTGCCGCTCCAGCCGCCCTGCCGGCCGCCTCCGCCGCGCCTGCCGCCGCCGGACCCGACCTGTCGAAGCATCCCGGCGCCGTGACGTCGCCGATGGTCGGCACCGCCTATTGGGCGCCGGAGCCCGGCGCCAAGCCGTTCATCGAGGTCGGCAGCAAGGTCTCGGTCGGCCAGACGCTGCTGATCATCGAAGCCATGAAGACCATGAACCAGATCCCCTCGCCGCGCGCCGGCACAGTGACGCAGATCCTGGTCGAGGACGGCCAGCCGGTCGAGTACGGCGAGCCGCTCGTGATCATTGAGTGAGGGAGTGGCGAATAGCGAGTAGCAAATAGCTGCTCTTCCCATTCGCCATTCGCTATTCCCCATTCGCCCCGAGGCATCATGTTCGACAAAATCCTCATAGCCAATCGCGGCGAGATCGCCCTTCGCATCCTCAGGGCGTGCAAGGAGCTCGGGATCGCCACCGTCGCCGTGCACTCCACCGCCGACGCCGACGCCATGCATGTGCGCCTGTCGGATGAAAGCGTCTGCATCGGCCCGCCCGCGTCCAAGGACAGCTATCTCAACGTGCCCGCGCTGCTCGCGGCCTGCGAGATCACCGGCGCCGATGCCGTGCATCCCGGCTACGGCTTCCTGTCGGAGAACGCCCGCTTTGCGGAAATCCTCGGCGAGCACAATCTGCATTTCATCGGTCCCAAGGCCGAGCATATCCGCCTGATGGGCGACAAGATCGAGGCCAAGAAGACCGCCAAGCGGCTCGGCATCCCCGTGGTGCCCGGCTCCGACGGCGCCGTCGGGCCCGACGACGACGCGATGGGGATCGCCAGGCAGATCGGTTTTCCGGTGCTGGTGAAGGCCGCAGCCGGCGGCGGCGGTCGCGGCATGAAGGTGGCGCACAGCGAGGCTGACCTCCAGGTGGCGCTGTCGACGGCGGCCAACGAAGCCAAGTCCGCCTTTGGCGATGCGTCCGTCTACCTCGAAAAATACCTCCAGAAGCCGCGCCATATCGAGATCCAGATCCTGGGCGACGGCCGCGGCGGCGCCATCCATCTCGGCGAACGCGACTGCTCGCTGCAACGCCGCCACCAGAAGGTCTGGGAGGAAGGCCCCTCACCGGTGCTGGCCGCCGCCGCGCGCGCCAAGATCGGCGAGACCTGCGCCAAGGCCATGCGCGAGATGAAATATCTCGGCGTCGGCACCATCGAATTCCTGTTCGAGGACGGCGAATTCTACTTCATCGAGATGAACACGCGCATCCAGGTCGAGCATCCCGTCACCGAGAGCATCACCGACATCGACCTCGTGCTGGAGCAGATCCGCATCGCCGCCGGCGGCGACCTGCCGGCCAAGCAGGACGAGATCCAGGTCATCGGCCATGCGATCGAGTGCCGGATCAACGCCGAGCATCCCCAGACCTTCCGCCCCTCACCCGGCCGCATCTTGCAATACCATCCGCCCGGCGGACTGGGGGTGCGGATCGATTCCGCCGTGTACCAGGGCTACACGATCCCGCCCTATTACGATTCCCTGGTCGGCAAGCTGATCGTGCACGGCAAAACCCGCGCCGAATGCCTGATGCGGCTCCGCCGGGCGCTGGACGAGATGGTGGTGGAAGGCATCGAGACCACGCTGCCGCTGTTCCGCGCGCTGGTGCGGGAAGACGACATCATCAACGGCGATTACCACATCCACTGGCTGGAACAGTACCTGGCCGGCAAGGAACCCACCCCGCAATAAATCCCGTTCCGGCGGGAACCCTTTGGCCCCTATTGCGTTCTCGACGCGGGGACAGTTCCATGGGGGCGCTTTGATTTCCACTGAATGTGACAGAGTGAGGCCGTCGTGACGGCCGAAGCCCAACGACGGCGCGCATTCTGGCAGATCCTGCTGATCGCGGCGGGTCTTCTGATTCTGACCGTCATCAGCGCCGGCTCGGTCTATCTCGTCAACAAGGCGCGCGAGGACGGCAAATGGGTGGTTCACACCATCGAGGTTGAGAACCAGATCAACGCCCTGTTGCTCGAAGTCCGGCGCGCCGAGAGCAGCGCCCGCGGCTTTCTCCTGACGCGGGGACCGGATTTTCAGTCGGACCATGAGAAGGCCGTCGCGGCCATCGTACCGGCGCTCGACAAGCTCACGCGCCAGATCGGTGACAACCAGGCGCAACGTGAAAGTATCGAGAAGCTGAGCGCGGCGATCGAGACCCGGCTCGACCAGTTCTCGCGCGAGATGACCTTCGTCAAGCAGGGTCAGCTCGACCGGGCCACGGAGCTCGTCCGTGAGGCAGCCCGCAGCAACAGCACGACCACGATCACCAACCAGGCCAACGCGATGATCCGCGAGGAAGAGCGGCTGTTCCAGATCCGCTCCGCCAACTCCGACCGCAGCCAGACCCTGGCTGCATCGATGACCGGTATCGGCTCCGGTCTGGTCGTTGTGCTGGCGCTGATCTCGACCTGGCTGGTGCGGCGCTCGGCCCGCGCCCGGGACGAGGCTGAAGCGCGCCTGCGCGATGCCAACGTCAATCTGGAATCCGTCGTCGACGAGCGCACCGCCGACCTGCGCGAGGCCAACGACGAGATCCAGCGCTTCGCCTATATCGTCAGCCACGATCTGCGCTCGCCGCTCGTCAACATCATGGGCTTCACCAGCGAGCTCGAAGAGCTCAGCGGCGACATCTTCCGCCGCATCGGCAGCCTCGCCCAGGTTTCCGCGGAGGGCGCGCCGCTGGCCCCCGCCGGGCCGGGCGAGATCGTACTCGAGGGCGCCGATAAGCAGCTTTCCGAGGACTTTTCCGAAGCGCTCGGCTTCATCAAGACGTCGATCGCCAAGATGGACCGGCTGATCTCGGCCATCCTCAACCTCACCCGCGAGGGCCGGCGCGAATTCCAGCCGGTGAAGGTCGACACGGGCGAGCTGATCGAGGCCGTCGTGTCGACGCTGGCGCATCAGGCGGCGGAAGCACAGGCCGAGATCCGCCTCGAGCCGCTGCCTCATATCGTGAGCGACCGCCTCGCACTCGAGCAGATCTTCTCCAATCTGATCGACAACGCCATCAAGTACCTGAAAAGCGGCGTGCCCGGCGAGATCAGAATCCGCGGGCGGACCAAGCTCGGCTACGCTATCTTCGAGATCAGCGACAATGGCCGCGGGATCGATCCGAAGGATCACCAGCGCATCTTCGACCTGTTCCGCCGGGCGGGAACCCAGGACAAGCCCGGCCAGGGCATCGGTCTTGCGCATGTGCGTGCACTTGTGCGTCGCCTCGGCGGCACCATGTCGGTATCATCGGAACTGAACGCGGGCAGCACCTTCACCATCACGCTGCCGATCGCCTGGAATGAGAGCAACCGGAACGCAGAACGATGACCCAGCCAGTCACCATCATCATGATCGAGGACGACGAGGGCCACGCCCGCCTGATCGAGCGCAACATCCGCCGCTCGGGGGTCAATAACGAGATCGTCTCCTTCCAGAACGGCACGGATGCGATGAAGCACCTGTTCGGCGCGGACGGCAGCGGGCTCGTGCAGAAGGGCAACGCGCTCCTGATCCTGCTCGACCTCAACCTGCCCGACATGACCGGGATCGACATCCTGAAGCAGATCAAGGAAAACAAATACCTGAAGGCCTCGCCCGTCGTGGTGCTGACCACCACCGACGACAGCCAGGAAATCAAGCGCTGCTACGAGCTCGGCTGCAACGTCTACATCACCAAGCCCGTCAACTACGAGAATTTCGCCAATGCCATCCGGCAGCTCGGCCTGTTCTTCTCGGTCATCCAGGTCCCGCCCGCCGCCCCATGAACCAGCGCACGCCCACCCTGCTCTACATCGATGACGACGGTGCGCTGGCGCACCTGGTCGAACGCGGCCTGACGCGCCGCGGCTACCGGGTCGTGCATGCCGCGAGCGGCGAGGAGGGCCTGGAGCGCATCCGCCGCGCCGGGGCCGAGGGCGGCATCGATGTCGTGGCGCTCGACCAGTACATGCCCGGCCTCGACGGCCTGGAGACGCTGGAGCAGGTCATGGCGATCCCGGGCGCGCCGCCGGTGGTGTTCGTCACGGCCTCGCAGGATTCCAGCATCGCCGTCACTGCGCTGAAGGCGGGCGCTTCCGATTATCTCGTCAAGGACGTCACCGGCGATTTCATCCCCCTGCTCCACGTCGCGTGCGAGGGCGCGCTGCGCCAAGCCGAACTGCAGAAGGCGCGCGAGGAAGCCGAGGCCGAGATCCATGCCTCGCGCGACCGTTACGCGGCGCTTGCCGCCGAGCGCGAGATGCTGCTGCGCGAGGTCAACCACCGCGTCGGCAACTCGCTCCAGATCATCGCCTCGCTGCTGCATTTGCAGGCCAGTTCCGCCGCGCAGGACGAGGTCAAGGCGGCCCTGACCAATGCGATGGGCCGCGTCGCCGCGGTCGCGCAGGTGCATCGCCGACTCTACACCTCGCAGGACCTGAAGAGCGTGGTCCTGAACCAGTATCTGGACTCGCTGCTCGAGGATCTCCGCCGCTCGGCCGAAGGCAACCGGATGTCGCGCCTGACGCTGAAGGCCGAGCCGATCGAGATCGACCCCGACCGCGCGGTCGCCGTCGGCATCATCGTCAACGAGCTGGTGATGAATGCGGTGAAATACGCCTATCCCGATGGCGCCGGCCCCATCCATGTCGAGCTGAACGCGCAAGGTGACGATCTCCTGCTGTCGATCACCGACAACGGCGTCGGCGACAACGTCAAGGCCGATCCGCGCTCCACCGGCATGGGCCAGCGTATCGTCGCGGCCATGGCCTCCAAGCTCGACGCCGCGGTCGAGCGCGATCCCACGCATTCGGGAACCCGGATCGTGCTGAAGTTCGGTCGCGTGCCCCCGAGCCTCGGCAAGACCAGCACCGCCGCCGCGGGCTGAGCTGGCGCCCAACTGCGCCCCATCGCAACCGCATCGCGATCCTGCTATGATTGCGCACCATGACTTCGCGTGACTCCGCTTCGTCTGAAATCACCCCGGCCGTGCTGCTGCGCGCCTACGCCTGCGGCATCTTCCCGATGGCGGAAAGCGCCGACGATCCGACCCTGTTTTGGGTCGAGCCGGAGCTTCGCGGTGTCATCCCCCTCGCTGGATTTCGCGTCGCCTCGCGGCTCGCGCGCACCGTGCGCTCGGATGCGTTTCGCGTGACGGTCAACACCGCATTCAAGGCGACGATCGCCGGCTGCGCCGCGCCGCAGCAAGGACGCGAGGACACCTGGATCAACAAGCGCATCCGTGACCTCTATGGCGGCCTGTACGAGCTCGGCCATTGCCACAGCGTCGAGGCCTGGCAGGGCGAGGACCTCGTCGGAGGACTTTACGGCGTCAGCCTGGGACGGGCGTTCTTCGGCGAGAGCATGTTCCACACCGCGCGCGACGCCTCCAAGGTCGCGCTGGTGCATCTGGTCGCGCGGCTCATCCATGGCGGCTTCGAGCTGCTCGACACCCAATACGTCACCGAGCATCTGAAAAGCTTCGGCGCCGTCGAGATCTCGCGACGTCGCTACACCGCGCTGCTCGACAAGGCGCTGGCCGGCGAGCCCGGCGATTTCCTCAGGCTCTCGTCGGGCGAAGCCATCCCGGGCGCACGCGCGCTCGAGATCATCGCCTCGCGACAATAATCGATAGCCGGCTTAGCAGCCGAAGCTGCGAGATCTGACCTAGCGGCCAAACCCGGGGATTTGGCCTAGCGGCCAAACCCGGGGATACCGAACAGACCCGGCCGCTGCTCCGGCGGCGGGGGCGGCGGTGGTGCCGGTTGCTGCTGCTGGATCGGCGGCAGGGGCTGCGGCGGACGCTGCTGCACCTGCTTGGGCGCGGCCTTCTTCTGCGCGGGCGGCGGCGGAGGCGGCGGTTTGGTCGCAGGATCCGGTGCCGCGGTGGCGATCGTCTGCTGCGGCTCTTTGCAGTCGGTGAGCCAGATGTCGTAAATCGGGTGCTCGACACCGTGCAGGCCCGGGCTTGCCGCATACATCCAGCCCGAGAAGATCCGCTTCACCTCCCCTTGCAGGGTGATCTCGTCGACCTCGACGAAGGCGTCCGTATTGGTGGCCTCCGTCGCCGGCCGCGTGTAGCAGGCGTCGGTCTTGACCCTGAGCGCGCCGAACTGGACGGTCTCGCCGATCTCCTCGTCGAAATTGATGATGCGCCCGGTGATCTTGTCGAGACCGGAGAACGTCGCCTTCTTGTTCACGATCTTCTGCGCCGGCGGTTCGGTGACCACCTCGTCGCCCGGCTGCAGGCTCGCCGGGGTCTGCGGCACGGCGCCGCCCGGCCCGCCCTTCTGTTGCGGCTGGCGCCCCGGCGCGCCCGGCTGAGCGCCTCCTGGCGGCGCGACCGCAACGGGCGGCGGCTGGTTGGGTGGGGCGACGGTGGAGCCCGGCGGCGGCGCCAGCGGCTGGGTCTCGACCGGCCCCGGCATCACATTTCCCTGCCGCCCCTGAGGCGGCGGAGGCATCGGGCGCGACGGCAGCACGCGGCCCTGCGGTGGCAGCTCCGGCACCTCTTCGTCGTCATCGGGGATCTGCTGCGGCTGCGGCTGGCCACGCGGAATGTTGCCGGGCGGCCGCAACGGCGGCGGATCGGAAAAGATCGTGCCGATTTGCGCCCGAGCCGGCGTCGCAACCGTCAGTGCAGTGGCGGCCAAAAGCGCCGCAAGACCTGTCAGAGTAATGGTTCGAAACATCTCGCGCGGCTTCAACAGCGAATCGGGCTTGCTGGACATTTTATAGAGGATACCGCCGCTCGCAGGCCCTCCGGTTAACACGGCGAATACGGCGGGGGAAGGGCGGCAACCCTGCCCTTCCGGGCCCCGTCTGGCCAGACCGGCTGCCGAATGGGATAGTCGAACGCCCCTCCCAGGGGCGCGAGGCGGGCATCGTCTTCCGATTGCCCCCGACCCGAAACACCCCCGAGGTCACTCCCGATGCCCGTTGTGCTCGATCCCGATGCCGCTGCCGTCTACAAGGCCTTCCAGGACGCCGGCCGCCCGGCCTACGAGACCCTGACGGCGGCCGAGGCCCGCGCCTATTACGCGCAGGCCCGCTTTGCCACCAACCCCGAGCCGCCCGAGCTCGCCCACGTTGCACCGCTCTCGATCCCGTCCCCACACGGCGCGATTCCCGCGCGCATCTACGTTCCGAAGGAGCCGCGCCGGCACGACGGCCTGGCGCCGGCGCTGGTATTCTTCCATGGCGGCGGCTGGGTGATCGGCGATCTCGACTCCCACGATGTCGCCTGCCGCCAGTTGGCCGACGCCGGCGCGCTGATCGTGATCTCGGTCGATTACCGTCTGGCCCCCGAGCACAAATTTCCCGCGGCCACCGATGACGCCATCGCCGCGACCGGATGGGTTGCCGCCAACGCACGCGAGTTCGGCATCGACGCCGCTCGCCTCGCTATCGGCGGCGACAGCGCCGGCGGCAACCTCACCGCGGTCGTCGCGCTCGCCGCGCGCGATGCCGGCGACCCTGCGCTCGCGGGCCAGGTGCTGATCTATCCCGCCACCGATTTCGCCATGACCCACGGCTCCCACAGCGAGCCCGAGACCAGCGTGCTGCTGACGCATTCGGTGATCCGCTGGTTCCGCGACCACTACCTCAACGGCGCCGCCGACATCCACGATTGGCGCGCATCGCCGGCACGGGCGCAGGACCTGGCGGGCCTGCCGCCGGCCTACGTGCTGACCGCCGGCGCCGATCCGCTGCGTGACGAAGGCGACGAATATGCCGCGCGGTTGAAGCAGGCCGGCGTATCAGTCACGACCAGGCACTATCCCGGCCAGTTCCACGGTTTCTTCACGATGGGCAAGCTGCTGCCACAGGCCAATGTCGCAATCGGCGAGATCGGCGCGTGGCTGAAGGGATTGGGCTGAAACGCCGTTCCGCATGGCCTCTCCTCTCCAATCCATCCTAGCGCCGCCGCTGCGCACCCTGAACTGGCTCGGCAGCCAAGGCACCCGCGCGGTGGCGGCCGTGGTCTTCATCGCCGCCGCGGTGCCGCCGCTCGGCGCGCTGCTGCGTCCCTATCTCACCGAGGCCATCCTCTGCCTGCTCTGCATCTCGTTCATGCGGGTCGATCTGGCCGCGCTGTACAGCCATCTGCGCCGCCCGGCGCTGGTTGCAACTGCCACGGCCTGGACCACGATCGGCGTGCCGTTGATCGTCGGATTGATCGCTCACGCAACCGAGCTCACGGCCCGCGCGCCCGGGCTTTCGCTCGCGCTGATGCTCCAGAGCATGGCTTCGCCGATGATGGCCTCGCCTGCCCTCGCCGCATTGATGGGTCTCGACGCCACGCTCGTGCTGATCACGCTGGTGACCTCGACCGCGCTGGTGCCCTTCACCGCCTCGCTATTCGCGGGCCTCTTCCTCGGCGACATGCTCAGCATCACACCGCTGACGCTGGGCCTGAAACTCCTCGGCATCCTCGCGACATCGCTGCTGGCCGCGACCGCCATCCGCTGGGTCTTCGGCGCGGAGGCGATCCAGCGTCACAAGGCGCCGATCGACGGCCTCAACATCATCATCCTCTTCGTCTTCGCGGCCGCGATCATGGGCGACGTCGTCAGCGACCTGCTCGCCCAGCCGCTCGTCACCCTCAGCCTCGCAGCCTTGTCCTTCGCGATCTATTTCACCCTGCTGGCGGTCACCACGCTGCTGTTCCGCCGCATCGGCTACGAGCGCGCGCTGGCGCTCGGGCTGATGGTGTCACAGCGCAATCTCGGGCTGATGCTGGCCGCGACCGCCGGCGCGTTGCCGGCAACGACATGGCTCTATTTCGCAATGACGCAGTTTCCGATCCACCTTGCGCCATACCTGCTGATGCCGATTGCGCGGCGTTTGACGGCGCGCGCGCAGGCCTCCGGCTCTGCTGCAGCGAGCTCCCCCTAGCCAGTCCGCGCCGCGCGCCGCAGCGCCTGTGGTGGCTGGCCGAAGGCGCGGATGAAGGCGCGCCGCATTCTTTCGGGATCGCCAAACCCGGTCGTCTCGGCGACGAGCTCGATCGCCTCGCGCGAGGACTGCACGCGCTCGCGCGCGACCTCGAGCCGGAGCCGCTCGACCGCCTTGGACGGCGTCGTGCCTGTCTCGGCGGCGAACGCGCGGGCAAAGTGCCGCGCGCTCATGCCGGCGCGATCGGCGAGATCTTCAACGGTCAGCCTCGTGTCGAGATTCTCGCGCGCCCAGGACAGCAGCGCGCCGAAGCGGCCGTTCGGCGCCTTCAATTCCAGCAGCGAGGAGAACTGCGACTGGCCGCCGCTGCGGCGATGATACAGCACGAGGTGACGCGCGGCCTGCTGCGCGATCTCCTCGCCATGATCTTCGGTCACCATCGCGAGCGCCAGGTCGATCCCTGCGGTGATGCCCGCCGACGTCCACACATTGCCGTCGCGGGTGAAGATCTGGTCCGGCTCGAACTTCACCTTGGGATAGCGCGCGACGAAATCCCGCGTGCGTCCCCAATGCGTGGTGGCGCGGCGGCCGTCGAGCAGGCCGGCCTCGGCCAGCACATAGGCGCCCGAGCAGACGCTTGCGACCCGCACGCCGCGCCTGGCCAACCGTTGCACGAAGGCGCGCGTTGCCTCGCAACGCGCCGCGTCCGCCACGCCCGCGCCGCCCGCAATCACCAGCGTCGTGATCGCATTTGCCGACCTGAAATCACGCGCCATCATCTCGACGCCCGACGAGCTGCGCACCGGCCCCGCATTCAGCGCCAGCAACCGTAGCGCCAGCGGCGTGCCGGCGCAGCGCGCCGCGACCTCGAACGCCGAGATCGGGCCGGCCGCATCGAGCAGCTGAAAGTCCGGGAAGATCAGAATGCCGATCATGGTCCATGTCCGAAATAGTGGGAATTATGCCATTTCAGCCACAAGGGCACCATGCCAAAGTTCGCCCGTCAAGCTCATCTTTGAAAGGATCCGCCGATGACGTCCCCGCTCCAGATCGGTCTCCTGATATTTCCGCGCGTCACCCAGCTCGACTTCACCGGTCCCCTGCAGGTCTTCGCGATGGTGCCCGGCGCGAAGCTGCATTTGATCTGGAAGCGGATCGAGCCGGTGCCGAGCGACTCCGTGCTCACCCTGACACCGACCACGACCTTCGCCGATTGCCCACAACTCGACGTCATCTGCGTGCCCGGCGGCGGCGGCACCAACGATCTGCTTGGCGATGAGGAGGTGCTCGACTTCCTGCGCAAGCAGGCCGCGGGCGCACAATACGTCACCTCGGTCTGCACGGGATCGCTGGCGCTTGGCGCCGCCGGCCTCCTGAAGGGCTACCGTGCCGCCACCCATTGGAGCGCGATGGAGATGCTGAGCCAGTTCGGCGCGACGCCAACGAAGACCCGCGTCTGCATCGACCGCAACCGCATCACCGGCGGCGGTGTCACCGCCGGCATCGATTTCGCGCTGACGCTGGTGTCGATCCTCGTCGACCGCACCACGGCGGAAGCGATCCAGCTCCAGATGGAATACAACCCCGCGCCGCCGTTCAATTCGGGCTCGCCCGATACAGCCCCGCCCGAAGTGATGGCCCTGTTGAGAGAACGTGGCGCGCAAAACCAGGCGCGGCGGCTCGAGGCCGTGAAACGCGCGGCCGAACGCGTGGCGTAACGCGACAGCGCCTCCGCAGCGCAGCGCGAGCTTGCGTCGCACGACCGCATTCGCACCCAACCTGTCCCGGGCGCCACGGAATCGCTCTGGGACCACCGCACTGCTGACATGACGTTGTCAGGAGCCTGCCGCGACAATCCGCATTGCGCGTCACGCCGGCGTCCCGGCCGCGCGCGCAAGGGAGGATCTGACCATGGCGCGGTACCGGCTGCATTGTGTCGGCGCCTCGGGCAATTCGTTCAAGGTTGCCCTCTTCCTCAACTGCGCCGGGCTCGACTGGGAGCCGGTCGGCGTCGATTTCGCCGGCGGTGAGACCCGCGCTTCTGACTGGCGGGCCGCAGCCAACGTCATGGGCGAAATTCCCGTCCTCGAAGTCGATGGCCGGCATATGAGCCAGTCAGGTGCGATCCTGATGTGGCTCGCCGAGACTCACGGCGTGTTTGCTCCGACCGGCAAGGAGACGTTCGAGACGATGCGCTGGCTGCTGTTCGACAATCACAAATTCACGTCAAGCTTTGCGCAGCACCGGTTTCAGCGCTGCTTCATGCCGGAGCCCGTCCATCCGGCCGTGCTTGCCTACTTGCGCGGCCGCACCGAAAGCGCCTTTGCGATCGTCGACAAACATCTCGCCGACCGCCGCTTCATGCTGGGCGACCGGCCGACGATCGTGGATTTCTCGCTGCTGGGCTACCTCTATTATCCTCGCGAGGAGACGGGCTTCGACCTTGCAACCGCTTTCCCTGCCATCGATGCGTGGCGCCAGCGTGTTGCCGAACTGCCGGGCTGGAAGCCGCCTTATGAGATGATGCCGCTCGGCAACTCGCCGCCGCTTCATCTTCATCTCTGAGAAGCGGAAAGCGCCGACCATTGGTCGCCGTCACGTCCCGGGCCCGCGGTGTGGGAAGCGCTGCGTCCGGGAGCACGAGACGTCGCATAAGCCCGCAACAGAAAAAGGCCGCTCGGTTTCCCGAGCGGCCTTTCCTGTCTCACGGCGGCTGCACATTCACATCGGGCGATTTCGGAGCTTCCAGACCGGGGGCCTATCTCCCGATCGAGTCCTTCCTCGGCGGCCGCTGCATCTCGGGACAGTCGCGAACTGTTGCCCGAACCGAGCGCGATGGTCTCCCATCTCCGTAAGATGAGTTCATTGAGCCGCATCACCTGCGTCGGCGCAACGGCCGCGCAGGCACCGTCCCCGCTGTTCCCGTTGTCCACAGCAAGACGCGGCGGATGCGCATGCATCCAATTTGACGATGAAGAGGCGAAGGCTGGAAAGTCTAGCCAGGCGTCCAGGGCTGGTAGTCGCCGGTCGCCTTGGGCCGCTTGCCGCTGGCGAGCGTCGAGCCCGAGGGACGATAGGCCATGGCCGTGCCGGTGAGATTCGGCTGGTGCGGCTTCTCCCACTCGCGGGGCTGATAATTGTCCTGCGTCGGCGGCACGTCCACGGTGTGATGAATCCAGCCGTGCCAGGACGGCGGGATCCGGCTCGCTTCGGCGAGGCCATTATAGACCACCCAGCGCCGCTCGAAGCCGAGGGTCGGATCGACCACCCCGCCGCGGGTGCGATAGTAGAGATTGCCCTGCTCGTCCTGGCCGACCAGCTCCCCGTACCGCTTGGTCCAGAGTTGGGTGCCAAAAGTCTGGCCATTCCACCAGGTGAAGAACTTGAGGAAGAACTGTTTCATGCGGCAAGGGCCCTGCTTCGTCCGGCCCTGATGCCATCCGCGCGGCGAAATGTCCAGTTCGGCGGCGGCAGCGGTGCCCTTCGCAGATGTGATGCCGGTCCAGGCGCTGCCGCAAATCGGACGCGATCCATTCATGCCGGGTACAGCGGACGCGAGCGAGGCTCTCGTTCACGCGCAAACTGGCGTGATCCCAGGAACCCCGGCCCTCTCATAGGGTTTGCTTCCGGGAAAAGGAGTTTGATCATGAAAAGTCTGAAACTGTTGAGTGCCGCTGCGGTCGCGGCCTTGGTTCTCCCGCTGGCAACGCCGAGCTTCGCACAGGGCCATGGCGGTCGTGGCGGCGGCGGCGGCGGCGCGCATTTCGGTGGCGGCGGTGGCGGTGCGCGCATGGGCGGCGGCGGCTTCGGCGGCGCCCGGATTGGTGGCGGCGGCGCCGCCTTCCACGGCGGTGGCGGCAATTTCGCGGCCGGCGCGGCGGTCCGTCCGAGCGGCGGCACATCCTTCACCGGTGGCGCAGCCCGCAACTTTGCAGCCGCCAGCGGCGGCACCTGGCAGGGCCGCAGCGGTAATTGGAACGGCGGAAACAACTGGAACGGTGGCGGGTATCACCACCATCGTCGCGGCGGGTTCTGGCCGGGCTTTGCGGCCGGCGCGGCGATCGGCGGCCTGGGCTCCTACGCCTATTACGGTGGCGGCGGCTATTATGACGACCCCTACTATTATGGCGACAGCTCCTATGATGAGCCGACAGTGGCGGTGGTCCCCGATGGCGGCGGCGACGCCGCAGGCTATTGCGCGCAGCGCTACAGGTCCTACGACCCGGCCTCGGGTACCTACCTCGGCTACGACGGTGAGCGGCATCCCTGCCCGTAAGCACGCCGGACACGCTTGAAGGAAGGCGTCGCATCGTTGCGACGCCTTTTTTCGCGCCTCTCGAGGATCTCAGGGATGCCGCTGACCCCGGGTCGATGGTTGCGATGATCCGTACAAATCGAAAGAAACGAACCTGTATTCACCGCACCGTGCATATCTACCCATATCCAATCCAAAATTGACCCGACCCACGATTCGCGGATATCACCAATCACAGTGGGGACTTCGATCTACTGGGAAGTGTCATGCCGCGTATTCTCGTGGTTGATGACGATCCGATGGTCGGCGCGACCATCGAGGTCCTCCTCCAACGTCAGGGCTTCGACGTCACGCTGGCCGACGGTGGTGAAACAGGACTGGCTGCGCTGGAAGCGCAGACCTTCGAGGTGATGCTGGTTGATATCTTCATGCCGCATATGCGCGGCTTCGAGTCGATCCGCATCTTCCATGAACGCGCGCCGGCTACTCCGCTGATCGCGATGTCCGGTTACGCCTTCGCATCATCCGCCTCGCCCTCTCCCGATTTCCTCCGCATGGCGCTCGAGCTCGGCGCAACGCGCTGCCTGCGCAAGCCGTTCACGCCGGAAACGCTGCTGACCACGATCCGGGAATGCCTCGCGGGTGAGAGCGCGCAGCCGAAGGACAAGAAAGAAGCCCCTTGATTCCAACGCAGCGCGTCATTCTCGGTGCTGGACTTGCCATCCTCCTGATCATCACCGCAGCCTCGATCGCCCTCGACGTCAAGTCGCGGTCCGATGCGGCCTGGGTCAACCATACCGTCCAGGTGCAGAAGAAGATCTCCGATCTGCGCGTGCTGCTGCGCCGCGCCGAGAGCGCCGCGCGCGGCTTTGAGCTCTACCGCAGCCCGGGCTTCAGCGCCGAGTTCGAGGCCGTCCACGCCGAGATCGCGCCGGCCCTCGCCGAACTCAAGCGCGGCCTGCGCGACAATCCCGATCAGGTCACGCTGCTGGAGGGCATCGAACCGCTGGCGCTGCGTCGCGTCGAGATCGCCGCGACGGCGATGCGCCTGCGTGCCGCGAACGACGAGGCGGGCATTGCCGCGCTCAACGGCAAGGCCGAGGGCCGAGGCCTCATGGACACGGTGATGGGCAATCTCGACCGTCTGAGCGCGGAGGAGGAGCGCCTGCTCGCCGCGCGGTCCCAGGATTCGCGCCGTACCGGCATCGTGCTGCTCGGCATCGACGTCGCCGGCGCAGTGCTGATCCTGATGCTGGTCGCGCTGGTGATGCGCGAGAGCCGGCGCGCCACAGGGCAGCTGCAGAGCACGCTGAGCGAGACCACGGCCGCCAAGCAGGCGCTCGAAGCGGCGGTCGCCGAGCGCACCGAGCATCTGGTCACCGCGCATGACGAGCTGCGCTTGTCGGTCAACGTGCTCCAGAGCACGTTTCACAGCATGGCGGAGGCGGTGCTGGTGATCGATGCCGACGGCAACGTGCTGCTGTCCAATCCGGCGGCGGAGCGCATGCTGCTGCATCGCGTCGGCATGAACCTGCGCAATCTGCGCGCGCTGTCGGACGTGTTTCACGGCGACGGCGTCACGCCGCTCAAGGCCGACGAGCTGCCCTCGGCGCGCGTGCTGCGCGGCGAGAAGTTCGAGGACATGGAGATGATCGTCCGCCCGCACAGCGGCAATCCTCCGCGCCATCTCATGATCAGCGGCCGGCCGATGCTGGACGGGCAAGGCGACATTTCCGGCGCGGTCCTGGTCTATCACGACGCGACCATGTCCCGCGAGACCGAGCGACAGCTGTACCAGTCGCAGAAGCTGGACGCGATCGGCAAGCTCACCGGCGGCGTCGCGCACGACTTCAACAACATGCTGACCGTGATCTCCGGCAACACCGAGACGCTGGTGGCGAGCCTGAAGCAGCAGCCCGAGCTTCAGCAGGTGGCGCGGCTGATCGACGAGGCCGCCGAGCGCTGTGCCGAGCTGATCCAGCACCTGCTCGCCTTCGCGCGCAGGCAGCCGCTGCAGCCGCGCAACATCGAGCTCAACGCCGCGATCGCTGACATCGCGAAACTCTTGCGCCCCACCCTCGGCGAGCAGATCCAGATCGAGACCGTGCTGGAACAGGGTCCGATCACCGCGCATATCGATCCGTCCCGGCTCACCAATGCCGTGCTCAACATGGCGATCAACGCGCGCGACGCCATGCCGAACGGCGGCAAGCTGCTGCTGGAGACCCACCGCGTCGTGCTGGACGAGACCTACGCGCAGGCGCATGCGGACGTGGCGGCCGGCCCCTATGTCATGCTCGCGGTCAGCGACACCGGCACCGGTATGTCGTTGGAGACCCAGCACAAGGCATTCGAGCCGTTCTTCACCACCAAGGAGGTCGGCAAGGGGTCGGGCCTCGGCCTCTCCATGGTCTACGGCTTCGTCAAGCAGTCCGGCGGCCACATCAAGATCTACAGCGAGCAAGGCCACGGCACCACGATCAAGCTTTATCTGCCCCCGGGCGAAGGCACCGCGGAGGTCGCCGCCGTCGTCGCGCCGCAGGTCGAGGGCGGCGCCGAGACCATTTTCGTGGTCGAGGACGACAATCTCGTGCGCAACTTCGTCACCGCGCAGCTCCAGAGCCTCGGCTACAAGACCGTGGCTGCGCCCGACGGCAAGGCCGCGCTGGACTTGATCGAGGCCGGCCAGGCCTTCGACCTGCTGTTCACCGACGTCGTCATCCCCGGCGGCATGAGCGGGCGCGAGCTCGCCGAAGAGGTGGCCAAGCGCCGGCCGGGCCTGAAAGTGCTCTACACCTCCGGCTACACCGACAACGCCATCGTCCATCACGGCAAGCTCGACGACGGCGTGCTGCTGCTGACGAAGCCCTATCGGAGAAACCAGCTCGCCGAGATGATCAGGAAGGCGCTGGGCGGCGACGGAGCAATGCCGACAAGTTAGGCAGCGACGGCGCACCCCGCTTGCGTTGCGTCAAGCTGCCTCGTGACGCGCGCGCATAGGGTGTTCTCGGCAAGGGGAGAACAGCCATGTTCATTTCGTTAGACGACTTCCGGATCAAGACAGAGAATTTCGACCTCACCCGCATGGAGAACATCGTTCGCATCGCGTGCGGCCTCTTCTACCTTCCGCACGTCGCGGGCAAGTTCGCAGGCCTCGGCGTCCTCAACCCGCCGATCGTGAAGTTCTTCGCGGCCGCCGGCCTGTCGCCGCCGGAGGCATGGGTCTACATCGCCGCCGCCGCCGAACTGTCGGTCGCCATCGCATTGACGCTCGGCCTCTGCACGCGTTTCGCCGCGCTCGGCTCGGTCGCGCTGATGGTCGTGGCGGTCTATTCGCTGCAGGTCGTGAAGGGCTTCGGCTGGACCTGGAACACGGGCGGCTACGAATATCCGGTGTTCTGGGGCATCTGCTCGCTGGGGGTCGCCGTCCACGCCTGGAAGACTTGGGCGAGCGCAGGCAAGCACGCCGTTGAAGCCGGCGGCCGCGAGGTGCGGATGGCACCTGCGGAGTAGTTCGCTCAGCGCGTCGCCAGCACCACTGCCGCGAGCGTGAAGACCAGCGCGGCGATCTGGCCCGGTCCCAGTGGCTCGTGCAGCGCGATCGCCGAGGCGACGACGCCGATGACAGGCACCGCCATGGTGCCGATCGCGGCGACCGATGCCGGCAGGCGGGCGAGCGCTGCGAACCAGCTGACATAGGCGATGCAGAACTGCACCACGGTCGAATAGACCAGCAGCCACCAGCCGACCGGCGTCACCTTGTCCAGATGGGTGGTCTCGACCATGAGGCCGATGATCGAGATCGGCAGGCAGCCGATGCCGATCTGCCAGGCCGCGGCCGTGATCGGCGGCAGATGGATCGGGTACTTCTTCGAGAACACCGTGCCGACGGCAAAGCCGAGCGCCCCGCCCAGCGCCATGATGATGCCCGGCAGCTTCTCCACGCTGGCGGCAATGCCGTTGCCGCCCATGATCGAGGCAAGGCCGACGAAGGCCATCACCAGCCCCAGCGTGCGCAGTACGGTCGGGCGCTCGCCCAGCACCGGCCAGGCGATGATCGAGGCCCAGACCGGCATCGTATAGGCGATCAGCGCCGCCTCGCTCGCGGGCAGCCAGAGCAGCGCCAGGCCCATCAGCACCATCCAGCCGGTGACGTTGAGCACTGCGGCGGTCACGAGGCGCGGCCAGGTGGCGGCGTCCACGCGCAGGCTCTGCCGGCGAACCAGTGCCAGCAGCGCAAGCAGAATCGCACCGAGCACGCCCGTCACCCCGCGCAAGGTCAGCGGTGGCAGCTCGGAGATCAGGAATTTCGTGACAGGCCAATTAAAACCCCAGCCGATCGAGGTGATCGCGAGGAACATCAGGCCGGCCGGGGCGATGCGCGGTCGCGCATCCCGGCGAGTCGAATCAAGCATGGGGGTATCCGGCAAAATCTGGGGTCAGCTTGGCGCGGATTCGCACCCTTAACCACCACCTCGGCGGGCATGCCTGCCCTCACCTTCCGTAGGGCTACGTGAGTCCTGCTGACGCAATCCCATTGCTCAAAAATATACCTGCCCTGTGAACAGCGGGATGAAGGCTCCGCATCACCACGGCATGCAAATTTTTTCAGTTGGGAATCCTTCAGGACTCACTGATACTTGCCCCCACAACAGGCGCGGCGAAGACCCCTGTTATCCCCCACAATCCACCATATTTAGTATTTGATTCAGGAACCCGCACTAGTTCTTGACGGGCGCAACGGAGAGTCCTAGCTTTCGGTCCGTTCGGCGCGAGTGAGTTTGCGTCCCGCCGGCACTCCCCCAAAGGGTCTCGCAAAACTGCACTCCGCCAAGCCAGCCAAAGGCAGCGGATGACGGCTTGTCTGCCCGCGAAAGGCGGACTCTTCGGGCGCCAGAACGGGCCGGCAACAGGCTCGGATGGCATCGATAGACGTTGTGACAGTGGGGCGTTGAACGCATGTCGCGCACATCCCCTTGGGGGCGGATGGGCGTGGATGTGCCGGCGGGATGGATCGATGCACGCATCGCGCCATCGCGCCGGGAAAAACAGGGCCGGGTCCACCGGCTGAACTGCGGAGCTCTCCGGCCAATGGCCAAGGGGGCGCCGCGAAACGAAATGTCGACCCGGCACGCCTGAACGGAGGCGGGACCGGTCAAACTTAGGACGGGGCAAGACGATGCGGATTGAGCGGCGCCACACCACTTCGGGACAGTCACCTTACGCGGGAATCGAATTCCGCCTGACCACGTCGGAGATTCGCAATCCCGACGGCTCGGTCGTGTTTAAAATGGACGGCGTCGAGGTCCCGACCGCATGGTCGCAGGTCGCCTCCGACGTGCTCGCCCAGAAGTATTTCCGCAAGGCCGGCGTCGCCGCGCGCCTGAAGAAGGTCGAGGAAGAGTCCGTCCCCTCCTTCCTGTGGCGCTCCGTGCCCGACACCGAGGCCCTTAGCCAGCTGCCCGAGAAGGAGCGCTATGTCAGCGAGCTCTCGTCGAAGCAGGTGTTCGACCGCCTCGCCGGCTGCTGGACCTATTGGGGCTGGAAGGGCAAGTACTTCTCCACCGACGAGGACGCCCAGGCCTTCTACGACGAGCTCCGCTACATGCTCGCCATGCAGATGGTCGCGCCGAACTCGCCGCAATGGTTCAACACCGGCCTGCACTGGGCCTATGGCATCGACGGCCCCGGCCAGGGCCACTATTACGTCGACCCCTTCACCGGCAAGCTGACCAAGTCCAAGTCGGCCTACGAGCATCCGCAGCCGCACGCCTGCTTCATCCAGGGCGTCGGTGACGACCTCGTCAACGAAGGCGGCATCATGGACCTCTGGGTCCGCGAAGCCCGCCTGTTCAAATATGGCTCCGGCACCGGCTCCAACTTCTCGCGCCTGCGCGGCGAAGGCGAGAAGCTGTCGGGCGGCGGCCGCTCGTCCGGCCTGATGAGCTTCCTCAAGATCGGCGACCGCGCCGCGGGCGCGATCAAGTCGGGCGGCACCACGCGCCGCGCCGCCAAGATGGTCGTGGTCGACGTCGATCACCCCGACATCGAGACCTATATCGACTGGAAGGTGAAGGAGGAGCAGAAGGTTGCCGCCCTCGTCACGGGATCCAAGATCAACCAGAAGCACCTCAAGGCCGTCCTCAAGGCCTGCGTGAACTGCGAAGGCTCGGGCGACGATTGCTTCGACCCCGAGAAGAACCCGGCGCTCCGCCGCGAGATCAAGCTCGCGCGCCGCAGCCTCGTGCCCGACAATTACATCAAGCGCGTCATCCAGTTCGCCAAGCAGGGCTACAAGGACATCCAGTTCGACACCTACGACACCGACTGGGACAGCGAAGCCTATCTCACGGTCTCCGGCCAGAACTCCAACAACTCGGTCTCGCTCCGGGACGACTTCCTGCGCGCCGTGGAGACGGATGGCGACTGGAATCTGAACGCCCGCACCTCCAAGAAGGTGACGAAGACGCTGAAGGCGCGCGACCTCTGGGAGAAGATCGGCTACGCCGCCTGGGCGTCGGCCGACCCGGGCCTGCACTTCAACACCACCATGAACGACTGGCACACCTGCAAGGCGTCCGGCGACATCCGCGCGTCCAATCCGTGCTCGGAATACATGTTCCTGGACGACACGGCGTGCAACCTCGCCTCCGCCAACCTGCTGACGTTCTACAACACCGAGACCAAGCACTTCGACGTCGATAGCTACGAGCATCTCTGCCGGCTCTGGACCATCGTGCTCGAAATCTCCGTGATGATGGCGCAGTTCCCGTCGAAGGCGATCGCCGAGCTCTCCTACGAGTTCCGCACGCTCGGTCTCGGCTACGCCAACATCGGCGGCCTGCTGATGACCATGGGCCTGCCCTATGACAGCAAGGAAGGCCGTGCCATCGCCGGCGCGCTGACTGCGATCATGACCGGCATCACCTACAAGACCTCGGCGGAGATGGCTTCCGAGCTCGGCACCTTCCCCGGCTACAAGAAGAACGCCGCGCACATGCTGCGCGTGATCCGCAACCACCGCCGCGCCGCCCACGGCCAGTCCAACGGCTACGAGGCGCTGTCCGTCAACCCGGTGCCGATGGACCTGGTCTCCTGCCCGCAGACCGACCTCGTCACCCACGCGCAGGCCGCCTGGGATGCCGCGCTCGAGCTCGGCGAGCAGCACGGCTATCGCAACGCCCAGACCACGGTGATCGCGCCGACCGGCACGATCGGCCTGGTCATGGATTGCGACACCACCGGCATCGAGCCCGACTTCGCGCTGGTGAAGTTCAAGAAGCTCGCCGGCGGCGGCTACTTCAAGATCATCAACCGCGCCGTGCCGGCCGCGCTGCGTGCGCTCGGCTATCGCGAAGCTGATATCGCCGAGATCGAGGCCTACGCCGTCGGCCACGGCTCGCTGTCGAACGCGCCCGGCATCAACGCCTCGACGCTGAAGGCCAAGGGCTTCACCGATGAAGCCATCGCCAAGGTCGAGAAGGCCCTGCCGACCGCCTTCGACATCAAGTTCGCCTTCAACAAGTGGACCTTTGGCGAGGACTTCATCCGCGACCAGCTCGGCATCGGCGCCGAGGCGATCGCAGCCCCCGGCTTCGACCTGCTCCAGGCCGTCGGCTTCACCAAGCGCGAGATCGAGGCGGCCAACGTTCACATCTGCGGCGCAATGACCGTTGAAGGGGCGCCGCATTTGAAGGCGGAACATTACCCCGTGTTCGACTGCGCCAACCCCTGCGGCAAAATTGGAAAACGCTATCTGTCGGTCGAGAGCCACATCCGCATGATGGCCGCGGCCCAGCCCTTCATCTCGGGCGCGATCTCCAAGACCATCAACATGCCGAACGACGCCACGGTGGAGGACTGCAAGTCGGCCTACATGCTGTCGTGGAAGCTCGCGCTGAAGGCCAACGCGCTCTATCGCGACGGCTCCAAGCTCTCCCAGCCGCTCAACTCGCAGCTCATCAGCGACGACGAGGACGAGGACGATGCGGTCGAGAGCCTCTACGAGAAGCCGATGGCGGCACGTGCCGCCCAGGTCTCGGAGAAGATCGTCGAGAAGCTGGTCGAGCGCATCATCGTGATGCGCGAGCGCGAGAAGATGCCGGATCGCCGCAAGGGCTACACCCAGAAGGCGGTCGTCGGCGGCCACAAGGTTTACTTGCGCACCGGCGAATATGATGACGGCCGTCTCGGCGAGATCTTCATCGACATGCACAAGGAAGGCGCGGCGCTCCGCTCCTTCATCAACAACTTCGCCATCGCGGTGTCGCTCGGCCTGCAATACGGAGTGCCGCTCGAGGAATATGTCGACGCCTTCACCTTCACCCGCTTCGAGCCGGCGGGCCCCGTGCAGGGCAACGACAGCATCAAGTACGCGACCTCGATCCTCGACTACGTCTTCCGCGAGCTCGCGGTGAGCTACATGTCGCGCTTCGATCTCGCCCATGTCGACCCGACCGAGTCGAATTTCGACGCGCTCGGCAAGGGCGTCGAGGAAGGCAAGGAGCCGGAGGAGCCGAACCACCAGGCGACCAGGCTGGTCTCGCGCGGCCTCACCCGCTCCCGCACCGACAACCTGTTCGTGATGCGCAGCGGCTCGGCTGCGGTCGCGCAAGGCAACGACAGCGCGCCATCCGGCGGCAGCAAGGTCACCGCTCTCGCCTCCCACGGCACGAGCGCCCGGGTCGGCGACGTCATGGAAGGCGCGGTCGCGCTGAAGCAGGAAGTCCAGCACGACCTCTCCCCCACGGAGAAGCTGGAGCAGCTTCAGTGGAGCAAGGCCGGCAGCGCCGCAACGGTCGCCGCCCCCAGCAAGGCCGAGCGCCGCGCGGAAGCCAAGGCCAAGGGCTACGAGGGCGAGATGTGCAGCGAGTGCGGCAACTTCACGCTGGTGCGGAATGGCACCTGCATGAAGTGCGATACTTGCGGAAGTACGACGGGGTGTTCTTAACATCTGTCAGTATTGAGTCAGCACTGACGTACAAACGGCGGCCCACGGCCGCCGTTTGCTCTTCCTAACAACCACAATTTGCTGCACGAAGGACCCAACGCTACAAGACCGATCTCAATCCAACGTCCGATTGACCTCCATTTCAGACACGTGCAACATTTCTCATCAATGGAATGCGGAGCCTGCCGCTATGGGTAAGATTGTCAATTTCTTCAATCACAAGGGCGGCGTATCGAAGACTACGACCGTGTTCAATCTTGCTTGGATGCTTGGCACAATGGGCAAGAAAGTCATCGTGGTCGACTTCGACCCGCAGTGCAATCTGACAGGCATGGTCCTTGGCTTCAAAGGTGTCGAAGACCTTGAAGCAACCTACAAAGAAAACCCCGCAAACAACGTTAAAGATGCCTTGTCGCCAGCCTTTGAATCGAAGCCCCGTCAAATCGTTGGTGCGGAGTGCATTGCTGTTGAAGGCAATGACAATCTGCTCTTACTTCCCGGGCATATCGGCCTTGCGGAGTACGAAACTACGTTGGGAATAGCACAGGAACTAAGCGGCTCCCTGTTGGCTCTCCGCAATTTGCCTGGGTCAATTAGGTTCATGCTGTCTGCAACCGCTGAAAAATATGAGGCAGACTATGTTTTCGTAGATATGAGCCCCAGCTTAGGACCGGTTAATCAAAACCTACTGATGACCAGCGACCACTTTATCGTCCCGCTCCACCCCGACTACTTTTCAGCAATGGCACTGTCATCTCTCACTAGAGTTCTTCCTCGGTGGAAGGCTTGGGCAGAAACTGCAAGAGGCATCGAAGTTCTCAAGACAGCGGACTATCCGTTTCCCGATCCTCAAGCCACCTTCATTGGCGCGGTCATTCAAAAATACCGTCCCCGAAAAGGAGCAGCAAGCAGTGCATTCCAGCACTGGATTGACCAGCTCGTGGCCGGCCTCAAGGACCAACTGGTCCCCGAACTTGCAAAGGCAAAGCTGCTCGACATTGCTGACTACACGGCAAGGGTCGGAGACGCTCCATGGCATCCCATCATGGAAGTTGCCGACTTCAATTCCCTCATTGCTCTTTCTCAAGAACACCAGATGCCAGTTTACGCATTGACGCCAGCGATTGTCGGCCGTGGCGCTATCTGGGATCAAGCAAAGGAAAGCATGGACGTTTTCTACGCGGGATTTGAGGACTGCGCGAAGAAGGTCATTGCATTGACAACTTAATACATCGATGACGCCCAAAGCCTACTTCGATGACGTTTGGAATCGAGCCGACCTGTTCGTGACTTTGCACGCGTATTTCATGAACAATGTCGCTCCAGTGGTCCAATCGGACGATCTCCTCCGTGCAGAATGGGCGATGCGCGTTAGCGCCCTCGACCTTTATGTTCACGAAGTCGTTGCGCAAAATTTGTTGAAAATATTTCAGGGTGCACGCCCTGTCTGCCCAGGATACTCAAAGCTTCAAATCTCCAGCGATACGCTCATGAGAATCCATGCGAGCGGCCCGGGGCACGCTAGCGATACGGCGTTCGATCTTGAGATAAGAACAAGACTAGCGAGGGCGACTTATCAATTTCCAGATGATATTGCAGATGGGATCAGGATGGTGTCACCGATCGAGTTGTGGAATGAAATTGTCCGGCATCACGGCGCCGCCGCCCCAGCAATAGTGAAAGTCCAAGCGTCAGCACTGAAGGGCGAGCTCACACAGGTCGTTAATCGGCGGAACAAGATCGTTCATGAGGGCGATCTTCAGCCTGGCATTCCGCGTACACCTTGGACGATAACCCGTCAGGACGTCGACGAAGTAAAAGCTGTAATTGAAAAGATTGTAACCGGCATAGAGGCTAAGGTCTGAACGCATAGTGTGCGGTTAGCTCCGGTAGGACAAGTTCAGCACAACGGAGGAGACGAGTTGGCAATGCGGCGACCTAACCCTCCATGATTGCTCCGGATGGAGCTAACTCCCCCGAAGCTGCCAGCTAGTCAGAGGCCTCGGATGCGTTGAAGTCAGGTCCCGGGACGCCGGCTTCCTTAAGCGCGCGCGCCAGTTTAGCGTAGAGGTTTGGATTGCCCCGCACACTCTTTGGATCGTCCGTAACCGTGGTGTGAAACCATCCGGTGCCTGGGATGGTCAGGTGTATGTGCCCGGTCTTTTGATCGTACCAAGCGCCCATTTGCAAATAGGCTGAGTTGCCGCCACGCTCCGACTTGCTGATCCCGTTGCTCATCAACTCTCCTTGCTAGCGCTGGCCTGGATGAGTGGAGCGAAATCCAGGAATGCTGAAGCTTTGAAGTTCGGGATATCGCTTTGCTTGTCTAGGCCACGCACCGCTCGATCGCGTCAATTCTGCGAGGCAAGCCTTGTCGCCAACGCAAATCCCGACATCCCAGAGTAAGTCACGCGACACCAGTTTAGCTTATCGGTGGGACCAGGCTCGCATGTGTGAACGATGATATCCCGTCCTTGGACAGGAATTGAACCGATAGATGGACAAAATTGGTCCGGACCGTTTCGTACAATTACCTCCTGAGGTTCGCTCGAATTGCTCTTCGCTACTGAGAAGAGAGCAGCAGAACGCGAAGTCAAATACCTGGCGCGAGACCATCCTCTCGTGTTCTTGCATTCGACAGGGCACCATTCTCCACTGCACTCACCAACTGTAATCTCGGTGCCATTGGGAGGAATGAGACCAACAGGGATCCCGTTGAGATTCGGTGCGTTGCGAACCACCAAGCCATGATCGCTATCATCAAATCTGATGTTGGTGACTACATATCGTCCAGACGAGCTACCACACGAGCCAACGGCCTTCTCACCTGCGAGGGCGCAAACCGACAAAGTCGCTGCTTGGATCGGAGGATCTCCGAGAAGCAGTGACGCCCAGACATTCGGCCATTTCATTGCGACCGCGGTCGCAGTGAAAACGAGAAAGGTGATGAAGAACAGGGCGACAGCCCAAACCATTGCTATGCCCGCCGCTAAAATCGGCGCACTTCGAGCAGACAATAACCGTGCGCAAACGATGAGTAGCAACATGGCAATTAGCATGCCGCCGAAGATCACGAACGTTGCGCGGCTATACCCCAGAAAACCGACAACGATTGCCCCTGCCGCTGCGATGCCAGCGGCTCCAAGGGCGAAATCAACGACAGGAACTGCGCGACGCGCCGTGTTCAAAACTTCCAATGGCAACAAGGCCATGATCCGCTCCTCTGGAGCATAAAAAGTTCTTTAGATAAGCTTGCCTGCCCTAAATGAACGAATTCTGCCGAATTCTCTCTTGGGTTGCAAGGAAAAATGGTAACACTCAGCTGAGCGGTACCATAACATTTGTAAGGGCGGCCTAGGATCACTAGCGCGCGGTATTACGGTGACAGTGCCCAAACATTCGTCGCCCCTCCTCCACGACCGCGGCTGGATGGTGCACCGTCACCGCAATCATGGCTAAGCCGCGCTGCTGCGCTGCATGTGGCGCCCTTCCTTCACCTCTTCGATGATCTTCGCGCTGAACGCCTTGAGGTCACCGGGGTTGCGCGAGGTGATGACGCCCTGGTCGACGACGACCTCCGAATCCTCCCACTTCGCCCCGGCATTGGCGACGTCGGTCTTGATCGATTTGTACGACGTCATCCGGCGGCCCTTCGCGATCCCCGTCTCGACCAGCAGCCAGGGCGCATGGCAGACCGCGGCGACGACCTTCTTGGCATCGAAGACGCTCTTGATGAATTGAAGCGCCTTGGGCTCGACGCGCAGCAGGTCGGGGTTGATCTGCCCGCCGGGCAGCACGAGCGCGTCATAGTCGGCGGCCGCGGCCTGGTCGAGGGTCTTGTCGACCTTGACGGGGCGGCCCCAGTCCTTCTCGTCCCAGCCCTTGATCTCGCCCGGCTGCAGCGAAATGATCTCTACGGTCGCACCGGCCGCCTTGAGCGTGTCACGCGGCACTTCGAGTTCCGATTGCTCGAAGCCATTGGTGGCCAGAATCGCGATCTTTTTTCCGGACAGTTCCATCCGTGTCTCCTGTGAGTGTGTGGTGATGCCTATCAATCGAACGCTTTCGCATTTCGTTCCTCACGCCCCGCCGCCGAAATTGCCTTTGCGGTCGACCTGTTCACCCCTAAACTCCAGACACCGCCGGCATGCGTTCCGGCGGGCCCGGTAGAAGCGGAGTCACCTTATGCCCAAGCCGGAAAGCTTCCCGGTCGAGACAATCTTCGTTCCCACAAAATTGAAGAAGACCCTCAAGCCCGAGACCGTCGCGGAGATCGCGGAAAGCATGCTGGACATCGGACAACAGGCCCCGATTTCCGTTCGGCTCGATGGGGACCGCGTCGTTCTGGTCGAGGGACTGCATCGGCTGGAGGCCTGCAAGGCGCTCGGCGAGACGACCATTCTTGGTGTCCTGGTTCCGGCCGAGCTTGCTCAACCCAAGCCGCTGCTCGCCGAGCGGCCGGAAGTCGAGGCCGAGCGCATCAAGATGGCGCGATTGAAACAGTTGCGCCTGGAGAAGGAGGCCGCGGAGGCATCGACGGCGGCCTCGAGAGACAACGCAACGCAAGCGCCGCGCGCAGGCTCGACGAAAGGCTTGCGCGACAATCCGAAGACATCGCCCGTCCGGATGGTGAAGGCGAAACCGAAATCACTGTCGGACTGGATCACGCAGCAGAAGGGCAGCGGCAGCCGCTATTGAGGGCCGGCGCCGTCATTCCGGGGCGCGCGAAGCGCGAGCCCGGAATCCATTGCGCCTCGTGTCGTGCCGCCCGATGGATTCCGGGCTCGCGCCCAAGCGGGCGCGCCCCGGAATGACGGTGGGTTCTGCTGCGCTTCCCCTTGGGCAATTGTCACCGCGTGACGGCCGCAATCGCCGGGATCGCGGCCATATCTCCTCAAAGACTACCCAATCCTCTCACGCCGCCTTCGCCTGCTCCGGCGAGGCCGTCTCCATCGCGCGCATGTAGAGGTCGAGCAGGCTTTCGCGCTCGTCGCGCTCGTTCTTGTCTTCCTTGCGCAGCTTGATGATCTCCTTGAGAATCTTCACGTCGAAACCGTCGCCCTTGGCTTCCGCGAAGACTTCCTTCTTCTGCTCGCTCA
The DNA here is from genome assembly GCF_002531575.1 of Bradyrhizobium sp. Y36. Taxonomy (GTDB): domain Bacteria; phylum Pseudomonadota; class Alphaproteobacteria; order Rhizobiales; family Xanthobacteraceae; genus Bradyrhizobium. Next base: position 142,300 of record NZ_NWTI01000008.1, on the reverse strand, counting down.
ACTCCTGCATCTCCGTGTCGAGGTTCTCGATCCGCTCGACGAAGGAACGGATCTTGCCGCCGGGAATGGTGATGTCGGACATGGTGTCTCCTCGCTGACTGAGGTCGCGAAAATGACCGCAAAGACATCACCAATGTGTTAACCTCGCCGTCCATGCCGTGCCCGCCAAATGGATAAACGGAACGCGTTTTCGCCTCGGTCTCAATGAAATACCTCTTGATCTTCGTCAGCGCCCTCATCTTCTGCGTGATCGCATTCGGCGGCTTTCTTTATTGGAAATACAGCCAGCTCTTTCCCGCCCCCTCGAGCGAGGTCGTGCAGCTCACGCCGGAGAAGCGCAGCGTTCTGGAGCGGCTGCGCGCCGAAGCCAAATTTCAGCCTCATCAGTTTCCACCGTTGGGTTACACCGGCGCCGAGACACCCGAAGACCGCGTGCGGGCCACGGGCGCTGTCGATGATGTCATCGACGCCGTTCTCGCGCAGCCTGACGGTCCCGTTCACGCGCGCGACGTCTCGCGATTGATCGGCAAAGGCATGAAGCAGGTGTTTTGGCTCGCGACGGAGGACCGCGACCGAACCGCCGGATATCTCGTCGAGGTCTGGTACATTCTCGGCTTCAAGGGACCGACTGGACAATTCGTATCCGGCTCGGGCTTTCCCAAAGCCGACGGCTACAGCGAACCGCTGCCTCCGGGCTGGATCGCGCCAGATCGGCCACGACCGATCGCGCCGTAGCACGAGGTGAAGCGAAGCACATGGGAGCAAGCGCAAATACTTGAGCAGGACTACGACACCATCATCATCGGCGGCGGTTCCGCCGGGGCGACGCTGGCTGCGCGGCTCAGCGAAGACCCCGCGCATCGCGTGCTGCTGCTGGAAGCCGGGCAGGATTTGCGCACCGCGACCACACCGGAGCATATCCGCATCCCGAACCCGATGCGCGCCATCGGCGACGACGACTTCCGCTGGCCGAAGCTGCTCGCGCGGCGCACCGAGCGGCAGGAGCCGCTGCTGCTGTGGCGCGGCCGGGCGATGGGCGGCAGTTCGACCATCAACGGCCAGATCGCGATCCGCGCCGTCCCCGACGATCTCGACCGCTGGGCAGAGGCCGGCTGCACCGGCTGGTCCTGGGACGAGATGCTGCCGTTCTTCTGCAAGCTCGAGACCGACAAGAATTTCCCTGAGGCGCACTATCATGGCGACCGCGGGCCGATCCCGGTCTATCGCGCGCCGATCCCGGATTGGGGCAATGTCGACCGGGCGCTGCGGTCGTCGGCGCTCGCGCTCGGCTATGGCTGGTGCGAGGACCACAATGCGCCCGAAGGCACCGGCGTCTCGCCCTACGCGATCAACAGCGAAGCGGGCCTGCGCATCTCCACCAATGACGGCTATCTGGAGCCGGTGCGCGGCCGCGCCAACCTCACCATCGTCGGCAACGCGCTGGTCGACACCATCGTGTTCGAGGGCAACCGGCTGCACGCCAGCGGCGTGCGCGTTCGCGTCAGCGGCCAGTCCTATACGCCCCGCGCCGCGCGCGAGGTGATCCTCTGCGCCGGCGCGATCCATTCGCCGGCCATCCTGCAACGCTCCGGCATCGGCCCAGCCGCGCTGCTGGAGCGGCTCGGCATTCCGGTCCGCGCCGACCTGCCGGTCGGTGAGAACCTGCTGGACCATCCGATCGTCAATGCGCTCCTGCACCTGCGCGACGACCGCCAGGTCTCGACGCTGATGCACCGGCACACCAATTGCTGCCTGCGTTATTCGTCCGGCTTGGCGGGCGCCGGCGACAACGACATGATCATGATCGCAGGCAATCTCGCCCGCACGCCGCAGGCGCTGGCCGTGGTCTCGCTGGGACGCATCGCCGTATCGGTATATCAGGCCTTCAGCCAAGGCCACGTCCGCATCACCACGACCGACCCGGAGGTCGACCCTGCGGTCGAGGAACGCATGCTGTCCGATCCGCGCGACCTCGAACGCATGCGCGACGGCGTCCGCCGCCTGCGAGACATCTGCCTGCAACCGGCCGTGACCGAGATCGCATCCCGCGTCGACTACGGCAGCAGCGGCCGCTCCATGGCCGAGCCGTTCAGCGATGCCGAGCTGGATGACTGGCTGTTCGCCGAGTGCAGCGATGCCCAGCACGCCAGCGGCACCTGCCGCATGGGCGCAATCAACGATCCGCGTTCCGTCGTCGATCCCGACTGCCGGGTGATCGGCTGCACGGGCCTGCGCGTGATCGATGCCTCGATCATGCCGGAAGTGCCGCGCGCAAATACGCACCTGACCACGGTCGCCATCGCCGAGCGCATGGCGGAGCGGTTGAAGAGCGCGTAGCATGGATGGAGCGAAGCGATATGCATCAAGCACAAATCATTGCCAACTATCGCACAGCGACTTCGTCATCGGGTTCGCATTTGGCGCGAGGTTCTTCAGGTCGTTGCTCGAATCCAGGAAAATATCGACGTCGTAGCTGATGCGATGATCGAGGATCTGTGCCAGCGCGGTACCGCCGCCGAACGTCCACGGCCCGGCGCCGCCCTCCAGACTATCGAGCGCGACCAGCGCCTTCTGCAGGAGATCTTCCCACCTCGAAGGAAGCCATCTCCCTGACCCATCTTTCATTCTCGGACTCCGTGACCTGCCAGGCGTCGATGGCCTTCAATAACTCGTCGAACGTCACGATACGGTCAACGACGAGATTGTGGATGACGGATACATCGACCTCGACGAACAACGCCTGCACGTACACGCGCCATTTTCGCTCGGAAATCTTGCCCTTCAGGCATGCCAGCAGAGTACCTTCGTCAATGCGCTCAGGCATCGGCGTGTTGATGGTCGTCACGGCTGCGGTCAAGTTCTCAAACGCACCTTTCAGCATTCCAGCAATATGGTGCCATTCGGCGAAAGCCCCAACCGGCGCCTCGGTCCGATTGTTGATTGCCGTTGCCCGCGACTGGATACGCCGTTGAGAATGCTAGGCTTTTCAGACGTACGTGCGACCGACCCCAGGTACCAGGAAAGCGCAGTGCCGTAGGGTGGGCAAAGGCGCGCCAGCGAGGCTGTAACGAGGCGGATCGTAGGATGGGTAGAGCCCTTGCGAAACCCATCCTTCCGCAACGGCTATTGATGGGTTTCGCTTCGCTCTACCCATCCTACGAATTGGTGAATTGTCGCGGCCTACCACCAATACGGCCAGCGCCAACCCTCGTAGCGGACATAGGACGGCACCAGCGGCGGGCCGTAGGGATCGACCTTGTCGTCCTCCGGGCGATAGCGATAGCGCGGAACGACGTTGTAATCCCACGGCGTCGGCCGCAGCACCGGCGCGGTGACGATGAGCCGCTCTTGCGGCGCGCGAACGACGACGGCTTTGCGCGTCTTCGCTTCCACTCCTGATGTTGCAAGGCTGCACAGCACCAGGGCGGTTCCGAGCGCGAAGGCGGCGGTTGTTCTTGTCATGTGTGATCTCCTTCGCGCGAAGAGTGCAAAAGGATGCCGGGCAAGGCAAGCAAATTTCGCGCGAGATTCTCTCTGCGGCCATCCTTCGAGACGCCCGCTTTTGAGCGCGCTCCTCAGGATGAGGGCGGAATGCGCGGCAACGGCTTCAGAAGACGACGATCCCACAGAGCCTCATCCTGAGGAGACCGCGAAGCGGTCGTCTCGAAGGACGAGGCGTGCGCTCCAGCATTTCAGCGAGCGTGACGCGCGGCAAACGAAGCCCTACGCCGCGTCGACCTCTTCCGGCGCCGGGCCCGCCACGAGCCCGTCGAGGCCGACCATCAGGAGTTCGGCGATGTGCATCAGCTGATACAGCGGAATGTCCACCTCGCCCTGCTCGGCCTGGCCCAAGAAGGCCGGCGTGACGGCCAGGCGCTCGGCGAGCTGGCTTTCCGTGTAGCCGCGCGTCTGGCGGGCGGCCCTGATGCGCGCGCCGATGCCGAGGCGGTGCCGGGCCTGCTCGTCCGCGGTCATCATCGCGGCCTGCTCGGTCAGGCTGGCATAGCCGTCGGCGAACGAAGCGCCGATCAGCCGCTCCTTGCGCCAGGCAACGCGGCAGCTCTTGCGCAGGCCGTTCGAGAACACCAGCGTGAAGGCGTCGGCGACCCATGCCGAGCTGCTCAGCTGCAGCCGCGCGCCGGTGCCGGAGACATCGCGGATCGTGCAGGGCACGCTGACGGTGCTGCCCGCCCCGTTGTCGAATTCGACGATTCCGGTGCGCAAGGTTTCATGCCTGATAGCGGCGCGATGCTCGTTCATGACGGCTCCCAAAAAAGCCTGCGGCGGCGTCGCAGCCGGACGCGGCCGAAGAATTCGAGCAAGACTACTGCAGAATTTTTTCCTCGCAGCTAAGCTTGGACCGGGTTCAACCAGCAGTCGCGGCCATGGTAAAGGAATTGCTCCCGAGGCTCGAAAGGTTGGCTATGGTGAACTTACCGGCAAGCTTGCCCGGATGAGCGAACCACATCCGGGCTGCGTCCTCAGCGCCGCGCCGTGGCGACCGCAAACCTGCCATCCCGCATCGACGACAACTCGGCGGTCCGAGACCTGCGAGCGAACCGACGGACCTCTCGCTCGGGTACCAGCGTCTGAAGGTCGGCCATTTCAATCGATTGTCTACCGACCTCAACTTCGGCAGGTACCAACGCTATGGTCACGAATGTCTTGGAGGCCGCTCCATGAGTCTTGTCTGTGATCTTTCCTTTTAGTTCGCCTTCGCCTTTCACCCACCGGCACCAGCTGAGCAATGTGCATTTTGCGGCGGCAGAAGCGCTCGCCACACGCTCGAACGTTGCGTCGTAGTCGTAGGCTTGAATTGCCTTTGCCGCGACGAAGACCCAGCGGCGTTGCTTAAGGTGATCCGCAATAACCTTCCGGCAGTCTCGCCCGACATTTCGAAGCACTGTCTTGGAGATATTGTCGTCATCCGACTCGTAGACTTGCGCAGCTCCTGTGCTGAGCGTGACGATCTGATCGTAGTCAGCGTTCAAGCTTACCTCGACAACCTTCGCATCGACGTTCACTTTCCCGCCGATGATGCGCGTCGATTGGTTTTCGAATCCAGCGACTGTAACCGGCTTGCTCCTCGACACTGTCTTTCTAGCTTGAAGCGCTTCCAAATCTCGCTGACAGATTTGAGAGACCCCAATGGGATGCCGAAGGCTGTCCCTGTCATCAACGGATCTATAGAGAGCCGGAGCGAAGAAATTGCCTTGTTGCGGAGCAATCAAAATCGAGCCGGGGTACCCGGGCCATACACTCGTTTGGACTAGAGGACTCTGGGCATAGGCGGCCGTGGAATGGCAAGCGATCGCAGCGACCAAATAGCAACAAGCGCGGACATGTCTCATGAGGTGCTCCAAAAATGATCTGTGGTGAAATGGTTCGATTACGTGTCAAGCCGACCACAACCTTGGTTAGAAATCAAGCGCGGTGGAGCGCAAGGCAAAACCTGCTCCGCTGCGGCGGGAGTGGCCGGTGACATCTCGGGCCTTCGCCCTACGCGCGCGCGCGGCGCAGGGCCTGTTCGAGCTTCGCCCGTTGCTTGTCCCAGCGGGCCTGCTCGGCCTCGGCGCGGTCGTCGAGCACGGCGCGCGCGGCTTCGATCTCCTCGGCCTTCGCCTCGTGCTGCCGCCTCGCTTTGTCCATTGCCGCCTCGGCCGCGACGACGGCCTTGTCGCGACGCGCGCGCGCCCTGGCGCGGGCGGCCTCCTCTTTGGCACGCGCAGCCTCGCGCCGCCGCTCCTCCTTCTCGAATGCCGCGGCGGCCTTGCGGGCGGCCTGAGCGTCGGTCTTGCCGGATGGTGTCTTGGCGGCCTTGGCCGGCCGTATCTTGCTCCTGGTCTTGCCTCTGGCCTTGCTCTCACCCTCGCCGAGATCGGTCGGCAGCTCCGCGCTCTCCGTGAACGGGCCGTTCGAGCCCACCGGGCGCCTGAGCACAACGCCGGGCTTTTTCAGTGTCGCCGCGACGATGTCGGGATCGTCCGTCTCCGTCGCGGCGCCCTGATGGAACAGATTGGAGCTCGCGCCCCAGGCCTCGAGCGCCGCCTTCATCGAGGGCGCGGCCACCGCCTGGTCGAAGAAGCCGAGCGAGGTCTGGTAGGTCTTCAGCTTCCGTTTCGGCTTTGCCGGCATGTCGTCCCGATGGAGCTTCCCTGTCAGCTGGCGATCGTAGCCTGGATGAAGCGCAGCGCAATCCGGGGTCTTCTGTCCGAGGGGGACGTCCCGGATTACGCTGGAGCCTGTCATCGGGCGGCGCTTCGCGCCGACCCGTTGGCTCCATCCGGGCTACGAACTTGCCAGCAGCGCATCGTATCCTTTTTCGCTGAACGCCAGCAGACAGAATCCGTGCCCGAACGGATCGGCCAGCATCGCGATCCGGCCATACGGCGCATCGCGCGCGGGCGCCTCCAGGATCGCGCCGGCGCGCAGCGCGCATGCGACGGCGGCATCGACATCCTCGACGACGACGTCGACATGCAGCGGCGTCCAGTGCCGCGCGTAGCGGCGGTGGTCGCCGCCGGCCCCGACCGTGCCGGCCTGCTTGGTCAGGAGATAGACCGGCGCCGGCCAGCCCAGCAGCTCGACGAAATCGGTGCCGAAGCGGCGGCCGACGGTGAGGCCGAAGGCGGCGGTGTAAAAGCGCGTGGCCTGTGCCACGTTGGGGACATCGATGTTGAGGAGGAAGGACATGGCTGGCTCGTCTGCGATTTCGAGCGCAGCGTAGCCCGGATGGAGCGCAGCGCAATCCAGGTTGTTGCCGCATGGTCTGCCCCGGATTTGGCGGGAGCCTGTCATCGGGCGGCGCTTCGCGCCGACCCGTTGGCTCGATCCGGATTACGCAGCAACCGCCTCCTCGCCGGGCAAGCCGCACACTGGAATCATGCCCCTGTTTTGCCCGACGCTGCAAATTCAGTTCGGCTTACCAGAAATGGTGAGCCTTTTCAGAGACATCTCTACTGTGCATGGGGTTGTTTTCGCAAAAAAGGGGACCGCCCTCATTTGCCGCGCAGGCTCAGGATATAGGCCGACAGCACCTCCGCCTGCTCCGGCGCGATCACGAGGTTCGGCATGTTCTGGTGGCTGGTCCGCCAAAACACCGTGAGCGCCAGCGCGGTGGTGCCGCTGCGATCGGCGATGGCCTGGAAGCTCGGGGCTTCGTCGAAGAATCCGGCCGTGCGCGGCTCGACGGCATGACAGGTCTGGCACCACGCCTGCGCGAGGCGATGCCCTTCGGCGACCGCGCGCGGGCCGGACCTTGGAGCGCCTGCGGCGGTGTGGACGACGCTGAGCAGAAACAGCACCGACAGCGCTGCAAGGACGGCGAGGCCGAGATAGATTCGAACGCTGTGGGACATCGCCAGTCTCCGCCATTGCCTCGCCGACACGCGAAGCCTAGGACGGGCGGAGCGACCGAGGTTGATTTGCCTCAAGAGCGCGCCCGGGCCGGACAGCCGCGAACTTCCTCGCGCCGTTTCGGTGATATCGCACCTTCGACTGATCCCCTTCCCGGCTTCCGCAGCTTTCCCTTGCTTTCCTGGTTCCGGTCCCTACGGTCCGCCGCGAACGAAGCGCTTGATGAGACCTGCCATGACTGACGCGATGAAATGCCCCGCCTGCAACTCCGAGCACGCCTATCAGGACCGCAATCTCTGGGTCTGCCCGGAATGCGGCCATGAATGGAGCGGCACAGCGGAGGCGGCCGCGGACGCCGCACAGGATGCCGGCGTGCGCGATGCCAACGGCAATGCACTCACCGACGGCGACAGCGTCATCGTGATCAAGGATCTCAAGATCAAGGGCTCCTCCTCGGTCGTGAAGGGCGGCACAAAGGTGCGCAACATCCGCCTCCAGGACGCCAGCGACGGCCACAACATCGCCTGCAAGATCGACGGCATCGGCGCGATGAACTTGAAGTCGGAGTTCGTGCGGAAGGCTTGAGCGCGCGGACAGGGTGGCCCGGCCTCCCGCGGTAAGGCTAACGCCGGTTCCAGCTTTGGAACGCACAATCCCTCTTAACCCGCCGAAAAATCGGTGTAAGCTTCGACGTGCCGGGGCTGGCGTTTGTAGCGCGTATCGATTTCCTCAACCCGGGGCTGGCTTGCAGGGTTACCTGTTCGATTGCATCACGTCTTGAGACTTGAGCGGCCGCCTCCTGGGGCGGCCTTCTTGTTTTGCCGCGCAGAGATCAGCGCTGCCGCTGCGCCAGATAGAACCCGCACAGCACCGTCACGAGGCCCGCGGTCTGCAACATCGTCGGCGCCTCGCCAAGCAGCAGCCAGCCGGTGATCAGCGTCAGCGCCGGCACGCAGGCCGGAAACACGGCGGCGCGGGCAACGCCGAGGCGCTGCACCGAGACCGCGAACAGATAGAGCGCGGCCGGACCGGCGAGCACGCCCTGCGCCAGCGCCTGGATGGCGTTCTCGGTGACGCCGATCGCCGCAACATGGGCGAGCCCGACAATCGCGATGTAGGCCGGCAACAGCAGCAGCGACAGCACGTTGATGACCAACGCGGCCGAGACCGCCGAGACGCGCCAGTGCCGCAGAGCTGCACCGAAGCCGGCGAACATCAATCCCGTCAGCACGAAGATCAGATCGCCCTGCACGCCCTCGGCACCGATATGGCCGATCGATTCCGCGCCGATCACGCCGAGGCCGCCGACGATGACGAGGGCGCCGATCAGCCGCGAGGCGGAGATGTGCTCCTTCAGGACAATCGCTGCGAGCAGGAGGCCGCCGAGCGTGGCACAGGAGGGCTGGATCACGCTGCCATGGCCGAGCGGCACGAACAGGAATCCGGTGTAGGAGATCAGCGACATCACGGGGCCGCCGAGCACCATCAGCACAAGGCCCCTGCCCCAGCCGATGCCGCAGAGATCCTTGACGCCGGCGCGCAGCACCAGCGGCAGGAACGCGATCCCCGACCAGACATAGCGGTGCACCAGCAGATCGACCGGCGTGAATCCGACCTTGAGCCCATGCCGGGTGCCGGCAAAGCCGAGCGCCCAGAACAGCGCCGCAGCAAGGCCGCAGACCACGCCGAGCAGTGCCGGCGCTGCATCGTTCTTCTGAGAAAGAGCGTCAGCGCCGCTCGTCCGCTGATCCATGAATCAAGCCTTACGTCAGCGCGTCGATCGCCTCAACCCACGCAGCCGCAGGGCTGGCACGCAAGCGTGATCTCGCAGGCGCCGTTCGTCACGTCCCCTTTTCGAACACCATCCGCCATCCCTTGCGCGTATCCATGTATTCCCGCACTTGCCGGATCCGGTCGCCCGCCACCGTGAACACGAAGCAATAGTCGTTCTCGTACGGCTCGCCGCCGGGCAATGTCGCGCGCATCCGCTCCTCCACGATCACGACATCGCCGTCGGCATACACGCCGCGGAACGCGATATCGACGTTCGAGAACATCTTGTGCATCTCCTGCGCGATGAAGCGCGCGATCTCGTGCGGTCCCGTCATGTGGTCGGTGTGACCGAGCGCAACGGCGGTGGCGTTGCCCTTCGGCGCGATCCATTCGGCGTCGTCCGTGAACAATGCCGCGATGCGCATCGCATCGCGCGACGAAAAGGTCTTCCAGGCGTTCAGGACAATCTCTCTCGGGCTGGACACGATTGCTCTCCGGTTTGCAGCAAGCGCCGCGTTCTAGGCCGCGATGCGCCTTGCAGCTCGCCACAATCGGACTCGGTCATCCCGCGGCCCTTCCGCGCCCGCCCTCATGCGCTATGATCCGGACATGCTGAGCTTCGATGTCTGCAACGCCGCGCGCCTGCGCCGCGATCCCCGCTATGACGGCCGCTTCTTCACGGCGGTGAAGACCACCGGCATCTATTGCCGCCCGGTCTGTCCGGCCAAGCAGCCGCTGACGCGCAACGTCGCCTATTATCCGACCGCTGCGGCGGCCGAGGTCGCCGGCTTCCGGCCCTGCCTGCGCTGCCGTCCCGAGACTGCGCCGTTCTGCCCGGCCTGGAACGGCACGCGCTCCACGGTGGCGCGGGCCATGAAGCTGATCGATGACGGCGCGCTCGACGAAGGCTCGGTGGTTGATCTGGCGATGCGGCTCGGCATCTCCTCGCGTCATCTGGCACGCCTGTTCGCGCGCCACGTCGGCGCAACGCCTCGACAGCTCGCCAAGACGCTGCGCGTCCAGCGCGCCAAGCGCCTGCTCGATGCCGGCGACGACAGCATGACCGACATCGCGTTTCAGGCCGGCTTCGGCAGCTTGCGCAGGTTCAACGCCGCCTTTGCCGAGCTCTACGGCCGCTCGCCGTCAAGCCTGCGCGCAGTCCGCGCGCGGAGAACTCAGCGCGCTGCCGACGATCGCTCAGAAAAAGCCGGGACTGAGATCGAGACCGTAGGTCAGGCTGAGCACGAACACGAACAGCGCAGCAGCCGCAAACAGAGCGGCTTGCTTGATGATGAACGCACGCGACGACGCGGGGGCAACAACGGCTTTCTGCGCAACGGGCATGATGGCCTCTCCATTATGAGTTCAAAAAATTGGCCACGATGACGCGGCAGCCGCATCAAGCAATGCGGCCTGCAAATCAAGCGTTAATGGGAAGGCGCCCGTTATGAACGGGGATACATAACCGGCACATTCACGCGAACTTGTTCGCTGCCGGAGTCTCAATCAGCGCGCCGATGTCAATTCATCGTGCCGAGACATTGCACGGTGCGCGTTGGCGCACGAAGCAGTTACTGCAATTCCTGCACGCGCGAGATGCGGGCAGCATCCACTTCGAGAACGTCGTGTGGAGCGGTGGATCCCGCCTCTCCGCGGAACCCACCTGCTACGCGCAATATCAGCTCAGCGGGCCACGCCGACGGTAGCGGTCTTCACCTTGCGGGAACTCAGCACGTTGGTCTGGTGGACCGAGGCAACGGTGGTCGGTGCAGCGGCCTGCTGCTCGACATGCGCGGCGCCGAGGACGCGAACCTGCAGCGGCGAGACCGGAAATCCATTGGTCTCGTAAGTCGGCAGTTCAGCGGCGAAAGCCGCGGTGCTGCCCGCGATCGTCAGGACGGTGGCGGCGATCGACAGAGTCTTCTTGTTCATTGGTGATGCTCCTGGATGGAAGAGTCGGAGCATATCTAGGCCTGATTTGCTGCATTGCGACATGCTTTGTTGCATTGCAATAGCGCGTGCGGTGCATGGCGATATGTTTAATGCGTACAAGGCCTTGGCCGAATCACGTCGGCGACGACATGAAGTCTTCACAGACGGTGCCAGGCACCCGGAAGGCGGCAGCACAACGCTTGGGAGACACGCCTTCCTCCTCATCCACGCAACAAAGTTGCGTAGAGCATCGCGGCCCAGCCGTGATGGAACTTGCGTTGCCGCTCGGCAACACCGCTGCGAAAAGCCTGCCTCCACCGATCTGCGCCATTGCGCTGCCACATGGTCCTCCGAACAATCGACGCACTGCGTGCCTTTCCGTGCAAGACTGTTTTCGTCAGACTGTTTGCATCATGACTGTCCGGACAAGACGGGTTCGGGCAGAACCGTTCGGAGGCAGGGATCATGAACGATCGGCGGTCTCTTCTGGTAGCGGTCGCTTGCCCGTCGGCCGTGCTCGCCGGCTGGCTGGCGCTTTCCCTCTCCGCTTATGCTCCGGCCCTCATCGAGAATAGCGGTGCCAATGCGGCGGCGATCGCGCGCGCCAAGGATCTCGGCCGGCTCGACCTCGCCGACGTGCCGCGCGCTGCGACGATCGAGGACGGCATCGCCTTGACCGCCGACATTGCAGCTGCCGTCGCAGCAGCACCGGCCCCGACGATCGCTGAAGCCGCGCCCGAGACGCCCGCCCCAGCCGCCAAGTTCGCCTCGGCCGATCCGGCGCTGATCCTGCCGGTGGAGGCACCGCCCGCACCGCGGATGTCGCCTGAACCGGAGCCCGCCGTCAGCGATGCTGCTCCTGTCGCGGCCCCGGAACCCGTCAAGCTGGCGTCCGCCGATCCCACCGAGATCGTGACGACGGACGAGCTGTCCTCCGCGGCAATCGCAAGTGGTCCCGTCACGCCTGTGAGCAAGGCATCCCCGCCAGCCGACACCGTCGCCGTGCTCGACGAATGCTTCGTCATGGATGCCTGCGTTGATCGCTATCTGTGGGCGCTCTATCAGCGCACCGCAAAGGAAGACTCGATCAAGGTTCAGGAGCGCCGCGCCGTCACCGTCAAGCGCAAGGGCAAGACGGTCACGGTGATGCGCAGCTTCACCAAGCTGGTCGATGAGGATTTCGGCTGGAAGGATCCGAAGGCGGCCGAGCACGCCAACATGTCGATGATGGATTACGTCATCGGCGGCATGGACAAGAGCTTCAAGCTGAAGCTGTTCCGCACGCTGCTCGCCGCGGAAGCCGCCGGCCTCTCGCCCGGCATCACCAGCGCATTCCGCGACGATTATCGCCAGTCGATCGCGAGCGGCCTGAAAGCCGCTTCCGACCGTTCCTATCATGGCGGCAGCTCGCGCGGCGGCTATGGTCACGGCATGGCGGCCGACATCGTCAGCACGCAAGGAAGCAACCGCGCGCAGCGCTGGGTCTCGACCGAAATCCTGTGGAAGTGGGTCGACGCCAATGGCAAGGCCTACGGCATCGGCCGGCCCTATCTCGGCCGCGATCCGCCGCATGTCGGTCCGGTCGACGGCCCCGAATACATCTCGCGTCGGGGCACCGGCGACGGCAAGCAAGTCGCGAGCGTGAAGTCAAAGAAGGTGGCGCGCGCCGCGGCCCATGCAAAGCCGCCAAAGGCCCAGGTCGCGCGCGAGCAGAAGGGTCCCGCCAAGCCGCAGAAATCGGCGCAATCGGCCGGCAAGCGCGCGACCTGAGACCGTTATGGCGCGCGGCCCGGCGTCGGCAGCGGCACGAGCCGCATCTCGGCAGTGCCGGCGTCCTGTGTGCGCACCAGCACCGCAAAGATCGTCTCGACCGCAAGCCGCACTGCAGCCTCGGTCGGCTCGCCCTTGGCCAAATGGGCCGCGATCAGGCCGGTGAGGAGATCGCCGGTGCCGTAAGGGCGGATCGGCAGACGGGGCGTCGCAAAGCGCGACAATCGCCCGTTGGCGCACAGGATCGTCTCCACCTGCCCCGCCGCCGTATCAGCGAGCGTGCAGCCGGTGGCGATGACATCGATGCGGCCGGTCGCCGCCAGCGCCGCACACGCCGCGCGCAGGCCCTGCGCGTCGGCGATCGTGAGGCCCGAGAGCAGCTCGAGTTCGAACTGGTTCGGCGTCGTCAGGTTCGCGGCCGGCAGCAGCCGATGCCGGACCACGTCCAAAATGCCGTCCGCCACGTAAACGCGGCCGTCATCACCGATCACGGGATCGCAGAGATAGACGAGCTTCGCATTCCGCGTGAGCGCCCGCTCGACGAAATCGGCGATCACGACGGCGTTGCCGGGTGAACCGAGATAGCCGGTCACGAGCACGGCCGCCTCGTCGACGAGGCCGCGCTCCTCCACCCCCTTCAGGAGATCGGCGACGAGCTCGGTCTCCAGCACCCGTCCGCGAAGGCTCGGATAGCGCGGGTGGTTGGACAGCAGCGTCGTCGGCACCGCCGCAACGTTCACGCCCTCCGCCTGGATGGCATAGGCGGCCGCGCTGTTGCCAACATGGCCGTGGATCACCTGGCTTTGAATGGAGATGACGAGCATGAAAGAGGTCCGTAAGGACAATCGCGCCGCGACGCAAGCGCAGCGATCATAGCGCGGCACTTTCAGCCGAAGTCATGCAGCACCCGCACGTCAGCGTCGCGCCAACTCTCCGAGATAAGCACGGAACATGTCGGCCAGGCCGCCAGCGTGCCGCGCGATCTCGGCCTCGCTGCGCGGTGCTTCCGAAAACCGCTTGCCGATCTCGCTCAACGTCGTCTTGATCAGCTCGCCGGCAAGCACGCGCGTCGCATTCGGCGTTTTGGGCAGCGCCTCCCGCATGAACGCCGCGATGATCTCCTCGCCGGCCGCCCGCGCCTCCTGCGCCTCGGGGGCGTCACGATAGAGCGGCGCGGCATCGCTCAGCGCAATGCGGATTGCGGCCTCCTCGCACTCGGAGCGGATGAAGGCGTGGACCAGCGCACGCAACCGCACAAGTGGCGGCTTGCTCCGATCCGCGAGGATATCGCGCAACAGCTCGCTGGTTCGTCGCCACTCGTCGCTCTGGAGACGGAACAGGATCGCGGCCTTGTTGGGAAAATATTGATAGAGCGACCCGACGCTCACTCCGGCCCGCTCCGCCACCCGCGCCGTGGTGAAGCGCTGCGCGCCCTCCCTCGCCAGAACCTGAACAGCGGCATCGAGAATGGCCGCCACAAGCTCGTTGGAGCGAACCTGTTGCGGCTGTTTTCGCGAGGAAATTGAACGGCTTCGACGCTCCGCCACCGCACTCTCCGGCAATGCGAATAGGAAATGCGACGAATTAGTCGTATTTCCATCCGCACGCAAGCCCCCTTCCGTTCCACCTTCCGGAGATATCGCATGACCACCTCGACGATCACATCGCTTGCGCCGCTGCTGAATCGCCTGTTCGACGAGGCCGAGGCAGCAAGCGGTGCAATGCGAGCCGCCGTCGCCGACTTGTCCGACGCAGACCGGGCGCGGATGATGCGAAGCAAGACCGACTACCATGACCTGTACGGGCGCCTGAAGGACGTCCCACTCGCGGTCTCGCGCGAGACGGGAACGCTGCTCTACATGCTGACGCGCAGCTCGCGCGCCCGGACGATCGTCGAGTTCGGCACATCGTTCGGCATCTCGACGCTCCACCTTGCCGCAGGCTTGCGCGACAATGGCGGCGGCCACCTCATCACCAGCGAGTTCGAGCCGTCAAAGGCGGCTCGAGCGCGAAAGAACCTCATCGCCGGCGGCTTGATCGATCTCGTCGAGATCCGTGAAGGCGACGCGCTGAAGACGCTCAGCGCCGAGCTGCCCCACGCGATTGATCTCGTGCTGCTCGACGGCGCCAAGGCGCTCTACCCGGAGATCCTCGATCTGCTCGAAGGCCATCTCGGGACTGGCGCGATCATCGTCGCCGACAATGCCGACGACAGCCCGGACTATCTGGCGCGGGTTCGCAAGGCTGGCAGCGGCTACATGTCGACGCCCTTCGCCGAAGACGTCGAGCTCTCCGTACGGATCGACTGACAGCGATCGAGCCGCCACGACTGGCTGGAGCCGCGGCGCGATTACGCGGCGGCCCCACGCCCGTTTTCAGCCATGTCGCAGGCTCGTCACTCAGATGTGATACCTGCTGCGGGCCAAAGCCGAGAGCCGCGTGATAAACATACCTACCGCGCGGTATCTTTATTTCGCCCCGAGCTGACCATGACCTCCACCTTCAATGCCTATGCAGCGCTCGCCCTCGCCATCATTCTCGAGGTCACGGCGTCGGCCTTCCTGCAGCAATCCGCGCAGTTCACGCGGCCCTGGCCGACGCTGGCCATGGTGCTGTTCTACATCGCCTCGTTCTACGCGCTGTCGGTCGCGATCCGCGTCATCCCCTTGAGCATCGCCTATGCGATCTGGGGCGGGGTCGGCATCATCCTGACCGCCACCGTCTCCTTCGTGCTGTTCCGCCAGATGCTGGACGCCGCAGCCTTCGTCGGAATCGCTCTGATCGTCTCGGGGGTCGTGATCATCAACCTGTTCTCGCAGACCACGGCGCATTGATGCCGGAAAACCGCTACACCCGCGCCAAGCAGCCCGAGCAGGTCCGGCGCGCCCTGCTCGACCATGCCGCGGCGATCGCGATGGACCACGGCGTCGCCGGCGTCACGGTGCAGGCGGTCGCCGAGGCGGCCGGCGTCACCAAAGGCGGGCTGTTTCACCATTTCGGCAGCAAGCAAGCGCTGATCGAAGGCCTGTTTGCCGATCTCCTCGCCCGTGTCGATGCCGAGATTGACGCCGCCGTCGAAGCCGATCCGAAGCCACGCGGCAGCTTCACGCGGGCTTATGTGAATGCGGTGTTCACCGGCAAGGCCTTCGGCTTCGCGACCCCATGGGCGGCGTTGAGCATGGTCGTCGTGACCGATCCGCCGCTGCGCAAGCTCTGGAACGACTGGATCAAGACGCGCCTGAAGCGTCATCGCCAGACCGACGGCGCGCCGGATCTGCAAATCGTGCGTCTGGCCGCCGACGGCGCGTGGCTATCCTATGTCACGACGGGACAGACGCGCATGAGCGCCGAGCTGCGGGCCGTGCACGCACGGCTGCTCGCGCAGACCTATCGGCGCAGTTAGCGGGAAGCAGGCGGCTGCTGGCTCTGCGCCGGCTTGGGTGGACGCAGTGCGGATCGCGCGGGTTTCTTGGCGGGCTTGGCCGCGGCACCCGGTGGCGGCTCGTCGGCCGCCTCCAGATAGGCGGCGAGAACCTTGGCCGAGTCGGAGCTGGTCGCGTAATGGTCCTTCAGGAACCAGGACAGTGCCAGGCTGAAGCGCCCTTTGGCGAGCCCCCGCGGACTGCGATGGCAAGTCGCGCAGCCGTCAGCGAAGAGCTTCGCAGGCGGCTTGCCGGCGTCGAGATTTTGAGCGGCGGCAACCGTCGCCGTCAATATGGCGGCGGCCGCAAGACCCATCACGGGCACGGTCCGGTCGCGCCCCGGTCGAAACAGCAATGTCAAACGTCGTTCCCTTCGCCCGGTCCGGCGGTCAGGCGGCCGACAGTTGATCGAATTCGGGCGGCGCATACGCCTTGCCGTCCTGATCGGTGATCACGACCTGCCACCCTTCGCTCGCCCACACCCTCGCCTTCGCCACGATGAGCAGCCGGCTCTCGCGGGCGAAACTGTACTTCGCATTGTCGCGTTCTGCGATCATCTTGTAGGCCAATTCGCATCCCCTTGCGTCGCCCTGCACCCGGCCTCCTCGTGGCAGCGGGCTTTGGCGGCAATTCGCCGGGAGCGTGGCAATTTGGTGCCATCCGCAAAGCATGGCGCCCGCGGCCGGCATCGGCGCGCCCGCGGAACCGCGATTCCACCAGCCGCAGGCCTGCTGCCTGCGACGGCCCGAACCGTTTTCATGTCATGCTGGATCGGCCGCCGGGGACCCGGACCATCACATCGGCGAGGGACCGATCGTCCACGTCCGGACTCGGCTAATGCACGCGGATGATGTGGGGACGACCGAGATCAATCAGCCCCTGCACCGCCGAGAGGCGGTCGTCGAGGGCTGCGATGGTGAGCAGCAGGTTGTTACGGCGCTCATCGAGCAGACCCATCTCGGCGCCGGTGAGCTTGGCACTCGTCCGTTCCTTGAGGATCCCGTCGAGGGATTCGCGCAATCCGGCAATCAGGCTGGCCAGCTGCTTGGCCTCCTTCGTCATCGAACGCTTCGCGACGTTCTGGCGGCGCGTCTCCGCCTGGCTCTGTCTCATGTCATCCTCCCGTGCCCCGCTGCCCCGAGTGGATGCTTACAGCTTTGGGTAGACATGTTACGATCGATGAAATCTGCCCGCGAAGAACTGACTTAAATTTTCTCGACCTGTTCATGACAGAGAAAAGCCCGGCACGAGGGGCCGGGCTTTTCGAACGATGCGACAGCTCTTGACGACTTCAGTGCTTTTGCCCGGGGCCGCCGGCCGGTGCACCGCCGCCGCGCGGCGCCGCGTTGATGTGAGGAGCGCCACCGCCGCCGGGGTGCGGCATTGCAGGTGCTGCCGCACGCGGCGCCGGCATCTGCGCGTGAGCATTCATCGGCGAACCCCGACTCACATTCGGCTGCGCGACATGCGGCATCGCGGGCCGCGCGGCCGGCGCGGCGGACACACGCGGCGCTTCATGCGCACGCGCCATCGGCCGGGCATGCATCCCGGCGGGGCTCGCTTGCCGTTCGTGCATCATGCGTGCCTGGGCATCGCGCGGATTGCGCATCTGCACATTGCTCCGCTCATGCGCGATGCGCTCGCTCCGTCCGGCGCGGGTCCGGTCGACCGCAACGCCAGCATCGCGTTTTGCAGCGTCGCGCGCCGCGATCCCGGCGTCGCCCTTCGCGATCGCTGCGTCGCGTTTGGCGATCGCTGCGTCGCGTTTCGCGATCGCCGCATCGGGCCGTGAGTTCGCAGCGTTACGTCCGGAGATCGCGGTGGCGCCTTTGCCCCGCACGCCTTCTCGTTCCAGAGCAACCACAGCATCGCGCGTTGCCGCGCGACCGATGCGGGCGGCACGCGGGTCGATCGTCATCCGCGTCGCGACGCGCTGGTGCGAGGTCCAGTACCCATTCCAGTAGGCGTGGCGGTGATACCATGGCCGGCCCGCATAATAGCTCGACCAGTACGATGTCAGCACGAACGGAACCACCGGCACGTCGATCTCGTCGACGTAGTCGGGCAGATAGACGTAGTGATTGCGATAGAGATATTCGAGATATTGCGACGACACCCAACCGCGATCGTCGGAGAAGCTGACGTCGCACCAGGCATTGCCGCGCAGGCAGCCATGGATATTGACGCGAGCGCCCTCGGGGACCCGGTCGACGAGCGGAAAACCCGGCCCCGGCCCGGCGCGCAGACCGGTCGAGACGGTGACGATGCCCGGCGCGGCCATCGCCGCTGTTGGAGCGAGCAGCAAGGCGGCAATCATAACGCTCTTGAATTTCATGATGTGTTCCTCCTCATTCGAATCGGAACGCGCCAGCAGAACGGGCGTTCCGCACAGAAGGGTCTCATCCGTCAAAAGACTGAACGCACACTGCGCGCAGTTCAATATTCATCCGCCGTTCATCGGCGCAACGCGTCAGATGCTCTGCCGGACCGTCATTCGATCCGCAACATGAATGCATCGAAGTAGGACGCAAGACCGGCAAAGTCATCGAGCGGCAGCACGCTTGCGACATATTGGTCGGGCCGCACCACAACCATGCAGCCCGCCCTCCGATCGATGCCGCGCATCGTAAAGACGTCGTGGCCGCTCTTGATATCCGGACAGAACATCTTCTCGTAGTCGTACAGGCCGTAGCGGCCTTTGCTCGGGAGCAACATGGGCGGCATGGCCTCGAGCGCAAGCTCACGATGATCCTGCTGAAACACCGCGCGCAGATCGATCACGCTGTCGATGTCCGAGTTTCTGGACGTGTATCGGCGGATCGGCGATTCCCGGGACTCGGCGAGAAAATTGCACAAGCGACGAATGCCCGAGTCTGGCGCTGCAGGATTCTCGCCAGGACAAAACGCGTAGATCCGAAAACGTCCGTCGGCCTGCGCCGCATGCCCGAGATGCACCGGCTTTGCGTCCGCAAGCCGGATCACGGGCGCCGAATGGAAGCGCTTGCCGATGACGAGGCCTTCTGCGAGGTGCTGATGCGAGCCCGCTCCGGTGAGGATCGACGGCGTATAATGCGTCGCCATGCCCGCGGTGTAGCGGCCGTGCCGGACGAAATAGTCCTGCGTCCTGGCGGCATCGGCGCCGCCGGCCTTGGCGGCGGAGGCGAGAATTCCGGCCCATTCGCGGTCGAAGTCGATCAGCTCCTTGGCAACCGCTTGGCGCTCCGCCGAGTAGGAATGCAACAGACTCGGTGCAACCTGCTTCCGCAGCACCGCGGCGAGCTTCCAGCCGAGGTTGAAGGCGTCCTGCATCGAGACGTTCATGCCCTGCCCCGCCTTCGGGCTGTGGGTATGGCAGGCATCGCCGGCGATGAAGATCCGCGGCAGGCGCGTTGCGATCTCCGCGTCCGGCACGTCGTCGAACTTGTCGGTCAGGCGCTGGCCGATCTCGTAAACCGACCACCAGGCGATCTCCTTCACGTCCAGCGTATGCGGCTTCAGGATCCGCTGCGCTTTCGCAATCACGTCATCAGCCGTGATGTTGCGATTGGCGACGCGCTCGCCGACATCGAGCTTGGCGAGCTCGACATAGATGCGAACCATGTAGCCGCCTTCCCGGGGAATGATCAGCAGGCTGCCGTCCTTCGCCGACTGGATCAACGACTTGAAGCGGATGTCCGGAAAATCGGTCACGGCCAGCACGTCCATGACGCCCCAGGCGTGGTTGGCGGAATCGCCGTGCAGCTCACGGCCGATCGATTTGCGTACCGTGCTGCGGGCGCCGTCGCAGCCAACCACATAGCGCGCCTTGACCGTCTCGACCTTGCCCTCGCCGCCGGCATCGACGCGCTCGAGGCGAACGGTCACGGCGTGCCCATCAGGCCCCGCGGCGGGATCGACCTCGAGATCGAGCAGGCGGCGGCTGTAATGGGGCTCGAGCTTGGCCGGCGACTTGCGCATGACGTCGAGAAAGCCGTCATGGATGCGCGCCTGGTTGAGGATGACATGCGGGAATTCCGACAGGCCGTCCTCGACGTCCTGCACCCGGCCGCTGCGGATGATCGTCTCCGGCCGCCGCTCGTCCGGCTTCCAGAACGTCGTCTCGTTGACCCAGTAGGCTTCCTTCAGCACCCGTTCGCTGAACCCGTAAGCGTGGAACATCTCCATGGTGCGGCAGGCGATGCCGTCGGCCTGCCCGACCAGCAGACGGTCCGGCTTCTGCTCGACGATGCAGGTCTTGATGTCGGGAAATTGCGCCAGTTGCGCCGCCAGCGTGAGGCCTGCAGGACCGCAACCGACGATGAGGACGTCAACCTCGCGCGGCACGGCACCTCGCGCACCCGACGCCTGAACGCGCTCGGCAGGATCGGCGATCTCCGGATCGCCCGGCTGAAATCCATTGAGATGGAATTGCATGAGCACCTCTCCCGCTAACGTCTTCTTGGATATTGATCAGTATGCTGACTATCAGTATACTTGTCAATATTCCGCGCCTCTCTGCCGCGAAGGAGAATTCGGTGAGCGACCCCAACGACATGCCCGGGCATCTGGCGCGCCGCTTCCAGCAGATCGCGGTCGCCGTGTTTCTGGCCGAGGTCGAAGATGCCGGCTTCGACCTGACGCCGGTGCAATACGCCGCGCTCGCGACCATCAAGGCCAATCCGGGACTCGACCAGGTCACGCTCGCAGGCTTGATCGCCTATGACCGCACCACCATCACCGGTGTGATCGATCGCCTCGTGCAGAAGGGTCTCGCAGAGCGCCGCGCCTCCAGCCGCGACCGCCGCGCCCGTGAACTCGAGATCACCGACGAGGGTCGGCGCACGCTGCGCAGGATCACGCCGGCCGTGGAGTCCGCCCAGCGGATCATGCTCCGCGGCCTCAGCGCGAAAGAGGGCGAGGAGTTGATGCGGCTGCTGCGCAAGGCGATTGCCGCCGGCAACGATCTCAGCCGCGCTCCGCTGCGCGAAAGTCAGGCATGAACCGGTATCTTTGTCCGTAATTGTCGCAGGACTGCGAAACCAGGAACTAACCTTCGGCTGCTACGGTCGGCAACATTCTGCGCTTAACGCGCGATTAACTTTGTCGTTCGGGGGTTTCGGATGTTCAGGTGTCTCATCGCAGCCGCGGCCGTCGCGCTCTCAGCCGCTCCTGCGCTCGCAAACGGCCATGGCGGCGGCGATGCCCCTCCTCCGCCCAAGCCCGAGGCGACGACCGCGCCGGCAAAGGTGGTCATTACCAAGCAGGGTCCCAAGCTCGTCGATCTCAAGGGCATGACGCTTTACACGTACGAGCGCGATACCACCGGAAAGACGTCGAGCTGCAACGGCAAGTGCACCGAGAGCTGGGTGCCGCTCGCCGCGACGGCCGACGCCAAGGCCGTCGGCGACTTCACCGTGATCAGCCGCGACGACGGCAGCAGGATGTGGGCGTACCGCTATCGCCCGCTTTACACCTCGCCCGCGGACAAGGCGCCGGGCGATGCCAACGGCACTGCCACCACACTGCAATGGCGCGTCGCCCGGCCCGCAAATTAGGGCGAGATCGTCACCGGTTGTTGGGCCCGGTCGGGCCGGCCAGTTCGGTCGGAACGGGCCTGAAGACCGGCAGATCCGCGCTCGGCTGAAGCGGCTTGATGGTGGCATTCACGACCACGGGACCGGTCGCGAACCACAGCGCCGCCACCGCCGCGATTGCCAATCCCGCTCCGAGCGCCGCAATCTCTTTCATTTCCTTGTCCCCAGCGATCAATTGCTGAGAATGACGCCATGCTGGTGGCGCGACGGATGATCGGCATCGACCAGCGTGTTCGGATCGGTCGCGATCACGGCTTCCGGTAGCGGCATCGGCTCGAGGCCGGCGAAGCGGCGATAGATCGCGCCCATGACAGCCCCGCAGAATGCTGCCGGCGCCACGAGAAAGGCAAGCAGCGGCACCGCAAAGGCGAGCAACAGCGTACAGCCGAACGCCGCCCCGCCGCCGATCGCCGCATATTCCCACGCATTGCGACGGCTCATGGCGCGCGCGAGGTGGTGAACGCAGAGCATGAAGATGCTCGAAGGAATCACAGAGATCACCATCATGACCATGAAGGTCTGCGCCGGGATCACCGCCGCGAAGATATGTGCGGTGCTCTTGTCCCCAAAGCCGTTCGTCAGCAGCGGCACCAACGTGTAGGGCAGCAGAGTTGCAAGCACCGTCGGCATCAGCGCGGCGATAACGATGCCCGCGAACGACGTGCGGACGCGGACCGGCCCATTGAATGCCAGCGGCGGGGGCTTTCTCGATGCGTCGGCAGCGGAAGCCTCCCCGGCTGCGCGCACAACCGGACTGAGGCCGGCGAACTGGCCGTAGAGGAAGCCACCGATCATTCCCGCGATTGCCGGCAGCAGACCAATCGTCATCACCGTGCCGTCGCCGGGCGCCGCCAGCTGAATGTGGTTGCGGATCGCGATACCGTAGCTCAATGCCGCCATGACGCCGCCCATCAGGCCGTAGGCGAGCCGGCTCGAGACAGTCCACTGCCGCAGCACGACATGTCCGGCGAACAGGAAGGCTGCGTTCATCGCCATGCGGCCGGCATACAACACCAGGATCTGATCCGGCGCCGGCACGCCGACAGGATCGGTCACTGCCCTCCCGCCAGAGCGAAGACCAGCAGCACGGCTTCGACGATGGCCAGCGGAATCAGCGCGGCGAACAGCGCGCGCGGCGAATTCTTCACGAGATACATGCGAGCAACCCCTTGCTCGCTGCACGCTAGGCGCGAGACGTTAGGGACCGCGCAAAACAATGGCTAAAATTGTCGCAGACCGGACGCTGGACGGCTCGTGCGCGCGCCGCCTTACCCCCGCCAGCTTCCACCCGCCTCGGCCCGCGCGCTCTGTCCGGGCGGAAGCACCACGACCATCGAATTGAGCTTCACCCGGTCGTAGAGATCGATCACGTCCTCGTTGCGCATCCGGATGCAGCCGGACGAGATCGCCTGCCCGATATATTCGGGCTGGTTGGTGCCGTGGATGCGGTACAGCGTGTCCTTGTTGCCGACATAGAGATAGATGCCCCGCGCGCCCAGCGGGTTGGCCGGGCCGCCCGGAACGCGCGCCGGATAAGGTCCCAGCCGCGCCTGGATATCGGCCGTCGGAACCCAGTCCGGCCACTCCGCCAGACGTCCGACCCGCGCAACACCGGAAAACGCCATGGCCTCCTCGCCGACCGCAACGCCGTAGCGGATTGCCTTGCCGTCAGGCAGCACGAAATAGAGATAGCGGGCGTCGGTATCGACGAGGATGGTACCTGGCTGCTCCTTGCGCTGGTAATCGACGATGTGACGAAGATATTGCTCGGGCACGTTCGCCTGCGCATAGGGCGTATGCGCGAGCAACTGCTTGTCGCGCGGCGTCATGCTCGCGTCGGTCGACGGCGAAAGCGTGGTCTGCATGCAGCCGCCCAGCGGCAGCAAGGCAACGACAAATAGAGCGATGATAGATCTTGGCACCGCCGGCCCCCCGATAGCGGATAGCAGCGCCCCCAGCACCGCTGAGATGCTGCCAAAATCGTGCTGAAAACAAGGCAGTTCGGAACAATTGCGCGTGTTCGGCAACCGAGGTTCCATCACCACAAACGGCGGAAGAGCGTCGCATGATCTCCATCCCCTCGCCTTGCTTTGGTCAAACCCGGCTGGACTCGTGCGTCATCGGGTCGGGCCCATCCGTTTGGGTGGGTTCACTGCAACAGATCGGCTCGCGCCAATGCGGACGACCAGGACTTAACACCCGGGCTTCAAGTGCCCGGGCCTCAGAGGAGCTGCGATGCTCGCGACGCTGAACCCCAAGCAAATCGTCGATGAGATCGTGAAGGACACGGTCAAGGACAACGATCCGCACGACGCGATTCAGATTTCGCCCGACATTGTGCTGGCCTCACGCCCGATCAGTGTTGCGCCCGCGCTGGCGCCCGACGTCGCGCCGCGACCGGAGCCGAAATTCGCGCCGGAGCCGAGAGCTTCTCTGGAACGCAGGATCTCTGTGGAGCCCAAGTTCAGTCCTGTTGCGGAGCCGCAGCCGACCGCGCCGGCCTCGGTCGACACCGCCATACGCGTCGCGGCGAGCGAGGGTCGCGGCCCGCAGAAGCGATCCGCCATGCGCAAGTGGCTGCGCGGTGCGTTCGTCACGTTCCTGTTTGCTGGATCAAGCGCGGCCGCCACGATCGCCTGGGAGCAACATGGCGACAAGGCCAAGCAGGTGCTCGCCGAATGGACGCCTGCATTCGCATCGCTAACGTCGCTGCTGCCTTCCCCAGCGCAGACGGCGCCGGTCGCCGGCGCGCAGGCCGCGCCGCCTGCGGAGCAAGCCGCTCCGCCGGTGGCACAAGCGGCCGTCAACCAAACGGCAGCGGAACCCGCCGCACCGCCCCCGGTTCAGGTTGCGGCCACCGCGCCTGCGGCAACGGCGTCAGATGCCGCGCAGTCGGTGCAATCGATGACGCGCGACCTCGCCGCCATGGCGCAGCAGATCGAGCAGCTCAAGGCCAACATCGCCGAGCTGAAAGCCGGACAGGAGCAGATGGCGCGCGAGATGGCGAAACCGCCCGCGCCGAAACCATCTGCCGATGCGAGGCCGATTGATCCGCGCGCACGCGCCGCTGCGCTACCGCCGAAGCCTGCGGGGGCGCAGCCGGTTCACAAGCCGAAGCCGGTCGTGTCGCGCACCTACATGCCGGCCTATTCGCCCGCACCGCTCGCGCCTCCACCGCCGCCTTCACAAGCTGCCGCGATGCCGCCGCCACCGGCCGCACCGGTCACCACGACTCAAGCCGTTGCCGACGACGACGGCCCCGTCGTACGTCCGCCGATGCCGCTGCGCTAAACCGCGCAACAGCGCGGCGCACGCCACGATGTCTCGCCTACGCTGTCCCGAGTCGATGTGATGCGTTGAGTCCGGGCAACTACGGAAAAGCGATGCGCAGGTCATCTTCCGCTCAAGAGAAAAGGCCGTCGGGATCTAAGCCGGCGGCCTTCTCTTGCAGCTGCCGGTTCCCGGAGCCCGGTTCTGCTGCAATTCCATGCCTTATGATCGCGCCGACATATTTAATTAAATGTTAATGCGCTCACAGCTTGCACATCATTTCTGCGCCATAAGCACAGAGATTGCGCGGCCCGTTCATCCTCCAGCTATCGACTCAATGGTAACATCCGAACATGTGTTGAGACTTCCACGGAAGCTCAGCTCCTCACATCGGGGAATTCGGATGCCTTACTACTCCTTCGATCTTGTGGTTGGTGAAGAGTTCAGAAACCAGGGCGGAATCATTCTCGAGGACATCGAGGTTGCCTCCGACCGCGCCGATCAGCTGGCGTGCGAGCTGTCGCAGGTGAAGCCCGAGCTGCAGCAGAAGGGTTGCGCGGTGCGCGTCACCGATCGCGATCACAAGGAGATCTATCGCACGCCGCTCGATCCGGTGCCGGCCTGGCGCCGCTGACTAGTCGTCCGTCGCCGGCGGCTCGAACCAGTTGGTCAGCGACAAGCCGCCGTCGACGACGAAGGCCGCGCCGGTGACGTAACCGGACAGCTTGTTCGACAGCACCGCGAGCGCCATCGGCGCAAGGTCACTGGCCTCGCCGAGCCGCCCGAGTGGAATGTGTTTCGCCAGCGAGGGATCCGCGACGAACCCGCCGGCGGCGATTGCACCCGGCACCAGCGCGTTGACACGGATACCGTCACGGCCAAACGTCTTGGCGAGCTCCTTCACCAGCATCGCCATCCCCGCCTTCGCCGTCGAATAATGCGGAAGGTTGCGCGGCGTGCCCGCATGCAGCGACGTGAGAAACAGGAACGAGCCCGGCCGCTTCGCCGCGATCAGCCGCTTGGCGAGTTCGCGCGCCAGATGGAAGCCGGCATCGAGATTGACGGCATGCATCTGCTGCCAGGTCCTCCGATCGACCGCAAGCGCATGATCCGCCTCGCGCCGCTGCGGCGATGCGCTGTGGACGAAATGAGTGATCTCGCCCAATGCTGCGTTCGCGGAGGCAAGCAATGCGTCGCATGCCTCGAGCTCGGCGAGATCGCCGACCCAGGGCACCGCCAGTTCAGGCTTCGCGCAGGCGCCGATCGCGGCCGTCACCCGCTCGGCGTTGACGTCGGCGAACACGGTCCGGACGCCCTCGCCGACCAAGGCCTGCGCAATCGCGCGGCCGATGCCGTTGCCCGCGCCGGTCACGAGCGCCTTGTCACGAGTGGGATCGAACGGCGTGCTGAACAGGCTCATCTCGCTCTCCGGGACCGGAATGCGGACCACGATAGCGCACTGCAGCGGGGAGCGACAAATTCGCACCTTGCACCATTGCGGAGCAGCTCGCCGGACGTTAGCCTCCTCCAAAAATCGGAGGAGATACCAAGGATGCGCTACGGTTTCCTGATGGCTGGCCTGTTGCTGATCGCCGCTCCGGCCCAGGCCGAGGACCACCCACGCTCGACCTATGTGACGCTGGTCCTGCAGGCCTTCGCCGCCAAGGTCGAATGCCCGGGCACGGACGTCGCCTACCAGGATCTCGTGCAGAAGGCGGAGCAGATGCACTTGCCCGAGGGCACCACCGAGAAGGTGCGTAAGGCGATCGCCTGGATGCACACCGGCGGCAAGATGGGCGAGAAGCAGGACGACGATCTGATGGCCGAGGTTGCGGTGGCGACCCAGGCGACCGATCTCAACCAGCGCCGCCTCGGCATGCCGAGCTGGTGCGAGGTCCAGAAGACCAACCTTGCCGGCCTGATCCGCGCCAAGGGCGGCTAGCGAGCCCGGGTTTGGCCGCGTTAAGCACGCGTCACGGAAACCCTGCCCCGGCCAACAATCGTCACATTCCTCGCCAGCATGCGGGCTTCTTCGAACAGGAGAAGCCCATGCGGATTGCCCGCCTCGTTTTCACCGCTGCGTTCGCCGCCGGCGCGGCGCTGGCCACCCCGGCACTGGCGAAGAACTCCGGTGCCCAGAAGGGCGAGGACAAATCGGCCTCGTCGTCGTCGTGCAGTGCCTATCAACAGGCACCGGACGGATCCTGGGAGCAGCTCCCCTGCAAGGAGACAGGTGAGCGCGCCCAGCCGCAGACGCAGCACAAGTCCGGTGGACGTGGCACCGATCAGGGTGAGCGTTGAGCCGCCAGCGCGGCGGGAACTCTCAGGTTCCATCAGCGTTGAGCCGGTGGCTTGCCGCGGAACGTGTGACCGTCCCAAACCGTGGACAGGGCCGAGGAGCGGCCCTTGGAAGCGCCAACCCCGCGAGCGATTGTGGATTCCATCGAGTTTCAGGACCTCCAACGCCGTCTGAAGACGCTGGAGGAGGAAAACGCCCGCCTGAAGGCGCTTGGCGCCGCCGACCAGACCCTGCGCCGCCGGGCGGAATCCGCGCTGGCCGAGAGCGAAGAGCGGTATCGGACGCTGTTCAACTCGATTGACGAAGGCTTTTGCATCATCGAATTCTTCGACGGGCCGCACGGGCCGCTCAGCGATTATGTGCATGTCGAAGCCAATCCCGCCTACACCCAGCACGCCGGCATTCCCAATGTGGTCGGCCAGAAGGTCCGGGAGATGGTTCCGGACGAGGCCGACGGCTGGGTGGAGCTCTATCGCGATGTCCTGCGGACGGGCCGACCGATCCGGTTCGAGCGCGAGCTGGTTGCGACCGGCCGCCATCTCGAGCTCGCCGCCTTCCGCGTCGAGCCCGCCAGCCGCAAGCAGGTCGCCGTGCTGTTCCAGGACATCACCGCGCGCAAGGGGGCCGAGCGGGAGCTGCAGCAGCTCAACGAGACGCTCGAAGCGCGCGTGGTGGCGGCGCTGGCCGAGCGCAAGCTGATGGCCGACCTTGTCGAGGGCACCGACGCCTTCGTCCAGGTCGTCGATCCGGACTTTCGCTGGCTTGCGATCAACGGTGCCTCGGCGCGCGAATTTCATCGCATCTACGGCATCTTGCCGAAGGTCGGTGACAACATGCTTGAGCTGCTTGAGGATCAACCCGAGCATCGCGACGCCGTCCGCGCGGTCTGGTCCCGCGCCCTCGCCGGAGAAGCGTTCGTCGAGGTCGCCGAGTTTGGCGCGCCCGGGCGGGCCCGCCGGTTCTACGAGATGCGCTTCAATTGCCTGCGCGACGGCAGCGGCCGGCCGCTCGGCGCCTACCATTTCAGCTACGACGTCACAGATCGTTTGAAGGAGCAGGAGAGGCTGCACGAGGCGGAGGAAGCGCTGCGGCAGTCGCAGAAGATGGAGGCGGTCGGCCAGCTCACCGGCGGTCTCGCGCACGACTTCAACAATCTGCTCACCGGCATCATTGGCTCGCTGGAACTGCTGCAGGTCCGGCTCGGCCAAGGCCGCATCAAGGACATCGACCGCTACGTGACGGCGGCGCAAGGCGCCGCCAAGCGTGCTGCCGCGCTGACGCACCGGCTGCTGGCCTTCTCGCGGCGGCAGACGCTCGATCCCAAGCCGACCGACGTAAATCGCCTCGTGATGGGCATGGAAGAGCTGGTCCGGCGCACAGTCGGCCCGGAGATCGCCCTGGAGGTCGTCACCTCAGGCGGAATGTGGGCGACGCTGATCGATGCCTCGCAGCTCGAGAATGCCCTGCTCAACCTCTGCATCAACGCCCGCGATGCGATGCCCGAAGGCGGCCGGCTCACGATCGAGACCGCCAACCGCTGGCTCGACGAGCACGCCGCCGCCGAACTCGACTTAAGTCCCGGGCAATACGTCTCGCTCTGCGTCACCGATACCGGCGCCGGCATGACGCCCGAGGTGATCGCGCGCGCCTTCGATCCGTTCTTCACGACCAAGCCGATCGGCCAGGGCACCGGCCTCGGGCTCTCCATGGTCTATGGCTTCGTCCGCCAGTCCGGCGGCCAGCTCCGGATCTATTCCGAGGTTGGCCAGGGCACGACCATGTGCCTCTATCTCCCGCGCCATTACGGCAAGGAAGCGGACAAGCCTTCACTGCCCGCCACCAGGAATGCGGTGCGCTCGGAGGCAAGCCACACCATCCTGATCGTCGATGACGAGCCTTCGATCCGGATGCTGCTGACCGACGCGCTGGAGGAGATCGGTTTCAACGTCACGGAAGCCCATGACGGGCCGACCGGCCTGAACATCCTGCAATCGGATCCGAGAATCGACCTGCTCGTGACCGATGTCGGCCTGCCCGGCGGCATGAACGGGCGCCAGCTCGCGGATGCCGCGCGTACCACCCGGCCGGCGTTGAAAGTGCTTTTCATCACCGGCTACGCGGAGAACGCGATCATCGGCAACGGCCAGCTCGCCCCGGGCATGCAGGTGCTGACGAAGCCATTCGTGGTCGAGGCGCTGGCTGCCCGCGTCCTGGAGATGATCAAGGATGGAACCGACCGGACTTGAAAAGATCAGCTGTGGGCAGGCCCGCGCATGATCTTCATGGCGTCGGCGATGTGGCGCCATTCCTTGGCCTCGTCGGCCTCGCCGCGGCCCTCGCAGGCCTGAGCCTGCTCGGCAGCCTTCGCGATCGCAGCAAAACCGTGCTGTTCGAGCATCTGCCGCGCGACGGTGTGGACCTGGACCTCGGACATCATGGGCTTTTCTCCCGCTATTAGGAAACCGCGGCGCCCGGCTCGGCGCCCCGCGTCCGGGACAACGATCTCGCCATGATCGCCGTTCCGGCCGAGCCGATCACATCGACCCTCGCCGGAGCTCGATCCGCCCGGAACGACGAAGGCGGCCCGCCATGCCCGGCGGACCGCCTTCTCACCCACCCCAAAGCTGGGAGCCGCCGGCCGCGCCCTTACGCGACCGCCACTTTCTTGCGCTCGAAATCATTGGGCACCTCGATATCGACCTCGAGGGTCGAGACCTCGTCGCCGCGCTCGAGCCGCACGATGACCTTGGTCGGATCCAGCATCACATGCTTGGACACGACGGCGAGAATCTCCTCGCGCAGCACGCCGAGCAGGTCGGGCTGGCCGCGCATTCCGCGTTCATGGGCCAACAGGATCTGCAACCGTTCGCGAGCGACGGGTGCGGAAGCCTTGTTGCCACGGAGAAGCCGGAGCAGACCCATGCTCATGCAGCCCTCCGTCGCAGCAGACGATCTATGAAGCCCTTCCGCTCGGTCGGCACCTGCATCGGCACGGTGTCGCCGCAGAGCCGGCGCGCCGCGTCGATATAGGCCCGCGCAGGCGCACCGTCGGCGTTCGACAGGGTCACCGGCGTGCCGACGTTGGAGGCACGCAGCACGTCCTGGCTCTCGGGGATGATGCCCAGCAGCGGCGTTGCGAGGATCTCAAGGATGTCCTCGATGGTCAGCATCTCACCGCGCGCGGCGCGCGAAGGGTCGTAGCGGGTGATGAGAATGTGCTTCTCGACGCGCTCGCCCTTCTCGGCCCGTACCGTCTTGGAATCGAGCATGCCGATGATGCGGTCGGAATCGCGCACCGAGGAGACTTCCGGATTGGTGACGATCACGGCTTCATCCGCAAAGCGCATCGCCATGGAGGCGCCGCGCTCGATGCCGGCCGGGCTGTCGCAGATCACCCAGTCGAAGCGGGCGCGCAGGTCCTCGATGACCTTGCCGACCCCCTCTTCCGTCAACGCATCCTTGTCGCGGGTTTGCGAGGCCGGCAGCAGCCAGAGGTTTTCCAGCCGCTTGTCCTTGATCAGCGCCTGCGGGAGTTTCGCAACACCCTGCACCACGTTGATGAGGTCGAACACCACGCGGCGCTCGGCACCCATGACGAGGTCGAGGTTGCGCAGGCCGACGTCGAAATCGACGACGACGACCTTGTCGCCGCGCTGCGCCAGCGCTGCTCCCAGGGCGGCGGTCGTCGTGGTCTTGCCGACCCCGCCCTTGCCTGATGTCACGACCAGTACCTTGGCCATTTCTGAAATCTCCTTCTGGTCAGTTCAGCGCGGTAATTCGCATGGTGTTGCCCTGCAGGAAGGCCTGGGCAGGCCGCCCGCGAAGCGCGGCGTCGATATCGTCGGCGGTCTGATAAAACCCATCGATCGCAAGCAGCTCGGCTTCGATCTTCTGGCAATAGATGCGCGCGCTGGTGTGACCGTTCACGCCAGCCATCGCGCGGCCGCGCAAGGCGCCGTAGATGTGGATCGAGCCACCGGCGACGACTTCCGCGCCGGACCCGACCGAGCCCAGGATGGTGACGTCGCCTTCCGGGAAGATCACGGTCTGGCCCGAGCGCACCGGGTTTTCCAACAGCAGCGAGGTCGGCTTGGTCTCGGACTTCGATTCGGGCTTCTTCGGCGCGGTCGGCTCGACCACGCAGCTGCGCCCCCCCGAGAGCAGCGGCGGCATCATCGGGGTCAGCCTCGCCTCCTCCACGCCCTCGATGCCGAGCACGCGGATATTGCGGTCCTGCAGGCTGGTGAGCAGATGGCCGATGCCGGACTGGCTGAGATCGACCGAGGATAAATCGATCACCACGGGCCGGCCGGCAAAGAAGCCCGGCGAGCGCGCGATGGTGGCGTCGATCTCGTGCAGCCAGTCCTGGACCGGAACCGTCGGCGTAAACACGAATGCCACATAGGAGCGCCCGCGCAGGCGCACCATTTGGCGTTGAGGTTTGACTGCAGCCTCCATAGCGGCCGACTCGTTCCCTGTTATTGAATGGTTAACGATGCGGCGGATATGGTTAACGGCGAGTTAATTCTCCGTGGGATTACGTGGCAGGATGGTGGCCAAGCGCCCTTTGGACGCTCGCTCTCGCCCGGCACACCGCCGTCGTCGCCCGGCTTGACCGGGCGATCCAGTGCTCCGAGACGCTCGCGAGTCGATCGACAGGCCGCGGCGTACTGGATGCCCCGATCGAGCCGGGGCATGACACCGCGCGTGGGGCTAAAGGTCCCCTACTTCTTCACCTTGCTCGCATCCATCTTGATCGCGGGATCCAGCATCTTGGTCGTAAACGCCGTCGTGACATCGAACGGCTTCTCCATGCCGAGATAGGTCTGGACCAGCTCGTAGTCCTTTTTCATCCGCTCGCCGTCGATCCAGCCTAGCCCCTTGGTCGTCGTGAACTCGTCCGTCATCAGGAACTTGATGCGTTCCCACTGGCGCTCCTGGTTTTCCTTGTCGAGACCCGAGACCTGGTCGAGCAACGCCTTCAGGCACGGCGTGGCGTCGGCGACGCAGGCCGCAAAGGCCTTCTGGGTGACGCGCACGAAGTCCTCGACCACCTTCGGATTCTTCTGCAAATAGGCGCCGTTGACGATCAGCGAGTTGCCGTAAGGGTTGAGCCCGATGTCCTTCCAGTTGACGTAGCCGAGGTCCTGGCCGAACTCGATCACCTTCAGATCGTGCTCGTTGTAGAAGTCGCTGATGATGTCGACGGTGTGGCTCTTCAGCGCCGCGATCTTCGCCGTCGGCCCGACATTGACGAAGCCGACGGAGTCGGGCGCAAGCCCTGCGGCCTTGGCGAAGGCCGGCCACATCACGCGCGAGGCATCGCCTGGAGGATTGCCGATCTTGTGGCCGGCGAAATCCTTGACCCCGTTCACGCCATGGCTCTTCAGCCAGTAGAAGGTCTGCCCGGTATTGGCATAGACGCTCATCACCGCGACCGTGTCGGCGCCCTTGCTCTTGGCCACCAGCATGGTGGCGAGATCGGCGACGCCGAAGGGCGAGCCGCCGGAGCCGACCTTGGCGGCGGAGACGCCGGAGCCCTTGCCGATCTCGATGGTGAGATCGATGCCTGATTTCTCGTACCAGCCCTGCGCCTTGGCGTAATAGTACGGCGAGTGATCGGCCGTGGGCGTCCAGTTCAGGATCAGGTTGACGGCCTCCCCCGCCTGCGCGGGCACCGCGGCCATGCCGAGCATCAGGGTCAAGACAAGGGCCGAGCCCGCCGCCTGCAAACGCTTCATCGCATCTCTCCTCATTGCCGCGACCCGGCTTGTCGCTCTCCCCGTGTGAGGATACCAATGCAACAAGCCCGCCCTCAACTTGTCAACTGTTTGGTTGGAAATGCCCGCAAAACGATCTGGCGACACCGTGCCGCAGCGGCGCGACCCCGTTGCCACCCGCAAGAAACTCCTCACCGCGGCCCGCCAGGAGTTCGCCCGGCACGGCTTTGCCGGCGCCCGCGTCGACGAGATCGCGATGCGCGCCGGCGTCAACAAGCAGCTGGTCTACCACTATTTCGGCGACAAGGACGCGCTCTACCTCGCCGTGCTCGAATGGGTCTATGAGGACATTCGCGAGCAGGAGCGAAAGCTCAATCTCGAAGGCCTGCCGCCGGAGAAGGCGATCCGCCGGCTGATCGAGGCCTCGTTCGACCATCTGGCCGCAAACCCTGATTTCATCGTGCTTTTGAACGACGAAAACCGCGGCGGCGCCCGCCACGTCCGGGGCTCGACGCGGCTGGAAGCGATGCATTCCCCGCTGGTGAAGAGCGTCTCGCACATCCTCAAGGAAGGCGTGCGCGCGGGCGTGTTCCGCAAGGGGATCGACCCGGTCCAGCTCTATATCTCCATTGCCGGCCTCAGCTATTTCTTCTTCTCCAACACGCCGACGCTGTCGGCGATCTTCGGCAAGGACCTGTCGAGCCGCACCCAGCGGCGCACCCGCCGCCGGCACGTCGCCGACCTGGTGCTGCAGTCGCTCCGGCCATAATCAACCAACTGGTTGAAACTTGCCCCGAGGCCGGCTAGGCTTGCGACTGCTTGGGCTGAAGATTTGCGGCATCGCAGCCGCGCCAACAGGGAGCAATCGGTGGCAGCAGACAGGGCACGCAGCTGGCGCGGCTTTGCGATCATCCTGGTCGTGCACCTCGCCGTGCTCGTGCTGTGGCAGGTCGCGGTCGATGCCTTCCATGTGCCGAAATTCATCCTGCCCTCCCCGCTGGCGACCGTGCAGACGCTGGGGACCGCGAGCTATGCCTGGGGCGCCAACACGCTGGTGACCGCGGTCGAGATCCTCGGCGGCTTCGCGCTCGGCGCCGTCGTCGGCGTCGCGCTCGCGGTGATCTTCAGCTGGGCGCCGCTGCTGAGCCTCGTGCTGCTGCCGCTGTTCGTGACGCTGAACATGATCCCGAAGGTCGCGCTCGGCCCGCTCTTCATCGTCTGGTTCTCCTACGGCATCGTGCCGAACATCCTGATCGCCTTCAGCATCTGCTTCTTCCCGATCCTGCTCACCACCGCGCGCGGCCTGCGCGAGGTCGAGCCTGACCTGCTCGATCTCGTCAAATCGCTGCGCGGCTCGCGCTGGACGCTGTTCCGCAAGATCCAGCTGCCGGGATCGCTGCCTTACGTGTTCTCCGGCATGAAGGTCGGCGCCATCCTGGCGGTCGCCGGCGCCATCGTCGGCGAGTTCATCGCCTCCGAGCGCGGGCTCGGCTACCTCATGATCCAGGTGCAGTCGGCCCTCGACACACCCGCCATGGTAATGGCGGTCGTGCTGCTGACGCTGCTTGGGGTCACTCTCTATGGCCTGGTGCTCGCCCTCGAACGCATGTTCGTCGTCGGCGACGCCAGACAGACCTGACAACGGCAGACCCAAGGACCCAATCCATGCTGCTTGCCCGCGAGACCCTGCCGAAGACCATCCCCGATATCGCGACCCTCGA
The DNA here is from genome assembly GCF_002531575.1 of Bradyrhizobium sp. Y36. Classification (GTDB taxonomy): domain Bacteria; phylum Pseudomonadota; class Alphaproteobacteria; order Rhizobiales; family Xanthobacteraceae; genus Bradyrhizobium. The sequence continues at coordinate 107,464 of NZ_NWTI01000008.1, read as the reverse complement.
CGAGCTGCTGTGCCGGCCAACCCAGGCCCTCATCGACGACCTCAAAAAGGTCGAGGGCGACATCATGATCCTCGGCGTCGGCGGCAAGATGGGCCCGACGCTGGCGGGACTTGCGAAGGCGGCCGCGCCGGACCGCCGCGTCATCGGCGTCGCCCGCTTCAGCGAGGCCGGCGTGAAGGACTGGTTGCATACGCGCGGCGTCGAGACGATCAATTGCGACCTGATGGACGAAAAGGCCATCCAGGCGCTGCCCAAGGCGCCGAACATCGTCTTCATGGCCGGCCGCAAGTTCGGCGCCGAGGGCGATCTGTCGCTGACCTGGGCGATGAACGCGCACGTGCCGGCGCTGGTCGCGCAGGCCTTCCCGTCCTCGCGCATCGTGGCGTTCTCGACCGGCTGCGTCTATCCGTTCGTCCGCGTCGACGGCAAAGGCTCGACCGAGGACATGGCGCCTGACCCGCCCGGTGAATACGCCCAGTCCTGCGTCGGCCGCGAGCGCATGTTCGAGTATTTTTCGCGCAAGTTCGGCACGCCCGGCCGCCTGTTCCGCCTCAACTACGCGATCGACATGCGCTACGGCGTGCTGCACGACATCGCGACGAAAGTGCTGACGGGCGCGCCGATCGACGTCAGCCTTGGCCACGTCAATTTCATCTGGCAGGGCGATGCGTCGGCGCAGGCGCTGCGCTGCCTCGCCCATTGCACGTCGCCGACCTCACCGATCAATGTCAGCGGCCACGAGATCCTGGCGGTGCGCGATCTCGCCCAGAAGTTCGGCGCAAGGTTCGGTCGGGCCCCGGTGCTGACGGGCAAGGAGGAGCCGACGGCGTGGCTGACCGACACGTCAAAGGCGGTCGCGCTGTTCGGCCTTCCGGTCGTCGATACCGAGCAGTTGATCGCCTGGACCGCCGACTGGGTCTCCCGCGCCATGCCGAGCCTCGGCAAGCCCACCAAATATGAGGTGCGCGATGGCCGGTACTGACGGTGCGCCCATTCTCAAGCTCGGCACTGACGATGCGATCGCGGGGCTCGCGCTGTCGACGGAGGCGCACTGGAACCAGACCGACGAGGACTGGCGCATCTTCCTGCGCGAGGGAATCGTGTTCGGCATTCGTGACCACATGCGGCTGGTCGCAACTGCAGCACTGCTGCCCTATTCCGGCAACAACGCCTGGATCAGCATGGTGCTGGTCTCAGGCACGCACCGCCGCCGCGGCCTTGCCACCCGTCTCGTGGATACCTGCCTCGAGACGGCACGCCAGAACGGCCTGACGAGCTGGCTCGACGCCACGCCGGACGGCGCTGCCGTCTACGGGCCGCTCGGCTTCACGCCGACGCTGCAATTGCGCCGCCTGAAGCTGGCGCGGCCTGGACGGGCGGAAGCGCCGCCATCGCCATCCGCAACGCTCGAAGCGCTTGCCGCGCGGGACCGGCGAGCCACCGGCTTCGACCGAACCGCCCTCCTCTCCGCCTTCGCCCAGCGCGCCGGCTCGCGCATCGTTACTGCGAACGGTGCCATTGCGCTGGTGCGCGACGGCCGCACCGCTCGTCATATTGGCCCTCTGTTGGCCGACAATGCCGCGGCAGCTCTGGTCCTGGTTGACGAGATCACGCGCTCCGAGACGAACCTGCTGCTGCTCGACGCCGTCGCCCCGCAAAGCGCGTTCCTCGACGGACTGACTGCCTCCGGCTGGACCATCGAGCGGCCGTTCCAGCGTATGCGGTTCGGGCCCGCCACTGTCGCGGCCGAGGAACTGCCATTCGCCGTCGCCGGCCCTGAATTCGGATAGGACATCATGCACCACAGTCAGATCAACGCCGACATCCGCAAGCTGATCGCTGAGGGCACCGTGCTGCCCGCGCATCCCCTCGCGCTCACCGCCGAGCGCCAGCTCGACAAGCAACACCAGCGCGCGCTGACGCGCTATTACATCGACGCCGGCGCGGGCGGCCTCGCCGTCGGCGTGCACACGACGCAGTTCGCGATCCGCGATGTCGGCCTCTATCGTCCGGTGCTGGAGCTTGCCGCCGAGACCGCAGCCGACTGGACCAAGCGCCCGCTGGCGATGGTCGCAGGCCTTGCGGGACCGACCGCACAGGCAACCACGGAGGCCCGCACCGCCCGCGACATCGGCTATCACGCCGGTCTGCTCAGCCTCGCCGCGATGAAGAGCGCCTCCGAGGACGCGATCATCGCCCATTGCACGGCGGTGGCGGCCGAAATCCCGCTGGTCGGCTTCTATCTCCAGCCGGCCGTTGGCGGCGTCGTCCTGTCGAGCCGCTTCTGGCAGCGCTTTGCCGCGATCGACAACGTCATCGCCATCAAGATTGCGCCGTTCAACCGCTATCGGACGCTCGACGTGCTGCGCGGCGTCGCTGCGGCGGGTGCGCTCGACCGTGTCGCGCTCTACACCGGCAACGACGATCACATCCTGCTCGACCTGATGCTGCCGTTCGACCTGCGCGACAAGGGCGTCACGACGCGCACCTATTTCAAGGGCGGTCTGCTCGGCCACTGGTCGGTGTGGACGGCGAGTGCGATCAAGCAGTTCGAGCGCTGCAAGGCGGCGCGGCACAAGGACAACGTGCCCGCGGACCTTTTGGCGCTCGATGCCCGCGTCACCGATTGCAACAGCGCCTTCTTCGATGTCGCCAACAATTTCCACGGCTGTATCGCCGGTTGCCACGAGGTGTTGCGGCGCCAGGGCCTGATGAAAGGCTTGTGGTGCCTCGACCCGAACGAGGGCCTCAGCCCCGGCCAGAGGGACGAGATCGACCGCGTCTGCCGCGAGCACGCCGACCTCAGCGACGATGGCTTCGTCGCCGACAACTTGAACAAATGGCTGGCATGAGCTCAGAACCGTTCATCAGCCTGCAAGGCGTCCGAAAGGTCTATCGCAGCGGTGGCGCCGAGTTTCTGGCCGTGTCCGACGTCACCATGGACGTGCAGGAAGGCGAGTTGGTCTCGCTGGTCGGCCCCTCCGGCTGCGGCAAGACCACCGTGATGAAGATCCTGGCCGGCCTGCACGGCGCCGACGGCGGCACGGTGAAGATCGGCAACGCCACCAGCCCGTTCGATCCGACCCGCGATATCGGCATGGTGTTCCAGCAGGCGCTGCTGCTGAAATGGCGCACCATCCTGGACAACGTGCTGCTGCCGGCCGAGATCGTGGGACTGCCGATGAAGGCCGCGCGCGAGCGGGCGCGCGATTTGCTCAAATTGGTCGGGCTTGCCGGCTTCGAGCAGAAATATCCGCGAGAGCTCTCCGGCGGCATGCAGCAGCGCACCGCCATCGCGCGCGCCTTCATTCACGATCCCAAGTTGATCCTGATGGACGAGCCGTTCGGCGCACTGGACGCGCTGACGCGCGAGCAGATGAACCTGGAGATGCTGCGGATCTGGCGCCAGAGCGGCAAGACCATCATCTTCGTCACGCACTCGATCCAGGAAGCGGTGTTCCTGTCGTCGCATTGCGCCGTGCTGACCGCGGGCCCAGCCAAGATGGCCGACTATTTCCCGATCGACCTGCCCTTCCCACGTGATCTTCCGCTCAAGACCACCGACGCCTTCGGTGCCTATGCGAGGCGCATCTACGCCAAGCTGGGGCTGGTGGCGACGTAAGACACCACACGATAAGCCTTGTAAGGTGGTCAAAGCGCAATCGTGCCCACCATTGCCGATGAAGTGAGAGAACGGGGGCACGGCACAAGCGCGCCTTTGCCCACTCTACGACAGCCGGGCGCGGCGTGAACACCGCGCCCCTCACCGTCAGCTCTTGCTCCGCGTCTTGCTGAGCAGGTAGTTGTCGTAGAAGTTTTCCGCGATCCGCGTATAGAACAGCAATTCCTTCATATACGCGTCGTGGCTGTCCTTGGTCCGCTTGAACAGGTCGCTCTTGGCGGCGAGCTCGTTCAGATGGTCCTGGGTCGCGTTGTAGCAGGCCTCCAGCACGGGCTGCGGGAATGCCTTCAGCTCGGCACCATTGGCGATCAGCCGCTTCAGCGCGGCCGGATTCACGCTGTCGTATTTCTCGAGCATCCAGGCCCCGGCCGCCGACGCGGCCTGGTTGACGATGGCCTGGTATTGCTTCGGCAGCGAGGCCCATCTGTCGTCGTTGACGACCATGTGCAGCATGGCGCCGCCTTCCCACCAGCCCGGAAAGTAGTAATATTTGGCGACCTTCTGGAAGCCGAGCTTCTCGTCGTCATAGGGGCCGACGAACTCGACCGCGTCGATCGTGCCCTTCTCCAGCGCCGGATAGATGTCGCCGCCCGCGATCTGCTGCGGCACGACACCGAGCCTGGCCAGCACATGACCGCCCATGCCCGCGATGCGGAATTTCAGGCCCTTGAGGTCGTCGACGGTCTTGATCTCCTTGCGGAACCAGCCGCCCATCTGGGTGCCGGAATTGCCGCAGAGGATCGCATGCGCCTTGAACGGCTTGAGCGCCTCGTTGGTGAGATCGGCGCCGCCGCCGAAGTGCCACCAGGATTCCTGGTGGCGATGGTTCATGCCGAAGGGCGCGCCGGTGGCATAGGCCAGCGCCGGCTCCTTGCCGATGTAGAAATACAGCGGGGTCTGCGCGATCTCCACCGTCGCGGTGTTGACGGCGTCGAGCGCCTGCAGGCCCGGGACGATCTCGCCGGCGGCGAAGGTCTGGATCTGGAATTTGTTGTCGGTGGCCTCGGCAACATATTTCGCGAAGGTCTGCGCCGTGCCGTAGATGGTGTCGAGCGACTTCGGGAAGCTCGACGTCAGGCGCCATTTGATCTCGGGCGCGCTCTGCGCGATCGCAGGCGCAGCAACCAGCGTCGTCGCACCAGCGACTACACCGCCCTTCAAGAATGTACGGCGTTTCATGATGGCAATCTCCGTTGAATTCAGTTTTCAAACATATGGGTTTTGCGACGATGGTCTTCGCGGACCGTTTGCCCGTTCCTAAAGCAGAGTTCAAGATGCGACAGAACGGCCTGTAGCCGGGAGCCTGCGAGCTGAAGGCCCGTCAGAGCAGCTTCGCGCTCACGAACAGCGCACGCACCGCGTTGGTGGCCTGCACCGCCAGCATCGCGTTACCAGCAGCTCCTTCCAGGGCGGTGACGGCTTCATCGTGCAGGGAGCGGAATTCCATCCACTCGACCGACTTGAAGTTGGTGAGGAATTGGTAGGCCTGGCCGACAGTCGCGATCGCCAGCGTGTCACCGTTCAGCTTGATCTTGAACGTCGTACGCAGCGGGGTCGCAGAACTTGATGGATCACTCATGGGCTGCTTCTGGACGATGACGGCTTAACGAAGGGGAAACGGCAGCCCCGCCGTGACAGGCAAATATCAGGAGTCGGTGCTCGCACGCTGCGAGGCGGTTGCCGCTCCGCTCAGACTCGGCACCACGACAAGACGGTTGAACTCGCCATTGTCCCAGGCCTTGAGGAAACGATCATAGTCCTTGATCGAGACGCAGCCGTTGGAATCGCCACGCGGGCCCAGCATGTAGCTGTGGGTCAGCAGGCCGACCCGGCCAAGGGCGCTGGTGCCCTCGGTTGGCGTCAAGCGCAGCGCCCGGACGCCGTGGAACAGCTTTTCGCGCGGCTTCAGATCGTAGATCGCGGGCGGGGTCGCACCGACCATGCGCTGATCGACATGGTCGGGGTCGTCCATCAGCGCGCCCATGCCGGAATGGGCTTCCAGCGCGACGCCGCTCGGCAGGTAAAGCGCCTTGGCCTTGATGTCATAGACCGCCGTGCGCGAATCGTAGCCGAGCGCGGCGAGATCCGGCGCCTTGCCGAACAAGCCGTCGCCGGGCGTCAGCGAGGCCAACCTGATCTTGTCGGTGAATTTTTCGAAGAAGTTGCGGTTGTCGACCCTGGGGTTGGTCTCGGCATAAGCCTGGCTCGAGGCGATCTGTGCGGAGAAGTCCGCCTGCGCCGGGCGCGAGCGCGGCAACGGAACGCCGTCGGCACGTTGCGAGGGCCTCGTCTCGTCGACCACGTGCCGGTCGTCATCGGTCAGGGTCGAGCGCCAATCATCGCCCTGGAGTCTCTGGGCGAGCATCGCCTTGGCGTCGCGGAGCTTGAGCTGGACCGCGCTCAGGGCGGACCGTTCAAGCGTCCTGAGGCCAAGGTCCCGGGCCGGCGGATTGCCGGACGCCGAAGCGAAACGGTCTTCAAAGGACGGGGTATTGGCAGGCGGCAACGCGGCGGAGGCCGGCGGGGGCGAAACGCCCAGCTGCGCCCCCCCGATATCAGCGATCCAGGCAGCAGCACCCAGCGCCAGCGCGACGGCAGCCAGAGACAGCAAAACGCGCTCGGCCCGCCCGACACGGCGGCGCGACAACAGCCTCTCGGCGTGTGCTGCGTCGGAAACCATCAGATCCCCAAATCGACCCCCGGGGGGCCCAACCCCCACCCGGAGACTCTATACCAGCTACCACATTGGGAGCCAAAAGTTAGGCATAATCGCGGCCGCCGACCTCCGAACAGGCACCCCTGGGGGTATCCAATGACCGATCCTTTCGACCTAGAACGCTTCGTTCAGGCCCAAACCCCGGTTTATCGCGACGTCCAGGGGGAGCTGGGCCGGGGCCGAAAGCAGACTCACTGGATGTGGTTCGTCTTCCCGCAAATCGCCGGTCTCGGCTTCAGCGCCATGTCGCAGCGCTACGCCATCGGCTCCCGTGCCGAGGCCAGGGCCTACCTCGCCCATCCCGTGCTGGGGGCGCGCCTCGTCGAATGCACGAAGCTCGTGCTCGCGGTTCAGGGGCGGAGCATCAACGCGATCCTCGGCGCGCCCGACGACGCCAAATTCCGCTCGTCGATGACGCTGTTCGAAGCGGTGTCCGACGAGCCCGTGTTCGATCAGGCGCTCACCCGCTATTTCGCAGGCGAGCGCGACAGCGCGACGCTGGAGATCCTGGCCAGGCTGGACGGGCATGCCGCGCGCGGGTGATCAACGCCCCCGGAAGATGGCAACCGGCAGCTGAGAGGCTGCTGTCCCGCAGCGTAAACCCGGGATTAACACGGGCATCCTAGGTTCAGGAGAATATCCTTCTCCCCCGCGCCAATTGCCGGACAGATCATGAAAATCGGTACGCTCCTGACCACCGCCATCGTCTCCCTCTCGACCGTGGGCGGCGGCCTCGCCGTCTACGTCGCCGTGACGAAGTACCAGACAATGGACCGGATCAGCGAGGCTCAGGGCCGGCTCGCGATCGTCCGTGCCGCCAGCGACATCCCGCGATATCTCAACCCCGAGCGCGGCTTTTCGACCAACATCCTCTATGGACCTGCGACCATCGACCCTGCGCTGCTGGCCGAGCAAGACAAGCTGCGCAAGCAGACCGACGGCGCGCGCGCCAAGATGAATGCACTGCGCAAGGAGCTGCCGGGCTCCCTGGATGACGGCAACGCTATCGGCGGCAACATCGACGGCATCGATTCGAAATTCGCCGCGCTGCGCGTCGCCATCGACAAGGCGCTCACCGGACCTGCCGAGGCGCGCAAGGACGCCGCCAAGAAGATCGTCGCCGACAACGCCGTGCTCAACAGCGGCGTGACCGCGCTGCTCAACGAGCAGGTGCGCCGCATGGCGATCCTGAACGGTGACGCCTACCGGCAGGCCAGCTACGCCAACATGGCCATGACGCTCCGCGACGTCGGCGGCTTCAACTCCAGCCTGCACAAGAATCTCGTCGGCGGTAAGAAGCCGGCGACCGACGCCGAGAAGGCCGACATCGGCCGCTCGCAGGGCCGCAACGACCAGCTCGTGATGGCGCTGCTCGAGTTGCGCGGCAATCCGGCGACTCCGGCGAACGTCGCCGCGGCGCTCGAGAAGTTCAATTCGATCTATGTCGAGGAATTCGGCCGCGAACTCAAGCTCGTCAAGGACGGTGCGGTCACCGGCAAATACGAGCACGACATGGAGACCTATTACGCCGCCACCCAGCGTGGCCTCAGCACCATCATCGAGGTTCGCGACGCGTTCTACGACAATGCCGAGCAGATCCTCGCCGGCGCCTCCTCCGCCGCACGCACCAGCTTCATCATCGCGCTTGCAGGCCTTGCCGCGGTCCTGATCGCGAGCGTTGGCCTCATCACGATGGTTCGCCGCCGCGTCTGCGCGCCGATCGTCAACCTGACGGGCCGGATGTCGCGGCTTGCCGAGGGCGAGGTCGCGGACAGCATCCCCGGTGCCGAGCGCTCCGATGAGATCGGGGCGATGGCCGCGGCCGTCCAGGTGTTCAAGGACAACATGATCCGGGCCGACCGGCTCGCGGCCGAGAAGCAGGCGGAGAACGACGGCAAGATGCGCCGCGCGCAAGCCCTCGACGAGCTCACCCGCGCGTTCGAGGCCAAGGTCACCGAGCTCGTCGGCGGCCTGTCCCAGGCGTCCTCGACCATGGAAAGCACCGCGCAGTCGATGACCTCGACGGCCGCCCAGACCAACAGCCAGGCCGCGGTCGTCGCTGCCGCCTCCGAGCAGACCTCGACCAACGTGCAGACGGTCGCCAGCGCCACCGAGGAGCTGACCTCCTCGATCTCCGAGATCGGCCGCCAGGTCGCGCAGAGCACCGAGATCGCGGCGCGCGCCGTCGAGAACGCCCGCCGCACCGGCGACACCGCACGCACGCTCGCCGAGGGCGCACAGAAGATCGGCGACGTCGTCACGCTGATCCAGAGCATCGCCGAGCAGACCAATTTGCTGGCACTGAACGCGACCATCGAGGCCGCCCGCGCCGGCGATGCCGGCCGCGGCTTCGCCGTGGTCGCCTCCGAAGTGAAGTCGCTGGCGGGGCAGACCGCCAAGGCGACGACTGAAATCTCCGAGCAGATCACGGCGATCCAGACCGCCAGCGACGAGACCGTGGCCGCGATCCGCAACGTCGCCGACGTCATCGGCGAGATCGACCAGATCGGCACCGCGATTGCCGCGGCGATCGAGGAACAGGGCTCGGCCACCAAGGAAATCGCCCGCAGCGTCCAGGAGGCCGCCCGCGGCACCCAGGAGGTCAACACCAACATCTCAGGCGTGCAGCGTGCCGCCGACGACACGGGAGCCGCCGCCAGGGAAGTGCTCGGCGCCGCCGAGCAGCTCTCGACGCAGTCGCGCGATCTCGCCGGCCAGTTCGACCGCTTCCTCGGCGAGGTCAGGGCCGCGTAAGCAAGTTCAATAAGGCGGCGCTTTCCGCGCCCGCTGGGCTTTCGCCGCCTCGATCCACCAGGCGAGATCATCCGCAAAGCGCGGGAACGAGCGTTCCAGCGCCTTGCCGCCCTCGCCGATCGGCTCGGCGTCCGCCGACAAGGTCTGCGCGATCGGGCCGACGCCGATGGTGCTCGACACCACCACCATGCCCATCTCCGACAGCGTGCCGTGCCATGCGGTCGCAGCACGCGCGCCCGAGAGCCGGCCGGCCGAATAGCTCACGATCGCAGCCGGGCGCCAGAACCATTCTTCGAGGAAGTGGTCGGTCAGATTCTTCAGGCCGGGCTGGATGCCCCAATTGTATTCGCCGGTGACGAAGATGAAGCCATCTGCGCCGCGGATCTGTCCGGCCAGCTTTTCCAACGCCTCGGGCGCCGAGCCCTTGGGGTATTCCTTGTACATGCGGTCCAGCATCGGCAGGCCGACCGCCTTGGCGTCGATGAACTCGACGTCCTCGCCGCGGGCGAGCAGCCGGTCGATGACGAAATTCGCAAGGCGGATGCCCATGCGGTCGGAACGGTAGGAACCGTAGAGGACGAGAATGCGATTGCTCATGACGGCCGCATGCTACCACGAAACAGGAGCGAAGAACGATCTGCTTTGCCGCGGCGTCTTCAATGCGTGGCGCGATAGCTGGCGCGGCGCGGGATGGACCGGCAGGCCAGCCCTTCGGCCAACACCTTCATGTCCTCATGCCGGCCGCTGCGTATTAGCCGGCCGAACTCCTCTGATGTGAAAGGAAGAGATGGGTCACTATCGATCGGGCGCCGCAGCCGCGGGCCGAAGAACCGCAGAACCAGGCTAGCCAGCCGCCGCATGTCAATTCCCTCGCGCCAGCAACAAACCTCTCACGAGGCACATTGTTCCTGCTAGCGCGGTGAGATTGCAAGAGCCAACTGGATGGTCGTCACCAAATTTTGCGCCGGGGCAGATCCTGCCCCTAGCCGATCCGCTTCAACGTCGCGATGTCGTTCATCGCGCTCGTCAATGCCCCGTTGCGGTCGCGCACGAAGCTTTCGAGGTCCGAGAGCACCGTATTGATCATCTGAAGATTCTTGAACATGTCCTCGATCTGGGTCACGATGCTGTTGTAGCCTTCCTGGGTCTGGATCAGCTGGCCCCGGGTGTCGTTGATGTTGGCTCCAAGCGACTCGATCGAGGTTTCCATGCCTCCGATCGACGCGTGGGTGCGCGTGAGGCTGCTCCTGGTATCCTGCGCGAGCTTCTTCACCTCGGTCGCCACCACCGAGAAGCCGCGTCCCGCTTCGCCCGCACGCGCCGACTCGATCGTCGCGTTGAGCGCGAGCAGGTTGGTCTGACCCGCGATCGTGTCGATGATCTTGAGGATGTCGCGCAGCCCGTTCATGGCCTGAGTGAGGCCGGCGAATTCCTGCGACAATGCCGTTGTGTCGGTCGCCTTTGCCGCCGATTGCGCGCTCGCCATGATGACCGAACGGATCTCTTCCACGATCGTATTGATCGACGCGGTCTGCTGCAGCGCGCCCTCCACCTTCCCGCTCAACGTGGCACTCGCGCTCAGATATTCCGTCAGGCGCTGGACGATGCCGTCCTTGATCTGGTTGAGCAGGACCATGCGGTTGAGATGGGTGCGCGTGAAATACTCGACGAAATGCGCATAGTGGATCGGGAACAGCTCGATGAACGGATCGATCAAGGGCTTTTCACTGACGTCGAAGAACACGATCGCCGTCAGCGTCTGATTGATGTTGATTCCGAACAGCTCGCCGAAGGTCGAAAATCCCGCGACCGGCATCGGCCACATCCCGCCCATGTTGCGGAGCTGGCTCTCGTTGTTGAGGCGTCGCAGGATACAGTCGTTGAGGATCGCGCCGAGCGCCGGCGGCTTGTCGCGCAGGAAGGCTGCGAGGTCGCGCCGCGTCTGGTCGACGAAATCGGTCGCTTCCAGAAGTTCGAGCCTATCGCCCGAATTGACGTCGCAGAAGAACGAGACGACGCCGGTCTGCGCGTCGATGCCGGCGACCGAGCGCACGAACAGATCGCCGCCGACCTCGATGCCGAAGGAGTGCTTCGTCATCATCGACATCAGATTGGCCGGCGTTGTGTTCAGCGCCTTCGCGACCACAGACGCGAACGGCTTGATCTCGCCCGCCTCCAGGACACCCGAGGCTGTACGCCGATCCGGATCAGCCCCCATGACGACGAAGGACTTGCCGGTCTTCTTGAAGTTCTGGGTCTTGAAGATGCTGTAGGCCCGGCCCGGCGCCAGCTTCATGAAGGCGACGAGGGCATGATTTTCGAGAATCTGCCTGCCGTCGTAGAGATAGGTATTCTTGAAGTCGAGCTTGCCGCCGGCGGAACCTCCGACGAAAGCGCACGGAAACTTGCCGCTCCTGTAAACCGCCTCCATGAAATAGTTCTCCGAGGCGGAGACGCCGTCCACGAGCGCGAAGGCGATGGTGTCGCGCACGTCGATCACGAAAGGCGTGCGGATCGTTCCGAGCTCCCGGGCGACCGCCTCGATGCGCGCATCATGGGCCTTGGACGGCTCTCCCTTGCGAATGTCCTCGTTGTGGAGGCGAACGCTGTGGATGCTGATCGACTGAAAGAGATCGGCGGGGAAGATCTCCACGACGACCGAAGACCAGCTTGCGCCCGTCGCCTTGTAGAGCGATTGGCCCGCCGAGCACAATTCGCCGGCGGTCGACATTGCGATCACCGGCGTCGAGCCCGCCAGCCTCTGCAACGACGACACCACGCGCGCGAAGTCGCAATGCGGCGAGATGAACGCGAGGGCGAGCGGCGCGCGCGCACCCGCAACGACGAAGTCGCTCTCGGAAATATTCTGCAGCCGGTCATCGCTCTCCAACACGCGGATCGCGCAAGGCTCGCGGTTGGCCGGCGTCTCGTCTGGAACGTCCGGAACGATCGAAGGCGATGCTTGCTTATGTCTTGCCTGAGAAAAGAAGGAGAGCATGGCAATATCCTTGTTCAACGCGAGCGAACTCTCAAAGGATTGAATTACGGATTCGAAATTGCCATTCGGTTAGGAAACCCGCCGCATCGTTGCGTTTGTGCAGCGGATCAGCACCGTAGGACTACGGCGCCGCATGGTCGTACGGGTTCATGATACCGATCACGTCACCGCGCTTGATCTAGATCAAACTTTCGTATCGCAAGGAATCAGAGCGACGTGGAAGCACGTTTCCACGTGTCCAGCGCCGGTCCTGCGCGCGTCAGCGTCAATCCGCGAAGTCGACGAAACGCACGACTCATCAATGTGCTCGCGATCCGATCGCACCGCGTTCGCGGCAAAGCCGTTGTCGGGATATCCCATCGCGCCGAACAGTTCTTGGCGATATCGACCTGCCGCGTACGATGCACGTCCTGATACTCGCCGTGGCTGATGAGGCCGCGCTTGACCTTGGCTCAGCCGACCATCTCTTCCATGTTGCGGCGGCGCACCTCCGCGCGCGGCGCGCCGGTGAGCACGTGGACGTGCCAGGGCTGGGTGTTCATCGACGACGGCGCACGCTTGGCGCTGTCGATGATCGCCTCGATCAGCGCGCGCGGCACCTGCTCGTTCTTGAAGCCACGCGCGCTGCGGCGCGACCCGACCAGCGCTTCGAACTCCACTGCTAGAGACCTCCCTGCCCTTCATCCGCCCGCGCAGCGACACGAACACGAGGCCGGTTGCCGATGCGGCGCGCAAAATCTATGCTAAGCGGCAAGCAAGACCAAGAACCCTGGAGGACCTGCCATGGCCGCGCCGCTCGATCCCGTCATCGCCCAGATCATTCCACTCATGCCGATGCGCGATCCCACGGTGATGACGCCGCAGAGCGCCCGCGATTCCTTGCGCGCACTGGCTGCCGCGCGCGCCGCCATCCCGCCGCCCCCCGTCGACAGCGTCGCCGACATCAATGTGAAAGGAGGCGCTGGTCCGCTTGCCGCGCGCGTCTATCGGATCGGCACGACACCCGCCCCGACCGTGGTGTTCTTCCATGGCGGTGGCTGGGTTGCAGGCGACCTCGAGACCCACGACAGGCAGGCACGCAATCTTGCGATCGAGACCGGCGCAGTCGTCGTCTCCGTCGACTATCGCCGCCCGCCCGAGACGCGCTTTCCCGGCGCCTTCGAGGACGCATTCGCGGCGGTGAGCGACGTATTCACCCGCGTCGCGGAATTTGGCGGCGATGCAAAACGCCTCGGCGTTGCCGGCGACAGTGCCGGCGGCAATCTTGCCGCGACCACCGCGATCGCCTGCCGCGATGCCGGCATCGAGCTCGCCGCTCAACTGCTGGTCTATCCCGTGACCGACGTCCTCGGCGCGTACGCCGATGCGTGCGAGAACGCGCGCTATCCCTCACGCGCCGAGAATGCCGACGGCTACTTCCTGACGCGTGCCACCATGGAATGGTTTTGCGGCCATTATCTCGCCGAGCCCGGCCATGCCCTGGACTGGCGCGTTTCGCCGCTACGGGCGGCCTCGCTGGCCGGCCTTGCACCGGCGATCGTGACCACCGCCTGGTTCGATCCCCTGCGCGATGAGGGCGCGGCCTATGCGCGAGCGCTGGAGGCGGCAGGCGTACGGGTCAAGCACCATGAGGGCCCTGGGCTGATCCACGGCTATTTCGGCATGGGCGACGCCTCGGAGGTCGCGCGGGCCGAAGCGCAGCGCGCGCGGGCCGATTTCAAGGCCCTGCTGATGCGAGGCGCATGAGGACGATCAGGCGCTCCGCGCCTGCTGCGCGCCTGTGTGCCCCCAGGTTTCGTCCCAATCCTGACCGGCGGCGTCGACGACGCGGCCGTCGGCTTCGAAGAACTTATTCGGCACCTGGAAGATGGCGAGGATCAACGCCCCGTCGGGACACCAGGCGGCGTGCCGGCTGCCCGCCTCGCGCCAGATGAATTCGCCGGCCTTGCAGGCGATCCCCTCCGCCGGCCCCTCCTTGTCGACCAGCGCGCCCTCGATGACCCAGCTCTGCTCGATGCCGACATGCTCGTGATCCGGCAACACCGATCCCGGCGCGAACCGCATCAGGGCGGTCATCAGCCCCGTGCGGCGATCGAACAACAGCGTCTTGGCCTCGCAGCCCGGGAAGCGCGTGGTCTGCCATTCCATGTCTTGGGGTCGAACCAGGTGAGAATGCTGATCGGCGGCTTCCTGGTGCTTCGGGGTTACGGCGTCCATGTCGATGCTCCGTCCAGTCAAGCTGGCAACCCTAGCAGGGTTGCCTGCCGGGGTCAGCGAGCAGTGCAACAGATCGCGTGCCGTGCCGGCCGAACGTCCACCGCAAAAATCGCCGCGCGGTCAGGCCCAAGGCCCTTATCCAGCTTGATTGCGCCACGATTCCCGGCTCCAATCCCGCCGCCATTTCTGGTTTAGGGAGACACAAATGATGAAGCGGATTTTCCTGGCTGCGATCGTTGCCACCTTTGCAGCGGGCTCGGCCTTCGCGGAGGACACCTGCGAGAGCAAGGCGGTCGGCAAGGACGGCAAGCCGCTGGCCGGCGCCGCCAAAACCTCGTTCCTGAAGAAGTGCAAGGCCGATGCCTGCACCCCCAAGGCCGTCAGCGCCGATGGCAAGCCGCTCGCCGGCGCAGCCAAGAACAGCTTCATGAAGAAGTGTGAAGTCAGCGCGTAAAGCGCTGTGCATTCGCGGCCACGTTAGCGATCAATCGCTCCGCGAATTCCGTCATGCCCGGGCTTGTCCCGGGCATCCACGTTTTTCGTGGCGCGTGAAACTTCGTGGATGGCCGGGACAAGCCCGGCCATGACGAAGCGGGTACACTTCACTCCCGTCTGAACCGAAAGTCGAACGCGTCGCCGAGCGGCTTGATCCACCCCACCGTCGGCGCCGGAAAATGGACCGGCAGGATCAGCGTGTCAGTATCAACAACCGACGCAAAGAATTTCCGCCGCGACACCGCCGACTGCTTCGGATCCCAGTCCGGTCGCGCCGACCAGTCGGGCTCGCGGCACTGGATCTGGTGATGCATGAGGTCGCCCGCGACCACCGCGCGCTGGCCCTTCGAGAAGATGTTCACGCAGCAATGGCAGGGCGAATGCCCCGGCGTCGGCGTCAGCGTGACGGTGTCGTCGAGCGCGTAATCGTCGTCCACGAGGAGCGCCTGCCCGGCCTCGACGATCGGCAGGCAATTGTCGCGAAACACGGTGCCGGGCGGATTGTTGCCCTTGGCGTTCTCGGCCTCCCAAGCCGCATATTCGCCCTTGTGAAAGACGTATTTTGCGTTGGGGAAGGTCGGCACCCAGCGGCCGTCGCGCAAGGTCGTGTTCCAGCCGGTGTGGTCGATATGCAGATGGGTGCAGAACACGTAGTCGATCTGCTCGAAAGAGACGCCGAGCGCGAACAATTCGTTGCGCCAGCGCTCCTTGCCGGGGAAATCGAACGGCGGCGGATGGCCCTTGTCCTCGCCGGTGCAGGTGTCGACCAGAATGGTGTGGCGCGGCGTGCGCACCACGAAGGTCTGGTAGGTGATCACCATCATGCCGCGCGCGGCATCGAACACCTCCGGCTCCATCGTCGGCAGATGGCGCTTGAACACGCCCTCGTCATAGGCCGGGAAGAAATCCTGCGGCCGCCGCCACGGCCCTTCCCGCTCGATCACCGCATCGATGGTGATGTCGCCGATCCGCAGTTGCCTCATGGTTGTTCGCTCCCTTTTTAGAGAAGCGTAGCGAACGCGATCAGGGCCTTCAAGTCGTTCGGCGCACCGACCCCGCAGGCCTGGAGTGCCGCAAATCAACCTCAAACGCGCACGAAGATGATCTCGGAATGAGGCATGGCTGGTGGGCAGGAAACTAAGATTGGCCGCGGCAATCACGATTGCCGTCGCGGCCGGAATCTACATCAACAACACCAGTCTGTTGGCGCCGTATCAGAACGGCAAGCCGGTGCTGCTGGCCCATCGCGGCAAGGCGCAACGCTTCGACGAGCGCGACCTGAAGAACGATACCTGCACCGCCGCGCGGATGTTGCCGCCGACGCACGACTATTTGGAGAACACGCTGCGCTCGATGCGCGCCAGCTTCGAGGCCGGCGCCGACGTGGTCGAGCTCGACGTGCACCCGACCACCGACGGCGAGTTCGCGGTCTTCCACGATTGGACCGTCGACTGCCGCACAGACGGCCGGGGCGTCACGCGCGAGCAGAGCATGGCAAAGCTGAAAATGCTCGACATCGGCTACGGCTACACCGCAGACGGCGGGGAGACGTTCCCGTTTCGCGGCAAGGCCGTCGGAATGATGCCGACATTGTCAGAGGTGTTCGCCACCTTCCCTGACAAGAAACTTCTCATCAACGTGAAGAGTCGCGACGCGGGCGAAGGCGAGAAGCTCGCCGCCGTGCTGAACGCACTGCCGGCCGCGCGACGGCGAACCATCATGGTCTATGGCGGTGACGAGCCGATCGACACGATCCGGCGCCTCGCCCCCGACGTCCGCACCATCTCGCGCGCAGCCATCCGAAGCTGTCTAATCCGCTATATCGGCTATGGCTGGACCGGCCTGACGCCGTCCGCCTGCAACAACGCGATGGTGTTGGTACCGATCAACGTCGCTCCCTGGCTGTGGGGCTGGCCTGATCGCTTCCTCAATCGGATGACCGGCGCCAACAGCGCGGTCTTCGTGCTCGGTCCCTACAGCGGCGGCGAATTCTCCACCGGCATCGATACGCCGGACGCATTCGCCCGCCTCCCGCAAGGTTATTCCGGCGGGATCTGGACCAACGAGATCGAGGCCATCGCCAAGATCGCGGGCAAGGGCAAGGACTAGCTCCGCAGCCCCGGCGCTTCCTGCCCCGTGCGCGCGACATATTCCGTGTAGCCGCCGCCGAACTGGTGGATGCCTTCCGGGGTCAGCTCCAGCACGCGGTTGGAGAGCGTCGCCAGGAAATGCCGGTCGTGCGACACGAACAGCATGGTGCCTTCGAAATCCGCCAAGGCCGTGATCAGCATCTCCTTGGTGGCGAGATCGAGATGGTTGGTCGGCTCGTCCAGCACCAGGAAGTTCGGCGGGTCGAACAGCATCTTGGCCATCACGAGGCGCGCCTTCTCGCCGCCCGAGAGCACGCGGCAGCGCTTCTCGACGTCGTCGCCGGAGAAGCCGAAGCAGCCGGCGAGCGCGCGCAAGGAGCCCTGCCCCGCCGTGGGAAAGGCGTATTCGAGCGACTCGAACACCGTCTGCTCGCCATCGAGCAGGTCCATCGCGTGCTGGGCGAAATAGCCCATCTTGACGCTGCCGCCGAGCGCCACCGTGCCTTCATCAGGCTCGCTCGCGCCGGCGACCAGCTTGAGCAGCGTCGATTTGCCGGCGCCGTTGACGCCCATCACGCACCAGCGCTCGCGCCGGCGGATCATGAAATCGAGGCCGTCATAGATGCGCTTTGAGCCATAACCCTTGTGCACGCTCTTCAGCGCGACGACGTCCTCGCCCGAACGCGGGGCCGGCGGGAAGTCGAATGCCACGGTCTGGCGGCGGCGCGGCGGCTCGACCCGCTCGATCTTGTCGAGCTTCTTCACCCGGCTCTGCACCTGCGCGGCATGCGAGGCGCGCGCCTTGAAGCGCTCGATGAACTTGATCTCCTTGGCGAGCATGGCCTGCTGGCGCTCGAACTGCGCCTGCTGCTGCTTCTCGTTCTGAGCGCGCTGCTGCTCGTAGAATTCGTAGTCGCCGGTGTAGGTGGTGAGCGAGCCGCTATCGATCTCGATCACCTTGGAGATCACGCGGTTGATGAACTCGCGGTCATGCGAGGTCATCAGCAGCGTGCCTTCGTAGTCGTGCAAGAACTTCTCCAGCCAGATCAGGCTTTCGAGGTCCAGATGGTTGCTGGGCTCGTCGAGCAGCATGACGTCGGGCCGCATCAGCAGAATGCGCGCCAGCGCCACGCGCATCTTCCAGCCGCCGGAGAGCTTACCGACGTCGCCGTCCATCATCTCCTGGCTGAAGCCGAGGCCCGACAGCGCCTCGCGTGCGCGGCCATCGAGCGCGTAGCCGTCCAGCTCCTCAAACCGGTGCTGCACCTCGCCGTAGCGGGCGATGATCTCGTCCATCTGGTCGGCCTTGTCAGGGTCGGCCATCGCGGCCTCGAGCTCGCGCAACTCGGCCGCGACCTCGCTGACGGGACCGGCGCCGTCCATCACCTCGGCAACGGCGCTGCGGCCAGACATCTCGCCGACGTCCTGGTTGAAATAGCCGATGGTGATGCCGCGGTCGATCGAGACCTGGCCCTCGTCGGGCAGGTCCTGGCCGGCGATCATCCGGAACAGCGTGCTCTTGCCGGCGCCGTTGGGGCCGACGAGCCCGATCTTCTCGCCCTTGTTGAGGGCGGCGGAGGCTTCAATGAACAGGATCTGGTGGCCGGCTTGCTTGCTGACGTTGTCGAGGCGGATCATGGGGTCTTTTTGGGGGATTTTTGCGTTGCAGCGTCATTAGGGCATACGGGCGGCCAGGGGAAGCCCGATGAGACCCGGAGGTCAGGCCTTCCAAGCCCACGGATGCGCCCGATGAAGGCGCCAAGCTGACTAGTTTCGTCTCAGCAGGCCGCTATCGCCGTGGTCGGTGCAAGCCCCTTCCAGTTCTGACCAAAATCCGCCTGGACTGGCTTGTGCGCCTTGCGTGTCCGCCTCGAGCAATTCAGGGAAACCTTACCGGGATCGTAGTCCTCGCCGTCATAGGCCTCGATGTCAGGCGCGCCGCATCCCCTTCTAGAGCCCAGGCCAAGCAAGGGCGGTAAGTCATCGTTTGTAGAGTTCAGTCGTCAGAAGCACCCATTGCTGCCCGTCGGGTCGCTGTTTGCCTTGAGTTGACGAGACAAAGCAGCGGGGGCAACCGTGATCTACGCCACATAGATTTGCTTTGGTTCTGCTGATATCGATCACTTGCTAGGAAATCTCGAATCTTCGAGAAATTGTTAGGACAGTCTATGCAAGGGCGATTGTCGGCCCGACAGTTGGTAGTGGCGGTTGGCCTCGCCCTGGGAGTCTCGAATCCAACTCTACCTCTTGCCCCCGGCATTTGTGCTGTCGTGGTCGGCACGCTGCTGCCTGCTATCGCAGCCGCCGACGACGTGGCCTCGCTGATTGTAACGGTGAATGAACTTTACCGCGCGCAGAAGTATTCTGAGGCAATCCCGATTGCGCAACAGGCGTTAACACTCGGTGAACAGGCGCTCGGACCGGATCATCCCCGCGTCGCGATCCTGCAGCAAAATCTCGGGCTACTTTACATTAAGCAGCAGCGCTATTCCGATGGGGAGCCATTTCTCAAGCGGGCGCTCGTTATCGTGGAAAAGGCCCTGGGTCCCGATCATCTCCAGTCCGCAAGCGCTCTGGTTCAACTTTCCGACTTGTACGAAAAGCAAGGGCGATATGCCGAAGCCAAGCCGTTGGCGGAGCGCGCTCTGGACATAAGAGAGAAGACTCTCGGTCCGGACAGTCCCGACGTTGCGTCTTCGTTGACCCGTCTTGCCATCATCTACGGGAACCAAACGCGGTACGCCGATGCCGAGCGCCTCTATAGGCGATCCATCTCAATCTACGAGAAAGCACTCGGTCCCGACGATCGCAGTGTGGCGGATACCTTGCACAATCTGGCCAATCTCTTTGCAGATCTGGGACGATACGGCGAAGCCGAATCTGGATATCAACGAGCGATCGCAATTTATGAGAAAGTACTCGGCCCCGACCACGCCGATATTGCGGACTCCCTTGACAGCTTGGCGAACGCTTATTCGGAACAAGGAAAATATGCGATCGCCGAACCGCTTTATTTGCGTTCGCTTGCGATACGCGAGAAAGCGCTCGGTCCCGATCACTCCGATATTGGCAACTCCCTCAATAACCTTGCGGAGCTTTACAGGCGGGAGGGGCGGTACGCTGAAGCCGTACCGCTGTCCGAGCGTTCCGCAATGGTCTCGGAAAAAGCACTTGGTCCCGACCATCCCAAGGTGGCGATAGCTCTAGGCAATCTCGGTAGTCTCTATGCGATCGTCGGCAGACATTCCGACGCCGAGCGGTCGAAAAAGCGCGCGCTCGAGATTCGCGAAAAAATTCTCGGTCCCGACCACCCTCAAGTTGCAGACTCCTTGCACAGCCTTGCCATTCTTTACTACGACAAGGGCCAATATTCAGATGCCGAAAGGTTGCTCAAGCGGTCGTTGTCAATTCGAGAGAAGGCGCTTGGTCCTTGGCATCCCGATGTCGCAATCTCTATGGATAGCCTGGCCACGTTGCTTGTGGAGAGACGACAGCAGTATCGTCAGGCTGAAACGCTACTCAGAAAGTCTCTGGAAATTCGGGAAAGGGCGTTTGGCGCTGAAGATCGCAACGTGGCATCCTCGATTGAGAGCCTTGCCAAGCTCTATTCCAGACAAGGTCGATACGAATATTCTGAACCTCTGTACCAGCGGTCGCGGGGCATCTTCGAGAAGGTATTGGGCCCCGACCATCCTCGCTTGGCTGACACGCTCTCGAACATCGCCCATGAGCATGAAACTCGAGGGCGATATGCGGAAGCGGAACCACTTTACTTGCGCGCCCTCAAAATCAACGAAAAGACTTTTGGAGCGGACCATTCCAACGTTTCCCTTCCGCTGAATAAATTGGTCGGCCTCTATCTCAAGGAAGGACGCTTCTCGGAAGGCCTGCCATTTACCCGGCGCGTCGTCGCTCTTGGGAAGGCATGGGAGACGCCAGTTCTTTCGTTCCTGCTCAACGCTCAGGGCCAGTCCATCATAAGCCAAGCAGAAGCGATGGATCACGCGCTCAGCATTGCTCAGCGCGCGAACCAAACCTCAGTCGCAGCGGCAGTCGGGAAGCTTGCTGTGCGGCTCGCCGCCGGGGGCGACCGACTGGCCGAACTCATTCGCAAGGATCAAGATCTAGCCCGCGAGGCCGAACGGCTGGACCGGAAAATCGTATCCATGGTGACGGAGCCCGCCGCGAAGCGCAGTACCGAGGCGGAATCCCAAACTCGAACCCGGATTTCTGACGTGGAGACAGAGAGAGAGGCCTTACAGAAGGCCATCACGTCGGGATTTCCCGCATACGCAGCGCTGTCAAATCCGCGACCGCTGACGCTGAGGGAGACGCAGCTGCTTCTGTCAGTTGACGAGGCGTTGGTGCTGTTCGCTGCCGGTGGCACAAATTCGACCTACGTTTTAGCCATAAATCGCGACCGTTTCGACTGGACAGAGATTCCTTTGAGCCCCACCGCCTTGTCGAAAAAGGTTGCAGCTTTTCGTCGCGGTCTCGACCTCAATCAGATCACCAATCCCGCCGATCCTTCCAACGCATCGCGATTGTTCGATCTTAATTTCGCCAATGACCTCTATTCGGGCTTGTTCGGCTCCATCGAGCCCCTGATCAAGGACAAGAAGGAATTGCTGGTGGTGCCGACCGGCGCACTCTCTGCGCTACCATTCCACCTGCTTGTAACGGAAAAGCCGGCAGCCGCTGTGCCTGCCGATCTCGGCGGATATCGTGAAGCCGCTTGGCTGATCAAACGTCAAGCGGTGACCGTGCTTCCTTCGCTTCAAAGCCTGAAAGTGCTTCGCGAGATTGGAAACAAGGGCCGAGCAGGCAAACCATTGGTCGGCTTCGGCGATCCGGTATTCAGGCCGGGCGTACGTCCATTGGCTGAAGCACGTGCGGTGGCAGTCCGCAACCTCAACACCCGTGCCTACACCGAGTTCTGGCGTGGCGCGGCGATCGATCGCGAGATGCTGTCACAGTCGCTCTCAGAGTTGCCTGATACAGCGGACGAGCTCAAATCGATCGCAAGGAAACTCGGTGCCCCTTCTGCTGATATTCATTTGAGCCTCGATGCAAGCGAGGCAACCGTCAAGCAGTTGCCTCTTTCTGACTATCGCGTCGTATACTTTGCTACCCACGCGCTCGTCGCCGGCGACATCAAAGGCGTTGCTGAGCCTTCTCTGGTGCTGTCACTTCCGTCGTCGCCGACAGAGCTAGACGACGGCTTGCTGACAGCGAGTGAAGTGGCGGAGCTCAAACTGAATGCGGACTGGGTCGTGCTTTCGGCCTGCAATACCATTGCCGGTGATCGACCGGGGGCCGAGGCCCTGTCAGGCTTGGCTCGGTCGTTCTTCTATGCCGGAGCGAAATCGCTGCTGGTCTCGCATTGGGCTGTCGAGTCTTCAGCGGCGACCCGTCTTACCACATCAACTTTCGAGATCCTCAAGTCCAATTCAAAGCTCCCCCGCGCCGAAGCGCTCCGGCGAGCGATGCTCAATTATCTCAATGACCGGTCAAGAGCCGAGAATGCTTATCCAGCATTTTGGGGGCCTTTTGCTCTGATCGGTGAGAATGGGCCCCTCTAGCCCGCTTCACGCCCTTCGCATCAGCTTCAGCGATGCCGCCAGCCGCAGGCTGCGTTTGCCCGCGAGCGCGATGCCTTCGAGCTCGCCGCTGTCCTCCGTGCAGGTCCCTGAGAATCCGATCCCGACCTCGAAGCCGCCGAACACCGGGTTCTCGCCCTTCGCAGGCGTGTGCTCCTGGTTCAGCATCTCGCCCTTCCAGCGGCCGTCGGCCGAGGAATAGGAGCCGAGATAGTAGAAGAACGCGTCGCCGCCGAGGATGCGGCCGTCGATCAAGAGCATCACACCGGAAAGGCCGGCATCGACGCCGTCGAGCGCGCGCAGGCTCATCCCGTAGAGTCCGTTGGCGATGCCGCCCTGCCCGATCGTACCACGCGGCGGCAGCGCCCCGTCATCGAGCCGCGTGAGATTGGCCCAGAAATGGGCGCCCGGCATGGTGTCTGCACCGCCCTGCAGACGGATCTCGTTGCCGACCAGCCGCCCGCGCGCGCCGATCGCGGCGACGTCCGCCCCCATCAGCGGCTTGTAGTTGGGATCGAGGTTGTGCCGCTCGGTGATGACCTCGGCGACGACCTCGCCGTCCCGCTCGGTGTAGGTGCCAAGGTGCGCAAAGCCGGAATTGCCGCCCAACATCTTGCCGTCATGCAGGCACATGATGCTGCGCCCGAACGCATCGTTGACGCCGTATTCGACCTTGTAGAGTCCGTCCAGCAACGCAATCAGCCCGCAAAATCGGAAAGGAATCGTGGGCTACCTAGCATTGCCGCCGCAGCTCGGCCACCCGGCTTTTGCGCGCAGGGGCCTTGCGGCCCATTGAGCGGCCACGCTCCCCTGTCTGCGTCCCGGACAACCCGCTCATTTCGCCTAATCCGCAGCCAGCAATTTCAAGGGCTTGGGTACTGTGCATGGGGTTGTTTTCGCGTTTCTTGCAGGCCGCGGGCTCGTCCGGCGTCTGCACGCGATTGAGTTTCGCCCCGGGCGGATCTGACGAACTCAGGGCTCCAGGCCCGATTGGCGCAGCACGGGAATGACGTCCGGCGAGGCGAGATAACGCAGCAGGCGCTCCGCGGCATCGGCATGTCCAGCGCCTGCGATGCAGCCGGCGGAGAAGACCGCCGGCGTCTGCAGCTCCCGCGGGATCGGTCCGACCACCTCGATGCCGTCGACCTGCTTCAGCTCGCTGATCTGCTGCACGGCAAGATCGGCCTCGCCCGTCACCAGCCGCTCGGCGGTAAAGCCCTGCTCGACAACGGTGGCTCTGGCGTTGATCGCCTCGGCAATCCCCATGCGTACGATCAGCTGGGCGAAATAGACGCCGCTTGCGCCGAGCCGCGAATAGGCCACGGACCGCGCCGCAAGCAGCGTCGTGCGCAGCGCCGCTTCGCTGCCGATGTCGGGATGCACCTGCCCTGCCCGCACGGCAATGCCGACATAGGATCGCGCCAGATCGGCCGCGCCATCGGCGAGCACACGCCCTTCGCCGATCATGTCGTCGAGGCCCTCGCGCGTGAGGATGACGAGATCGGCAGCCTCGCCGGCGCGCAAGCGCTTGAGCAGCGCCAGGGTCGGCGCGAAATCGGCGTCGACGTGGATGCCCGTTTCGGCCTCGAAGGCCGCGGTCAGGCTGCGCATCGCGCCCATCAGGCCGAGCGTCGAAAGCATGCGGATGGAGTTTGTCATGGAGCTTCCCGGATGACGGTCAGGCGCGATGCATCAGCTTGAGCGCGGCGGTGAGACGCAAGGAGCGCTTGCCGGCAAGCGCGGTCGCCTCCAGCACCGCCTCTTCCGCATCGTAACGGCCGGAGAAGCCGATGCCGACCTCGTGGCCGCCGAAGATCGGATCGTCCTTGGCCGGCGTATGCTCCTGGTTGAGGATCTGGCCCTTCCAGCGGCCGTTCGCGGCGGTGTAGCTGCCGAGATAGTAGAACGCGGCATCGCCGCCGAGAATACGTCCCCCGTTGAGCAGCATCACTCCGGTGAGGCCGCCATCGAGACCGTCGAGCATCCGCAGATGAATGGAGTAGAGGCCGTCGGTGATACCGACTTCGCCGACGCCGGCGGCGACTGGCACCTCGTCTTCGGTGATCGGCGTCATGAGCGACTGGAACGGCACACCCGGCAGCTCCTTCAACTCGCCCTTCAAGCGATAGAGATCACCGTCGGCCCAGCCCTTTGCAATCAGGGTCGCATCGTCGGTGCCGGCCATGGCGCGGTAGTTCGGGTCGGGGTTGTGACGGACCGTCTTGATGACGATGTCGACGCCGGCTTCGGTCCGTTCATAGCTGCCGATATGGGCGAAGGCTGAATTGCCGCCCAGCAGCTTGCCGTTCGCCACATGCATCACGCTCCTGCCGACCGCGTTGCCGAGCTGAAATCTCGTCTTGTAGAAGCCTTCAAACACCAGCCGTGTCCCCGGCCCTCGCGCGCATCCCGGTCCACTCTATCCCGCTTTCCGCGGCGATAGACAAGCTTCGCGCGAGCACGGCCGGCGAACCACAGGAATGGCGTTGATCCAAATGAAAATCCGCCGGAGCCTTGCAGCTCCGGCGGATTGAGCACCAACCCGGGCCAGCCCCCCAGCCCGGGCCGGGAGGATCTTAGGCCGCGGCCTTCTTGTCAGCCGGCACGGACGCGATCGTCTTCAGGATCTGCGAAGCGATCTGGTATGGGTCGCCCTGCGAGTTCGGACGGCGGTCTTCCAGATAGCCCTTGTAGCCGTTGTTGACGAAGGAGTGCGGAACGCGGATCGAGGCACCGCGGTCGGCCACGCCATAGCTGAACTTGTTCCACGGCGCGGTCTCGTGCTTGCCGGTCAGACGCTTGTCGTTGTCCGGGCCGTAGACGGCGATGTGGTCCATCAGGTTCTTGTCGAAGGCCGCCATCAGCGCTTCGAAATACTCCTTGCCGCCGACGGTGCGCATGTACTCGGTGGAGAAGTTGGCGTGCATGCCCGAGCCGTTCCAATCGGTGTCGCCGAGCGGCTTGCAGTGGAACTCGATGTCGATGCCGTACTTCTCGGTCAGGCGCAGCATCAGGTAGCGGGCCATCCACATTTCGTCAGCGGCCTTCTTGGAGCCCTTGCCGAAGATCTGGAATTCCCACTGGCCCTTCGCGACTTCCGCGTTGATGCCTTCGTGGTTGATGCCGGCAGCCAGGCAGAGGTCGAGATGCTCCTCGACGATCTTGCGGGCGACGTCGCCGACGAACTTGTAGCCGACGCCGGTGTAGTACGGGCCCTGCGGCGCGGGATAGCCGTATTCGGGGAAGCCGAGCGGACGGCCGTCCTTGTAGAAGAAGTACTCCTGCTCGAAGCCGAACCAGGCGCCGGCGTCGTCGAGGATGGTGGCGCGCTTGTTGGACGGATGCGGGGTCTTGCCATCGGGCATCATGACTTCGCACATCACGAGCACGCCGTTGGTGCGCGCGCCATCCGGGAAGACGGCGACCGGCTTCAGCACGCAATCGGAGCTGTGGCCTTCGGCCTGCTGGGTGGAGGAGCCATCGAAGCCCCAGAGCGGAAGCTGCTCGAGCGTCGGGAACGACGCGAATTCCTTGATCTGAGTTTTGCCGCGCAAGTTCGGAGTCGGCGTATATCCGTCGAGCCAGATGTACTCGAGCTTATACTTGGTCATTGAGCCTCTCTGTAGATGATGCGAAAGGTGGGGTTGAGAGCCCCGCACGTTTGTACCCGGCCATCATCGGCCGGCGCTCTACAAGCATTTTACGTGCCAAAAGGCCGCAGGGCGGGCGGTTTTCCACCGCAGCGGCAGGCTCTCCGCCGGAAGCTGATTGCGCCCCGCGCTCTGCGTCATAGGCGCGCACCTTCGCGTGAAGCTGCAGCGCAAAAACCCCGGGGAAATCGCCCGTTTCTGAAGCAGACGACGCAGTGCCTGAAGTTGCCGATGAAACACGCATCAACCGCCGGCAATAATCGCAAAGTCTATCACCCCACCGCAGCAACCTTTGGAATGGCCCAAGCGTTGGTCACCGAGAGCCTGCCTTAGGGGATGCATACCTCCGACTGCCCACAAATTGGGCGGCAACTGATCTCCTTTTCAGCACTTTCCAATCCGGGAGCCGCGGCCGATATGGGGATTTCGGTAACCACAATCGAACGAGTCGGGCGCACGATGGAGGGCCAAGGCGCTTCGACCAAGGAGAATCGCAATGATGAACAATGGTCTGAGTCACGGGTCGGCAACGATCTATCAATTCCCGGTCGGGGGCCGCGCAGCTCTTGCCGGACGCCGCACCGGCGACACCCGCCTTCCCGCCGATCACGCCTCGCTTCCCGCGAACGTCTCGATCTGCAGCGAGAGCTGGTATCACCAGGACGCGGTCGACGAGGCCAAGCCGAAATGGGATCGGTGATGCCTGGGCTTGGTTTGATACCGCCGCGCTCGCACAAGCGCCCGGCGGCGGCAGTTGAAAAAGGGTCGAAACAGCAGTGTTTCGACCCTTTTTGATTCCAGCTGGCCTCGCGGCTGAGTTTTAGATTCCGGGCCTTTCGATCACCGCGCAGGCGGTGACCGGCCGCCTCAGGTGCCTCACCGTGGCGGGGCCGGTCTTTGGGATCTTCAGGGTGACGCCCGCCCCGGAATAGCGCGCGCCCGAGACCGACAGCCGCTTCGCCAACGTGACCGGCTCGCCGTCGATCTGGAGAAAGGCCCGCTTGTCGGCGTCATAAAATCCAACGACGAACTGCGTACCATCGGCGCAGCGATAGGTCCGGAAGGTCTGCGCATCGGCCTGCGGCGCAGCAAAAATTCCGACCGACGGCATGGTGATCGCCAAAACAAAGGCCTTGTACCGATCCATGTTCGCCCCCTGTAATAGACCTCAAGGACGCCCGCCGTGCGCCCGCTGGAACCATAGCCCAAGCTGATCCGATGCAAGACTCCTCCCTCACGGACTCCCCCGCCCGCCACCTCGCCTTGCAAGGCGCCAGCAATTTCCGCGATCTCGGCGGCTATCCGACCTCAGACGGCCGCATTACGCGCTGGCGACATATCTTCCGCTCCAACCATCTCGGGCAGCTCACCGCCGATGATGTCGCGATCGTGCGCGCGCTCGGGGTCAGAAGCGCGTTCGATTTCCGCGGACTGGAGGAGCGTGCGGCCGGCGTCTGCGTCGTGGACGAGATCACGGTGCACTCGCTGCCGATCGAGCCGACGGTCGTCGCTGCGCTGCGCGCCGAGCTCGCCAGGGGCACGCTGACCGCGCCGGTGGCGCTCGAGCTGATGCGGGAGTCCTACCGCAACTATGTCCGCCACAACACCCACAGCTTTCGCAGCCTGTTCGGCCACCTCCTGGAAGACAGTGCGCCGCTCGTGATCCACTGCACCGCGGGCAAGGACCGCACCGGCTTCGCCAGCGCGCTGATCCTGCATGCGCTCGGCGTGCCCGACGACGTCATCGCCGAGGACTATTTGCTGACCAACCAGCACTACAGGCGCGATGCAACGGCAGCCACCGACCTGCCCGAGGACGTCCGCAACGCCATCGGCAGCGTCGAAGCCTCCTATCTTGCCGCGGCGTTCGAGGCCGTCGGCCGTGAATACGGCGACCTCGAAACGTATCTTCGCGACGGGCTCGAGCTCGGCGCGACCGAGCGCGACGCGCTGAAGGCGCGCTATCTGCAATCATAGGCCGCAGCGCCGGGAGATCGACAATGCAAGGCAAGGTCCTGGTCATCACCGGCGCGCTCGGCGCGCTTGGCAAAGTGGTTGCCGAAGTCGCGCAGGCGCGCGGCGCACGCGTCGCCGGTATCGACCACGCGCCCTCGCAACTGTCGGCGACGCCCGAGCGCATCGAGATCGGCGGCGTCGACCTGTCGGACGCAACGCAGGCGAAGACGGCGGTTGATGCGGCGGCAAAGCATTTCGGCCGACTCGATGCGCTGATCAACATCGCCGGCGGCTTTGCGTTCGAGACGGTCGGCGACGGCGACAGCAAGACCTGGCAGCGCATGCACGCGCTCAATGTCCTGACCGCGCTCAACACCTCGCGCGCGGCGCTGCCGCATCTGGCCGCGTCCACGGCCGGCCGCATCGTCAATATCGGCGCCATGGGCGCGCTCCAGGCCGGCTCCGGAATGGGCCCTTATGCGGCGTCGAAGGCGGGCGTGCATCGGCTCACCGAGGCTCTGGCGAACGAGTGGAAGGGCAAGGTGACGGTGAACGCGGTGCTGCCGTCGATCATCGACACCAAGGCCAATCGCGCCGACATGCCGAAGGCGGATTTTTCCAAATGGGTGACGCCGCAGGAGCTTGCGGATGTCATCCTGTTCCTCGCCAGCGATGCCGCGAGCGGCATCACCGGGGCGCTGATTCCAGTAGGTGGACGGATTTAGCTCGCCTGGCGCGAACCTTTTCCAAAGCGGGCTACCTTGCTATATTCGATCGATGACAACGGAAGATATCGAGCAAGCAATCGAGCGACTTACGCCTGACGAATTGGCACGATTTCGTGCATGGTTCGAGCAGTTCGACGCCGAGCGCTTCGATCAGGCCCTGGAGCAAGGTGCCAAAGCGGGCAAGCTCGACGCCTTTGCCGAGGAGGCGCTGAGCGCTTATCGTGCTGGCCAAACTCGCGACTTGTGAAGCACATCGCATCGCCCAGATTCTGGAAGGCCTATGCGCCCCTCAAGGTCCGGGAGTTGGCTGATGCCAACTTCCAGCTGCTGAAGAGCGACCCCGCTCATCCCTCGCTCCAGTTCAAACGGGTCGGACGATTTTGGTCCGCCAGGGTTGGACTCCGCTATCGCGCCCTCGCTGTCGAGTCTGATGATACCTACCTCTGGTTCTGGATCGGCTCTCATGCAGATTACGACCGCCTTGTGAGCTGAGCATCAGTCCGGCACCAGCAGCCGCAGATTGCCCTTGAAACGGATGCTCTGCTTGCCCGCGAGCGCAATGCCTTCGCCATACGCGGTCTCGTCGGTATAGGTACCGCTGAAGCCGATGGTCACGACCTTGCGGCCCCACACCGGGCGCTCGTCGAACGAGGGCGAATGCTCCTCGTTGGTCAGCTCGCCCTTCCACTTGCCGTTGGCCGAGGTGTAGGTGCCGTAGGCAAAGAAGAATGAATCGCCGCCCCGCATGGTGCCGTCGCGCAGCACCATCACGCCCTGATTGCCGCCCTGCACGGAATCCAGCATCTCGATGCGGATGTGATAGAGCCCGTTCCTGATCGTCATGTTCGCAAAGCGCCCGGCTACCCGCTGCAGGATAGCCGCACCGTTCCCTCCCGGGCAAATGGCGCAGGGGCCGAGATGCGATCCGGGCTAGACTGCCGCAACTGATTCTCCGATCGGACACCCCGTGGAAACCGCGCTCTACCTGCCCGTCAAACGCTTCCTCGAAGAGCTCGGCTTCACGGTCAAGGGCGAGATCGGCGGCTGCGATCTCGTCGGGCTCAGCGCCGGCGATCCGCCGGTCGTGGTGATCGGCGAGCTCAAGCTCGCCTTCAATCTCGAGCTGATCCTGCAGGCGGTCGATCGCGCGTCGGCAGCCGACGAGGTCTGGATCGCGGCAAAGATGTCGATACGGGGCAAGGGACGCGAGAGCGATGCGCGCTATCGCAATCTCTGCCGCCGGCTCGGCTTCGGAATGCTTGGGGTTACCGACCGCGGCCAGGTCGAGGTGCTGGTGAAACCGCCGACGGCGGCGCCGCGCCGCGAGCCGAAGCTGCGCTCGCGCCTCGTCACCGAGCACCAGCGCCGCCGCGGCGATCCCGTGCTCGGCGGCAGCACCCGCGCGCCGATCATGACGGCCTATCGGCAGCAGGCGCTGGCCTGCGCCTCGGCGCTCGCGGAGGGGCCGCAGCGCGTACGTGACTTGCGCGAGCGCTGTCCTGATGCGGGCAAGATCTTGCTTAACAATGTGTATGGCTGGTTCGAACGGGCCGACCGGGGAATCTACGGGCTCACCGAAGCCGGACACGCGGCCCTGAAACGCTGGCCACAGCTGCGGACCGAGGTGGAAACAGGTGCTCCGTCTCCGCCCTGAGGGCTGATCGATGCAACCGGTGAATAGCTGAGATGCCACACCAATTTCATATTGCAATGCAACATAGGCGGCACTAGGTATCCAGAATCGAAACGAGGCCCCCATGAGCGCAGACTGGAATACCAAGTACGGCACGCGGCGCGTGCGCCACGATCCGCCGACCCTGGACGAGGCGATCTTCGCCGCCATCGGCATCACCGACGATCAGGCGCAGCAGGCCGAGATCGCCGCAGCCTTGATGGGGATGCCGCTAGACGTCGTGCAGGCCGAGGTGAAGAAGCAGGCGCGCACCAACAGCCGCATCACCGCAACGCGCGTGATCGCCGGCGAACAGGGCGCGCAGCGCTCTGTCGTGGTCGAACGCCGCGTCGTCCGCCGTTTCGGCAACGACAAGCGCACCGGCACCTGAAGCACTCGTTTCGCAATCCCAGACACACGAAAGCGGACCGGCCACGCCGGTCCGCTTTTTGATTCAGCCGCGATCTGGGATCAGGCGGCGCGATTGCCGTACATGCTGGAGATGATCTTCCAGCAGGTCGAGTTGAGACTGAGAAGCGCGCGCCCGGCCGTGAAGGGCGAGGCCGCGAGATCGGCGAGCTCGGCTTCGGGCGTCTTGGCAAGATCGATCGTGCCGGTCGATTCGCCGTGACGGAAGGCCAGATGCGCCCCGAACTTCCTGGCGAGCGCCCGCATCGCATGGTTCTCAGCGCCCGTTGTGATGCGCAGGCATTTGTAGCCCTTCCAGCGCGCCTCCGCGATCAGGCGGCGGAACAGCACGGTGCCGACACCCTGGCGTCGCGCGGAGGCCTCCACGCTGAAGGCAACTTCAGGCAAGGCCTCGTCTTCCGCGGGATGCAGCTCGGCCGCACCGCGGACCACGCCATCGACGATATAGGCGACGATGACGGTGCCGTCCTCGGCGCAGCGCGCGGCGTAGCGCTCGATGAAGCTGTCGTCGAGAAAGCCATTGAAACGGTCGTGCCGGCTTTCGGCATCGAGCCTCAGCAGATGATCGCGCAGAAGCGGCAATTCTTCCTGCTGGATCAGGGTCCGCACGTAGCCCGGGGCGGTGCGGACGGTCTCTTCAAGTACCACGTCAAAACTCCTCTTGGTGTCCCTCGAGGAGGCGTTCGAATCCCTAGGCCCCCTATATTGTGCATCGCAACATCTTTTGCAAGACGAGGACCTGCCCAACTTAAAGGCACGGGGAACGACCAATTCGTTAATAAAATCAAGGATCCGTAGTCTTACAGGACCAGCTGGGTCTGGGTGACCACGGCAACCAGCTTGCCATCCTCGGTTTCCAGCCGGGTGGTCCAGACCTGGGTCCGCCGGCCACGATGGACCGGAGTCGCCGTGGCAATGACCGTGGTTCCCTCCTTGGCCCCGCCGATGAAATTGGTCTTGCTCTCCAGCGTGGTCGTGCCCTTGGCATCCTCAGGCAGATTGATCACGGTCGCGGCCGCGCCGACCGAATCCGCCAGCGCCATCACCGCGCCGCCATGGATCGTGTGATGCAGCGTGCAGAGGTCGGGCCGAACCGTCATCCGCGCCACCACGCGCTCCTTCCCGGCCTCGATGAACTCGACGCCCTTGAGCTCGGCGAACGGCATCCTCATCGCTTTAAGTTTCTCGAGCGGCGTCATCAGATCTCCTCCCAATTCCTTGTTGCTTCAACGTGAATTGCTTCATGCGCCAAAGCAATGACGTCCGAGGTAGTGGCCGGGCTGACATCGGCGCGCACATTGTGCATAGGCTCGGTCCATGCGCCACTTCCCGCCCCGCCGCATCGTGTGCCTGACCGAGGAGACCGTCGAGACGCTGTACCTGCTCGGCGAGCAGGATCGTATCGTCGGCGTCTCCGGCTACGCGGTTCGTCCGCCGCGGGTACGTCGCGAGAAGCCGCGCGTGTCGGCCTTCGTCTCGGCCGATATCCCGAAGGTCCTGGCCCTGGAACCCGATCTGGTGCTGGCGTTCTCGGACCTTCAGGCCAACATCGTCGCCGACCTCGTGCGCGCCGGCGTGGACGTGCACGTTTTCAACCAGCGCGACATTGCGGGGATCCTTGCGATGATCCGCACGCTCGGCGCGCTGGTTGGCGCCGCGGAACGCGCCGAGGGGCTCGCGCAAGGCCTGGAACAGCGCCTGGCGGCGATTTCCGCGACGCCCCGCCCCTCGCCGCCGCCAAAAGTCTATTTCGAGGAATGGGACGATCCCTTGATCTCCGGCATCGGCTGGGTGTCCGAGCTGATCGAGATCGCTGGCGGTACGGATGTCTTTACAGACCTGCGACGCCAGCAGGCGGCCAGGGATCGCATCGTCTCGGCAGAGGCGGTGCGTGAGGCCGCGCCCGACGTCATCCTCGCTTCATGGTGCGGCAAGAAGGTCGTCCCTGCCCGCATCAAGCAGCGCGAGGGCTGGAGCGACATCCCCGCCGTACGCGACCACCGTATCGTCGAAATCAAGTCGCCGATCATCCTGCAGCCGGGGCCCGCGGCGCTGACGGACGGGCTGGATGCGATCGTGGCGGCGTTGTGGGGCGTGCCTAAATAGGCTCTGTTCCTCGGCTCGTGGTTCCGGACGCGCCGCCAAGAAGCGCTGCGCTGCGTCCGGGGCACGAACCGTCCTCACGTCACCGCGTTCACGACCTGATATTCCGGCTGCCGCCACACCTCGCCATTGATCACCTCCTCGATGATCTCCGCCGCTCGCACGATGTCGCTCTCGCCGACATACAGCGGCGTGATCCCGAACCTCATGATGTCGGGGGCGCGGAAATCGCCGATAAGGCCGCGCGCGATCAGCGCCTGCATGGCGGCGTAGCCGCCGTCGAAGGCGAAGCAAACCTGCGAACCGCGCCGCTCAGGCGCGCGCGGAGTGACCAGCCTCAAGGACGGGCAGCGGCGTTCGACCTCGGCGATCAGGAGATCACCGAGCGCCAGCGACTTGGCACGGACCTCCGCGATATCGACGCGGTCCCAGATGTCGAGCGAGGCTTCCAGCGCCGCCATCGCGAGCACCGGAGGCGTGCCGACGCGCATGCGCTCGACGCCGCCGGCGGCGGCATAGGCCAGCTCGAACGCAAACGGCTTGGCGTGCCCCATCCAGCCCGACAGCGCCGCGCGCGCAGTGTCGGCGTGGCGCGGGGCGACGTAGAGGAAGGCCGGCGCGCCCGGGCCGGCGTTGAGATATTTGTAGGTGCAGCCCGCCGCGAAATCCGCGCCGCACCCGGCAAGATCGACCGGCAGCGCGCCGGCGGAATGGGCGAGATCCCAGACGGTAACAATGCCGAGCGCATGCGCCTTCGCGGTCAAATTCGCCATGTCGTGGCGGCGGCCGGTGCGGTAATCGACCTCGGTGATGTAGAGCACCGCGACATCCTCCGACAGCGCGGATTCGATTTCCTCCGGAGCGACCAGACGCAATTGATGGCCGCGCCCGAGCGTCTCGATGAGGCCTTCGGCCATGTAGAGGTCGGTCGGAAAGTTGCCGGTGTCCGACAGGACAATCCTGCGGGATGCGTTGATGTCGAGCGCGGCGGCGAGCGCCTGATAGACCTTGAGTGACAGCGTGTCTCCGACCATCACCGAGCCGGCTTCCGCACCGATCAACCGTGCGATGCGATCGCCGAGCTGGCGCGGCTGGACGTACCAGCCGGCGGTGTTCCAGGCGCGGATCAGCTCATTGCCCCACTCGGTCGTGATCACGCGGTTGACCCGCTCGGCAACGCCCCGCGGCAGCGCGCCAAGCGAGTTGCCGTCGAGATAGATCACGCCGTCAGGCAGCTGAAACAGCGCTTTGGTGTCGTCATAGACGCGATATCTGGTCATGGATTTTTCTTGGGCATTTCTACAGAATGGTGCGGACGCGCCAGAGTTCGGGGAAGAGCTCCACTTCCAGCATGCGTTTGAGATAGCTGACCCCGCCGGTGCCACCGGTGCCGCGCTTGAAGCCGATCACGCGCTCGACCGTCGTCACATGATTGAAGCGCCAGCGGCGGAAATAATCCTCGAAGTCGACCAGCTTTTCAGCGAGCTCGTACAGCATCCAATGCGTCTCCGGCGCTTCGTAGACGACGCGCCAGGCCTGCAGAACGCCTTCGTTGAAGCTGTGGGTCTCGCGAACATCGCGCGCCAGCACCGCCGGCGGCATCCTGAGCCCGTTGCGATCGGCGAGCCTGAGCACCTCGTCATAGAGACTTGGCGTCGCGAGCTCGGCTTCGAGCAGCGTTGTCGTCTCCGCGTCGTGCGCGTGCGGCTTCAGCATGGCGTGGTTGCGATTTCCGAGCAGAAACTCGATCAGCCGGTATTGCCGCGACTGGAAGCCCGAGGACTGTCCGAGCTGCGAGCGGAAGCGCGTGTACTCGCTGGGCGTCATCGTGCGCAGCACGTCCCAGGCGTTGTTGAGCTGCTCGAAGATGCGCGACATCCGCGCCAGCATCTTCATGGCAGGCTGCACCTCGTCCCTGGCGATGGAGCGGCGCGCAGCGCTGAGCTCGTGAATGGCCAGGCGCATCCACAGCTCCGTGGTCTGATGCTGGATGATGAACAGCATCTCGTCATGTGCTTCCGAGAGCGGGTGCTGCGCGCCGAGGATTGCATCCAGCGCGAGGTAGTCGCCGTAGGACATCCGCCGGGCGAAATCGGTCTCGGCGCCTTCGCTGGTGGGATCGTAGTCGCTGGACGTCATGGACAGGCCCTTTCGATCGATCTTCCCCGGCTCCGCTCAGTCGAGGCCGATCAGGCGCGCGGTGATCGGCGATGACGGATCCTTCAGTCCGTCGATCACGGTAAAATGGTTCTGCCCGGGCTCGACGACGAGGCGCGTCGGCACGTCGAAACCGGTCCAGAGATTGGCCATCAGATCGGACTGGCGGATGAATTCGGGCCGCTCGCCGCCGCCGACCCAGGCGGTGACGGGCGAATGTCCAAGCGGCAGATGCAGCGCTGCACTTTCGAGGCTCGCCTCCTCCATGGTCATGCGCAGCGTGTCGTTCATCTTGGTCTTCAGGAGAGGGCGCAGATCATGCAGGCCGCTGATGGAGAGCGTCCCATTGATGCGACTGGAGACAGCGGGCTCCAGCCGGCTGTCGTCGCACAGCATGCGTGTCACGAGATGACCACCGGCGGAATGACCCGCGAGCCGGATCGGCCCGGCCACAAGCGAAGCCGCTTTCGCGATCGCAGCGGCGATCTCGGCGGTGATGTCTGAGATGCGCGCAGCCGGCGCCAGCGTGTAGCTCGGCAGCGCCACGGTCCAGCCATGGTGGCGCGCGCCTTCGGCGAGATCGGTCCAGGTCGACTTGTCGAAGCGCATCCAGTAGCCGCCGTGCACGAACACGACGAGACCCTTGCTGTCGCCATCGGGCAGGATCAGGTCGAGCCTCTGACGCTCACCCGAGCCATAGGCGATGTCGGTGCGGAGATTCTTCAATCCGGCCCGGTAAGCCGCCGCCCGCTCCGCCCACAACCCCGGAATCTTGTCCGAGCCCGGGATATGGGCCGAATTGGCGTAAGCATCATCCCAATCGCGCATTGTCACTCCCGGGGACTCGTCCAGCAACCGGACGCCAGTCTGCCACCGGGACGTCCCGCATCCTAGTCTTTCTTTTAAGCTTAAAGGATTTCGGACGGCCCGTGTTTCGGGCAGCGAGAAGGCAAGATATTTCTGCTCTCGCCTGTTCGGCGCTGAGCCGATGGCAGATCTCTACTCGAAAAACGGTGCCGTAGGGTGGGCCAAGCGGCTTGTCCGCCGTAGCTCGACGAGCGAAGGCGGAGGCGTGCCCACGCACTTCGTCACGTCGCATAGAACGCGTGGGCACGGCGCTGGCGCCTTTGCCCCACCCGACGAGAGTTGCGACTGAGGCGACTGCTACACCTTCTCCACCCCGCACCACTCCGCGATGAACAGCGCCATCGCCTTTGTGGTCTTCTTCAGCGACTCCAGCTCGACATATTCGTTGAAGCCATGCATCTCGCCGCCGCTGGCGCCGAAGCACAGGCTCGGGATGCCGTGGTTGAGGCCATAGAAACGGGTGTCGGTGAGCGCGGTGAAGACGAGATCCTCGGGCGTGCCGCCGTAGACTTTCCCAAACGCCTTGGCGAAGGCGGCTTCCGGCGCGGCGGCGTCGGTCAACTCATAGCCTTCCGAGAGGAAGCCCGACCATTCGATCTCCGGCGGGTTGTTGGCGAGGAAGCGATGGTTGCGCGCGGCGGCCGCGACGCATGCCATGATCTCCTTCTGGTGATCGGCGATCGACCAGCCCGGCAACACAGCGATCCGGCAATCGACGTCGCACCAGGCCGGCACGCTGGAGGCCCAGTCGCCGCCCTTGATGATGCCGGGGTTGAAGTTGATGGGATGGTTCAGCGTCTTGAAGTGCCTGTCAGCCTTGGCCCGCTCGTTCCACTCGATCTCGAGTTTCTGCAGCGCCTGGATCAGATGATAGGCCGCCATGATCGCATTCGCCCCGGAGCCGGCGAACGCCACATGGGTCGGGTGCCCCTTCACGCGCAGGCGAAACCAGATCACGCCGACCTGCGAGCGCACCATCTTGCCGCCGGTCGGCTCCGGAATGAAGCAGGCGTCGGCACGGTAGCCGCGCTGGAGCGTCGAGAGGGCGCCGACGCCGGTGCTCTCCTCCTCGATCACCGACTGGAAGTGGATCCGCGCCGTCGGCTTGAAGCCGGCGGCCTTGATCGCATCCAGCGCATAGAGCGCGCCAATCGTCCCCGACTTCATGTCGCAGGCGCCGCGGCCGAACATCTTGCCGTCCTTGACGACGGGCGAGAACGGCGGCGTGTCCCATAATTCCAGCGGCCCGGCCGGCACGACGTCACAGTGCCCCTGCAGGATCAGCGATTTGCCGGCAGCCGTCTGCGGGCGATAGGTGCCCACCACCGAGCGCGCCTTTGAGAAATCATGCTCGATCGGGCCGAAGCCGCGCAGATCCTTGAGATCGTCGACGTCGATGTGCCAGTCGTCGACCTCATAGCCGCGCGCGCGCAGGAGGTCGCCGATCATGTCCTGGCACGGCCCCTCGGCACCGCGGGTCGAAGGGATCGCGACGAAATCGCGTGTGGTGGCAAGCTGGGCCTCGAAGCCGGCATCGACGGCGTCGAGAATCCTCTGCTGCGTTTCGGCATTCATCAGGCAACTCCAGGCATTCCAACGGTTTCCAAGGAGTGCGCAAGCTAACCGATTTCAGCCGTTCGGGTACTCCACAAAATATGCATCCCGCAATGCATCTTCGAGCAGACGGCCTTCCGAATAGCCATTCAGCGTCGCAGGGCGCGTCACCCCGTCGAGCAGGCGCGGACACGGCTCCGGCGCGCCGAGCACCGTGCGCACCGGGATGCGCTCGGCATAGATCGGCAATTCGTAGTCCTCATCGTCGTCGGCCACACCCTTGGCGCGGACCTTGGCCGAGGCCTCCTCGATCTCCATCGCGATGAAGGAGGTCGCCTTGATCTCCTGCGTGTTGCTGGCCCGAAGGCTTGCGGTGCGATCCGGAAAGAAGCGGTCGACCATCGCGATCACCGCGCGCTCTTTCTCCTCGGGGTCGGTGACGAGATAGGCGGTGCCGAACGCCATCACCGCACGGTAGTCGGCGGAGTGATTGAAACCGCAGCGTGCCAGCACGAGGCTGTCGAGATGGGCAACCGTCAGGCACACCCGCTCGCCTTTGGTCTGGTTGCGCAGCATGCGGCTGGCGCTCGAGCCGTGCCAGTACAGTTTCGTGCCCTCGCGCCAGAAGAAGGTCGGCGTGCAATAGGGCTGGCCGTCGATCACGTAGGAGACGTGGCAAAGCATCGAGGAGTCCAGGATGCGATGAACGGTCTCGTGATCGTAGAAGCCGCGGTCGTGCCGGCGCTTCACCTGGTTGCGCGCTGAGGTCGGATAGGAATTGGTGGTCTCGGCCTGGCTCACGGCTGCTCCTGATCGGATTGGAAAGATCCGGAGCAGTTGTAGCTTCGTCTTTGGTCTGCGATAGTTCCAATTCCATGCGAAAAATTCCGACCAATTCCCTGCCCTCAGCGGCCAAAGCTTCCTTGCCGGCAAAGACCGAGCTGCCGCTCGATCTCAGGGGCCCGCACGTCACCGCCGGCGCCTCCGCTGCGCACCGGCTCTATCAGGCGCTATGCGAGATGATCGTCTCCAGCCTGGTCAAGCCTGGCGAACCGCTGCCGCCGTCGCGCACGCTGGCGAAGCAGACCGGCTTCCGGCGCAACGCCGTCGTGATCGCCTATGAACGCCTGATCGCCGACGGCTTTGCCGAGGCCAAAGTCGGCTCCGGCACCTTCGTCGCTGCGCGTATCCCTGCGCGCACGGCGGCGCCTGGCAAGCCGAAGGTGGCGGTCGATGCGCCGCGACAGGGCGCTTTCGCGCTCGGCTGCACCCATATCGACGAACGCGCCGTGCAGCGCTTTCGCGCCTTCGTCGGCCGGCGCATGCGCGCCTTCGGGGCCGAACATCTGCATTACGGTGATCCGCGCGGCAGCCGCGAGCTGCGCGCGGCGATCGCCGATCATCTATTGTCAGCGCGCGGGCTGCGCTGCGATCCCGATCAGATCGTGATTACGTCAGGCACACTGCACGCGCTGCGTCTCGTGCTGAGCGCGATCCTCAAGGCGGGCGACCAGGTCTGGTGCGAAGATCCCGGCTATCCGATCGCGCGAAAAACCATCGCGCATTGCGGCTACCGCGCCGTGCCCGTTCCTGTCGACGAGCACGGCATGCGCGTCGCCAAAGGGCGCACCGCAGCCCCCAACGCACGCGCGGCCTATGTCACGCCGTCGCACCAGTTTCCGCTGGGCGTGCAGATGTCGATGCCGCGGCGGCTGGAGCTGCTGGACTGGGCCAGGCAGGCCGGCGCCTTCGTGCTGGAGGACGACTACGACAGCGAGTTTCGTTATGACGGCGCACCGCTGATGTCGCTCGCGGGGATCGACCGTCTCCAGCGCGTGATCTATCTCGGCACATTCGCCAAGACGCTGTTTCCGGGCCTGCGCATCGGCTATTGCGCCCTGCCCGAACGCCTCATTGCTGATGTGACGGCCGCGCGCGCAGCGCTCGACCGCTTCCCCGGCACGCTGATGGAAGGCGCGGTGGCCGACATGCTCAATTCGGGCGCGTTCGCGGCAAATCTCAAGCGCGTGCGAAAGCTCTATCGCGAGGCACGTGACGCGCTGGCCGAAACGCTGGAGGCTGCATCCGATGGCGCGCTGTCTGTGCCGGTGCCGTCACAGGGCCTGCATCTGGTCGCGCGGTTCGCCCCCTCGGTCGATCCGTCGGTGGCCGCGCGGGCCAGGCAGGCCGCCGGCGCGGAAGGCTGGCTCCTGGCCGACACCTATTCGCGCGCGCCCCCTCTGCCCGGCTACGTGCTGGGATTTTCCGGGCATGCGGTTCCACTGCTCGTCGCTTCCGCGGAACGGCTGGCGCGAGAATCGCGCGCAGCCTTGCGCACCCGGAACAAGTCGGCGCGGCGGGCATAACGAACGTTCACTATGAGAATCGCGAGCCGATGCCTACATTGCGGCATCACCGCCGAGATCTCTCACCATGCCGCTGCGCCGCACGACCTGCCTCACGTTCCTGATCACCCTCGCGCTTGCCGCGACGGCGCATGCCGCCACGGTCGGACGCGAGCAGGACATCGTCGACCTCAAGCTGGGGCAGCGCATTCAGGTGGATGACGGAACCTGTCCCGCCGGACAGGTCAAGGAAGTGCGTGGGGCGCGGATGTCCGACAAAGGTGTCGTGCGCACCGCCACTTGCGTGCAGCGCTACGGTCCGAAGACGAAGTAACTACTGCTTCGCCGGGTCGAACATGCACTGCAGGGTCGGCTTGGCGATCTTGGTGAAGGTCGGACCGATCTCGCTTTGCTTGGAAGCCGGCACCCAGTCGGTCTCGATCGTGGGCACACCGGTCTCGCTGATGCCGCGCAACAGCGCCTCGCGCAGGTCGCGATCCTCTACCGCGGCTGCGGCGTGATCGTGCAGGCAGCCGCAGACTTCCTCGGGATGTTCCCACCGTCCAATCATCCGCGGCGCGCACTGACGCACGAACTCGCTGCGGGGATCCGGTAACCGCGAGGGCGCGCGCACCTGCGCCTCGGCGGCACTGATCGTCAGAAGGGTTACGAACGCAGCGGCGCAAGATCGGACGAGCATGACGGCCTTTATCGGCTGATTTTCTTGTTGTCGATCAGAAGCGCGCGGCAACCACGATCGGCTGCGAGCTCGCGGTCGTGATCGGCGAGCCGCTGTACTGGAAGGTGCCGACGCCGGGAAGATTGCCGTCGGGCGCACCCGCGAACGAGGAGCCGACGATCACGAAGCCGAAAGCAAGGATGAAGCTGAGCGCGCGCATGGTCTTGTCTCCGAATTCCGTGGCCGGCGAGGCCGCCGTCGTCGTTGTGAAGCTGATAACCATGGGCGGTTTCGCGCGTGATGCGCCAAAAGTGCAAAATGGTTTCATCTTGCGTGAGAATTGTTTCGTCCGGTCCGAGCCGACGACACAATTCTCGAAAACTGCCAATCATTTCAATCCGGTCTGGCCGCCGCTCAACGCGGCCTGCCAGGTTCCGGTTCGGCTGCGCGACCGCCTCCTCCGTCGCCGCCGTCACGGTCCCGCCTTGCGTGCTTCACACGCATTTTACGTTTGTCTGCTGAAGAGAGTGACGAACGAAGGCTGGGTCCTGTCGAACCGGGGGCGCTGCGGCTGCGACCCAAGCCATCGAATCCGAGACGCCGGAATCACCGGACGCATTCAGTTGAGGGGTGGCCATGACAACGCAGGATCGCGCAACGCCGCGCGAGACGGACCAACCGACGGACCGCAGAGTTCAACGACCCAGCCACGTCGCCTCGGCCGGCGCGATGTCGCTGCAGTCCGGGCGCGGCTTCGAGGCGGCGCCACAGGCATTCGTGCGGCTGACCGGCTCGCATCTTGTCAAACCGCAGGCCAGCCGCGCTGTTGTGATCGAGTGAACCGAAATCGCATCAATCCGTGAAGAACTCGCCGCATTTCTGAACGTTCGCGTCCGCCGGTCCCCACGGCATGATCGGCACGGTCGAGGTCGAGTTCTTCGGTGAGCCCTCGATCAGCCTGTCCGAATAGACCATGTAGACCAGCACGTTGCGCTTGGCGTCACAGCCGCGCACGATCTGCATCTTCTTGAAGAACAGCGAGCGGCGCCGGCGGAACATGTCGTCGCCCTGCTCCATCTTGGTCTTGAACTTGATCGGCCCGACCTGGCGGCAGGCCAGCGAGATGTCCGAGACCTCCTCGGCAAGGCCCAGCCAGCCCTTGAAGCCGCCCTTCTCCGGCACCGTGAAGTGACAGGCGACGCCCTCGACCTCGGGGTCATCAAGACCATAGGTCGCGAGCTTGTCGTTCGGGCTCATCCATTTGAACACCGTGGAGCGGCGGAAGATCAGATCGGGCTCGTCGGCAGCCTGAGCGGACGCCGTCGGCAGGGCCAGAGCCAGGAGGAAGAAAGCAAAGCCTTTCAAGCGGATGCTGGAAAGACCGAGGAAACGAGATGACATGAAGTTCTCCGGTAGCAAGTCCCCACAACATAGGCATCGCCCGACCACTCAGGAAGACGACGGCAGGCGGGCGCGGCCGCCGTTTACCGCTCCGTGAGGCTTTTTTGTTACGAGTTGGACAAAAGTAGCTGACCGCAGAACCGCCCTGCTGGTGAACGCGTATCCCCTCTGCGACACTAACGTCTGATTTGGATTATGGATTCGAGGATGAACAGCGTGAACGGGTCGGGTTTTGCTGCCAAGCCGGCGCGGCTTTGGCAGGTCGCCATTTTGACGGCGGCGGGTGCGATCGGCGCGACGAGCCAGGCAGACGCAGCATTCTATTATTGGACGGATTATTCCGACGGATCGTACTACGCCCGGCAGGACCGGCATCCCGAGATACCGCGCCAGAAGCCGCAGAAGCGCAGCGCGACCGGCAAGAAAGAGGTCGTCG
The DNA here is from genome assembly GCF_002531575.1 of Bradyrhizobium sp. Y36. GTDB lineage: Bacteria > Pseudomonadota > Alphaproteobacteria > Rhizobiales > Xanthobacteraceae > Bradyrhizobium. The sequence continues at coordinate 64,935 of NZ_NWTI01000008.1, read as the reverse complement.
CCGAGAAGGAAGCCGGCACCAAGCCCCAGGGGCCGCTGGTCATCGTCGTCTCGATCGAACGGCAGAGGGTCACCGTCTACGACAGCAACGGCGTGTTCGCGGAATCGCCGGTGTCGACGGGCATGAAGGGCCATTCGACGCCGATGGGTGTGTTCAGCGTCATCCAGAAGCACAAATTCCACCACTCCAACATCTATAGCGGCGCGCCGATGCCGTATATGCAGCGGATCACCTGGTCCGGCGTTGCCATGCATGCCGGCGTGCTCCCGGGCTATCCGGCCTCGCACGGCTGCATCCGCATGCCGATATCGTTCGCGATGAAGATGTGGAATTGGACCAAGATGGGCGCGCGCGTCATCGTCGCACCCGGCGAGATGACGCCGCACAGCTTCTCCCATCCCCTGCTCGCCTCGACGCGCGTGCCGCCGCAGCCCGCCGCCAGCCTCGAGCCGCAGAGCAATGTCGGCGACAAGGCCGACAAGGGCGCCGCGGACACCAAAGCCGCCGAAACCAAGCCGATCGAAACCAAGCCGATCGAAACGAAGACTGCCAGCGCCGACGGCGTGCTCGAGCTGCGCGCCTCCGTCGGCCACACCGTGATGTCGGACGTGACCACGGGCAACGCGGCGGCCCATGAGGAAGCGGCAGCTTCAACCGACAAGATTGAATCGCCGGCCAAGTCCGAGACAAAGACTGCCGAGGCAAGCGACGCGGCGAACCCGGCTCAAGCCGACAAGCTCGAAGCCGCCAAGACTGAACCGGCCAGACCTGAAGCCGCGCAGTCCGAGCCCGCAAAAACCGAAGCTGCAAAGTCCGAAACTGCCAAGTCCGAATCTGCAAAGCCCGACGCTGCGAAGACTGAAGCGGCCGAGGCCGCGAAGAAGCCGGCTGCACCGGCCCTCGCCACCGCGCCGGAGTCGAAGAAGGACGAGAGCCGCCTCGCCGAGCCGGCGCCGGCCGCAAAGCCGGAAGCGCCCAAGCGGGCCGGCCAGATCGCCGTCTTCATCAGCCGCAAGGATTCCAAGCTCTACGTACGGCAGAATTTTGCGCCGCTGTTCGAGGTCCCGGTCACGATCGCCACGAGCGACCGGCCGCTCGGCACGCATATCTTCACTGCCGAGCTCGACAAGACCGATTCCAATGCGCTGCGTTGGTCGGTGGTGTCGCTGCCCGTCTCCGCCCGTTCCGCGGCACGCGAGGACGACAACCGCCTCACGCGCCGCAAGGGTGGCGCTGTCGTGATCCCCGTGGCCGCCAAGCCCGTTGTTGCCAAGCCCGTGGTCACGCCGGACAGCCCGGCTGCAGCCCTCGACCGCATCTCGATCCCCGCCGACACCCTGGCGAAGATCAACGAGATGTTGACGTCGGGCGGCTCCATCATCATCTCCGACCAGGGCATCAACCAGGGCGAGACCGGCGAAGGCACCGACTTCATCGTCCGCCTGTACTAGCCGCTTGACCGGCGCCGGATAACGCGGTGTTGACGAGGCGCTGCGCGGCCACGGAGTAATATGCCCCCGGGATCATTTCGGGGGACTCCGTCATGATGAATCGCAGGATCATGCTCACCGCGATGCTGGCCGGCACGCTGGCGCCGGCAACGCGTGCTTTCGCCGAGGGCGGCATGAGCCGGATCCCGGCCTATGCCTTTTCCTTCCCCGCCTTGTCCGGCGACGACATCCGCCTCGCCGCGTTCACCGGCAAGCCGCTGCTGGTGGTCAACACCGCCTCGCTGTGTGGCTACACGCCGCAATATGCCGGCCTCCAGGAGATCTGGAACGAGTTTCGCGAACGCGGCCTCACCGTGATCGGCGTGCCCTCGAATGATTTCGGCGGCCAGGAGCCGGGCGGCAGCAGCGAGATCACGCAGACGGCGCACCACCAATATGGTGTTACCTTTCCGATCACGGCCAAGGCGGTCGTGGTCGGCGCGAAGGCGCACCCCTTCTACAAATGGGCCGCCGAGGCGCGACCGCGGGAAGTTCCGCGCTGGAACTTCCACAAATACCTGATCGGCCGCGACGGCTATATCGCCGACGTCTTTCCGTCCGCGATCGAGCCGGCCGACACGCGGATCAAGACGGCTATTGCGAGGGCGCTGGCCGACAGTTGACGCTCACATGCCGCCCCATCGGGCTGGGCACAATTGTGGCGAGGTGCCAAACAGCCGTTGCAATGGCGATGGCCCACCATCTAGGCTAGGATCGTTTGGGGCAGGACGGTTTGGCCGGAGGCGAAAAGCCGCGGCGGAACAACGGGATCAATCTCGAGGACAACACCATGCGTGTGGCGGCAGGACTGATTTTGGCAAGCGCGATGTCGGTTGCAATGACCGGCGCAGCATGGTCGCAGACTCCGGCGAAGCCCGCAGCCGCGACGCAAGCCGCACCGGCGGCGACGCCGGCCGCCACAACGCCGGCTGCAACTCCTGCAGCCGCTCCCGCGGCAGCCGCCGCGCCTGCAGGCTTCGTCAATCCGCCCCCGCCGCAACAGGCGCCACAGCCGGCGCGCGCCGCCTGCAACACGCCGGGCGCGCTCGGCGTTGCCCGTACCGTCGAGATCGATACCACGGGCGGTCCCGGCTTCGGCTTCGAGCATTTCAAGGAGCTCGATTTCCTGCGCGACAAGGAGGTCGTGCTGACCTTCGACGACGGCCCCTGGCCGAAGAACACGCCCGCGGTGCTGAAGGCGCTCGCCGATGAATGCACCACCGGAATCTTCTTCTCGATCGGCAAGCACGCGACCTACGAGCCGGAGATCCTGAAGCAGGTCTATGCGGCCGGCCACACCGTGGGCACCCACACCTGGTCGCACGCCAACCTCAACAACAAGAAGCTGACCGAGGCGCAGCGCAAGGAAGAGATCGAGAAGGGCCTGTCCGCGGTGAAGTGGGCGCTCGGCGGTATCTCGCCCTCGCCGTTCTTCCGCTTCCCGGCGCTGCAGCATCCGCCGGAGATGGTCACCTATCTCGGCAACCGCAACACTGCGATCTTCTCCTGCGACATCGACTCCTTCGACTTCAAGGCCTCCAAGCCCGAGAAGATCATCGAGACCGTGATGAAGAAGCTCGATACCAAGGGCAAGGGCATCATCCTGATGCACGACTTCCAGAAGCACACGGCCGAGGCCCTGCCCGAGTTGCTCAAGCGCCTGAAGGCCGGCGGCTACAAGGTGGTGGCGATGCGCGCCAAATTCCCGGCGTCCTCGTTGCCGGAGTACGACCAGGAGCTGGGCAAGGACATCAAGCTGCCGACGGTGAGCCAGCGCCCGGTCAACAGCGTCGTCACGACGGTCAACGAATAGCCGGCCATTGTCTTTCCGCATTGAAGGCTACGTCATCGTCTCGGCGGACGGCATGCTTGCCGACGCCGGCCACGTCATGCCAGACAGCCTGAAGTTCGAGGGCGACAAGCTGTTCTTCGAGCAGGCGCTCGATCGCGCCGCGCTGATCGTGCACGGCCGCAACTCGCACGAACAGCAGACGAACTCGCCGCAGCGCAAGCGGCTGATCCTCACCCGCAAGATCGAGGCGCTCACCGTCGATCCCGAGATGCCGAACGCGACGCTGTGGAATCCGGACCATGCGAGCTTCGAGGAGGCCTGCGCGTTTGCCGACGTCGCCTCCGGCATGGTCGCCATCATCGGCGGCCCCGCCGTGTTCGAGATCTTCATGGACAGCTACGACACGTTCTGGCTGTCGGAAGCGCCGCATGTGCGCCTGCCCGGCGGCGAAGGCTGTTTCGTCGGCGTGCCGGCGCAGCCCCCGCAACAGGTGCTGACATCCCATGGAATGAAGCCCGGCGCGCCCTATCTGCTGGACGCGACGCATGGCGTGACCGTCACCCCGTGGCGCCGAAGCTGATCCACGCTACGGCGCGGGCAAATGATAGGCCAGCACGCCGCGCAGCGTGTGCACGGTGCCGCCCGCGCTCAAGCTGGTCATCGAATCGGATGCCAGATCGTCTCTCGTCCCCAGATGCGTCACGCGATATTCCGCACGGGCGGAGATGCTGTCGGTGAAGAAGCGCTCGAAGCCGCCACCGAACGTCGCGCCGTGATATTCCCGCGTCGGCGCGGTGCCGGGAAAGCCGAGGAAATTGTACGAGATCGACTGCGCCGTCGTTCCGCTGTAGCCACCGAGCAGATAGACCATCGTCTCCGGCGAGACGAGATAGCCGACGCGTCCGCCGACGGTCCATCCCCACTTCACCGCAGCAAGATCCGACGAGATCTCGGCACCGGCTCCTGCGGCCGAGGCCTTGATTTTGGCGCCGCCGTTGGTCCCGGCATCGATCAGGCCGAATGCGCCGATGACCCATTTCGGCGCGACCTGGCGATCGTAACCGAGTGTGAAGGTGCCGCCGACATCGGCGCCGCCGAGACCGGACGCATTGAGGTCCAGCACGCCGGCGAAGGTGCCGGCGACATGGGGCGTGATGACATCGCCGCCGATGCCTGCGCCGACATAGACGCCTGTCCAGGTCGGATTCAACGCCGGCGCCGCCGCTGCGGTCGCAGGGCCGCCGAACTGGCCGAAGCGATAGGCCGCGCCGATACTGACCACATGCTGGGACAGGTCGGTGGTCCAGACCGCGCCAAGCGGATCCACCGTCGTATGTTGGCCAAGCGCGACATAGCGGTATTCGCCGCGCAGCGAGACGTTGTTGGCGAGGCGATATTCGGCGCCTGCGCCGACCGTATAGCCGTGCGACGTCAGTGCAGGCTCCTGCACCGTGAACGAGGGACCGCCGAAGATGACGTAGTTCAGATTCCAGTTGTTGATCCGCGTCTCGCTGTAGCCGGCGAGGCCGTAGAGCAGGATATCGGGCGTTACCAGAAATCCGGCACGACCGCCGATGGTCCAGCTCTGGTCCAGCGACGGCAGCGTGGCGCTCAGGCTCTGCCCGAAGAAGAGCGGGCTCGACGCACTGGCCGTCGTGCGCTGGCGCGACCAGTCGTAATCGACGAAGCCGCCGACCACGACGCGCGGCGCGACCTGCACGTCAAATCCGGCGAAGGCGGACAGTCCGAGATCGGCGCCTTGCAGGCCGTCGAGCGTGAACAGGTCGGGGCCACCGCCAACCGGCGCCAGGCGCGAGCGGCCGGTCGAGAAATCGAAACCCAGTCCGCCGCCGACATAGAATTGGGTCCAGTTGGCGACCGGCGCCGCGAGGGGCCGCGCCTTCACGGGCAAATCGGCGGCATGGACGGCCGTTGCTGCAAAGGCGGCGACATGCGCTGCACCGAGAATTTTGAGAGTACGCGCCGCCCGTCGCTTCGAATGAACCAAGTCCCGCTCCCTATAGCCCCGCACCGCCGCCCACATGCAACCGGACGACCGGTCATATTCCGCGCCGGTACGGGTTCACAAGCGGACAGGCGCAAGCAGCTCATAGCGGCTGCGGTTTTACGGAGCCCTGTGGTCTCGAAGCCATAATGTGTGAATGAAGGTTCACGCGGCGATCATCTGGTTCGCCCCGCGCTCCCGCGCGACTCATCTTGCACGTGACTACATGAAGGTCACGCCTCGCGCAGAGTCCTACACGTCGCCGTACGCCGCTTCGGCCGGGCGCGTGGTGCGGCCGTATCCCATGATCATGAACAAGGCACCCATGATCGAGAGGTTCTTCAGCGCGTCGACCACCATCTTCGCGTTCTCGGGCGGCGCCTGGTTCCAGAAATCGTCGAACAGCACCGTCGCGACCGCGACGTAGATGATCATCAGCATCGCGAAGAACCTTGCGCCGAAATTCAGCGCGATCATCAGGCCTGCGATGATCTCGAGCCCGCCGACCGCGATCGCCAGCAGCTGCGGCGTGGTCATAGCGGTGGCCGTCTCGATTTGCTTGGCATAAGGCGCGACGACATCGGGCACCGCGACCTTGGTGGCGATGAAGTCGGCCGTCGCCTGGATGGCAAAGAGCTTGGTCGCGCCCGTGTAGATGAACAGCACGGCGAACAGGATCCGCCCGAAAGTCACGAACGCTGGCATGATCGGCCTCTTGGCAAGCACTAAGCACGGAACGCGCCGGCGGATTATGGAGAGTCGCGGGCCGGTTTACAAACGGGGAAATGGAGAACTGAAAGTAATTCAAAGGAGGCGGCGGAGACGGTGGCCCCTTCTCGCCTCGCGGGAAAAGGTGGCGCGAAGCTCCGGATGAGGGGTCTCTCTCCACACGCTCAAATCAGAATGGGACTCGCGGAGAGAGACCCTCACCCGTTTCGCCGCCATGCGGCGAGACGCCCTCTCCCGCGAGGAGAGAGGGAAGAGCCGCCCGTCGCTTACGTAAACAGCGTCGGCTGTTGCCGGGCCGCGCGCTCCTGCGCTTCGACGACGGCCACCGCCGTCATGTTGAGGATGCCGCGCGCCGTCACCGAGGGCGTGAGGATGTGAGCGGTGCGCGCCGGGCCGATCAGGATCGGGCCGACGGGAAGCGCGTCCGCGAGCGACTTGATCATCTGATAGGCGACGTTGGCAGTGTCCAGCGTCGGCATGATCAGGATGTTGGCCTCGCCCTCCAGCTTGGAATGCGGCAGCACCATTTTTCGCGCAGCGGCGGAGAGCGCCGTGTCGCCCTGCATCTCGCCGTCCGCCTCGATCTCCGGATGCTTGTCCTTTAGCAGTTGGGTCGCCAGCCGCATCTTGCGCGAGGAGTCGGTGTCGTAGCTGCCGAAATCCGAATGCGAGATGAAGGCGATCTTCGGCTTGATGTTGAAGCGCTGGACGTGGACCGCGGCGAGGGACGCGATCTCGGCGAGCTCCTCCGCGCTCGGATTGGGACGAACTTGCGTGTCGGCGATGAAGAAGGCGCCCTTGCTGGTGATCAGCAGCGCCAGCGCCGCGTAGTCGCTGATCCCGGGCGAGAAGCCGACGATCTCGCGGACATGGCGCAGATGGCTCATGTAGCGGCCTTCGACGCCGCAGAGCATGGCGTCCGCCTCGCCGCGCGTCACCGCGAGCGCGGCGATCACCGTGTTGTTGGTGCGCACCACGGTGCGCGCCGCGTCCGGCGTCACGCCGCGGCGGCCGGCAACCTCGACATAGGACTGCACGTAGGAGCGGTAGCGTGGATCGTCCTCGGGATTGACGAGGTCGAAATCCTTGCCGGCACGGATCGAGAGGCCGAAGCGCTTGATGCGCGCCTCCACGACCGACGGACGTCCGACCAGGATCGGCCGCGCCAAATTCTCCTCCAGCACCACTTGCGTCGCGCGCAGCACGCGCTCGTCCTCGCCCTCGGCGTAGATCACGCGCACTGGCTGAGTCTTGGCCTTGGCGAACATCGGCTTCATGACGAGGCCGGAGCGGAAGGCGAAGCGTTCGAGCAGCGCGGTGTATTCGTCGAAATTGGTGATGGGCCGCGTCGCGACGCCGGACTCCATCGCCGCCTTGGCGACGGCCGGCGATATGCGCAGGATCAGGCGCGGGTCGAACGGGCTCGGGATCAGCGAGCCCGGGCCGAAGCCCTGCGTCTCGCCGGTGTCGAAGCCCTGCGCGACCGCATCCGAGGGCGCCTCGCGCGCGAGCTGCGCGATGGCCTCGACGGCGGCGAGCTTCATCTCCTCGTTGATGGCGCTGGCACCGACATCGAGCGCGCCGCGGAAGATGAAGGGGAAACAGAGGACGTTGTTGACCTGGTTCGGATAGTCGGAGCGGCCGGTGCAGATCATCGCGTCGGGGCGCACCTTGCGCGCCTCCTCCGGCATGATCTCCGGGGTCGGGTTGGCGAGCGCCATGATCAGCGGCTTGTCGCCCATCTCCTTGGCCATCTCGGGCTTGAGCACGCCGGGCGCCGAGAGGCCGATGAAGATGTCGGCGCCGCCGATGACGTCGCCGAGCGTGCGCTTGTCGGTCTTCTGCGCATAGACCGCCTTCCAGCGATCCATCGTGGTGTTGCGGCCTTCATGCACGAGGCCGTCGATGTCGCAGACCCAGATGTTCTTGCGCTGCGCGCCCATCGACACCAGCAGATTGAGCGTCGCGATCGCGGCCGCCCCTGCCCCCGACGCCACGATCTTGACGTCGGACAGCTTCTTGCCGTTGAGCCGCAGGGCGTTGGTGACGGCGGCGGCGACGATGATGGCGGTGCCGTGCTGATCGTCATGGAAGACCGGGATCTTCATGCGCTCCTTCAGCTGCGCCTCGATCTCGAAACATTCCGGCCCGCGGATGTCTTCCAGATTGATGCCGCCGAAGGTCGGCTCGAGCGCCGCCACGGTCTCGACCACGCGCTCGATGGTGTCGGCGGCGATCTCGATGTCGAACACGTCGATGCCGGCGAATTTCTTGAACAGGACGGCCTTGCCCTCCATCACCGGCTTGGAGGCCAGCGGGCCGATATTGCCGAGGCCGAGCACGGCGGTACCGTTGGAGACGACGGCGACCAGATTGGCGCGGGTGGTCAGCGTGGCGGCTTCGGCCGGATTCTTGGCGATCTCGGTGCAGGCCGCGGCAACGCCCGGCGAATAGGCCAGCGCAAGGTCGCGCTGGTTGGCAAGCGGCTTGCTTGCCTGGATCTCGAGCTTTCCAGGGCGCGGCAGACGATGGTAGGCGAGCGCCGCCTGGTGGAGATCATCAGAATAGGACGACATGCGGTGTCTCGCCTCGCGTTACCGGCCTCAAAATGCACGATCCGAAAGGGGCTGTCCAAGGGGACCGAATTTCCGGGTCATGGAAACGGGATGAAGCACGCCGGGCGCCCCGGTGGCAACATCGGATTGCGCCCTCATCAACAGGGGGCGCGGTCAAATAATTGAAAACCATAGCTTTCCCTGGACCGCGCGACATTTCGCGAATATGGCAGGTTGCGCGGTGCAAAACGGGCAACTGGAGCTGGGAATGAAGCGCATCCTGATCGGCGTGATCGCAACTCTCGTGCTCGGCGCGGGCGGATGGTTCGGCTTCAACCTCTACGTCCAGCACCGGGCCTCATCTGAGGTCGAGGCGGCATTCGAGCAGATGCGCTCAGGCGGCGGCAAGGCGAGCCATGGCAAGGTCGAATTCGAGTTTGCGACCCGAACGCTGACGATCGAGGACATCGCGGTCGAGCCTGCCCAGCCGCAGCTCGCCAATGTCAAGGTCGCAAAGGTCAAGGCCGTCGGCGTGCGCAAGCTGGACGAAGCCCATTTCGCGGCCGACGGCATTGAGGTGTCGGGGGTCGAGGTCGCCTTCACGTCCAACGAGCGGGCGAAGCTGAAAGCGCACTACAAGATCCCGCAGGTCAGCGCCCGCGACTTTTCCGGCCCGACCCGGGCAGATGCTACGCCCCTGTCCGGCTCGATCATCGATATGTACCGCTTCATGCTGGCGCAATACGCAACCGTCTCGGCGTCTTCGATCGCGGTGCCGACCGTCACGGTCAACGTCGATGCAGGCCCCGGCACTGCCGGCAGCGGCGACTACGTCTATTCGGGCCTGTCGGTCCAGAACGTCGACCGCGGCAAGATCGAAACGGCGAAGACGGACCGCATCACCTTTACGATCGACCTCGCCCAGCCGGGCAAGCCCGCGAAAATGACCGGTGAGATGTCAGGTCTTGCCGCCTACGATTTCGACGCGACTGCCGTGCGGGCCGCGCTCGATCAGCAAGGATCGAGCGACGACGGTCTTCACAGGATCTATCGGCGCATCTCGGTCAACTCCTATGTGGTGACGACGGCGCCGAGCGTGCTCGTGCAGGTCGACGGTTTCACCTTCGACGACATTGCGATCCGGCCCTCGAAATTCCGCCCGGCCGAGATCATCGCGCTGGTGCCGGCCGACGGCGCGATCCCGACGCCGGCGCAGTCGCGCGACATGATCGCGAAGGTCGCCGATTTCTTCGAGGGCTTTCAGATCGGCAAGGCCGAGATCGGCAAGCAAACGGTCGAGACGCCGCAAGGGACGGGACGGCTCAACGCCATCAAATATGATCCGGACAGGATTGCGCTGGAAGGCCTCGACATGCCGATGCCGCAGGGCCAGCTCAAGATGGAGCGCTTCGCGCTGAAGTCCTTCAGTGCCGCCAACCTGATGCGCTGGGCGGCAAGCCTCAAGAGCCCGGGGCAGCCGCCCTCGCCCGATCAGATGCTGGGCCTGTTCCGGGTGCTCGAAGGCGCCGAGATCAAGGGCGTGGTCTCGCCCTACAAGAACACGCGGCAGCTCTTCACGATCGACACGATCAGCCTGAACTGGGGCCAGCTGGTCGGCTCCATCCCGAGCAAGGCCAGTCTGGTCGTGAAGATGGTCACGCCGACCGATCCCGCCAATCCGGCGCTGCAGCCGCTGATCATGGCGGGCGTGGACAGGCTCGCGATCGACCTCGATCTCGGCGCGGCCTGGACGGAATCGTCGGGCGCCTTCGCATTCGCGCCGGCGACGCTCGATCTCGGCAACCTCGCCAGGGCGCAGGCCCGCTTTGCGCTCGCCAACGTGCCGCGCGGCCTGTTCACGACCGACCCGGCGCAGGCGATGAGCCAGGCGGCCCAGGTCGAGACCGGCGCGTTCGAGCTTTCGCTGCGCGACAGCGGCGTGGTCGATCTCGTCGTGGCACAGTTCGCGCGCATGCAGGACGTCAGCCGCGACGCCGCCCGCAGCGCCATCGTCGCGATGATCCGGGCGCAGGGCGAGAAGATTGCAGGGGCCAATGGCGACATGAGAACGGCAGTCGACACACTTGCCGGTTTCGTCGAAACGTCAGGGCAGACGCTGACCGTCAAGCTGACGCCCCGCGCCAAGGTGTCGCTGATGCAATTGATGCAGCTGTCGCAAACCGACCCCGAGAGCGCACTGGCGCAGTTTCGAATCGAGGCATCGACGGGGCTGTAGGGCCGGTAGTTGACCGCGATCAGGCCCCGGCTCAGCAGCGCATCACTGTGTGCTGAGCTGCGTCCGGGGCACGAGACTGATCGCGCAGCCTCACTTCTGCGGCAGGTTCACCCGCACATGCAGCTCGCGGAGCTGCTTCGTCGTGGCTTCCGACGGCGCGCCCATCAGCAGATCCATGGCCTGCTGGTTCATCGGGAACAGCGAGATCTCGCGCAGATTCGTGGTGCCGCAGAGCAGCATCACGATGCGGTCGACGCCCGCGGCCATGCCGCCATGCGGCGGCGCGCCGTACTGGAAGGCGCGGTACATGCCGCCGAAGCGGTCGACCACTTCCTGCTCGCCATAGCCCGCGATCTCGAACGCCTTCACCATGGCTTCCGGCACGTGGTTGCGGATGCCGCCCGAGGCGATCTCGTAGCCGTTGCAGGTGATGTCGTACTGGAACGCCTTGATGGTCAGCGGATCCTGGCCCTTCAGCGCCTCCAGGCCACCTTGCGGCATCGAGAACGGGTTGTGCGAGAAGTCGACCTTCTTGTCGTCCTCGTTGTACTCGTACATAGGGAAGTCGACGATCCAGGCAAGCTCGAACCGCTCCTTGTCGGTGAGGTTCAATTCCTCGCCGACCTTGTTGCGGGCGAGCCCCGAGAACTTCCAGAACTTGTCGGGGTCGCCGGCGACGAAGAAGGCGGCGTCGCCTTCCTTGGTGCCGATCTGTGCGCGGATCGCCGCGGTGCGTTCAGGCCCGATGTTGTTCGCGAGCGGGCCTGCGCCCTCGCCGCCCTCGCGCCACATGATGTAGCCGAGGCCGGGCTGGCCCTCTCCCTGCGCCCACGAGTTCATGCGGTCGCAGAACGCGCGGCTGCCGCCGCCCGGCGCCGGGATCGCCCAGACCTGGTTCTTGGGATCTTCGAGCATGCGCGCGAACACCTTGAAGCCGCTTCCGCGGAAGTGCTCGGAGACGTCCTGCATCTCGATCGGGTTACGCAAATCCGGCTTGTCGCTGCCGTACTTCCGCAGCGCCTCGGCGAACGGGATGCGGCGCCAGTTCTTGCTCACCGGCTTGCCCTTGGCGAACTCCTCGAACACGCCGGTGATGACGGGCTCCATCGCCGCGAAGACGTCTTCCTGCGTGACAAAGCTCATCTCGACGTCGAGCTGATAGAACTCGCCGGGCAGACGGTCGGCGCGCGGGTCCTCGTCGCGGAAGCAGGGCGCGATCTGGAAGTAGCGGTCGAAGCCCGACATCATCAGCAGCTGCTTGTACTGCTGCGGCGCCTGCGGCAGCGCGTAGAACTTGCCGGGATGGATGCGCGAGGGCACCAGGAAGTCGCGCGCGCCTTCCGGCGAGGACGCGGTCAGGATCGGGGTGTTGAACTCGAAGAAGCCCTGCCCCTCCATGCGCCGGCGCATCGACTTGATGATCTCGACACGGGTCATGATGTTCTGGTGCAGCTTCTCACGGCGCAGGTCGAGGAAGCGGTACTTCAGGCGGATGTCTTCGGGGTATTCCTGGTCGCCGAACACCGGCAGCGGCAAATCGCCGGCCGGGCCCAGCACCTCGATCTCGCTGACATAGACCTCGACCTTGCCGGTCGGCAGATCGTTGTTATCGGTACCTTCGGGACGCCGGCGGGCCTTGCCGTCCATCCGCACCACGAATTCCGAGCGCAGCTTCTCGGCCTGCGCAAACGCCGGCGAGTCCGGATCGACCACGCACTGGGTCAGGCCGTAATGGTCGCGCAAATCGATGAACAGCACGCCGCCATGGTCGCGAACGCGATGGACCCAGCCCGACAGGCGGACCGTCTCGCCGATGTTGCTCTCGCGGAGCGCGCCGCATGTATGTGACCGGTAGCGATGCATGGTCGTCCCAAAATCGATGTCTGAAGGATAACGAATCGAACCGGCTGTCATGGCCGGTCCGAGATTGCGGCAGGGTTTACCCGACGCGCCCCAAGGCGGCAACCAAGGGAACGGCCTGCTTGGGGCCGGAAGTGCCCATTTTTGGCATATCGGAGGCCGAACCTTTGCCATCGGGCGTTCCAGCCCTATCTTGAGGCCATGACGGTGCATTTCCCCTTCCAGAACTCCTATTCGGCGCTGCCGGACAGCTTCTTCGCCCGCGTCGCGCCGACCCCGGTCGCCGCCCCCCGGCTGATCAAGCTGAACCGGCCGCTGGCGGTGCAGCTCGGGCTCGATCCGGACCTGCTGGACACGCCTGAAGGTGCCGCGATCCTGGCCGGGAAAACGGTTCCCGCCGGCGCCGACCCCATCGCCATGGCCTATGCCGGCCACCAGTTCGGCCATTTCGTGCCCCAGCTCGGCGATGGCCGCGCCATCCTGCTCGGCGAGGTCATCGACCGGGACGGCGTCCGCCGCGACATCCAGCTCAAGGGCTCGGGCCCCACCCCGTTCTCCCGACGCGGCGACGGCCGCGCCGCGCTCGGCCCGGTGCTCCGCGAGTACATCGTCAGCGAGGCGATGTTCGCTTTGGGCATTCCGACCACGCGCTCGCTCGCCGCCGTCGTCACCGGCGAGCACGTCATCCGCGAGACCGCGCTGCCCGGCGCGGTGCTGACCCGCGTCGCCTCCAGCCACATCCGCGTCGGCACCTTCCAGTTCTTCGCCGCCCGCCGCGACACCGAGGCGATCCGCCGGCTCGCCGACCACGTCATTGCCCGCCACTATCCGGAGCTGCGCGATGTCGAGCGGCCCTATCACGCCCTGCTTGCCGGCGTCGTCGCGCGCCAGGCCGAGCTCGTCGCGCGCTGGCTGCTGGTCGGCTTCATCCATGGCGTGATGAACACCGACAATTCTTCGATCTCGGGCGAGACCATCGACTACGGCCCCTGCGCCTTGATGGATGCCTACAACCCCGCGCAGGTGTTCTCGTCGATCGACGAGATGGGCCGCTACGCCTACGCCAACCAGCCGCGCATCGCGCTGTGGAATCTCACGCGCCTGGCCGAATGCCTGCTGCCGCTGTTCTCGGACGAGCAGGAGAAGGCCGTCGCCGAGGCCCAGGACATCCTCGGTGCTTTCTCCGATATCTTCAGCGCCGCCTATCAGGCTGGCCTGCGCAAGAAGGTCGGCCTGTTCACGGAGCGCGACGGCGACGAGGCGCTGATCCAGGACCTGCTCGACGCCATGGCCAAGAACCAGGCCGACTTCACCCTCACCTTCCGCAAGCTGGGCGACGCCGCCGTTGATGACAGCGCAGATGCGCGTGCGCAGTTCATGGAGCCCGCAGCCTTCGACGAGTGGGCCGGCCGCTGGCGCGCGCGCACCGCGCTGGAGCCGCAGAGCGCAGCCGAGCGGCAGGCCGCCATGCACGCCGTCAATCCCATGTTCATCCCACGCAACCACCGCGTCGAAGCCGTGATCCAGGCTGCGGTCAACGACAACAATTACGCGCCGTTCGAGGAGCTGGTGAAGGTGCTGGCGAGACCGTTCGACGACCAGCCGGATTACGCCGCCTATGCCGATCCTCCGCTGCCGGACCAGCGGGTGCTGCGGACGTTTTGCGGGACTTAGCCCAAGCTCGATGCGTAGGGTGGATTAGCCGAAGGCGTAATCCACCACTTCTCTCGCCAACCGGAAAGCAAAGAGGTGGATTACGCTTCGCTAATCCACCCTACGAGCTCAGCTGATCCGCAACCTACAGGTCGCCTTGCCAGCGATCATCACGCGCGCTCGCCGAACTCACCAGCGACCTTCGTGTTGCCGCCCCAATCCTCGGGAAACAATCCCGCACGGACATCGCGGTGAAACGACGAGTACGGCCAGTCACACACCTTCGAGACGTATCCGTGCTTGACGGGATTGTAGTAGCAATACTCGACGTGGCGCGCATAGTCGGCCTCGTCACGGATGAGATGCTCCCAGAACCGGCGTTGCCAGATGCCACGTTCGTTTCGCGCGGCACGGACTGCGCTCAATCGCTCGTTCGCTGGGAGTGCTTTGGCAAATCGAGTCTTGATCAACCGCCATCGAACCGAAAAATCGGCATCGCCTGACGGCAGCTTCCAGATCGCGTGGAGATGATCCGGCAAGACCACGAACGCATCGATCTCGAAGGGATGGCTCCGGCGCGTTGCGGCGACAGCATCCCGCAGGATTTCGATCTGGTCGGTCAAAAGAGCTTTCCGCCGATCGAGCAGATTGACGGTGAAGAACCAGCATCCTCCCGGAACGAATGCGCGGCGGTAGTCGGACATGCATGGCAAATAGCACAACCTGCAATTGGCCTACAGTGGTGGATTACGCCTTCGGCTAATCCACCCTACGGCATCAGCGCTGTGGAGAGTGAACCGCTGTCATCAAACTGAAACACACCCGCTCTAACCGCCTGTCAGGGGCCGTCTTGCCGGAGGCGCCCATCCTCCAACAATCCTGACAAGCGCGCCATGCCCTTCAAATTCATCCACATCACCGACACGCACCTGGCGAACCCCGGGCTGAAGCTCTACGGCCTCGACCCGCGCGCCCGGCTGGACGCGGCGATTGCCGACATCAACAAGCACCAGTCCGACGCCGCGTTTGCGGTCGTGACCGGCGACCTCACCCATTGGGGCGAGGCTGAATCCTACGCCAATTTCGCCGACGCCATGGCCGCGCTGAAGATGCCGTACGTCGCCATGGTCGGCAATCACGACAAGCGCGTGATCTGCCTCGACGCGCTGAAGGCCGCGCCGCGCGATGCCAACGGCTTCGTGCAGGGCACGAAGACCACCGAGCACGGCCTGTTCGTCTTCCTCGACACGCTGGACGAGACCAGCCATGCCGGCGAGATGTGCGCCAAGCGCCTCGGCTGGCTCGCGAGCACGCTTGCCGCCGCGCCGGCCGACCAGCAATTCGTCGTGTTCATGCATCACCCGCCCTTCCCGGTCGGCGTCCACGCGATGGACGAGATCGGGCTGAAGCAGAGCGCCGAATTTGCCGAGGTGATCGCGCCCTACCGTTCGCGCATCCGCCACCTCTTCTTCGGCCATGTGCACCGGCCGATCTTCGGCAGCTACGGCAAGATCCCGTTCTCCACCCTGCGCGGCACCAACCACCAGGTCTGGTTCGAGCTCGATGCCAACGCGCCGCACCTCGCAAGCCACGAGCCGCCGGCCTATGGCGTGGTGCTGATCGACGACGAGAATCTCGTTGTGCACAGCCACGACTTCCTCGACGAAAGTCTGCGCTTCCCCTTCGAGCCGCCGGCGGGGATGGACGGCCGCGACTATGCGCTCAAGTTCGCGGCGCGGTGAGATGAGCCTCGCTGAACCCGCGGCTCTCCGGGTCGCGACCTCGGCGGCGCCGCGCCTCGACGTCCTCCGGCGCTTCACCACCCGCTTCAAAGCCTCGCTGCGTGCCTATCTGCTGTTGCTGCCCTCGCTGGTTTTCCTCGCGCTGTTCACCTACGGCGCGATGGGCCGCGTGCTCGTCGATGCACTCTATCAGCGCGCAACCCCCAAGGCGCCGGTGCGCTTCGTCGGCCTCGACAATGTCAGCGCGGTGCTGGCCGACCCCGCCTTCACCGGCGCGGTCGTCAACAATCTCGTCTACGCCGCCGGCACTACGATCCCGAGCATCGCCCTTGCGCTGTTGTTCGCGCTGACGCTGGCACGCACCCACGCCGTCAGCAGCGCGCTGCGGGCCGCACTGTTCCTGCCGGTGCTGATCCCGATGGTCGCCGCCTCCGCGCTGTTCATGTTCATCTTCCTGCCCAATGTCGGCCTGCTCGACTATTACATCGGCCGGCTACTGCCGGTGCTGCCGAACTGGCTCGGCGACCCCGACATCGCGCTTTACGCGATCATGATCATCACGATCTGGAAGAACGCCGGCTATTACATGCTGTTCTTCCTCGCCGGCCTCCAGGCCGTGCCGGAGGATGTGATGGAGGCTGCGCATCTCGACGGCGCCGGGCCTTACCAGCGCCTGCGCCACATCATCCTGCCGGAGCTCAAGCCGACCTTCCTGTTCGTGACCGTGATCGCGATCCTCAACGCGGTGACGCAGGTCGACCACGTCTTCGTCATGACCCAGGGTGGGCCGTCGAACGCGACCAATCTCGTGCTGTTCTACATCTACCAGCAGGCGGTCGAGCATTACGACGTCGGCAAAGCCTCGGCCGCGACGCTGCTGACGCTTGCCGCGCTGATGGGGCTGACCGCGCTCTCCTTCCGCACCATGGCGAACCGCGAGGGCGGGCCATGAAGCTGATCGACTGGCTCACCAAGGACGCGCCGCTCGCCACACGTGGCGAGATCACGCCCAAGCTCGGTTTCCTGCTGACCGTGCTGCTCGCGATCGTCTGGCTCATTCCGTTCCTGTGGATGGTGGTCGCGACGCTGCGCCCGGCCTCCGACGGCATCAACGCCATGGCCGAGCTGATGCCGAGCCTGAAGCCGACGCTCGACAACGTCAGGGATGCCTGGGAGATCGGCGACTTCCCGCGCTACACGCTCAACACCACGATCATCTGCGCCGGCATTCTGCTGGTGCAGTTCGTCACCATCACGCTGGCTGGCTTTGCCTTCGCGCGCCTCGACTTCGTCGGCAAGACGCCGATCTTCTACCTGTTCCTGATGCAGCTGATGCTGGTGCCGGTGCTGCTGATCGTGCCGAATCTGTCGCTGGTGGCGCAGCTCGGCCTCTACGACACGCTGACCGGCGTGATGATGCCGTTCTTCGCCTCGGCCTTCGGCACCTTCTTGATGCGCCAGGCGTTCGAGGCAATTCCGACCGAGCTGGAAGACGCCGCGCTGATCGACGGCGCCAGCCTGCTCCAGCGCATCCGCCACATCTACGTGCCGCTGTCGATGCCGAGCTTTTCGGCGTTCGCCATCATCTCCGTGACCAGCCACTGGAACGACTTCCTGTGGCCACTGATGGTGATCAACTCGCCGGACAAGCGGCCGCTCACGGTCGGCCTTTCCGTCTTCACCAAGACCGCCGAAGGCACGCAGGCCTGGGGCACCATCGCCGCCGGCACGCTGATGGTGATCGCCCCGCTGCTCGTCACCTTCCTGATCTTCCAGAAGCGCTTCATCAGCTCTTTCGTCACCTCAGGCATCAAATAGGAGATTTTCCGATGCTGTTCTCCCGCAGGCTCATGCTCGGCCTCGCCATGGCAGGCTCTTTTGCCAGCGCCCTCGCCTTTCCGGCCCTCGCCGGCGAAGGCCCGACCGAGATCGATCTGTTCTTCCCCGTCCCCGTCGACGGCAAGCTCGCCCGCGACATGGGCACCTTGATCAAGGAGTTCAACGACGGTCACCCCGACATCAAGGCGACCGCCGTCTACACCGGCTCCTACGACGACACGCTGATCAAGACGCGCGCCGCGATCAAGGCCGGCAAGCCGCCGTCCGCCGTGATCATGTCCGCCAACTTCCTGCTCGACATGCAGATCGAGAACGAGCTCACCAATCTCGATGCCCTGATCAAGGCCGACGGCACCACCAAGGACCAATTCCTCGGCCAGTTCTTCCCGGCGCTGCAGGGCAACGCGGTGATCAACCGCTCGGTCTACGGCGTGCCGTTCCACAATTCGACGCCGCTGCTCTACATCAACGCCGACAAGGCCAAGGAAGCGGGCCTTGATCCGGAGAAGCCGCCGCAGACCTGGGCCGAGCTCACCGACTGGGCCAAGAAGCTGACCAAGCGCGAGGGCGACAAGGTGACCCAATGGGGCATCGCGATCCCCTGCGCCTACGACTATTGCGGCTGGATGATGGAAACGCTCACCATGAGCAATGGCGGGCGCTACTACAACGAGGAGTTCGGCGGCGAGGTCTATTACGACACGCCCTCGATGCTCGGCGCACTGACGTGGTGGAACGACCTCATCTACAAGCACAAGGTCCACACGCCCGGCGCGACGCCCGGACCTGCCGTCAGTACCTCCTTCATATCGGGCAACGCCGCGATGATGATGCTCTCGACGGGCTCGCTCACCTATGTGCGCGACAACGCCAAGTTCAACTACAAGGTCGCCTTCATCCCGCGCAACGTTCGCAACGCCGTACCGATCGGCGGCGCCTCGCTGATCATTCCGGCCGGCCTCGAGGCCGAGAAGCAGAAGGCGTCCTGGACGCTGATCAAGTGGATGACCTCGCCCGAGAAGAGCGGCTGGTGGAGCCGCGCCACCGGCTATTTCGCGCCCAACATGGCCGCCTACAAGACGCCTGACATGGTCGACTTCCTCAACAAGAACCCGGACGCCAAGACCGCCGTCGAGCAGCTCGACGTCGCAAAGCCCTGGTTCGCGACCTACAAGACCGTACCCGTCCGCAAGAACCTCGAGGACGAGGTGATGCTGGTGCTCAACGGCAAGAAGCAGCCGAAGGAAGCCCTCGCCGCCGCGCAGAAGGCCGCCGACGAGACGCTGAAGCCGTACAACGCGGAGACGTCGCTGAAGCTGCCGTAAGGAGGCTTCGCGGCTTCGTAGGTGGATTAGCTCGCGGTTGCGCGAAAGCGTAGTCGCGGGCGTAATCCACCTCATCTGCCCGCCGATATAGACAGTGGTGGATTACGCCTTCGGCCAATCCACCCCACCGGCACCGCGCCCACCCCCGCCCTGTTAACCCCCCGTCCACCATCCGGCCCGCCCCGCCGCCGGTAACCATTGAAATTAACAGACCCTCAACGCACCCCCGACAAATCTATCAATGTTTCTGGAGATTTCGCCGTGGATCTGTTGGTTTTCGAGTTCCTGGGACTGGCGCTGGTCGGCATGTGCGTGGTCGTGGTGGCGCTGCCTTGCGCCCGCAAATCCTCGCACCGGGTCCGCTACGAATAGGAATTTCGTCGGAAAAAGCGATTCCGGTCCAAATGCAAGGCTCGAATTCGCATCGAGCCCCTTGACATCACAGCACTTTCGGCAGAACGGCTGATGGCAAGTGTCATGGGCCGTTCATGGATTTAATTACCACCACCGCTGACCTCGCGGCTGCCTGCAGCCGGCTGGCCAAGCACCCCGTCATAACAGTCGATACCGAGTTCCTGCGCGAGACCACCTACTACCCGCTGCTGTGCGTGGTGCAGATGGCCAGCGCCGAGGAAGCCGTGGTCATCGACACCCTCGCCGCCGGCATCGACCTCAAGCCGTTCTTCGAGCTGATGGCCAACGAGAGCGTGCTGAAGGTGTTCCACGCCGCCCGCCAGGACATCGAGATCATCTGGCACCAGGCCAACATCATTCCGCATCCGGTGTTCGACACCCAGGTCGCGGCGATGGTGCTCGGTTACGGCGACAGCATCGCCTACGACGCCCTGGTCGAGAAGGTCACCGGTCACCGCCCGGACAAGACCCACCGCTTCACCGACTGGTCGCGCCGGCCGCTGACCAAGGAGCAGATGCATTACGCGGTGTCCGACGTCACCCATCTGCGCGACGTGTTCGCCGCGCTCGATGCCGACCTCAAGAAGCGCCGTCGCAGCGAATGGGTCTCGATCGAGATGGAGGTCCTGACCTCGCCGCGCACCTACGACTTCCACCCCGAGCGCGCCTGGGAGCGTCTGAAGACGCGCGTGCGCAAGCCCAAGGACCTCGCCGTCCTCATGGAGGTCGCCGCCTGGCGCGAGCAGGAAGCGCAGAGCCGTGACGTGCCGCGCGGCCGCGTGCTGCGCGACGAGGCCATCAGCGACATCGCCACTCACGCGCCGAACACGCTGGAGAAGCTCGCGAACCTGCGCTCGGTCCCGAAGGGCTTCGAGAAATCCAAATGGGGCGCGGACATCGTCGCCGCGGTCACGCGCGGACTGGCGCGCGATCCTGCCACGCTGCCGAAGCTGGAGAAGCCGCGCAACAACAACAACGGCGCGGCCATTGTCGAGCTGTTGAAGGTGTTGCTGCGCATGACCGCCGAAAAGCATGCGGTCGCCAGCAAGGTGATCGCGACGGTCGACGATCTCGAAGAGATCGCTGCCGACGACGAGGCCGACGTCCCCGCCTTGCGCGGCTGGCGCCGCGAGCTGTTCGGCGATGCCGCCTTGAAGCTCAAGCGCGGCGAGTTGGCGCTGGCAGTCGAGAAGGGCCGCGTGATCGGGGTGCAGCGGGCCGAATAGCCCGCGAGCGCCTTTTGTGGCTGGCGCAATGCCAACCACATCATCATTGCGAGCGCCGCGATGCAATCCAGAGTCTTTGCGCAGAGACAGGCTGGATTGCTTCGTTGCAAGAGCTCCTCGCAATGACGTGGGGAGAGCGAGGCCCCTACGCCGGCGTCAGCTTCGCCACTTCCGCCTTCATGTCGTTCAGCACGCCCGAGATCGCCGCGACCAGTTCGTCGACCTGCGCCTTGGTGACGATCAGCGGCGGGCAGATGGCGATGGCATCCAGCATGTTGCGCGAGATCACGCCGCGCTCCTGGAGCATGCGGGCGGCCATGCCGCCGACGGCGCCGGGCGTGCTTGCGGCCGTCTTGCGACCCTTGTCGAGCACCAGCTCGATAGCTGCGATCATGCCGACGCCGCGGACCTCGCCGACCAGCGGATGGCTGGCGAGCTCGCGAAGCTTGCCCTGCATATAGGCGCCGAGCTCGGCGGCGTGCGCGACCAGGCCCCGCTCCTCGATGATCTTGAGGTTCTCCAGCGCAATCGCCGAGCCGACCGGATGACCGCCCGCGGTGAAGCCGTGGCCGAGCACGCCGATCTTGTTGCTCTCGTCCGCGATCGGCTCGAACATGCGGTCGTTCATGATGATCGCCGAGAACGGGAAATAGCTCGAGGTGATCTGCTTGGAGACCACGAGCACGTCGGGCTTGATGCCGTAGGTCTCGCAGCCGAACATCTTGCCGGTGCGGCCGAAGCCGCAGATCACCTCGTCGGCGACCAGGAGGATGTCGTACTTCTTCAGCACCGCCTGGATCTTGTCCCAATAGGTCGCCGGCGGCACGATGACGCCGCCCGCCCCCATCACGGGCTCGCCGAAGAACGCGGCGATCGTGTCGGGCCCTTCCTTCTGGATCAGCGCGTCGAGCTCCTCCGCCCGGCGCGTCGCGAAGGCTTCCTCGCTCTCACCGGGGGCGCCGTCCTTGTAGAAGTGCGGCGAGCCCGTGTGCAGGATGTTCGGCAGCGGCAGGTCGAACGAGCGATGGTTGTTCGGCAGGCCCGTGAGGCTGGCGGAGGCGATGGTGACGCCGTGATAGGCGCGCATCCGGCTGATGATCTTCTTGCGCTGGGGCTGGCCGAGCGAATTCGAACGATAGGCGATCAGCTTGAGGACGGTGTCGTTGGCTTCCGAGCCGGAATTGGTGAAGAACACCTTGCTCATCGGCACAGGCGCCAGCGCAACCAGCTTCTCGGCGAGGTCGATCGAGGGCCCGTGCGACTTGGCCGAGAAGGTGTGATAGAACGGCAGCGCCTGCATCTGCTTGTGCGCGGCCTCGACCAGCCGCTTCTCGTTGAAGCCGAGCCCGACGCTCCACAAGCCCGCCATCGCCTCGAAATAGCGCTTGCCCGAGGCGTCGAACACGTAAGGTCCCTCGCCGCGTTCGATCACCAGAGGACCGGCCTGCTGATGCGTGCGTGCGTTGGTGTAGGGATGGAGCTGATAGGCCACATCCCGGGCTTCTTGCGAATTGGGCAGCATGGACATTTGCTTGGGATCCTTGAAAGCGTCACGTCGCAGGCGGAGCCGGCGTCATCACTCGATGATCAAGCGCCTTGGCTATTGCGACAACGCGAAGCTTGCAACGCCAATTCTTCGGCAGCAAGCGCTCAGCAGCGTTGCACAAAGCCGCATATCGAGACTGGGCAGCTCTTACGTCGCATCATCGTCATGCCCGTCGTCGGCACTGGCAGCGGCTTCCCTCACCTCCACCAGCGCCATCGAGAGCAGATAGACCGTCGTCGGCAGACCGAGCCTGCGCGCCTTTTCGGCGGCATGCGACAGGTCGCTCGCCAGCTCCTTGAGCTCGTCTCCCCGTGACAATCTTGCACCCCATCCGCCGGTCGCGGTGGTCTACACCGCAACGGCGCCGCTGGTTCTAATCAGTTCGGCGCTGGGAACGATTGTAGCAAAATTCGCAATGACATTCACTACCGCATGCTTGTAGGCGGCGGCATCGCCCGTGCCGGGCTGCCGGCAAGCCACGGCGTCGGCGACCACCTGGTACCGATGGCTGCGGTGAAACCCGTCAACAGCGGTGGCCAGAATGGTCTCGTCGAGGGAATAACCGATCAGAAGACAGCGCACGGTGCGGATATTGGACATGTAGTCCACAAACCGCGACGAGCTGTAGGCGGACGGCAGCGGGTGCTCGAACGTCATCTCGCCCGGCCGCGGCCTGGCCTCGGGGATCCAATCGGTCAGCCTCGATGCCGGATTGAACCAGGCGGCCTGCGCAATGCGCTTCAAATGCATCACCGGCCACAGATTGCCGCGCCACAGCGTCAGTAGTTCCAGGCAGCGTGCGGTTGCGGCGTCGCCATCGAGGATGACGTGGCGACGCCCGGGGGTGAGATACTCGACCTGGAGGTCCGCGCAGATCAGGATCGGCGGATCGTCATGGATTGAAGCCAGCATTGTCTTGCGCCGAGCTGCACCAATTTCAGCTGCCGGCGAGCGCGAGGTCCCGCAGCGGCGAGGTCACGGACCGCCCCGCCGAGGCATCGAGCACGCCCGGCCGATCCCAATCGCCTTCGGGCCGGATGATCACATAGGGATCGCTGTCGAGCGTGATCGCGTCAGGGCCCGGCTCGATCTCCAGCAGCATCTCCGTGTAGGAAAAATCCGAGAAGGTGATCTTGCGATTGTGGCCGAGCGGCTTGGCGCCGAAATGGGCCCAGAAATCGACCAGCCTGTCCTGGGCCTGACCGTAGATCTTGCGGAACCCCTTGCGCTTCACGTAATCGACGCTCGCCTGCACCAGCTTGAACGAGACGCGCGAGCGCCGGTACTGGTGGCGCACCGCGAGCCGCTCCACCTTGGCGAAATCGCCGAAGAAGCGCACCCGCAGGCAGCCTGCGGGCTCGTTGCCGACGAAACCGATGAAGTGCGCGGCGACCATGTCGTTGCCGTCGAACTCCTCCTCGAACGGGCAATCCTGCTCGGCGAGATAGACCGCGGACCGAATGGCCGTGACCAGCATGAGATCGCTGGGATCACGCGCAAGGCGAACGGTGATGACGCGGGAACTGGGCTTGGCGAGAGGAATTCTAGTACCGTGCATCTGCAAAACTCCTTGCTTGGATGATGGCGCCCGGCATCTGCATCGGCTGCCGATGCCAGGGCCGCTCGTAGCACCAGAGGTCGGGCTGGAAGCTCGGGACCGGCACAAAGCCGGTCGCCTTCATGATGTCGCGTCCGGCCACCGTTGACGGCTGCGCATAGCAATCGGCGCCGCGAAACCTTAGCTGTCGCAGATGCGCCGCAGCCTTGCCGAGACCGGCGATCCCACGCCCCGTCGCCGCGATCGCCCAGATGTAGATGGCGGCGACGTCGTCCTTCGCGGAAGCGAGATAGCGCGTCTCGGGCGCAGCGAGGCAGATCTCGTCGAGCAGCAGCGCGTCGTGACCGCGATCATTGAGAAACAGGAAGGCCATGCCGCCCACCAGATCGCCCTTGCGGCTGAACGTCAGGATGCTCTGCGGATCGAACGCGAAATATCGCGCAAGCTCGGCCGCCCCGATCCGCACACCCGGCACCAGGCGGTGCGCCATCCCGGCAAGCGCGGCAATTTCGGAAAATTGCGCACAGCGGACGTCGACGTCCGTGCTCAGCGGCAAGGCATCGAAATCATGCCTTGCGGCAAACGAGCCTCTTTCCATACCCATGTGGCGCCTCTATCGTTCGAGGCTTTCGTGCCCCGCTACGCCGACGAGCTTAGCGGCTGGGGATCAGGAGTATGCAGCAGTTATTGCACCGGGGTGCTGCGATGACGCAGCACCGTGAAGAAGCCCTGGACGCGTCCTGGGACGATTTGAAGCTATTTTTAGCGTGCGCCAAATATAAAAGTTTTCGCAATGCCGCCGAGGAGCTCGGCCTCACCTCGACCACGCTGATGCGCCGCATCGACCGGCTCGAGGAGAGCATCGGCTGCAAGCTGTTCCTGCGCGACCAGAGCGGACTCACGCTCAGCGATGAAGGCACTGCGATGATCGCGGACGTTACGCATATGGAGCGTCATGCCTTCAACGTCTTTCGCCGCGCCTCGCGATCGTCGAACGACACTTCGGGCACCGTGCGCGTCGCGGTGACGGAGGGCCCCGGCAATTTCTGGATCCTGCCGCGGCTGATCGACTTCCAGAAGACCTATCGCAGGATCACCGTGGATCTGCGCTGCGCGATGGAGCAGGCCGACGTCGCCCGGCTTGAATCGGACATCGCGATCCAGCTCGAGCCGCCGACCAATCCCGACCTGATCGTCGCCAAGCTCGGTCGCCTCCACATCTATCCCTTCGTCTCCAAGGAGTACGAAAACCTCTACGGTGTGCCGGCGTCGCTGGCAGAGCTGAAGAACCACCGCATCATCAAGCAGAGCGCGCCGCAGGTCGACGACAGCGCCTATGCGCGCGTGCTCGGACTGAAATCGCTCGAAGGCATCGTCGGGATCAAGACCAATTCCTCGGTCGGCGTGCTCTACGCGGTGGAGCGCGGCGCCGGCATCGGCTTCCTGCCGACGGTGTCGATCGCGCTCGGCGCGCCGCTGATCGCCGTCGATCTCGGCGTCAGCCACCACGCCGATCTCTGGCTCACCTATCACAAGGAGTTCCGCGCCTCCGAGCGCCACAAGATCGTGGTCGACTGGCTGAAGAAGATCTTCGACCCCAGGACCTATCCCTGCTTCCGCGACGAGTTCATCCATCCGAACGCGCTGGTGCCGATGATGACGGCGGCGCGAGAGGGATTTGGATTGACGGGATATGTCGCGGCGACGCCGGCCTGAGAGTCCAACGCGCCTTCGAGCGAACTGGACACCGGTTCGCGTGAAGAAAGCGCCTCGTAACGAGAATCCAGAGCCCTACGACGACCGCGTCGGGCCCTCGTTCGACTCACCATTTGTATTCGAAGCCGACCGTGCCCTGGTGTGAGGTCAGCTCGTTGCGAAACTTGCCGTCGTAATTGACGTAGAGCCGCGCCACGCTGGTCAGGCTGAGCGAGGCCGAGGCTCCCGCATCCATGCCGTAGCGGCTCTCGCCGATACCGGGGACCACGATGTTCTGGGCGCCGAGGCTGACCTGAACGGATCCCAGGTCCTGGTGGAAATTGTCGACGAACTTGCCATAGGCTGACAGGTCCAGGATCTTCTGGTCGATGATGAAGTAGCGACCGATCTCGGCCCCGATCATGATGCGGGCGCGCGACAGCGCCGTCGAGCCGACATTGAGCGGGTCGAGCCCGCCCACCTCCTGGAAAGCCGCGCTGGTGGCGCGGACATATTCCAGCGCGCCCTTGGGCACGATGCGCATCTGGTCCTTGGTCCAGTAATAGCTGATCTCGGTCAGCGCGCCGTCGATCGCGGCGTGATAGCTCGCAGTCGCAAGACCGAGGCCGGTGTCCCGGCTGGAACGGACCTTGCCGAAGCCGTGCACGACCGCGAAGGCCCAGGTCCACGGCCCCTTGTCGACCGAGCCGTTGAAGCCGATCTGCGTCAGGTCGAGCGTCGCCGATTGCAGCGCCAGCGGCACGTCGACGTCGGTGTGGCTCTGATCGACGGAGAAGCCGAGATTGACGCCCGGGGCCACGCGTGCGCCAAAGCCGGCAACGCCGCCCACCGTCTTGCGCCGGTCGCCGACGAAGTCCCCTTGCGGGTCGGTGCGGACCGAGATGCCGTAGCCCTCGAACCAGGTCCGGTAGCGCGGATCTTCCGTGCTCGCGGAGGCGCCGCCACCGCCGGGATTGGTGCGGAACGTCCGGTTGATACCGTTCGATGCCTGGTTGCCGAGCCGCTCCAGGAAGTTCGAGCCGAGATCGAGTGCGCTGTTGCCGACCGAGCGATCGTAGGCGATTGACGTCGACACCGGCGTCGGTGAAGGCGTGGGCGTCGGCGACGCGGCCGGTGTCGGGGTCTGGGCGAAGCCGGGCGTCGCCGCCGCCATCGTCACGACCAGCACCAGCGCGATCGCGACCGACGCCGCGATCCCGCGAACGCGGTCGAGCCCGATCACCTGCCGTGTCCCTGAGTGCTGCAAGGTGCAGCGCATGACGATAATCCCGAAGCGAGGGCGACACGCAAAAATACAACACGAACGCGCCGCAGCCTGCGGCGATTTGTGCTGAACTGCCACGGAGCGTCAATCGGTTGGAGCGCTGAGACAGGGGTGATTGCCCTCGATTGTGGTTCCACGGCCACAGGTCGCAAATTGCAGAGGAACGCACCCGCCTCGGTCTTGAAATCTACGCGCAGCTTGCTAACCGGCGATTTTCATGTTGCAATATTGGCCACAATCGGAATTGGCCGCTCGACTGTGCGTTTCGCGACATTGAGCCTCAAGACTCGAACAGACTTCGGAAGCCCGTTTGTGGCGTGGCACGCGAAAAAGCGGCCGCGTCTTTTTTATATCTAGTGGAGGAGACTAGCGATGCCGCAAAAGGGCACCGTCAAATGGTTCAACCCGACCAAGGGCTATGGGTTCATCAAGCCGAACGGTAGCGACAAGGACGTCTTCGTCCACATCTCCGCCGTCGAGCGTGCCGGACTCTCCACCCTCAACGAGAACCAAGTGGTTGAATACGACCTCGTGGAGAACCGCGGCAAGGCATCCGCGGAGAACCTCAAGGTCTCCTGAATTCTCTCAAGTCGATACGCGAGAGATCATGACGTTGCCCCCGGCTCTGCCGGGGGATTTTGTTTGGGACGGTGAAGCGCAAACGCGCTTCAGCGCACCACTGGCGCAACCAGAAAATTCTCCGACGGCCCGCTTCCATCCGTCTTGCACACGTCGCCCTCGATCCTGACCTTGCCGGTCGCGAGCAGCCGCAGCGCTTCGGGATAGATGCGGTGCTCGACTTCGAGGATGCGCTCCGAGAGCGTGTCGCCCGTGTCGTGATCGCTGACGGGAACCGCGCCCTGCATCACGATCGGACCGGCATCGGTCTCGGGGATGACGAAGTGCACTGTCGCGCCGGACAGCTTGACGCCGGCGCGCAAGGCCTGGCCGTGCGGGTCGAGCCCGGGGAACGACGGCAGCAGCGAGGGATGGATGTTGAGCATCCGGCCGTACCAGGCTCTGGTAAATTCGGCCGTGAACAGGCGCATGAAGCCGCCGAGACAGATCAGCTCGATGCCGTGCTCGTCGAGGGCTGCCTGCAGCACCTTCTCGAAGCCGGCGCGGTCCTTGCCGAACGGCTTGCTCTCGATCACCAGCGTGTTCACGCCGGCCGCCTCAGCGCGTTCAAGCCCGGGTGCATCGGCCTTGTTCGAAATGACGAGCGAGATCTCCGCGGGGAAATCCGGCGCGCTGGCGGCCTTGATCAGCGCGGCCATGTTGGAGCCGCGGCCGGAGATCAGGATGGCGACGCGGCGCTTCATCACAGCGCCAATCATCACAGCGCCATGTCGAGATGGCCGTTATAGACGACGCGGTGCTCGCCCTCGGCCGGGATCACGGTGCCGAGCTGCGCCACCGTCTCGCCGGCATCGGTGAAGACCTGCACGACCTCGTCGACCTTGTCGGGCTCGACGATCGCGATCATGCCGATGCCGCAGTTGAAAGTGCGCAGCATCTCGAGCTCGGCGATGCCGGCCTGCGCCGCCAGCCATTTGAACACCGGCAGCACCGGCAGGCGCGCCAGGTCGATGCCGACGCCGAGGTTCTTCGGCAGCACGCGCGGAATGTTGTCGGTGAAACCGCCGCCGGTGATGTGGGCAAGGCCCTTCACCGCACCGGTCTCGCGGATCGCGCGCAGGCAGGATTTGACGTAGAGCTTCGTCGGCGTGAGCAGCGCGCCGCCGAGCGTCATCACCGGCGCGAACGGCGCCGGCGCCTCGAAGCCGAGGCCGGATTGTTCCACGATCTTGCGCACCAGCGAGAAGCCGTTGGAATGCACGCCCGACGAGGCAAGGCCGATCACGGCGTCGCCCGCGGCGATATCCTTGCGCGGCAACAGCGTACCGCGCTCGGCGGCGCCGACGGCAAAGCCGCCGAGGTCGTAATCGCCGTCCTTGTACAGGCCGGGCATCTCGGCGGTTTCGCCGCCGATCAGGGCGCAACCGGATTCGCGGCAGCCTTCCGCAACCCCGGCGACGATCGAGGCCGTGGCCTCGGGGTCGAGCTTGCCGCAGGCGAAATAGTCCAGGAAGAACAGCGGCTCGGCGCCCTGCACCACGAGGTCGTTGACGCTCATGGCGACGAGGTCGATGCCGATCCCGCCATGCAGCCCGGTCTCGATCGCGATCTTCACCTTGGTGCCGACCCCGTCGGTCGCGGCGACCAGGACGGGGTCCTTGAAGCCGGCCGCCTTGAGGTCGAACAGGCCGCCGAAGCCGCCGATCTCGGCGTCGGCGCCGGGCCGCGCGGTGGCGCGCACCATCGGCTTGATCAGGTCGACCAGGCGGTTGCCCGCGTCGATATCGACGCCTGAATCGGCGTAAGTGAGGCCGTTTTTGCGGTCGGTCATGCCCGATTTCCAGTGGGTTTGCGGCTGGTTACGTCGAATTCCGGGGACGCGCAATGGCTCGCATGGCGCTCCTGCCTATACTATGTAGATATCAACCGGTTCAGCCTCCTCGAGGGGCCGGATTCGAGGTCAGACCGGGTGCCGGGAAGCGCTTTCGTGAGTATTCCGAACATCATTACCCTGGGCCGCATCCTGCTGGTCCCGATCATCGTCTGGGCCATCGTGTCGAGCCAAATGGAGGTCGCATTCGCCGTCTTCCTGATCGCCGGTATCAGCGATGCCGTGGACGGCTTCCTGGCCAAGCGCTTCAACATGACGAGCGAGCTGGGCGCCCTTCTCGACCCCCTCGCCGACAAGGCGCTGCTGGTCTCGATCTACATGGCGCTGGGCATCTGGGGCGCGATCCCGCGCTGGATCGTGATCCTGGTGGTCTCGCGCGACATCATGATCGTCGCCGCCGTGATCGTATCCTGGCTGTTCGACCGGCCCGTCGAGATGAAGCCGTCGAAAGTGTCCAAGCTCAACACCGTGGCACAGGTGGCGTTCGCGGCTCTGGTGCTGGCGGCGCTTGCCTTCGGCTTCAAGCCGGCCCCTTATGATATCATCCTGATGGGCCTCGTTACGGTCTTCACGCTCTCCTCGGTGTCGCTCTATCTCGTCGAGTGGCTGCGGCACATGAGTACGGTCGAGGCCAAGTAGCGCGATCGAGGCCAAATGAGAGGGAGCGTGGCCCTGCAAAAGGCCAACTCGCCCTCGATCAAGTCGAATTCTCTTCAAACGGGCCGGCGCGCCGGCATGGAGCAAAACGAGCGTGGCAGGCCGCGTCCATCCCCGACAATTGGCGTTTTCGCTTCCACATGCGGAAAGCCTCAGCCGGGACAATTTCCTCGAAGGCCCGGCCAATGCGGCCGGTCTTGCCCTGATCGACAGCTGGCCGGAATGGCCGAACCGGATCATGTGGCTGGCCGGTCCGGAAGGCAGCGGCAAGAGCCATCTCGCCGCGATCTGGGCCGAGATCTCGGGCGCCCGCTCGACCGCGGCCAACGCCCTGACCGCCGCGGCCGTTCCGGGCGCGCTCGCCACCGGCGCGCTGGTGGTCGAGGATCTCAAGGCCGGCGAATTCGACGAACGCGCCCTCTTCCACCTCATGAACCTCGCCCGCGAGGACGGCGCCTATGTCCTGTTCACGGGACGCCAGGTCCCGGCCGCGCTCCAGATCGAGCTTCGCGACCTGCGCTCGCGCCTGCGCGCCTTGCCCGTGGTCGCGCTGCTGCCCCCCGACGACCAGCTGTTCCGCGGGCTGATCGTCAAATTCTGCGCCGACCGCCAGCTCGCCGTGGACGAGAGCGTGGTCGGCTACCTCGCCACCCGCCTGGAGCGTTCGTCGGCCGCCGCCCGCCAGGCCGTTGAACTGCTCGACAGCGAGGCCTTGCGGCTCGGCCGCCCTGTCACCCGCGCGCTGGCCGCCGAGCTGCTCCGGGACGCCTGAGCCGTTCCGCCCACCCCAGGGTTACGCCGAAGTCCGCTTGACGGAGCGAAGCGGCGGAACATCAATGTCATCGAAACGTCATCGCTCTAACACATGCTCCCGCAGGTTTTGCGCATAGATCGCAAAGTGAGGCGAGACAGGAATGGACCGACTTCTGATGGACTCTGCGCAAGCTGTTGAAACTAAAGAAAAAGTCCCCGAACCCGAAGGCCTGCCGGCGATCGCATCGAGCCCCGAACGGTTCATCAATCGCGAGCTGTCCTGGCTGCATTTCAACCGCCGCGTCCTGGAGGAATCGGTCAATCCCAGCCATCCCATGCTGGAGCGGGTGCGATTCCTGTCGATTTCAGCGAACAACCTCGACGAATTCTTCATGGTCCGCGTCGCCGGCATCAAGGCCCAGGTGCGCGAGGGCATTGCCGAACGCAGCCCCGACGGCTTGACCCCGTCCGAACAGCTCGCGCTGATCAACCGCACCGTGTCCGAGCTTGCGTCCGACCAGCAGGCGATCTGGCGCGACCTGCGCGGCACGCTGGCCGATGTCGGCATCGTGCTGGTTGACGGCAAGGACGTCACCAAGGCGGAGCGGACCTGGATTGAGGACTATTTCCTCAGCAACGTGTTCCCGCTGCTGACGCCGCTGGCGATCGACCCGGCCCACCCCTTCCCGTTCATCCCGAGCCTCGGCTTCACCATCGCGCTCCAGCTTACGCGCGCCGCCGACGGCAGGCAGATGAACGCGCTGATCCGCATGCCCGGCAAGATCGACCGCTTCATCCGCCTGCCCGCCGACGGCAAGATCGTTCGGCTGATCTCGCTGGAACAGGCGACCTCGCTGTTCATCAACCGCCTGTTCCCCGGCTACAATCTGCACGGCCAGGGCGCCTTCCGGATCATCCGCGACTCCGAGCTCGAAATCGAGGAAGAGGCGGAAGACCTCGTCCGCCTGTTCGAGACGGCGCTCAAGCGCCGCCGCCGCGGGTCGGTGATCCGGCTCGAGATCGACGCCAAGATGCCGGAGGAGCTGCGCAGCTTCGTGCAGCACGCGCTCTCGGCCGCCGACGACGAGGTCTTCCTGGTCGATGGCGTGCTCGCCATGAACGAGCTCTCGCAGCTCACACGCCTCGACCGGCCCGACCTCGAATTCACCCCTTACGTACCGCGCCATCCCGAGCGCGTCCGCGAGCACGGCGGCGACATCTTCGCCGCGATCCGGCAGAAGGACCTCGTCGTCCATCATCCCTACGAATCCTTCGACGTCGTGGTGCAGTTCCTGCAGCAGGCCGCGCGCGACCCCGATGTCGTCGCGATCAAGCAGACGCTCTACCGCACCTCCAACAACTCGCCGATCGTGCGCACGCTCGCGGAGGCCGCCGAAGCCGGCAAATCCGTCACTGCGCTGATCGAGCTGAAGGCGCGGTTTGACGAGGAAGCCAACATCCGCTGGGCGCGCGATCTCGAACGCGCCGGCGTGCAGGTCGTCTACGGCTTCCTCGAGTTGAAGACGCACGCCAAGCTCTCGATGGTGGTCCGCCGCGAGGGTGGCAGCCTCACGACTTACGTCCATACCGGCACCGGCAACTATCACCCGGTCACCGCGCGCATCTACACCGACCTCTCCTACTTCACCTCCGATCCGACCATCGGCCGTGACGCCGCGCGGGTGTTCAATTTCATCACCGGCTATGCCGCGCCGAGCGATCTGGAAAAAATGGCGGTGTCGCCGCTGACCCTGCGCAAGCGCATCATCGAGCACATCCAGGGCGAGACCGCGCATGCGCGGCATGGCCGGCACGGCGCGGTCTGGATGAAGATGAATGCCCTTGTCGACCCCGACATCATCGACGCGCTTTACGAGGCCTCCCAGGCCGGCGTGCAGGTCGAGCTCGTGGTGCGCGGGATCTGCTGCCTGCGCCCCGGCATTCCCGGACTGTCCGAGAACATCCGTGTCAAGTCGATCATCGGCCGCTTCCTGGAACACGGCCGAATCTACTGCTTCGGCATGGGCCAGGGTCTGCCGAGCGCCAAGGCGGCTGTGTATATCTCCTCCGCCGACATGATGCCGCGCAACCTCGACCGCCGCGTCGAGGTGCTCTGTCCGCTGCAAAATCCCACGGTGCATCAGCAGGTTCTCGAACAGATCATGGTCGCGAACCTGAAGGACAACGAGCAGAGCTGGCAATTGTTGCCGGACGGGTCCTCAACGCGTATGAAGACCGCGAAGGGCGAGGAGCCTTTCAACGTGCACAACTACTTCATGACAAATCCGAGTCTGTCTGGCCGTGGAAAGTCGCTCAAGGAATCCTCGCCGCGTCGTCTCACGCGCCGGAACGAACGCCACCCGTCCTGACCAGGGATGTTCGACGTGAAGCGGCCGCGCAAGCGCGGCTCGAGCGTCGCGGTCATCGACATCGGTTCCAACTCCGTCCGTCTCGTCGTCTACGAGAGGCTGACGCGGAGCCTCATTCCGATCTTCAACGAGAAGACGCTGTGCGGCCTCGGACGCGAGGTGCAGAGCACGGGCCTGCTCGCGCCCGACGCCGTCGACAAGGCGCTGACCTCGCTCAAGCGCTTTCGTGCATTGTGCCGGGTCATGCAGGTCGGGCGTGTGTTCGCGATCGCGACCGCAGCCTGCCGTGATGCCTCCAACGGCCCCGATTTCATCGCCAGTGCCGAGCGCATCTGCGCCGTGAAGATCGAGATCCTCTCGGGCCCGCGCGAGGCGCGGCTGTCGGCGCTCGGCGTGATCTCCGGCATCCATCACCCCGACGGCATCGTCGGTGACCTCGGCGGCGGCTCTCTCGAACTGATCGACGTGCGCAGGAACAGCGTGCGCAGCGGCGTGACGCTGCCGCTCGGCGGTCTCGCGCTGCAGGATCTCGCGCACAAATCGCTCAAGCGCGCCGACCGCATCGTGCGCGAGGAGCTCGACGAGGTGCCGCAGCTCACCGCAGGCCGGGGCCGCACCTTCTACGCGGTCGGCGGCACCTGGCGTGCACTTGCCCGTATCCACATCATCCAGAGCGGCTATTCGCTCCAGGTGATGCACGGCTATTCGCTGACCGCGGCGGAAGCGCTCGACTTTTCCCGCCGGCTGAGGCGCCTCGCGGCTGCCGGCATGCTCGCCGACATCGAGAGCGTCGCGGACGCGCGCCGCCCTCTCCTCACCTACGCAGCCTTGGTGCTCGAGCACATCATCCGCGTGGCGAAGCCGAAGACCATCGTGTTCTCGACCTTCGGCGTGCGCGAGGGCCTGCTGCACGAGAAGCTGTCGGAGGCGGAACGCAACAAGGACGGCCTGATCTGCGCCGCGGAAGAGCTCAACCAGCTGCTGTCACGCTCGGCCAAGCACGCCCACGAGCTGATCGCCTGGACCGACCGCCTCGCGCGCGTGGTCAAGCTGCGTGAGACCGAGGAGGACCGCCGCCTGCGCCACACCGCCTGCCTGCTGTCCGACATCGGCTGGCGCGTGCATCCCGATCACCGCGGCGAGCAGACGCTGAGCCTCGTCGTCAACGGCAATTTCGGCGCGATCACCCACACCGAGCGCGCCTTCGTCGGCCTGTCGGTGTTCTATCGCTATGCAGGGCTGAGCGAGGAAAACCAGCCGCCCACCACGATGCAGGAGTTGTTGACGCCGGCACAGCTCGAACGCGCACGCCTGCTCGGCGCCGCGTTCCGCGTCGCGCATCTCATCTCGGCGGCGCGCCCGGGCGTGCTGCCCG
Organism: Bradyrhizobium sp. Y36; assembly: GCF_002531575.1. GTDB lineage: Bacteria > Pseudomonadota > Alphaproteobacteria > Rhizobiales > Xanthobacteraceae > Bradyrhizobium. The sequence continues at coordinate 30,361 of NZ_NWTI01000008.1, read as the reverse complement.
CGACGCATTTTCGCAGCCAGGGCCGCCAGCTGATGCTGGTGTTCGAGCACCGTCTCGGCGACCTCGTCGCCGATCGCGTCGGCAGCCGCTTCCGCCAGCTCGCCCGCCTGATCGGCCGTGCCGGCTCGATCGTGCGGCGCTGACACGGGGACAGTGACGTCAAGCAAGCTGTCAGAGTTCAACCAACAGCAGCAGCCATCCCGTCGCGGCTGCCGTCGGGGACGACGATGGCTTTCAATCCGCCGAGTTCGGACTCGGCAAGAATGAGCTGCCATCCATAGGCACTGAGCACGTCCTGAACGATCGCGAGACCAAGGCCGGCTCCCTCGCCACGCTCATCCAGCCTTGCCCCGCGTTCGAGCACGCGTGAACGTTCGGCGGGCGCGATGCCCGGGCCGTCATCCTCGACCGTGATCGCCGGATTCGCGGTGGCATCCGCGCCAATGCGCACCTGGCTCTTGGCGTGACGGGCGGCGTTTTCCAGGAGATTGCCCAGCACCTCCGCCAGATCGGTTCGATCGAGCGGCACGCTCGGCTCGCCCGTGATGCAGGTCTTGAAGTCGAGCCGCTGTGCCGCGGGCGTGCGCGCCAGTGTTCGCATCAGGGTCTGGACAAGTGGTCTGAGGGGCGTGGAAATACCGCCGCGCAGTCGTGCCGTTCCTCTTGCCCGGGCGCGCGCCAGCTCGCGATCGACGTGCCGACTCATCGCATCGCCGACGGCTTCGATCGCCTGGGCGACGTCCTGCTCGCCGCGTTGGCGCAAGAGCGCGACATCGGCCGCGAGTGCGGCGAGCGGCGTCTTCAGCCCATGCGCCAGGTCGGCGGCGCGGCTGCGCGAACGCTCGATCTCGCGTTCCTGGGCGTCGATCAGGCTGTTGACCTCCTCCACCAGAGGCTTGACCTCGGCAGGGACATCGACGGGGAGATGCTTGCGTTGCCCGGAGCGGACGTCCGCGACGCCGCGGCGAAGCGCGTCGAGCGGGCGCAAGCCCAATCCAACCTGGATCGAGGTGGCCGCCGCCAGCACCAGACCCAGCACGCCAAGCGCCAGCGCCAGATCCCTGGCGAAGTGCGAGGCAGCGGCCGATACACGGCCGAGATCAGCCGCCACCGCGACGCGCACCGGCGCGCGGCGATCTCCCACGGTCAGGAGCACGCGACGCTCGCTGACCAGGAGGCGGGCGTTCGCCGGGCCAACGATGACGTGACGGTGCAATTCACCAGGCGACGGCTCATCCCGCGGCAGGTCCAGTGCCGTATCCCACAGCGAACGCGACCGCAGCACCTGGCCGCCGTCGTCCGACACCTGCCAATACAGGCCCGAGAGCGGATCGGCAAAGCGCGGATCGGCCGGCGGACGGCCGACCGTCAGCTTGCCCTGCGCGTCGGCGTCGATGCCCGCCACGAGTTGCTTGAGATAGACGTCGAGCTCGTCGCCGACGGTCCGCGAGACGTGGCGTTCGAACAGCAGCGTCAGCCCGGCGCCGGCAATGGTGAGCGCAATCAGGATGGCCACCACTCCGCCGGCCACCAGTCTCAGCCGTAGCGAGCCCCAGCTCACGGCGTTGTGTCCGGCACGAGGTAGCCGAAGCCGCGCCTGGTCTCGATCAGATCGGCGCCGAGCTTCTTGCGGACGCGACCAACCAGCACTTCGAGCGCGTTCGACTCGTGGTCCTCGCCGTGGCCATAGACGTTTTCGTCGAGCTCCTGCTGCGACACCACGCGGCCGCGATGGTGCAGGAGAAAGGCGACCAGGCGGTATTCCAATGGTGACAGCGCGACCGGTACGCCGCGCAGCGTCACCTTCATCTGACGCTCGTCGAGCTCGACGTCGCCGGCGACGATCCGCGAGGACGCATGGCCCGCCGAGCGGCGTACGATCGAGCGCAGCCGTGCCAGCAATTCCTCGATGCGAAACGGCTTGGGCAGGTAGTCGTCGGCGCCCGCGTCGATCCCATCGACGCGCTCGGCCCAGCTGCCGCGCGCCGTCAGGATCAGCACCGGCACGGTCCGTCCGTTCGCGCGCCAGCGCTTGAGCACCGCCAGGCCGTCCATGCCGGGCAAGCCGAGATCGAGGATGATGGCGCCGTAGTCCTCGGTATCACCGCGGAACCAAGCCTCCTCGCCGTTGTGGACGGTCTCGACCACATAGCCGGCCGCGCGCAGCGCCCTCTCCACATCGGCCGCGATCCGTCGGTCGTCCTCCACAAGCAGCAGGCGCATCATTTCTCCTTGATGCGTTCGATCTCGCCGCTGTGCGCATCGACGTGCACTTCGTAGAGGCGGCCCTTCTCGTCGACGATGCGAAACTCGTAGATCCAGCGACCGCGCGCGCGTTCTATTTCGACGCCGGCAACCTGACCCGGCAACTTGCCACCAAGCGAGGCGAGAATGTCGGCGAGCGACTTGATTTCGCCCGCCTCGACTGCGCGGCGAACCGCCTCGGGCGCGACTCTCTCGTGCTCGCCCGCGGTTGCCGGCAGCGGCGCGAGCACGAGGCCTGCCAGCAGCGGCACCGCGAGGAATTCCAGGAAACCAGGGGATCGCATGAGCGGAGAATGCCTCAATCAACCTGACAAATTGCTGACGTGGATCAACAGGCGCCGGTCAGGGCTCCTCTGCCAATGTCCCCGCATCGCCCTCGCCGCATGACGCAGCCAGGGCGCCACATGCCGGAGAGAACCATGCGCAAGATCACCATCATCGCCGCCACCGCCGCCCTGCTTGCAGCCGCAGCGACAGCTCATGCCGGCAGCCTCGGGCGCCCCTGCACCGCCGCGCCACAGACGAGCTGGCTATCGCTCGAACAATTGCAGGCCAAGATCGAAGCCCAAGGCTACAAGGTCCAGAAGGCCAAGCTCAAGAATGCGTGTGGCGAACTCTACACGATCGACAAGTCCGGCAGCCGGGTCGAGTTGTTCGTCGATCCGACCAGCGGCCAGATCGTCGGTCAGATGTAAAGGGCACATCATGAGCGCCATTCACGACGCGACCGAGACCGACGGCGAGACGCCGTCGGCCTCGGTCAAGGTCTGGGACCGCTTCGTGCGCGTGTTCCATTGGTCGCTGGCCGGGCTGTTTCTGCTCGCTTTTGCGACGAGCGACGAGATCAAGAACGTCCATATCGCCGCCGGCTATACGATTGCCGGATTGCTGGCGCTGCGGATCGTCTGGGGTCTCGTTGGACCACGCCATGCCCGCTTCAGCGACTTCGTGCGCTCGCCGCGCGCCGTGCTCGCCTATATGCGCGACGTGGCGCGGCTCAGGGCGCCACGCTATCTCGGGCACAATCCGGCGGGCGGCGCGATGGTGGTGGCGCTGATCGTCATGCTGATCGGCACCTGCACCACCGGCTACATGATGACGACCGACAGCTTCTGGGGAGCCAAATGGGTGGAAGAGGTGCATGAGGCGTTCGCCAACCTCACGATCGGCCTCGTCGTCGTTCATGTGCTTGGCGTCCTGGTGGCGAGCTTCGAGCACAGCGAGAACCTGGTGAAGGCGATGATCACCGGAAGGAAGCGTCCGTCGTGAGCGAGGCTGGTTCGCCAGTGGTCTTGAGCAAGATCAGCCGAAGCGCTCCCCCAACGCCGAGCAGATCTCCGCAATGGCTCGCCCGTTTGAGGCAAATCAACCCACCACCGCGCCAGTGGAGTACTCGAGACCAGTCATCGATCAGCGCTTCGCTCACCTCCGGGTGTGGGTTATTCCTCATGCGAGTCCTTCGCAGACGCCTCCGTCTCACCTCGTCAGGGGGCGTACCCGTTCGCGCGCGCTTGGTCATTCCGCTTTTGGCCGCTGCATTGAGCCTGCTGCCGTCCGCGTCGATGGCGCAGGACGAGGTGAAGCTGAGCGATGCGCAGGCGCGCAATCTCGGCGTCCGCGTCACCCACCCGGTCGTGAGCCGCACCGATCTGACGCTGCCCTATCCGGTCCAGATCGTGATCCCCACGCAGCAATTGTGGGTCGTCAGCGCACCGGTGGCCGGCATGGTCGCCAACCTCCTGGTCGGGCGCGGTGACCGCGTCACGGCCGGCCAGTCGCTGGTCACGCTGGAGAGTCCGAGCTTCGTCTCGCAGCAACGCGACTATCTGCACGCGATGGCGCAGGAGCGTCTCGCCAGCCAGCAGCTCAATCGCAACGTCGATCTGTTCGAGGGCAAGGCCGTGCCGCAACGGGTGCTCGAGGCGAGCCAGGCCGAAGCGCGCCAGGCTGCTCTCGTCGTCGCCGAACGGCGCCAGATGCTGCATCTGAGCGGGATGTCCGACGAGGCCATTTCCCGGCTCGCCCAGGAAGCGGCGATCAGCGCGACACTCACCGTCAATGCGCCGCAGACCGCGTCCGTGGTCGATCTGGCGGTGTCGCCGGGACAGCGGCTCGAACAATCCGCCCCGCTCGTCAAGCTGGCGCGGCTGTCGCCGCTCTGGGCCGAGATCGCAGTGCCCGCCGCCAACATTCGATCGATCCGCACCGGCGCGAAGATCGAGATCGAGGGCTATTCCACTCCCGGCAAGGTCGTGCTGGTCTCCGAGACCATCGACGCCGCCACCCAGACCATTCTGGTTCGCGCGGAAGTCCCCAACGACGGCGAGCTGCACCCAGGTCAAACCACCGCGGCGCGCATCGGCTTTCTCTCCGCCGGCGAAAGCGCCTTCGAGATTCCCTATAGCGGGCTGATCCGGCGCGGCGAGCAGACGTCGGTCTTCGTCGCCGTCGACGGCGGCTTCCGCCTCGTCCCGGTCAAGCTGCTCGCGGAGGATCAGGACCACGTCGTCGTGTCGGGCCCCATCACGGAGCAGGACGCCATCGCGGTCGGCGGAATCTCGACGCTTCGCGGCATTCTCTCGGGACTGGGGCAATAGATGCTCCGCCGCCTGGTTGCGTTCGCGTTGTCGCAGCGGCTGTTCGTGATGCTGGGCGTGCTGCTGGTGATCGGCGCCGGCGCCGTCCTCCTGCCCGGCCTGCCGATTGACGCCTTTCCCGACGTCTCCCCGGTTCAGGTGAAGATCATCATGAAGGCGCCGGGCCTCACCCCGGAAGAGGTCGAGCAGCGCATCACCGTCCCGGTCGAGCTCGAGCTGCTGGGATTGCCGAACAAGAAGGTGCTTCGCTCGACCACGAAATATGCGCTGGCCGACATCACCGTCGATTTCGAGGACGGCACCGACATCTACTGGGCGCGCAACCAGGTCTCGGAGCGGCTGTCGAACATCTCGCGCGATTTCCCGGAAGGGGTGACCGGCGGACTTGCGCCGATCACGAGCCCGCTGGGCGAAATGTTCATGTTCACGATCGACAGCCCCGAGCTTTCGCTCGCCGAGCGCCGCACCCTGCTCGATTGGGTGATCCGCCCTGCCCTGCGGACGGTGCCCGGCGTTGCCGATGTCAATGCGCTCGGCGGCTACGTCCGTGCCTTCGAGATCGTGCCGCGCAACGATGCGCTGGCCGCGCGCGGCATCTCCTACGAGCTGTTTCGCCGGGCCATCGAGACCAACAGCCGCAACGACGGCGCCGGGCGGGTGAACCAGGGCGAGGACAGCGCTCTGGTTCGGATCGAAGGCAGCATCCGATCGGTCGAGGACATCAAGGCCATCGTCGTCGACACTCGCGAAGGCGTACCGATCCTGGTCAGCGACGTCGCGAGCGTCAAGATCGGCACGCTGACGCGCTATGGCGCCGTCACTTCGGACGGCCGCGGCGAAACCGTCGAGGGCCTCGTCCTCGGCCTGCGCGGCGCCAATGCGGGTCAGCTCATCCGCGACGTCCGCGCCCGGCTTGCCGAGCTGCAAGGCGCGCTGCCAAAGAGCGTGTCGATCAACGTGTTCTACGACCGCAGCCGCCTGGTCAACCGCGCCGTCGGCACCGTGGTGCGGGCGCTCGCCGAGGCCACAGTGCTCGTCATCGTCCTGCTGCTGCTGTTCCTCGGCAACTGGCGGGCTTCGCTGGTGATCGCCCTCAGCCTGCCGCTCGCCATCGTGATCGCGCTGATCATCATGCGCCTAGTCGGGATGTCGGCCAATCTGATGAGCCTCGGCGGACTTGCGATTGCGATCGGGATGCTGATCGACGCGCTGGTGGTCGTGGTCGAGAACATCGTCGGCAACCTCGGCAAGCACGACCCGGGCAAAGCGACCCCGCTGATCCATCTGGTCTACCGCTCGGTCTGCGAGGTCCTGGAGCCGGTCGCCTCGGGCGTGCTCATCATCATCATCGTGTTCGTCCCCCTGCTGACGTTGCAGGGGCTCGAGGGGAAGCTGTTCATCCCGGTCGCGCTGGCCATCATCTTCGCGCTGGCCGGTTCGCTGCTGCTGGCGCTCACCGTGATCCCGGTCGCAACCTCCTATGTGCTGAAGTCTGCCTCGCATCGCGATCCCCTGCTGGTGCGCGCGGCCCAACGGATCTACGCGCCGGCATTGGACTGGGCCTTGCGGAACGAGCGCAAGGTGATGGTTGCAGCGCTGATCGCCCTGGTCGCGGCAGGTTTCGCCTACACCAAGCTCGGCAAGACCTTCATGCCGACGATGGACGAAGGCGACGTCATCGTCAGCGTGGAGACGCTTCCCTCCGTCAACCTCGACGAGTCGCTCGCGATGAATGCGAGGCTGCAGGCCGCGCTGCTGGGGGTGCCTGACATCGCCGGCATCGTCGCCCGGACCGGGTCGGACGAGCTCGGCCTCGACCCCATGGGCCCGAACCAGACCGACACGTTCCTGGTGCTCAAGCCGGCAGCCGAGCGCGAGACCGACAATCGCGAAGCCCTGCTGCAGAAGCTTCGCGAGGTCCTCGCCGGCTTTCCCGGCATCTCGCTCAGCTTCACCCAGCCGATCGACATGCGCGTGCAGGAGATGATCAGCGGCGTGCGCGGCGACGTCGCCGTCAAGATCTTCGGCCCCGACATCGCAAGGCTGAACGAAACCGCGGCAAAGCTGTCGTCGATCCTGTCCAGCATCGACGGCGCCGAGGACGTCTACACCACGCTGAACGAAGGCGCCCAATACTACACGGTGGCGGTCAATCGCATGGAGGCCGGCCGCCTTGGCCTGACCGTGGATTCCATCGTCAATTCGCTGCGCACCCAGATCGAGGGCCGGACCATCGGCACCGCGCTCGAGGAAGGGCGCCGCACGCCGATCCTGGTCCGGGGCAGCGAGACGACGCGGGAAGCGCCGACGCTGCTGGCGAGCCTGCCGCTGACGCTGGCGTCCGGGCAGCATGTCGCGCTGTCGCAGGTCGCCCGCATCCAGCGCGTCGACGGCCCGGTCAAGATCGACCGCGAGGACGGCGCCCGCATGAGCGTGGTGCGCGCCAACGTCCGCGGTCGGGACATGGTCGGCTTCGTCGAAGCGGCCCGCCAGAAGGTGGCGAGCGAGCTGCCGCTTCCGAACGGCTACCGGCTGACCTGGGGCGGACAGTTCGAGAACCAGCAGCGCGCCGCCGCGCGCCTGTCGATCGTGGTCCCCGTCGCGATCGGTCTGATCTTCGTGCTGCTCTTCACCACGTTCGGCGCCATCCGCCAGGCCCTGCTGGTGCTCGTCAACATTCCCTTTGCCCTGATCGGCGGCGTGTTCGCGCTGGTGGTGACGGGCGAGTATCTGTCGGTGCCGGCCTCGGTCGGATTCATCGCGCTGCTCGGCATCGCCGTGCTCAACGGCGTCGTGCTGGTCTCCTACTTCAATCAGCTCCGCGCCCACGGCCTGCCCGAGGATCGCATCGTGGTCGAAGGCGCCATGCGCCGGCTTCGGCCGGTGCTGATGACGGCGAGCATCACGGCGCTCGGCCTCATCCCGCTGCTGTTCGCCACCGGCCCGGGATCCGAGGTGCAGCGCCCGCTCGCCGTCGTCGTGATCGGAGGACTGCTGTCCTCCACCCTGCTCACCCTGATTCTCCTGCCGATCCTGTACCGCCGCTATGGCGGGACGTCGAAGGTGACGAAATGATCGACCAGCCCGTGTGTCTCACGCTGATCGTGCCGCATCAGCTTCGCGACGAGGTGTTCGACCATCTCGCCGAGCAAACCGACCTGGTTTCGGGGTTCACGGCCGCGCAGGGCTCCGGTCACGGCGCCGAGGTCCGATTGCTGACGGCCGCCGAACGCGTGAAGGGCCATGCCGACCAGACCATCGTGCAAGTGGTGCTGGCGGGCACCGATGCCAGCCGCCTGCTCGAGCGCCTGCGGGTTTCGTTTGCGGGAACCAGGCTGGTCTACTGGACGACGCCGGTGACGGAACTCGGCATGATCGAGTGAGCCGGCCCTACTCTGCCGAGGCCCGGGCGTGGCGCTCGGACGATTCCAGCGCGGCAGAGGTCAGTTTGCGCCGGCGCCAGATGGTGCCGACCACAAGCACGACGACGACGCCGAGCGCGGCGCAGAAATATTCACCGCCGGCCCCGCCATGGCCGAACTGCGGCGGGATGCGCAAGGCGCCGAGCATGCCGTCGAGCGAGGCGCCGAACGGACCGTCGAACAGCGTGTGGAGCTTCGGTGCGACGCCGGGATCGGTCGAGATCACCTCGCCCGCGATCCAGCCGAGCAGCGCAGCACCGGCCCAGACCAGCACCGGCAGCTTTTCGAGCAGCGCCATGATCAGCGCCGCGCCGGCGACGATCAGCGGCACGCTGATGGCAAGGCCGAGGACCAGGAGCGGCGCGCTGCCATTGGCCGCGGCGGCCACGGCAATGACGTTGTCGAGCGACATGACGATGTCGGCGACCACGACGATCTGCACCGCCTGCCACAGATGCGAGGCCGCGTCGACGTCGTCCTCGTCCTCGTGTTCCGGCACCAGAAGCTTGGCCGCGATCACGATCAGGGCAAGGCCGCCGACCAGCTTGAGATACGGCAGCTCCATCAGAGTTGCGACGATGCCGGTGAAGATGATCCGCAGCATCACCGCTGCGCCGGCGCCGAAGATCATGCCCCACAGCCGGTGTCGCGGCGAGAGGCCGCGGCACGCGAGCGCGATCACCAGCGCGTTGTCGCCGGAGAGCAGGATGTTGATCCAGATGATCTTGCCGACCGCGATCCAGAAGGTCGGCGCAGCCATCTCATTGCGAAACTGGGTGAAGAATGCCCCGATCGTCGCGGGATCGAAGATCTGCCAGAGCCAGTCCACAATGAATCCTTTCGCCCTCGTCTTTCACTTACGGCTGGTTGATCAGCCGACGATCTCGTTGCCCGAGAAGAACTGCGCGATCTCGATCGCGGCCGTCTCCGGCGCATCCGAGCCGTGCGCTGAGTTTTCGCCGATCGACTTTGCGTAGAGCTTGCGGATGGTACCGTCGGCAGCCTTGGACGGATCGGTCGCCCCCATCGCGTCGCGATACCTGGCGATGGCGTTCTCGGCTTCGAGCACCTGGACGACGACCGGACCCGAGGTCATGAACTCGACGAGCTCGCCGAAGAACGGCCGTGCCTTGTGGACGGCATAGAAGGTCTCGGCCTGTTCCTTGGTCATGCGGATACGCTTCTGCGCGACGATGCGCAGGCCCGCTTTTTCGATCACGGCGTTGACGGCGCCGGTCAGGTTACGCGCGGTCGCGTCGGGCTTGATGATCGAGAAAGTGCGTTCGATGGCCATAATCTTGTCCTTGGGAAGAAAAGCGGGATTGTCGAGTTGCGGGGCTTATATCGGCGCCTTCGCCATCCGGCAAGCGACCGCCGGGATGACGCCACAGGCGCTTCGCCGCAGGACCGGGACCGGCGATTTCAGCTTGGGTTACGACAATTTCACCCAGATGAACCCAATCTGAAGGCTCCATTCAGGCTTTGGTTCGGCCTGCCGGCCTATGCTCATTCCATCGAAACCGAAGCCTGATCGCGAGGCGGACCGTTTCGGCGGCCTTTCCATCGACGCGGATCCCCTCCGCGCCGGCAGTTTTGAGGAGATCACCATGTTGAGGAAACTTTCGCTTGCCGCTGTCGCTGCGGTTGCGCTCGGTGCCGCTCTGGCGCCGACCTCGGCCTCCGCTCACTGGCATGGCGGCGGCTGGGGCTGGCACGGCGGCGGCGGTGGCTGGCACCGCGGTTACGGCTGGGGCGGCCCGCGCTTCTATGCCCCCGTCTCCTACGGTTATGGCGGCTGCTATGTGCGCCGGCTGGTCCCGACCCCCTGGGGACCCCGCTGGCGGCTGATCAACCGCTGCTACTGAGCCCGACAGCACCTTCCTGAAAACCAAGGGTACCTGCGCCCCCACAGGTACCTTCCAAGAGGAGCCCCGGCGATCCCCCCGCCGGGGCTTCGCATTTTGGGCGGACATGGCGCGATTCATACAATTTTGACGAGAATGCCAGCCGATCCCCAGGAATCGCGAAACCATTTTGGGGGCCAATGACTTGGTACCGTGTCGAACCCATGAGAACACGGAACCCAACGCGATGGCTGGCCTTTCTGCCAATGACAGCGAACAGATCGACCGGCGGACCAGCCGATCAATCTGCGATGCCGTGGGCGAGCGGCTCCAGCAAAGCCTTCGTCCCGAACCCCGGCTCCCGACCCATCTGGAGCAGCTCCTCAACGAGCTGGAGCGGCGCGACCGCGAGCCGCATTAAGTTGCGGCTTGCGTTTGACCTCGGCTGCGGTGACAAGGCCGCATGCTTGTCATCTCCGACCTCTCCATCCGCCTTGCCGGACGCCTTCTGATTGACCAGAGCTCGGTACAGATCACGCCGGGATCGCGCGTCGGTCTGGTCGGGCGCAACGGCACCGGCAAGTCGACGCTGTTCAAGGTGATCCGCGCGGAACTCGCGGCCGAGCACGGCTCGGTGACCCTGCCGCCGCGCTGGAGCATCGGCAGCCTGGCCCAGGAGGCCCCGAACGGACCAGAAAGCCTGATCTCCGTCGTGCTCCAGGCCGATCTTGAGCGCGACGCCCTGCTCACCGAAGCCGAGACCGCGACCGATCCGCATCGGATCGCCGAGATCCAGACCCGCCTCGTCGACATCGACGCACATTCGGCGCCGAGCCGTGCGGCCGCGATTCTCTCCGGCCTCGGCTTCTCCGCCGCCGATCAACTGCGTCCCTGCGCCGAATTCTCCGGCGGCTGGCGCATGCGCGTCGCGCTCGCCGCGACGCTGTTCGCGGCCCCCGACCTCTTGCTGCTCGACGAGCCCACCAACTATCTCGACCTCGAAGGCACGCTGTGGCTGGAGGATCACCTCGCCCATTATCCGCGCACAGTGATCGTGATCAGCCACGATCGCGACCTGCTTGAAAGCTCGGTCGACCAGATCCTGCATCTGGAGCGCGGCAGGCTCACGCTCTACAAGGGCTCATATTCCTCGTTCGAGGAGCAGCGCGCCGCGCGCGAGCTGCTCGATGCCAAGGCGGTCAAGCGCCAGGAGGCCGAGCGCGCGCGGCTGCAGGCCTTCGTCGACCGCTTCAAGGCCAAGGCCTCGAAAGCCCGGCAGGCACAGTCTCGCGTGAAAATGCTGGAGCGGCTGAAGCCGATCGCGGCGCTGGTCACCGAGGACGTGCGCGAGATCAGCTTTCCCGCGCCGGAGAAGATCCTGTCGCCGCCGATCATCGCCGTCGACAACGCCTCGGTCGGCTACGATCCGGCCAGCCCGGTGCTGAGCCGCGTCACCTTGCGCATCGACAATGACGACCGCATCGCGCTGCTGGGCGCCAACGGCAACGGCAAATCGACGCTCGTCAAGCTGCTCGCCGGCCGCCTCGCGCCGTTCTCCGGAAGAGTGACGCGCGCGGACAAGTTGTCGATCGCCTATTTCGCGCAGCATCAGCTCGACGAATTGAACGAGGACGCCTCCGCCTACGATCACGTCCGCAAGCTGATGGGCGATGCGCCCGAGGCCAAGGTGCGCGCCCGCGCCGGCGCGATCGGCTTCTCCGGCAAGGCGGCCGACACCAAGGCCGGCAAGCTGTCGGGCGGCGAGAAGGCGCGGCTCCTCCTCGGCCTTGCGACCTTCTTCGGCCCCAACATGATCATCCTGGACGAGCCGACCAACCATCTCGACATCGACAGCCGCGGCGCGCTCGCCGAAGCGATCAACGAGTTTCCCGGCGCGGTGATCATGGTCTCGCACGACCGCTATCTGATCGAGGCCTGCGCCGACCGGCTTTGGATCGTCGCCGACCGCACCGTGACCGATTACGACGGCGACCTCGACGAATATCGCCGCCTCGTGCTGTCCACGCGCAACGCCGAAGCTCCGCGCGAGCGCAGCGCGCCAGCCGAGAAGCCGCAGCGCGCAAGATCGGACAATCGCGGCTCGCTGAAGAAGCGCATCGCTGAAGCCGAAGCGGAGATCGCCCGCGTCAGCGAGATCATCACCAAGATCGACACCGCCCTCGCTTTGCCCGACATCTTCACGCGCGATCCCAAGCAGGCCGCACAGCTGTCCAAGGCGCGCGCCAATGCTGCCGATGCGCTGGCGCGCGCCGAGGAGCAGTGGCTGGAGGCGAGCACGCAGTTTGACGAAGCGGCGGGCTGACGGCCTCGCCCGGCGGGGCCGCCTCACCAAAATTCTGCAAAACGACCCCATGCACAGTACCGGCCTTATAATACCGGTCACTGAGCCATTGAACGGGCTGCTTTATGCGCAGCCGCCAGCGCGCCGACGGTGCGCAGGAATCGCTCAGTCGGCGTACTGCCCGGCGGCCTTGATGATCGGCGCCCAGCGGTCGATCTCGCTCACCAGCATCGTGCCCAACGCCTCCGGAGTCGCCTTGTCCTGCGGGACGGGCTCGGTGTTGATGTCGTTGAACCGCGCGATCAAGGTGGGGTCCTTCAGCGCGGCCTGGAGCGCTGCCGTCAACTTCTGAATGACCGCCGGCGGCGTGCCCTTGGGCGCATAGATGCCGTGCCAGACGCCGAGCTCGAAACCTTTGAGGCCTGCCTCGTCGGCCGTCGGCAGGTCGGGCAGGCTCTTCAACCGCTCCTTGGTGGTGATCGCATAGGCCTTGACCTGCTTGGCGGTGATCGGCCCCGTCGTGTTCGTCGCCTGGTCGCAGGTGAGATCGATCTGCTTGCCGAGCAGATCGTTCATGATCGGGCCGTTGCCCTTGTAGGGCACCGTGGTGAGCTGCTTCTGGATCGCCGTCATGAACAGCATGCCGCACAGATGCGATGCCGCACCTAACCCGGCATTGGCGTAAGTCAGCTTGTCGCCCTGCTGCTGGGCGTAGGCGACCAGGTCCTTGAGCGTGTCGGCCGGAAAATCCGGGCGCGCGATGATGGTCATCGGCGCATTGGTCACGAGCCCGATCGGCGCAAAGGCCGTCTTGGTGTCGTAGCTCAGATTTCGGTAGAGCGTTGCCGCGGTCGAGATGCCGACATGATGGATCAGCAGCGTGTAGCCGTCGGGCTGGGCGCGCGCGGCGCGGGTCGTGCCGATGGTGCCGCCGGCGCCGGTCGCGTTCTCGACGACGATTTGCTGTCCCAGCGACTTCCCCATGCCTGCGGCCGTCAGGCGGGCGATGGTGTCCGTCGGCCCGCCCGCCGCGAATGGAACCAGCATGGTGATGGGCCTCGTCGGATAGTCCTGGGCGACCGCCGCGCCAGACGACAAGAGCAGAGCCGATACGAGGGCAATGAACCGCATAGTTTCCTCCAGATTTCTTCTTACGCAATATGAGCGCATTCCCGGCCGCGCCGCCATCAGGAAAGTGACTTCAGCAAAAGTGTCGCAATCACGGTCATGATCGCGCCGCCGATGCGATATCGTTTGCGCATAATCTCTCCAGAAAGCCGCTTCGCGCTCTTCCGCATCGTGCCTTAAGTTGGCCAGTTGTGGGATCGACCACACGACAACCCAAGGGGCAACGGCCGGACATGCGACTTCAGCAGTATTTGCGCCTGTTGGGAGCAACCCTGCTTGCAGCGTTTGGCGCCACCATGGCGTTGGTCATCCCGCTTTGCGTGCAGATCGAAGAGCCGATCAACATCATCGTCGTCAAGCAGGTCCTGACCTTGACGATGACGACGTTCATGGTCGCAACGACCCATGCCATGTTGTTCGGTGTTCCACTCTATCTTTTCGTCCGCCGTAGGCGACCGCGCGTCGGGATTGCGGCCTGCGCTCTAACAGGCTTCCTCATCGCTGCAGCGCCATTCAGCGTCCTCGCATTGATCGGTGGCGGCGCGCCAGCAATGGTCAATCGGTTCAATGGCGCGCCACCCTCGTTTAGTTGGATCGAGTACGTTAGTGCCGTAGCACTGCTGGGCTCGTCGGGCCTTGTTGGCGGCCTCACTTTTTGGGCTGCCATGAGATCGTCTTTGTCTGGCTGGCGATCGTGGAGTGTCGTTTCTGCGGCCGCCCTTCTGACGGGCGGCGTATTCGTCCTGCCGATCGTCGTAAGGGACACAAGCTGCCACAATGTCTTCAGAGACGGCCGCACGTCCGTCAGACCGCAAGTCTACGCAAATTTGAAGGTGCCAGCCGAAGACTGGAAGAGACTCGAGCAAACATTCGCTGCCTTCGGTCAAGCGCAAGCGCTGTCGATTCGACGCGACGTACACACCCGGGATGGACGCATCATGTGGCGCAGCATGGACCTGTGCAACGATGCCGGAGTGAGTATCAGCGTAGGCGACGAGCCATGGCTCGCTGGCGTGCATTCGCCTCGCGCGGATGAAGGCATGACCTTCAGCATCTATTCGCTCAAGCCGGACTCGGGCTGGAGACTGCTCGCCCGCCATCTGCTCGATGAGATCGAGAAGATGTGGCCCGAGAAAACCACGTTCCGGGGACCTAGCGGCCAGATCCTGTCGTTCGAAGATGCGATGAAAGGACGGCCATAGCCGTCCTGCGGGCTCGCCTTACGCGTGCTTCTTCTTCGGCTTCACCGCCCTCGGCACCGGCTGCGGCTCGGGATTGCCTTCGATCGATGACAGGCGGCCGGCCGTGAAGGTGTAGATGCCGGCGCGCGGCCCCGTGGCCCAGGTGACGACGGCAACGCGGCGGCCGGCGGCGTCGTTGGAGAGATTGACATTCGAGGGCGCGCCGATGCCGCGCACCACGTCGCATTCGGTATGGCCGAGCGCGACCGTGCCGCCTATCGGGGCCGGCGACGTCGATGCATTGGCATCAGACGGACCGGGAGGCGGCGCCATGCCGGGACAGGCGCCGTCGGCGCTGACGAGATCCTCAGCGCCGACCGGCTTGTCCGGGGTCAGCGGTGGCGACTCGATCGAGATGTTCTTGATGAAGAGACGGCCGGGCTTCTGGAACCATTCGGCGTCCTTCGACAACAGATCGGAGCCGCCCGAACAGCCCGCGACCAGCGGTGCTACGGTAATCAACGCAACTATGAGCGAGCCGGGAAGCTTTTGATGTCGCACGATAAACCAAATTCCCTGCGTGAAGGACCAGCCCTAAGCGATTGTCCCAACATCACTTTGCGGCACGAAGGTGACAAAAGCCAGCATCGCTCGAAAAGTGCAAATTATCATTAATTGCCTGGGATGATAGCCAAGGACGCTAATTCCGACGTTGCCACCGGCCCCGCTCGTCGGCCTGCCAATAGGTGACATCAAATCCCCGCGCCTTGCAATCCGTCCAGGCGCTGCGGGCGAGCGCGAGCGCATCCGGATCGTCGCCGTTGAACAGCAGCACCATGCGCGCATAGTCCTGGGCGTCCTGCGGGAGGGCGGCGCTGTCCACCAGAAAGCGGACATGCGCACCGTTGGGATTGCCCTCCTCGATCGCCAGCACGATCGGCTGATCGGCGACATCGTTCACGCGCCACGTCGCGTGCGGCAGGAAGGAATCGTCGCGATAGGTCCACAAATGCGCGTCGAGCGCGTCGGCCCTCTCCTCCGAGGTCGACTGCACCACGACGCGCCAGCCGCGCTCGAGCGATTTCTCGAGAAGCGGCGGCAACACGTTCTCCACCGTCATGTTTTGCAGATGGTAGAACAGCACTTCCGTCATCGTGAGGTCACTTGCGCTCGTAGTGGTCGGCAACCAGCCGGTCGAGGAGACGGACGCCGTAGCCCGCGCCCCAGCTGTGGTTGATGTCGGTCTTGGGCGCGCCCATGGCGGTGCCGGCGATGTCCAGATGCGCCCACGGCGTGCCGTCGACGAAGCGCTGGAGGAACTGCGCCGCGGTGATCGAGCCGCCGTGACGGCCGCCGGTGTTCTTCATGTCGGCGAACTGGGAATCGATCAGCTTGTCGTATTCGGGGCCGAGCGGCATGCGCCAGACCTTCTCCCCGCTCTCCGCGCCGGCCGCGAGCAGCCGGGCGGCAAGCTCGTCATTGTTGGAGAACATGCCGGCATGCTCGGTGCCGAGCGCGACCACGATGGCGCCCGTGAGCGTTGCCAGGTCCACCATGAATTTCGGCTTCACCTTCTTGGCGACGTACCAGAGCACGTCGGCCAGCACGAGCCGGCCTTCGGCATCGGTGTTGATGATCTCGATGGTCTGGCCCGACATCGAGGTGACGATGTCGCCCGGCCGCTGCGCGTTGCCGTCGGGCATGTTCTCGACGAGACCGATGGCGCCGACCACGTTGGCCTTGGCTTTGCGCGCCGCCAGGGCGTGCATCAGGCCGACGACGCAGGCCGCGCCGCCCATGTCGCCCTTCATGTCCTCCATGCTGCCGGCCGGCTTGATCGAGATGCCGCCGGTGTCGAAGCAGACGCCCTTGCCGATGAAGCTGACCGGCGCCTCGCCCTTCTTGCCGCCGTCCCAGCGCATGATCACGGTGCGGCTCGGCCGCGCCGAGCCCTGGCCGACGCCGAGCAGCGCGCCCATGCCGAGCTTCTGCATCGCCTTGACGTCGAGCACCTCGACCTTGACGCCGAGCTTTCGCAGCTGACTGGCGCGGCGCGCGAACTCCTCGGGGAAGAGCACGTTCGGCGGCTCGTTGACGAGGTCGCGCGCGATGACCACGCCGTCGACGACGTGGCCGGCGGCGACAAACGCCTTCTTCGCAGCCGCGACGTCGCCGACCGCAAGCGAGATGTCGGCGCGCGAGCCGCCCTCCTCGCCGTCCTTCTTCTTGGTCTTGTAACGGTCAAACTTGTAGGCGCGCAGGCGCAGGCCCGAGGCGATCGTGGCCGCCTGCTCGCCGGTCATGGCTCCAGTGGGCAGCTCCGCCATCAGGGTCATGGCGGCGGTCCCGGCGGGAAGCTTGCCCGCCGCCACGCCGCCGAATTTGAGGAAATCGTTCGCCTTCAGGCCGGTTGCCTTGCCGGCGCCGATCACGAGCAGACGGGTGGCTTTCACCCCCTCCGGCGCCAGGATGTCCAGCACGG
The DNA here is from genome assembly GCF_002531575.1 of Bradyrhizobium sp. Y36. GTDB lineage: Bacteria > Pseudomonadota > Alphaproteobacteria > Rhizobiales > Xanthobacteraceae > Bradyrhizobium. The sequence continues at coordinate 13,140 of NZ_NWTI01000008.1, read as the reverse complement.
CCCCACTTTTACCTTTGAAGGCGGCGGCTGCCGCCGCGCGCTTCACGACTTCGATACCCCCGCCGAGGGCCTTGGCGGATGCCGGACCGACCATCAGGCTGTCGTCACAGAACACGACCATGATGCCACGGGCGGCTGATGACAGCGGGACGAAGCCGACCTTGATGGCATTGGACATGGGTAACTCCTTCAAAAATCTTGATCTTTTGATCATTCCCGGTCGCGGCCGAGGCCGCATCTGAATGACGATTCACTGAGCCGAGCGCACTATGGGCCAGCGGCCCGGCAGATGCCAAGCACCCCCCGTGGCCTCAAGGCCACAACGAGGGAAATATTAACCATATATTGAGGGTGCCACGGGGCAGCCATTTTGTTGACGGATCAAAGGGATGGTAGTGAGAGAGTGAACCGTCGGAAGAGCCTTGCCGGTCGACCTTGGGGATCCCCTTTCGGGGATTGGTCGGACAGCCGGATTTCCGGCCGACATTGGGGACGTGGTGGGGTTCGTGCGGTAGCGCATGGGGTCGATCGATAGGTATATCTTCCGCACGACGCTGGCGTCGTTTGCGCTGGTCCTGGTCAGCCTCACCGGCGTGATCTGGATTACGCAAGCGTTGCGCGGCATCGACCTGATGACGAGCCAGGGTCAGACCATCCTCACCTTCCTCGGCATCACCAGCCTCGTCGTGCCGGCCCTGGTCCTGATCATCTCGCCGATCGCGCTGATGATCGCGATCTCGCACACGCTGAACAAGCTCGCGACCGATTCCGAGATCATCGTGATGAACGCCGCCGGCTTCTCGCCATTCCGGCTGTTCTATCCGTTCTTCTACGCCACCTGCGTGGTGGCGCTGCTGGTCGCCTTCATCGCGGCCTATCTCGCCCCCGACGGCATGCGGCGGATCAAGCAGTGGGATGCCGAGATCACCGCGGACGTGCTGACCAACATCCTGCAGCCCGGCCGCTTCGCCCAGCTCGACAAGAATCTCACGATCCGGATTCGCGAACGCCAGCCCGGCGGCATCCTTGCCGGCATCTTCATCGACGACCGCCGCGATCCCAACGAGCGCGTCTCGATCGTCGCCGAACGCGGCGAGGTCGTGAAGAACGCCACCGGCTCGTTCCTGGTGCTGGAGACAGGCAATCTGCAGCGCTTCGAGGCAGGCAAGCGCGATCCGGCGCTGGTGGCTTTCGGCCGCTACGGCTTCGACATGTCGAAATTCTCCAACCAGGGCCGCGACGTCACTCTGGGCATCCGCGAGCGCTATCTCTGGGAGCTGTTCTCGCCGTCCGAGAACGATCCCGTCTACAAGCAGATTCCCGGCCAGTTCCGCTCGGCCCTGCATGACAGCCTGCTCGCGCCGATCTATCCCTTCGCCTTCGCCGTGCTGACCTTCGCCTTCCTCGGGGCGCCGCGCACCACCCGCCAGAGCCGCAACTTCTCGATCGGCGGCTCGGTGCTCGCCGTGTTCGGCCTGCGCATGGCGGGATTTGCCTGTTCGGTGATGGCCGTGAAGTCGTCTGCCCCGGTGCTTGTGCAATACGCGATGGTCTTTGGCGGCATCGGCGTCGGGCTGTGGATGATCATCGGCGGCATCGTGGTCGAGCCGCCGCCCGGCCTGATGGAGGCCATCAACAGGTCGAATGCGCGCATCGCGCGGCTGTTCGGACGTCCGGCCGCCGCATGAGCATGCTCACCAATACACTCGGGCGCTATTTCGCCGGCCGCTTCGTGGTCGCGGCGCTCGGCGTGTTCGCCGGCATTTTCCTGCTGCTGGTGCTGGTCGACTACATCGAGATGGTGCGCAAGACCTCGGGGCTGGCCTCGGCCTCGGCGCTCATGGTGGCCGAGACCTCGCTGTTCCGGGTGCCGCAGCTTCTGGAGAAGCTGACGCCCTTCTGCATGCTGATCGGCGCCATGACATGCTATCTCGCCCTCTCCCGCCGGCTCGAGCTCGTGGTCGCGCGCGCCGCCGGCATCTCCGCCTGGCAGTTCATCTCGCCGGCGCTCGGCAGCGCGCTGCTGATCGGGGTGATCGCCACCGTCGCCTACAATCCAATGTCGGCGAACTTGCGCGAGCTCTCCAAGCGCATGGAGGCCGAGCTGTTCGGCTCGGCGCCCGGCGGCGGCATCCAGGACGCCTCCGGCTTCTGGCTCAATCAGGTGACCAACGACGGCCAGACCATCATCAATGCGGCGCGCAGCGAGCAGCAGGGCGTCCGGCTGACGGGACTGACGCTGTTCCGGTTCGACCCGGAGCAGCACTTCAAGGAACGGGTCGAGGCGCGCGAGGCGACGCTCGAGACCGGCCGCTGGCTGTTCAAGGGGGTCCGCCGCTTCTCGCTGGACGCGCCGCCGGTCGACCAGGCCATCCTGGAGATTCCGACGACCCTGACCGAAGCGCAGGTCCGCAACAGCTTTTCCACCCCAGAGACTGTGTCCTTTTGGCAACTACCGAGCTACATCCGCTCGTCCGAGAGCTCGGGCTTCGCGACAGCGGGATACCGACTCCAGTATCAAAAGCTTCTGGCGCAGCCGTTTTTGCTGGCGGCCATGGTGATGCTCGCGGCCTCCGTGTCGTTGCGCTTCTTCCGGATGGGCGGCGTGCAAAAGATGGTTTTGAGTGGCGTGGGCGCAGGCTTTCTGCTCTACGTTTTGTCGAAAGTGACTGAAGACTTGAGCAAGGCTGAGTTGATGCATCCGATCGCTGCGGCGTGGTTGCCCGTGGTGGTGGGCGGCCTCACCGGCTTTTTGGCCTTGTTGTACCAGGAGGACGGTTAGTGACTGCCGTCCATCGAGGACCCGTGTCTCGTTTGACGCGCCGCATCGTGATGGGCGCGAACGGGCGCGGCTTGTCCCTGCGCAGGCTCATGATGGCTGTCGCTGCCGTGGCATCGCTCGGCGCGCTGATCGATGTCGCCACTGTCGCCCCCGCCTCGGCCCAGAGCTTCACCTACAATCCGCTGCCGCAGCGCCCCAAGCCGCCGAAGGCCCCCAACGACAACCAGATGCTGGTTCAGGCGACCGAGGTCGACTACGACTACAACAATTCGCGCGTGTCCGCGGTCGGTAACGTCCAGCTGTTCTACAACGGCACCAGCGTCGAGGCCGACAAGGTCATCTACGACCAGAAGACCAAGCGGCTGCATGCCGAAGGCAACATCCGCATGACGGATGCCGACGGCAAGATCACCTATGCCGAGATCATGGATCTCTCCGACGATTACCGCGACGGGTTCGTCGATTCGCTGCGCGTGGACACTGCCGACCAGACCCGCATGGCCGCGAGCCGCGCCGACCGCTCCAGCGGCAACTACACGGTGTTCGAGAACGGCGTCTACACGGCCTGCGCGCCGTGTAAGGACGATCCGAAGAAGCCGCCGCTGTGGCAGGTCAAGGGTGCGCGCATCATCCACGACCAGCAGGAGAAGATGCTGTATTTCGAGACGGCCCAGCTCGAGTTCTTCGGCGTGCCGCTCGCCTACATGCCCTATTTCTCGACGCCCGACCCGACCGTGAAGCGCAAGAGCGGCTTCCTGATGCCGGGTTACATTTCCGGCACGTCGAACACGGGCTATGGCGTCGAGGTTCCCTACTATTGGGCGATCGCGCCCGACATGGACGCCACCATCACGCCCCGCATCTTGTCGCGGCAGGGCGTGCTGCTGCAGGGCGAGTTCCGGCAGCGCCTGATCGACGGCGCCTACCAGATCCGCGCCTATGGCATCGACCAGCTCGATCCCGGCGCGTTTTCCGGGCAGCCCGGCGACAAGCAGTTCCGCGGCGCCGTCGACACCAAGGGTCAGTTCGCGCTGAACGACAAATGGGTCTGGGGTTGGGACGGCGTCCTGATGTCCGACTACTATTTCTTCTCGGACTACCGCCTCTATCAGTACCGCGATCCGCTCGGCTCGTTCCTGCTGCTGCCGACGGAAGCGCTGTCGCAGCTCTACCTGACCGGCGTCGGCAACCGCAGCTTCTTCGACGCGCGGACGATGTACTGGCTGAGCTATTCGGGCAACCAGAGCCAGGTGCCGATCGTCTACCCGGTGATCGACTATTCCAACGTGCTCAACTATCCGGTCTTCGGCGGCGAGTTCAGCTACAAGACCAATTTCGTGAACCTGTCGCGTGACCAGGCGGTGTTCGACCCGATCACGACGATCGCCAACACCAACAGCCTGTGCACGACGGCATCGGCCGATCCGCTCGCCCGCACGCCGTCGCAGTGCCTGCTGCGCGGCTTCCCCGGCACCTATACCCGCCTCACGGCCGAAGCGCAGTGGCGCAAGTCGTTCACCGATCCGTTCGGCCAGATCTGGACGCCGTTCGCCAGCCTGCGCGCCGACGCGATCAACTCCTCGGTCTCCAACCAGCCGGGCGTGTCGAACTATCTTCCCGTCGGCGACACCCAGGCGTTCCGCCTGATGCCGACGGTGGGCCTGGAATACCGCTATCCCTTCATCAACGTTCAGCCCTGGGGTTCGACCACCGTCGAGCCGATCGCGCAGATCATCATCCGGCCGAACGAGACCTATGCCGGCAAGCTCCCGAACGAGGACGCCCAGAGCATGGTGTTCGACGCCTCGAACCTGTTCAGCGTCGACAAGTTCTCCGGCTACGACCGCGTCGAGGGCGGCGGCCGCGCCAATGTCGGCGTGCAGTCCACCACGCAGTTCGACAAGGGCGGCGCGGTCAAGGTGCTGTTCGGCCAGTCCTACCAGCTGTTCGGCATGAACTCCTTCGCGGTCCAGGACTCCATCAACACCGGCCTCGATTCCGGCCTGGACAAGCCGCGCTCCGATTACGTCGCGGGCGCCAGCTATTCGCCCAACAGCACCTACACGTTCAGCGTCCGCTCCCGCATGGACGAGCAGACCTGGAACGTGCAGCGCTTCGAGGCGGAAGGCCGTGCCAACTTCAACCGCTGGGCGGTCAGCGTGATGTACGGCAATTACGCGCCGCAGCCGGAGCTCGGCTATCTGACCCGCCGCGAGGGCATCCTGACCTCGGGCTCCATAAAGCTTGCGACCAATTGGGTGGTGTCGGGCTCGGCGCGGTGGGACCTCGAGGCCAACAAGATCAACCAGTATGTGCTCGGTGCCGGCTATGTCGACGATTGCTTCGTGCTGGCGGCGAACTACGTAACTTCGTATAGCTATTCTGCGGGCACCGCGCCGCCCGTACTGAGCCACGCGTTCATGTTCCAGATCGGCCTGCGCACGCTGGCGAACTCATCGACGACCAGCAGTTCCGCCGGCCTCCAGTGAACGGTTTGAAGTGCCGGCCGCGCTTGCCCCCAACACAGGCTCGACGCGGCTGACATGCGAGCGACAATCATGACGATCCAATTGCCCGCCTTCCGCCTCCTGCTCGCCATCAGTGCCGGCTTGATCCTGACCGGACTGCCCTCGCCCTCGCGCGCGCAGAACATCGTGGTGATGGTCAACGGCGACCCGATCACCGATTTCGACATCGAGCAGCGCTCCAAGCTCGACCAGCTGACGACGCAGAAGACCCCGAGCCGGCAGGAGGTCATCAACGAGCTGATCGACGACAAGGTGAAGACGAAGGAGGGCAAGAAGTACGGGGTCGATCCCGGCGTCTCCGACATCAACCAGTCCTATGAGGGCATGGCGCAGCGCATGCGCATCACGCCGGAGCAGCTCACCAAGTCGCTCGAATCCAAGGGCGTCCGCCCCGAGACGCTGAAGGGCCGCATGAAAGCCGAGATGGTCTGGACCAGTCTCGTGCGCGGCCGCTACAAGGAGCGCCTCCAGGTCGGCGAGCGCGACGTCGCGCAGGCCGTGCAGGCCCAGACCGGCGACAAGCTCCAGATCGAGGGCACCGAATACAAGATGCAGCCGATCGTGCTGATCGTGCCGCGCGGCTCGTCGGCGGCGTTCCTGGAGACGCGGAAGAAGGAAGCCGAAACCTATCGCGCCCGCGTCGGCAGCTGCGAGGAAGCCAACTCGCTGTTCCGCTCGACGCCGAACGCGACCATCCGCGACACCGTCACCAAGACCACCGCTGAGCTGCCCGAGGCGCTGCGCAAGGTGCTGGACGACACCCCGATCGGCCACCTGACCGCGCCCGAGATGACCAAGAACGGCATCGAGATGGTGGTGCTGTGCTCGCGCAAGCCGACCATGATCGACACGCCCAAGAAGCGTGAGGTCCGCGAGAAGATGTATCAGGAGAAGTACGAGAAGACCCAGAAGGCCTATCTCGACGAGCTCCGCAAGGCGGCGATGATCGAATATCGCAACCACCGCTGATGGTCGCTTCCGCAGCAAAGCCCCTCGCGCTGACCCTCGGAGAGCCCGCCGGCATCGGGCCCGACATCACGATCGCAGCCTGGCTGAGGCGCCGTGAGCTGAACCTGCCCGCCTTCTATCTGCGCGGCGACGAGGCGCTGATCGCCCGCCGCGCCCGATCCATCGGTGTCGACGTCAGGACCGCCGCGGTGAGCCCCGGCGAGGCCGCTTCCGCCTTCACCGAGGCTCTCCCCATCGTTGAAACCAGCGAGCGCGCGACCGCCGAGCCGGGCAAGCCCGACGCGTCAAGCGCGCCCGCCGCGCTCGCCTCGATCCGGCAGGCCGTCGGCGATGTCCGCGAGGGCCGTGCCGGCGCAATCGTCACCAATCCGATCGCCAAGAGCGTGCTCTACCGCGCCGGCTTCCGTCATCCCGGCCACACCGAATTCCTCGCCGAGCTCGCCGCGGCGAACGGCCGCGTGCCGCAGCCGGTGATGATGCTGTGGTCGCCGCGGCTCGCCGTCGTGCCCGTGACCATCCACGTCTCGATGCGCGATGCGCTGGGCGAGCTCAGCCGCGAGCTGATCGTCTCGACCGTGCGCATCGTCGCAAGCGAGCTGAAATCCCGCTTCGGAATCGCGCAGCCGCGCATCGCGATTTCCGGCCTCAATCCGCATGCCGGCGAGGACGGCTCGCTCGGTCACGAGGAGCAGACGGTCATCGCTCCCGCGCTCAAGACCTTGCGCGGCGAGGGCATCGAGGCCAGGGGCCCGCTGCCGGCCGACACCATGTTCCACGAGGCCGCGCGCCGCAGCTATGACTGCGCCGTCTGCATGTATCACGACCAGGCGCTGATCCCGATCAAGACCATCGCCTTCGACGATGCGGTCAACGTCACGCTCGGCCTGCCCTTCATCCGCACCTCGCCCGATCACGGCACCGCCTTCGACATCGCCGGCACCGGCAAGGCCAATCCGGCGAGCCTGATCGCGGCGCTCCAGCTTGCCAGCCGCATGGCGGCTGCCAACGGCGAATGAGCGCGATCGACGACCTCCCGCCGCTGCGCGAGGTCATTCGCCAGCACGCGCTGTCGGCGCGCAAATCGCTCGGCCAGAATTTCCTGCTCGACCTCAACCTCACCGCCCGGATCGCGCGCGCGGCAGCGCCGCTCGAGGATTCCACTATTCTCGAGATCGGCCCGGGTCCCGGCGGCCTGACGCGCGCGCTGCTCGCGCTCGGCGCGCGGCGCGTCATCGCCGTCGAGCATGACGAGCGCGCGATCCCGGCCTTGCAGGATATTTCCGCGCGCTATCCCGGCAGGCTCGAGATCGTGCATGGCGATGCCATGACCTTCGATCCGCGCCCGCTTCTCGCCGGCGAGCGCGCGAAGATCGTCGCCAACCTGCCCTACAACATCGCAACCCAGCTCCTGATCAACTGGCTCACCACCGAGCCCTGGCCGCCGTGGTTCGACCTGATGGTGCTGATGTTCCAGCGCGAGGTCGGCGAGCGCATCGTGGCGCACGCGGACGAGGAGGCCTATGGCCGGCTCGGCGTGCTCGCCAATTGGCGCTGCGAGACCAAGATCCTGTTCGACATCTCGCCGTCCGCCTTCGTGCCGCCGCCGAAGGTCACCTCCTCCGTCGTGCGCCTCACGCCGCGCGCAGAACCGCTGGCCTGCGATCGCAAGATGCTCGAGCAGGTCGCAGCGAGCGCCTTCGGCCAGCGCCGCAAGATGCTGCGGCAGAGCCTGAAATCGCTGGGCGTCGATCCGGCGCGACTTGCGGCCGCCGCAGGCGTCGATGCGACGCGTCGCGCCGAGACGATTCCGATCGCCGGCTTTGTTGCCATGGCGCGTGAATTGGCGGATATACGCAGCGAAAGCTGAGAAATTCATATTCCGGAGGAAAGAAAATGGCGTTGATGCGTCGGCAGTCCCTGGTCAAGTTCGATGCGCCGCTGTGCGAGACCATCGTCGACACGCCCAAGCCGCAGGGACGCGAAGTGCTGGTGCGCATCGAGCGCTGCGGCCTCTGCCATTCCGACCTGCACATTCAGGACGGCTACGCGGATCTCGGCGGCGGCAAGAAGCTCGACACCACACGCGGCATGACGCTGCCCTTCACGCTCGGCCACGAGATCGCCGGCGTGGTCGACGAGGTCGGCCCGGACGTCGCCGCGGGTCTCGTCGGCACGAAGAAGGCCGTCTTCCCGTGGATCGGCTGCGGTCAGTGCCGCGACTGCGCCAATGGCGACGAGAATCTCTGTGTGAAGCAGCGCTTCCTCGGCGTCTCCATCGACGGCGGTTTCGCCACCCACGTGCTGGTGCCCGACGCGAAATATCTGCTCGACTACGATCCGCTGCCCGTCAACCAGGCCGCGACCCTGATGTGCTCCGGCGTCACCGCCTATGGCGCGCTCAAGCGCCTGGTCGACCGTCCGCGTCAGCGCAACCTGCTGCTGATCGGTCTCGGCGGCGTCGGCATGATGGGCCTGTCGTTCGCGCAAGCCATGTTCAAGCAGCCGATCACGGTTGCCGACCTCTCGCCGGCCGCGCGCGACACCGCGCTGAAGAACGGCGCCGCCAATGCCTACGATCCGTCCGAGCCCGACGTGATCAAGCGTATCCTGAAAGAGACCGAAGGCGGTTTTGACGAGATCGTCGATTTCGCCGGCAACGAGAAGTCGATGGCCTTCGCGGTCGCGGTCGCCGCGCGCGGCGGCAAGATCGTGGTCTCCGGCCTGATGGGCGGCCAGTTCACGCTGCCGATGGTGCAGTGGGTCTACAAGCGCATGACCATCGAAGGCTTCATGGTCGGCACGCTCGCCGAGGCCCACGAGCTGATGGCGCTGGCGCGCGCCGGCAAGATGAAGCCGACGCCGATGCGCGAGGAGCCGATGGGCGACGTCCAGAAATGGATCGACGAGCTTCGCGCCGGCAAGGTCGTCGGCCGCATCGTGCTGAAGAACTGACCGCATCGCTGCGGCGGGCCCGGCGCAGGTCGCTCCCGCCGCACGGAACGCCTGCGGTCCCGCCGCGTTGGCAGCGCATGTCCATCCGCTGCACCGTCGAAAGCGCATTCTTCATCGCCTGGAGCTGCCTCGAGCAGAGCGGCGAGCTCGGCTCGCCGGACGAGAGCGCCAACGTCATCCTCGACGCCATCGAAGCCCAGCTCAGGACCGGCGAACGCCGGCAGCTGATGCTCGCCAACAAGGCGATCGATGCCTACCGCGCGCAGGCGGCCCAACATCGCCTGTCGCAGATTCGCGAAACGCGCTTGTGCTGAACATCCTGCCGCCCCTCGGGGCCGCCGGCCCGGCGGCATTCGGGCAGATTGAGGCCGGCGGTCCGTTGGGCAGAGCGCACGGGGTACGGCGCCCGGCACCGGGACGGTACGCCAATCCGCAAGCCCGCTATGTTCACTCCTGAACAGACCTCAGGCGATCACCGCGGCCTGGTCGGGTACAACCTCTCCTTCCAATTTCCGGATTTGCGAAATTCCGCCGCGCCAACTTCCGGGGCATCGAGGCGCCGTTGTGTGCACTTTGGAACCGTCGGTTCCGCCGCAGAAACGTAGGGTTCTGGCTGGCGCCGATTCCCGGCCAGCCCAGAGAAGAAACTGTGACCGGTCGGCCCCACAACGATCTGCTCCGGCTGCTCCCCCGCCAGGATTTCGAGCTGCTCGCACCTTACCTCCAGCCGGTCGAAGTCTAGGCGAGCCACATCCTGCATCACGCCGGCGACGCCGTCGCGGCGATTCACTTCCCTTGCGGTCCAACGCTGGTCTCGTTCGCCGTGCCGGTCGAGGATGATCGCGAGGTCGAAAGCCTGCTGGTGGGGCATGAGGGTGCGGTGGGCGTTGCTGCGGGACCCCATCCTTCGCTCGCCTATTCCCGCATCGTCGTGAAGCTGGGCGGCACCCTCATCCGGCTGCCCCGGCGCGCGCTCGAGCAGGCACAGCCGAGGTCGGCCGTGCTGCAGGAGGTGTTCTCGCGCTATGCCGACTGCCAGTTCGCGCAATTGCTGCAAACCGCGGCCTGCAACGCCGCGCATTCGATCGAGCAGCGCGCCGCCAAGTGGATCATCTCCACGCAGGAACGCATCGGCCGGGCCGAGATTCCCCTCACCCACGAGCAGCTCGCCGGCATGCTGGGCGTCTCCCGCAGCTATGCCAGCCGCGTCATCCAGATGTTCAAGGCGAGGCGCATCCTCGCCACCCGCCGCGGCGCCATCCTGATCCTCGACAAGCCGGCGCTCGAAGCCAGGGCCTGCTGCTGCAACGATTGGGTGAGGAAGCATTTTGACGAAGTGCTGGGCGCTGCGGCTGCCCGCGGCTAACGCCGCCCTCATGCCTGAGGCGACGACTGCCGCTTCAGATGCAGATAGATCGGGCTGAAATCCCCGAGCCGCTGCAATTCCCGCCACTTCATCACGATCAGCTCGCCGTCGCGCAGATCCATGACTTCGCTGCGCCGGAGCGCGGCGAGCGTCCGGTTCACCGTCGCGATCGCCATGCCCAGCGTCTCTCCAAGCTGCGCCAGGCTGATCGGAACGCGGCAGCGATTGCCGCGAACGAGCTGCGCGACGCGGGCGCGGTAGAACAGCTCGCAGAACAAATGCGCCATGCGCGCCTGCATCGGCCGAGCGCTGTTGTTGGTGATGGCTTCGCGAAAGATCGCCGCATCGCGCAGCGTCTCGCGCCAGACGGCGAGCCCGAAGCTCGGCCTTTGGCGGAAGGCCCTGAACAATTCGCGATGCGGGATGAAGGCGACCGTGGCCGGCCCCAGCGCGCTCAACCCGTGATCCATCTGGTCGATGAACAGTCCCTGGGAGTCCGGCAGGTCGCCGGACAGATGGAAGGCGAGATATTGCCGCCGCCCGCTGCCGAGCAGGTGGTAGCGCGCGACCATGCCGGAGACGACCAGCGCCGAGTGTTCGGGCTTGTCGCCCTGACGGATGAAATCCTCGTTCGGCGCGAAATCCCGCTGTGTGAAGGTGAGCGCGCGGATCTCGGCAAGATCCTCCTCGGCGAGCACCGTGTGCGCGCACAGGTTCCGGATCAGCACGTCGTGGGCTTTGTCCATGGGGCCGCCAAAAACACGCCGGCTCCATCAGATGATGCGCCCGGCCTTGGTTCAGCGGACTAGAACGCGAGACGGACGCACGGGTTTCCAATCGCGAACGCACAGAGTTGCATTCACCCCGTCACTGCAGGCCGAGCCACCCTTCATGAGCCCTGCGACGCCCCTGGAGCACATCCGCGGCCACGAGTTCCGCGCCGTGCCGGTCGCCGACTGGCGACGTTCTGTCGCCCGTGGCAAAACCGCAAGATCGGTCGAGCGTGCGACGCCGGCCTGCGCTTTAGCTGGTGCCGCCACGGAGAACGGAACGATGACGGCGGCGCTTCAAAACTACCATGCCCGGATGCTGCGGGTGCTGGATCACATCGACCGGCACCTGGACGACGATCTGGACCTGGACACGCTGAGCAGCGTCGCGGCCTATTCGAAATTTCATTTCCACCGGCAGTTCACGGCGACCTTCGGACTGTCGGTGCATCGCTATATCCAGCTCGCCCGCATGAAGCGTGCTTCATACCAGCTGGCCTACAGCGACGCCGAAAGCGTCACTGACATCGCCATGGATGCCGGCTACGACGCACCCGACGCCTTCGCCCGCGCCTTTCGGCAACGGTTCGGGCAATCGCCGTCGTCGTTCCGGAAGTCTCCCGACTGGGAGCCGTGGCTTGCGGCCTTCGGGCCTCTCGACATCGCGAGGAGCAAGTTCATGCAGAAGACCTTTACCACCGACGACGTGACGATCCGGAACGTGCCGACGACGGCCGTGGCGATCATGGAGCATCGGGGCGACCCGGCAACCCTTCCCGCCACCATCCAGCGCTTCATCGCCTGGCGCAAAGCCACCGGCCTGCATCCGAGGACCAATCCGACCTTCAATGTCTGGCGGTCCGAGCGGCGGCCGGCCTCGCCGGCCGACTACAGCGTGGATCTCTGCGTCGGAACCGACCAGCCGATCGAGGCAAACGGCGAAGCGATCAGGTGCGGCGAGATTCCCGGCGGGCGCTGCGCCGTGCTGCGCGTTGTCGGCAATACCGACAATCTCGAGCCCGCCGCGCTCTACCTCTATCGCGACTGGCTTCCGGCCAGCGGCGAGGAAGCCCGCGACTTCCCGATCTACTGCCAGCGGCTGAGCTTCGTCCCCGAGGTCGGTGAGCACGAGGCGACCGCGGATCTGTTTCTGCCGCTGAAATGAACCGTCACCGCAACCACCGTCATTCCGGGATGCGTGCGCGAGCACGCAGGCCCGGAATTTATCGGGCCGCGTGCTCCGCCGCACCATGGATTCCGGGTTCGCCCTTTCGGGGCGCCCCGGAATGACCAGCATCTGCCCGGGCAGGCGCTTCGCGAGGCGTCGGGCAAAACACTTGGTCAAGCCCTCGCTCCAAAAATATTCCACTTTCCCGAATTTCGGATTTGTGGCATACACCGTCATCCCGGCCCTTTCCAAAGGGGCGCTTCGCGATCGTCACGAGATGCGGGCCGGGGTGCGGTGGACGCGGCAGCGCCGGCGCGATCAGCTCATGACAGGGCGGGCAACCGTGAGCCATCGGGCGACGCGATACGACCCGGCGCGGTCACAGCGGTCTCGTTGAGACCTGAGGGCGAGCACACGCAAGCCTTCGGGGATTTCGGCGGGGCCGTCCGCGGACGGAGAAGTCGTGTGGTCCTGACGCCCGGGGTCTGGCGTCAAGGCTTGCGGTGATGCAGCGGCCAACCGGTCACGCGCATCGGTCACCCGCAAGACGACGGGGGCAATAGTGCATCGCTCCCCGAGGAGAGCACGAAGGACACCGTTAAAAC
>NZ_NWTI01000007.1 GCF_002531575.1 Bradyrhizobium sp. Y36 | reverse complement strand
ATTGATTGTCGACGGTGTCCAGGCTCTCGCTGGTCTCCGTCAAAAACTCCCGCAACAGATCATCCATGAGCTACGCCTTACTGACCTGAACCTGGACTTCGACGCCTGAGCCAGCCTTGGCACGGACGGAAGTCCCTGTTCTGGATCGTTAGACATCCCCTTTCACAGTCCCGTTAATTTCATCCTCCGTGCTAATACGGATATTGAAGAGAAGTTTGCAGTTTGACGACGTGCAGCAGCGCTTTTCGGCAAGACCGGTTCTGCGCCGCAGCGGCTGGGAGGTGTGAGGTGAACGGGCCGATAACGACGGGATGAGACGCGCGGGAAAGTCCTGCTCGTGAAGGACGATAGACGCGGCCTGCGCGGCATCGAACCGAGCCGCCCGCAACCGGAGGCGCACTCGCGTTCCTCGTTTCACATGGTCGCGACGACCTTCAGGGTCTGCGCATTCGGTAAACGAACGGTTACCCCGTCGCCAGAGCGGCGCGCGGCGCGCTAACCCATTCGTGCGGCTGAGCTCATGTCACCATCGGGACGATGCTCCGCCAGACAATCGGTGATGGCGGCGAGCAGTGCGTGCGGCGTGAACGGCTTGCGCAGACAGCGCGCGGCACCGAGCTCCAGCGCCATCCGGAGGAAATCCGGCGCCGGCGAGTTCAGATTCGCAAAGGCGTAGCCGGACATCGCGATCAGGGGAACGACGGGCGCCCGCTCATGGAAGATCCGGATCGATTCGAATCCGCGCATGTGCGGCATGAAGATATCGATGATCATCAAATCGAATTGGCCGTGTTCGAGGGCGCGCAATCCGGCTTCACCACCCTCGGCAATCGTCACTCGAAAATTGTTGCGTTGAAGATAGACCTCGATGGCCATGCACACCATCGGGTCGTCGTCGACAACGAGTACATGGCGTAGACTTTCGGTCCCCGTAAGAGCTTCCCGTTTCGGCGATTCAATAATTGAACCGTGGGGCACGCCGTTCTCCTTTGCTTTCAATCAAGAGAGGGATGGTCGCAAACGTCATTGGCGGGACGAGAAAAACGGAGACGACGGAAACGAGATCCGCGGTCGTCAGACGCCAGATTTCAGAGCAATATTGGATGGCTGTAAGCACTCGCCCAACCGACGAGGCGGCGCGGGTCAACCGGCGTCCGATGGCAGCGCGGATGCAATGCTTCCGGCTCATGAAGGCCCCCTTGCCGCTTTTTCCTGCATGCCCTTGCAGGACACGCGCCGCTCAAAAGCGAATCAACGCGTCGTTCTTATTTCCGCCGCAAATGAGACAGCCTGTCTGCCCTCCAACGGGTATATGGACAACACTACAACCTCTACAATAAAATTTGTTCGCCGTGCAACTGAACGACGAACGGGCCCTGCGCTGATTGTCCCATCGAACCCGCCGGATTGACCTGCATGACCGCGTGCGCCCGTCCGCCCAATCAACTGCTGCAATTGCTCGATACTGCGGATTTCGATCTGCTGCGTCCACATCTCGCGACGGTCGAAATGGTCAGGAAGTCTGTCTTGGGCGAGGCGGGCTCCGCGCTGAGATATGTCCACTTCCCGCATGGCGGATCGGTTTCGATCACGGTGGGCTTGACCGAAGGACAGTTGATCGAGGTTGCGATGCTGGGCCGCGATAGCGCCGTAGGCAGCGGCGCGGCGCTGGCCGACGGCATCGCGCCGTCAGACGTGGTCGTGCTATTCCCCGGCGCCGCTTCCGTGCTTGAAGTTGCGGCTTTCCGTGCCGTCGCTGCCGCAAGCGCGCCGTTTCGCAAGCTGATGATCCGCCATGAGCAGATCTTGCTGGCGCATGCGCAGCAGTCGCTGCTCTGCAATACGATCCACCCCGTGGAGGCGCGGCTCGCGCGCTGGCTCTTGCGCGCCCGCGACCTGTCCGACAGTGGAACCCTGCCGCTGACTCAGGAGGCGCTGGCGCAGATGATCGGGGTCCGGCGCAACGCCGTCTCGCTGGTCGCGCATGAACTTCAGCGCGCCGGCATCATCCACTACAGCCGGGGCCACATCGAAATCCTCGATCTGCAGGCGCTGCAGACGACGGCTTGCGAGTGCTATGCCGCGCTGAAAGCCCGCTATCTCCGCCTGGCAGGAACGGCACCGTGACGACAGTGCGAGCCCATCGACTGTGTGCCGGCGTGAATGCAGCCTTCCCGGGAACGGCCGTCGGGGCGGACATCTTGTCCCAATTGCCAATATATCCCGACGTGAACATGATGGAACCTGACTTGCGCCGGACGTGATTTCGCGCATCGCGATTTTTGATCGTGCAGGAGACGGGAGGCAGCTTTGGAAACGATGGTGCGCTCATCGAACGGCTTCCTGTCCGCACTGCCGGCAGACGATTATGAATTGCTCCGCCCGCACCTGCGAACGGTCGATCTGCCCCATGATGCGGTGCTGGTCGAGACCGGCGAGACGCTGAAGCGCGCCTATTTTCCCCACCGCGGCGTCATCTCGCTGGTGGTGAAACTCGCCAAGGGCGAGCATGTGCAGGTCGCCATGATCGGCCGCGACAGCCTGCTCGGGACGCTCTCGACCATGGGCGATGCGGACGCGCTGAACACCGCCATCGTGCTGATTCCAGGCCTTGCGTCCGTGATGGATCTCGACCGGCTGCGGATCGCCGCCGACCAGAGCAGCACGCTGCGCACCTCGCTGACGCGCCATGGGCTGGCGGTCTACGCCCAGGTCCAGCAGACCGCGGGCTGCAACGCCGCCCATCCGGTGGAGTCACGGCTGTCGCGCTGCCTGTTGCACACGCATGACCTGTCCGGCGACTACCGACTGCTGCTGACCCAGGAGGCCATGGCGCAGATGATCGGGGCGCGGCGCAACAGCGTGTCGCTGGTCGCCAACACGCTGCAACAGGCCAATTTCATCCATTACAGCCGCGGACACATCCAGATCGTCAACATCGAGGGCCTGCGCCGGACGGCGTGCGAATGCTATTCCACCGTGAAGGCCCAGTACGACCGGCTGCTCGGCGCACGCTGACCGCGGCGCCGGCTTGGTAAACCGCCGGCTAATGCCGGCCCGCAAACTCCTCACGTCCCGCTACCGGAACTGAAATTCGAATGCCGTAGACACGGAGCATGCTCTCGCGCCGGGACGTTCCGCGCGACCGAAGAACCGTGATCAAGGCAGCAGGACCATGTTTGACGCCCCCGTCGCACCCGTGCAGAAGGCGCTCGATGCCGAGCCCACCCGCGAGCCGCGCGCCTATGACGCATTGGTGCGCGAGATCGGCGAGGATGGCGCCCGCGAAGTGCGCGACGTGTTCTGGAGCGAGACCTGCGCGCGCCTGCAACTGTTCCGCACGCTCTCGCTCGGGCAGCACGCCGGCAAGATCGCACGCGAGGCGCATTCGCTGAAGAGCGCGGCCGGGACGTTCGGCTATGTCAGGCTCGCGACGCTGGCGCTGCTGCTGGAGAAGACCGCGGAGATGCTCCGCGAGGTCGAATTCCACGATCTCCTGGATCGGATGGACGCGGCCTATGCCGCCGCGCGTGCGCAGGAGCCGCAGGCCTGAAGCGCGATCCATTCGAGACGAAACGTCGTCACGGTTCGGATACCCTTTCAGGCATAGCGTTTTTCGGAAGATCGCCGTGCAAGGCGCACCGGCCCGGGCCGCGCGAAACCCGCCGTACTTCTACGGCTTGGGATTTTTAGAGATGGCTAATCATAGGTGGCGATAGTCGCGGGAAACCAGGAGGGTTTCCCATGTTCACCTACGAGACCGCGGACCAGAAGGAGGTTCGCCGCTTCCGCATCGCCCAGTTCAACGGCCGGATGGCGACGGTGAAGGCTGGGGAATCGACGGTGACCGGCTTCGTCCGCTCGGTGCTGGAGCAGGAATCGACCATGCCGCCCCGCTGGACCATCACGATCATTCCGAACGGGCCGAAGGAAGACATCAAGCCGCTGCGTCCCGCCTCGCGCGCGCGCCCCTTCGCCGAAGATTATTTCTGAGCCCGATCGGTTTTCGGCAAGCCCGCGCCGCCACCGGCGGCGCCAAGTCCTCAATCGATTGAATGCAGCAGCGCCGCACGGACGAGGTCCGCGGTGTTGCGCGCCCCGAGCTTGCGCATCGCCTCGGCACGATGGCTCTCGAAGGTGCGCGGACTGATCTGCATCCGAAGCGCGCCCTGCTTGTTCGAGTAACCTTCGCTGATCAGCCTCAGCACCTCGCGCTCGCGCTTGGTCAGGCGCTTCTGGCCGGACAGGCCGACGAGCTCGGCGGTCGGCACGCGCTGGACCTGCTGGGCGCGGGCAGCCTTCGCATCCGCATCCTCGGCGCTGGCGGGCATCGGCAAGCCGACCTTGTGAGGACCGGCAAGCTGCTTGACCAGGCCACAGACGCGCTCGGTTTGAGCCAGCGCATTCTCGACGACCCGCTGCAGATAGGCACGATCGCCGGTCACGGGCGCGAGCTGATCGCTGTGATGCTTGATCTCGCCCATGTAGAGCAGCAGCGCAGTGAGGGGGCCGTTGAGCTCACGGGCGATGGCAGCGGCCATTTCGTCGGCGGCCTTGGCCCGGGCGGCGCTCAGGCGGACGAAATCGAGCTCTTCAGCCGGAGCGGCGCTGCTTTCGTACCATTCCGACGGCCGCGAATCGGTGGCCGTATCATTCTGTGACCCCATGTCACTCATTTAGCGGAACCGGGGGCGATCTGTGGTTAACTTTTTGCTCCGTAAGACTACGGTTATTTTGGCAGTTTTGCGATAAATTGGCGTCCGCAGCACAATTTGTGCTTGAAGGGCGTCGCCATCGGCCACGCACAGGTTGCGTTTTCTACCGAAATCATGGGCAAATGGGCCCATATCGCCCGGGAGCCGCGCCCGGCCCCCGGTTTTTACGGAATAATTAACGGCGACTTGCTTCTCTAGGGGGAGGTTGAGAGCGCGCAAATGCCTCCACGCATTGGGCCCGCACGTCCGCGGGACACGCTGCGAAAGATTGCGTGCCATGAACGAGATCGATCGGCTGTCGGAATTCTTGCAGAGGCTGACGCCGCTGTCGCGCAGCTGTCTGCTCAGCGAACTGGAGCGGCTCGAACTGTGCGGCATCGATATGCCCGGTTCGGCCGACATTCAGTCGCGCCTGCGCGCCGAGTTTCGCAAGGACGGGTCGACCCAGGCCCGCGCCACCAGCCCTTCGCGCTACTTCTTCGCGCCGCTCGAGCTGCTCCTGATCGACGGCGCGCCCGAGCACGCCAACATGGGGCGAATCTCGCGCAACACCCTCACCCCGATCTGGGAATGGATCTGCCGCGACCTGCTGCCGACCATGGCGCGCGACTACATCAAGGCGATCAACGACCAGGTCGCCGCCAACAATCCGAAGGAAGTCTTGAAGGTCGCCTCGACCTTCCAGACCAAGGTCATCAAGGTCCTCGAGAACACCCTGGCATCGGAGGAGAGCGCCGAGTTCGCGCGCGGCAAGCTCGCGCAATACACGGCCTCGCGTAGCGCCTTCGACGACGTCAGGAAGATGCAGCTGGTGCTGCGTGCCGGCAATGCGCTGCCGAAGTTCAACGAAAAACTGCCCGAGAAGATCGCAAAGTTCGACGACGGCCAGGTGGCCCAGATCACCGCACAACTCGACGCCTTCAAGAAGGCGCATCCCGAAGCCGTGCCCTTCGCGCTGGCGCTGGTGGCGAGGCGCCTCACGACGCCCTGGCAATTGGCGCGTCTTGCCACCAAGGCCGCCGCGAGCAAGAGCGTTACCGATGTCGCCGCAACGCCCTATGCCTGCGTCATTCCCATGGTGCTGGACCGGCTCGACGACAGGCGGCTCGCGCTCCGTGTCGCGCTCCGGCACAACCGGGTGCTGGTCGCCCGCGACCTGCTCACCGAGATCTACGACATCGAATATGCGCTCAAGGTGCGCATCGACGGCATCGAGCAATGCGAGTGGGGCGTCCGCCTGCAGCAATTGATGGATGCGATCGCTGCGCTGGTCTCCGCCGAGGTGAGCCGCTTCCCCGCCAATGTCGGTCACATCCTGGGATCGCGCCGGCTGCGCAGCCACGACACGATCGGCGGCAAGCTGACCTACCTGGCCTGGAAGGGACGCGACGCGGTGCAGGACGGCGCGGCGGCGTTTCGCAAATTGATCGGGCAGACCTGAGATCTCGCGGCAATTTATTGTTCGAGCATGATCTTTTCGGAAGACCGCAGCACACTTTTCCGGATCATGCTCTAATGCGCGCGCGGCAGGCACAGGAAGCGATCGAGAAATCGCCCTGACATCACGACCCTGAACCACCAGTACATCAACCGCCGCGTCGTCATTGTCGTAATCCTCGACAGCCCACCACCGGCTGTGCGGAGCAATAGCGCAGCTGCAGCAAGACGCGTGTGATGCGTTTCACATTCGCGGCGGCAGGCCCGGACGCGTTGTCGCAGAACCTTGGCGCGCGCGAGCCAAACATGCCCGCACCGCGCGAAGGCGAATCTTCCGCTGACGGCCCGATCCTGTTCACCGTCTTCGTCGGGCACGACCGGCCGCGCATTCCGAAAAGGCGCTCGCGATTAACCCTCCGATGCGCTCGCCGGTGCCTCGAAAGTGCACACCATGTCATCGCTCGCCTTCGTCCGTCCGCGAGCAGAACCGCTGCAATGTCGCGCGAGAGAAATTTCGCATGCGCTGGCAATCGTTGCGCGTGCGGTGCTCGGGTATGCAAATTCTTTTCGAAGAATCTGTCGAAAGATTAGCTCGAGTTGCAGGGTTTAACGTTACTCAAATAATTCAAGAACGATGTGAAGCTCTCCTTATTTGAACCCACGCTCGGCGTTTAAGAAACCGTCACGGAACGGGAGTGGTGTTGATGAACGATGGGATGGTTGAACTCGTCGGACGAAGGCCTGTGACCTTCGGACGACGAAAGGTGACGCCGCGCGCCTGCGTGGCAGACAGCAAGCGGCATCTGCGCGCCTTCCTCAGCGAGGTGCTGGAGGATCTCGGCTTCGTCACCAGCGAATGCGCCAGTGCGGACGAGCTGAGAACCGTGCTCGCCACCGAATTGCCGGACTTGATCCTGCTCGGCGTCGCCGCCGACGGCATCGAGCCCGGACGATTTCTCGAAATACTGGTGCGCGAGGCGTTTGCCGGCAAGGTTCTCGCCGTCGGCGCCCGCGAGTCGATCATCGTCAGGGCCGTGCGCCAGGTCGGTGAGGAATACGGCCTTGCCATGCTGCCGCCGCTCACCACGCCTTTTGCCGCCGAAACGCTGCGCGACCGCGTCGCCATGCTGCTGCCGGAGGAGCCGGCGCCGAGCCCGGCCGTGCATGTCGGCGAGGCCCTGCACGCCGGCTGGCTCGAGCTCTGGTACCAGCCCACGATCGACTCGCGCTCGCTGGTCCGCAGCGGCGCCGAGGCACTGGTGCGGATGCGGCATCCGACCTGGGGCGTGGTGCCGCCGGCCTACTTCATTCCCGAGGAGCACGATCCGCATCTGCGCGACCTCTCCGAGTTCGTGATCGAGCGCGCCATGCGGGACTGGCATTTTCTGCTGGAGCAGCAGACCCCGGTCAATCTCTCGATCAACCTGCCCGCATCCTATCTGAAGGAGCCGCAGGCGGTGCGCGATCTCTGCCGCCGCGTGCCGACGCATCCGGCCTTCGGCGGGCTGACGGTCGAGATCGACAGCGAGGAGGCGATCGGTGACCTCGATCTGCTGACCGAGGTCGCGCGCGAGGTCGGCCTGCACAATATCGGCCTGTCGATCGACAATCTCGGAGCCAACTGGCCGTCGCTGATGGAGCTGGACAAAATTCCCTTCGTGAAGCTGAAGGCCGACCGGCAATTCGTCACCGGCAGCGGCAATGACCGGTTGAAACGCACGGTGTGCCGCCACATCGTCGAGCTTGCGCAGGGTTATGGCGCGCGTTCGGTGGCGCAGGGAGTCGAGAGCCGCGCCGACCTCGTCGCTGCCAACGAGCTCGGCTTCGACCTCGTGCAGGGCTTCCTGTTCGGCAAGCCGATGCCGCTGAAGAAGTTCGCGAGGAGCGCGCTGACGAAGACGGTGATGGAGTGAGCGTGAGGCGCGGGCCTCACGCAAACCGGCGCGCGAAGAAGACGCAGGCGACCACGACCATGGTCGCGGCGATCATGCTCCAGGCGACGGGCTCGTGCAGCAGAAGCCCTGCAAGCGCGAGGCCGAAGAACGGTTGCAGCTGCTGCAATTGGCCGATTCGCGCGATGCCGCCGAGCGCGAGCCCGCGGTACCAGAAGATGAAGCCGACGAACATGCTGAAGATCGAGACGTAAGCGAGCCCGATCCAGGCGGGCACGCTGACGCCGCTCCAGGAGGCCGGCCAGGTGAAGATCGCCACCGGCACCATCAGCGGCAGTGCAAGCAGGAGCGCCCAGGAGATCACCTGCCAGCCGCCGAGCCGGCGCGACAGCGCGGCCCCTTCGGCATAGCCGAGGCCGCACAGGACGATCGCGGCGACCATCAAGAGATCGCCGGCGAGCGAGGCCGAGCCGTCGCCCGACAAGGCAAAGCCGGCCACCGTGGCGCTGCCGAGACAAGCGAACAGCCAGAACAGCGGCTGCGGCCGCTCGCCGCCGCGCAGCACGGCGAAGATCGCGGTCGACAAGGGCAGCAGGCCGATGAAGACGATCGAATGCGCGGAGGTGATGTGCTGGAGCGCGAGCGCGGTCAGCAGGGGAAAGCCGACCACGACGCCGATGGCGACGATGGCGAGCGAGGCGAGATCGCCTCTGCGCGGCCGCGCTTGTCGGAGCAGGCCGAGCACGGCGAGGCCGATCAGCGCCGCGATGACCGCGCGCGCCGAGGTCAGGAACAGCGCGGAGAAGCCGCCGACCGCGACGCGCGTCGCCGGCAGGGAGCCGCTGAAGATGATGACGCCGAGGAGGCCGTTGCCCCAGCCGCCGCTCGCAGATTGCATGTCCGTCCCATGTCCTGTCGAGCCGCGACACTCGGCCTTCCGCGGTGGCGAAACCAGCGACAATCCAGTACAATCTGGCCGAACTGTATGGGTATGGAAGGGCATACACTTTGCCAGACGAGGTGCAAACCGGCGGTCGCGGCGGCCCGCGGACCGTCGAGGTGATGAGCGCGATCCGCGCCAAGGTTGCCGGCCGTGCGCTCGGCGCCGGCGACCGCCTGCCCTCGATCCGCAGCCTCGCCTCAGCGATGGACGTCTCGCCTTCCACGGTGGTGGAGGCCTATGATCGCCTGGCCGCCGAAGGGCTGATCCGCGCCCGCCGCGGCTCGGGCTTCTATGTCTCGCAGACCATCATGCCGCCGCTTGCGCTTGCCGAAGCCGAGCCGCGGCGCGACCGCGAAGTCGATCCGTTCTGGGTCTCCAGGCAATCGCTCGATGCCGACGACGCCGTGCCAAAGCCCGGCTGCGGCTGGCTGCCGGCGAGCTGGATGCCGGAGGCGGGCTTGCGCCGCGCCATCCGCGCGCTGGCGCGGACGGACGCGGATCTGTTGACCGACTACGGCAGCACGCGCGGCGCAGTTTCGCTGCGCCGGCTGCTGCTCGCGCGCCTCGCTGAGGACTCGATTCACGCCTCCGTCGATCAGCTCATGCTGACGGGCTCGGGCACGCAGGCCACCGACCTCGTCTGCCGCTTCCTGCTCCGGCCCGGCGACACCGTGCTGGTCGACGATCCCTGCTACTTCAATTTCCGTGCGCTGCTGCGGGCGCATCAGGCCAGGATCGTCAGCGTGCCCTATACCGCAACGGGCCCCGACCTCGCGCGCTTCGAGCAGATCCTCTCCAGCGAGCGGCCGCGGCTCTACATCACCAATTCGGCCCTGCACAATCCGACCGGCGCGACGATGTCGCTTGCGACCGCGCACCGGCTGCTGACCGTGGCTGCCGCGCACGACCTCACCATCATCGAGGACGACATCTTTGGCGACTTCGAGCCGGAGCGCTCGCCGCGACTTGCCGCGCTCGACGGACTTTCCCGCGTGATCCGCATCGGCAGCTTCTCCAAGGCGCTGTCGGCCTCGGTCCGCTCTGGCTACATCGCCGCACGCGCCGACTGGATCGAGCATCTCGTCGACCTCCAGGTCGCAACCAGCTTTGGCGGCCCCAGCCCGGTCGCGACGGAGATCATCGCAAAGGTTCTGGCCGGCGGCGGTTATCGCAAGCACATGGACGAGCTCCGGCAGAAGCTCACGCGGGCTCGCCGCGACGTCGCGCGAAAGCTTGGGGTGCTCGGCATCGAGCCCTGGCTGATGCCGCGCGGCGGATTCTTCCTCTGGTGCCGCCTCCCAGGCGAACAAGATGCCACCCAGGTCGCGCGCGCCGCGCTCGAGGATAACGTGGTGCTGGCGCCGGGCAACGTGTTCAGCGTGTCGCAGACGGCCACCCACTTCATGCGTTTCAACGTCGCGCAGATGCACGATCCCCGGGCGTGGGAGGTGCTGCGCCGGGCGTTGAAGGCGGCGCCGAAATAGCCAGGACGGCGGCTCCCGGCAAGGGACGAGAAGAGAAAGAGGTTGCCGTACGGTGCCGCTGGATTAAGCTGCGCAGCTGTAAATTTTTATCGCCTGCCGATTCCGATCACATCATTCAGCCGAACGACGTTCATGCGCATTTTCATTCTCGCTGCGATTGCCGCGCTGGGCCTATGCAATTGTGCGGCCCGGGCCGAGACCCTGCAGAAGAAATTCGGACCCAGTTGGAATTGCAGTTACATCTCGGTGGAACTGCAGGGCCTGTATAACAAATGCATGGAGTGCGACGCTGCCAAGCAGCACGTCGTTCGAACCGGCTATGATTCCGGAGAATGCATCGACAAAGCATCGTTGAGAGAGAATCTCACGACCCGGCCGGACTACGAAAGTCCCCAGGAGGAGCGAATGCGGCTGAACAGCGCGGCGGCCGCCGCTCGCGAGCTGCAGGAATTCCAGCGCTGGCGCAATCAACGCACGCCGCTGGAATCGGACGTTTCAGGTGACGGCGGCGGGCGCGTGGCTCCCGCGGCCCGGAAGCCGAATGCCCTGCCTCGAGGAGAGCCCGGCCCAACCAGAGAGTCGGGCGTCAGCGGTTCCCGCGAGCCGGGCGGATCGGGCTCGAACTCACCCGCAATTGGCGCCAAGCCATCCGCGTCAAACGGCGGCGGCCCAACCCATTCGTCGCCTTCGGCGCCCGTCGGCGGCGTGCACATCGGAGCCGTTCCGACCGGTCAGGAAAGCGACCTCAGCGAGCTCCGGCGCAAGGTTCTCAATTTGAAGAAGCCGGATACTTAACCGAAGAATTTTATCGAAGCGGGGACATAGACCTCCATGATGCACAGAGTGCTTGTCAATCGGCGCGGCTTTCTGGCGTCGGGCGCGAGCGCGCTCCTCGCGCAACAGCCCCTGGCTGCGTTGGCGGCTGACAGCGCGTGCAAGGCTCCGCCCGCGACGGTGACCACGAACATGCGGGCTGAAGTCGCCGTTTCGCTGCGCGAAGCGTTGAAGCAAGCCAAATCGGGCGGCTCAAAGCGGCTTACGGGTTTGACCCGGATCGATACCGTCTGCCAGGATGACGACTACGATATCCTGCTCTGCGGCGTCGCCGAGAGAGGCCAGCCGGATCTTTACCTCGACGATCTCATCGTCGCGATCAGGTCGGCCAACAGGAAGTACGGGAATATCGAGCCAGGCATTTCGCTGGACCCGGACAGAAGCCAGACGCCCGGCCTCGACCAGATTGCCGGGCGCGACGCGGCCGCCAAGCAACAATATCTGCGCATGTGCTCCCAGCAGCCGCAAATGGTTCGCGTCGATTCTCTTCCCAGGCATTCCCGCGTCACGAAAGTTCTCGTCGAAGCCGATTATCGCATGAAGCAGGTTTCGCAGGGCACGCTGCAATTGCCTGTCGATCCGCCCCTGCCCGGGACGTTCACGCGCCGGCTCAACCAGTCGCGGCAGATGCTCCGGGCCGGCACCTCCACGGGCGATTGGAGCAGCCGGCGCCGGTTCTGGTTCGAGCCCGGCAAGTTCGAATATGCGCACGACTATCAAATCGCGTCCCTGCAGTCGGCCCAGGTGATCCTCAGCGACGCCGACGCCAACGCGGATGCAGGTGCCAAGAACGGGAACGAAGACCCCATCGCGAGAGAGTTCGCCTGCGACTGGACCGCGCGCATGGAGGAGACATTTCGTGCCGAGCCGATCTGGCGCGACATGTACAATATCTACCGGCATTTCGCGATCGCACACATCCTGAAGGAAGAGAACCTTCTCAGCTATCATATCACGCCGCTGATCGACGCCCATCAGATCGACCACGTCGAATTGCCGGATTCACTTCCGGGCCTGGGGCGTTGGGAAACCCTCGAAGAAACGAAGGGCAACCGTCGCATGACGCTGGTGTCATCGGTGTGCGGCGGAGTTTCGCTCGGACTCGCGAAACGCGTGACGGGGACCCGGGTCAGTTCTGCAGGCAATTCGCCGTCGCAAATGGCATTGCTGTCGCGGGCGATCGTTCTCTCGAGGCCCGAGAAGACATCGGTGAGCTGGACCGTTCCGGCGACCGCGCTTCAAGCCGCTGCAAACTGGTTTGTGGACCGGGAAGAGAAGCGTCGACAAGCGGAAAGGGAGTCCGAGGAGAGGGATCGCAAGCAGGCGCAAGACACCAAGATTGGCCTCGCGATGCTGGGCGGGTTCGTGGTGAGCGCCATGTTGATCGGCTGGCTGTTGAACCGCCGAAACGCACCGGCCGCAGCGGTTGCGGCCACAGGGCCGGGTGGATCATCAGCTCCACTCTCAAACATTCCCGAAGAAGCAAAGGCGTCGGAGTTTGCAGGCCTGCGCCGCAACGATCCCTGCCCGTGCAATTCAGGAAAGCGCTTCAAGCATTGTCACGGCGCTCATGAGACGGCGTCGGATTCCGATTGAGCGCAAGAACTGAGAGCAAGAACGACATCCGGCTAATACAGCGGCTCTTCATACACCGGCTGGCCGTCGAGCAGCAGCCGCTTGATGGCGGCGCGGCCTGATGGCAGGACGGCGGCGACGATCCGCAGCTTCTGCTGGTTGCGAGCCTGCTCCAGCTTGCCGCCCTCGCCTTCGGGCACGAAATAGCTTTCGAGGCCGTATTTGACCGTCAGCCTGTCGCAGAAGGTGCGGACGTTCGATCCGCAGGAATGACTGACGCGGCCGCGGATCAGCACCTCGGGCGCCGTGACCGGCACAGGCTCGGCATGCACCGACACGGCGGCGTAGAGCCCGTCGGCATTGGGCGCGAGCTTGACGAACACGATCGGGTTGCGCGCGTCGGCCGGCTTGCCGGCGAGGCGACCTGCCGGCAATTGCGAGATGTCGTAGCGCAGCACGACATAGTCGCCGCGCAGCAGATCGCGCGGGTCGACCGGCTGCGTCTGCAGCGTGACCTCGGTGCCTTCACGCAGGATCTGCACGCGGTCGGCGACCATCAGCACCAGCAGCGCGCATTGCACCAGCACGGCGACGCCGAACAGCACGGCTTTCGGGATGCGCTGCCAGAGCGCGGCGACGGAGGCGGCCATCTTCATCATCGCGCACTCCTCGGCAGCAAGCGATTGAGCGCGGTGGCAAAGGCGACAGCAACGAGACCGGCCGCCGCAAGGAACGCGGAGCGGCGGAGCAGCGAGCCCTTCACCGCCCAGGTGATGCCGGCGATGATTCCGGCGATCCCGAGCCAGCCAGCGACGATCCGCGGACGCACCTCGTCGAGCACGCCTGAGACGACGAGGCAGAGCATGGCGCAGAGCAGCGCGGCATAAGCGAGCCAGGGCTCGCCGGCCGTGGAGACCGGCCAGGCCGGCGCGGCGAGCAGCACGAGCCCGATGGCGCAGGCGGCAAGGATTTCACCGGCGCGCTTCGTGAACGTGGCGGAGACGAAGGTGAGGATCACGCCCGCGGCTCCGCACAGGACCGACCAGAGCGGCTGGCCGGACGCCGTGCGGGCCCGGAACAGGAAATTGTCGTCGACCGTCGTCACCTCCAGGGCAGCGACAGCGGCCAGCGCAAATGCGCCGTAGATCGACAGCACGCTGCCGAGCCGGGCCGCCCGCGGCGAGGGCGAAGCTGCGATCGCAAGCCCGGCGCCGAACAGCAGGGCCGCGCCGTTGGCGAGCACGAAAGCCGGCTGGGCACCGTCGAATTCGAAGCGAAACGACGTCGCGATCCACCACGGCAGCACCGCGATCGCGGCGAGGTGGGCGGCGACACGGGAATTCCAGGCGAAGGCGAGGCCAGCGGCAATCAGCCAGACCACCACGAACGGAAGATGCAGAACGTCGGGTGCATCGTAGGTCCGCATGCAGGTCCAGATGCAGGCGGCGACGAGGCCGACCGCGAGCGCGCCGCGCGAGCCGGTCAGCAGGGCCGCGACGAACGCGCCGATCGCCCACAGCAGCATGCCGCCGGCAAAATCCTCGCCGAGGTGATACATCTGGCCGACCAGCGCGATGCCCGCACCGAAGATGATCGCCCCGATGCTGGCGCAGAGATCGGCGAGGACATGGCGGCCCGTCGCCGCGAACCAGGCGCCAAGGCCGCCTGCGACGATCATGCCGGCGAGCAGGATTGCGAACCGCACCAGCCGCGCAATCTCCGTCCAGTGCGCCGCCACGAAGGCGAGGAAGGCGGCGGCGATCAACAGACCGCCGACAATGCCGACGACCACGGCGATGTTGATGCCGGCCGGCAGCGGCGGCAGCGCATGACGGATGGACGCGGCCGCCGCCGGCGCGATCACGCCGTCGGCTTCCCATTGCGCAAGATCAGCTTCGAGGCGGTCGCGGTAGGTCTTTTCGAACATGGAGGTAGGTTACCTCGGTGCCAGCTGGAGGGCCGGCATAGCTGGGTCGGGACGAGTGGGACGTGAGTTCAAGCGACGGCTCGCCGCGGGCTTCGTTCGACGATGTTGGTCCGTACGAGGACGCCAAGACTCTTCACAGGGCGCGGGCAGGGGAAAGGGAGCTGGCGGCGAAGGAAGGGCTGGTAAATTGGTGCCAACCCCCGTTGATGGAACATACCATGAACAACTATACATTCTGGGACGAATCGATGACAAGTTGTCAGTTGATTGTCCCAGGATGAAAAAGCCATGCCCCGCTCGCATCACTCGGTCGAATTTGAAGCTCTTCGACTGAAGACGGGACTGTCACGGGCCGAGGCAGCAAATCTCCTCGGTGTCACTGAGCGGACCGTCATTCGATATGAGAGTGGCGATTCTCGTCCTTCTCCCATCGCCCTAAAATGGCTTCAAGAGTATCTGGCAAGGATACCTGAAAAACGCCACCGACCGGCCACGTTCAGGTTCATCGATCTGTTCGCAGGCATCGGCGGCATGAGAATCGGCTTCGATGCGATCGGCGGGCAATGCGTATTCACGTCCGAGTGGGACAAGTATAGCCAGATCACTTACCGCGAAAACTTTGGCAAGGACCATCCGATCGCCGGAGACATCAGGGATTATTCAAAGGATCCGGCACAGATTCCTGCGCATGATGTGCTGCTCGCGGGCTTCCCCTGTCAACCGTTTTCGATTGCCGGCGTGTCCAAGAAAAATGCACTGGGGCGGCCGCACGGATTTCTCTGCGACACCCAAGGCACACTGTTCTTTGATCTCGCGCAGATCATCGCGCACCACAAGCCTTCGGTCTTCTTGCTGGAAAACGTGAAGAACCTCCAGCGGCACGACAAGGGGCGCACCTTTGCGACTATTGTGAACGTCCTTAGAAACGAGCTGGGCTACGAAATTCATCATCGTGTCGTCAGCTCTGCTCCATGGGTTCCCCAGAAACGCGAACGCATTTTCATTGTTGGCTTCAAGAAAGAAAGCAAGTTCGACTTCGATCGACTTGTCATTCCTGAAGAAGGGCCAAAGCTTGGTTCGATTCTAGACTCCAACGAGGCGGTCGACCCGAAATATACGCTGACTGCGCATCTCTGGAATTATCTGAAAAAATATAAGGAAAAGCACGAGTCGAAGGGCAACGGATTCGGCTACAGTCTGTTCGGCCCGAATGATGTCGCCCGCACTCTTTCAGCCAGATACTTCAAGGACGGTTCAGAAGTCTTGATTGCTCAACAAGGCAACCGGCCGCGCCGCTTGACACCACGCGAGTGCGCAAGGCTCATGGGCTTCCGTCACGTGGACGGATCGGACTATCAGATCCCTGTTTCAGACACCCAGGCGTACAGGCAATTCGGGAACGCCGTAGTAGTGCCTGTCGTCGCCGCAATTGCTCAGTTGATGAAACCTCACATTCTGGCTGCGGTCGAAAATCGGTCACACCGTAAGGCGATGCAATCGGAATTGCCCTTTGTGAGGGAACCTGATCGAGCGTTTGTCTATGGTTGACGTCGTATCGCCCGAGGTACGAAGCCGGATGATGGCCGGCATTCGAGGCAAGAATACGAAGCCCGAATTAGTTATCCGGCGGGGCCTTCATGCAAGGGGCTTTCGTTATGTTCTGCACGACAATCGTCTGCCAGGAAGGCCGGACCTTGTATTTCCCAAGCATCGCGCGGTGATATTCGTACACGGTTGCTTCTGGCACGGTCATTGTTGTCATTTGTTCAAATTGCCAACTACGCGACGCGAATTCTGGCGGAAGAAGATCAACCGCAATCAACAAGTAGATCATAACGCAATTGTCGGCATCAAGGACGCCGGCTGGCGCTGCTGTGTTATTTGGGAATGCGGCCTCAAGGGACGCGGGGCCATTCCGCTCGACCTGCTCCTTGATCGATGTTCAAGCTGGCTTCGTTCAAACCGACGCACGTATGAGCTACGGGGAGTCCTAGGAAGGTGACGCGGTCAGAGGAAAAACCGGCTCGAACCACAGCACTCTATGCGAGTGCTCGCTGAATGGATACAAACTGACCGGAAAAACGATAACAATCAAGGGCCGCTAGAATTGTTCGGATCGCTCTCTCAGTTACTTCGCCGGATGCGCGATCTCGGTGCAAAACGCATCTATGCCAAGAAACTGGCACCGAACGATAATTCCAAGAACCAAGTCTATCTGGGCGGCGATTTTTCGGTTCTCAACATCATACCCCATGGCGAAATCTATTCTGACAGCGAAGACAAGGCCGGAAGCAAGCGCGAACGCGCAAA
Source organism: Bradyrhizobium sp. Y36 (assembly GCF_002531575.1). Classification (GTDB taxonomy): domain Bacteria; phylum Pseudomonadota; class Alphaproteobacteria; order Rhizobiales; family Xanthobacteraceae; genus Bradyrhizobium. The sequence continues at coordinate 307,454 of NZ_NWTI01000007.1, read as the reverse complement.
AGCACGCGTCAATTTTTTCTGGATAACTGGCAACGCCAAATACGTCGCGCCCGATACGAACCTGATTCTTTACCCGAAATATCCGGAAGTCCGGATGTCCGGTTTCCTCAAGGGGTGCGAGGATGCGCCGTCTGATGTGATGACGGTACGTGATGCTGACCGCGTTCTGGTTATCGGCATAGCGCCTAGTGGGGAAGTACTCGGCTACGCGGCTGCTTCGACCAGCGCCGTCGCTCGCGAAGTTATTGCCGCGAAGTGGGAGCAGCTCGGTGTGTTCTTGGAGCTGCCTTCGGGGCCGGATCTCAAAGCTGATCCCAAATCGATGCTACTCGCTGAACTGAAGCGAATCTTCGACTTGGGCTGGATCATGTCGCAGAAGCTGCGTAAAGACGGCATGAAAGTACCATACAAGGCTCGCAATGGCGGCGGCTATACACTTGAAGCCGAGCTCGACATCACGCCAAATGGATATTCCGAGCCAGACTTTATGGGCTGGGAAGTCAAACAGTACGGCGTGAATAACTTCACGAAGTTCCTGCCGAAGTTTCCTGTGACGCTTATGACGCCTGAGCCAACCGGTGGCTTTTACAGGAACTTTGGTATTCCCGAGTTTATGCGCCGCTACGGCTACCCGGATAAGTCTGGCAAGACTAACCGCATAAACTTTGGTGGCATCTATACCATCGGCAAAGACTTCCACGCAGATACAGGTCTGCGTCTGATCATCGAAGGGTTTGATGAGAACAGCGGGAAGATCACAGATCTCGATGGCGAGATAGCGCTGATTGACCGTAAGGCAAAAGTCGCCGCCAATTGGTCATTCAAAAGCATAATGCAGCACTGGAACAGGAAGCACGCTCAGGCTGCTTACGTCCCATCGCTTTTCCGAGAGCCTCCTCCAGAATATTCTTACGGCCCGCGCATTCTGCTTTGCGAACAGACAGACTTCATTCTTTTTCTGAAAGCGATTGCCGAGGGGACCGTCTATTACGACCCGGCGATCAAGCTCATCGGAGGATCTCAGCCAGACAAAAAACGGCGCAGCCAATTTCGTGTAAAGCACAAACAGATCACGGAACTCTACTACAGAAGCGAAGTCGTCGAGATTTCAACTCTGATCCCGCACGCCCTGCTATGACAACCGTATCTCGCCAACGATGCGACAATTGCCCGTCGCTCGGTTATCGTTGTCCACAAGATCCAAACATCTCAGGTTGCGGACCGGGCTAACAAAGGGCTCCGTCTGGAACGGTATAGTCCGCTGCAAACTGGGCGGAATCGCTTGTTGTTGAGTCGCTATCGCGGGATAGCCCGCCTCTCTCTGCAATGCTGGCCGACGCCAAAGTGGGCCCTCGTCCAAGGATGCCCGCCTCGGTTGAAGTCCCACCGTACCGGAGCTAGACTAAAGTATTCGTAGATTCGAGAACTTCGGGATCTATCGTCCTTCGAGCGAGCCTGAGGGAATAACAGCAAGGGATACATGGCGACGGCTGGTGAAGATCAAAAGCTTCGGTTCAGGCCAAGAGCACGGATCATTCGAACCATCGGAGACCAGCTTATAAGCGGGCCCGAAGCAGCTGTAATTGAGCTTGTGAAAAATTCTTACGATGCCGACGCATCTTATGTGACGATCAAGTTTCACCCCCCCTTGGTTGTCGGTGAGGGTCGTATTACGTTCGTTGATGACGGCGCCGGGATGACACTCTCGGACATTGAAAACAAGTGGATGGAGCCCGCAACTCCGTCAAAAACTGAAGTGCGTCGATCGACAGTTCGCCAACGGGCGATGATGGGTTCGAAAGGCATCGGAAGGTTCGCCGCAGCAAAGCTCGGCTCGAAAATGGCATTGAACTCCATCAGTGCTCGGGAGGGCCAGCCGATCGAGGTTCTAATCCCAGAACTTGATTGGGATCTCTTTACCGGAGAAAAATATCTAGCAGATATCTCCATTGACTATTTAATACAGGACACGACAAGCCCTCCTGGAACCACCATCGAGATAACTCGGCTGAATGAGACTTGGACCGACGAGAAATTTAAGAGACTTCATCGTGAACTTCGTAGGCTCGTTTCACCGCTAGACCAAGCGAACCCAGTCGATCAATTTCACATCTATTTGGACCTCTCCGAATGCACACGCGAAACTGCCGGATTCGATGGGGTCGAACTTCTTGGATTCCAGCGAGTGTCCGAAGCGGGCTCAACCCGTCCTATAAATCCAGCGTTCGAGATACATCCATTTCCGCTTCTAGAAACTAGCGACTATGAGGTGACCGGAAGTTTCGACTCTTTTGGCCGCTTCCAAGGAACGATTGAGATAAAGCGCGGCGGCCAAGCGCCTCGCGAAGTTAAGCTTTCAGTTCCGCTTGGCGACGAAGAAAACGACTGTGGCCGCGTCTCGGTGCGCCTTTCTATTTTCGATAGAGAATCAGGCGCTATTCGAGAAACACTTAGAAAAGCCGGATATGGCGCCGTAAGCGTCAGAGAAGCTCGACAAATATTGGACGAGATTGCGGGGGTCGCAATTTATCGGAAGGGCTTCCGTATTCGCCCTTATGGTGATTCAGATAACGATTGGCTTACGCTTGACAAGCGACGAGTACAGAACCCCTCTTTGCGAATTGGGCACAATCAGATAGCCGGATACGTCTCAGTCGAAGACGAGGAGCAATCGGGCCTTATCGAGAAAAGTAGTCGGGAAGGCTTCGAGGAAAACGGCTCGTTCCGGCGTCTCCGCGAACTACTGACAGAGCTGTTAGCGCAGGTCATCGAACCACAGCGGCTGAAGTTTCGTGAAGACGCCGACATATCACGCAAAAATCCCACGTCTTTCGACGAAATGAAAAAGCTTTCGGAGCTTGAGAGCCTTGAACGACTAATACCCGCAATATCTCCGGAGAAGCGACAAGATGCGCAAACATTGATCGCGCGACAATCTGCTCTCCTCGTCGGAAAGATTGAGGCCTTAGAAGAACGCCAACGAATTCTTGAAGCACAATCTTCGCTCGGACAGATCATCGGTGAAATATTGCACGAAGGCGCTCCTAGCGCCACGTTCGTTGCCGCCACCGGACAGCGACTCAGAACAAGATATCAGCACCTGTTCAACAACAGCGCATTGACGGAAGCGACGAAGGCAGAATTCCCGGACAAGCTTGCTCTGATCCAAGAGAACGGCGAAAAACTTCAGAACTTGTTCAAAATTCTTCGACCGTTGTCCGGAGCGCGCCGAGGTCCATCGATCGAGTTCCATGGAGTTGATGTCGCTTATTCGGCGCTGGAGATTTTTGCTAGTCATCAAATACCCACGACAGTCAAAGTGGATGGTCAAGAAATTCGCTTGGTTGGCTATCCTGACGATCTGAGTACTGCCCTAGTGAATCTTGTCGGCAATTCCGTGTACTGGTTGGAACAATCGCAGGCGCCTGATGCCCGCATCGACATTAGTTTTCGCTGGCATCAACGCGAAGCTATAATTTTGGTCGACGACAATGGACCCGGAATTCCTGAAGAGTTCGCCGAGAACATCTTTGACGTCGGCTTCACGCTTCGCAACAACGGAACGGGGCTCGGTTTGAACATCGCGAGGGAAGCCCTTGCAAGATCAAATGCGACCCTTTCTTTACACCTCGACTTTTCGGGCGGTACACGCTTTGAGATTCGCTTTCCCAGTGTGAGGTAGACAGTGTCATACCGGCTACTTTTTGTTGAAGACGACAAGTCCCAACTCAGTTTATTGCAAGACGAACTGACCGATTGGAATGCCGCACATCCGGAAAAGTCATTCGCGCTTCACGTGTCCGGAAGCTATGAAGGCGCGCGCCAGGATTTGGCGGACAGGAGATTTGATGCAGCATTATTGGATTTAAGATTACCTGGAGAAAAGGGCGTTCCTGGCCAATTGTTGGCTGATCTTTGTGTGAGCCAGTACGGAATTCCTGCGGCTATCATAAGCGGCCATCCAGGTGACTTCGATCAAAGCCGATGGAATGGGATGGTAGAAGTATTCAATAAGGGCGACACGGGCGCCTACAAGGCCGCAGTAGCTTGGTTTGGTAGCCTTAGCCATATGATGCATATTCTCGGGAATACTAGGAAACGAATTCAGGAGCAGGGTGCGACGGTCTTTTGGAGACAGGTTTGGCCTCGTTGGGCCAGCTATGAGGCATTAGCAGGGATTCAGGATGACGAGTTAGTGCGGATTGTAAGTCGCCAATACGCCAGCCACATCACAGAGATTCTCGGACTTGATGCTGAGAACGCTGTAAAATGGCATCCCTTCGAGAATTACATTCGTCCGGCTTTGCAACAGGCGCGACCGCACACTGGTGATATTTTTAGAATAGAAGAAGAGCTTTGGGTTGTTTTGACGCCGCAGTGCGATATGGCGACTAAGAAAGCCATGACTGTTCTGCTTGCACATTGCTCTTCGAAGCCACCGATCCAGAACTGGAAAGAGAGCATCGCCGCCCTCTCGTCCGAATCGGGAAAACAACGGAAAGCGGCGGAAGAGTTTTTAGGTAAGTTGTTAAATCAGGCCCAGCCCGCTTTTCATTTTCTGCCCCCGCTAGAAAACGGCCAACCATTGATGGTTGATTTCAAGAACCTCAAAGCTCTCAGTTGGGCGGAGCTGGAAGTGCGGCTACCTTCTCGAATTGCGTCTATTGCACCAGCTTTTCTTGCAAATCTAACGCAACGGTTTGGCTCGTATGTTAGTAGGGTGGGTCAGCCGAATATTAGCGCAACCCATTTGAGCTAACTCTGCTCAACCTAAAGCGTTCTATAGCTTAAGGAGTTGGAGCCAGCGAGGAAGGTTCGATTCTTATTGTCGAGAAACAATTCCGATGTGCATACCATCGGACAAACCGGACATTGGATTCACCGTTGGCCTGCCGCGACGTCCCGACTGCTCGTCGAAGCGGGAGGAATTGATTGCGCAATCCGAATAGCAGTCACCGGGAAGCCCGTCCGTGTTAATCGAGCAAGAGGGATCTAAACCGCTTGGCTGGCGTGGTCCTATTATTCCGGGAATGCCGTACTCGAGCGATTCGCGGATGGCGGAGAGGGAGGGATTCGAACCCCCGATAGGCTTGCACCTATGCCGCATTTCGAGTGCGGTGCATTCAACCACTCTGCCACCTCTCCTGAAGGCGCCATATAGAGGCAGGGCCCCTGTGGTTGGGGGCGTTAATAGGCGAGGATGGCGGGCCAGACAAGGCGCGGAAGAGGAAAATCAGCTCCGTTTTCAGCCGGGCCCATAGCCTCAGCGGCTGGAGCGGCAGGTTTCGGCGGCATTTCGCGAGATTTGTGCCGGGCAACAGGGCGACTGGCACGTGCCGGGTGAGGTGGTGCGATTCCGAGCCGAATCATCCCTGGCCTCCGTCAGGTGAAGGGGCGTGACGCCTGCGGCTCATGGAGCGGGGGCATTCGTCTTGCGGCCATCCTTCGAGACGCCCGCCTGCGGCGGGCCCTCAGGATGAGGGTCTCGGGTCGTGGCGCGATGTCTTGCTGAAGCGATGGGGGCTCGTCGAGGAGCCCGCGCGAGCGCACGGAAAAAACGGGGTGGGACCGCCAGACGCGGTAAACACTGGCGGTCCCGGTGCCGCTCATTGAAATACTGGCTGGGAAGGGCGGCTTCGCCGGCCAGTGAGGCGACAATTCGACCCTAGCGTGCAGCCCCGGCGCCGCAACGCAATCCGGTCCTTAACCTAACCAGTCAAGGTTACTCCTTGTCGCTTTTGGCGCTGTCCTTGTTGTTTTCCTTGCCCTTTTTCTTGCCGTTGTCCGTAGTGTCCCGGTCCTTGCGGCGGTTGGTGAAGCGGGCATTGCCGAGCCCGGTGCCGATGGTGAGCACGCCCCAGCGATCGACGTCCTGCATGAACGGCACCTCGGAGAGCCCCTGCACCACGCCGTCATTGTGCATCAGGATCGCGGTGTCGTGCTCGCCGATCTCAGGAATGCCTTCGAGCAGGCTCGCCGGCAGGTTGAACTTGCTGCTCTCCCAATTGCCCGGCAGGTTCTGCGCGCCCTTCTCGATCGAGCCGTCGGCGTTGATCACGCCGGGACAGGCGATGCCGATGAAGGGGGCGAGCTTGAAGCCTTCCTTCTCGGCTTCTGTGATCAGCCCCTTCAGCATCTTGGTGAGCCGCTTCACCGCGCCTTCGCGGGTCGGCTCGTCGTCGGCATGGCGCCACAGCTCGGACTTCACGACCTTGGCCTTCGACAGGTCTTTTGCCTTCTTCCAGGCCGTCTCGACGAGACCGCAGCGGATATTGGTGCCGCCGATGTCGACGGCGAGGATGCTGTCATGGGCCTCGAAGATCCAGGACGGCGCCAGATGCAGCGCGCCGATCAGGCCGGCTTCATCCGGGTGATGGCGGATCGGCACCATGTCGATCTTGAAGTCCTCGGACTTCAGGATGATCTCGGTTCGCGCGATCGCGAGCTCGCCGAGCCGGGAATCGCGAAAACCGCCGCCGACCACGATGCGCTCGGTCTTGGCCCAGGCCTTTGTCTTGAGGAAGCGGCGCGTGACGTAAGCGAGCTCCTGGGCGAAATCCTCGATCGCGCTGTGCACCAGCGCGGAGGCCTCGGTGTCGTCGCCGACCAGGATGGCGTCCAGCGTCTTCTTGCTGATCTCGTCCGACGGCTCCTTGCCGAACGGGTCTTCCCCGGTCTTGCGCAGCGGCTTGCGCCAGCGGTCGAGAATCTCGCGGAACGCGCCCTTGCTGGCGCGGTCGCCGAGAAAGCCGTCCTCGTCCTTGATCTCGATGTTGAAGCTGTCGACGTCCACCGACGGCAGCCGCTCCGCGCCGTGATGGGCGATGCCCGTCGTCGTCTTGACCAGTTCGTCTGTTGCCATTGAAGAGCCCTGCCCGCTTTACGTGTTCCGGCCGGGACAACGGCGAGGGAACCGGTTTGTTGCAAAGCAGCCCGAGATTCCGCCGAAGGCCTCGAACCAGGCCAAATCCTTCAAATCCGGGCTGTTTTGGGCGGTTTTCCTTGACTTGGCTTGGTTGGCGGCTATAAGTCCCACAGCCGGCGCGGGGCGTTTCTCGCGCCGCTTGTTTTTGCGTGGGTTTTCAATGGGATAAATCCCTACCCGCACAAAACCACATAAACCCATAGCGACTGACAAAAAGCCGGCCCGGACAATTCGTCGCGAGGCCGGGATTGAACACGGAGAAAAAAACGATGTTCGCAGTCATCAAAACCGGCGGCAAGCAATACCGCGTCGTGCCGGATGATGTTCTCGAAGTTGGCAAGATCGAAGGCGAAGTCGGCTCGATCGTGCAGTTGAATGAAGTTCTGGTGCTCGGCGGCGACACGCCGGTGCTCGGCGTTCCCACGGTGGCCGGCGCCTCGGTTGCGGTCGAGGTGCTCGACCACAAGCGTGGCCCCAAGGTCATCGCGTTCAAGAAGCGCCGCCGCAAGAATTCGCGCCGCAAGCGCGGCTATCGCGACGAGATCACGGTCCTGCGCATCTCCGAGATCCTGGCTGACGGCGCCAAGCCCACCAAGGGCCCGCGTCCGAAGAAGGAAAAGGTTGCGAAGGAGCCGGCAGCGGAAGCTGCCGAGTAACGCAAAATCGATCACGCCAATTCACGAATTGATGCGTGAGAAATTTTGAAATGATTCCGTCAAGGAATTGATCTAGAACGACGTAAGTTTTCGGAGACGGGCCATGGCTCACAAAAAAGCAGGCGGTTCATCGCGCAACGGTCGCGATTCCAAGGGTAAGCGCCTCGGCATCAAGGCGTTCGGCGGGGAAGTTGTGATTCCCGGCAACATCATTGCGCGTCAGCGCGGCACCACCTGGCATCCCGGCCTTAATGTCGGCATGGGCACGGACCACACTCTGTTCGCCAAGATCGAGGGTCGCGTCACGTTCCAGGCCAAAGCCAACGGCCGCACTTTCGTATCGGTACTCCCGATCGCAGAGGCTGCTGAATAGACGGTGGATCAAATTGGAGTCCGCCGGTCCCACTGAACCGGCGGAGTCCTGGAGATCATCGAGATCGAAGGCTCCAAGGGGAGGCGGGAAACCGGCCTCCCCTTTTCTTTTGACTTGCTCACTTTGACTTAGTGACTTTCACGGAGCCGGACATGTTGCAGGATTTCACGAGCGTGACCTTGGCGGAGGCGAGACCCAGCGTCGTCGCCACCGAACGGCTGACGTTGCGGCGGCCGACCCTGGCCGACGTCAGGACCATCGCCCGGCTCGCCAACGACCGCCGCGTCGCGGAGAACACCCGCCGTCTCCCCCATCCCTATTCGCAGGACGACGCCGTCGAATTCATCCGCGCCACCGCGGCGCTCGGCAGCGAAACCGTGTTCCTGATCGAGCACGACAGCGGGCCTGTCGGCATGGTCGGCATCGACTGCTCCACGCCTGGCAATGCCGAGCTCGGCTACTGGCTCGGTGTCGAGCATTGGGGCCGGGGCTTTGCCACCGAGGCCGCACGCGGCGCGATCGACTTCTTCTTCGAGGAGTTCGAGGACGAGCACCTCTATGCCGGCGCGCGCGTCACCAACCCGGCCTCGCGCAAGGTGCTGGAGAAGTGCGGCTTCCAGTGGAGCGGCGTGCAGCTGCACCGCTTCCTCGCGCTGGGATCGTCGACGCCGGTCGACTGCTTCCGCCTGTCGCGCGGCGTGTGGGCCTCGCTGAAGAGTTGGAGCAGTGCGCGACGGCTGAGGTAGGCCGAAGGCGCTTACCCTCCCCTGGAGGGGGAGGGTCGGCTCACATCGAGCGCAGCGAAGATGTGAGACGGGGTGGGGTGACGGTCTCTACCCGTCCAACAGTGCCCGCGTGGAGAGATCACCCCACCCCGCTCGCGCTTCGCGCGATCGACCCTCCCCCTCCAGGGGAGGGTAAGCGCTACGCTGGCGGATTCACTTCCTCACTCGGCCGCCCCAAATCCCGCTCGCGCAAGTAGATGTAGAACCCGGCGCCGATGATGATCGCCGCGCCGACGATCGTCGCGACCGACGGCACGTCGCCAAACACGACGAAGCCGAAGATCACGGCCCAGACGATCATCGAATATTGATAGGGCACCACGACGCTGGCCGGCGCCAGCTTGAGCGAGCGGTTGACGCAGAACAGCGCCGTCACCGAGATCAGCCCGGCGGTGGCGAAGATCACGAGGCTGCCCGCCGTCGGCGGCACCCAGTTGAACGCCGACAGCACCGCGCCCAGCGAGAACGTGCCGACGAATTGCGAGGACGCCATCACGATGTCGGGCGTCTTGCGCAGGCTGCGCGTGATCAGCATCAAGGTCGCGAAGGACAGGCTGCCGCCGAGCGCGATCAGCGCCGGCAGGCTGACGGTCTGCGCCGACGGCCGCAATGCGATCAGGACGCCGCAGAAGCCGATCAGGATCGCGGTCCAGCGCCGCCAGCCGACCTTCTCGCCCAGAAAGATCGCCGACATCGCCGTGACGAAGATGGGCCCGGCGAGATAATAGGTGATGACGTCGGCGAGCGGCAAATAGACGGTCGCGAGGAAGAAGGCGGCGACCTCCAGCGTCGAGAGCACGACGCGGAACAGCTGCAGGCGAGGACGCTCCAGATGCAGGAACTGGTGACGCTGCTTCCAGATCATCGGCGCGAGCAGCAGCAGCGCCGCGCAGGCGCGCAGGAACAGGAGCTGCCCCACCGAATAGGTGCCGACCAGAAACTTGCCCATGGCGTCGCCGAACGAGAACATGAAGATCGACAGCACCATCAGCCCGATGCCGGCGAGGCGCGCGGAGCGATCGTCATAGGCAGAGAGGTTCTTGAACAGGGGCATCGAGACGGGTTGCGGGTTCGGGGCTCGTCATTGCGAGGGGCTCTTGCGACCAAGCAATCCAGACTGTCTCCGCGGAAAGAGTCTGGATTGCTTCGTCGCTGCGCTCCTCGCAATGACGAACGGAGAGCGTGTCGGGAATCGGCTGGTAGGGTCGCTTGCGGTCGTTTTAATGACGTGGCCGCGGCGGGCAAGCCTGCTACGCCGAATTGAACGGATTGTCGCACTCTTCGCGGCGCGGTAGCGATAGCTCAGACACGCGCGGAGAGCATCGCCATGACCGACTTCGATCCGACCCAGCATCGCATGATCCCGGCGCAACGCTGGTTTGAGGATTTCGTCGTCGGCGAACGCTTCGTGCTGCCGAGCCGGACGCAGACCTCGGCGATCTTCGCCGCGTTCCAGACCGCGAGCGGCGATACCCATCCCGTGCATTACGACGTGGAATATTGCCGCAGCCGCGGCATGCCGCATCTGCTCGCGCACGGCTTCCAGACCTTGATCCACACCGCGCCCGGCGCCGGCCTGTTTCCCTTCATGGTCGAGGAATCCCTGGTCGGCTTCCTCGAGCAATCGAGCCGGTTCCTCAAGCCGGTCTACGCCGACGACACCATCTACCCCGCACTGGAGGTCACCGAGCTCGTGCCGGGGCGAACGACCGGCGCAGTCACGCTGCGCAGCACCGTGTTCAACCAGCGCAAGGAGTTGGTGCTGGAGGGCACGCAGAAATTCCTGATCCGGCGGCGGCCGGACTAACCGGCCGTCTCGCGCCGGCGGAGCGGGCCGCACAGCGTGAACCACGGCGGAGCATGTGCCGACAAACCCCGTGCACACACCGCCCGTACAATGATGGCCCGCGATGGCACTCCTGCCGCCCTGCTCCGAGACATTGAAGCGTTCGCTCCAGCGCGCGACTTTGGCCGCCCGGGCGCAAGGCCGCACGCGTCCCGGCCCGCAGGATTTGCTGATCGCCTTGACCGAGGATGAAGACGCTTCGCCGGTGATGCAGGCCTGCGGCATCGACCTGATGCGCTTGCGGCGGGATGTCGAGGCCGCGGGCGCGACGGAGCCGACGACGGGCCTCGGTCATCTGCTTCAGCTTGCCTTCAACGAGGCGCAGCTGTCCGAACGGACGATGGTGACGGGCGCCGACATGCTGGTCGAGCTGTTCGCCGAGCCGGTTGGGCGCTTTCTCTTGGCACAGGGCGCAACCCGCACCGATGCCCTGGTCTATCTGAGCCATGACACCGTCAAGGGCGCGGAAGTCGAAGCGGAGAACGGCGAGGCGCCTTATCTGGAGGTCGTGCTGTTGAACGACCCCTATACACCATCGGAATTCGTGACCTTCGTTCTTGAAAACGTCCTCGGGGTGGGCCGCGAGCGCGCGACCGCGATCATGTTTTCGACGCATGCGCGCAAGCGCGGCTCCTGCGGGGTCTTTCCCCGCGCCGAGGCCGCGGCCCTCCGCGACAAGATCCAAAGCCTTGCGGCGGCCCGTCAGCATCCCCTGCGCTGCGTCCTGCTGCCGGCCGGCGATGCGCCGCCGGCCTGAGCGTGGCCCGGTTCGCTTCTATTCGATCACGTCATCGGCGGTCGCCAGCAATGTCGGCGAGATTGCAAGGCCGAGGGTCGCGGCGGTCTTGCGGTTGAGCACGAGCTCGAACTTGGAGGCCTGCTGCACCGGCAGCTCGGCGGGCCGCGCGCCTTTGAGCACCCTTGCCGTGTATTGGCCGGCAAGCTCCATCACGTTGAAATAGTCCGAGCCATAGCTCGCAAGCCCGCCGGCCTCGACGTAGTCGCGGACGTCGAAGATGGTCGGCACCTGGCGACGCAGCGCCAGTTCGGCAATGTGCGCGCGATAGACGTAGAAAAAGGCTTCCGGGCCGAACACCAGGCCCGCGCCCGGCGTCGGCGGCAGCTGCGCGAAGGCGCTGTCGATCTCCCCCTCGGTAGCTGCATTGAGCACCTCGACGCGAATGCCGAGCGGCGCCGCGGCCCGCGCCAGATCGGAAACAAAGGGCGCGGCCAATGCCGAGCCCGGCTTCACCAGGGCGAAATAGCGCGACACCCCGGGCACGAGCTCGCGAAAGATGCCGAGCCGCTTGGCAGACAGCTCCGCATTGAGCGACGTGATGCCGGTGGCATTGCCGCCGGGACGGTTGAGGCTCTCGACGAGACCGAGCGCGACCGGATCAGTGCCGGAAGAGAACACGATCGGGATCGTCGCAGTGGCTTTCCGGGCCGCCACGGCGGCCGCCGTGGTTCCGGGCGTCGCGATCAGCGCGACATTGCGGCGGACCAGATCGGCGGCGAGCGCCGGCAGCTCCTCGTTCCGGCCCGAGGCCCAGCGATATTCGATCGCAACGTTCTGCCCTTCGGTGAAGCCGCCGCTCGCCAGTCCCTTGCGAAACGCCGCGAGCCGCTTGACGTTCTCCTCCGCGGAGCCGGCGTGCAGAAAGCCGATGACCGGCATTGCCGCTTGCGCATGCGCCCGCGACAGCGCGGCAACCGCGATCGCGCCCCCGATGAACTCCCGCCGCCGCATCCGCAACGCTCCGCCCCGTTCCGGGCCGCTATACCACATCCCGGCGATGCGGGAGCCGTCCCGAAGGTTAAGCAAGGGGCGAAATCGCGAGAAATTCGGCCAATTTGCGGGTCTATCCGGGTTGCCGGAGGGGGCCGGCTGGCCTACCTATGGCCCATGAAATTCCTCGACGAAGCAAAGGTCTATATCCGTTCCGGTGACGGCGGGAACGGCTGCGTGGCGTTCCGCCGCGAGAAGTTCATCGAATTCGGCGGTCCCTCCGGCGGCAATGGCGGCCGCGGCGGCAATGTCATCATCGAGGTCGCCGACGGGCTGAACACGCTGATCGACTACCGCTACCAGCAGCACTTCAAGGCCCAGAAGGGCGAGAACGGCTCGGGCTCGGACCGCCACGGGGCCAACGGCAAGAACATCGTGCTGAAGGTGCCGATGGGCACGCAGATCTTCGACGAGGACCGCGAGACGCTGATCCACGACTTCACCAAGGTCGGCGAGAAATTCGTGCTGGCCGAGGGCGGCAATGGCGGCTTCGGCAACGCGCATTTCAAATCCTCGACCAACCGCGCGCCGCGCAACGCCAATCCCGGCCAGGTGGGCGAAGAGCGCTGGATCTGGCTGCGACTGAAGCTGATCGCGGATGCCGGCCTCGTCGGCATGCCCAATGCCGGCAAGTCGACCTTCCTGTCCAAGGTCAGCGCGGCCAAGCCGAAGATCGCCGACTATCCCTTCACCACGCTGCATCCGCAGCTCGGCGTCGTGAACGCCGACGGACGAGAGTTCGTGCTGGCGGACATCCCCGGCCTGATCGAAGGCGCGCATGAAGGCACCGGCCTCGGCGACCGCTTCCTCGGCCATGTCGAGCGCTGCCGCGTGTTGCTGCACCTGATCGACGCGACCTGCGAGCATGCCGGCAAGGCCTACAAGACGGTGCGCAAGGAGCTCGACGCCTATGGCGGGCTCTTGACCGACAAGATCGAGATTGTCGCGCTGAACAAGATCGACGCGGTCGAGCCGGACGAGCTGAAGAAGCAGAAGGAGCGGCTGAAGCGCGCCTCCAAGAAGACGCCGTTGCTGCTGTCCGGCGTGACCGGTCAGGGCGTGAAGGAAGCATTGCGCGCGCTCGTCGAGGTGATCGGCGAGGCCCCGGTCTCCGCCAAGGCGAAGAGCGCGGCCGAAGCGGAGCCGTGGTCGGCCTAGACTCTCTCCACCGTCGTCCCTGCGAACGCAGGGACCCATACCGCGTGATCCATCGGTTATCCGCGGTCTTCGTACCGAAGCAGGATCACCTCCAGTCTTCGCCAAACCTCTCCCTGGGGTTATTGGTCCCCGCGTTCGCAGGGACGACAGCGGAGTGGATGGCCACGGCCATGCGCATCACCGGCTTGTCTTCGCGCCTCCGATAGCGCAGCATCAAACCATCAAGAAAATGCAGGGATGACGCATGGCGCGCGCGAAGAACGTTCTCTGGATCATGTGCGACCAGCTTCGCTACGATTATCTCGGCTGCACCGGCCATCCCACGCTGAAGACGCCGAACATCGACGCCATGGCGAAGCGCGGCGTGTTGTTCTCGAAAGCTTACGTGCAATCGCCGATCTGCGGCCCCTCGCGGATGTCGTTCTACACCGGCCGCTACATGCGCTCGCACGGCTCGCACTGGAACGGCTGGCCGCTGCGTGTCGGCGAGCCCACGCTCGGCGATCACCTCAGGAAGATCGGGGTGCGCAACGTGCTGGTCGGCAAGACCCACATGGCGCCCGATCTCGAAGGCATGAAGGCGCTCGGCATTCCCCCGGAATCTGTCATCGGCGTGCACGTCGCCGAATGCGGCTTCGAGCCGTATGAGCGCGACGACGGCCTGCATCCCACGGGGCGGCCGCGGCCGAAATACGACGAGTACCTGCGCAGCCAAGGTTTTGAAGCGACCAACCCGTGGGAGCACTGGGCCAACTCCGGTGCCGCGGAAGACGGCTCCCTGCAGAACGGCTGGCTGCTGGTGCACGCCGACAAGGCCGCGCGCGTGCCGGACGAGCATTCCGAGACGCCCTACATGACGCGCCGTGCGATGGATTTCATCAGCGAGGCCGAGACCGACGGCCGGCCGTGGTGCCTGCATCTGTCCTACATCAAGCCGCACTGGCCCTACATCGCGCCCGAGCCCTATGCGAGCATGTATTCGACCGACGACATGATCCCGGTGATCCGCTCCGAACGCGAGCGGCAAAATCCGCATCCGGTGTTCGGCGCCTATATGGACATGCGCTACTCCCGCAACATGGCACGCGATGAGGCCCGCGAGAAGGTGATCCCGACCTATATGGGCCTGATCACCCAGATCGACGACCAGATGGGCGTGCTGATGAAATTCTTGGGTGAGCGCGGCCTCTTGGACACCACCATGATCGTGTTCACCTCCGATCATGGCGATTATCTCGGCGATCACTGGATGGGCGAGAAGGACCTGTTCCACGAACAATCGGCGAAGATCCCGCTGATCGTCATCGATCCGTCAAAGGAAGCCGACGCCACCCGCGGCACCCGCAGCGATGCGCTGGTCGAAGGCATCGATCTGGCGCCGACCTTCGTCGATTATTTCGACGGCAAGGTGCCCGGGCACATTCTCGAAGGGCGTTCGCTGCTGCCGCTGCTGCGCGGGCCGACGCCTGCGGATTGGCGCAAGGTCGCGTTCTCCGAATACGACTATGCCATGCAGGACGTGCGACTGAAGCTGAACCAGCCGATCGAGCGCTGCCGCCTGTTCATGGTGTTCGACGGCCGCTGGAAATACATCCACGCCTCCGGCTTCCGCCCGATGCTGTACGATCTCGAAACCGATCCGGAAGAATATCTGGATCGCGGCGACGACCCTGATTGCGCCGGCATCATCGCGCGGCTGCAGGCCGAGCTGTTCGACTGGGCGCTGCATCCGAGCGGCCACATCACCACGCCGCGCGAGAAGATCGCGGCCTATGCGGACAACCAGCTGCAAGTGAAGGGCGGCGTCTTGATCGGCATCTGGGACGAGAAAGAGCTCACGGCGATCAAGGACGGCATCGCGCAGCGCGCGAAGATGTGAGTGAGCAGAGAGAAACTCTCTCAACTCGTCATGCCCGGGCCTGACCCGGGGCATCCACGTCTTACGGCAATCGCGGACGCACGTGGATGGCCGGGTCAAGCCCGGCCATGACGGCGGAGTGTGGGGCGCCGAGGGAGTTTAATTCTCGATCTTGTATCCCGTCGCCTTCACGATCGGCTGCCACAACGCGATGTTCGCGGCGAGCTCCTTCGCCAGCCCGTCCGCGTTGCTGCCGACCGGGATCAACCCGATCGCCGTGAGCTTCTCTTTCACCTCGGGCCTGGCGAGCGCGGCGCTCGAGGCGGCGCCGAGCTTGCTGGCAAACTCCGGCGGGCTGCCGGCGGGAAGCCACATGCCGTACCAGGCGTCGGCGACGAGATCGATGCCGCTCTCCTTCAGCGTGGGAACCTCGGGCGCGAAAGGCGAGCGTTCCGCGCTCGACACCGCGATGATCCGCACGCCCTTGGCGCGATGCTGCGGCAACGCATCGGCCAGCGTGGTGATCCCGAAAGCGATGTGTCCGCCGACGAGGTCGTTGAGGATCGGCGCGCTGCCGCGATAGGGCACCCGCGTCAGGGCAATGCCGAGATCCTTCTCGAGCTTGGAGCCCATGAAGTGCGGAATGGTGCCGTTGCTCGGCACGCCGAACGAGGTCTTGTCCGGATGCGCCTTCAGCCACGCCACGAAGCTCTTGAAATCGGAGGCCTCGACCGCCGGGTTGATCACCAGCGCGAATTCGAACCGCGCCAGCAGCGACACCGGTACGAAATCCTTCGCCGTGTCGAAGCTGGGCGTCGTCTCCACCATCGGCAGCAGGTACATGGTGGGGCCCGTCGTCACCAGCACCATGCTGCCGTCGGGGCTCGCGCCCTTCACCGCCTTGATGCCGATCAGGCCGTCGCCGCCGGTGCGGTTCTCGACCACGATGGTCCGCTGCAGCACCGGGGCCATCTCCTGCGCGATCAGCCGGCACAGCGTGTCACCGCCGGCGCCCGCCGCAAACGGGAAGACGATCTTGGTCAGCCCGGCCTGTGCTTGCGCCTCGCCTGCCTGCGCCAGCAGCGGCAGCCCGAGACATCCGGCCATGAACGTGCGGCGATCCATGCGTTTCCCCTTCGACCCCATTTTGGTTGATACCAGTTAGGACCAGAGACGCGTCCCGGACAAGGCCGACATTTGCGGTTTACCATCCTGGCCGCCTTGCGCCGGCCATCGTCCTGCTGCAAAAGCGGGCCCATCGGCGCCGCCTTCTCGCTCCGCCGTTTCCAATGCAGAGCAGATCGCCCAAGCGTCCTATGGCCAGCCCCGAACTCAGTCAATTCCGCCGCATCGTCGTCAAGGTCGGCTCCGCGCTGCTGGTCGATTCCGACAAGGGCGAGGTGCGGGCGTCCTGGCTCGCCGCGCTCGCCGACGACATGGCCAAGCTGCACAAGGAAGGGCGCGACGTCCTCGTCGTCTCCTCCGGCTCGATCGCGCTCGGCCGCAGCCGCCTCAAGCTGCCGCGCGGTCCGCTGAAGCTGGAGGAGAGCCAGGCCGCCGCCGCCGTCGGCCAGATCGCGCTGGCGCGGATCTGGTCCGAGGTGCTGGGCGCGCACGGCATCGACGCCGGCCAGATCCTGGTCACGCTGCAGGACACCGAGGAGCGCCGCCGCTATCTCAATGCGCGCTCCACCATCGGCAAGCTGCTGGAGTGGCGCGCGATCCCGGTCATCAACGAGAACGACACGGTGGCGACCAACGAGATCCGCTACGGCGACAACGACCGCCTCGCCGCCCGCGTCGCCACCATGGCGAGCGCCGACCTGCTCGTGCTGCTGTCCGACATCGACGGGCTCTACGACGCTCCGCCCAAGAACAACCCGAATGCAAAACTGATTCCGGTGGTCGAGAGCATCTCCTCGGAGATCGAGGCCGTGGCGGGCGACGCCGAGTCCGAGCTGTCGCGCGGCGGCATGCGCACCAAGGTCGAGGCGGCCAAGATCGCAACGACCGGCGGCACGCATATGCTGATCGCCTCGGGCAAGATCGAGCATCCGCTGCAGGCGATCGCCGATGGCGGCCGCTGCACCTGGTTCCTGACGCCTGCCAACCCCATCACCTCGCGCAAACGCTGGATCGCGGGCACGCTGGAGCCGAAGGGCACGCTGACGATCGATGCCGGCGCCGTGACGGCGCTGCGCGCCGGCGCCAGCCTGCTGCCGGCCGGCGTGATCAAGGTCGAGGGCCAGTTCGCCCGCGGCGATGCCGTGATCGTGCGCGGCCCCGACACCAGCGAGATCGGCCGCGGCCTGATCGCCTACGACGCCGACGAGGCCGAGCGGATCAAGGGCCGCTCCTCCCCCGATGTGATGGCCATCCTCGGCATCAGCGGCCGCGCCGAGATGATCCACCGCGACGATCTCGTGGTGGGCGGGTAAGGGCCGCCGCGGCCCTTTTTGCTGGGCCAATGACCCAGCCGACCCGCCGCCTGGGAGACCTGCCATACCCTCCCCGCCCTTCGCAGACGCGGGATTTCCGTGCTAGGACACCGCCTTAGCAGAAGGTTTTGACCCCCATGGCCGCCCCCCTCAAAGCTGTCGACGGCAATGCCGATCTTCAGGCGCTGATGTCCGATCTCGGGACCCGGGCCCGCGCTGCTGCGCGCGTGCTGGCGCTGGCGCCGCCGGAGCAGAAGAACCGGGCGCTCGAAGCCATGGAGCGGGCGATCCGCGCCAACGCCGCCGCCATTCTCGCCGCCAATGCCGAGGACGTCGCGGAGGCTCGCGCCGCCGGCAATGCCACCTCCTCCTTCATCGACCGCCTGACGCTGACGCCGGCGCGGGTCGAAGGCATGGCCGAGGGCATCGGCATCGTGCGCGGCATCGCCGATCCCGTCGGCATCGTCACCGAGAGCTGGCAGCGGCCGAACGGCATGACCATCGAGCGCGTGCGCGTGCCGCTTGGCGTCGTCGGCGTGATTTTCGAGAGCCGGCCCAATGTCGCTGCCGACGCAGGCGTGTTGTGCCTGAAGTCGGGCAATGCCGTGATCCTGCGCGGCGGCTCCGACAGTTTCCGCTCCTGCCGCGCCATCCATGACTGCCTGGTGCAGGGCCTGCGCGAAGCCGGCTTGCCCGAGGCTGCGATCACGCTGGTGCCGACGCGCGACCGCGCGGCGGTCGGCATGATGCTGTCGGGACTGAACGGCGCCGTCGACGTGATCGTACCCCGCGGGGGAAAGAGCCTCGTCGCGCGCGTCGAGCAGGAGGCGCGCGTGCCTGTGTTTGCGCATCTGGAAGGCGTCAATCACGTCTATGTCGATGCCAGCGCCGACCTCGCGATGGCGAAGTCGATCGTGCTCAACGCCAAAATGCGCCGCACCGGCGTCTGCGGCGCCGCCGAGACGCTGCTGGTCGATCGCGCGGCGGCGGCCAAGAATTTGAAGCCGCTGGTCGAGATGCTGCTCGATGCCGGCTGCGAAGTGCGCGGCGACGACGCCGTGCAGAAGGCGGACGCGCGGGTGAAGCCTGCGAGCGATGACGATTGGGACACCGAATATCTCGACGCGATCATCGCGGCGAAGGTGGTGGACGGCGTCAATGGTGCGATCGCGCACATCCAGACGCACGGTTCGCATCACACCGATGCGATCGTGAGCGCGGACGAGACTGCGGCGCAGAAATTCCTCAGCGAGGTCGATTCCGCGATCGTGCTGCACAACGCCTCGACCCAATTCGCCGATGGCGGCGAGTTCGGCTTCGGCGCCGAGATCGGCATCGCCACCGGCCGCTTCCACGCCCGCGGCCCCGTCGGCGCCGAGCAATTGACGAGCTTCAAATATCGCGTCCACGGCACCGGACAGACCCGACCGTAAACGTCGCGAGGCGCGGGCATTGAGCAACAATTTCGTGGTGCCGCGTTCCCTGGCACAAGCGGTCCCGCCCTACACGGAGGGCATGCGCATCGGCCTGCTCGGCGGCTCGTTCAATCCGCCGCATCAGGCGCATCGCGCCATCAGCCAGTTCGCGCTGAAGCGATTGCAGCTCGATCGCGTCTGGTGGCTGGTGACGCCCGGCAATCCGCTGAAGGAGAACGGCAATCTGCATGAGCTCGGCGCGCGCATGCAGGCCGCGCGCGAGATCGCCGACGATCCGCGCATCGAGGTCAGCTGTCTCGAATCCGTCATCCGCACCCGCTACACTATCGACACGATCAACATTTTGCGCCGCCGCTTTCGCGGCTTGCGCTTTGTCTGGATCATGGGCGCTGACAATCTCGCTCAATTCCACCGGTGGCAGGACTGGCAGCGCATCGCCGCCCAGGTGCCGATGGCCGTGATCGATCGCCCGCCGCAAAGCTTCCGCGCCCTCTCCTCTCCCGCAGCCCGGGCGTTATCGCGCTACCGCCTGCCCGAGAACAAGGCAGCGCTGCTCGCGGATCGACCGGCCCCGGCCTGGGTGTTTCTGACCGGATTGAAGCTGAATTTGTCCTCGACGGGCCTGCGGAACCCGGACGGGAGCTGGAAAGGTACGACGTGAGACGGCGCGTGCGGATTTCGCGTGGATTTTGGGGCTCTCTGGCATATTGAAACCCTTAACCCCACATGATGTAGTGTAACCAGTGAGCGCGGGATTCGGCGTTCGCGATACAGTGAAAGGAATGGTCCCTGACCACATCTGTATTGTCCAAGACTTCAACGAAGTCTGTTTTACCCAAGGCAAGACCGGCGCGTAAAACAACGACCAAAGCTGCGGCCTTGAAGGCGCAACCCGACGCCGACAAGACGCTGAGCCTGATCCTCTCCCGCCTCGAGGACATGAAGGCGGAAGAGACGGTCACCATCGACCTTCGCGGCAAATCGGCGTACTCCGACTACATGATCGTCACCACCGGCCGGGCCAACCGGCACGTCGGCGCGATCGCGGAAAACGTCGCCAAGGGCCTCAAGGAAAACGGCATCAGGAACATCCATGTCGAGGGCTTGCCCAATTGCGACTGGGTGCTGATCGATTCCGGCGACGTGATCGTGCACGTGTTCCGCCCCGAAGTCCGCGAGTTCTACAACCTCGAGCGGTTGTACACGCAGGGCCCGGGAGCCGCGAAGGCGATCTAGGCTCGACGAGCCGATTTCGAATCGGCTGACGCGCATGCTAGCGTCGTGCGCGCGCAACCTGCGCGCGGTGCTGAAAACGCGACCCTGAACATACCATGCGTGTTGCTGTCATTGCGGTGGGCCGGCTGAAGCAGGGCCCCGAACGGGAGCTTGCCGACCGCTATTTGGAGCGGTTCGACGAGGCCGGCCGCAAGCTCGGATTCCGCGAGCTCCTGATCCACGAAATCCCCGAAAGCCGCGCGCGCGACACCGCCACGCGGATGGCTGAAGAGGCCGCGGCGATCTCGGCGCATATTCCGGACAAGGCGATCCTGGTGGCGATGGACGAGCGCGGCCAGAATCTCGATTCCACCGTATTCGCACGGAATCTCGGCCGCTGGCGCGACGAGGGGGCCGGACATACAATCTTCGTGATCGGAGGGGCGGACGGACTTTCGCCCGAATTGCGCCGTAAGGCCAAGCTCGCGATCGCGTTCGGCTCTGCGACCTGGCCGCATCAAATGGTCCGCGTCATGCTTCTGGAACAGCTTTACCGGGCCGCCACCATCCTGGCCGGCCACCCCTATCACCGCGCGTGATGCGCGCCACAACGAGCACCTTTGCCGACACGATGCGAGCGCCGCTCCTCAACCTGCTGCTGATCACGGGCGTTGCCGGCGCAAGCCTCGCGCAAGCGAACACAAGCCTCGCGCAAGCTCAGACGGTAACGCCGGCGCCACAGACCGCAGCCGTCTCGCCCGACGCCATCAAGCAGCGCGAGCAGGAGCTGGAAGCCGCCCGCGCCCGGCAGAAGAGCGCGGAGGAAGCACAGGCCAAGCTCAAGGCCGAGATCACCTCGCTCGGCAAGGACCGCACGCAGCTCAATCAACAGCTGATCGACACCGCGGCCAATGTGCGCGGGGTCGAGACCAAGATCGACGACACCGAAGCGCGGCTGAGAAACCTGAACGGCCGCGAGCAGGAGATGCGCGCTTCGCTGGATTCGCGCCGCGCCGACATCGTCGAGGTGCTGGCGGCGTTGCAGCGGGCCGGACGGCGCACACCGCCGGCGCTGCTGGTGCGTCCCGAGGATGCACTGCAATCGCTGCGCACCGCGATGCTGCTCGGCGCCGTCGTCCCCGAATTGCGCGGCCGCGCCGAAAAGATCGCAAGCGAGCTCGGCGAGCTCGTCGCCTTGCGCAAAACCATCGCCACCGAGCGCGACCAGCTCGCCTCCGACCGCGACAAGGTCAGGAGCGACCAGACCCGCCTCACCGCCCTCGTCGACGAGCGGCAGCGCCAGCAGGCGGCGCGCGAAAAGGATCTCGACGCCGAGAACTCGCGCGCGATCATGCTGTCGAAGCAGGTCGGCGATCTCCAGGGCCTGATCACCAAGATGGAGCAGGACCTGCAAAGCGCCGCCAAGGCCGCCGAGAAGGCCGCCGAGGCTGCCAGGCAGGCCGAGGCCAAGGAAGCCAAGCTGGCAGCCGCCAGCGCCAAGGCCGGCCCCGGCGCTTTCAAGGACCGTTCCCGCACCACCCCGGCGATCGCGTTCGCCTCAGCCAAGGGTCTGCTCCCGCTTCCGGTTAACGGTAACAAGATCAGGGAGTTTGGCGGTTCCGACGGGGTCGGCGGGGTCCAGAAGGGCATTTCGCTGGCGACCAAGCCCGGCTCCCAGGTCACGACGCCGTGTGACGGCTGGGTGGTCTATTCCGGCCCGTTCCGCAGCTATGGACAACTCTTGATCCTCAACGCCGGGGGCGGGTATCATGTCCTGATCGCCGGGATGGAGCGCATTTCGGTCAACATCGGACAGTTTGTGCTCACGGGGGAGCCGGTCGCGACCATGGGGTCGACATCTCAAGTCGCCTCCATTCTCGCGACGAACGCGAGTCAACCTGTGCTGTATGTCGAGTTCCGTAAGGACGGCACTCCAATCGATCCAGGCCCATGGTGGGCCGCAAATGAAGGCGAGAAGGTTCGCGGATGATGCGCAAGACTTCAGTAATTCTCCTCAGCGCAGCCACCGGTGCGGCGCTGACGCTGTTCGTGACGCAGCCGCGCGCGGTGTTCATGGGCTCCAGCGCGCGAGCCGCCACCGCGGACACCTATCGCCAGCTCAATCTGTTCGGCGATGTCTTCGAGCGCGTGCGCTCGGACTATGTCGAGAAGCCCGACGACACCAAGCTGATCGAATCCGCCATCAGCGGCATGCTCACGGGCCTCGATCCGCATTCGAGCTACATGGACGCCAAGAGCTTCCGCGACATGCAGGTGCAGACCCGCGGTGAGTTCGGCGGTCTCGGCATCGAGGTCACGATGGAAGACGGCCTGATCAAGGTGGTCTCGCCGATCGACGACACGCCGGCCTCGCGCGCCGGCATCATGGCCAACGACATCATCACCAATCTCGACGACGAGGCGGTGCAGGGCCTGACCCTGAACCAGGCGGTCGAGAAGATGCGCGGCCCGGTCAACACCAAGATCAAGCTGAAGATCATCCGCAAGGGCCAGGACAATCCGCTCGACGTCACGCTGGTGCGCGACAACATCCGCGTCCGTTCGGTGCGCGCGCGCGTCGAGCAGGACGACATCGCCTATATCCGCATCACCACCTTCAACGAGCAGACCACCGAGGGCCTGAAGCGCGAGGTCGCCAACCTCTCGAATCAGATCGGCGACAAGCTCAAGGGCTACATCATCGACCTCCGCAACAACCCGGGCGGCCTGCTCGAGGAAGCGGTCACCGTCTCCGACTCGTTCCTGGAGAAGGGCGAGATCGTCTCGACCCGCGGCCGCAATGCCGAGGAGACTCAGCGCCGCACCGCGCATGCGGGCGACCTCACCAAGGGCAAGCCGGTCATCGTGCTGGTCAATGGCGGCTCGGCCTCGGCGTCGGAAATCGTCGCGGGCGCGCTGCAGGACCACAAGCGCGCGACCATCGTCGGCACGCGCTCGTTCGGCAAGGGCTCGGTGCAGACCATCATCCCGCTCGGAAGCGGCAACGGCGCACTGCGCCTGACCACGGCGCGCTACTACACGCCGTCGGGCAAGTCGATCCAGGCCAAGGGCATCGTGCCCGACATCGAAGTGCTGCAGGACGTGCCGGACGAGCTGAAGGCGCGCACCGACACCAAGGGCGAGGCTTCGCTGCGCGGCCATCTCAAGAACGACGGCGACGAGAAGACCGGCTCGCAGTCCTACGTCCCGCCGGACGCCAAGGACGACAAGGCGCTCAAGCTCGCCGGCGACCTGCTCCACGGCATCAAGAACAGCGCCTCGGCCGCGCCCGCTCCCGGCGGCGACACCAAGGCCACGACCGACAAGCCCAAGGCGGCGAACTAAGGCGGCCAACTAAGCCCGCGGCTCACGCGATCCCACAAAGGGCGGCTCCAGGAGCCGCCCTTTTCGTTTGGAACTCCTGGCATCCCCGGCCTATCCCGGCCTGCCGCCGCTTGACCTCGGCGTGGTATCGTCTTTTGCAGTGATTCGGGATCGCGCATGACTGAAACGGCCGACGATCTGAGCGCCCCGCTCGGACAGGATAAGCCGCGCCGGAAACGCCGGCTGCGGCTGCCGTTCTCGGCCATGCAGCTGCTCGCCGTGCTGCTCGGCCTGTTCCTGCTCACCTTTGCCGGCTTCGCCATCTTCAACAAGGATCCGCTCGGCGGCGAGCCGATGACGCGGCTCGCGATCCGCGAGAACGGCGCAGACAAGGCTCCCGCTGAGAAGCCGGCCGCTCCTGCGGACAGCAAGCACGAAACCAAGGAAGCGCCGAAGCAGGCTGCCCCCGGTGAGCAGAAGACCGTCACCATGATCGACGGCTCGACCGGTGCGCGCCACGACGTGGTGATCGGCGCTGGCGATGCAACGAACAAAAGCGAGGCGGCGGCCGCTTCGGCTCCGCCGCCGGTCATGGCCGGAATCGATTCGAAGCTGCTGGAGAAGTCGCGCTACGGCATGATCCCGGTCGTCTCCGGCGACCTGAAGCCGTTCAACGTCTACGCCGCGGATGCGGACCGCGCCAAGGCCGCCAAGATGCCGGTGGTCGCCATCGTGATCGGCGGCCTCGGCGTCGGCGCCGCCAAGACCACCGACGCGATCATGAAGCTGCCGCCGGCGGTGACGCTGGCTTTCACGCCCTATGGCGCCGATCCCGGCAAGCTCGCCGAGCGCGCCCGCGCGCAGCGCCACGAGATCTTCCTGCAGATCCCGATGGAGCCCTACGATTTTCCGGACAACGACCCGGGCCCGCAGACGCTGCTGACCTCGCTCAGCCCCGACCAGAACATGGACCGCCTGTACTGGCATCTGAGCCGGATGCAGGGCTATGCCGGCATCGCCAATTTCATGGGCGCGCGCTTCGTCGCGACGGAGCCGGCGATGCAGCCGATCATCCGCGAGGCGGCCAAGCGCGGCCTCGGCTTCTTCGACGACGGCTCCTCGCCCCGCAGCATCGCGTCCCAGGCAGCAAGCAGCGCGGCGATGCCGTTCGGCAAGGGCGACATCGCGATCGACGCGGTACCGACCCCGACCGAGATCGACCGCGCCCTGAACAAGCTCGAATCGGCGGCACGCGAGCGCGGCGCGGCCGTCGGCACGGCCTCCGCCCTTCCCGTCTCGATCGACCGCATCAGCGCCTGGACCAAGACATTGGGCGACCGGGGTATTCTCTTGGTGCCATTGACAACCGCGATGCTGAAATCAAAATCCAGCTAAATCAACGAATTGGTACGCCACCGGCCCCGCAGGGGGCCGGTTGAGCCGTACCGGCAGCATGCGAGAGGTCTGGCGGAATGGCGCGTTACGAGGATCTGCCCTACCGGACCTGCGTCGGCGTGATGCTGATCAACCCAAAGGGACTGGTGTTTATCGGCCGCCGTGCCGGCGGCATCGAGCATGTCGACGACACCCATGTCTGGCAGATGCCGCAGGGCGGCGTCGATCCCGGCGAGGACACCTGGGAAGCCGCCAAGCGCGAACTCTACGAGGAGACCAGCGTGCGCTCGGTCGAGCGGCTCGGCGAGGTCCCCGACTGGCTCACTTACGACATCCCGCGCACGGTGGCCGGACGCGCCTGGAAGGGCCGCTACCGCGGCCAGCGCCAGAAATGGTATGCGGTGCGCTTCACCGGCAAGGACAGCGAGATCAACGTCGAAAAGCCCGGCGGCGGCGGCCACAAGGCCGAGTTCGTCAGCTGGCGCTGGGAGCCGATGAAGAATCTGACCGGGCTCATCATTCCCTTCAAGCGCCCGGTCTATGAGCGCGTGGTGCAGGAATTCTCCGCACTGGCAGAGGAATAAATCAGTCGCCATGCCGGGTTCGATGCTAATGCATCACCCGGACTGACGACGAAAGATCCACGCGTGACGAATGAAAAGCCCTACCGCCCTAACGTGGGCATCGCCCTGTTCAATGCCGACGGCCGCGTGCTGATCGGCCACCGTTTCAAGGGCGACGGGCCCGAGATCATCCTGCCCGGCCTCGACTGGCAGATGCCGCAGGGCGGCGTCGACGAAGGCGAGAACCTGCGCGATGCGGCGATGCGCGAGCTCTGGGAGGAGACCAACGTCGTCAGCGCAAATTTCCTCGGCGAGACCGACTGGTTCACCTACGAGTTCCCACCCTACGACGGCCCGCAGACCCATCGCCTCGCCAAATTCCGCGGCCAGCGCCAGAAATGGTTCGCGCTGCGCTTCACCGGCAAGGATGACGAAATCGATCCGCTGACGCCGCAGAACGGCCAGCCCGCGGAGTTCGATGCCTGGCGCTGGGAGCGCCTCGACCGCGTCGCCGATCTCGTGGTGCCGTTCCGGCGGGAGGTCTATCGCGCGGTGGCAAGCGAGTTTGCGGCCTTCGCAAACTAAAACTGCGAAAACAACCCCATGCACAGTAGAATGGGGTCTGAAATCATGAGAGAATTTTCAACGGCTAATTGATCGGCCCCACCGTGAACGGACCGATTGCGATGACGTGGCAATCGCCGTCGCGCTTGGCGCAATCGGCCAGCGCGGACTTGACGGCGGCCTGCTCGTCGGCGGCCTTGAGGCCAAGACCTGCCCGGCCGGCGGTGCCGACGGCAACCGCATTCCAGCCCATGGCGTCGCCGAGCTTGCGCACCACCTCGCCGCGCGCATCCGCCACGATCGAGGAGTTGCTCGCCGCATTGAAGAAGCCGGTGATCCTGAACAGGGTCGGGATCGGCACGACGAAATTGTCGTCGATCGCAACCACGAGGCACGCCACGCCGGCGATCGCGCCGCACGATTCCAGCGACCGCCGCGCTGCATCCTCTGCGGACGAGGCGCCGAGCACCATGAAATATTGTCCGCCCGGACCGAGCGCGACCGAGCGGGATTTCGCCGCGGGCACGAAGATGTTCTCGAGCCGGACTTTCTGCGGCTCCCGCACGATCGGAAAATCCTTCGATGCGAAGGCCCGCTCGATCATCGCATCATGCCGGAAGTAGGGTGACGGCGGCATCGGCGGCTTGCCATGCGCGTACACGACAGTGTTGCCGAGCGCATAGAGCTCGCATCGCCGCGGCGACTGCGCGGCGTCGGCGCGCTTCTGGCACTGCTCGATCGCCATGTTGCGCGCGGCTTCCTCGGTCGGCTGGTTCATCGCCGAGCCGGTGAAGCCGCCGACATTGAGTGCGAAGGCCTTGTAATCGCCGGAGCTCGCATAATCGCCGGCGAGGAAGGCGCGCACGCGCTCGTTGATGAAGGGGACGGCATCGGCCGAAAGCTGGCCTGATGTCGGTGACGGCGACGACGACGGCATCGGCGCCATCGCGGCGCCGGCATTCGACGGCGCCATCGGCGCCTTTGCCATTTGGGTCGGCGTCGGCGACGCGGCCATTGCCGTCGGCGCGGCGCTCGGCGCAGCGCTGGGCGTCACGGCCGGAGCCGCGACGGTCGCGGTCTGCTTGAGCTTGGTATTGTAGAGAAAGCCGGTGACCACAATGCCGACGATCGAGACCACGGCCACCACCAGCGGCCACATCCACACCGGCGCTGCGGCCACCTTGCCCGCGACCTTCTTCACCTGCGGCTTGGAATAGCTGCCGTCCTCGCGCCGCATCGCGACCATGTAGGCATGCACCGGCGTCGGGATGTTCTTCACCTCCTGCGCGCCGATATCGGCGAACTGCACCGAGAGCTTGTTGGCGACCTGCTCATGCACCGCGCGGGAGACGCAGATGCCGCCGACCTCGGCGAGGCCTTCGAGCCTTGCTGCGATGTTGACGCCGTCGCCCAAGAGATCGCCGTCGCGCTCGACCACGTCACCGATGGTGATGCCGATGCGGAACGACATCTGCCGGCTTGGCGGATAGGCCATGTTGCGGGTACGCAGGGATTCCTGGATGTCGATCGCGCAGCGCACCGCATCGACCGCGCTCGGGAATTCCGCAAGCACGGCGTCGCCTGCGGTATTGAAGATGCGGCCGCTGGCCCTGGCGATGAAATCGTCGACGACCTCGCGATAGGAGGCCAGACGCCGCAGCGTCTCCTCCTCGTCTTCCGCGACCAGCCTCGAGTAACCGGCAATATCGGCTGCGAAAATCGCTGCGATCTTGCGTTTCATCTGCACCCTGCCCCGGGAACAAAATACGCGGGCAGAATGCCGCCTTCCCCAGCACGGTGCAACAAAGTTTCAGCGCCCGCCACGATCAGTGACGAGCGCTGAACTTGTTCGAAAATTGCAGACTCGAGCCCCGGAGCGGTGCCCCGGGGCTTAGTGCATAGCCGTGGAGTTGAGCTGATGCTGGATGCTCTTGAAGTGGTCGAGCCGCGCGATGGCCTGGTCGAGCTCGCCGCCTTCGTGCTCCTTCAGGCTCTCTTCCATCTCCGAGATGGTCTCGGCGAACTGGGCCCGGTCGAGCTCGGCCAGCGACGTCGCGACGTCGGCGAGCACGGTCAGGCCCTTTTCGGAGACTTCGGCGAGGCCGCCGAGCACGATGATCTTCTCGTGCTTGCCGCCGGTGGTGATGGTGAGAATGCCGGGGCGGATCGCCGCCACGACCGGCGCATGCCCCGCCAGCACGCCGAAGTCTCCTTCGACGCCGGGAACGTCGACCTGATCGACCTCGCCCGAGAAGGCGAGCTTTTCCGGAGAGACGAGATCGAAGTGGAAGGTGGCCATGGGCTATCCGTTGTTTTCCGCTTGTCCCCCGCGGGCCTGACCCGCGGGACCATCCATCGAGATCCTACTTGATGGATCGCCGGATCAAGTCCGGCGATGACACCTTGAATTTAGGCGGCTTCCGCAGCCAGCTTCTTGCCCTTCTCGACCGCTTCTTCGATGGTGCCGACCATGTAGAAGGCGGCTTCCGGCAGGTGGTCGTACTTGCCTTCCACCAGGCCCTTGAAGCCCTTGATGGTGTCGGCGAGGTCGACGAACTTGCCCGGCGAGCCCGTGAAGATTTCGGCGACGTGGAACGGCTGCGACATGAAGCGCTCGACCTTGCGGGCGCGGGCCACGGTCAGCTTGTCCTCTTCCGAAAGCTCGTCCATGCCGAGAATGGCGATGATGTCCTGGAGCGCCTTGTAGCGCTGCAGCACCTGCTGGACCTGACGGGCGACCGCGTAATGCTCCTCGCCGACGACCAGCGGGGAGAGCATGCGCGAGGTCGAGTCGAGCGGGTCCACCGCCGGATAGATGCCCTTTTCGGCGATCGAGCGCGACAGCGTGGTGGTCGCGTCAAGATGCGCGAACGAGGTCGCCGGCGCCGGGTCGGTCAAGTCGTCGGCCGGAACGTAGATCGCCTGCACCGAGGTGATCGAACCCTTCTGCGTCGTGGTGATGCGCTCCTGCAGCGCGCCCATGTCGGTCGCGAGCGTCGGCTGATAACCCACCGCCGAAGGAATACGGCCCAAGAGCGCCGACACTTCCGAGCCGGCCTGGGTGAAGCGGAAGATGTTGTCGACGAAGAACAGCACGTCCTGGCCCTTGTCGCGGAAATCTTCCGCGATGGTGAGACCCGTGAGCGCGACGCGGGCGCGGGCGCCGGGCGGCTCGTTCATCTGGCCGAACACCAGCGCGCACTTCGACTTCACGCTCGGATCCGGGTTCTTCGGGTCGGCGTTGACCTTGGACTCGATGAACTCGTGATAGAGGTCGTTGCCCTCGCGGGTCCGCTCGCCGACGCCGGCGAACACGGAATAACCGCCGTGCGCCTTCGCGACGTTGTTGATCAGCTCCTGGATCAGCACGGTCTTGCCGACGCCGGCGCCGCCGAACAGGCCGATCTTGCCGCCCTTGGCGTAGGGAGCCAGCAGGTCGACGACCTTGATGCCGGTGACGAGAATTTCAGCTTCGGTCGACTGGTCGGTGTAGGTCGGCGCTTCCTGGTGGATCGCGCGCAGGCCTTCGGTCTTGACGGGACCCGCTTCGTCGATCGGCTCGCCGATGACGTTGATGATGCGGCCGAGCGTGCCTTCACCGACGGGAACGCGGATCGGAGCGCCGGTGTCGGTCACTTCCTGGCCGCGGACCAGACCTTCGGTGGTGTCCATCGCGATGGTGCGGACGGTCGACTCGCCGAGATGCTGGGCGACTTCGAGCACCAGGCGGTTGCCGCCGTTCTTGGTCTCGAGCGAATTGAGAATGGCCGGCAGGTGGCCTTCGAACTGCACGTCGACGACGGCGCCGATGACCTGGGTGACGCGACCGAGCTGGGCTGCCATTGAATGTCTCCTTCGATCCGAACTTCTAAACCACGGTCCGTAGACCGGGATGTTGCGTTGATGGGTACCGATGCGTCCTTAGACGGCTTCGGCGCCCGAGATGATTTCGATCAGTTCCTTGGTGATCTGCGCCTGACGCGTGCGGTTGTAGACCAGCGTCTGCTTGCGGATCATTTCGCCGGCGTTGCGCGTCGCGTTGTCCATCGCGCTCATCTGCGCGCCGTAGAACGAGGCGTTGTTCTCGAGCAGCGCGCGGAAGATCTGGACCGCGAGGTTGCGCGGCAGGAGACGGGTGAGAATCTCGTCCTCTTCCGGCTCGTATTCGTAAGACGTGGTGTTGGCGGCAGCGCCCTCCTCGACCACCAGCGGAATGACCTGCTGGGCGGTCGGGATCTGCGCGATCACCGACTTGAAGCGCGAATAGAACAGCGTGCAGACGTCGAACTCGCCGTTGTCGAACCGCGCCAGCACCTTCTTGGCGATGTCCTCGGCATTGACGAAGCCGAGCTGGCGGACGCTCCGCAGGTCCATGTGCTCGACGATCTGCTTGTCGAACTGGCGGCGGAGCTGCTCGTAACCCTTGCGGCCGACGCAGAAGAACTTCACGTCCTTGCCCTGCGCCATCAGCGCCAGGGCGCGCTCGCGGGCGAGACGCACGATCGAGGAGTTGAAGGCGCCGGACAGGCCGCGCTCGCCGGTGCAGACCAGCAGCAGATGAACCTGGTCCTTGCCGGTGCCGGCCAGCAGCACCGGTGCGCCGGGCGAGCCCGCCGCAGCGCTGGCGATGTTGGAGATCACCGCGCTCATCTTGTCGGCATAGGGACGCGCCGCTTCCGCGGCGGTCTGCGCGCGGCGCAGCTTGGAAGCTGCGACCATCTGCATGGCCTTGGTGATCTTCTGCGTCGCCTTGGTGGAGGCGATGCGGACGCGCATGTCTTTAAGTGACGCCATTCTTCGTTCACCCCGGCGGTTCGATCCTTGCGATCAAGCCGCTAGCCTATCCCAGTCGTCATGCCCGGGCTCGTCCCGGGCATCCACGTGCCGCCTCACACGCCGTTAGACGTGGATGGCCGGGACATCATTTGCGAAGACGCGCTTCGCGCTTTAGCCCGGCCATGACGGTTGTTAGTTACGCGAAGCTCTTGGCGAAGCCTTCGACCACCGACTTCAGCTTGGCAGCTGTGTCGTCGGAGAGATCGCGGCTGTCGCGGATCGAATTGAGGATGTCGACGTGCTTGCCGCGCAGCAGCGACAGCAGGCCGTCCTCGAACGCGCGCACCTTGTTGAGCGGCAGCGGATCGAGATAGCCGTTGGTGCCGGCCCAGATCACGCAGACCTGCTCTTCCATCTTCAGCGGCGAGAACTGCGGCTGCTTCAAGAGCTCGGTGAGGCGCGAGCCCCGGTTGAGCAGGCGCTGGGTCGAAGCGTCGAGGTCGGAGCCGAACTGTGCGAACGCCGCCATTTCGCGGTACTGCGCCAGCTCGCCCTTGATCTTGCCGGCGACCTTCTTGGTGGCCTTGGTCTGCGCGGACGAACCCACGCGCGACACCGACAGACCGACGTTCACCGCGGGACGGATGCCCTGGAAGAACAGGTCGGTTTCCAGGAAGATCTGACCGTCGGTGATCGAGATGACGTTGGTCGGGATGTAGGCCGACACGTCGTTGGCCTGGGTTTCGATGACCGGCAGCGCCGTCAGCGAGCCCGAGCCCTGGTCCTTGTTCAGCTTCGCCGCGCGCTCGAGCAGGCGGGAGTGCAGATAGAACACGTCGCCCGGATAGGCTTCGCGGCCCGGCGGGCGGCGCAGCAGCAGCGACATCTGGCGGTAGGCGACGGCCTGCTTGGACAGATCGTCATAGATGATGACGGCGTGCATGCCGTTGTCGCGGAAGTACTCGCCCATGGTGCAGCCGGTGAACGGCGCGATGTACTGCATCGGCGCCGGGTCCGACGCGGTGGCGGCGACGACGATCGAGTACTCGAGCGCGCCCTGCTCTTCCAGCACCTTCACGAACTGGGCGACGGTCGAACGCTTCTGGCCGACCGCGACGTAGACGCAGTACAGCTTGATGTTCTCGTCGGGCTGCGCGTTGAGCGGCTTCTGGTTCAAAATGGTGTCGAGCGCGATTGCGGTCTTGCCGGTCTGGCGGTCGCCGATGATCAGCTCGCGCTGGCCGCGGCCGATCGGGATCAGGGCGTCGATCGCCTTGAGGCCGGTCGCCATCGGCTCGTTCACCGACTTGCGCGGAATGATGCCGGGCGCCTTGACGTCGACGCGCATACGCTTGTCGGCCTGGATCGGACCCTTGCCGTCGATCGGGTTGCCGAGCGCGTCGACGACGCGGCCGAGCAGACCCTTGCCGACCGGCGCGTCCACGATGGCGCGGGTGCGCTTGACGGTCTGGCCTTCCTTGATCTCGCGGTCGGCACCGAAAATAACGACACCGACGTTGTCGGTTTCGAGGTTCAGCGCCATGCCGCGGGTGCCGTTCTCGAACTCGACCATTTCACCGGCCTGGACGTTGTCCAGACCATAGACGCGGGCGATACCGTCGCCGACGGACAGCACCTGTCCGACTTCGGAGACTTCAGCTTCCTGGCCGAAATTCTTGATCTGGTCCTTGAGGATCGCGGAAATTTCCGCGGCGCGGATGTCCATCAGCCTGCCTCTTTCATCGCGTGCTTGATCGAATTGAGTTTGGTGCGAAGCGAGCCATCCACCATGCGGCTGCCCAGCTTGACGACAAGGCCACCGATGATCGAGGGATCGACTTTCACGTTCAGCGCGACGTCCTTGCCGGTCACCGACTTCAGGGCAACCTTGAGGGCGTCGAGATTCTTGTCCGAGAGCGCTTCCGCCACCGTGACCTCGGCCGTCGTCTCGCCCTTGAACTTGGCGACGAGGACGCGATAGGCGCGGATGACGTCGGTCACCGCAAACAGGCGGCGATTGGCCGTCAGCACTTTCAGGAAATTGGCGGAGATGCCGGCGATGCCCGCCTTGGCCAGCACGGCCGACAGGGCCCTGGACTGGGCATCAGCCGCGAACACCGGGCTGCGGACGAGGCGCTTCAGGTCGGCGCTCTCGTCCAGCAAGGCCTCGAATCTCTCGAGATCGGCTTTGACCTCGTCGACCGCCTTCTGGTCGCGGGCCAGTTCAAACAAGGCCGTTGCATAACGGCCGGACACACCAGAAACGGACGTATCTTCTGCAGCCACAGACGCGCTCTTTTTGCTGTCAAACTCGCAAGGGAAAAACCGTCGCCACAAAGCGGCGCCTAGCGATCCAAGCCCTTGGAATTCAAGCGGGACTTCGATTTTCGGCCGGCACGGGAGGTGCCGGGTCCGTTAAAATCGCGGCTTTGCTAACATAGCAGGCGCGCAGGTGCAACATGACGCCAAATTAAAGGCACGAGGTTCTGTCGCCAGTTCGTCGCACGTTGCGACACTTCTTTCCTGATCCGAGAGCCGGATGACCCGCGCCACGGAATTGCCGCGAGCCCGGTCGCGGCAGCCCGCCATTTCGTTCCTGCCCTCAGCGCATAGCCGCCATGAACACGGATCGCTGAGGCGTGACCCACGGGCCGACTGCCAGCGGGTCCCGAATACTTACCGAATTCTAAATGCCGGGCGGGATGACTTCGTTTTACAGTATTCGGATGTAATAAATAGGTTAAAGAATCGTTAAATCGGAAGATTACGAAACATCGGCTGCAATATCGATGCCAGTCACAAGATATTTCAGGACGACACGGAACGGAACTACTGCCCAATTCATGCCGCATTGGGAATCGAAACGCCAATCCGCTCACAAACTGATGGGGGCTCCACTAGCCACATATGTGGCAATACTAGCTTAGGGACCACTAAATGCTGTCTTTGAAGACGCTGGGCTTTGTGACCCGGCCGCGTACGGCGATCGCTTTCGTTGCCGCAACTCTCCTGATCGGTGGAACTGCCACCGAAGCTTCCGCCAAATCCCGCCACCACCGGCATCACCGCCACCACGCCCAGGCCGATACCAACACGACGTCCGATTGGCGCAACGCCAATGCTGCGATGACGCCGAGCTCGGGCGGCGGCCACAGCTTCTCCGGCATGGCCTCCTATTACGGCAACGAGTCCGGCAGCCGCACCGCCTCGGGCCAGCGCTTCAACCAGAACGCCCTGACTGCGGCGCACCGCTCGCTGCCGTTCGGCACGAAGCTGCGCGTCACCCATCGCGGCCAGAGTGTGGTCGTCACCATCAACGACCGCGGCCCCTTCATTCGCGGCCGGGTTCTCGACCTCTCCACGGGTGCTGCCCGCGCCATCGGCCTCACCGGCGCCGGTGTCGGCCGCGTCACCGCGGAAGTCGTCTCCTAAGGCGCTTCAAGCGCCTCAGCCATCGCGCAGTTTCATCAGTTTGCTGCGCGAATGAAACAAGCCCGTGGTCTTGGGGGACCGCGGGCTTTTTGCATGATGCGTCGTTCTGGGCTCGCGCTTCGCGCGCCCCGGAATGACGACTGAGGATGTGGCCGCGACGGACTCTTACAAGAAGCTCTGCGGATCGACGTCCACTTCCAGCTTCTGATTGCCGGTCGCCTTCGGGCACACCGCGAGCCAGTTGCGCAAATAATCCGACAGATCGAAGCCGCGCGCCGATTTCACCAGGATGCGAAAGCGGTAGCGGCCCTTGATCACGGCGAGCGGCGCCTCCGCCGGGCCGAGCACCACGACGCGCTCGTCGCGCGGCGCGAGCGCGACGAGGCGACGGCCAAGGCCTTCGGCGCTCGGGCGGTCGCCGGCGGAGATGATCAGGCTCGCGAGCCGGCCGAACGGCGGATACAGCGTCCTTTCCCGCAGATCGATCTCGCTGTCGTAGAACGCCTCGCGGTCGCAGGCGATCAGCGCCTTCATCACGGGATGGTCGGGCTGGTGGGTCTGCAGATAGCCGACACCGCGGCCCTGCTCGCGGCCGGCGCGGCCGATCACCTGGTTGAGCAATTGCCAGGTGCGTTCCGCCGCGCGCGGATCGCCGTTGGACAGGCCAAGATCCGCATCGACGACGCCGACCAGATTGAGCCGCGGAAAATTATGGCCCTTGGCGACGAGCTGCGTGCCGATGATGATGTCGACGCGCCCTTCCGCGATCTCGGCAAGCTCGATGCGCATCGTCTCGATCGAGGTGATGAGATCGCTCGACAGCACCATGGTGCGTGCGTCGGGGAAGAGCGCTGCGGCCTCCTCCTGCAGGCGCTCGACACCGGGCCCGACGGCGACCAGCGATTCCTCGGCCGCGCAGTGCGGGCAGGTCTGCGGGCGCGGCATCGAGAAGCCGCAATGGTGACAGACCAGACGCTGGCGGAAACGGTGATCGACCAGCCAGGCATCGCAGATGGTGCAGGCGAAGCGGTGGCCGCAGCCGCGGCAGAGCGTCAGCGGCGCGTAGCCGCGGCGGTTGAGGAACAGCAGCGCCTGCTCGCGCTTCTCGATCGCGCCTCTGATCTCGCCGGCAAGGCGCGGCGAGATGAAGCGGCCGCGCGCAGGGGGCTCGCGCCGCATGTCGATCGCCTCGATATGCGGCATGTGCTGGCCGCCGAAGCGCGAGGGCAGCGCGACGCGCTGATAACGATTCTTGCGCGCGTTGACCTCGGACTCGACCGACGGCGTTGCGGAGGCCAGCACGACCGGGATTTTTGCGATATGCCCGCGCACCACCGCCATGTCGCGCGCATGATAATGCACGCCCTCGTCCTGCTTGTAGGCCTGGTCGTGCTCTTCATCGACCACGATCAGGCCGAGATCGGCGTAAGGCAGAAACAGCGCCGAGCGCGCGCCGACCACGACCGGCGCGGTGCCGCCCGAGATTGCCGCCCAATTGCGGGCGCGGGTGCGCGGCGTCAGCTCCGAATGCCATTCGATCGGCCGCACGCCAAAACGCTGTGCGAAGCGGTCGAGGAACTGGCCGGTGAGCGCGATCTCCGGCATCAGGATCAGCGACTGTTTTCCGCGGCGGATGGTTTCCGCGACAGCCTCGAAATAAACCTCGGTCTTGCCCGAGCCGGTGACGCCGTCGAGCAGCGCGACATGAAAGGTGCCGTTGGCCGCGAGCGCGCGCATCGCATCCACTCCGGCCCGCTGCAGCGGCGAGAAATCCGGCCGGCCGAAATCCGGATCTGGCACCGGCGGCGGCGCAGGCGGCGGCATCGGCTCGACCGTCAGCGTGCCTTCGTCGACCAGGCCGTCGATCACACCGGCCGAGACGCCCGCCTCCTTCGCCGCCTCCGACTTGCCGTGCAGTAGCCGGTCCGACAGCACCTCGATCACGCGCGCCCGCGCCGGCGTCAGCCGCTTCGGCGGATCGCCGACCAGGCGCACGCCGGGCCGCAACCGTTCGGGGCCGAGATTCTCGCCCATCCGCAGGCACATGCGCAGCACCATGCCGCGCGGGCTCAGCGTGTAATTGGCGACCCAGTCGACGACCTGGCGCAGCTCGGGCTTCAGCGGCGGGATGTCGAGCTTCTCGCTGACCTCCTTGAGACGGTTGTGCAGGCGCGGATCGGGATTGGCGTTTTCGCCCCAGACCACGGCCATCACCTCGCGCGGGCCGAGCGGCACCCCGACGAGATCGCCCGCCTTCAGCTCCATCCCGCGCGGCACCTTGTAGGAATAGGTCTGGTCGAGCGCGACCGGCACCAGCACGTCGACCATGCCGGTCGCGTTGGTGGGGGCGGTCGAGCTGCGCGACGAATGATCCATGAAGGGAGAATCGGAACCTTGAGGGGCCTCGAGGCTAGCCGCTTGGGGCTGCCTTAGCGAACGTTAACGGGTCTGATGCGATATACTCTGCGGAATCAATCCGTCCAGAGCGCATGAGCAAAGCCGCCGCACCCCAAATCGAGCTCGCCAGCGCCGATCCTTCGATCGCGCAGGAGATGACGCGCTGGCTGTCGCATCTCGGCGCCGAGCGGCGGCTGTCGCCGAAGACGCTGGAGGCCTATGGCCGCGACTTGCGGCAGTGCCTGGATTTTCTCTGTGCCCATTGGGGCGAGCGCGTCACGCTCAAGCGCTTCGCCGCGCTGGAGGCGACCGACGTGCGCGCCTTCATGGCGATGCGCAGGGCCGACGACATTGCCGGCCGCAGCCTGATGCGCGCACTCGCGGGGCTCCGCTCGTTCGGCCGCTTCCTCGAGCGCGAGGGCAAGGGCAAGGTCGGCGCGCTCTCCGCGATCCGTGCGCCGAAGGTCGCCAAGAGCCTGCCGAAGCCGCTGCCGATGGCATCGGCAAAGCGCCTTGCCGACGCCGACGAGCGCGCCGGCGAAGACCGCGAAACCTGGATCCTGGCGCGCGACGCCGCGGTGATGGCGCTGCTGTACGGCTCGGGCCTGCGCATCTCCGAAGCGCTCGGCCTGAAGCGCCGCGAGGTGCCGAAGCCGGGCGAAGGCGACGTGCTGGTCGTCACCGGCAAGGGCAACAAGACCCGCATGGTGCCGGTGCTGCAGAACGTGCTGGAGCTGGTGCAGGAGTACGTCGCGATGTGCCCGTATCCGCTGCCGGCGGAGGGCCCGATCTTCGTCGGCGCGCGCGGCGGCCCGTTGAGCCCGCGCATCATCCAGCTCGCGATGGAGCGGCTGCGCGGCGCGCTCGGCCTGCCCGATAGCGCGACGCCGCACGCGCTTCGCCACTCTTTCGCCACGCATCTGCTGTCGCGCGGCGGTGACTTGCGCGCCATCCAGGAATTGCTCGGCCATTCCTCGCTCTCGACCACGCAGGTCTATACCGGCATCGATTCCGAGCGCCTGCTGGAAGTCTATGCCAGCGCGCATCCGCGGCGGTGAACGCCGCCAATTCCTGACATGAAGCTGTCACAGCGCGCGTGCCTCTTGCGCAGGCCGCGCGGTTCGGTCAATCGTTGCGGAACCGAAGCGGAGGGGAATCATGAGCGCACATGAAAGTATGGAGCATGCCGAGCACGCCGAACACGCGTCCGGCTCGAACAAGAAGATCGCGCTCCTGATCGCGGTGCTGGCGCTGTTCCTGGCGGTCTCGGAGACGCTCGGCAAGGGCGCGCAGACCGAATCGATAAGCAAGAACGTCGAGGCCGCCAATCTCTGGGCGTTCTTCCAGGCCAAGAGCATCCGCCGCACCGTGGTGGTGACCGCGGCCGAGCAGGGCAAGCTCGCGCTCGCCGCCGCGGACGAAGCGCAGAAGCCCGCCGTGCAGAAGCAGGTCGACGACTGGACCAAGACCGCGGCCCGCTACCGCTCCGAGCCGGAGACCGGCGAAGGCACCGAGCAGCTCGCCGAGAAGGCCAAGCATGCCGAGCACGATCGCGACGAGGCGACCGCGAAATACCACCACTTCGAGCTGGCCTCGGCCGCCTTCCAGATCGGCATTGTGCTGGCCTCGGCCACCATCATCACCGGCATGTTCGCACTGGCCTATGTCAGCGGCATCCTGACCCTCGCCGGCCTGTTCATGACCGGCCTCGGCCTGTGGTGGCCG
Source organism: Bradyrhizobium sp. Y36 (assembly GCF_002531575.1). Lineage (GTDB taxonomy): Bacteria > Pseudomonadota > Alphaproteobacteria > Rhizobiales > Xanthobacteraceae > Bradyrhizobium. Next base: position 268,799 of record NZ_NWTI01000007.1, on the reverse strand, counting down.
CATCTGCTGCATTTGCATTAGTCGGTGCGTGTGGCGCGCCGTTTGACGCCACACAGACAGTGTCATGCCCCGGCTTGACCGGGGCATCCAGTACGCCGCGGCTTCTCGGTTCAATCATTGACGTCTCTGGGATACTGGATCGCCCGGTCAAGCCGGGCGATGACAACCGAGCGTGTGGCTGGCAACTACCGCGCCTGGTGCACGCTCTTCCTGAAGCGCTGGATCAGACGCAGTGTGCGTGACGACCAGCCCTCGCCGTTGCCGGCGATCAGCTCGCGGATGCGGCGCTTGATCGGATCGACGAGCGCAGTGGCCTTGGCGCGGATCTTCAGCACCAGATCGTAGATCCGCTCGAACCAGCGCATCTCCAACAGCTTGTCGCGCGTGACGTCGAACACGAAGGCGGTGACGCCGACGCCGAGCATCTTGGCGAACAGGAACGTGGACATGCCGGTGAGCCAGTATTCATGCGTGAGCAGATACAGGCCGGCCAGCTTGAGCGGAAACAGCGGAAGGATCGGCACCGCGAACACGATCAGCGTCATGGCCGGCGGGAGCGCATCGACACGCTCCGTCAGCCATTGCTTGAAGCGCGCCAGCGGGATCGCTGCGACAACCTTAGCAACGATCGGCTCGAGATGGTCCCACAGCCAGGCTTCGATCAGGAAGACGATCGCAAGCAGGACCCAGACCGGTTGAAGAAGGCGGCGCAACATGTGTTTCCCGCCCGATTCGGTGCTGGGCGCGTTGCTACATATGGATGGCCCGCTTGCCGACTGCAAGCGCGGCCTCCTTGACGGCCTCCGAGCGGGTCGGATGGGCGTGGCAGGTGCGCGCGAGATCTTCCGCACTGCCGCCAAACTCCATGAGAACGCAGGCTTCATGGATCATTTCGCCGGCTTCGCGGCCGATAATGTGCACGCCGAGCACGCGATCGGTCTTCGCATCTGCGAGAATCTTCACAAAGCCGTCGGTGGTCTGGTTGACCTTGGAGCGGCCGTTGGCGGTGAAGGGAAACTTTCCGACGGTATAGGCGATGCCCGCCTGCTTCAGCTCCTCCTCGGTCTTGCCGACGGAGGAGACTTCCGGCGTGGTATACACGACGCCGGGGATCACGTCGTAATTCACGTGGCCGGCCTGGCCGGCGATGATCTCGGCGACGGCAACGCCTTCATCCTCGGCCTTGTGCGCGAGCATCGGCCCGGCGACGACGTCGCCGATGGCATAGACGCCCTTCAGGCTGGTGGCGAAATGCGGGTCGATCTGCACGCGGCCGCGGGCATCGAGCGCAACGCCGGCGTCCTTCAGGCCGAGCGCCTCGGTGTAGGGCACGCGGCCGATGCAGACCAGAACGACATCGGCTTCCAGCGTCTCCGCCGCGCCGCCGGCGGCCGGCTCGACCGTCGCCTTCAGCGTCTTGCCCGAGGTATCGACGCCCGTGACCTTGGCGCCGAGCTTGAACGCAAAGCCCTGCTTCTCGAGGATACGCTGGAATTGCTTGGCGATCTCGCCGTCCATGCCGGGCAGGATGCGGTCGAGGAATTCGACGACGACGACTTCGGCGCCGAGACGATGCCAGACCGAGCCGAGCTCGAGGCCGATCACGCCGGCGCCGACGATCAGGAGCTTGCCGGGGACCTTGTCGAGCGACAGCGCACCGGTGGACGAGACGATGCGCTTCTCGTCGATCTCGATGCCCTTGAGGCGCGCGATGTCCGAGCCGGTGGCGATCACGATGTTCTTGGTCTCGACCACTTGCGACTTGCCGTCTGCGGAGACCTCGACCTTGCCGGTCCCGAGGATCTTGCCGGTGCCCTTGAGCACGTCGATCTTGTTCTTCTTCATCAGGAACTCGACGCCCTTGACGTTGCCGTCGATGCCCTGCTGCTTGAAGTTCATCATCGCGGGCAGATCGAGCTTCGGCGCGGAAACGCTCACGCCCATCTTGGCGAAGGAATGCCCGGCTTCCTCGAACATCTCGGAAGCGTGCAGCAGCGCCTTCGACGGCATGCAACCGACATTGAGGCAGGTGCCGCCGAGGGTTGCGTTCTTTTCGACCACCGCGACCTTCATGCCGAGCTGGGCCGCGCGCACCGCGCAGACATAACCGCCAGGTCCGGTGCCGATGACGACGAGATCGTAGGTAGCCATGAGAGAAAGTCCCGTAAGTTTAGCGTGATGAGATGTGTCAGCGTCCGCGCGGCGCCTCAGCGTCCGCCGGACACATCGAGCGTGGCTGCGGTGATGTAGGACGCCTCGTCCGACATCAGCCAGATGATGGCGTTGCCGATCTCGTCGGCGGTGCCGACGCGCTTCATCGGCACCATATGGGCCAGACGATGATGCCGATCGGGCTCGCCGCCCGAGGCGTGGATTTCGGTGTCGATCAGGCCCGGGCGGATGCCCGCGACGCGAATGCCCTCGCCCGCGACCTCGTAGCCGAGGCCGGTGGTGAAGGAATCGATCGCGCCCTTGGACGCGGCGTAGTCGACATAGGTGTTGGGCGCGCCGAGCTTGGCCGCGACCGACGAGAGATTGACGATGACGCCGCCCTTGCCGCCGTGCCTGGTCGACATCCGCTTGACGGCCTCACGCGCGCAGAGGATCGAGCCGGTGACGTTGATCGCCAGCACGCGCTGGATGCGCTCGGCCGACATCTCGTCGACGCGCACGCCGCTGGTGCCGACGATGCCGCCATTGTTGACGAGCGCCCCGAGCGTGCCGAACTTGTCGGCCTCCTTGAACAGGTCGACGATGTCGCGTTCCTCGGCGACATCGCATTTGACCGCGATCGCCTTGCCGTTGCTGGCCTCGATCTGGCTGACCACCTCGTCGGCGGCCTTCTTGTTGCTGGCGTATCCGACCACGACCCGGTAGCCGCGCGCAGCCGCCGCGAGCGCGGTGGCGCGGCCAATGCCGCGGCTGCCGCCGGTGATGACAACGACTTTATCCGTCACGCGCGCCTCCATGATTCGACACGCGCCGTCGCGCAATTGTGCGACGGCGCTCGCAAAGCATCAGGGATCAGAGATCGAGCACCAGACGCGCCGGATCTTCCAGGCTCTCCTTGACGCGAACCAGGAAGGTGACGGCTTCCTTGCCGTCGATCACGCGGTGATCGTAGGACAGCGCCAGATACATCATCGGACGGACCTCGATCTTGCCGCCGACGACCATCGGGCGATCCTGGATCTTGTGCATGCCGAGGATGCCGGACTGCGGCGCGTTCAGGATCGGGGTCGACATCAGCGAGCCGTAGATGCCGCCATTGGTGATGGTGAAGGTGCCGCCCTGCATCTCGTCGATCTTGAGCTGGCCGTCACGGGCGCGGCGGCCGAAATCGGCGATGCCCTTCTCGATGTCGGAGATCGACTTGTGGTCGCAGTCGCGCACCACGGGCACGACGAGACCCTTGTCGGTGCCGACGGCGACGCCGATGTGGTAGTAGTTCTTGTAGATCAGGTCGGTGCCGTCGATCTCGGCGTTGACGGCCGGGATGTCCTTCAGCGCCTGCACGACGGCCTTGGTGAAGAAGCCCATGAAGCCGAGCTTGGCGCCGTGCTTCTTCTCGAACGCATCCTTGTAGTGGGCACGCAGCGCCATCACGTTGGTCATGTCGACCTCGTTGAAGGTCGTCAGCATGGCCGCGGTGTTCTGCACGTCCTTGAGGCGGCGCGCGATGGTCTGGCGCAGGCGGGTCATCTTGACGCGCTCTTCGCGGGCGGCGTCATCGGCCGGCGACGGTGCGCGCACCTGCACGGCGGCGGCGGGCTGGTTGACCGGGGTCGGCGCAGAGGCCGCGCGCTCGATCGCAGCGAGCATGTCGCCCTTGGTGACGCGGCCGTCCTTGCCGGAGCCCGGAACGGTCGAGGCGTCGATGCCGGTCTCCGCGGAGAGCTTGCGCACGGAGGGAGCGAGCGGCGCATCGGCCGGGGCCGCCTTCGCGGCCGGAGCGGGCGCGGCAGCGGCAGGCGCCGGAGCCGCGGCAGGCTTGGCGGGTGCGGCAGCGGGCTTCGCAGCGCCGACGCCATCGGTGATCTGGCCGAGCAGCGCGCCGACCGCGACCGTCGCGCCATCGGCGGCGATGATCTCGCTCAGCGTGCCGGCGGAGGGCGCCGGGACTTCGATGGTGACCTTGTCCGTCTCGAGCTCCACCAAGGGCTCGTCGACGGCGACGGGATCGCCGGCCTTCTTGAACCAGCGGCCGATGGTGGCCTCGGTGACGGATTCGCCGAGCGTCGGCACACGAATTTCAGTCATGGTCTTTTCCTTAAGGGATCGCCAATGCGGTCATGAATTCATAGGTCATGCCCCGCGAAGGCGGGGCATCCAGTACTCCGCGGCGTTCGTTCAGGTCACGAAGGTCACGGCGTACTGGATTGCCCGCCCTTGTGCGCAATTGCGCACTGGGCGGGCAATGACAGAGTTTAAAAACGTCTCAGCTCAGTGCTTCGTCCAGGAACGCCTTCAACTGAGCCTGATGCTTGGACATCAGACCCGTGGCGGTCGCGGCGGAAGCGGCGCGGCCGACATAACGCGGACGCCGGCTCACGCCGTTCACCTGGTTCAGCACCCATTCCAGATAGGGCTCGATGAAGTGCCAGGCACCCATGTTGCGGGGCTCTTCCTGGCACCACACCACTTCGGCCTTCTTGAAGCGCGACAGCTCGGCCACCAGCGCCTTCAGCGGCACCGGATAGAGCTGCTCGACGCGCATTAGATAGATATCGTCGATGCCGCGCTTCTCGCGCTCCTCGTAGAGGTCGTAATAGACCTTGCCCGAGCACAGCACGATGCGGCGGACCTTCTCGTCCGGAACGAGCTTGATGGCTTCGTTCGGCAGCATCTGGGCGTCATCATAGAGGATGCGGTGGAAGGTGGTTCCCTTCGCCAGCTCTTCGAGTCGCGACACCGCCCGCTTGTGACGCAGCAGCGACTTCGGCGTCATCATGATCAGCGGCTTGCGGATCTCGCGATGCAGCTGCCGGCGCAGCGCATGGAAGTAGTTCGCCGGCGTGGTCGGATAGACCACCTGCATGTTGTCTTCCGCGCACATCTGCAGGAAGCGCTCGAGGCGCGCCGAGGAGTGCTCCGGTCCCTGGCCCTCGTAGCCGTGCGGCAGGAGGCAGACGAGACCGGACATGCGCAGCCATTTGCGCTCGCCCGAGGAGATGAACTGGTCGAACAGGACCTGCGCACCGTTGGCGAAGTCGCCGAACTGGGCTTCCCACAGCGTCAGCGTGTTCGGCTCGGCGAGCGAATAGCCGTATTCGAAGCCGAGCACGGCCTCTTCCGACAGCAGCGAGTTGATGACCTCGTAATGGCCCTGCTCGTTGCCGAGATGGTTGAACGGCGTGTAGCGGCTCTCGTCCTCCTGGTCGATCAGGACCGAATGGCGCTGCGAGAAGGTGCCGCGCTCGCAGTCCTGGCCGGACAGGCGGACATGGTGATTCTCGTTCAGCAGCGTGCAGAACGCCAGCGCCTCGCCGGTCGCCCAGTCGATGCCGTTGCCGCTCTCGATCGCCTTGGAGCGGTTCTCCAGGAAGCGCTGAATGGTGCGGTGGACGCGGAAGCCGTCCGGCACCTTGGTGATCTTGCGGCCGAGGTCCTTGAGAACGGGCAGATCGACGCCGGTGACGCCGCGCCGCGCATCCTCTTCCTGGTCGGCGATCTTGAAGCCCGCCCACTTGCCGTCGAGCCAGTCGGCCTTGTTCGGCTTGTAGGAGGTGCCGGCCTCGAACTCGGCATCGAGCCGGGCGCGCCAGTCGGCCTTCAGCTTGTCGACCTCGCCCTCGGTGACCACGCCTTCGGCGATCAGGCGCTTGGAGTAGAGCGTCAGGGTCGAGGGATGGGCCGCGATCCGCTTGTACATCACCGGCTGGGTGAAGGCCGGCTCGTCGCCCTCATTGTGGCCGTAGCGGCGATAGCACCACATGTCGATGACGACGGGCTTGTGGAACTTCTGCCGGAATTCGGTCGCGACCTTGGCCGCGAACACGACGGCTTCCGGATCGTCGCCGTTCACGTGGAAGATCGGCGCGTCGATCATCTTCGCCACATCGGACGGATAGGGCGACGAGCGCGAGTAACGCGGATAGGTGGTGAAGCCGATCTGGTTGTTGACGATGAAGTGCACGGAGCCGCCGGTGCGGTAGCCCTTCAGGTCGGACAGGCCGAAGCACTCCGCGACCACGCCTTGACCCGCGAACGCAGCGTCGCCGTGCATCAGGAGCGGCATCACGGAGATGCGCATGTCCGGGGGATCGCCGTGCTGGTCCTGCTTGGCGCGCACCTTGCCGAGCACGACGGGATCGACGATCTCGAGATGGGAGGGGTTGGCGGTCAGCGACAGATGGATGCGGTTGCCGTCGAACTCGCGGTCCGAGGAGGCGCCGAGGTGATACTTGACGTCGCCCGAGCCTTCGACCGCGTCGGGATTGGCCGAGCCGCCCTTGAACTCGTGGAACAGGGCGCGGTGCGCCTTGCCCATCACCTGCGTGAGGACGTTGAGGCGGCCGCGATGCGGCATGCCCAGCACGATTTCCTTCACGCCGAGATTGCCGCCACGCTTGATGATCTGCTCGAGCGCGGGAATCAGGGATTCGCCGCCGTCGAGGCCGAAGCGCTTGGTGCCGGTGAACTTGGTGTCGCAGAACTTCTCGAAGCCCTCGGCTTCGACCAGCTTCATCAGGATGGCCCTGCGGCCCTCGCGGGTGAACGAGATCTCCTTGTCGGGTCCCTCGATGCGCTCCTGGATCCACGCCTTCTGCGCGGCGTTGCTGATGTGCATGAACTCGACGCCGAGCGTCTGGCAATAGGTGCGCTCGCAGATCGCGGTGATCTCGCGCAAGCTGCCGTATTCGAGACCGAGCACGTGATCGAGGAAGATCTTGCGGTCGAAATCGGCTTCGCTGAAGCCGTAGGTGCGCGGGTCGAGCTCTTCGCGGTTGCGCTGGGCTTCGATGCCGAGCGGATCGAGCTTGGCGTGGAAATGGCCGCGCATGCGGTAGGAGCGGATCAGCATCAAGGCGCGGACCGAGTCGCGCGTGGCCTGGAGCAGATCGGCGGAAGAGATGTCGGCGCCCTTGGCCTGCGCCTTGGCGGCGATCTTGCTGCCGACCGCCTTCTCGACCTCGGCCCAATTGCCGTCGAGGGCGGAGGTGAGGTCGTCCTGCGGGGTCAGCGGCCAGTTGTCGCGCTCCCAGGACGGCCCTTCCGCGTTCTTGCTGATGTCGGCGGGCGCGTCGTTCAGGCTCTTGAAGAACTCCTGCCACTCGGCGTCAACCGAGGACGGGTCCTTCTGGTAGCGGGCGTAGATTTCGTCGATGTAGGTGGCGTTGGTGCCCTGCAAAAAGGATGACAGGGCAAAGGCTGCGTTCGCGTCCTGGCGAGACATACTTGAGTTCCTGGCGATTTCGGTTCGCGCATAACAAACGGCGCTGGCACCGAGCTCCCCGGCAGAGGCTCGGCGCGACAGGCACCCTTTACCCTATTTGCTGCGAAACTTCGCCCGGAAAAGCACGAAGAAGTGAATTAGCCTTTCAACTTTTCGGCAAGCGTGTGGCCGAGGCGGGCGGGAGACGGGGACACTGTAATCCCTGCCGATTTCATCGCCTCGGTCTTGGAACCGGCGTCGCCCTTGCCGCCCGAAATGATCGCGCCGGCATGGCCCATGCGGCGGCCCGGAGGGGCGGTGACGCCCGCGATGAAGCCGACCATCGGCTTCTTGCGACCACGCTTGGCTTCGTCCTTGAGGAACTGGGCGGCGTCTTCCTCGGCGGAACCGCCGATCTCGCCGATCATGATGATCGACTCGGTCTTGGGGTCGGCCAGCAGCATTTCGAGCACGTCGATGAATTCGGTTCCCTTGACCGGGTCGCCGCCGATGCCGACCGCGGTGGTCTGGCCGAGGCCCTCCTGGGAGGTCTGGAACACGGCTTCGTAAGTCAGCGTGCCCGAGCGGGAGACGATGCCGACCGAGCCGGTCTTGAAGATGTTGGCGGGCATGATGCCGATCTTGCACTCGCCGGCGGTCATGACGCCCGGGCAGTTCGGCCCGATCAGGCGCGACTTGGAGCCGATCAGCGAGCGCTTCACGCGCACCATGTCGACGACCGGAATACCCTCGGTGATGCAGACGATCAGCGGGACCTCGGCGTCGATGGCTTCGCAGATCGCGTCCGCGGCGCCCGGCGGCGGCACGTAGATCACCGACGCATCGGCGCCGGTCTTCTCACGCGCATCGCGCACGGTGTCGAACACCGGCAGGCCCAGATGCGTCGAGCCGCCTTTGCCCGGCGAGGTGCCGCCGACCATCTTGGTGCCGTAGGCGATCGCGGCCTCCGAGTGGAAGGTGCCGTTCTTGCCGGTGAAGCCCTGGCAGATGACCTTGGTGTTCTTGTCGATCAGGATGGACATGAGACGAGCCTGCTTTCGTGGATAACTGTTACCTGGCCGGATGAGGGCTGTTCAACGTGGCTGTTCAATCGAAAGAGTAACCGCCGAAAAAGATTTCGTGCGGCTCACCCTTGTCGAAAATGACTGTGTAGACCGCCGATCCGCGCTCGATGCGATCCCACATTCGCTGGTTGGTCGCGACCTGCTCGCGTGTCGGCTTCGACGTTCCGAACAAACCTTCCACGTCGGGCGGAGCCAATGGGAAGGCGGTCATGAATGGCATTCCGCTCCCATCGAAAGGCGCGGGCGAGACCTGCGCGATATCGAGGATGGATCGGGTACCGGTTTCGTCACACTGCTCCATGACCTGCTCGATCGAGGCGTGCTTGGCACCCGGCGTGGGTGCGGACAAATCGATCGGGAAGGTCTGACGCGGCGTCACGGGGTTGTAACGCCCGGCTTGAAACTCGCGCAGCCGCAACTTCTGCAGCGCCGCCTCGAAATCGTTCTCATACGGAACGAAATACCAATATGGATGAGCACCCATGGATCTCGCCCTAATGCACACGCCGGTAGACGCCGGTGAGCACGTCGGCCCAGCCTTCCGCATCCGGCGAGAACTGAATCTTCAACGAGTAGGAATTGTCGTCGATGATCTCGTAGACGTGGCGCGCATTGCCGCGGAGCGAGCCGCGCACCAGCGTCAGGGTCTTGCCGACCCACCCGCCGGAAGCGGGCGAGGGCGGCGTGTAGCCGAGCGAGTCGTACCAGAACAGCTTGTAGGTCCGGTCGTCGCGGTCGTAGGTGAAGATGCCGTGGGTGGCGAAGACCTGCTTGCCGTCGCGCATCTGGACACTGTCCTGGATCAGATAGAATCCATTGAGATCCATGCGCGCGACGGTGCGCGATGTCGCCGGCCCGCCCGCCGTCCAGCGCGACGGGAAGACCATCTCTTCGCCATCCCATTCGCCGGCGAACGCGGCAAGGCGCGCGTGCTCGGGCAGCGGAGATGATGCGGCGAGATGGTCCTGGGCCATGGCCTTAGCCTCCCTTGACGGCCTTCACGATCTTCTGCGCGGCGTCGTCGAGATTGTCGGCGGGCACCACGTTCAGTCCGGATTCACGGATGATCTTCTTGCCGAGCTCGACATTGGTGCCTTCGAGGCGAACCACCAGCGGCACGCTGAGGCCGACTTCGCGAACCGCAGCCGTGACGCCCTCGGCGATCACGTCGCACTTCATGATGCCGCCGAAGATGTTGACCAGGATGCCCTTCACGTTGGGATCGGCGGTGATGATCTTGAACGCGGCCGCGACCTTTTCCTTGCTGGCGCTGCCGCCGACGTCGAGGAAGTTGGCCGGTGCCATGCCGTAGAGCTTGATGATGTCCATCGTCGCCATGGCGAGGCCGGCGCCGTTGACCATGCAGCCGATGTTGCCGTCGAGCGTGACGTAGTTGAGGTCGTACTTGGACGCCTCGATCTCCTTGGCGTCTTCCTCGGTCTCGTCGCGCAGCGCGAGCACCTCGGGATGACGGAACAGCGCGTTGTCGTCGAACGACACCTTGGCGTCGAGCACGCGGAGCTGGCCCTGCTTGGTCACGACCAGCGGGTTGATCTCCAGCATCGACATGTCCTTGGCGACGAACGCGGCGTAGAGCTGCGCGGTGAGCTTCTCGGCCTGCTTGGCGAGATCACCGGAGAGTTTTAGCGCGTTCGCAACGGTGCGGCCGTGATGGCCCATGATGCCGGTGGCGGGATCGACCGAGAAGGTCACGATCTTCTCGGGCGTGTTGTGCGCGACGTCCTCGATGTTGACGCCGCCCTCGGTCGAGACGACGAAGGAGACGCGCGAGGTCTCGCGGTCGACCAGGATCGAGAGGTAGAATTCCTTGTCGATGTCCGAGCCGTCCTCGATGTAGAGGCGGTTGACCTGCTTGCCGGCGGGGCCGGTCTGCACGGTCACCAGCGTCGCGCCCAGCATCTGCTTGGCGAATTCGGTGACCTCCGCGGCCGATTTGGCGATGCGGACGCCGCCCTTGTCGCCGGCCGAGGCTTCCTTGAACTTGCCCTTGCCCCTGCCGCCGGCGTGGATCTGGCTCTTCACCACGTAGATCGGACCCGGCAGCGCCTTGGCGGCGGCTTCCGCGTCGGAGGCTTTGAGGACCGGCACGCCCTTGGAGATCGGCACGCCGAACTCACCCAGCAGCGCCTTGGCCTGATATTCATGGATATTCATATGGTCGCTCCCTGAACCCGCGGGCGGTGACCTCTTGGGCCCACCTCAGTCTTGTGGCTGGCATACCATATACCACAGGAACTGCAACCCGGATTCTTTGACATCGATCTGGACTGCCGACCCGGGGCCTGTCCCGACAACCGGGCCCCGGAAATGAAACCGCCGAAGACCGGTTTTCGGGCTTCGGCGGGACGTGCCTGACGCTTAGCGGCCGAGAAGATCGGGGGCGATCTTCTTGCAGGCGTCGACCAGGCCCTGGACGGCGCCGACCGACTTGTCGAAGGCCTCGCGGTCCTTGCCGGCGAGCTCGATCTCGACGACGCGCTCGACGCCCTTGGAGCCGATCACGACGGGCACGCCGACATACATGTCCTTCACGCCGTATTCGCCGTTCAGGTAGGCGGCCGACGGCAGCACGCGCTTCTTGTCACGCAGATAGCTCTCGGCCATCGCGATCGCGGACGCGGCCGGCGCATAGAAGGCCGAGCCGGTCTTGAGCAGGTTGACGATCTCGGCGCCGCCGTTGCGGGTGCGGTCGACGATCTCGTCGAGGCGCGCCTGCGAGGTCCAGCCCATCTTGACGAGGTCGGGCAGCGGGATGCCGGCGACGGTGGAGTACTTCACCAGCGGCACCATGGTGTCGCCATGGCCGCCGAGCACGAAGGCGGTGACGTCTTCCACGGAGACGTTGAACTCGTCGGCCAGGAAGTAGCGGAAGCGCGCCGAATCCAGCACGCCAGCCATGCCGACGACCTTCTTGTGCGGCAGGCCGGAAGCCTTCTGCAGCGCCCAGACCATGGCGTCGAGCGGGTTGGTGATGCAGATGACGAAAGCGTCGGGTGCGTACTTCTTGATGCCCGCACCGACCTGCTCCATGACCTTGAGGTTGATGGAGAGGAGGTCGTCGCGGCTCATGCCGGGCTTGCGCGGCACGCCGGCGGTGACGATGCAGACCTTGGCGTTGTCGAGCGCCTCGTAGGAATTGGCGCCGGTGTAATGCGCGTCGAAGCCGTCGACCGGCGAGGACTGCGCGATGTCGAGCGCCTTGCCCTGCGGCACGCCCTCGGCGATGTCGAACATCACGACGTCGCCCAGCTCCTTCAAGCCGATGAGGTGAGCCAGCGTTCCGCCGATCTGACCGGAGCCAATCAAAGCAATCTTGTCGCGCGCCATGTGAACCTGTCCTTTAGACACGTAAGGAGGGGAAAACTGAGACGGGTGGTTATCCCTTTCGCCTCCCCCGTTCAAGTCGCCCAATGCCCAATTGTCGGGCTTGGCGCGATAGCAGCCATCCAGGCCCGTCATTCCGGGATGCGCCGACAGGCGCAGGCCCGGAATCCATCGGGCGGCAGAGCTTTGTGGCGCGATGGATTCCGGGCTCGCGACGTTCGTCGCGCCCCGGAATGACAGCGGTACCTTCGACAGGAATAGGACTTAAGTCTCCACCAGGCCCTTGGTGGAGCCGCTGGCGGTGGAATCCTTGCGGCCGTGAGCCAGCGCCAGATAGGATTCCGAGCTCATCTCGATCAGGCGCGAGGACGTCCGCTTGAACTCCATGGCCTCATTGCCCTCATGGGCGAGGTACAGCGAGATCGGGTTGGCGTCGGCCGAGGCCATCAGCTTCACCGCATTGTCATAGAGCGTATCGATCAGCGTGATGAAGCGCTTGGCGGCGTTGCGCTGGGACAGGTCCATCACTGGAATATGGTCGACCAGAATGGTGTGATAGTCGTGCGCCAGCCTGAGGTAGTCCGATGCCCCCAGCGGCTTCTCGCAGAGATCGGCAAAGGAGAACCGCGCCACGCCGTGGGCCGAGCACGGCACGTGCAGGATGCGGCCCTTGATCGAAATGTCGCGCGAGCGGCACTTGGCGCCGCCCGACATCCGTTTCCAGGCGCGGTCGAGCGCGGCATCCGCATCGGCGTCTGCCGGCGTCAGCCACATCGGCACCCCCTGGAGCTTCTCCAGGCGGAAGTCGGTACGCGCGTCGAGCCGCGCGACGTCCATGTGGTCGGTGATCTGCTTGATGAAGGGCAGGAACAGCGAGCGGTTCAGCCCGCCCTTGTAGAGATCGTCGGGCGCGACGTTCGAGGTCGCGACCACGACGGTGCCGAGCTCGAACAGTTTTGCGAACAGGCGCCCGAGGATCATCGCATCCGCGATGTCGGTGACGTGGAATTCGTCGAAGCAGAGCAGCCAGCTCTCCTCGAAGATCGCATTCGCGGTCAGCGCGATGACGTCGCCGTCGGCGATCTCGCCGCGCGCGATGCTCTGGCGGTAGTCGTAGATGCGCTCATGCACGTCGGCCATGAACTCGTGGAAATGCGCGCGCCGCTTGTGCTCGACCGAGGAGTGCTGGAAGAACAGGTCCATCAGCATGGTCTTGCCGCGGCCGACCTCGCCATGGATGTAGAGCCCGCGCGGCGCCTCGTCCTTGTCGCTGCTGCTGAACAGGCGGGCGAGCAGCCCCTGCTTGCGCGAGGGCTTGTAGGTCGCAAGCCGCAGGTCCAGCGCCGCATAGGCTTCGGCAACTTCGGCCTGCGCGGCATCCGGCTCGATCGCACCGGCGGCGATCTGGGCCTGATACGCTTCGCTGAAGGGGGAGTTGGGGGTCGAGAGCATCGCCCTTTACCGCCAGAGACGGACGGAAATTGCAACCGCGTATTGGCGCAACGGCTTATGCGCGACCTGTTTCGCGCGAAGCGGCCGGATCCCGCGAGGCATGGCAGCGGGCTGGCCATCAGAATCCGGCTTGCGGCGCCTTAGGGTAGAATATACCTATTTAGGAACCAAGGAACCTCGAAATGGCCCTGAGCATCAAGGACCCTGAAACGGAGCAATTGGCGCGGAAGCTGGCGCGCCTGACCGGGGAAAGCATCACAACCGCAACCAAGCGCGCCATCGAGGAGCGCTTGCTCCGGCTCGGCGATCAAACCAGCAAAGACGCACTACTTGAAGACATGGCCGAGATCAGGCGTCGTTGGAGCGAAATGCGCGTCGTGGACGACCGCACGCCGGAGGAAATTCTCGGATACGACGAGCATGGATTGCCACGCTAATGGTGATCGACACATCGGCGATCGTGGCGATCGCGCTCAACGAAGACGATGCAGCCGATATCGAGCGACTGATTGTGGATGATCCGATCCGCCTGATCTCTGCAGCCACAGTGCTTGAAGCAACGATGGTGATCGAGACCCGGTTGGGCGATGCAGGCGGGCGCGAGTTTGATCTCTGGCTCGTCAAGATCGGCGCCGAGATCGTCGCGGTCGATGCCGTGCAAGCCGACGCAGCTCGGCGCGCCTGGCGGCGCTTCGGAAAGGGGCGACACGCCGCATCGCTCAACTACGGTGATTGCTTTTCTTATGCGCTGGCGATGAGCCGCGGCGAACCCCTCCTCTTCAAGGGGGTGGACTTTGCGAAGACCGACGTCAGCCGATCGGGCGCATCGCAACCGCGATAACGTGGCGAGGTGCAGAGCTACTCACACAGCTCGTAGGCGTCCTCGACCACATAGGGACCGCCGCCGGTCGATGCCCGCGACGAGAACAGCACGAAGCGCTCGGCCATGAACGCCTTGCTCGGGAAGTAGCCGCGCAACGACAGATAATCGGCGACGTCGCGGTCACTGGCATCGTGCAGCCGGGCGAGCGTGACATGCGGGATGTATTTGCGTCCCTCGGGGTTGAGGCCGATCCGCTGCATCATCCGTTCGAGCTCGGCCTGCAATTCCATCAGCGGCTTGCTCGGCGCGATCGTCGCAACGACGGCCCTCGGCTTGCGGCCGCCGAAGCTCATGAGCCCCTGCACTTTCACCTCGAACGGCTTGCGGTCGACACGAAACAGCATCGAGGCGATCTCGTTGGCGGAGATGCCGTCGATGTTGCCGATGAAGCGGAGGGTGACGTGATAATTTTCGGGATCGATCCACCGGGCGCCGGGAAGGCCGCCTCTGAGATTGGAAAGCGACTGGCCGATCTCGGCCGGAATTTCCAGACCAGTGAACAAACGCGGCATCGTTTCGCACTCCCGATGCTTGGGCATGGTCCCAGGGAAAGACCACATCCAAATTTTAGAGCCGGTGACGAATCACCGGTACCCTGATTCCTATCGCAGTTGTGTGACTCTGCGAAGCATCGCGCGGGCCACCCCGTGAAAACCCTGGGAATTAGGGTTAGCGTTGCCTGCTTTTCATCGCCGCTGCTCGCTTATGTTGCGCAGGAATGCCTCCACGCTGGGCATGATGTTGCCGACGATGATGTCGACGCCCGCCGCGGTCGGATGAATGCCGTCGGCCTGATTGAGCTTGGCGTCGGCGGCAACGCCCTCGAGGAAGAACGGATAGAGCGGCACGTCGAATTTCTTCGCCAGCTCCGGATAAATCGAATTGAAGCGCGCGGCATAGTCGGCGCCGTAATTCGGCGGCGCCAGCATGCCGCACAGCATCACGGCGACCTTGCGCGCCTTGAGCCGCTGGATGATGTCGGTGAGCGCGGCGCGCGTCAAATCGGGATCGATGCCGCGGAGCGCATCGTTGGCGCCGAGCTCGACAATGACGCCCTCGGTTCCTTCGGGCACCGACCAGTCGAGCCGATCGCGCCCGCCGGAGGTGGTGTCGCCGGACACGCCGGCATTGATCATGTCGATCGCTATGCCTTTGGCCTGCAAGGATTTTTGGAGCTTCTGGGGAAACGCCTCCTGGGCCGGAAGGCCAAGACCTGCGCTCAAGGAATCGCCGAGAACGACGAGCTTGACCGGTTTTGTCGCCTCCGCCCAAGCCGGGTTCGCTATTGTCATGAAGACGAGCATCAACACGGCTATGTGCATGAACAATCCGTAACGCCTCTCGACCGCGCTATCGGAGTTGCCATATGACCGGACCATGGATACTCGCATCGAACCCTCTTCGCTCGCCGCTACCGCGGACACCATCGCCATCTCCAACGTCAATCTCTCTTTGGGCACGGGCGCGGCACGCGTACACATCCTCAAGGATATCAGCCTGCGCGTCGCCTCGGGCGAGACGATCGGCCTGATCGGCCCGTCAGGCTCGGGCAAATCCACGCTGCTGATGGTGATGGCGGGGCTGGAGCGTCCTGATAGCGGAGAGGTGGTGGTATCAGGCACGCCTTTCAATGCCCTCGACGAGGACGCGCTGGCGCGCTTCCGCGGCCGCCAGGTCGGCATCGTCTTCCAGTCCTTCCATCTGATCCCGACCATGACGGCGCTGGAGAACGTCGCGGTGCCGCTCGAGCTCGCGGGCTATCCCGATGCCGCCAGGCGCGCGGCGCAGGAGCTGCAATCGGTCGGGCTCGGCGATCGCCTGCACCACTATCCGACGCAGCTCTCCGGCGGCGAGCAGCAGCGCGTGGCGCTGGCGCGCGCGCTGGCGCCCGATCCCGCCATCCTCGTCGCGGACGAGCCGACCGGCAATCTGGACGAGGCCACCGGACATCAGATCGTCGACCTCCTGTTCAGCAAGCATGCCGAGCGCGGCATGACCCTGGTGCTGGTCACGCACGATTCCTCGCTCGCGCATCGCTGCGATCGGGTGATCCGCCTGCGTTCGGGCCGCATCGACACGCAGACCGCGCCGGCATGAGCACCGCTGTCGAATCGTTCGCGAAGCCGAACGGAATCGCGCTGTCGTTGCGCTACGCGCTGCGCGAGTTGCGCGGCGGCCTGCGCGGCTTCTACGTCTTCATCGCCTGCATCGCGCTCGGCGTGATGGCGATTGCCGGCGTCGGCTCGGTGTCGGCGAGCCTGTCCGACGGCCTTGCCCGCGAGGGCCGCACGCTGCTCGGCGGCGACGCCTCTTTCGTGCTGTTCCAGCGCGAAGCAAAACCTGAGGAGGTCGCCTTTCTGCGCTCGCGCGGCACGGTCTCGACCGCCGCGACCTTGCGCGGCATGGCGCGCGCGGCCGACGGCCAGCTCGCGCTGGTCGAGATGAAGGCGGTCGACGACACCTATCCGATGCTGGGCCAGCTCACGCTGGCGCCGCAGCTTCCGATGTCCGATCTGCTCGCGGAGCGCGACGGCGCATTCGGCGCCGCGGCCGATCCGACGCTGCTGGCGCGATTGTCGCTCAAGACCGGCGACCGCGTTACCATCGGCTCCGCGACCTTCCAGATCCGCAGCACCGTCGAGGCCGAGCCCGACAAGCTCGCCGGCGGCATCGGCTTCGGCCCGCGTTTCCTGATCAGCGAGGCGGGCCTGCGCGCCACCGGCCTGATCCAGCCCGGCAGCCTGGTGCGCTGGGTCTATCGAGTGAAGCTGCCCGACACCGCCAACAGCGAGCGCGCCACCGAAGCCTTCATCGCCGATGCGCGCAACGCCGCGCCGCAGGCCGGCTGGGAGATCCGCAGCCGCTCCAATGCCTCGCCGCAGCTCGAACGCAACATCAACCGCTTCACGCAGTTTCTGACGCTGGTCGGCCTCGCCGCGCTGCTGGTCGGCGGTGTCGGCGTCGCCAACGCCGTGAAGAGCCATATCGACCGCCGGCTCGAAGTGATCGCGGCCCTCAAGGCCGTCGGCGCCACCAGGCGCGACGTGTTCGGCATCTACCTCGCGCAGGTTCTGCTGCTCGCGGGCATCGGCTCGATCATCGGCCTTGCGCTCGGCGCCGCCATGCCGTTCGCGATCGTCGGCCTGTTCGGCAAGCTGCTGCCGCTGCCGGTGGTGCCGGCCGTGCACGCCGACGAGCTCGCGCTGTCCTTCGGCTACGGCCTCCTGACCGCGCTCGCCTTCGGCCTGTGGCCGCTCGGCCGCGTGCACGACGTGCCGGTGGCCGCGCTGTTCCGCGACACCATCAGCTCGGAATGGCACCGGCCCCGCGCGGGCTATCTCGTGTTCATGGGCGTGGTGATCGCGCTGCTGATCGCGGTCGTGATCGGGCTCTCCTTCGACAAGCGCATCGCCGCCGTGTTCGTGGCCTCGTCCGTCGTCGTGTTCGCCCTGCTGCGCGGCATCGCCGCGCTGCTGATGGCCATCGCGCGGCGATTGCCGCGGACACAGCTGCCGATGCTGCGGCTTGCGATCGCCAACATCCACCGGCCCGGCGCGCTGACGCCTTCCGTCGTGCTGTCGCTAGGGCTCGGGCTCGCCGTGCTCGTCACCATCACCCAGATCGACGGCAATCTCCGCCGGCAGTTCCTGGCGGCGCTGCCGGATCGCGCGCCGTCGTTCTTCTTCATCGACATTCCGAGCGCGCAGGCCGCACCGTTCGACGAGTATCTCCGCAAGATCGCGCCCGGCGCGACGATCGAGGACGTGCCGATGCTGCGCGGACGCATCGTCGCGGCGCGCGGGGTGCGCGCCGAGGAGCTCAAGCCCACCACCGATTCCGAATGGGTGCTGCAGAGCGACCGCGGCCTGACCTACACCGGCGAGCTGCCGAAGGGCTCCAAGGTGATCGAAGGCGAATGGTGGAGCGCCGATTATTCCGGCCCGATCCTGGTCTCGATGGAAAAGAAGATCGCCGACGGGCTCGGCCTCAAGCTCGGTGACGAGATCGTGGTCAACGTGCTCGGCCGCGACATTCCGGCCAGAATCGGCAATCTGCGCACCATCGACTGGCAGGGGCTCGGCATCAACTTCGTCCTCGTGTTCTCGCCCAACGCCTTCAAGGGCGCCCCCCACACCCACATCGCGACCCTGACGGAAACCGGGGGAACCGCGACCGGCGACGGCAAGATCATCAAGCAGGTCGCCGATGCCTATCCGATGGTGACGAGCGTGCGCGTGCGCGAGGTGATGGAGACGGTCGGCTCTGTCGTGACCAATCTGGCGCTGGCGATTCGCGGCGCCAGTGCCGTGACCCTGATCTCGGCGATCCTGGTGCTCGGCGGGGCGCTTGCCGCCGGCCATCGCCACCGGGTCTACGATGCGGTGATCCTGAAGACGCTGGGCGCGACGCGGCTGCGGCTGCTCGGCGCCTATGCGCTCGAATATCTGCTGATCGGGCTCGCCACCGCGGTGTTCGGCGTGATCGCCGGCAGCCTGGCTGCCTGGATGATCGTGACGCGGCTGATGACGCTGAGCTTCGTCTGGCAGGCCGGCAGCGCGGCCGGAGTGGTCGCGGCCGCGCTCGTCGTCACCGTCGGACTCGGGCTCGCGGGCACGCTGCTGGCATTGAACAAAAAGCCCGCCATGGTGTTGCGGAATTTGTGACAAAATGTAGCGGATGGCCGCACAGATGCGGAATCGCACGATTCCCGCGATTAACCACGACTGCTCGTCAGGTTCGCGTCAGGATTGCCGCCAAGGGCGACATTCAGCCGCGCGTGGAAGGTTGCAGTGAATGTGTTAGTTTCCCACATATCGAATGGGTTCGGAGCCCCGATTGTTAGCCAAAATTTAGTCGGCTGGCATTGGTATCCGAGATAGAATTTGACGAACCGGCGGCATGGCGACCCTCATGCCGGACCGGACCAACCAACGGGAATTCGACCATGTCGGACCTAGACCGTAACTACGCTTCTCCTTTCGGCAGGGCCGCCGGGCGTGTTGACGCCGCGACGGTCGATGCCGGCCTGCGCGCCTACATGCTGCGCATCTACAACTACATGAGCATTGGCCTGGCCATCACCGGCCTTGCCGCGCTCGGCGTCTACATGGCTGCCGTGACTGACGTCCCGACCGCGGACGCCGTCCGCGTCGGCAAGATGTTCCTGACGCCGTTCGGCTACGCGATGTTCGTCAGCCCCCTGAAGTGGCTGTTCATGCTCGCGCCGCTCGCCATGGTGTTCGTGATCTCGGCGGGCATCAACCGTCTGGCTCCCTCGACCGCCCAGATCCTGTTCTGGGTGTTCTCGGCGCTGATGGGCATCTCGCTCTCGTCGATCTTCCTGGTGTTCACGCACACCTCGATCGTGCGGGTGTTCTTCATTACCGCGGCGACCTTCGGTGCGCTCAGCCTGTACGGCTACACCACCAAGCGTGACCTGACCGGTATGGGCTCGTTCCTGTTCATGGGCCTGATCGGCATCGTCCTCGCCAGCCTGGTGAACCTGTTCCTGGCCTCTTCGATGCTGCAGTTCATCGTGTCGGTGGTCGGCGTGCTGGTGTTCTCGGGCCTCACCGCCTGGGATACGCAGCGGCTGAAGAACGACTACATCTACGGCTACGCTTCGGCCGGCGGTGACATCGCAGAGCGTGCGGCCATCACCGGCGCACTGTCGCTGTACCTGAACTTCATCAACCTGTTCACGCTGCTGCTGCAGCTCCTCGGCCAGCGCGAGTAAGCGCCAGGTACGAGAGACGGACACGAACCCCGGCCGAGAGGCCGGGGTTTTTGTTTTGCGGCGGGATGGCGACGCCCACCGCTGTCATCGCCCGCGAAGGCGGGCGATCCAGTACGCCGCAGCGGCTCGGTTCTAGCCGTGCTGTCTCGGAGTACTGGATGCCCCGCCTTCGCGGGGCATGACAGCGGAGAAGATGGCTGCTGCGATCGCGATGACGATGTGGAAGCAGCGTTAGCCCCTTCCGGCCACCGCCGGGACGCTCTATCCTTCCTCCCATGACCGCGCCAGACATCAGGCCCACCACCGAGGCCGACCTTCCCGCCATCACCGCCATCTATCAGCAGGCCGTCCGCGAGGGCACTGCGACGTTCGAGCTGGAGCCGCCCGATCTCACCGAGATGACGCGCCGCTATCGCGTGCTGATCGACGGTGGCTATCCCTATTTCGTCGCCATCCTCGACGGCCGCGTGGCCGGCTATGCCTATGCCGGCGCCTACCGGCCCCGGCCGGCCTACCGCTTCACGGTCGAGAACTCGATCTATCTCGATCCCGCGTTCCACCGCCGCGGCGTCGGCTCAAGGCTGCTGGAGCGGCTGGTCGCCGAATGCGAGGCGCGCGGCTTCCGCCAGATGATCGCGGTGATCGGCGATTCCGCCAATGCCGGCTCGATCGGCGTGCACACCAGGGGCGGCTTCAAGATGATCGGCACGCATCCCAATGTCGGGCTGAAATTCGGCCGCTGGCTGGACACGGTGATGATGCAGCGCGACCTCGGCGAGGGCGGGAGAAGCGTACCGACAAAGTAGGTCTCGTAGGGTGGGCAAAGCGTAGCGTGCCCACGCACTTGTCGTTATGAAGATAAAGACGTGGGCACGGCGCCATGCGCCTTTGCCCACCCTACAGCACCGCTCGTGCGGTCAGACCAATGCCGGTTACCGGTTTACGACACCGTTCGCGTCGCTACACCACCGCCAGCTTGCGATCGATCACCAGCAGTACGCGCTCGAGCTCGTGGCCGCGGCGCAGGATCAGGCCCGTCGCCGAGATCACGCTGTACATGCCCTGCTTGCGCGCCAGGCGCGGGTCCTTCTCGATGCGGTAGATCGGCACTTCCGAAGCGCGGCGATAGACCGAGAACACGGCGCGGTCCTTCAGGAAGTCGATGGCGTAGTCGCGCCATTCGCCGTCCGCGACCATGCGGCCGTAGAGATTGAGAATACGATGCAGCTCGAGCCGGTTGAACGTCACCCTGCTCTGTTGCGCATTCGCGGCGGCGGTGCGCGCCGCCGCGCGCTGCTCGCTCGGATCGGCATCCTCCGACATCAGACTCATGGAGAGCCTCCTCATCGCATGGCATGACCCCGGCCCGCGAACCGTCCCCGGAACCAGGGGATCATGACAATGGCATGATTGCGCCAACCGTTCCTCACCGCAAGGCTCTTGATGGAACTTGGCGATGCAACCTGTTCTCAACCGATTGAATCAGGCGCGACTCCCGCCACACGCAAAGGTGGAACTCTGTCGCGGCAAACCGTCACGGGATCGTTAGAAGGAATCATAGTATCGCCGCTTTTCCGCCTAGCGACTGCCGCCCTGCATTGCGAAAAGACTTGTGTGCGTTGACCCGGTCCTTTCGGTTCCGGATTCCTCAGCCCCCAGCCCCCCGGGGTCGAACAGGATCGGGTCTGTACGCGCGACAAGGAGGGCCAACGCAAGTTGGTCCTTTTTTGTTTGTGTCGAGATGTTTCCGGCGCGGCCGGCCTTCTCTCAAAGCATCACCGCGAAAGCTCTCTCCCCTCATCCTGAGGGCCGCGCTCTCCGCGCGGCGTCTCGAAGGATGCGAGGCCTCACGGTTCGAGACGCGCGCAAGAGCGCGCTCCTCACCCTGAGGCTTGAGAGCAGCGTGCGACGCTCAGGAGCAATTCGAATCAGTGCAGCGACGTGTAGGCGGCACCGAGCATCGGGCCCGGTCGCTCGCGGCTGCCGTCCTGGACATAGACCACCGCGCCGTCGACGCCGTCGCGCGTGAGATTCTCGATCGGCACCGTCCAGCTTTCCGAACGGCCCGTCCAGTCACCGACCTTCAGCAGATTGCGCACCACGTTATGATAGGTGACCTGCTGTCCGCGATTCTCGCCGCGGGTGATTGCGATCGGGACCGACTTGGCGATCGAGCAGATCCAGACCTCGCCATGCGAGACGGCCGGCTCCTTGCTTGCGGCGACCGACACGTTGATCTGCTTGCCGGCGAGCGACATCGTCACCGGCACGCTCATCACGCCCCCGCCCTGGTCGGTCTTGCCGATCGCGCTCTCGATGCCGGCGCGATCGCTGCCGATGACATGGGTGGAGCCGTTGACCACGACCTGCGGCGTGTAGACCTCACGGTCGCCGCGCATGCGCGAATAGGCGCGCTGCCGTGCAGAGAAACGCGAATCCGCCAGCGTGTCCTTCCAGCCGAGATAGTCCCAATAATCGATCGGCATGCTCAGGGCGATGACCGAGGGATCCTTGGAGAGATCGCCGATGATCTTGTCGGCGGGCGGGCAGGAGGAGCAGCCTTGCGAGGTGAACAGTTCGACCACGGCGCGGGGATCAGCCTCGGCAGGACGAATGACAGCGACGATCGCACAGATGCCGAGAGCGCCCGACCAGAGGGCACTGGACCAACGTGAAACCGGATGGGAAGCCGTCATTGTTGTCATGTCGAACGCCGCACACCATTGCTCGTGGGAAGGGGATCTTATCGCCGGATGGTCACCGTAGTCTTACGGGGCGCAGCATGCTCAACCGTCCAGGCCATCCAAAGGGACGTTTTCCGCCGGGCGGGCCCATCTAGAACATGCCACATACGCACGAAGGCGACCTTGTGATAGGCCGCCTTCGTTTAACCTTCTACTCACGTCGCGGTGAGCCACCGTTCACAAATTCGCGCTTAGGCCGCGAGCTTGCGCAGCACGTAGTGCAGGATACCGCCGTTGCGGTAGTAGTCGAGCTCGTCCAGCGTATCGATGCGGCAGAGCAGCGAAACGCGCTGCAACGAACCGTCGCCCGAGACGATTTCCGCGGTCAGCTTCTGGCGGGGCTTGAGGTCGCCTTGGAGGCCGCGCAGCGTGACCTTCTCGTCTCCCTTCAGGCCGAGCGACGACCAGGACGTGCCGTCCTCGAAGGTCAGCGGCAGCACGCCCATACCGACCAGGTTGGAGCGATGGATGCGCTCGAAGCTCTGGCAGATCACGGCGCGCACGCCGAGCAGACGGGTGCCCTTGGCCGCCCAGTCGCGCGAGGAGCCGTTGCCGTATTCGGCGCCGGCGAACACCACCAGCGGCACCTGCTCCTGCTGGTACTTCATCGCGGCGTCGTAGATCGACATCTGCTCGCCGTCGGGCCAGTGCTTGGTGAGACCGCCCTCGGGGATGTTGCCGTCGGCGCCCTTGAGCATGAAGTTCTTGATGCGGATGTTGGCGAAGGTGCCGCGCATCATCACTTCATGGTTGCCGCGGCGCGTGCCGTACTGGTTGAAGTCGGCGGGACGCACCTGGTGCTCGCTGAGATACTTGCCCGCGGGCGAGGTGAGCTTGATCGAACCGGCCGGCGAGATGTGGTCGGTGGTGATCTTGTCGCCGAACATGGCGAGGATGCGCGCCTCGACGATGTCGGTGACCGGCTCCGGCTCCTTCTTCATGCCGTCGAAATAAGGCGGGTTCTGCACGTAGGTCGAAGACATGTTCCAGCGATAGGTCTCGCTCTCGACCGTCTTGATCTTGCGCCAGTTGGTGTCGCCCTTGAACACGTCGGCATACTTCTTCTTGAAGATCGCCGAGGTCACGAACTTCTTCATGAAGGCGTTGATTTCCTTCGTCGTCGGCCAGATGTCCTTCAGGTACACCGGCTTGCCGTCCTTGCCTTCGCCGATCGGCTCGACGGCGAGGTTCTTGGTGACGCTGCCGGCGAGCGCGTGGGCGACGACCAGCGGCGGCGAGGCGAGATAGTTCGCCTGCACGTCCGGCGAGACGCGGCCTTCGAAGTTGCGGTTACCCGAGAGCACGGCGGCGGCGACGATGCCGTTCTCGTTGATCGACTTCGAGATCTCCTCCGGCAGCGGACCGGAATTGCCGATGCAGGTGGTGCAGCCGAAGCCGACCAGGTTGAAGCCGACCTTGTCGAGATCCTTCTGCAGGCCGGAATCGGCGAGATAGCCGGCGACGACCTGGCTGCCCGGGGCGAGCGAGGTCTTCACCCACGGCTTCGCCTTCAGGCCCTTCGCCGCGGCGTTGCGGGCCAAGAGGCCGGCGCCGATCAGCACGCTGGGATTCGAGGTGTTGGTGCAGGACGTGATGGCGGCGATCACGACGTCGCCATGGCCGATCTCGAAGTTCTTGCCTTCGACGGCGAAGCGCTTGTTGGGCTCCTCGGACTTCTTGTACTCGCTGCTGAGCGCGAGCGAGAAGCCTTCGGCGACCGACGGCAGCGCGATGCGGCCCTCGGGACGCTTCGGACCGGCCATCGAGGGCACGACGTCGGCGAGGTCGAGCGTCAGCGTTTCCGTGAACACCGGATCGGCCGACTTGGCGGTGCGGAACAGGCCCTGCGCCTTCGCATAGGCCTGCACCAGCGCAACGCGCGGCGCCGCACGGCCGGAGGTCTTGAGATAGTCGATCGCGGCGGCGTCGACCGGGAAGAAGCCGCAGGTCGCGCCATATTCCGGCGCCATGTTGGCGATGGTCGCCTTGTCGGCGACCGAGAGATGGTCGAGGCCGGGGCCGAAGAACTCGACGAACTTGCCGACCACGCCGAGCTTGCGCAGCATCTGCGTCACGGTCAGCACGAGGTCGGTCGCGGTGACGCCTTCCTTCATCGCGCCCTTCAGCTTGAAGCCGACGACGTTGGGCAGCAGCATCGACAGCGGCTGGCCGAGCATGCAGGCTTCCGCCTCGATGCCGCCGACGCCCCAGCCGAGCACGGCGAGACCATTGACCATGGTGGTGTGGGAATCGGTGCCGACGAGCGAGTCAGGATAGGCGACCTCGAAGGTGCCGGTCTTCTTGCCGACCGTCATCTTCTCCTTCTTGGTCCAGACCGTCTGGGAGAGATATTCGAGATTGACCTGGTGGCAGATGCCGGTGCCGGGCGGCACGACGGAGAAGTTCGAGAACGCCTTCTGGCCCCACTTCAGGAACTCGTAGCGCTCCTGGTTCTGCTTGTACTCCTCGGCGACGTTCTTGCCGAAGGCCTTGTTGTCGCCGAAGAAGTTCACGATCACGGAGTGGTCGATGACGAGGTCGACCGGCACCAGCGGATTGATCTTCTCGGCATCGCCGCCGAGCTTCTGCATCGCGTTGCGCATCGCGGCGAGGTCGACCACCGCGGGCACGCCGGTGAAGTCCTGCATCAGCACGCGCGCCGGGCGGAAGGCGATCTCATGCTCCAGCGACTTCTTGCGCAGCCATTTGGAGACGGCGACGATGTCCTCTTTCTTGACCGAACGGCCGTCCTCGTTGCGCAGCAGGTTCTCGAGCAGGACCTTCATCGAATAGGGAAGTTTGGAAATTCCCTTCAGACCATTCTTCTCGGCCGTGGGCAGGCTGTAATAGACATAGGTCTTGGCGCCGACCTTGAGGGTCTTTTTGCATTTGAAGCTGTCGAGCGAGGTCATGTAGGAAATCCCAATTGTTAGTTATACCCGGCGGGGTATCTTAACACCGTCAGCGTATCAGGCTGGGCTGCTTGCAGGGGCAGGTTGAGTTGCTGCATCAAGTAGTTCCGGGCTTATAGAAGCTTTCTAACCGCGCCGCCACAGCCACAATCGTGCCGCAGCAACCGCGAGCCAAAAATTCCCATGCGCTACCCCAAGTTTTCCTGAGGCCTGGTTTTGAGTGACTTGAAACGAGGCGAGATGCAGCTGTCCGGACACGACCTCATCTGCGTGCGCGGCGGCCGCCAGGTGTTTGCCGGGCTCGATTTCGCGGCCGTCTCCGGCGAGGCCGTGGCGGTCGTCGGCCGCAACGGATCGGGCAAAACCTCGCTGCTGCGGCTGATCGCGGGCCTGCTGGTGCCGGCGGGAGGCAAGATTGCGCTGGAAGGCGGCGATGCCGAGCTGACGCTGCCCGAGCAGTGCCACTATCTCGGCCATCGCGATGCCCTGAAGCCGGCCCTCAGCGTGGCCGAAAACCTGACATTCTGGGCCGATTTTCTCGGCGGCGAGCGTTTGGACTTCACCGAGAGCCTCGCCACGGTGGGGCTGGAGCACGCCACCCACCTGCCCGCGGGCTTCCTGTCGGCCGGCCAGCGCCGCCGGCTGTCGCTGGCGCGCCTGCTGACCGTCCGCCGCCCGGTCTGGCTGCTGGACGAGCCGACCAATGCGCTTGACGTGGCCGGCCAGGACATGTTCGCCGGCCTGATGTGCGAGCACCTGTCGCGCGGCGGCATGATCATCGCGGCGACCCACGCCCCGCTCGGGATCGATTCGCGAGAGCTGCGGATCGGGGGCGTGGCATGATTCGCATCGACCCTCAGCTTTCCGAGCGGCTGGCCCTCGGCCTTTCCGGTCCCTCCCCCCTTGTGGGGGAGGGACAGGGAGGGGGGTGCCACACGGCGCGCTTTATCGGTCCTAGCGTTCGGAAAGCAGGCACTCGGCTGCTGGCAGCTCGTCTCTCAAAAGCATCTCGCCCGGGGCTGCCCGCCTCCCCAACCCTCCCCCACAAGGGGGGAGGGAGCGCAGTATGTGCGGGGCTGATAGCCGACGCTCCAATCACCACTGGAAGCCCCCCATGACCGCCCTCTCCGCCCTGATCCGCCGGGACATCCGGATCGCACTCCGCGTCGGCGGCGGGGCGCTGATCGGGGTGCTGTTCTTCCTGACCGTGGTGGTCCTGATGCCGTTCGCGGTCGGCCCGGATCTGGCCCTGCTGTCGCGGCTGGGGCCGGCCATTCTCTGGCTCGGCGCGCTGCTGGCGAGCCTGCTCACCCTCGACCGGCTGTTCATGGCCGACCATGAGGACGGCTCGCTCGACCTGATCACCATGAGCCGGACGCCGCTGGAACTCGCCTGCGCCGCCAAGGCGCTGGCGCATTGGCTGGCGGCCGGCCTGCCGCTGATTGTCGCAACCCCCGTGCTTGGCCTCTTGCTCAACCTCGACATGGTCGCGACCGGGGCGGTGGCGCTGACGCTGCTGGCGGGCACCCCGGCGCTGACCTTCACCGGCATGATCGGCGCGGCGCTGGCGGTGACGCTGCACCGCGGCGGACTTTTGATGGCAGTGCTGGTGCTGCCGCTGTCGATTCCCGTGCTGATTTTCGGGGTTGCAGCCTCGCAGGCCGTGATCGTCGGCCCGATGACGTTCGGCGCGCCGTTCTCGATCCTGTGCGCGCTGTCCCTGGTCAGCCTCGTGATCGGGCCCTTCGCAGCCGCAGCGAGCCTGCGGCATGGTCTCGACTGAACTGGGCTCGATTGATGTTGACCCCGATCAACTTTCGTCCCTCGCTTTCGTGCTGATTGCCTGAGCGGCCATCGATGATTATCAGGGTACCATGACACTGATCGACCTCGCCAACCCCACGCGGTTCCTCGCGCTGACAGCGCGGGTCCTGCCGTGGCTTGCGGCCGCGACCGTCCTGCTGCTTGCGATCGGTCTCTATCAAACCGCGCTGGCGCCCGACGACTACCAGCAGGGCGCGACCGTGAAGATCATGTTCATCCACGTGCCCAATGCCTGGCTGTCGATGTTCGTCTGGGGCGTGATGAGCATCGCTTCGCTGGGCACGCTGGTGTGGCGGCATCCGCTCGCCGACGTCGCCGCCAAGGCCGCAGCTCCGATCGGCGCCGCCTTCACTTTCCTCGCACTGCTCACGGGTTCGCTGTGGGGCCGGCCGATGTGGGGCACCTATTGGGAATGGGACGCCCGCCTGACCTCGGTGCTGATCCTGTTCTTGATGTATCTCGGCCTGATGGCGCTGTGGCGCGCGGTCGACGATCCCTCGCGCGCCGCCCGCGCTGCCGCCGTGCTGACCCTGGTCGGTGCGCTCAATTTGCCGATCATCAAGTTCTCGGTCGACTGGTGGAACACGCTGCACCAGCCGGCTTCGGTGATGCGCATGGGCGGATCGGCGCTCGACAAATCATTCCTGATTCCGCTGCTGGTGATGGCGATCGCCTTCACGCTGCTGTTCGTCACGCTGCATCTGGCCGCGATGCGCAACGAGATTCTGCGCCGCCGTGTCCGCTCCTTGCAGATGATGCAGGCGAGCCGCGTGGCGTTCTCGAGCGAGATGGGCGCCACCTCGCGCGGACAGAACGCGTCGAAGGAAGTTGGGGCCGCATGATCATGTCGCTCGGTCCTTATGCATCCTTCATCGTGACGTCCTATGCCGCAGCCGCCCTCGTGGTGGCGATCCTGATCGGCTGGATTGCGCTGGACTATCGCAACCAGACGCAGCGCCTGCGCGAGCTGGAGGAGCGCGGCATCACCCGCCGCTCCGGCCGCAGCGCCATGGACGCGTCATGAGCGATCAATCGACCTCCGCACCGCCGCAGCGCCGCACCTTCCTGATGGTGCTGCCGCTGATCGCCTTCATCGGACTGGCGCTCCTGTTCTGGTTCCGGCTCGGCAGCGGCGATATCTCGCGGATTCCCTCCGCGCTGATCGGTCGTCCCGCGCCGCCGACCGCGCTGCCGCCGCTGGAGGGATTGCAGGCAGACAATGCGCAGGTGCCGGGCCTCGACCCCGCCGCGTTCAAGGGCAAGGTCAGCCTGGTCAATGTCTGGGCCTCCTGGTGCGTGCCCTGCCACGACGAGGCGCCGCTCCTGACCGAGCTCGCCAAGGACACGCGCTTCCAGCTGGTCGGCATCAATTACAAGGACGCCGCGGACAATGCGCGGCGCTTCCTCGGCCGTTACGGCAATCCGTTCGGCCGCGTCGGCGTGGATGCCAACGGCCGCGCCTCGATCGAATGGGGCGTCTACGGCGTGCCGGAAACCTTCATCGTCGGCCGCGAGGGCACCATCGTCTACAAGCTGGTCGGCCCGATCACGCCGGACAATCTGCAGAAGATCTTGTTGCCGCAGATGGAGAAGGCGCTGAAGTAGCCGCCGTCATTGGGGGTGAGCAAGCCAGCCACAAGCACCGCTGTCATGCCCCGGCTTGACCGGGGCATCCAGTACGCCGCGGCCTCTCTGCATCTCAACTGTCTCTGGAATACTGGATCGCCCGGCCAAGCCGGGCGATGACAGTTGAATGTGTGGTGCCGCCTCCGCCCACATCGCGCGGAGAGGCCCTCACCCCTTGCTCACATCCCCCGCCTCGGCCTCGCTGGTCTCCAGCGAGACCGGCTCGATGTGGTATCGCTTGGTCAGGGGCATCTGCGCAATGGCGAAGATCATGGTCAGCGGGGTCACGCCGAACACCTTGAAATTCACCCAGAAGTCCGTGCTTTGCGTGCGCCAGATGATCTCGTTCAGCACCGCCATGCCGGCGAAGAACAGTGCCCAGCGCAGCGTGAGAATGCGCCAGCCCTGCGGCGTCAGATTGAACACCTGGTCGAACATCACGGCGATGAAGGAGCGGCCGAACAGGAGGCCGCCGCCGAGGATCGCGGCGAAGAGGCCGTAGATGATGGTGGGCTTGACCTTGATGAAGGTCTCGTCGTGCAGCACCAGGGTCAGCGTGCCGAACACCAGCACGATCACGCCCGTCACGATCGCCATGATCGGGATGTGGCGCGTCACCGCGTAGGAAGCGACCATCGCCACGACGATCGCGACCATGAAGGCGCCGGTCGCCGCGAACAGATTGAACTTCGCGTTGACGAAGAAGAACACGAGCAGCGGACCGAGTTCGGTCGCGAGCTTGAACAGCGGATGCGGCTGGGTCTTGTCCATTACCTGACCTTTGTTGCTGTCATCACCCGCGAAGGCGGGTGATCCAGTATTCCGAGGCGTCTCGATCGATAGCTGGCGGCGCGGCGTACTGGATGCCCCGCCTACGCGGGGCATGACAAAAGAAACCTACGATTCGATTCCGGCGATGGCGCGGGCGAAGTCGCGCGCGGTGAATGGCGCGAGATCGTCGACGCCTTCGCCGACGCCGATGAAGTGCACCGGCAGTTTGAATTTTTCAGCGAGCGCCACCAGGATGCCGCCGCGCGCGGTGCCGTCGAGCTTGGTCATCACGAGGCCGGTGACCCCCGCCGTGCGATGGAAAGCCTCGACCTGCGACAGGGCGTTCTGGCCGACGGTCGCATCCAGCACCAGCAGCACGGCATGCGGCGCCGTGTCGTCCACCTTGCGGATGACGCGCACCACCTTTTCGAGCTCGTTCATCAGCTCGGCCTTGTTCTGCAACCTGCCGGCGGTGTCGATCAGCAGCACGTCGACATTCTGCTCCTTCGCCGCGGTCAGCGCGTTGAAGGCGAGGCTCGCCGAATCCGAGCCCTGCGCGCCCGCGATCACCGGCGTCTTCGTCCGCTCGCCCCAGACCTTCAATTGCTCGATCGCTGCTGCGCGAAACGTGTCGCCGGCGGCCAGCATCACCTTGCGGCCTTCCGATGCGAATTTCTGCGAGAGCTTGCCGATGGTGGTGGTCTTGCCGGAGCCGTTGACGCCGACGACGAGAATGACGAACGGCTTTTTCGCCGCGTCGATCACGAGCGGCTTGGCCACCGGCGCCAGCACCTTCTCGACCTCGGTGGCGACGACGTCCTTGACCTCGTCCGCAGAGATCGCCTTGTCATAGCGCCCGGTGCCGACCGCATCCGCGATCCGCACCGCAACTGACGTGCCGAGGTCGGCGCGCAGCAGCACATCCTCGATGTCGTCGAGCATGGCGCGGTCGAGCTTGCGCTTGGTGACGAGGTCGGCGACCGCGGTCCCGAGCGAGGACGAGGTGCGCTTCAGCCCGTTGGACAGGCGGCGCCACCAGCTCAGCTTGGGGGGATCTGACGTGGTATCGTTCATGGCGGGGGTGTGTTAGCCGTTCCCGCCCCCAAACGAAAGTCTTGACCGAAAGTCTTGCAATTGCTCGATGTTCCCCAATTGACCGCCGAGGAGATCCAGGCACGCGTGCTCCACCGCGACGGCCTGATGCTGATCATCGACAAGCCGGCCGGCCTGCCGGTGCATCGCGGTCCCAAAGGCGGTCCCAATCTGGAAGATTCCTTCCAGGCGCTGTGCTTCGGCCTGCCGCGGCCGCCGGTGCTGGCCCACCGGCTGGACAAGGACACCTCCGGTTGCCTCGTGCTCGGCCGCCATCGCAAGGCGACCGCCTCGCTCGGCCTGCTGTTCAAGCATGGCAAGATCGGAAAGACCTACTGGACCGTGGTCGAGGGCGGCCCCGCCGAGGACGAAGGCACCATCGACATGCCGCTGGGACGACTCAATGCCGAGCGCGGCTGGTGGCAGAAGCCGGACCCGGAAGGCCAGACGGCGATCACCAACTGGAAAGTGATGGGCCGGGGCGACGGCTTCACCTGGCTTGCCATGGAACCGGTGACCGGCCGGACCCATCAATTGCGGGTGCATTCGTCGGCCACGGGCTGGCCGATCTACGGCGATAACATTTACGGCAACGGCCCGCGCTTCGGCGAGCCGAAGCTGCATCTGCATTCCCGCGAGATCGTGGTGCCGATCTCCCGGAACAAGGAGCCGGTCCGCGTCGTGGCGCCCGCCCCACCGCATATGCACGAGAAGCTCAGGGCTTGTGGGTGGAATGGTGAATAGCCGCTGCGGGGCAAGCGCAGCTCGGGTGCAGCGGCACCTCGCCGAAGCGACCGCGCCCCGTCCCATGGTTTACGAAACGTTCAGTGCTCGTCCGTAATGATTGCGGTTGCTTAGAACAAGCTTCTGTAACCGCTCAGGACGAGCACGCGTCATGTCCACGGCCGGGCTATCGATCATCGACGAGGTCGAATCCGCGATTCGCACCGGCTCGCCGGAAAAGGGCCTGGCAACGGCCCGGCGCGTCACCAATCTGTTCCTCTCCTCCGCCGGCAGTTTCGACGACGAGCAGATCGCGCTGTTCGACGAGGTGCTCGATCGCCTGATCGGGACCATCGAGCTGCGTGCGCTGGCCGACATGGGCGCACGCATCGCGCTCGCCGAGATCAGCGCGCAACTGGCGCCGGTCGCGCAGGCGCCGCCCTCCGTGATCCGCCGCCTTGCCAGCAATGACGAGATCCGCATTGCCGGCCCCGTGCTGCAGGAATCGGCCCGCCTCGACGACGGCGAACTGGTGAAAATCGCCTCAGCCAAGGGCGAGCCGCATCTGCTTGCGATCGCCGGCCGCTGGTGGCTGAAGGAGATCGTCACCGACGCTTTGCTGGCGCGCCGCTATCCCAGCGTCAGCCGCAGGCTCGCCGCCAATCCCGGCGCGCGCGTCTCCGGAAACGGATTTTCCGTCATGGTCGCCCAGGCCGAGGCGGATCCCGAGCTGGCCGTGAGCGTCGGCGTCCGTGTCGACCTGCCCGCGGAGCTGCGCCGCCGGTTGCTGCGCTCGGCGAGCGATGCCGTGCGCACCCGCCTGTTGTCGCGCGCGCCGCCGCATCTGTTCGAGGAAATTCAGAGCGCGATCGCCGCCGTCACCGCCGGTGTCGACCGCGAGATGTCGGGTGTCCGCGATTTCGAGGGCGCCAAGCGCGCCATCGCCGGTCTCAAGGCCACCGGCCAGCTCAGCGAAGCGACGCTGTCAGGCTTTGCCAAGCAGCGGCGCTATGAAGAGACTGCCGCGGCCCTCGCGGCCTTGTCCGGCTCCACCGTCGAGGTGATTCGGCCGCTGATGCAGAGCCTGCGCGAGGACGGCCTCCTGGTGCCCTGCAAGGCGGCGCAGCTCAGCTGGGAAACGACAGCCGCCGTGCTCGAATGCCGCTTTGCGACCGGCGCGATGAAGCCGGCAGACCTTGAAAGAGCGCAAGGACATTACGCACGCAT
Organism: Bradyrhizobium sp. Y36; assembly: GCF_002531575.1. GTDB lineage: Bacteria > Pseudomonadota > Alphaproteobacteria > Rhizobiales > Xanthobacteraceae > Bradyrhizobium. Next base: position 236,003 of record NZ_NWTI01000007.1, on the reverse strand, counting down.
GACGGCGGAGAATGCCAAGCGCACGCTGCGGTTCTGGCAGGTCAGGGCGTTGTAGCGGGGCGATTGAGGCGTTGGCGATTGCCACGATTGACGCTGTCATCACCCGCGAAAGCGGGTGATCCAGTATTCCAGAGTCGCCAGAGATTGAATCGAGAAGCCGCGGCGTACTGGGTCGCCCGGTCAAGCCGGGCGACGACACTGCCTACGTTGTGAGCCGCTCACCATCGCTGCCGGCAATCACCCGCCGCACCACGCTGCCCACGCGCTCGCCCGCAATCGCTACCGGCAGATAGTGCTCGGTCCGCCCCTGGCCTTCGCTCTCGATCAATACCTCGCGCGTGGCGCCGATCTCGGCTTGCAGCCGCTGGCGCAAGGCCGCTTCACCTGCCGCGCGCAGCCGCTTCGCGCGCTCCTTGATCGCACCGCCAGCGACTTGCGGCATCTTTGCCGCCGGCGTGCCGGGGCGCGGCGAATAAGGGAAGACGTGCAGGAATGTCAGGCCGCATTCCGCGACAAGATCGAGCGAGCGCGAGAACATCTCGTCCGTCTCGGTCGGGAAGCCCGCGATGATGTCGGCACCGAAGACGACGTCGGGACGCAGCCGGCGGACCTGGTCGCAGAAGGCGATCGCATCCTGCCGCGAATGCCGGCGTTTCATGCGCTTCAGGATCAAGTCGTCGCCGGATTGCAGCGACAGGTGCAGATGCGGCATCAGCCGCGCATCAGCCGCGACGGCATCGAGCAGATCGTCATCCGCCTCGATCGAATCGATCGAAGAGATGCGCAGGCGCTTCAGCTCCGGCACGTGCCGCAAAATCTGCTTCGTCAGCATGCCGAGTTTTGGCGCGCCCGGCAGGTCAGCGCCGTAGCTGGTGAGGTCGACGCCGGTCAGCACGATCTCGGCATGGCCGCGCTCGGCCAGCATCCGCACCTGCTCGACCACCGCGCCCATCGGCACCGAGCGCGAATTGCCGCGGCCGAACGGAATGATGCAGAAGGTGCAGCGATGGTCGCAGCCGTTCTGCACCTGCACGAACACGCGCGGCAGGCCGCGCGCATAGCCGTCGACGAGATGGGGCGCCATCTCCGTCACGGCCATGATGTCGCTGACGGCGATCTTCTCGCTGACGCCGAGATCGAACGCATCGCGCGTCTCGCGCCAGGCCTGGCTGCGCATCTTGTCGTCATTGCCGACGACGCGGTCGACCTCGGCCATGTCAGCGAACATGCCGCTCTGCGTCTGCGCCGCGCAGCCGGTGACGATGATGCGCGCCTCGGGGCGCTCGCGCTTCAATTTGCGGATCGATTGCCGCGCCTGCGCCACCGCCTCGTTGGTGACGGCACAGCTGTTGATGACGATGGTGTCTTCGAGCCCCGCAGCTTCCGCCTCGCGGCGGATCACCTCGGCCTCGAAAGCGTTGAGGCGGCAGCCGAAGGTGACGATGTCGACGGCCATCAGGCGGCCGGCGCGAACAGCGCCGGATCGAACTTGCCCTCATATTCGAAGGTCGCCGTGCCCGTCATCAGCACGTGGTCGTCGCGCTCGCGCCATTCGATGCCGAGCTTGCCGCCGGGCAGCGTGATCTCCACGCTGCGCTCGGCCCGCTTCAGCCGCGCCGCGGCGACCGCCGTGGCGCAGGCGGCCGAGCCGCAGGCCTTGGTCAGGCCGGCACCGCGCTCCCAGGTGCGGATGGTGATGTGCTTGTCATCGACGATATGGGCGAGCGTGATGTTGGCGCGCTCCGGGAAGATCGGATGGTTTTCGAGCAAGGGACCGAAACGCTCGAGATCATAGGCGTTGACGTCATCGACCCAGAAGATCGCATGCGGATTGCCCATGCTGACCACGGAGGGCGAATGCAGGATCGGATTGTCGATCGGCCCGATCTGCAATTCGATGTAGCGGGTGTCGCGGAACTCCTCCGCCAGCGGAATGTCCTGCCAGCCGAACTTCGGCATGCCCATGTCGACCGTGTAGAGATCGGGCGCCGGGCCCTGCCAGGCATTGAGCAGGCCGGCAGCGGTCTCGAACGTCGCATTGGTCTGCCCGTTCTTCTCGAAGATGCGCCGCACGACGCAGCGCATTCCGTTGCCGCAGGCGCCGGCCTCCGAGCCGTCATTGTTGTAGATCCGGATGAAGGCCTCGGTGCCGTCGAGCCGTGGCTTCTGCAGCACCATCAGCTGGTCGTAAGCCACGCCGCCGTTCGCGGACGCCACCGCGCGGGCGTCGTCCGGCGTCACCTTTGCCGTGGAGTCGCGCATGTCGACAACGACGATCTCGTTGCCGATGCCGTTCATCTTGGCAAATGCGTGATTGGCCAGCGCGCTCATGAAAATTCCCGAATTTCGCCTGTCTTATATGGCGATCCTTGCCGGCTTGGCCAGTGTTTTGCCGCCGGGCGCCGGCAAGCCGCCAAGAGGCCTGCCATGACGCATCTGTCATGGGACGAATTTGGCGCTCGCGTGTTAGAACGGCGAAAGTTGGCGCGAAGCGGGATGTGCGGCCGGGCGCAACGCGGATTGGCCGTGGTGGTTAAGGCCTTGGTGGTTAAGGCCTTGGCGACCAAGGCCTTGGGGAGAATAAAACAAAATGTTCAGGTTTCGTCGTCTCGCTCTGGCTGCGCTGATTCCCGCAGCGGCCTTGTCGCTCAGCCTGCCCAAGGTTCTGGCGCAGACCCCGAGCCCCGCACCGGCCGCCTCGGCAAGTCCCTCGCCGGCCCCGTCGGCCTCCCCCTCCCCGGCGGCGAGTGCCTCGCCCGCACCTGCAGCCACACCCTCACCCGCTCCGTCGCCCGCGGCCAGCGCGTCGCCGGCCCCGACAAATTCACCTGCGCCCGCCGCCAGCGCCTCGCCGAGCCCGACAGCGCCGCCACCGGCCGCCGCCGCAACCCCTGCCCCGGTGCAGACCGCCGATCCGTTTGGCCTCGAGACCACGCTCGAGGCCAAGAAGGTCGTGATGGTCAAGGGCACCGCGAACTGGGACTCGGCCTTCGACACGCTGATCGACGCCTTCAAGGCGCTGAACACGCTCCTGGACAAGCAGGGCATCAAGCATGCCGGCAATGCCATGATCGTCTACACCTCGACGGACGACACCGGCTTCACCTTCCTTGCCGAGATCCCGGTCGAGCAGGATCCCAAGAACTTGTCCAAGGACATGAGCATCGGCAAGTCGCCAGAGGGCAAGGTGCTGAAATTCGTCCATCGCGGCTCCTACGACAACATGGACAACACCTATGAGGCCATCACCAATCACCTCGACGACAAGAGGCTGGAGGCCAAGGACACCTTCATCGAGGAATACCTCACCGATCCTCTGAAGACCGCCGAGGACAAGCTCGTGATCAACGTTTTCGTACCGCTGAAGTGAGACTGATGAAAAAGCCTGCCGTACTTGTTGCCTCCCTTGCCGCCGTTCTTGCCGCCACGCTGCCGGCAACCGCGTTTGCCGACGATGTCGTCTCCGCCATTTCGGTGAGCGGCGAAGCCACGATCTCCGCGGCGCCTGATCTGGCGCAGATCGACGCCGGCGTCGCCAACGACGCCAAGTCGGCGAAGGAAGCCTCCGATGCCAACAACGCCGCGATGGGCAAGGTGCTGCTGGCGCTGAAGGGCGCCGGCATCGCCGAAAAGGATTACCAGACCTCGCGCCTGTCGTTGCAGCCGCAATACGGCCAGAACAAATCCACCGGCGCGTCCCCGGTGGTCGGCTTCCGCGCCAGCAACCGCGTCACCGTGAAGATCCGCGACGTGACCAAGGTCGCCGGCATCATCGACACGCTGGTCAGCGCCGGCGCCAACGACATCGGCAACATCTCCTTCGAGGTAACGCAGGCCTCGAAACTGCTCGACGATGCGCGCGAGCAGGCGGTGGCCGATGCGCGCCGCAAGGCCGAGATCTACGCCAAGGCCACCGGCGTTACGCTTGGCGCCCCGCTCAGCGTCTCCGAGGGCGGCGCGCCTGTGCCGCTGTTCAAGGGCCGCATGGCCGCACCGATGGCCGTCGCACCGCAGGCCGCGGTTGCGCCGGGCGAGGAGACGCTGTCGGTGACGGTCAATGTGAGCTGGGCGATCAAGGCGAAGGAACAGTAAGTCTCGTGTCCCGGACGCGCTGCAGCGTGAAACGCTGCTGCGCAGAGCCGGGACCCAGAATCCTACACGGCACATCGCGGCTGCATGGGCCCCGGCTCTGCAGCGCACCGCTGAAGTAGCGCTGCGCTGCGTCCGGAGCACGGGCTAGATGCACCGCGAGACCTAAATCTCCATCAGCTCCCGATCAATCATTCACGCTGATATCCGTAAAAAGGAAGCCCGCCTTCGTCTTGGTAAAGACGAAGATGTCCTCATAGCAGAAGATGGAGTAAGTGTCAGTATTGCCTTCCTCCCGCTCGTAGCGGGCCTTGCCGCGCTGGATGCACGCGCGGTTCTTCGGCGTGAACGAGGTCCGATAGGTCTTGGCGCCAAATTGCGCGGCGTCGCGAATTTCCTTGTCGTTCATGAACGGCAATTGCGTCATACCGGCGACGGCGGCGGAATCGTTTGCCTTCAGCGCCGCGCGAAACTTCTCGATGAAGCCATCGAATTCCTTCTGCAGGACAGGAGAAGCGACGGCGTCATTCGCCTGGGCGACGGCCGGAGCAAGGTTCACGAGAGCGGTCGCAAGCACAATTCTCAGCAAAAATCCCACAGGCCGGCTCCATCCATCGATCAATCAAGGTCTTCCGACCAAAGAAATCCATGGTGGTTTGTTGCGTCACGGGCTTTCTGGTTCAACGGCGCAGCGCCGCACGCACTTGTCGCCATGAGAGCAAAGCGGACATCGCTTTCGTCGCATCACGCCGGGTTTATGGGTACACGATCTTAGATCTCCACCACCTGCCCCGGCTTCATCGCCACAAACTTCTCCTGCGGAATCTTTGCCGCATCGAGCGCTTCGACCAGCGCTTTTGCCGGCGCATCGATCGCCTCATCCGTCAGCTGGAACGTGCCGTGATGATGCCCGAGCGCTTGTTCTGCGCCGCAATCGCCGAGCGCCTTCACCGCGTCTTCCGGGTTCATGTGCTGGTCGCGCATGAACCAGCGCGGCTCGTAGGCGCCGATGGGCAGGATGGCGAGGCGCAGCTTGCCGTGCCTCTCGGCGACGCGGCGGAAATGCCGGCCATCGCCATAGCCGGAATCGCAGACGACGTAGATTTTCCCCGCCGGCGTCTCCAGAACGAAACTCGCCCACAGCGCCTTGTTGCGATCGAACACGCCGCGCGCGGTCCAGTGCCGGGTCGGCACCAGATGCGCGACGATGCCGCCGCCGAGCTCGACGCGGTCGTGCCAATCGAAGGCTTCGACCTTGATGGTGGGATCGGAGCTGCGCATCGTCACGTCGTTGCCGAGCGGGGTGACCACGCGCGGTGCGAAATTCTTCGTAAGCCGCGACAAGGTCGCGATGTCGAGATGGTCGTAATGGCCGTGCGAGACCAGCACGACGTCGATGTCAGGCAGCTTGTCAAACGCGATGCCGGGATCGTTGTGCCGCTTCGGGCCGGCAAAGCTGACCGGCGAGACCCGCTCCGACCAGACGGGATCGACGAGGATGTTGAGTCCGCCGGCCTGGATCAGCCAGCTGGCGTGGCCGACGAAGGAGAGCCGCACCTTGTCGCCGTCGACCCGCTCCGGCGGGGTGTCCGCGTGGGGGCTGGGGGCCCAATCCGGCCATTGCGCCCGCTGCCGCTTGCCGCCGAACTGCCAGCGCAGCACCTCGCGCAGCGACTTTGGCGGCGTGCCGTCCGGATCGAAGAAGGTCAGGCCGTCGAAATGGTCGGAGACCGGGCCATCATAGGTTTTCATGCTGGACATCCAGAGGGAGGGAACACCGACCAGCGCGCCGGCACCGGCAAGCAGTCCGAAAACGCGGCGGCGGGTGATCGGCACGGGCGGGCTTCTAGGAACGGTCGGGGCGGTAAGGCATCACCGCTATATGGGCGGGGCCGCCCAAAAAGGAACCCGTCGCCGGAAAGTTCGCATTTTCAAGGTGTTGCCCTGGTGGAGGAACCCCGGCGCCCTAACTTTCCTTGACTTTTGGGTGGGAGCGGCGTTTAACCCCGCCACTTTCTCGGAAAGGCTTTCTTTTCGACCCGCCGACCGGCCCTTGAGACCGGAGGTCAACGCCCGACAGCGCTGTGCGCCCTCGGGCGTAAAGGTGTTTGGAAGATCGTTTGCCGAGGAAGTGGTCATCCCCCGCGAAGGCCGGGTCATGACAGTGGTGAACGCGGCAACCCTGCGCGAGCAGGACAAGGGACAACGGCATTGTTCGACAATCTGTCGGAACGGCTTGGCGGAATTCTCGATCGTCTGACGGGGCGCGGTGCGCTGACCGAAAAGGACGTCGATGCCGCAATGCGCGAGGTACGCCGCGCGCTGCTGGAGGCCGACGTCGCCCTCGAGGTGGTCCGCAGCTTCACCGAGCGCGTCCGCGAGCAGGCGATCGGCGCCACCGTCGTCAAGTCGGTCACCCCCGGCCAGATGGTCGTCAAGATCGTCCATGACGAGCTGATCAACACGCTCGGCGCCGAAAGCCAGAGCATCGACGTCAATTCCGTGCCGCCGGTGCCGATCATGATGGTCGGTCTGCAGGGCTCGGGCAAGACGACCACCACCGCAAAGCTCGCCCGCCGCCTGGTCCAGCGCGACAAGCGCAAGGTGCTGATGGCCTCGCTCGACGTCTATCGCCCGGCGGCGATGGAGCAGCTTGCCGTGCTCGGCCGCGACCTCGACATTCCCACGCTTCCGATCGTCGCCGGCCAGCAGCCGCCGCAAATCGCAAAACGCGCGCTGGAAGCCGGCAAGCTCGGCGGCTACGACATCGTGCTGCTCGACACCGCCGGCCGCACCACGCTCGACGAAGAGATGATGGCGGAAGCAGCGGCAATCAAAGCCGCAGCGAACCCGCATGAAGTGCTGCTGGTCGCCGACAGCCTCACCGGCCAGGACGCCGTGAACCTCGCGCGCGCGTTCGATCAGCGCGTCGGCCTCACCGGCATCGTGCTGACCCGCGTGGACGGCGACGGCCGCGGCGGTGCCGCACTGTCGATGCGCGCGGTCACCGGCAAGCCGATCAAGCTGATCGGCACCGGTGAGAAGACCGACGCGCTGGAAGATTTCCATCCCGACCGTATCGCCGGCCGCATCCTCGGCATGGGCGACGTGGTTTCGCTGGTCGAGCGCGCTGCCGCCAATATCGACGCCGAGAAGGCCGCCCGCACCGCCGAGCGCATGCGCAAGGGTCAGTTCGACCTCAACGACATGCGCGAGCAGCTGCTGCAGATGGCCAACATGGGCGGCATCAGCGGCCTGATGGGCATGATGCCCGGCATCTCCAAGATGAAGAACCAGATCGCGGCGGCCGGCATCGACGACAAGATCCTGAAGCGCCAGGTCGCCATCATCGATTCCATGACGCGCGACGAGCGCCGTCATCCTGATGTGCTGAAGGCAAGCCGCAAGAAGCGTATCGCGGCAGGCAGCGGCCAGAGCGTCGAGCACGTCAACAAGCTGCTCAAGATGCACCGGAACATGGCCGACGTGATGAAGGCCATGGGCTCGGGCAAGCGCGGCCCGCTCGCCGGCATTGCGCAAGCCATGGGCTTTGGCGGCGGCATGAAGATGCCCTCGCCGGAAGAGATGAAGGCGATGCAGGAGAAGATGCAGAGCGGCGGCGGTGGCCTTCCGAACCTGCCAAAGGATCTGCCGCCCGGTCTTCGCACCGGCCTGCCGAACCTTCCCGGACTGACCGGGATGAGCGGCAAGCCGACACTGCCGGGTCTCGGCGGTTTCCCGGGCAAGAAGAAATGAGGAATTCGTCGCGACGGGATCGCACCGGTCTCGCGTGACGCGGAATACCAATCAACCGAACAAAACGTACTTTGAAGGAGAACTAGATGTCCGTCGTCATCCGCCTCGCCCGCGCAGGCACCAAGAAGCGTCCCGTCTATCACGTCGTCGTCGCCGACTCGCGTTTCCCCCGCGATGGCCGCTTCATCGAGCGTCTCGGCTATTTCAATCCGCTGCTGCCGAAGGATAACGAGACCCGCCTGAAGCTCGACATGGACAAGGTGAAGGCCTGGCTCGCCAAGGGCGCGCAGCCGTCGGATCGCGTGTCGCGCTTCCTCGATGCCGCCGGCGTCAAGAAGCGCGAAGCGCGCAACAACCCCGAGAAGGCCGTGCCGCGCAAGGAGCGCAAGGCGCAGGCCGAAGCCGCTGCGAAGGGCTAAGGCCAGATCATGTCGGCGCTGGTCTGCGTCGCGCGGATCGGCGCCGCGCATGGTGTGCGCGGTGCAGTCAAGCTGTGGACTTTCACGGAAGATCCGCTTGCCGTGCGCCGCTACGGTGCGCTGCTGTCCAAGGACGGCAAGCGCCAGTTCGAGGTCGCCCAGGCCCGCGAGGCCAAGGACCATCTGGTCGCGACATTCAAGGGCGTCACGACCCGCGATGAGGCCGAACGCCTCAACGGCATCGAGCTCTACGTCGCGCGCGAAAAACTGCCCGCGACGGACGAGGACGAATATTACCACACCGACCTGATCGGGCTGGACGCCGTCACCACTGACGGCGGTGCGCTCGGCCGCGTGCTCGCGATCCATAATTTCGGCGCCGGCGACATCATCGAGATCGCCCCCCTGAAGGGACCGACGATGCTGCTGCCGTTCTCGAATGCGGTGGTGCCCGAGGTCGACCTCAAAGGTGGCCGCGTCGTGATCGCGCTGCCGCAGGAAATTGAAGGCGAGGAGCGCTAACTCCGCCCCGCCGTCTTTCGTCCCTGCTGCTCCAGCCAATCGCAAAACACCGCGCGATGCGGATCGTCGTCGCGGCCTTCGGGAAAATACGCAAAGTAACTGCGCGCCGGCAGGCTGATGTCCGGAAACGGCGTCACCAGGCGCCCCGCCGCGAGATCGTCCGCGATCAGCGCCGTCGGCCCCATCGCGACGCCGAGACCATCGAGCGCCGCCTGAAGCGTCAGGTAGAAATGATCGAAGGTCAGCGATGCCGCGCCCTCCAGCGCCGACTCGCCGGCATCGGTCAACCAGTCGCGCCACAGCCGCGGCATCGAGGTGACGTGCAGCAGCGTATGCCGGCTGAGATCCGCGACGTCTTTCAGCGGCATCTTTTCAAGTAGCGCGGGACTGCACACCGGCAGCCGCTGCTCCGACAGCAGGAAGCGCGACGCAAAGCCGTGAAAGGTGTCGGGCCCGCCGCGGATCACCACGTCGAACAGCTCGGGCAACGCGTCCACCTGATCGTTCGACGTCGACAGCCGCACCTCGATATCGGGATGCTCCGTGCGAAACTTCGTCATGCGCGGCAGCAGCCAGCGCAGGCTGAAGGTCGCGAGCGCGTTGACGCGCAGCACCGCGGCCGGCGCCTCGCCGCGGCGCTTGCGATGCTGCTGCACAGCGGCCGAGACGCGATCGAGCGCGGGAGCGAACTCCTGGAGCAGCGCAGCGCCGGCTGGCGTCAGCACCACACGCCGCACCGATCGGCGGAACAGCGCGGGCGGCCCGAGCCAGCTCTCGAGCAAGCGGATCTGCTGACTGATCGCCCCATGGGTCACGCCGAGCTCGACGGCGGCTTCCTTGAAGCTACCGAGCCGGGCGGCCGCCTCGAAGGCACGGACGGCATTCAGCGGCGGCAGGCTGCGGCGAGGAACGAACATGGGCACACGATAGAATTTCTAGCACATGGTGCGATTATTACTGGTTTGTGACAGTTCCTTGAAGGCCGCATAGTGAGCCGCGAAGCACTTACACAACCTTATCTTTCGACGAATCCCGGTTCGCGCCTTGGCAATCCTTCCTTCAAATTTTCTATCGCAATCGCAAACAACAGCACCCGATGGAAGCACACTGAGCAAGCCCCGCCGCACGCTCGCGGCAACTGGCGTCAACCACGCCCTGCACGACGGCTATACCGACCTGATCTACGTGCTGCTGCCGGTCTGGCAGGCCGAGTTCGCGCTCAGCTATGGGCTGCTGGCGGTGATGCGGGGGCTGTATTCCGGCGCGATGGCCGGCCTGCAAATCCCGGTCGGTCGTCTCGCCGAGCGGATCGACGGGAAGATCCTTCTTGCCCTCGGCACGGCGCTGGCGGCGCTCGGCTATGTCTGCGCCGGACTGTCCGGCGGCGTCGTGGGACTTGGGCTTTCGCTGCTGCTGTCCGGTGCGGGTTCGAGCACGCAGCATCCGCTCGCCTCGGCCGCGGTGGCGCGCGCCTATGGCAAGGCGGCGCGCGGACCGCTCGGCATCTACAATTTCAGCGGCGATCTCGGCAAGGCAATGCTCCCCGCGCTGACTGCGATGCTGCTGGTGGCGATGTCGTGGCGGCACGCCTTGCTGCTGCTCGCGATCGCGGGCCTGCTCGTCGCCGTCGCAATCGCGCTGCTGATGCCCGCCGTCGGCACCGGCACCACGCGTAAAGCGACGCCCTCACAAGTCGAACACACAGGCCGTGGCGGTTTCTCCTGGCTGCTCGCGATCGGGATTCTCGACAGCGCGGTGCGAATGGGTTTTCTCACCTTCCTGCCGTTCCTGCTGCGCGACAAGGGTGCCTCGCTGCCGACCAGCGGCGTTGCGCTCGCGATGCTGTTCATCGGCGGCGCCGCCGGCAAGTTCACCTGCGGTTGGCTCGGCGAGCGCGTCGGCACGATCCGCACCGTGCTTCTCACCGAAGGCGGCACCGCGCTGCTGATCGCAGCCGTCCTGATGCTGCCGCTCACGCCGGCCATCATCGTGCTGCCGCTGCTCGGGGTCATGCTCAACGGCACGTCCTCGGTGCTCTATGGGACGGTGCCCGAGCTCACCTCGTCGCACCGGACCGAACGCGCCTTCGCGCTGTTCTACACCGGCACGATCGGCTCGGGCGCGATCGCGCCGGTGCTCTACGGCTTTCTCGGCGACGCGCTCGGCCCGGCATTGGCCACGGCGGCAACCGCCGCAACGGCGCTCGCGATCTGTCCGCTGGCGCTGGCGCTGTCCTCGCATCTGTCGGGCGCGCAGCGGACCTGATCCGTCTCGCGCGGGGCCTCGACCTCTCGGCCGCAATGCCCTAACCAGCGGCCATGACCAATCCCTCACCCTGGCGCGCGACTGTGCTGACGCTGTTTCCGGAGATGTTTCCGGGGCCGCTCGGCGTGAGCCTCGCCGGGCGGGCGCTGGCATCGGGGCTCTGGCAGATCGAGGCGCGGGACATCCGGGCCTCCGCCACCGACCGCCATCGCAGCGTCGACGACACCCCGGCCGGCGGCGGCCCGGGCATGGTGCTGCGGGCGGACGTGCTGGCGGCAGCCATCGACGCGGCGGAGACCGCATCCGACCGGCCGCGCCTGCTGATGAGCCCCCGGGGTCGGCCATTGACCCAGGCGCGGGTGACGGAGCTGGCCCAGGGCCCCGGCCCCCTGATCGTGTGCGGGCGCTTCGAGGGCATCGACCAGCGCGTCATCGACGGACGAGGGCTGGAGGAGGTCTCGATCGGCGATTACGTGCTCTCCGGGGGCGAAATCGCGGCTTTGGCCCTGATTGACGCCTGTGTGCGGCTGCTGCCGGGGGTGATGGGCAAGGAAGCCTCGGGAACCGAGGAAAGCTTCTCCGATGGCCTTCTGGAGTACCCCCAATACACCCGCCCGCAGCTGTTCGAAGGCGTTCCGATCCCGGAGATCCTGACCTCCGGCGATCACGCCAAGGTCGCCGCCTGGCGGCGGGCGCAGTCCGAGGCCCTCACGGAGGCCCGGCGGCCCGATTTATGGGCGCAAATCCCGCCCAAGCCGGCGAATCGGGCCGGACGCCAAAAAACGCCAAAAAACAAGACAGACGGGTGACAAACGCTCCGGCTTGCCGTATAGGAGCGGCCAAATCCGCAATAGCTGGATAGACGAATTTCGCGCAGCCCCCGATCTGCGGCTGGGCGCGCCGATGGAGATTTACCCATGAACCTGATCAAGCAGCTCGAGCAAGAGCAGTTCGACAAGCTCTCGGCCGGCAAGGACATTCCCGAATTCGGTCCCGGCGACACCGTGATCGTCAACGTGAAGGTCGTCGAAGGCGACCGCACCCGCGTGCAGGCCTACGAAGGCGTTTGCATCGGCCGTTCCGGCGGTGGCCTCAACGAGAGCTTCACCGTCCGCAAGATCTCCTACGGCGAAGGCGTGGAGCGCGTGTTCCCGGTGATGTCGCCGATGATCGACTCGATCAAGGTGGTGCGCCGCGGCAAGGTGCGTCGCGCCAAGCTCTATTACCTCCGCAGCCTCCGCGGCAAGTCGGCCCGCATCGTCGAGAAGACTGAGCACGCCAAGGCCGTCAACGAGTAAGCTCCGCCATCAGGCGAGTTTTCGAGAAGCGCGGGGCTCGGCTCCGCGCTTTTTTGTTTGCCTTCGTGCCCTGCGTACAGTGCCAGTTCCTCACCCTGAGGAGCGCGCAAAAGCGCGCTCCTCAGAACGAGGGTCATGAATGGTGCGCGTAGCGGGCACTTGAAACCCCTCGCGCTTCCAAATCGGCCTGCTATATATTCTTGGAATGTTTCCAGATCTGACCAGCTTCGTATCCCCCCAGCGCATCGTCATCGACGATCGCTCGCGGTTGCCTGGCCGGTTCTTCGGACGCTTCGCGACCTCGGCAACGTCAGAGCTTATTCGCGCAGCCTAAAAGCTGCGCTGACGATTTTGTTGCCCGCGCGCCAGTCGCGCTTATCGCTTTCTCACATTCTTCGGAGCTGACGCTCATGTCCAAGCCCACCACCCTGTACGACAAGATCTGGAACGACCATCTGGTGCACGAAGCCGAGGACGGCACCTGCCTGCTCTACATCGATCGCCATCTGGTGCACGAGGTGACCTCGCCGCAGGCGTTCGAAGGCCTGCGCGCCACCGGGCGCAAGGTCCACGCGCCCGAGAAGACGCTGGCGGTCGTCGACCACAACGTGCCGACCACCGACCGCACCAAGCCGAACCCCGATCCTGAGAGCATCGAGCAGATCAAGGCGCTGGCCGAGAACGCCAAGGAATTCGGCATCGAATATTACAACGAGTTCGACAAGCGCCAGGGCGTCGTCCACGTCATCGGCCCCGAGCAGGGTTTTACGCTGCCCGGCACCACCATCGTCTGCGGTGACAGCCACACCTCGACGCATGGCGCGTTCGGCGCGCTCGCGCACGGCATCGGCACGAGCGAAGTCGAGCACGTTCTGGCAACGCAGACGTTGATCCAGAAGAAGGCCAAGAACATGCGCGTCACCGTCGACGGCAAGCTGCCGGACGGCGTGACGGGCAAGGACATCATCCTCGCCATCATCGGCGAGATCGGCACTGCCGGCGGCACCGGCTACGTGCTGGAATACGCCGGTGACGCGATCAGCGCGCTCAGCATGGAAGGCCGCATGACGGTCTGCAACATGTCGATCGAAGGCGGCGCACGCGCCGGCCTCGTCGCGCCCGACCAGAAGGCGTTCGACTTCCTGCGTGGCCGCCCCAAGGCGCCGAAGGGCGCGGACTGGGACGCGGCGATGCGCTACTGGGAAAAGCTGCGCTCCGACGAGGGCGCGCATTTCGACAACGAGCTGCGCCTCGATGCGGCCAAGCTGCCGCCGATCGTGACCTGGGGCACGAGCCCGGAAGACGTCATCTCGGTGACCGGCATCGTGCCCGACCCCGACAAGATCGCGGACGAGGCCAAGCGTCTCTCCAAGCATCGCGCGCTGAAATACATGGGCCTGACCGCGGGCACGAAGATCACCGACATCAAGGTCGACCGCATCTTCATCGGCTCCTGCACCAATGGCCGTATCGAGGATCTGCGCGCCGCCGCGAAGATCGCCGAAGGCAAGACCGTTTCAGCGCATGTCAACGCCATGGTCGTGCCGGGCTCCGGCCTCGTGAAGGAGCAGGCCGAAGCCGAGGGTCTCGACAAGATCTTCATCAAGGCCGGCTTCGAATGGCGCGAGCCCGGTTGCTCGATGTGCCTTGCGATGAACCCGGACAAGCTGGCTCCGGAAGAGCGCTGCGCTTCGACCTCGAACCGCAACTTCGAGGGCCGCCAGGGTTTCAAGGGCCGCACCCATCTGGTGTCGCCGGCAATGGCGGCAGCCGCGGCGATCGCAGGCCACTTCGTCGACGTCAGGGACTGGCGCTAAGCCTGTCCCTCCAATTTGAGCGATCGCGGCAAACCGCCGTTAAACGATCGCCTGACACTCTCGTCCTCGCGAGGTTTTCGCGAGGACGCGCGCCATGGCCAACAAGCCTGAATATGTCGACCTGATCGGCGAGGCCACGCGCCAGCACCGCCGGCGCGCGACACCCTTGCGCATCGTCGCCAAGCCCGAGGTCGAGGAGACCTCGAAGCTCAGCCGCTGGCCGCCCGCGATGTTCAAGCAGTGGAAGCTGGACAATCTGATGCGGTGGAAAGCTTCGTCGTGGAAGCTGAAGGATTGGCTGTAGCCACATTCTCCGTCATGCCCGGGCTTGTCCCGGGCATCCACGATCTTGCTGTGCCAATCCCAGAACGTTGATGGCCGGGCCTTCGCCGCGCCGAAGGGGCTTCGGCCCCGCAGGCGGGACGAGCCCGGCCATGACGCTGCTCGAATTGTTCACCTCACCAATAGTAGCGATACGGATGGTGCCAGCGATGCCAGCGGCAGACGCGGCGCGGGCCGTAATAGGTCCAGATGATCCGGCAGCGACGCGGATAGTGATAGGCGGGATAGTAGCCGCCGTAATAATAGCGCCGGTGGAAGTGGCGATGGCCGTAGTGAGGCCGATAGATCCCGTAGCGATGAAATCCGCCATAGCGGTGAACGCCGCCATAGCGATAGCCGCCGCCATGGAAGGCCGGCGCGGCGCGGAAACCGCCGACATGAGCGCCATGGAAACCACCGCCGCGGAAGCCGCCGACATGTCCTCCGCCACCGCGGAAGCCACCACCGCCGTGGAAATGTCCGCCACCGCCATGTCCGCCGCCACCGTGACGAACCTGCGTGACGAGGTCATCGCTCGCCGCCTCAGTCGCAGCCTTGGCTGCGGGTGACGTCGCCGGATTGATCAAGGTCAGCGCTTCGGCACGCCGCGCGGTCCCCGCCGTCAGCATCAGCGTCGCGGCCGCCGCAATCCCGAGCAGGCGCATCGGGCCTTTCCTGAAACCCAAACTCCTCAGCATGGAATTCTCCCTGAATCTGGACAGCGGAGTTGCGATGCTCGTTGCCGGCCGCGCGTCATCCCTGTTCAATGGCAGTCGCTCCCTGGATTAAATTGCGGACAGCGATGTGAACGCGCCATGAATGAACGAGGCTGGCAATTGCGATGCGGCGCGTTGCCGCGACGAGAGGAGTTCTGAACGATGACCGTCTACGCAATCGCGCAGCTGAAGATGACGGACCGCGCCGCCTATGACCGTTACCAGGCGCGGTTCTTCGACGTGTTCCGGAAGTACAATGGACGGCTGCTCGCCGCCGACGAGCGTCCGCGTGTGCTCGAAGGCGCATGGCCGCACGACAAGCTGGTGATGATGTCGTTTCCGGACGAGGCCGCTTTCCTCGCCTTCTCGACGTCACCCGACTACGAGGAGATTTCGCGCGACCGCAAGGCCGGTGCGCAGGCGACCGTGCTGCTGGTGAAGGGATTCACCCCCACCGGCTAGGGCGTCACCAGAACGGGCCGTAGCCGAACACGAAGGGTGCGGGCACTCGGTAAGGATAGGGACGGTAATGGACGGGCCGCGCGTAGTAGCGCGGGTCGCGGCGCACCGCAGGTCGCACCACATAGGCTCGCGCGGGTCGTCGCGCATCGAAGATTGCGATCCCCGCCGAAGCCTCCGGAACCGTCACCCCTGGTGCGGCGGATGCGCAAGGCAGGCCCGCGACCAGCGCGACGGCAACGGCGCATGCAATCCATCTCGCCATTAGCCGGGGCGCCAATAGCAGCTCACACGCGGCACGATCACGGTGCCGCTTGGCCGATATTCCTGCACATAGGTCGCGTTGCATTCGCGGACCGCATTGGGACCCGGATTGTAGCGCGGATAGACGCCATCGGGTGCGTCATAGGGCGTGACGCGCAGGCGCGCTGGCGGACGCTTGCGGGGCGGCGGGATGTCATCCGGCGCGGCCGCCTGCGCCAGCCTGATACCGGGGGCCGCCGTCTGGGCCTCCGCGCCGACGCAAAACTGCGAAAACAACCCCATGCACAGTAGCGTCAGCGCTGTTCTTGCTCGCATTTTTTCGCCCACCTGAAACGTCCCAGTCGCGGCCCACGCTCCCCGTTTTGGCGGCGCCCGTCAACCTCGCCGCGCTTATAAAGCCGGATGCATCGCCAAGGAACCCGCGCTAAGACAAATCGCATGTGGACGGAATTGAAAGCGCCCTCGCTCGCCGAGATGGAGGCGACGGCACACGAGATATTCGAAGGCCTGCCGGCGGAATTTCGCGGGCTGTGCGAGGGCGTGATCATCCGCGTCGACGACTTCCCCACCGAGGAGGTCCTGGACGAGATGGAATGCGAGAGCGAGTTCGACCTGCTCGGCCTGTTCCAGGGCGTCGGCCTGCCCCAGCAGAGCCTTGGCGATGTGGCGCGGCTGCCCAACATGGTCTGGCTCTACCGGCGCCCGATCCTGGATTACTGGGCCGAGCACGACGAGAGCCTCGGCCACATCGTCCGCCACGTCCTGATCCACGAGATCGGCCACCATTTCGGCCTCTCGGACGACGATATGGCGGCGATCGAGGCGCAGGCCGAGTAGGACTCGGCGTCCATCAGCGCGTCGCGGGGAGAAGCATTGTCAGCCGATAGTCGGACCACCCCGCGAGGGACAGCGACACCTGCTGATAGTGCAATAGCCCCATGGCCGGATGATCGAACGCGCGCTCGCCTCCCTCGCGCGCCAAAACCCCCTGCGTGTCCCAGCACCGTTCGAAGTCCGGGCTTTGGAGTCTCAGCTCCTCGACCAGCCGGCGAATCTCGGGATCGTCGGAGTAGGCCGTCACTGCGGCGCGGAACTCCGCGACGACGCGACGTGCGCGCGAGGTCCAGTCCAGGATCAGGGTTCGCGCCTCGGGCCTGAGGAAGATGTAGCGCAGCAGATTTTTCTCGCCGTCCGCATCGAGCCATCCCGCGAACAGAAGCGACGCTTTCGCATTCCAGCGACGCGCGCGCCATGTGCGATCGAGGATGTAGGCGGGCCCATCGATCGCATCGACGCAGGCCAGGATCTCTTCAGGCGGGTCATCGCTGGCGCCGGGACGCTCGGGATCGCGTTTGCCGGCAATCTCGAACAGATAGCTGCGCTCGGCCCGTGACAGCCGCAGTCCGCTGGCGAGGCGCGCAAGCGCCGAAGCAGAGACGGACACATCGCGCCCCTGCTCGATCCACGTGTACCAGGTGACGCTCAATCCGCAGAGCTGAGCGACCTCCTCGCGCCGCAGGCCCGGCGTACGCCGTCGCGGGCCGGCGGCGAGGCCGAATTCTGCTGGAGACTGGCGCTCCCGGAGCGCCCGCAGGAACGCGCTGAGCGACAGAGCCGGTGCGATCGGGTCCTGAGCTTTCATGGTGGTTTTTATACCATCATAACCTAGGTACTTAAACTGGTATCAAGGCCGTGCTAGCTCTTTGCCCGACTTCGTCGCTGCGCAAGGACGCACGGACATGGGCAAGCAATTCACCGGGATCGAACCCGAGCACAGGGCTTTCATCGCGCGGCAGAAGATC
The DNA here is from genome assembly GCF_002531575.1 of Bradyrhizobium sp. Y36. GTDB lineage: Bacteria > Pseudomonadota > Alphaproteobacteria > Rhizobiales > Xanthobacteraceae > Bradyrhizobium. Next base: position 218,275 of record NZ_NWTI01000007.1, on the reverse strand, counting down.
TTCTTCGTCGCGAGCGCCCCGCCGAAGGGGCGCATCAACGTGTCGCCCAAGGGCCTGTCCTCATTCCAGGTGCTCGGCGATAATGATGTCGCCTACCTCGATTGCACCGGCAGCGGCAGCGAGACCCGCGCGCATCTGACCGCCTCCGACGACAAGCGGTTGACCATCATGTTTTGCGCCTTCGAAGGTGCCCCGATGATCCTGCGGCTCTATGGCCAGGCTCGGTCACTGATGCGCGGCACCCCGGAATATGCCGATCTCGCCCCGGGGTTCGAGGACATCGCCGGCGCCCGCCAGATCGTGCGCCTCTCCGTCGACCTCGTGCAGACGTCGTGCGGCATGGGTGTGCCGCTGTTCGACTACAAACAGGAGCGTGGCAGCCTCGTCCGCTACTGGACCAGGCAGGGCCTCGATAATCTGCGAAAATACTGGGGCCTGAAGAACATGAAGAGCATCGACGGCCTGCCGACGGGCTTCGTCCCCGACGCCATGGCTCCGCCCCTCTGACAGGTCAATATTGCCGAATCCGGCCTAGGATTCGCGCACCAACCGGGCTAAACAGCCCTCCCCTGACGACAAACCGGGAAGCCTGAGATGGACAAGTTCACCACGCTGGAAGGCGTCGCGGCGCCGCTGAAGATCATCAATGTCGACACCGACATGATCATTCCGAAGCAGTACCTCAAGACCATCAAGCGCACCGGCCTTGGCAAGGGGCTCTTCTCCGAGCAGCGCTACAAGGACGACGGCAGCGAGAACCCGGACTTCGTGCTCAACCAGCCCGCCTATCGCGGCGCGAAGGTGCTGGTGGCCGGCGACAATTTCGGCTGCGGCTCGAGCCGCGAGCACGCGCCCTGGGCGCTGCTCGACTTCGGCATCCGCTGCGTGATCTCGACCTCGTTCGGCGACATCTTCTACAACAACTGCTTCAAGAACGGCATTCTGCCGATCCGCGTCTCTCAGGAAGACCTCGACAAGCTGTTCGACGACGCCGAGCGCGGCGCCAACGCGACGCTGACGATCGACCTGCCGAACCAGGAGATCCGCGGCCCCGACGGCGGCAAGGTCAAGTTCGAGATCGACCCGTTCCGCAAGCACTGCCTGATCAACGGCCTCGACGACATCGGTCTCACCATGGAAAAGAAGTCCTCGATCGACAGCTACGAGGACAAGCTCAAGCGCGAGCGCGCCTGGGCCTGAGATCGCTCTCAGCTTCGAGCCCCGGTGCTGTCCGCGCCGGGGCTTTTTCTTTGTCCTTCTTATCCCTATAGCTCGCGAATGCTGCCCGAGATCGTCACCTTCTGGCACGGCCCGATGGACGCACTGCGCCAGACCTGTCTGCGCTCGCAGTTGGCTGCCGGCCACAAGGTCACGGTCTACAGCTTCGACCCCATTCCCGGTCTGCCTGCCGGCATCCAGAACGCGGAGGCGGAAGCGATCCTGCCGCACGCGTTCTCCGAACGGCTGCGGCCGCCGCAGCCCGACGGAAGCTGGCGCGACTGGACAACGCTGCAGTTCAGCGACTTCTTCCGCATGAAGCTGATGGCGAAGGGCCTCGGCCTCTGGCTCGACGCCGACGTGCTGCTGCTGAGGCCTGTCGAGATCGACCCGGCAAAGCCCTATTTCGCCTGGGAGCGACCGCGCCAGCTCGGCAATTCCGTGATCTACCTGCCGCCCGCGCACGGCATCGTCGCCGCCTTCGAAGAGCTGATGGAGCAGGAAGATCTGACGCCGAACTGGCTGTCGGTGCGCCATCGCATCACCTTCATGATGCGGCGCCTGCGCGGCGGCTCGAACCGCCTCGCGGATATCCGCGTCGCGATCTTCGGCCCCGCGGCGCTCACCGCACTGGCGCGCCGCACCGGCGAGCTGGGATGCGCGCTGCCGAAGCAATCATTCTACGCCGTGCATGCCGAGCCAAAGCTGTTCTTCGATCCCTCGAGCTATCTCGGCCTCGTCACCAATCCTGACATTATCGGCCTGCACATCTCCCCCAAGGGACGCGGCGGCGAAAAGCCGATTCCAGGCAGCCTGTATGCCTGGGCGACGGAGCGGTTTAGCTGAACTCTCGTACCCCGGACGCAGCGCAGTACCCCCTGGTGATGCGCTGCTGAGCCGGGGCCCAGCGGAGCGGCACCATAGCGCGTCGAAGACGCGTGCAGTCGCGCCTATGGCGCCGCACCGCGTCCGGGACACGCGCTCTATTTCCGAGGCACCTTCAAGTTTGATCCAGCGCAACGCGCCTCTGCAACATTGTGCTTAATTGGCTCCAATTCCGCCGTCCGAAGGAGCTTTCCATGAGCACCGCAAGCAGGCCTTATCCCATCGTTCAGGACCTCATCGATTCCTTTGCGAGCTGGCTGAAGCATCGCCGTGAGATGAACGAGATGCGGCAGCTCGATCGCGCCGATTTCGACCGGATCGCGAGCGACCTACGGATCGCGCCCGATGACCTGGAGGAGCTGGTTCGTCACGGCAAGCATTCCGCCGACGAGCTGCCGATGATGCTGCAGCAGCTCGGGATCAGCGCCGAAGGCCTCGGCCGTGCGCAGCCGCTGCTGCTCCGCGACATGGAGCGGGTCTGCTCGCTGTGCAATCACAAGGGACAATGCGACCGCGATCTCGCCGACGGCACCGCCGCGGAGAACTACCACGGCTATTGCGCCAATGCCGCAACCCTGGAGTCGCTCGATCGCGCCGACGTCGCGCCGCGCTGAGCGGCCCGGCGGGTTAGCGACCGGGGACACCCATCTTCCCCGCGTGGCAGAACGCGGCCACAGGGTCCGCCTGATCAGGCCCGATTGGTCATCGCGGCGGCTTCCGCCGCGGCGCGCTGCATGCTGGTCGACATCTCGTTCGTCACCGTGCTCTGCTCCTCGATCGCCGCGGCGGTCGATGTCACGTACTCGCTGACGTTGTTGATCGCCTGCTTGATCGTAACGAGGGCGCCGACGACGTCGCCGGAGATCTGGTTGAGACTGCCGATCTCCTGAGCGATCTTGTCGGTGGCTTGCTTGGCCTGGTTGGCAAGGCCCTTCACCTCGGAGGCGACCACGGCAAAGCCGCGGCCGGCTTCGCCGGCACGGGCCGATTCGATCGTCGCGTTGAGCGCGAGCAGATTGATCTGACCGGTGATGTTGTTGATCATCTCGACGATGCCGCTCATCGACTGCGCGGCGTCGGTCAGGCGCTGGGCCTGGGCATCGGCAGAGGAGACCTGCTCCACGGCGCCGACCGCGGTTTCACGTGATTTGGTCATGGCCTCGGAAATCTCCCGCACCGAGGCGTTGAGCTCCTCAGAGCCGGCGGCAACCGATTCCATCATGGCGCGGACACGTTCGTTGCCCATGCGAACCAGCACCTGCGCGGTGGTGTCGGTGGCGTATTTCACGACCTTGAACGGCTTGCCGTTGAGGTCGAGGATCGGATTGTAGGAGGCCTGGATGTAGATCTCCTTTCCGCCCTTGCCGATGCGCTTGTATTCGGCGGCCTGGTACTCGCCGCGATTGAGCGCCGCCCAGAATTCACGATAGGACGCATCGTCGCGCTCATTGGCCTCGACGAAAATGCTGTGATGCCGGCCCTTGATCTCGTCGAGCGCGTAGCCGACAGCGCCGAGGAAGTTGGCGTTGGCCGTGACGATCGTGCCGTCCATGTTGAACTCGATCACCGCCTGTGCCTTGTCGATTGCGGCGATCTGGCCGGCGAGATCGGCGTTCTTCAGCTTCGCCGCCGTGACGTCGGTTGCGAACTTGACCACGCCGATCGGCCGACCGTTGTCGTCCATCACGGGGTTGTAGCTCGCCAGAATCCACACCTCGCGACCGCCCTTGGCGATGCGCTTGAACTCGCCGGCCTGGTATTCACCCCGGTTGAGCTTTTCCCAGAACTCACGATAGGCTGCACCGTCAAGGTCTGCCTGCGGCATGAACAGGCGGTGGTGCTTGCCCTGGATCTCCGCCAGCGAATAGCCGAGCGTCTTGCAGAAATTCTCGTTGGCCGCGATGACCGTGCCATCGAGCCTGAACTCGATCACGGCCTGAGCCCGGTTGATCGCGACGAGCTTGGATGCATCGGCCATGCTGCGCAGCTTCTTTGCCGTGATCTCGGTCGCGATCTTGACGACCTTGACCGGCTTGCCATCGTTGCCGAGAACCGGATTGTAGGAGGCTTCGATCCAGATCTCGCGGCCGCCGGCCGCGATGCGCTTGAACTCACCCGCCTGAGACTCACCGCGGCGCAGCGCCGCCCAGAACGCCTGATAATCGGCGCCGTCGCGCAGATCGGCCGCCACGAACATGGAGTGGTGCTTGCCTTGAATCTGGTCGAGACCGTAGCCGAGCGCGTCCAGGAAGTTCTTATTGGCCTTGAGGATCGTGCCGTCCATGCTGAATTCGATCATGGCCTGCGAGCGACCGACGGCATCAATCTGGGCCTGGGCATCGCCCAGGGACTTGCGACCAAACATTCTCTCGCTCCGAAAGTTGATGTTCAGGCCGAAGCGCGGGGGCGACCGACCTTTGACAATCATTGTCTTGCTGCAGACCGCGCGCGGTTCGAGTTCACTCGGCGGGCCGTCCGTGCGAATGAAGTGATATCTGAATCGAATTATCAGAGTATTTGTCCGATCGCAGACACAATGGCCGCATTTTGCCAGGACCATTAACCTGACAGCGACACACGACGACTTCGGCGGCCCTATTGGTCCCGAGTTGCGAAGGGCATGCTGAATTCGCTATCGGTATTCGGCAAAACGCCGACCGCGAGGCAGAGAATGCGCAGTTCGCCTGTTCGCACACGGCCGTCCGGACAACTTGCCGCAGTGGCAAACAAGTTGTCGCTGGCAGCCGATAGTCGCGGAGGGACTCTTCCTGCAATTTCCAATTGGTAGCGTACGGATTCCGATTTAGTAGCTTGAGCGCTTGAGGATTTTGATTTGGCCGCCGTCTCGTACCTCGATCGTTATCCGTTGCTGCAGTCGCGGGACAGTGAGTTCGCGCGCGAGCGGCTGTTTACGGCCTATGGCGCCGACCGGTTTGAGAAACACGACAGCGATTTTGCGATCCAGGCCAATCTCGCCCGACTGAATTCGATCGGCCTGGCGTTCTGCGCCTATGATGGCGCGGCATCGCTGTCGTTTCCTGAGTCGCAAATCCTCCGCCAGTTCTTCTCCATCCAGGGGACTGCGGGATTCACGACCGGCGGCAATAGCCGACCGATCGATGCCTGGACTCCCGTCATCTCGGGAGACGCCAGGCTGGATCTCGACTTTGCGCCGGGCTATCGCCAATTGGTGCTGAGAATAGACGCCCATGCACTCGAGGGCTTGCTAAAGAGCCTGCTCGGCGACGCCAGCGGCACGAACTTGCGTTTCGTCTCGCGCGAAGCCGACCCGGTGGCGATGACGCAGGTGCGCCACGACGTCTTCAGGTTTGCCGAGGAGCTGGAGAGGTTCGGGCAGGATTACTCGCCGATCGCCATCGCCGAACTCGAGCGGGCGCTGATGTTCCGGATTCTTCTGGCGCATCGGCACAATTTCTCCGATCGCCTGCAGAGCTCCGCGCCGAGCGCCAATCGCACCGTGGTCGACATCGTGGAATCCTACATCGAGGCCCATTGGGACGAACCTCTCGATTTCCAGGAGATCGCCGAGGTCGCCAATGTGAGCGTACGGACGGTGTTCCGTGAGTTCTCGGATTCCGGGCGGGGATCACCGGGCCAGTTCGCGCGGCGCGTTCGGCTTCAACACGCCGCTGAGCTGCTGCGACGGCCCGATGGACAGACCAGCGTGCTGGCCGTGGCGTTCAAATGCGGCTTCCGAAATCTCGGGCGCTTCGCATCGGAATATCGTCAGGCGATCGGCGAGCTGCCATCCGAGACGCTGAAGAATGCGAGACGACGACAATAAGGAACCCGTGCGCAGCGGCGAGTAGCCACACGGCGACGAGCAGCGTTCGTCTTGAATGGCCCGGCGGCTCGGGTTGCGTTCAACCCTTGCTCATCGCCGCGATCGCGTCCGCGATGGCGATCGTGCGCCGGGCCATATCGGCATGCAGGCGTTCCACCATGGCGCCGTCGAGGCGGATCGCGCCGCGCGAGGCGTTTTCCGGCAGCTCGAACGCCGCGATGATTTTTCGCGCGCGCGCGACCTCTTCTTCTGGCGGCGTGAAGATCGCGTTGCAAGCATCGATCTGCGAGGGGTGGATCAGCGTCTTGCCGTCGAAGCCGAGATCGCGGCCTTGCGCGCATTCGGTGGCGAAGCCATCGGGGTTCGCGATATCGCTGTAGGGCCCATCGAGAATCTCGAGGCCATGGGCACGCGTCGCCAGGATACAGTGGGTGATCATCGGGATCATCGCGGCGCGGCCCGGCAGCATGCGGATCCGCGTCTCGCGCGAGATGTCGTTGGGACCGAACACGAAGCCGGAGAGACGCCGCGACGGATCGCGTCCGGCCTCGGCCAGTTCCTCCGCGTGCAGCACGGCGCGCGAGGTCTCGATCATGGCCCAGACCTTCACCGTCGGCGCTGCGCCAAGCTCGATGAGACGGAAGCCGATCGTATCGAGATCTTCCACACTTGAAACTTTTGGAACCAGGATGCCATCGGGCGACGCCTTCGCCGCCATGGCGACGTCGTCGGCCCACCAGGGCGTATCGAGGCCGTTGGTCCGGATCAGGATCTCGCGTTTGCCAAATCCCTTGGCCGCGATCGCGGCGGCAATGCCGTCACGTGCCGTCGCCTTGGACTCGGGCGCGACGGAGTCTTCCAGATCGAGGATCAGGCCGTCGGCGGCGAGGTTGCGTGCCTTTTCCAGCGCGCGGGGGTTGGAGCCGGGCATGAACAGATGGCTGCGGCGCGGGCGGGTCATGCGAGCGTTCCTTCCGGGTTTCCTGGGCGTATCAGTTACCGGAGCCGATAGCACCTGGCCTGCCTATTCGAAAGGCTTGTTCGCGCTATCGGTATATGATTAGGCATAGCCATGATGACATTCCCGAAGCATTTGCTGGAAGGCTATCAGGCCTTCGCCACCCAGCGGCTGCCGACCGAGCAGAGCCGCTATCGCGAGCTGTCGGTGAAAGGACAGTTCCCGGAAGTGATGGTGATCGGCTGCTGCGACAGCCGCGTCTCGCCCGAGGTGATCTTCGACGTCGGGCCGGGCGAATTGTTCGTCGTGCGCAACATCGCCAATCTCGTGCCGGTGTATCAGCCCGACGGCAACGCGCACGGCGTCTCTGCTGCGCTCGAATATGCGGTGACGGTGCTGAAGGTGAAGCACATCGTCGTGCTCGGCCACGCCCAGTGCGGCGGCATCCGCGCCTTCGTCGACAAGATCGAGCCGCTGACGCCGGGCGACTTCATCGGCAAATGGATGCAGATGTTCATCAAGCCCGGCGAAGTGGTCGAGCAGCGCGACCATGAGAGCATGGCGCAGTTCGTCGAGCGCATCGAGAAGGCCGCGGTGTTCCGCAGCCTGGAAAACCTGATGACGTTCCCGTTCGTGCAGAAGGCCGTGGAGAGCGGCCAGATGCAGACCCACGGCGCCTATTTCGGCGTTGCGGAGGGGTCGCTGTTCGTGCTGGACAAGGCTGCGAAGGAATTCAAGAACGCGCGGGGCGTGGTGTAGGCCACAGCTCTCGTAGGGTGGGCAAAGCGAAGCGTGCCCACCACCTGTTTCAATAGAGAAAGATCGTGGGCACGGCGCTTCGCGCCTTTGCCCACCCTACAGTAGCGGAGTTACGCCGCTTTCTTCTTCGCGCTGATCAGCTTGCGGTTGATCAGCACTTCCGCGATCTGGATCGCGTTGAGCGCTGCGCCCTTGCGAAGGTTGTCGGACACGCACCACAGCACGAGACCGTTCTCCACCGTCGCGTCCTCGCGGATGCGGCTGATGTAAGTGGCGTCCTCACCGGCCGCTTCATAGGGCGTGGCGTAGCCGCCCGGCTCCTGCTTGTCGATGACGAGACAGCCGGGCGCCTTGCGCAGGATGTCGCGCGCTTCGTCCGCGCTGATCGGATTTTCGAACTCGATGTTGACGGCTTCGGAGTGGCCGACGAAGACAGGCACGCGCACGCAGGTGGCGGTGAGCTTGATCTTGGAATCAAGGATCTTCTTGGTCTCCGCCATCATCTTCCACTCTTCCTTGGTGTAGCCGTCCTCCATGAAGACGTCGATCTGGGGGATGATGTTGAAGGCGATGCGCGCGGGAAACTTCTTATTGACGATCTCGCTGTTGGTGTAGACCGCCTTGGTCTGCGAGAACAACTCGTCCATCGCGTCCTTGCCGGCGCCCGACACCGATTGATAGGTCGAGACCACGACGCGCTTGATCGTCGCCTTGTCGTGCAGCGGCTTGAGCGCGACGACGAGCTGCGCGGTCGAGCAGTTCGGGTTGGCGATGATGTTCTTCTTCTTGAAGCCTTCGGTCGCGGCCGCGTTCACCTCCGGCACGATCAGCGGCACGTCCGGGTCCATGCGCCAGGCGGAGGAATTGTCGATCACGACGGCGCCGGCGGCGCCGATCTTCGGCGACCACTCCTTCGACACCGAGCCGCCGGCCGACATCAGGCAGATGTCGACATCGGAGAAGTCGTAATGCTCGAGCGCTTTGACCTTCAGGGTGCGGTCGCCATAGGACACCTCGACGCCGACGCTGCGGCGTGACGCCAGGGCCACGACCTCGTCCGCGGGGAATTTGCGCTCATCCAGGATGTTGAGCATTTCCCGTCCGACATTGCCGGTCGCGCCGACGACTGCGACTTTGTAACCCATCGTTCACTCTCCGATGAAAAAGCCCGTTCCTGAAGCTGACGCTTAAACAGGAAGAGCAGCGCTTCTATGCGAGAACCGGCCGCAAGACAACGTTGGACCATGCCTTAGGGACGTGGATGCAGTCGCCTGAGGCCAGCACGGCCGCACTCTCGACCCGGACCAGCCTCTAACTGGCCTTGGCCGCCTTCGCGGACGAGGTCGTCGGTACGCTGGCGCGGCTGTTCGCCTATGTGGGGACGCTGGCGCTGTTTGCCATCCTTGGCCTTGCGGCGCTCGGCCAGCTGCCTGATCTGCGCGACGATGAGGCGACGCCAAAGCCGGGCTGGAGCGTAGCCGAGCGCTCACACCCGGCCTTCGCCCTCAGCAAGCTCGATTCGACCGAAAAAACAGCATCTTACACCATCTTTCGGCATCCCGAAGGCGGCCGCCGGGACGTCATGCGCTGGATCGGCGAAGCGGACAAGCCGCTGGCCGAGCTGGAGATTTACCGGGAGGGCGGCGAATTCGACGTGGCCCGTCCTGCCGCGATGGACCTCGCGGTCCGGATGGGCCTGGGCACGGCGAGCGCGCTCGAGCAGGCCGGCCTGATCGAGACCAAATTCGGTCCCGTCGCCCTGTTCCGGCCGATCGGCACCATGGGGACGGCGTCCTGCCTCGGCTACCTCAAGCGCAGCGAGGAGCCGGGCCTGCAGATCTCCGGCTTCTCCTGCCAGGGCGACACAATCCCCGCCCAGCGCGCGGCGGTCGCCTGCACGCTGAACCGGCTGACGCTGCTGACCTCGGGCAACGAGCCGAAGCTCGCCGATCTGTTCGCCCGTGCCGAGCTGAAGCGCCGCGGCTGTGACTTGGCGGGTTCGCCGGACTGGCTGCTGGGCGCGGCAAACGCGCAATTGCGCGGGACGCTTTGAGGCGTATCAAGCTCAAGTGGCTGGTATTGATGCAACTTTTGCCGGCGGCCTCGATTATTCCGAGCTGGTGTGACCCAATAGACCTAGTTGCGCCCACCCCGGCCGGGCTAGTATGGGGGTGAAATCGACTGGCGGTGCGCCGCCTGAAGGGGACGTGATGAGCTCGAAATTCTCTGCCAAATTGGCGACCTTGTTTGCTGCGGGCGCCGTGATTGCCATGTCCCTCGCAACGCCGGCTTCGGCCGACAACAAGACCAAGCGCTACGACGAACGCGGCCGCCACTATTACGGCCCGAGCGGTCCCAACGCCGTCTACCAGCAGGGCCGCACCCGCATCTATGTGAGCAAGCGCTCCTGGCTCGACGGCGGCACCGAGGTCAATCCGGGCGACCGCAAATTCTCCGATTACGCCTTCCCGCCGGCCGTCGGCTATCCGTCCTTCGCGCGCGAGAATCTCAACCGCCCGATCGATCGCCAGCCGCTCTCGCCGCCCCAGGACATCGGCGGCTATCCGCAGAACTTCCCGCTGTACTAAGCGGACGTAGCGATCCGAATCAAAAGGCCGGGCTTCGCGCCCGGCCTTTTTGTTTTGGGAGGTGCCTGCGCTTCACGCATTCGCCGCCGGATCATAGCGCCGACAGAACTCCTCGATCGTCTCGGAGCGGAAATCGGCGAGCCGCTCGAAGATGAGCTCGTCCGGCCAGTCCCACCAGGCAATGCGGCGCAGGCTTTCGGCGACCGCATCGTCGAAGCGCTGGCGGATGGCGCGTGCCGGCACGCCGCCGACGATCGTATAGGGCGCGACATCGCGGCTGACGACCGCGCCTGCCGCGATCACCGCGCCGTCGCCGACGTTCACACCCGGCAGCAGGATGGCGGCGTGGCCGATCCAGACATCGTTGCCGACGATGACGCGGTCGCCGCGGCGCTCCGCAAAGAAGTCACGATCGCGGATCGCGCCAGCCTCGTAATATTCGGGGACATAGGTGAAGCGGTGCTGGGACGGGCGGCCCATCGGATGATTGGGCGCGCCGATCCGGACCGAATTGGCGATCGCCGTGAACTTGCCGATCACGGCATCGGCGACGTCGCAATTCTCGCCGAGATAGGAATAGTCGCCGAGCGAGGCGTATTCGATGCGGGTATGGCTGAGAATTTCGCAGCGCCGCCCGACCTGCGCCTCGCGCTGGCGAACCGTGTCATGGACGAAGGTTTCCGCGATCTTGGGGCGGGGTGAATCCATGAAGCGGTTTCCAATGAGGCCGCAGCCCGGATGGAGCGAAGCGCAATCCGGGAAGGTCTGTCGACGGGGTGAGAACCCGGATTTCGCTTCGCTCCATCCGGGCTACGATTTTTCCCGCCTTACGCGTGCAGCTTCTGCAGCTCTTTCAGGATCGCTTCGCCCATCTGCGTGGTGGAAGCGGCGGTGGTGCCCTCCGACTTGATGTCGGCGGTGCGCAGGCCGCTCGCCAGCACGGCCGCGATCGCGGCGTCGACCTTGTCGGCGAGGTCGCCCATGTCGAAGGAATAGCGCAGCGCCATGCCGAACGACGAGATCATCGCGATGGGATTGGCGAGGCCCTTGCCGGCGATATCGGGGGCCGAGCCGTGTACGGGCTCGTACAGCGCGCGGCGCTTCTTGGTCTTCACATCGACTTCGCCGAGCGAGGCCGAGGGCAGCATACCGAGCGATCCCGTCAGCATCGCCGCGATGTCCGAGAGCATGTCGCCGAACAGATTGTCTGTCACGATGACGTCGAACTGCTTCGGCCATTTCACCAGCATCATGCCGCCGGAATCGGCGAGCTGATGCTCGAGCGTGACATCGGGATATTCGCGCTTGTGGACCTGGGTCATGACCTCGTTCCAGAGCACGCCCGACTTCATGACGTTGCGCTTCTCCATCGACGTCACCTTGTTCTTGCGCTTCCGGGCAAGCTCGAAGGCGACGCGGCCGATGCGCTCGATCTCATAGGTGTCGTAGACCTGGGTATCGATGGCGCGCTTCTGGCCATTGCCGAGATCGGTGATGGTCTTGGGCTCGCCGAAATAGACGCCGCCGGTGAGCTCGCGCACGATGACGATGTCGAGGCCCTCGACCGCCTCGCGCTTCAGGCTCGAAGCATCCGCCAGCGCCGGATAGCACACGGCGGGGCGCAGGTTGGCGAACAAAGCGAGATCCTTGCGCAGGCGCAGCAGGCCGGCTTCGGGGCGCACCTCGTAGGGCACGGCATCCCACTTCGGACCGCCGACCGCGCCGAAGATGATGGCGTCGGCGGCGAGCGCCTTGGCCATGTCGCCCTCGGAGATCGACACCTTGTGCGCGTCATAGGCGGAGCCGCCGACGAGGCCGGTATCGGTCTCGAACTTGGCGATCCCGGCCGAATTGAGCCAGTCGATCAGCCGCTTCACCTCGCCCATCACCTCGGGGCCGATACCGTCGCCGGGGAGCAGCAGCAGTTTGTGGGTCGCCATGGTCGTTTCCTCAGGTGTTCCTCGTCATTGCCGGGCTTGACCCGGCAATCCATCGTTCTCGAAAAGAGGATGGATGCCCGGGTCAGGCCCGGGCATGACGAGCGGGATGAATTTCGGCCGGAGTGCTAGAGCGGCGTTGCGCGCTTGGCAAGACACCATTGCCGGGGTGCGGCTGTGCAAGGCGGACGGGGCCTGCCACACTGCAAGGGCCGGAGAATCCCCTTGCACGCCCAAGACGACCTTGCCCAGGGCCGTAACCCGCCCTACGCGCATCCCGCGCGGCTGATCCTGACGCTGTCGCTCGCCGCGACTGTCGGACTCGGCATCGGCCGCTTTGCCTATGCGCTGGTGCTGCCGGACATGCGGGAGACCCTCGGCTGGTCCTACTCGGCGGCCGGATTCATGAACACCATCAATGCCGTCGGCTATCTCGTCGGCGCGCTGTTGGCGTCCCGCCTGATCCAGCGCGTGGGCTGGGCGGCCGCCATCCGCTTGGGAACCCTCGCCTGCGTCGCTGCGCTCGCGACCTGCGCGCTGACGGGGAATTTCGTCGCGCTGAGCCTCGCGCGGCTCGTGCTCGGACTTGGCGCCGCGGCCGGCTTCGTCGCGGGCGGCGCACTGGCGGCCACCATCGCCCAGACCCGTCCCGAGCGGGCCAATTTCCTGCTCAGCCTGTTCTATGCCGGGCCCGGCATCGGCATCCTGTCCTCGGGGCTGATCGCCCCGTTCACGCTGCAATATTTCGGGCCGGGCTCGTGGTGGATCGTCTGGTGGGCGCTGACGCTGCTCTCAGTCGCGATGACGATCCCGCTGTTCCTGATCCGCATCGAGAGCCGTGTCCGCTTCTCCGAAGGCGGGCACGCCTCGTTCGCCATCCTGCCCGTGCTGATTTATCTCGCCGGCTACTTCCTGTTCGGCGCCGGTTACATCGCCTACATGACCTTCATGATCGCCTATGTGCGCGACAGCGGCGGCGGGGCCGCGGCGCAGGCGGCGTTCTGGAGCCTGATCGGCCTGTCCGCCTTCGCAACGCCCTGGGCCTGGCGCGGCGTGCTCGCGCTCGATCGCGGCGGCCTCGCCACCGCCATCATCCTCGGCACCAACGCGTTAGGCGCGGCGCTGCCGATGCTCGGCCATTCGCCGGCATGGCTCGCGGTCTCGGCCGTGGTGTTCGGCGTCGCCTTCTTCGCCGTGGTCGGCTCGACCACCGCCTTCGTGCGCTTCAACTACCCGCCGCAGGTCTGGCCCACCGCGATCGCCGCGATGACGATCTCGTTCGGCGTCGGCCAGACGCTGGGGCCGATCGTGGTCGGCGCGATCACCGATGCGCTGGGGAGCCTGTCGTATGCGCTGAACGTGTCGGCGGCGTTATTGGCGCTGGGGGCGGTGGCAGCGTTGTGCCAGCGGAAGGTTGGGCCAGCCAAAGAGGCGGTGCCGTAGGGTGGGCAAAGGCGCATTTGCGCCGTGCCCACCATCTCTCTCGAATCGCAACAAATGCGTGGGCACGCTTCGCTTTGCCCACCCTACGACAGCTTCGCCGGAACGGCGATCAGCTCCCGCTGAACGAATTGTATCCCTGGTCTTCCCAATAGCCGCCCTTGTAGTCGTTGGTGACTTCCATCGAGACCACGTATTTCGGGTTCTTGAAGCCGAGCTTTGTCGGCACGCGGATCTTCATCGGGAAGCCGTAGGCGCGCGGCAGGATCTCGCCAGCGTATTTGAACGTCATCTGCGTTTGAGGATGCAGCGCGCTGCGCATATCCAGGGGCGAATTGTAGCCTTCCTTGTCGGCGCACTGGAACCAGACATATTTCGCGCGCGTGTCGGCACCGATCAGTTTCAGGAAATCGCGGAGCGGCGTGCCGGTCCAGCTGCCGATCGCGCTCCAGCCTTCGACGCAGATGTGACGGGTGACCTGCGTGACCTGCGGCAGCTTATGGAGCTCGTCCAGCGTCCAGGACTTCTTGTTGTCGACGAGGCCGCGGACCTCCAGCCTCCAGTCCGCAGCCGAGACATCGGGCGCGTCGTCGAGATCGTAATAGGCGTTGAACGGAAACGGCTTCGTGATCGCGCTCTCGGGGAAAGTCGGCGCCAGTGCATCGGGATTGAAGATGAAGGCCTGCACCGCGTCGTTGAACTTCGAGACGCTTTTCAGCATCTCCTCGGCCGAGGAGGAATCGACGACGTCGCAGCCGGTCAGCAGCGTCAGGGCGCCGAGACTGGCACCGCCCGCGATGAAGCGGCGGCGGGTGACGTCGGGCATGGTCTTGATGGAATCCTTGATCAGGAGCCGCTTGTCGACGCCGGGGATCAGGAATGAGCGCTTGGCCATGTTGCTTCTCACATATCTATTTTGAGCATGATCTTGTCGGAAAACCGCTTCACACTTTTCCGGATCATGCTCTAGCGACCGATGATCATGGCGCGCAGGCTCTTCGGCACCAGCAGCGCGAGAACGACGTGAACGACCAGAAACGCGCAGATCGCAGCCATGCAGAAGAAGTGGATGTAGCGCGCGGTCGGGTAGTCGCCGAACAGTGTGACCAGCCAATGCAGCTGCACCGGCTTCCACATGCCAAGGCCCGTGAGCACGATCAGCACGCCGACCACGATGATGCCGGCATAGAGCAGGCGCTGCACGTAATTGTAGACGGTGAGATCGTCATGTCCGAGCTTGAAGGTCAGGGCAGCCCTGACGTCGCGAAGCACGCCTGACGGGGTGATTGGAAACAACTTTTTGCGGAAGCGGCCGGTGGCAAAGCCGGTGACGAGATAGGCGAGGCCGTTGATCATCAGCAGCCACATCGCCGCAAAATGCCAGAGCAGGCCGCCACCGAGCCAGCCGCCCAGCGTGTATTCGCGCGGGAAGGTGAAGCCGAACAGCGGCGAGGCGTTGTAGATCTGCCAGCCCGACAGGATCATCAGGATCATGGCAAGCGCGTTGACCCAGTGCATGACCCGCACCCAGGCCGGCTGGATCACTTTGGCCGGGGTGGCCCTGACCTGCTCGTCGGTGACTGTGAGGCTCGCCATGATGGTTCCGTCCTGAGATCGTGTGTCGGGAATTATACGCTAGCCCGCCGGTTTCCGTTACGCCCTGCCGGCCAAGGAATCGATGCCGTCAGGCTATTGTGGTCACAAAAAAGCGAGCCGGGTATCCCCGGCTCGCGGTCTAAAGCCATTCCTGTTCGGGGATGAAACAGGATCGCCCGGTGTTACGACGCCGGCATCAAGACGGTGTCGACCACATGGATCACGCCGTTGGACTGGTTGACGTTGGAGATCGTCACCATCGAGGTGCCGCCCTTGGCATCGACGATCCAGACCTTGCCGTCCATCTTCTTGACCGTCAGCTCCTCGCCCTCGGCGGTCTTCATCTTCTTGCCGTCGGTGAGGTCGGAGGCCTCGAGCTTGCCGGGCACGACATGGTAGGTGAGGATCTTGGTCAGCGTCGCCTTGTTCTCGGGCTTGACCAGATTGTCGACGGTGCCGGCCGGCAGCTTGCCGAAGGCGGCGTTGGTCGGCGCGAACACCGTGAACGGTCCCTTGCTCTCCAGCGTCGGCACCAGGCCAGCCGCCTTCACCGCCGCCACCAGTGTGGTGTGGTCTTTCGAGTTGACCGCGTTCTGCACGATGTTCTTGGACGGGAACATCGCGGCGCCGCCGACCATGACGGTCTTTTCCTCGGCGCGCACAGGCGCGACGACGGTCGCGGTGATGGCGAGGGCGCTGAAGGCGGCGGCAGCGAGATAGGCAATGCGCTTGGACATGGAAAGTCTCCCGATTGGATTGTGACCGGCGATGACCGGTGTTGGGTTGGGGCAACAACGGCGCCTGCGACAGTTTGACGTGAAGCAGTGACGCGTCGTTGGTCCGAACTACGGGACGGTCTGCGATGCGGTTTCGGGAAATAATTTATCGTGATGCGTGAAACTATGCGGGGGCGCGTCCGTGTGTGAGCCCGCACACCACAAAGACGGTGCCGCAGGGTGGGCAAAGCGACTCGTCCGCCATAGCTCGAAGCGCGACGGCGGAAGCGTGCCCACCATTTGCAAATGGTGAGAGGTGGTGGGCACGGCGCTTCGCGCCTTTGCCCACCCTACGGCACCGAGTGTGTGGCGCGGCCATCGCGCAACCAGCTTCAATCCCTGTTGTTCGGCGTTTGAATAAAACCGCGATTATGCGTCGGGCTGATCAGCACTTCGTTGATGCAGACCCTGGCCGGCATGCTCGCGATGAAAGCGATGGTGCGGCCGAGATCTTCGGATTGCAGCATCCTGGCCTGCTCCGCCTCGCTCGGCACCACCGGACGCAACTTCAGGATCGGCGTCGCGACCTCGCCTGGCATCAGACAGCAGGCGCGCAAGCCGTTGACGCATTCGTCCATGTTGAAGGAATGGGTCAGCGCGAGCACCGCATGCTTGGTCGTGGTGTAGGCCGGTCCGGGCATCTTCGAGACGTGGCGACCGGCCCAGGACGAGACGTTGATGATCGCGCCGTCCTGCTGCTTGCGCATCGTCGGCAGCACCGCGCGCATGCAATAGAGCACGCCGTTGAGGTTGACCTGGACCAGCTTGTCCCAGCCCTCCAGCTCCATGTCCTTCCAGCTGCGCTTGGGGACGTTGATACCGGCATTGTTGACGAGGAGGTCGATGCGGCCGTGCCTGGTGACGATCTGATCGGCGGCCTTCTGGGCCTCGGCCGCGTTGGAGACGTCCAGCGCAATGGCCTCGGCCGCCCCGCCAGCCCCGGTAATCTTCGCCACCACGGCTTCCAGGGCGTCCTTGCGCCGGCCCGACACCACCACCATCCAGCCGTCGGCCGCCAGCGCCTCGGCACCCGCCTCACCGATCCCGCTGCCACCGCCCGTGACCCAGGCCACGCGTTTCCCGTTCTTGGTCATGCAAACTGTCTCCGTTGCTTCATCGGGGCGGTTTTTGCTAATCCAGCCCTCGGTTTTGACCGGCCTTGTCAGTCTTGCGGTCGAGGAATTCTTGCATGAACCAAGCAGCCAACGCCAACCTGTTTTCCCGCCTGTTCGACGGCCTCGACGATCCCAAGCGCCCTGCGATCGAAATGCAGGACGGAGAGCGCATCAGCTATGGCGATCTGATCGCGCGGGCCGGGCAGATGGCGAACGTGCTGGTCGCCCGCGGCGTCAAGCCGGGCGACCGCGTCGCGGTGCAGGTCGAGAAATCCGTCGCCAATATCGTGCTCTATCTCGGCACGGTCAGGGCCGGTGCGGTCTATCTGCCGCTCAACACCGCCTATACGCTCAACGAGCTCGACTATTTCATCGGCGACGCCGAGCCGTCGCTGGTGGTGTGCGATCCCTCCAAGGCCGAAGGCCTCAGCGCCATCGCATCCAAGGTGAAGGCCAAGGTCGAGACGCTCGGGCCCGACGGCAAGGGCTCGCTGACGGACGCGGCCGACAAGGCCAGCCCCGAATTCGCGACCGTCTCGCGCGCGAACGACGACCTCGCCGCGATCCTCTACACCTCGGGCACCACCGGCCGCTCCAAGGGCGCGATGCTCAGCCACGACAATCTCGCCTCGAACTCGCTCAGCCTCGTCGGCTATTGGCGCTTCACCGACAAGGACGTCCTCATCCACGCGCTGCCGATCTATCACACCCACGGCCTGTTCGTGGCAACCAACGTGACGCTGTTCGCCCGGGCGTCGATGATCTTCCTGCCGAAACTCGATCCGGACCTGATCATCAAGCTGATGGCGCGTGCGACGGTGCTGATGGGCGTGCCGACCTTCTACACGCGGCTGCTGCAGAATTCCGCGCTGTCGCACGAGACGACGAAGCACATGCGGCTGTTCATCTCGGGCTCGGCGCCGCTGCTGGCCGAGACCCATCGCGAATGGTCGGCGCGCACGGGGCACGCGGTGCTCGAGCGCTACGGCATGACCGAGACCAACATGAACACGTCGAACCCCTATGACGGCGAGCGCGTGCCCGGCGCGGTCGGCTTTCCGCTTCCCGGCGTCTCCGTGCGCGTGACCGAGCCCGAGACGGGCAAGGAACTGCCGCGCGAGGAGATCGGCATGATCGAGGTGAAGGGGCCGAACGTCTTCAAGGGCTATTGGCGCATGCCGGAGAAGACCAAGTCCGAGTTCCGGCCTGACGGCTTCTTCATCACCGGCGACCTCGGCAAGATCGACGCCAAGGGCTATGTGCACATCCTCGGCCGCGGCAAGGATCTCGTCATCTCCGGCGGCTTCAACGTCTACCCCAAGGAGATCGAGAGCGAGATCGACGCCATGCCGGGCGTGGTCGAATCCGCCGTGATCGGCGTGCCGCATGCCGATTTCGGCGAGGGCGTGACGGCGGTGCTGGTGCGCCAGCCCGGCGCGAGCATCGATGAGGCAGCCGTGCTGAAGGGCCTCGACGGACGCGTTGCGAAGTTCAAGATGCCCAAGCGCGTCTTCGTCGTCGACGAGCTGCCGCGCAACACCATGGGCAAGGTGCAGAAGAATATTTTGCGCGACACCTACAAGGATATTTACGCGAAGAAATGAGGGGACGGGTTCGTCGCCGCTTCTTGCGATGGGGAGTATCCACCTAACGCGCAGTGATGCCCCGGCTTGACCGGGGCATCCAGTACGCCGCGGCCTCTCGGCTCAATCGCTGGGTCTCTGGAATACTGGATCGCCCGATCAAGTCGGGCGATGACACCGAGGGTGTGGCACGCGCTCGCCCAACCGGCTTACTGCCCGCCAACGAGGCTCATCGCAAACCGGCTGCCGACGATCAGCAGATAGCACCCGAACGCGACCTCCAGCGTACGCTTCGACATCGCATGCGCGGCCCTCACGCCCAGCGGCGCGGTGACGAGGCTCATCGGCATCACCAGCACGGCACCGATCAGCGAGACGTAGCCGAGCGCGAACGGGATCTGCAGCGCTGCGACGCCGGGATAGGTCGCCGCCGCGGGCCAGCCGGCATAGATGTAACCGAGCGCGCCGGGGATCGAGATCAGCACGGCGAGCGCCGACGAGGTCGCGACCGCCTGATGAATGGGACGGCCGTAGAACGTCATCAAGAGGTTCGAGAACAGGCCGCCGCCGATGCCCATCAGCGTCGACAGGATGCCGACGCAGAAGCCGTAGGCGCGCATCAAGGGCCCCTTCGGCAGGTCATCGCCGAATTTCCAGCCCTCGCGCGCAAGGATGAGGCGCGCCGCCGCCGAATAGGCGACGGCGACGAACACGATCTTGAACAGCCGCTCCGGCGCATAGCGCGCAATCACGCTGCCGGCGACGACGCCGATCACGATCGGCAGCCACCACACGCGCAGGATGGTCATGTCCACCGCGCCGCGCTTGTAATGCGCCTGGAACGAACGGATCGAGGTCGGGATGATCACCGCGAGCGAGGTGCCGACGCAGAGCGGCATCCGCACCTCGAGCGGCACGCCGGCGATGCGGAAGCATTCGTAGAACACCGGCACGAGAATCGCGCCGCCGCCGATGCCGAACACGCCGGCCAGAAATCCCGAGAGCGCGCCGGTTGCGATCAGCAGCAGCGCGAGCTCGACAATGTCCTTGATATCAAGACCTGCAATCACCCCTGACCTGCCTAGCGACTGGCCGCAGCGTTTCCGAAACGAGCGCTCGGAATTGGCTGCATGCCAAGCTGTAGGCGATCTGATTTCCACGGTCGACCATTGGGTCGCCGGTCTTGGGTGGAATGCAGGCTGCGCATATCCGCCCGTGAAGCGAAAAATGAGTGCGCGTCACGGAAATCGTTCGTGTTGTGTCGGCGCGCCGATCGGCCCTTGGCGGCGTGAACTGACTGGTTCGAACGCCCGACGGCTCGGAGCGGGTTAGAGCCGTTCCAATAGTAATTTCAACGCGCCCGCGCTGTCGGCACAAGGGGTGAATATTGGTTCTTTTCTTAGTCGGCATACAGCCGCTCTGGTATACCAAGACCCTGATTGGCCTTGTTTCATCAAGGCTCTAGAGCTGAACGCAGGTTCGATTTATGGCGATTTGGTGATTGCGCAGGGCAAATCGACTCCGTAAATAGAGCCGACCTTTCGCGATCCCCGCGCGCCCTCTGCTGGGCCGCCACACAACATCAAAGCCCATGACCGCACGGATCGAACGACCGCTTTCACCACACATGCAAGTCTACCGCTGGACGCTGACGATGGCGCTGTCCATCGTTCATCGCGCCACCGGCATCGCCCTCTACGTCGGAACGCTGCTGCTGGTCTGGTGGCTGGTTGCGGCGGCCTCCGGCCCGGCCGCCTATGCCCACGTCCAGGCCTTTGCCGGCAGCATCATCGGCCGCCTGATCGTGTTCGGCTACACCTGGGCGCTGATGCACCATATGCTGAGCGGCATCCGGCATTTCGTCTGGGATCTCGGCTACGGCTTCAAGGCCAATGAGCGCGAAGCGCTGACCTGGGGCGCGCTGATCGGCGGCATCGCACTGACGGTGCTGATCTGGATCATCGCCTATGCGATCGGAGGCGGACGATGAGCGCGACCGATACGCCCAAGCGCAGCATGCGCACCCCGCTCGGCCGCGTCCGCAATCTCGGCGCCGCGCATTCGGGCACGTCCGATTTCTGGCGCCAGCGCGTCACCGGCGTCGCCATGACGCTGCTGATGATCCCCGTGCTGGTGATCATCATGATGCTGCTCGGCCGCAACCAGGTCGGCGCGGCGCAGATCCTCAGCTCGATTCCCGTGGCGGTGATCCTGCTGCTGTTCATCTTCGCCAGCGCCTGGCACATGAAGATCGGCATGCAGGTGGTGATCGAGGACTACGTCCATAACGAGAAGCTGAAGCTCGTCTCGATCATGCTCAACAACTTCTTCTCGGTCGCCGTGGCGCTCGCCTCGACCTACGCGATCCTGAAACTTTCTTCCGGAGTGTAACCCATGGCCAACACAACGAATGGCTCGGGCAACGGCGCTCCCGCCACCAACGGCAAAGCCTATCCGATCGAAGACCACACCTACGACGTCGTCGTGGTCGGCGCCGGCGGCGCGGGCCTGCGCGCCGTGGTCGGCTGCAGCGAAGCGGGCCTGCGCACGGCCTGCATCACGAAAGTGTTCCCGACCCGCTCGCATACGGTCGCGGCGCAGGGCGGCATCTCCGCTTCGCTCGGCAACATGCACAAGGACGACTGGCGCTGGCACATGTACGACACCGTGAAGGGGTCGGACTGGCTCGGCGATCAGGACGCGATCGAATACATGGTGCGCAACGCACCCGACGCGGTTTACGAGCTCGAGCATTGGGGCGTGCCGTTCTCGCGCACAGAGGACGGCAAGATCTACCAGCGCCCGTTCGGCGGCATGACGATGGAGTACGGCAAAGGCCAGGCGCAGCGCACCTGCGCCGCCGCCGACCGCACCGGTCACGCCATGCTGCACACGATGTACGGCCAGTCGCTGCGCCACGCGGCCGAGTTCTTCATCGAGTTCTTCGCCATCGATCTGATCATGGACGATCAGGGCACCTGCCGCGGCGTCATCGCGCTCAAGCTCGACGACGGTACGCTGCACCGCTTCCGCGCCCAGACCGTGATCCTCGCCACCGGCGGCTATGGCCGCGCCTACGCCTCCTGCACCTCGGCGCACACCTGCACCGGCGACGGCGGCGGCATGGTGCTGCGCGCCGGCCTGCCGATGCAGGACATGGAGTTCGTGCAGTTCCACCCGACCGGCATCTACGGTTCGGGCTGTCTCGTCACCGAGGGCGCACGCGGCGAAGGCGGTTACCTCGTCAACTCCGAGGGCGAACGCTTCATGGAGCGCTATGCGCCTTCCGCGAAGGACCTCGCCTCGCGCGACGTCGTCTCGCGCGCGATGACCATCGAGATCCGCGAGGGACGCGGCGTCGGCAAGAAGAAGGACCACATCTTCCTGCATCTCGACCATCTTGATCCCGCGGTGCTCGCCGAGCGCCTGCCGGGCATCTCCGAATCCGCCAAGATTTTCGCCAATGTCGACGTGACGCGCGAACCGATCCCGATCGTGCCGACCGTGCACTACAACATGGGCGGCATCCCCACCAACTATCACGGCGAGGTGCTGACCAAGAAGGACGGCGACGACAACGCCATCATTCCGGGCCTGATGGCGATCGGCGAAGCCGCCTGCGTCTCCGTGCACGGCGCCAACCGCCTCGGCTCCAACTCGCTGATCGACCTCGTGGTGTTCGGCCGTGCCGCCGCGCTCCGCCTCGCCGAGAAGTTGACGCCCAATGCCAAGCAGCCGGAGCTGCCGGCCAACTCGGCCGAGCTCGCGCTCGGCCGGCTCGACCATTACCGCTACGCCTCCGGCGGCACGCCGACCGCGAAGCTGCGCGAAGGCATGCAGAACGTGATGCAGACCAATTGCGCGGTGTTCCGCACCGGCGAGGTCCTCAGCGAAGGCCAGAACCTGATCGCGAAGGTCCACAGCGGCATCACCGACATCGCTGTGTCCGACCGCTCGCTGGTGTGGAATTCGGATCTCGTCGAGACGCTCGAATTCGACAATCTGATCTCGCAGGCGGTGGTGACGATGAACTCGGCCGTCAACCGCACCGAGAGCCGCGGCGCCCATGCCCGCGAGGACTTCTCCGAGCGCGACGACGAGAACTGGATGAAGCACACGCTGGCCTGGCTGGACGATGCCGGCAAGGTCAAGATCGAGTACCGCCCGGTTCACGACTACACCATGACCAACGACGTGCAGTACATCCCGCCGAAAGCGCGCGTGTACTGAGCGAACAGCGAAGGCCCTATCGAAATGGTTGAATTCGCACTTCCCAAGAATTCCAAGATCACCGGCGGCAAGACCTGGCCGAAGCCCACGGGCGCGACCGAGGTTCGCGAGTTCAAGGTCTATCGTTGGAATCCGGACGACGGCAAGAATCCGAGCGTCGACACCTATTACGTCGACACCAATGATTGCGGTCCGATGGTGCTGGACGGCCTGATCTGGATCAAGAACCACATCGACCCGTCGCTGACCTTCCGCCGCTCCTGCCGCGAAGGCGTCTGCGGCTCCTGCGCCATGAACATCGACGGCCAGAACACGCTGGCCTGCACCCGCTCGATGCACGACGTCAAGGACGGCGCGGTGAAGGTCAATCCGCTGCCGCACCAGCCGGTGGTGAAAGACCTGGTCCCCGACCTGACCAATTTCTACGCGCAATACGCCTCCGTCGAGCCGTGGCTGAAGACGACCTCGCCGACGCCGCAGAAGGAATGGCGCCAGACCCACGAGGACCGCGAGAAGCTCGACGGCCTCTACGAATGCATCCTGTGCGCCTGCTGCTCGACCTCGTGCCCGAGCTATTGGTGGAACAGCGAGCGCTATCTCGGCCCCGCCGCGCTGCTCCAGGCCAACCGCTGGGTGTCCGATTCGCGCGATGAAGCAACCGGCGAGCGGCTCGACAATCTCGAGGATCCGTTCCGGCTCTATCGCTGCCACACCATCATGAACTGCGCCAAGGCGTGCCCGAAGGGACTGAACCCCGCGGAAGCCATCGCCGAGCTCAAGCTCAAGATGGTCGAGCGCCAGATCTAACGACGAAAGCCATCCCTTTGCCCCGGCCATATCGGCCGGGGTGGCCTGCAATTGCCGTCAATTCGAGCAGAATTTTCTCCGTCCCGCTGGGCGCGAAAACTTTCGATTCGCAACCACCGGTTCCTGCACAAGCCGCTTCCTTCCTCACGCGAGATTCAGTTAAGCTCCCGTCAGGGACGGAGCGACTGTGCAGAGGGCGCAACGCAACTCGCTGAAGCTGTTGCAGTGGATGATGGCGGCATCCCTGGCGCTGCCGGTTGCGCTGTTCCTGATCACCTCCGCGATCTCCTATACCTCGACCAGGGACATCGCCGACCGGGAGATCGAGCGCACGCTCGACGTCGCGCATGAGCACGCTCTCAAGGTGTTCGAGACCATCGATCGCAGCCTTGCCGAGATCAACGAGGTGGTCCGCGGCCTTTCCGACGACACCATCCGCGCGCGTGAGCCGGCGCTGCACCGCCGCCTGAAGCGGCTCAGCGATTCGCTTCCGCAGCTCAAATCGGCCTGGATTTTCGACGCGGACGGGAAAGCGCTGGTCAACAGCCTTGCCTCGCCGCCGCCGGACCTCGGCTTTGCCGACCGCGACTATTTCTACGTCCATATCGACCAGAGCATCGGCACGTTCATCGGCACGGCCCTGGCCCCGCGATCACCCTATCAGGGCGCGCGTTTCTTCGGAGTGAGCCGCCGCCGCGACTCCGACGACGGGCGCTTCATCGGCGTGATCCAGGCCTCGGTCCTGCCGGAGTATTTCGAGAGCTTCTACGCCAAAATCGGATCGGATCCCGGCAGCTTCTTCGCGATGGGCCGCACCGACGGCGCGATGCTCACGCATTTCCCGCGGCTCGACCACGACCTCAGGCTCGATCCGACCGGACCGGTCGGTCGGGAAATCGCGACGCGCCCCGATCACGGCCTCATCACCATCGCCTGGCCGTCGGACGGGATCGAGCGCCGCATCGGCTACCGACGTGTCGCGGAGTACCCGATCTATGTCAGCGCCGGACTCGAGACCTCCGCGATCCGCGCGCGCTGGCTGGCCACCATGGGCCAGCATCTGGTGTTCGGCCTTCCCGCCACCGCACTCCTGTTTCTGCTGCTGGCGCTGGCGTTCCGGCGCACCCAGCACCTCCAGGCCGAAGCCGCCAAGCGGCGCGAGGCCGAGGAGGCGCTCAAGCACAGCCAGCGCCTGGAGGCGCTCGGACAGCTCACCGGCGGAGTCGCGCACGATTTCAACAATCTGCTGACGGTGATCCGCGCCTCCGTCGACCTCTTGAACCGGCCGCAGCTGACGGAGGAGCGGCGCCAGCGCTACATTACCGCGATCGCGGACGCCGTGGCTCGCGCGGCCAAGCTGACCTCGCAGCTGCTCGCCTTTGCGCGACGCCAGACCCTGAAGCCGGAGGTGTTCGACGTCGGCGAGCGGATGCAGGCGCTGCACGACATGCTTGCGCCGCTGCTGGGGCCGGCCATCGAGATCACCATGCGCCTGCCCGCGGAGCCGTGCCTCGTCCGTGCCGATGCCGGCCAGTTCGAGACAGCGCTGATCAACATGGCGACGAATGCGCGCGATGCCATGCAGGGCAAGGGCAGAATCAGTTTCAAGGTCGAGCCCGCAACGATCGTTCCCGATACGCTGGCCGACGCCTCGGGCAGCCAGACCTCGGCCAGCCACGGCTTCGTCAGCGTGACCGTCAGCGACACCGGCATCGGCATTCCCGCCGCCCGGTTGGAGCGCATCTTCGAGCCGTTCTTCACCACCAAGCAGGTCGGCCACGGCACCGGCCTCGGCCTGTCTCAGGTGTTCGGCTTCGCCCGGCAATCCGGCGGCGAGGTGACGGTCACGAGCGAGCTGGGGCACGGCAGCACCTTCTCGCTCTATTTGCCGCGCGTGCCGCCGGACCTGCTGCCGCAGCGGCAGGCGCCGAACACGGCACCGGCAGTGGCCGGCAGCGGCATGTCGGTGCTGGTGGTCGAGGACAATATCGAGCTGGCCAATTTCGTCGCCGACGGTCTCACCGAGCTCGGCTACAGCATCACGCTGGTCGACAATGCGACCGATGCCCTCGCCGAGCTCGTCATGGACGCCGATCGCTTCGACGTCGTGTTCTCCGACGTGGTGATGCCCGGGATGACCGGGCTCGATCTGGCGCGGGCCATCCGCGACCGCAGCATCGACGTGCCGGTCGTGCTGACGACGGGCTACAGCCAGGCGCTATCGCAAGACGGCGTGGCGGGCTTCGACCTGATGCAAAAGCCCTATTCCGTCGAGGAATTGTCGCGCGTTCTGCATCGGGCCGGCCGGATCCGGCGCGTTCAGAACGGCGCCGCCGAATAGGGCCTTTGCGGGAACCCGAGGGAACCGACTGATTTCCCTTGCGTTGTCCGCCCATGCACAAGCCGACCGCAAAGCGCGAACAGGACAAGCCACCGATCGTCGGGATCAAGGGCGAGAATGGCGACGAGGTCGAGCCGCCGCCCCCGGAGCTGGTCGAGCCCGACCCGGAACTGTCGCCCGAGGAGGCCGAGCAGGCCCGCAAGGATTATCTGCTGACGCGGTTCTGGATCAGCGCACGCGGCTTCTGGGGACGTAGCGGCGATCGCCTTGCCTGGCCGTTCTCGATCGGTCTCGGCCTGCTGATCATCCTCACCGTCGGCTTCCAGTACGGCATCAATGTCTGGAACAGAGCGATCTTCGACGCAATCGAGAAGCGCGATGCGGCCAGCGTGTTTCATCTCACCGCGATGTTCTTCCCGCTCGCGATCGGCAGCATCGTGCTCGGCGTGGCTCAGGTGTTCGCGCGCATGGGCATCCAGCGGCGCTGGCGGGCTTGGCTGACGGCGAGCGTGCTGACGCGCTGGCTCAAGAACGGCCGCTACTACCAGCTCAATCTCGTCGGCGGTGACCACAAGAATCCGGAATACCGGATCGCCGAGGATTTGCGGATCGCGACCGACTCGCCGGTCGACTTCCTCGCCGGCGTCACCTCGGCATTGCTGTCGGCCGCGACCTTCATCGTCGTGCTCTGGACCATCGGCGGCGCGCTCACCGTCACGCTCGGTGGCTCGACCGTCACCATTCCGGGATTCCTGGTGATCGCCGCGATGCTCTACGCCGCGATCGCCTCGGGCTCGATCCTGGTGATCGGCCGGCAATTCGTGCAGGTCTCCGAGGACAAGAACCAGGCCGAGGCCGATTTCCGCTACACGCTGACGCGTGTGCGCGAAAACGGCGAGAGCATCGCGCTGCTCGGCGGCGAGGAGGAAGAGCGCGAGGGCATCGATCGCAACTTCACCAACGTGCTCAGGCAGTGGGCGCGGCTCGCCGGCCAGCACATGCGCACCACGCTGGTGTCGCAAGGGTCGAGCCTCGTTGCCCCCGTCGTGCCGCTGCTGCTGTGCGCGCCGAAATTTCTCGACGGCTCCATGACGCTGGGGCAGGTGATGCAGGCGGCCTCCGCCTTCACCATCGTGCAAAGCGCATTCGGCTGGCTGGTCGACAATTATCCGCGGCTCGCCGACTGGAATGCCTGCGCGCGCCGCATCGCCTCGTTGATGATGTCGCTCGACGGCCTCGAGCGCGCCGAGCAGGGCGACGGCTTCGGGCGCATCAAGCGCGGCGAGACCCGCAACGAGACGATGCTGGAGCTCAACGATCTCTCCGTCTCGCTCGACGACGGCACCGCCGTGGTCGGTGAGACCGAAGTCGCGATCGAGCCTGGCGAGCGACTGCTCGTTGCCGGCGAATCCGGCACCGGCAAGAGCACGCTGGTGCGCGCCATCGCAGGGCTGTGGCCATGGGGCGGCGGCAGCGTCAATTTCCATCCGGACCGGCGGCTGTTCATGCTGCCGCAGCGGCCCTACGTGCCATCGGGCTCGTTGCGCCGCGCCGTCGCTTATCCCGGCGCCGAGGAGGACTGGACCGTCGAGGAGATCGGCGAGGCCCTGCACAAGGTCGGCCTCGATCATCTCAAGGAGAAGATCGAGGAGGAAGGTCCCTGGGACCAGACGTTATCCGGCGGCGAGAAGCAGCGCCTCGCCTTCGCGCGGCTGCTGCTTCACAACCCCGACATCGTCGTGCTGGACGAGGCCACCTCGGCGCTCGACGAGAAGAGCCAGGACAAGATGATGCAGATGGTCACCGACGAGCTGCCGAAGGCAACCATCGTCAGCGTCGCGCACCGCGTCGAGCTCGAAGCCTTTCACAGCCGCAAGATCGTGCTCGAGCGCCGCAAGGGCGGCGCCAAGCTCGTCAGCGACATCGACCTGATCCCGCGCAAGGGCAAGCGCCGGCTGCTCGGGCGATTTCTGCGACAGCGCAAGACGCCGAAGAAGGCGGCGTAGTACTGTCTCTCCGTCGTCCCGGACAAGCGCGCCCTAAGCGCGCGCCGATCCGGGACTCATACCCACAGGGAGCGGCTTGACGAAGACTCGGAGTGGGCGTCTCGCGGTCCACACTCCTCCCTGGGGTGATGGGTCCCGGGCTCGCTTTCGCGCCCCGGGACGACACTGGTGATGGAGCGTTGGAGTCCTCCGCAAAACCGGCTATGCATGCGCCGCCTGCAACGAGGATCGCCTGCTTGACGCCCGACAACATCCCTTCGTCCGCGCCGTTCGGCGCGTTTGCGCCGAACGCGGCGCAGTCCGCGATTATCGGCCTCACGCAACAATCGGGACTGAAGCGCGGCGCATTCCGTCCGTGGATGTCGCGGCTGGTGAACCTGCTGCGGAGCGGCCCCGTCGACGTGCAGTATCAGGGCGCCTCGTTCCGCCTCTATCATCAGGGCAGCGCGACCGAGCGCGGGGCCTTGTTCAATCCCGACTATAATCTCGACGAGCTCGACTTCCTGCGCCAGCACACCCGTTCGGGCGGTACTTTCGTCGACGTCGGCGCCAATGTCGGCACGTTCGCACTGGTGATGGCGCAGCAGGTCGGCGCCACAGGCAAGGTGGTCGCGATCGAACCGCATCCGCTGACATTTGCACGGCTGTCCTTCAACCATGGCGCATCGAAGACGGCGCAGGTGCGCCTCGTGCAGGCCGCGGCCGGCGAGCGCGACGGCGAGCTGATGATCGAGAGCGGCGGCGGCAATCTCGGCGCCACGCATGTCGTCACCGGCACGGCCAGCGCAGAGGCCATCAAGGTACCGTCGCTTCGGCTGACAAGGATTCTGGACGAGGCCGACGTCACCCAGGTCGATTCGCTCAAGATCGACGTCGAGGGCTTTGAGGACCGCGTTCTGATCGGCTTCTTCCGCGACGCGCCGCAATCGTTGTGGCCGCGCGCGGTGGTGATCGAGCATCTGTCACAAAACGAGTGGCAGCAGGATTGTATTGCCGACATGGTCGCACGCGGCTTTGCGATCGTGCGCAGGACGCGGAGCAATACCTTCCTGTCGCGCGGATGACGACGAACGAGGGACATGACGATGATTGATCACCTAGGATTCTCGGTCTCCGACTACGAGCGCGCCAAGGCCTTCTACACCAAGGCGCTGGCCCCGCTCGGCTACGGCCTGATCATGGAGGTCACGGCGGAGCAGACCGGTCATGCTGCGGCCGCGGGTTTCGGCGCCGACGGCAAGCCGGATCTCTGGTTCGGCGACGAAGGCGCGATGAACAAGCCGGTGCACATCGCGATCACCGCCAAAGACCGCGCCACCGTCGACGCCTTCTACAAGGCGGCCATTGCGGCAGGCGGTCGCGACAACGGCCCGCCCGGCATCCGCCCGCACTACCACCCGAATTACTATGGCGCCTTCGTGCTCGACCCCGATGGTCACAACATCGAGGCGGTCTGCCACACGCCGGAATAGGCCGAAGGTAAGCCCAGGTTCCCTCAGGAACATCGCATGCGGCAGGTCGTTATCGTCCCTTGCAGAAGGAGTACGACATGGCCAACGACAATGCCCGCGACGTGGACCGGGCCTGGGATCTGATGAAGAAGATCGGGTTCGCGATGCTGGTGACGCGCGACGGCGACAAGCTGCGCGCGCGGCCGATGAGCGCTTTTCTCGATCGCGACGCGAACACGATCTACTTCCTGACCGATGCGCGGCGCCACAAGGACGAGGAGATCGCGCGCAATCCCTCCGTCAATTTGTCGTTCGCGGATGCCGGCAGCCAGAAATACGTTTCGCTGACCGGCACGGCCGCCGTGTCCAACGACCGCGCGAAGATCAAGGAGCTGTTCTCGACGCCGGCGAAGGCGTGGTGGGACAGCGCCGAGGATCCCAACATCCGCGTGCTGAAGATCACACCCGACGATGCCGAGTTCTGGGATTCGCCCGGCACGGTGATCTCCTACGTGAAGATGGCCGCGGCAGTGGTGACGAACACGCGACCCGACATCGGCGAGAACCGCAAGGTCTCGCTGTGATGCCGATCGAACCGCCCGAGATTCCGCCGTCGACACCGGGCACGCCGACCGAGCCGCCGCCGGGAATTCCGCCCGGCGGCCCGCAGCCCGAAATCACGCCGCCGGTGCGCGAGCCCGGCGAATCGCCCCGCCCCGACGAATTGCCGGGCCGCATGCCTGAAGAGATTCCATCGCGCGGGCCGAATGGCCCGCTCACGCCCAATCCCGCGACGGACGCGATGCCGCCGCGCAATCACGTATGAGGCGAAGCATCACATGTGAGGCGATTGCAACCGACGTCTGAATGCGCAATGAACGTCATCATAGTGAGTCGATTTGCGTGAAGAAATAAATCGGGCCGCGACTGCTTCGCCTGCCACAATGCGGCCTAACGCGTATCCGTTCATCACATCACTTCGTCAAAGAACCTTCCGGGGAAGTTCACCGCCATGACCAACCTTCGTTTCGTGCTGCTCGCGACCACGGCTCTCACCGCGATGCAATTGGCCAGCACCGCATCGCATGCGCAAGGCGCCGCGCCGCTCGTGGTCGCGCAGGCTCCGCCGCAAGACACGGGCCCTGACGGAAAACCGAAGCAGCCGCCGAAGGGTCCGCCAGCGGCCGCGCCGCCTGCGGCACCCGCGCGCCCGGCTGCACCCCCGCCAGCGGCCGCACCTCCCCATCCGCCCGCAGCGCCGCCGCCCGCAGCGGCACCGCCGCGCCCAGCCGCGCCGCCTCCGCCTCCGCCGCCCCCTGCGGCGCGTCCGGCTCCGCCGCCGCCACCCCCGCCGCCTGCCGCACCGAAGCAGCCGTCGCCGCCTCCGGCCGCGGCTCCGCAGCAGCATGCCCCGACACCGCCACCCCCGCCGCCCGCGGCACGGCCGGCTCCGACGCCGCCGCCCGCAGCGGCGCCGCAGCAGCACACGCCCCCCACGCCGCCGCCGGCGGCTCGCCCGACACCTCCACCGCCTCCGCCGCCCCCGGCAGCGGCTCCCTCGGCCCGGCCCGCACCTGCGCCTGCGCCCACGGCGACACCGCCCGCTCCGACGGCAGCGCCAGCGGCCCGTCCCGGCTCACCTGCGCCGACTGCCACTCCGGCTCCGACGACAACACCCGCCCCGACCACGACGCCTGCGCCGACCGCGACCCCGGCTCCGGGCAGCACGCCTGGCGCCTCGCCGGCCGGCCGCCCCGGTACACCGCCCGGACGTCCCGGCGCGCCTCCCCAGGCTGGAGCCCCGACCCCCGGTGCTACGCCCGCTCCGACGGCGACTCCGGCTCCCGGCAGCACGCCGCCGCCCGGACGCCCGGGTTCGGCAGCACCCGCGCCCGGTGCGACCCCTGCCCCGACTGCGACGCCCACTCCCGGTCAGCAGGGCGGCACGCCGCCCGCCGGCGCGCCGGCAGCCGCAGCTCCGGCGACGTCTCCGCAAGCTGGCGCTCCGCCACGGCCGCCGGCTCCTCCGGCCGGCGCCGTGGCACCGTCCGTCGTCCCCGGTTCGGCGGCCGCAACGCCGCCGCCGGACCGAAAGCAATACGCGACGCCGACGGTTGCGCCCGCCTTCAGGGCCGCACCCACGGTCGCAACTCCCTTGCCGCCGCCGCCGCGTCCGCAGCAGCGTGACCTGACGCCGATCGCGATCGGCGCGGGCGTGGTGGCCGGTGCCGTGATCGGCGCCACCATCGCCGACATGCACAGCCAGCGGCGCGAGGTCGTCGAAGGCGGCCGCACCGTCTACACCGAGCCGGACCGCATCATCATCCGCGATCCCGGCGGTCAGGCTTACGTTCGCGGCAACGATCTCTATCGCTTCCGCTACGGCGCCCGCGACATCCGTACCTTCAATGAGGGTGGCGAGACCCGCACCGTCGTGGTGCGTCCCGATGGCAGCGAAGTGATCACCGTGGTCGGCGCGGACGGCTCGCTGCGGCGGCGAATCCGCAGGGATCCCGGCGGGCGCGAGGTCATCATCATCGACAACACCTACCGCGATCCGCGCGCGGTCGGCGGCTTCTATGTCGACGCGCCGCCGCCGGTCGTGAACATTCCCTACGATCGCTACATCGTCGACGCCCAGGAAGCGTCACCGGACGTCATCTACCAGACCATGGTGGCACCGCCGGTGCAGCGGATCGATCGGCGTTACTCGCTCGACGAAATCCGCTACAGCCCCAATGTTCGCATGCAGATGCCGAGCATCGACGTCAACACGATCATCTTCGAGACGGGATCGTGGACCATCCCGCCGGACCAGGCGGCCCGGCTGCAGGTGATCGCCGACGGCCTCAACCAGGCGATCCAGCGCAATCCGCGCGAGGTGTTCCTGATCGAGGGACACACCGACGCGGTCGGCAACGAGGTCGACAATCTGTCATTGTCGGACCGCCGCGCGCAGGCTGCGGCCGAATTGCTGACGCAGCAGTTCGGTGTGCCCGCCGAGAACCTGACGTCGCAAGGTTATGGCGAGCAGTACCTGAAGGAGCAGACGCAAGGACCGAGCGCGATCAACCGTCGCGTCACCATCCGCAACATCACGCCGCTGCTCAACGGCGGTCAGGCCTCGCTGCCGCCGCCCCCGCCCGGCACCGCGCCGCCGCGCTGAGGCGATAGCCACAAATGCAAATGGCCGGGAGCGATCCCGGCCATTTTCGTTTTCGGTTGTGACTTGCGATGTTGCGACATGTCCCGGCCCCGTAGGGTGGGCAAAAGCGCGTAGCGCCGTGCCACCATCGCCCTCCGTCATGCAAAGATCGCGGGCACGCTTCCGCCTTCGCTCTTCGAGCTACACAAGTCGCTTTGCCCACCCTACGCGACCGAGCGCTACGAGAGTTACGGCATCAGCCCTTGTCGCTCTCAAGCCGGAAAATCTGCGAGCCTTCGCTGCCCGAGAGCAGGCCGGTCTTGGAATAGAGACCGAGCTTCGTCCGCGTGTCGGCGATGTCGAGATTGCGCATGGTGAGCTGGCCGATGCGATCGGCCGGCGTGAAGGCGGCGTCCTCGACCTTCTCCATGCTGAGCCTTTCCGGCGCATAGGTGAGGTTGGGGCTTTCCGTGTTCAAGATCGAATAATCGTTGCCGCGGCGCAGCTCGAGCGCGACCTCACCGGTGACGGCGCGGGCGACCCAGCGCTGCGCGGTCTCGCGCAGCATCAACGCCTGCGAGTCGAACCAGCGGCCCTGATAGAGCAGGCGGCCGAGGCGCATGCCGCTGATGCGGTATTGCTCGATGGTGTCCTCGTTGTGGATGCCGGTGACGAGGCGCTCATAGGCGATGTGCAGCAGCGCCATGCCCGGCGCTTCGTAGATGCCGCGGCTCTTGGCCTCGATGATGCGGTTCTCGATCTGGTCGCTCATGCCGAGGCCGTGACGGCCGCCGATGGCGTTGGCTTCGAGGAACAACGCGACGGGATCGGAGAAGGTCTGACCGTTGAGCGCGGTCGGCTGGCCTTCCTCGAAGCGCACCACGACCTTCTCGGCCTTGACGGCGCAGTCGTCGCGCCAGAACGGCACGCCCATGATCGGGTTGACGATCTTGATGCCGCTGTCGAGGCTTTCGAGATCCTTGGCCTCGTGCGTGGCGCCGAGCAGATTGCTGTCGGTCGAATACGCCTTCTCGGCGCTCATCTTGTAGGCGAAGCCCTGGGCGGTCATGAACGCCGACATCTCGGCGCGGCCGCCGAGCTCGTCGATGAACTGCTGGTCGAGCCAGGGCTTGTAGATCTTCAGGCCGGGATTGGTGAGCAGCCCGTAGCGATAGAAGCGCTCGATGTCGTTGCCCTTGAAGGTCGAGCCGTCGCCCCAGATGTTGACGCCGTCTTCCTTCATCGCCGCGACCAGCATCGTGCCGGTCACCGCGCGCCCGAGCGGTGTGGTGTTGAAATAGGTGATGCCGCCGGTCGAGATGTGGAAGGCGCCGGACTGGATCGCGGCGATGCCTTCGTGGACGAGCTGGGTGCGGCAATCGACGAGGCGCGCCTTCTCGGCGCCGAACTCCATCGCCTTGCGCGGGATCTCGTTGTAGTCGGCCTCATCGGGCTGGCCGAGATTGGCGGTGTAGGCGTAGCAGCGCGCGCCCTTCTGCTTCATCCAGAGCAGCGCCGCAGAGGTGTCGAGGCCGCCCGAAAAAGCGATGCCGACTTTCTCACCCTTGGGCAGGCTCTTCAGGATCGTGGTCATGGCGCGTCCAATCGGTCTCAAGTGGCTGATGTCGTTCGTGGCTCGAGGGCGGCGAATATCAAATTTCGCGCGCCTCGGCACGCATTTAATGGCTCAAACCGAGGACTCGGCACCCGTCTTGCGGCCGAACAGGCGCTGGCGGAGCCGGTAGGCGGGCATGTTCAGCCGGGTCAGGGCGGCATCGACCGCATCGTCCGAAAGCCGCGTTCGCGGCCAGCGGTAAATCAGCGCGTAGGCGAACCAGATCACCACGAAGGTGACGAGGCCGGCAATCGACACGTCGGTAAAGAAGTGCCCGCCGAAGGCCATGCGCAGCCCGCTGGTCACGGCTCCAAAGATGACTGCTCCGGCATAGGCGAGCGGCCGCCACGCCGGCGGCGCCAATGCTGCAGGTGCCAGGGTCCAGAACGCGGTCGCGCCCTCGCCCGAGAAGAACGAGCAGTTGCGTGCGCAGCCGCCGCGCGGATCCCACCACGGCACGAATTGCTGGTCGCCGGCAAACTGCGTCACCACCACCGGGCGCGGCCGGCCCCAATAGGTCTTGAAGGTGAGGTTGGTCAGGATGCCGGCCGACAGGATGATCGTGGCCAGCAGGAACACAATCGCGCGCCCCGACACCATCAGGGGACGGTCGGGCCTGATCATCTTGACCACGAGCGCCACGAGCGACGGCAGCACGAAGGCCCAGGCGACCCACATCGCGGCATCGCGCGCAAAGCCGGCCCAGTCGTTCAGCTTGAGCGGAAACGTCTTCGTCTCCGGGTCGAAGAACAGCGACGCCAGCTTGAGATCGAGCTCGGGATAGAGGCCGAAAATGACGCCGATCACGAGCCACAGCGCCAGGGCGATGAAGAGTCCGGTACGGTTCATGGCGCGCGGTTTAGCGGAGTGGGACGGGGATGAAAACCCCGGAAGCGGCGCGACCTATCGCGCATCCGGCCTTGAATTCGAAGGCAGTGGCGGAGGCGGCTCGCGTGGCGGCGGCGGGATGCGCCATGCGCCGGCATTGCGACCGGCGATCAGCCAGTAGACGACGCCGGCAGCAATCCCCGCACCGGTCATGATCTCCAGGTGACGTCGCACGATGCCCTCGAATTGCAGCGTGTCGGAATGGAAGGGAACGAGGCCGAGATAGCAGGCCAGCCCGACAAGGCCGCCGCCGACGGCATAAGCGAGCGCGCTGCGGATGTAGAGCGCTTCGGTGATCGCGACAATCACCGCCGCCGGCACCAACGCGAAGCCCGAGACGAAGATGAAGCCGAATCCGAGCAGGATGTCGATGGTCCCCTGGTCGACGGGACCTGCGCCAAGATCGGCGAACTCCGGAAACAGCAGCGCGGCGACGACGATCATGCCGCCGACGAAGCAGGCGGCGAGGAAGCCGATGAAGATGACGATGAGGCGGCCGATCAGGGACATGGCGCCGCCCCCATCGTCATTGCGAGCCACCCGGTCCCGCCTCCGGCGGGCCGGATGACAGGCTCCGCGACGAAGCAATCCAGAGATGCGCCCGCGGAGGCAGTCTGGATTGCTTCGTCGCTACGCTCCTCGCAATGACGGGGATGCGAGAGCAAGGGCATGCATCCTCAATCCGTCATCGCCATGGCGCGCAGCGCCTGGCGTTCGCGGGCGCTGAGCTTTTCGGTCTCCGACTTCAACTGACCGCAGGCGGCGAGGATGTCGCGGCCGCGCGGTGTGCGCACCGGCGAGGAATAGCCGGCGTTGAAGATGTATTCGGAGAACTTTTCGATCTGGTCCCAATCCGAGCACTCATAGGCCGTGCCGGGCCAGGGATTGAACGGGATCAGGTTGATCTTGGCGTGAATGCCCTTGAGCAGCTTCACCAGCAGCTTTGCATCGTCGAGCGAATCGTTGACGCCCTTGAGCATCACATATTCGAAGGTGATGCGGCGCGCGTTGGAGGCGCCGGGATAGTCGCGGCAGGCCTGCAAGAGCTCCTTGATCGGATATTTGCGGTTGAGCGGCACCAGCTCGTTGCGCAATTCGTCGCGCACGGCGTGCAGCGAGATCGCGAGCATGACGCCGATCTCTTCGCCGGCGCGGACGATGTTCGGCACCACGCCCGAGGTCGACAGCGTGATGCGGCGGCGGGAGATGCCGATGCCTTCGTTGTCGCCGACGATCAGAAGCGCATCGCGCACCGCGTCGAAATTGTAGAGCGGCTCGCCCATGCCCATCATCACGATGTTGGTGACGCGGCGCGTGCCGTCCTCGCGATCGGCCCAATCGTTCAGGCGATCGCGAGCGACCATGATCTGGCCCACGATCTCGCCGGCGGTGAGGTTGCGCACCAGGCGCTGCGTGCCGGTGTGGCAGAAAGAACAGTTCAGCGTGCAGCCGACTTGCGAGGAGACGCAGAGCGTGCCGCGATCGGTCTCGGGGATGTAGACGCACTCGACTTCATGCGCCTTCTGAAGGTTGTCGCCGCTCGGCAGGCGCAATAGCCATTTGCGAGTGCCGTCGTTGGAGATCTGCTCGGCGACGACTTCGGGACGGTCAACGGTGAAGTGCTGCGCAAGCTCGGCGCGAATACCCTTCGAGATCGAGGTCATGTCGTCGAAGCTCTGGGCGCCGCGGAAGTAGAGCCAGTGCCAGAGCTGCTGCACCCGCATCTTGCGCTGCGCAGGCGCGACGCCGATCTCACCGAGGCGGTCGGCCAGCTCAGTGCGCGACAGGCCGATCAGCGACGGCTTGGCCGGCGGCACATAGGTTTCGAGCGGAGTCTTCTCCACCAGGATTGCGTCGCGCGGCTCGGTCGTCGGTTGCATTGAATGGACCTGATTATCTTGTCGTTCCGGGGCGATGCGCAGCATCGAACCCGGAACCTCGAGATTCCGGGTCTGGTCCTTCGGACCATCCCGGAATGACGGAAAACTTGGAACCGGCCCTATATAGCAACCGGATCCACCGATTGCGACCGTGGCTATTACTTAGCCTTACCGCCGGCAATCCTGGGCAATCTTGTCGAGCGCCTGGGCGAGCCCCTTCAGCGAGAAGGTGTCGGTCGTCTCCGTGCCCTTGGCCGAGACGCCCTTGACCACGAGATCGGCGGATTTGCGCATGGCTTCCACCATCCGCTCTTCCTCGGCCGCGTTCTTGATCCAGAGCCCGTCACCCTGCGTGTACATCGCAAAGGCAGCGCCGCCGACCTCGACCGAGGATTCAGAGCCCGGCTTCAGCGCATAGCCGATCATCACCGAGACTTCGTTGTTCACCTTCTCGGCCGGCCGGGTCGAGACGAAGGCATAGGCGGGATCGCGCGGCCTGTTCGGCGGGTTGGTCTTCGACGAGGAGGGCTTGGCCAGCGCGAAGCAAACTTTCTTGCCGTTGGGCATCGCCGAATAGGCGCCCCAGGTGCCGAACTGGCCGATCAGGGTCGGCTCCGCCCCGCCCGCAACTGCCGCGGGTGGAGCCGTCGGTTTGCTCTCCGGCTTTGCAGCCGATTTTGCAGCCGTATTTGCCGCCGGCTTTGGCGTCGCCTTCGGCGCCGGTTGTGCCGTCTGCGCCTGCGCAGAAACAGCGATTCCCCCGGCCACAACGCCAGTCATCAAAGCTAAAATCAGCACCCGCCACATGCTGGAGTGGTTCCCTCAATATTGTGACTGGAAGATGGCTCGGCCGCGCTTTGTCCCCGTGGCAGGGATAGCCGGGAAAGTCCAATTTGGGAAGGCAGTTAGCGGTATCAGCGCCGGCTTAAGTCTTGGATCGCGCGGCGCGCTGATCGGCCCATTGCGTCTCGGTCCAGCCGAGCAAATCCTCAGCGCCGGAACTGCGCAAATGCGCGCCACCGTCGATGACGACCATCTCGCCATTGATGTATGCCGCACGGTCCGAGACCAGGAAGCTGGCGAGGTCGGCAAGCTCGCCATGCTCGCCGGTCCGGCCGAGCGGATTGCGCGCGGTCCAGCCCTCATCACGGCCTTCGGGGCGGAGCTGCCCCGACGCACCCGCGGTCGGGAACGGACCCGGCGCGATGGCGACGGTGCGGATGCCCTTCGGTCCCCATTCCACCGCGAGACTTTTGGTCATCGCCAACAGCGCCGATTTCGCCATCGCCGACGGCACGGTGAAGGCGCGGCCGGTGATGGTCGAGGTCGAGAGAATCGAGAGCACGACGCCGCCGCGCCCATCCTCGATCCAGCGCCTGCCGGCAGCGAGCGTGCAGTACATCGCGCCATGTAATGTCGGCGCCAGGATCGCATCGGCCGCGCGGAACGACAGGTGCTCGCTCTGTGCAATGAACGTCGCGGCCGCGTTGTTGACGAGGATGTCGAGCGGTGCCTCGCGCCAGATCGCATCCATCATGGTCTCGACGGCAACGCCATCGCGAATATCACAGACGATGGTCGTGACCTTGCCGCCGGTCTCCTTGCGCATGTCGCTCGCGGTTGCTTCAAGACGGTCGAGCTTGCGACCGCAAATCACGAGCTCTGCCCCGAGCGCGAGGAAACAGCGTCCCATCGCGGCGCCAAGGCCCGAGCCGCCGCCGGTGACGAGGATACGCTTGTGCTTGAGCAGGCCTGTTTCAAACATCGTTTGAATCCTCGCTGTTTCTCCACGCCGCGTCATTGCGAGCGCAGGAAGTGATCCAGACTATTTCCGCGGCGCGGACTCTGGATTGCTTCGCTGCACTCGCAATGACGCAAGGATAGGCCTGTGCATCGCTTTGGGCAAAGAATCCGGATTGTCGCCCGTGCCTAAATCCGGCAAAATCGGGCCAACTATAATTCCACTCGAAACGCTTCAGGTGCCGCCATGAAAGCCATCCTCTGCTCGCAATATTGCCAGCCCGACGATCTCGTGCTCGCCGACGTGCCGGATCCCGTGGCGGGTCCCGGCGAAGCCGTGATCGCGATCAAGGCGGCGGCGCTGAACTTCTTCGACATCCTGATGATTCAGGGCAAGTACCAGATCAAGCCGCCGTTCCCGTTCTCGCCAGCCGCGGAAGTCGCCGGCGTGATCGAGAGCATCGGCCCCGGCGTGACCGACCTCAAGGTCGGCGACCGCGTCGTCGCCTCCTGCGGTCACAACGGCGCGCGCGAGAAGATCGCACTGCCGGCAGCGTCGATCGTGAAGATCCCCGACAATCTGGACTATGACCGAGCGGCCGGCATCATCATCATCTACGGCACCGCGCTGCATGCGCTGGAGGATCGCGCAAGCCCCAAGCCCGGCGA
The DNA here is from genome assembly GCF_002531575.1 of Bradyrhizobium sp. Y36. Classification (GTDB taxonomy): domain Bacteria; phylum Pseudomonadota; class Alphaproteobacteria; order Rhizobiales; family Xanthobacteraceae; genus Bradyrhizobium. Next base: position 178,843 of record NZ_NWTI01000007.1, on the reverse strand, counting down.
GACGCTCGCTGTGCTGGGTGCGGCCGGCGGCACCGGCTTAGCTGCCTGCGAGCTTGGCAAGCTGATGGGGTTGAAGGTGATTGCTTGCGCCTCGTCGGACGAGAAGCTCGAATTCGCCAAGGCGCATGGCGCCGAGCTGACGCTGAACTACGCCAAGGAGGATTTGAAGGAGGGCTTGCGCAAGCTCACCGGCGGCAAGGGCGTCGACATCATCTTCGACCCCGTGGGCGGTGCCTATGCCGAACAGGCGCTGCGCTCGATCGCCTGGGAGGGCCGCTTCCTCGTCATCGGCTTTGCCGCCGGCGACATTCCGAAGATGCCTCTGAACCTCGCGCTCTTGAAGGGCTGCGACATCCGCGGCGTGTTCTGGGGCGCATGGACCCGGCAGAATCCGGAGAAGAACCGCGCCAATCTCGAGAAGCTGGTGAAGTGGACGGCGGAAGGAAAGATTTCATCGCATGTCGATCGCACCTTCCCGCTGGCCCAGACGGCGGACGCACTGAAGGTGCTGGCAGGACGCCAGGCCATGGGCAAGGTCATCCTGCACCCGTGATTGCGATGTCATCGCAACGCCGTTTCAGCAGACTCAATTGTCGTCGCCCGGCTCGGCCGGGCGATCCAGTATTCCAGAGAAAGCAGTGATTTAGCCGAGACGCCGCGGCGTACTGGATTCCCCGCCCAAGAGCGCAATTGCGCACAAGGCGGGGAATGACGCCCAGCGCGAAGTCAGCGTCGCTGCCTTCACCCATGCAATAAATCCCCCTCAACCGTCGCCGCCGAAATTGCGGTGCATTCCGCTTCGTCGCCCCAATCAAACCCAAATATCTCCAGATTCGCGCAAACCGCCGTCGCTTTTTGGGCTGAATCGGACGGCGATTTACCGGTTCCAGTTTGCGGGGCGCTTCTGGACAACAACAAAAAGACTGAACCCGGGAATGCCCCTGCGTAGTCGGTAATGGGGAGCATCACCATGGAGACGACGGCATACCGTCCGTCCGGGGAGTCGCGGGCGTTCGACTCCGATCGATCAGCATCACTTCAGTCCACCACGTCCTACATCCGTGCGCGCGCTGCACGGGCCGAGCTTTCGGACGATCCAATGCCTCTGTTCCTGTCCGATCCGCTGGGAGCGCCGGATCCAAGGGAATATGTGCCGCGCGAGCTGCGTGCCAGATCCGGGATCGTCCCGCGCCTCCTCGCGACCGGGCTGGCGATCTCAGGCGCTGCGATTCTCGCGGCGCTGTTTCAATCCGACCTGCGCAATCTCGTCGCCGGCGGCCCGTCGGACGCGCCCGCCGGGCAGGCCGTGGCTCCGGGCAACCTGCAAGTGACACGGCAGGTCCCGCTCAAGGATCCGGCCCGCGTCACCAACACGATGCTGGCGAACGCCGACAAGCAGGAGCTTCCGGTGCCGTCCGCGCCAAGCCGCGAAGCGATCGCGACCGCCTACCAGGTGGCGCTGCAAGCCCAATCCCAACCTCAAGCGCAAGCGCCGGTCGCAACAGCGCCCGTGCCGCCCGAACCCGTCAGGACCCTCGACGCCGACACACTGGCAGGACTGATGACGCGCGCCAGAAACCTGATGAGCGTCGGCGACATCGCCGCGGCGCGCCTGCTGCTCGAGCGGGCGGCCCATGCGAAAGACGCGACGGCCGCGCTTCTGCTGGCGCAGACCTACGATCCCGCAGTGCTCGGCAGCAGCGACGCACGCAGCGTCATCGCCGACGCGGCGGTTGCTCGTGACTGGTACCAGCGCGCCGCAAGCCTCGGATCGGCGGAGGCGCGACGGCGCCTCGCCCAGCTCTCGAACTAGAACTCGTCAGGGGACATCATGCGTAACGCTCTAGGAATGGCGCTTGCCGCCATCATGACCATCTGTGCCTTCACTGCACGCGCCGAGCAGACCGAATACGATCCAGCCAAGGTCTCGGACAGCTTGAAAGCCATCTTCCAATTCGGCTCGAGCTCGACCAAGCAGGCACTGAATGCCAACACCGTCACGCTGATCACAGGCACGATCGGCGGCACCTATGTGCAGTTCGGCGCCGACCTCGCCTCCGTGCTCGACGACGGCAACAAGATCCGCGTGCTACCGATCGTCGGCCGCGGCTCGGTGCAGAGCGTCGCCGATATCCTGTTCCTGCAAGGCGTCGATCTCGGCATCGTGCGCGCCGACACGCTCGACTATCTCGAGCGCAAGGGCTTTGCCAAGGACATCAAGCGCCAGTTCACCTATGTGACGAAGCTGTACAACGAGGAGATGCAGGTGATCGCGCCGAAATCGGTGGCGACGCTGAAGGACCTCGAAGGCAAGACCGTGAGCGTCGATCTACCCAATGGCGGCACCTTCGTCACCGCCCTCACCGTGTTCGAACGCCTCGGCATCAAGGCGAAGTTCGTCTATGTCGAGCAACGCATCGCGATGGAGAAGCTGAAGGCCGGCGAGGTCGACGCCGTCATCGTGGTCGGCGGCAAGCCGTACAAATCGGTCTCGACCTTCGGCAATGACGGCCGCTTCCACCTCGCGCGTGTCGATTATGCAAAGCCGCTGCAGAGCGACTATCTGCCCGCGACGCTAACGGCGAAGGACTATCCGAACCTGATCAAGGAGGGCGAGAGCGTGGACACCATCGCGGTGCCCGCGGTGCTCGCGGCCTATAATTGGGCGCCCAACACCGAGCGCTATCGCAAGCTCGCGCTGTTCGTGGACGCGTTCTTCACCAAATTTCCGACGCTCCAGAACCCACCCTTCCATCCCAAGTGGAAAGAGGTCTCGCTCGCGGCACCGCTGTCCGGCTGGAACAGGTTGCCGGTGGCGCAGCAATGGCTCGACAAGCACGGCGTGGAGCCGGTGACGCGCCAGCGCTTCGAGGCCTTCCTGAAGCAGAACCCTGCGGCGGCGAAGGTGTCCGACACCGACAAGGAGACGCTGTTCAGGCAATTCCAGGCCTGGGACGCGGAAAAGGCGCGGGCGGAGGCGGGGAAGTGAGGGCCGTCATTGCATTTCTGGATTGCTTCGCTTCGCTCGCAATGACGGTGCTTGAGCGAATGCCATCCACACACTCACTGTCATCGCCCGGCTTGACCGGGCGCTCCAGTATCCAGAGGCGGCGCGGCTGGCCCCGATAAGCCGCGGCGTACTGGATTCCCCGCTCCAGTGCGCAATTGCGCACAAGGCGGGGAATGACAGCGGAATGCGCGGCGACAGCCGCTACGCTGCTTCCGCCTCGGAGTTGCCCTCATCCACGCCACGCTTCAGCGCGGCGCGGGCGGCTTCGCGGTGCTCATCGGTGATGTGGCCGGCAACCATGCGGATGGCGGTGGCGAGCACGGCGGCATCGTCGGCGAAGCCGAGAACCGGCATTACATCGGCGACGAAGTCGAACGGCAGGATGAAATAAGCGATCGCGCCGAGCAGCGCGGCCTGGACGTGGCGCGGGGTCTGGCGGTCGAACGCGCAGTAATAGGCGGCGAGCAGGTCTTCGGCGAACGGCAGATGGCCGGCGACGCGCTTCAGCTTGCGCCAGAAGCGGCGGCGCACGCTCTCACGATCTTCCGCAAGCCGATCGGCCGGTTCAAAACCAACGCTGTGTTCGGCAGCCATGTTCGACAAACTCCCCGTTCAGCCCCAAGGCGGCGGCTCGCCGCATCCCCGGCTGATCACAAGATGGGGATGTGACCGATCCCTGCAAGACGTCGGCCGGTCTCAGCCTGCGATCGCGTTCATCGTCTTGGCCAGCGCCACGTCGAGCGCCGTGACGCCGCCGGCGTCGTGGGTCGACAGCACCACCTCCACCGTCTTGTAGACATTGCGCCATTCGGGATGGTGATCCATCTTTTCGGCAGCCAGCGCGACGCGGCTCATGAAGCCGAACGCCTCGTTGAAATCCTTGAAGATAAAGGTTTTCCCGATGGCATCCCGGCCCTGGACCTCGCTCCAGCCAGCCAGTCCGCCCAGCGCCTGAATGCGCGCCTCCGCCGAGAGCCGTTCTGCCATGGTCCTCTCCGTGTTTCAGGGGAACTTTACCCTAACACCGTGCATATGGCCCGGGTTCATACGGGATTTCCGTCATCCGCTAACCATGACGGAGATGTAACCCCGCCGGACAAGAAATTTGCTACAATTGCGGGCGTAAATCGCCGGCCAAGATGAAACTGAGCCTGAAGCGCCTGTTTGGGAGATCGATGACCGGGGGATTGGACCTGGCCGAAGCGCCCCCTCCGCCTTCGCCGCGATCCGCGGCGCGGAAGACGGCGTTGGTGTCACTTGCATTCGTGCTCGCTGTCGTCGGCGCGCTCGCCGGCGGCTATTACTTCGCGATGCGACCGGTGACGCTGAAGATCGCGGTGGGTCCCGCCAACAGCGACGACGTCAAGGTCGTGCAGGCGCTGACGCAGGCCTTCACGCAGAGCAAGGGCCATGTGCGGCTGCGGCCGATCCAGACAGACGGCGCTACGGCCAGTGCCAATGCGCTGGCGGAAGGCAAGGTCGATCTCGCCATCGTGCGCGGCGACCTCGATGTGCCCAAGAACGCGCAGGCGGTTGCGACCCTGCGCAAGAACGTCGTGGTGCTGTGGTCGGTCCCGGGCAAGGGCAAGAAGCGGGGCTCCAAGATCACCAAGATCTCGCAGCTCGCCGGCCATCGCGTCGGCGTGGTCGGCCGCACCCAGGCCAACGTCAATCTGCTCAAGGTGATCTTGCAGCAATACGGCGTCGATCCCGCCAAGGTCGAGATCGTGCAATTCCCGGCCAACGAAGTTGCCGAGGCGATCAAGGGCCAGAAGGCCGACGTCTATCTCGCGGCCGGCCCCGTCAACAGCAAGATCACGTCGGACGCGATCGCCGCCTCCACCAAGGATTTCGGCGCGCCCAGCTTCATCGCGATCGATTCGGCGGATGCGATTGCGCAGAACCACCCGATCTACGAAGCGTCCGAAATTCCGGCCGGCACCTATGGCGGCTCGCCTGCGCGCCCCGAGGACGAGGTCAAGACCATCAGCTTCTCGCACCACGTCGTGGCGCGCAAAGGCGTATCCGAGACCACCATCGCGGCGTTCACGCGCCAGCTGTTCGCCGTGCGCCAGCAATTGGTGACGGAATTCCCGCTCGCGGCGAAGATCGAGACGCCCGATACCGACAAGGATGCGGTGATCCCGGTTCATCCCGGCGCCGCCGCTTTCGTCGACGGCGAAGAGAAGACCTTCCTCGACAAATACAGCGATTACATCTGGTGGGGCTTGATGGCGCTCTCGGCCATGGGCTCGATCGGCGCCTGGTTCGCCGGCTATCTGAAGAAGGACGAGCGCGACAACAACAGCCATCTGCGCGAACGGCTGCTCGACATGATCGCCGCCGCGCGCAAGAGCGAGACGACCGAGGAGCTCGATCAGATGCAGGCCGAGGCCGACGGGATTCTCCGCGATACGCTGCGCTGCTTCGATCACGGCGCGATCGAGGAAGGCTCGCTGACGGCCTTCAACATCGCGCTGGATCAGTTCCACGCCGCCGTCGCCGACCGCAAGGCGGTGCTGTTCAGCCTGCCGCAAAACCTGCAACGCGCAACCGCGCAGTTCAGGGCCGCGGGCAACGCCTAGGCGCGGGCGCGCGTAATCGCTGCGTCACATTGGCTCACTATAGCTCCCACCGTCATGCCCGGGCGTTGCGAAGCATCGAACCCGGAATCCATCGCGCCGCATTCGCGAGGAGACATGGATTCGGGGCCCGCGTTACGCGCGCCCAGGAATGACGGGCCTTTCTGCAAGCTCAGGGTCGGAGCCAACCTTCATGAAACTCACATTCTCCCGCCGCCGCTTCCTTGCCACCGGCGCCGGTGTGCTCGGCACCATCGCGATGCCCTATCTGTCGCGCGCGGCTGATCGGCCGGCGGTCACGCATGGCGTCCAGTCGGGTGACGTCACGGCCGATGGCGGCATGGTGTGGGCGCGCACGGACCGGCCCGCGCAGATGCTGGTCGAGGTGGCGACGACGGATGCGTTCAGGGATGCCCGTGCGCTGCCGCCGATCACGGCGCTCCCCGAGAGCGATTTCACCGCGAAGATGCTGCTGGAGAACCTGCCGGGCGGCCAGGACATCTTCTATCGCATCCGCTTCCGCGACCTCTCGCACAGCGCGATCGAGGGCGAGGCCGTCGCCGGCCGTTTCCGCACCGCTCCGGCCGACCGCCGCGACGTCAGCTTCGTCTGGGGCGGCGACGTCGCCGGCCAGGGCTGGGGCATCAACCCGGACGACGGCGGCATGGTCACCTTCGCTACCATGCGTAAGCACCGACCGGATTTCTTCCTGCATTCGGGCGACACCATCTACGCGGACGTCCCCATTACATCCGAGGTGAAGCTCGCCGACGGCAAGATCTGGAGGAACGTCACCATCCCCGAGAAGGCCAAGGTCGCCGAAACGCTGGACGAGTATCGCGGCGCGCACAAATACAATCTCACCGACGACAATGTCCGTGCCTTCAATGCCGATGTTCCGATCTTCGTGCAGTGGGACGACCACGAGGTGACCAACAATTGGTCGCGCTCGAAGGAGCTGCCCGCGGCCTACAAGGAGCGCGACATCGCGCTGCTCGCCGCGCGCGGCGCCCGCGCCTTCCACGAGATGTATCCGCTGCGCGAGAGCATCAACGAGCCCGGCCGGGTCTATCGCCAGATCTCCTACGGCCCGCATCTGGACGTGTTCATGCTCGACGAGCGCAGCTATCGCGGCCCGAACGGCCCCAACCTCGAAACCGCCTACGGTCCGGCGAGCCACTTCCTCGGCCCGGACCAGATCGCCTGGCTCAAGCGCGGCCTGCTCAATTCGCGCGCGACCTGGAAGGTGATCGCCTCGGACATGCCACTTAGTCTCATCGTGTCAGACACGGCCGGCTCGGAAGCCTTCGCGCAAGGCGACGGCCCGGTGCGCGGCCGTGAGTTCGAGATCGCCGACATCCTGCGCTTCATCAAGACGGCGCCAATCAGCAACACGGTGTGGCTGACGGCGGACGTGCACTACGCCGCCGCGCATTATTACGATCCGAACAAGGCGCAATTCCAGGAGTTCGAGCCGTTCTGGGAATTCGTCGCGGGTCCGCTGCATGCGGGTACGTTCGGTCCAGCCGCGCTCGACAACACCTTTGGACCCGAGGTGCGCTTCGTCAAGGCGCCGGGCAAGGACAACCAGAACCTGCCGCCCTCCGCCGGCATGCAGTTCTTCGGTCACGTCAGGATCGATGGCGCCACCGGCCAGATGATCGTGACCTTGCGCGACCGCGCCGACGTCGCGCTGTGGTCGACCACGCTCGATCCGAAGCGCGCCTGAGGCCGACTTGGAGCCGGATGGCGATGAACCATCCGGCCGGCCCGGACGACCATTGCAGGCCCGTGCATTTTCACGGGATTGATGCCGTCCAAGCCATTTTCGAGTTGATCCGTGCTGTTCAGCCGTCGAACCATCGTCACCGCACTCCTGCTGAGCGCGGCGTCCCCAACATGGGCGCAGAGCCAGGACAAGGCTGCGCTGGTGCGCGATGCCTTCGCATCGCCTTATGGCAAGGCGTTGACCGTCGAGCTCGGCAAGGCGTTACGCACCAGCGCCGATCCCGCATGCCTGGCAGAGAAGGGGCTTGCGGCCGATCAGCTCGAGCCGCGCGGCCGCGACATCATCCTTTCATGGGGCACGCGCATGTTCGAGAGCACGGGCGCCCTCATCGATCGGCAAAACGCCGCCAATCCATTTCCCGGCGCTGCCGAGCGGGACCGCCTCGAACGCAATGCAGACGTCAAACGATTTCTCGCAATCGAGCAGCCGATGCGACAGGCCAAGCTCCTCGATCTGGTCTTCGAGCATTTCGACCGCTACGTCTTGATCAGCGGGATCAAGCTCGGGGCGGTCTCGCCTGTTGCGACCGGCAACAAGGAATTGCTCGATCGCAATCCGATCGAAGCGACCGAGGACGCGCTGGAGCAATTCGTCGCGAAGTCCAAATCGTCCGCGCTGAAGCGATTCCTGGAATTGTCGGAGCAAGCTGCGTTCGCCCAGCGAGCCGCGATCAGCAAGATCACGTCACCGCCACCGCTTCCACATACGTATTTCCGCGGCGTCGAAGACGACCTCGCCGCGCTCTGCATCCGCTCCGGCAAGTGAGACGTCAGGTCCCGCGCGTACCCAACGCCGCCTCCAGTGCATCGCTCGAGCAGGGCTTCTGCAACCGGGGCTGGCCGGCGAATTCGGCCGGGATGCGCGCCTCGGCGCCATAGCCGGTGACGAAGGCGAAGGGGATCTTCAACGCGGCCAGCCGCTCGGCCACCGCAAAGCTGGTCTCACGGATCAGCTCGACGTCGAGCAGGGCGAAGTCGGGCGCAGTTAGTGCGATGGCGTCGAGCGCCTGGGTCACCGACCCGACGGTCCGCACGCTGGTCACCCCAAAGCCGAGCAGCCGGTCCTCGAAATCAATCGCAATGATCGGATCGTCCTCGACGATCAAGACGTTGGCGGGCCGGCCCGAGCCATCGGTAGGTGCGGATGTCATGATCAAATCTTCGATGTGGGGGTTTTGCGGGATCAGGACTGCCGCGCCACGATGCCTGCGCACAGCGCATCGGAGGGTTCCCGGAACGAAACCCACCACATCGCCGTTCTCCAGTCTGTCCACTTGTGCACACAAAGGATGGACGGAACTCGCTAAGGTGGGAAGGAGGATGGGGAGTTCACGATGGATGCGCGTATCGGCAAAACAACCGACGTCGAAAGCCGGCCGGCCAACAATCTGTTACGGCGCCTGAGTCACGCGGATTATGCGTTGCTGGCACCGCACGTCGCCGTCGAGGACGCCGCCGCCGGGCAGTTGCTCTACAGTCCCGGTGACGACGTCCAGGTCGTCCACTTCCCCTGCGGGCCGGCGCTCGCGACCTTTCTCGTCCCCAATGAGGACGGCCGCGACGTCGAGACCATCCTGGTCGGCCGCGAAGGCGCGGTGGGCGGCATCGTCAGCGAGGGCTTCCTGCCGGCCTACACCCGGATCTGCGTGAAATTCGGCGGACCGTTTGCGCGTGTTCATGTCGCCAAGCTGGAGGCCGCCAAGCTGCGCTCGGCGTCGCTGCGCAACATCTTCGCCCGCTACGCCGATTGCATGCTGGCGCAGATCTTCCAGTCAACCGCCTGCAACGCCATCCACTCGATCGAGCAGCGAACCGCCAAATGGATCCTGGCGGCGATGGAGCGGACCGGCGACGAGAGCAGCGTGCCCCTGACCCACGAACAGCTTGCGACGCTGCTCGGCGTTGGCCGATCCTACGCGAGCCGCGTGCTGCAATCGTTCAAGGCGGAGCGGATTCTCGACACGCGGCGCGGATCGATCCTGGTTCTCAACCGCGACGGCCTGAAGCTGCGCGCTTGCCTGTGCAACGACGCGGTGAAGATGCATTTCGAGGAGGTGTTGCGCGGCGTCTACCCGAGCGAGGAGCGGGAGGCCGGCTAGCGAGCCTGTTCGCTTGCCCCGCGGAAGAAGGCGCGGGCCCTATCCCTCGCGGCCGGAACCTGGGCTAATATCCCCGCATGAGCGGGGCTTTCCTCCACACCCTTTTCGACATCGCGGCGTGGCTGGCGGCGGCCGCCGCCGTCTGGTGGCTGTCGCGGCAGCGCCTGCAATTTCCGGCGCAATCCTTCGAGCTGCCCTATATCGCCGCGCTCGTGTTCGGCGCCGGCCTCGGCGCCTATCTGTTCGGCTCCGCTAATCTGTGGCTGTCGGGTCAGAGCGGCATTGCGCGCTCGGTGGAAGGCGCGCTGGCCGGCGGCATCGTGGCGATCGAGCTCTACAAATGGACGGCCGGCATCGCCTTGCGCACCGGCGCGCGGTTTGCGCTGCCGCTGGCCGTGGGCATCGCGATCGGCCGGCTCGGCTGCTATTTCGCAGGCCTCGACGACTTCACCTATGGCACGGCGACGGCGCTGCCGTGGGGGCACGATTTCGGTGACGGCGTCCTTCGTCATCCCGTCCAGCTCTACGAAAGCGCGGCGATGGCCCTGTTCGCGCTTGCCTATGTGCTCGCGGTCTTGAACCGGAACGCGTTCACGATCACCAATGGTTTCTACCTGGCTCTCGCCTACTACGGAGCGCAACGCTTCCTGTGGGAATTCCTCAAGCCCTATGGCGCGCTGATCGGCCCGCTCACCCTGTTTCACCTGCTGTCGCTGTCCGTCCTGCTCTATGCCGGCGTCCTGCTGGCGACGGCCCCCAAAGCGAGACCCTTGCAAAATGAGTTACTTGCATGAACGCGCCGTTGCGTAAGTCGCGTCCCTATATTTTCTGGGGCCAGACCCAATCTCTCTGCGAGATTTGCCTGAAGCTGGTGCCAACCAAGATCCAGATCCAGGACAACGAGGTCTGGTACGAGAAGCGATGCACGGAGCATGGCGTCCAGTCGACGCTGGTGTCGACGGATGCCGCCTACTGGCGCCTGTGCAAGGACTTCATCAAGCCCGGCGACCGCCCGCTGCAATTCCAGCATCGCACCGAGTTCGGGTGCCCCTATGATTGCGGCCTCTGCCCCGACCACGAGCAGCATTCCTGCCTGGCGCTGATCGAGATCACCGAGCACTGCAACCTCACCTGCCCGGTCTGCTTCGCCGAATCCTCGCCCGCGCGGACGAAATTCACTCCGCTCGCGACCATCGAGAAGATGCTGGACGCGCTGGTCGCCAGCGAAGGCGAGCCCGACCTCGTGCAGATCTCCGGCGGCGAGCCTACGCTGCATCCTGACTTCTTCGCGATCCTGGACGCGGTGCGCGCCCGCCCGATCCGCCACGTCATGATCAACACCAACGGCCTGCGCATCGCCCTCGAAAAGGATTTCGTGGCGCGGCTCGCCGAGAACAGGCGCGGGCTTGAGGTCTATCTCCAGTTCGATTCGCTGCAGCGCGACGCGCTGATCAACCTGCGCGGTGCGGATCTGTGCAAGATTCGCCAGCAGGCGCTGGAGAATCTCGAGCATTTTGGCGTGTCGACCACGCTGGTCGCGACCATCAAGCGCGGCGTCAACGATGCCGAGATCGGCGACATCGTCCGCCACGCGCTGACCTGGAAATGCGTGCGCGGCGTCACGCTGCAGCCGGTGCAGGACGCTGGCCGCAACGATGATTTCGATGAGAAGACCAACCGCGTCATGCTGTCGGAGATCCGCAAGCACGTCGTCGAGACCGGCGTGTTCGGCGACAAGGACATGATCCCGCTGCCCTGCAACCCCGAGAGCATCTCGATCGGCTACGGCCTGCGCAACGGCGAGAAGGTGCTGCCGCTGACCTCGCTGATCCCGCAGGAGCAACTCGTCGCGGTGATGCCCAACACCATCAGCCCCGAGAAATATCCGGTGCTGCGCGAGAAGTTCGTCGACTTGTTCTCGCTGTCATCGGGACCGCTGAACACGAGCGAGCGCGTCTGCGAACTCCTGTGTTGCCTGCCGAGCTTTCAGGTGCCGGACGGGCTTTCCTACGAAAACGTCTTCCGCGTCACCATCGTGCAATTCCTCGATCGCTTCAATTTCTGCGTCGGCAACGTCAAGCGCAGCTGCATTCATTTCGTGACCGAGCAGGGCGCGATCATCCCGTTCGACACCTACAACCTGTTCTACCGCAACGGAAAGATCGACGGCATCCGCGCCGCGCTGGCTGGGCAGACCTATCGCGAGGCACGCCAAAGCGAGGAGATGCCGCGATGAGCGATACCGGCACGACGCCGCTCGCACCGAAACCACCGCTTCCTGACGCGGACGCTTCTGCGACAGCGCCGCCACAGCGCAGCGGCTGCCTGAACGCTTTCATGGTGGTCGGCGGCCTGGTGCTGCTATTACCGGGCATGTGCTTCCTGGCTGTCGGAGGCAACTCTTCCGGATTGGCGCTGATCGGGTTAGTCCTGCTCTGCGCCGCCACTGCCCTGCTCCTGTCCGCCGCGATCAGAAAATGGGGATTGAGCCCACCGCCATCATGAGCAATCCTGAGAACCAGCAACCGGCTTCGGCCCTGCCGCCTCCTCCCCCGCCCGTGCCGCGCAGCGGTTGCCTCACCGCGTTCATGGCGATCTCGGGCATTATCCTCCTGCTGCCCGGCCTGTGCGCCCTGCTGTTCGGCGGAATCTCCATATCCGACGGGGGCAAGATCGACTCCGACATCGCGCCGCTGATCTTCCTCGGGCTGGTCGTTGGCATCGGCGGGGTCGCCCTGATCTGGGCGGCGATCAAGGGGCGAAAGGCCCCGCCAATTCGAAACGACGGCTAAGCCCCGGGGAATCCCGGACAAAATTCGGTCAACCAAGGCCCAAAGAACACATTGTTTTTTGGCGGTTTTTGCATATATTGCGCCGCAACGCGTAGGGTGCCCGGTCGATATGGCCGGGCTTCCTTTTTGGGCGGCGAGCGCCCGTTTCCAGTCTTCCAGCGTTGTTTCGAGAAGAGGTCCCGGTCCGACCGGCGAGATCGCGCTTAACCCATTGTACGAACGCAAAGAAGCTCACTCATGAACCTTCGCAACATCGCCATCATCGCCCACGTCGACCACGGCAAAACCACCCTGGTCGACAAGCTGCTGCAGCAATCCGGCACCTATCGCGACAACCAGAAGGTGGCCGAGCGCGCCATGGACTCCAACGATCTGGAGCGCGAGCGCGGCATCACCATTCTGGCCAAGTGCACCTCGGTGCATTGGGGCGACACCCAGATCAACATCGTCGACACCCCCGGCCACGCTGATTTCGGCGGCGAGGTCGAGCGCATCCTGTCGATGGTCGATGGCGTGATCGTGCTGGTCGACGCCGCCGAAGGCCCGATGCCGCAGACCAAATTCGTGGTCAGCAAGGCGCTCAAGCTCGGCCTGAAGCCGATCGTCGCCATCAACAAGGTCGACCGTCCGGACGCGCGCATCTCCGAAGTCGTCAACGAGGTGTTCGACCTGTTCGCGGCGCTCGACGCCACCGACGAGCAGCTCGACTTCCCGATTCTCTACGGCTCGGGCAAGAACGGCTGGATGGCGAACTCTCCCGACGCCTCCCATGATGTTGGCATGAAGCCGCTGTTCGAGCTCGTGCTCAAGCATGTGGCGCCCCCCGTGGTCCAGGAAGGTCCGTTCAGGCTGCTCGGCACCATCATCGAGGCCAATCCCTATCTCGGCCGCATCATTACCGGCCGCATCGCGTCGGGTTCCGTGAAGCCGAACCAGGCCGTCAAGGTGCTGTCGCGTGAAGGCAAGCTGATCGAGAACGGCCGCATCACCAAGATCCTCGCGTTCCGCGGCCTCGAGCGCCAGCCGGTCGAGTTCGCCGAAGCCGGCGACATCGTCGCCATCGCGGGCCTCACCAAGGGCACCGTCGCCGACACCTTCTGCGATCCCACGGTCGAGGAACCGCTGCAGGCGCAGCCGATCGATCCGCCGACCGTGTCGATGACGTTCATCGTCAACAACTCGCCGCTCGCCGGCACCGAGGGCGACAAGGTCACCAGTCGCCTGATCCGCGACCGCCTGCTGCGCGAGGCCGAAGGCAATGTCGCGCTGCGCGTCGTCGAGTCCCAGGACAAGGACGCGATGGAAGTATCGGGCCGCGGCGAATTGCAGCTCGCGATCCTGATCGAGACCATGCGCCGCGAGGGCTTCGAGCTCTCCGTGTCGCGTCCGCGCGTCGTGTTCCAGAAGGACGAAGCCACCGGCCAGACCTTGGAGCCGATCGAGGAGGTCGTGGTCGACGTCGACGAGGAGCATTCCGGCGTCGTCGTGCAGAAGATGAGCGAGCGCAAGTCCGAGCTGATCGAGATGAAGCCGTCCGGCGGCAACCGCCTGCGTCTGGTGTTCTACGCGCCGACCCGCGGCCTGATCGGCTACCAGGGCGAGCTGATGACCGATACCAAGGGCACGGCGATCATGAACCGCCTGTTCCACGACTACCTGCCCTACAAGGGCCCGATCCAGGGCCGTCGCAACGGCGTGCTGATCTCGAACGACCAGGGCGAGTCGGTGGCCTACGCCATGTTCAAGCTGGAAGACCGCGGCCCGATGATGATCGAGCCCGGCTGGAAGGTCTACAAGGGCATGATCGTCGGCGAGCATACCCGCGACAACGATCTCGAGATCAACGTGCTCAAGGGCAAGCAGCTCACCAACATCCGCACCACCTCGAAGGACGAGGCCGTGCGCCTGACCCCGCCGATCCGCATGACGCTGGAAAAGGCGCTGGCCTATATCGAGGACGACGAGCTGGTGGAGATCACCCCGAAGTCGATCCGCCTGCGCAAGAAGCACCTCGATCCGAACGAGCGCAAGCGCGCGGAAAAGGCCAAGGAGGCGGTGGCGTAAGGCTGCCGCACGCCACAGTGCCGTAGGGTGGGCAGGCGCAAGCGTGCCCACCAATCGACAATGGTGGGCACGGCGCAAGAGCGCCTTTGCCCATCCTACGAGATCGTTTGTCTGGCCGGCTTCAGCGCATATTTCGAACGTGCTAGAGCCCGGCCATGACCTCTCTCCCCTCCTCCGCCGACGTCGCGATCATCGGCGCCGGGGCCGCCGGCCTCGGCGCGGCGCATGCGCTGCATGGCTTCGGCCTCTCCGTGATCGTGCTGGAGGCGCGTAACAGGCTCGGTGGCCGGGCCTGGACGGTGCAGGCCTCGCCCGAGGTGACCTTCGACGTCGGCTGCGGCTGGCTGCACTCGGCGGACAAGAACTCCTTCGTCGCAATCGCGCAAAGACTGGGTTTCGAACTCAACAGGGACCTGCCGCCCTGGCGCGAGCGCGCCTACGGCAACGCGTTTCCGCAAAGCGAGCGCGACGATTTCATGCGCGCGATGGACGCGTTCTACGAGCGCCTCTGGCAGGCCGCGCAAAAGGGCAAGGACGAACCCGCGAACTCAAGTCTGGAGCCAGGCAATCGCTGGAATCCCATGATCAACGCGATATCGACCTACATCAACGGCTGCGAACTCGAGGACATGTCCACGCTGGACTGGAACGCCTATGAGGACACGAACCTCAACTGGCGAGTTCGCCGCGGCTATGGCGCGTTGATCGCGGCCTATGGCGCGCCCTGCCGGGTGGCGCTGGACTGCAACGTCACGCTGATCGATCATTCGGACAAGCGCATCCGCATCCAGTCGTCGCAGGGCATGCTGGACGCCGACAAGGTGATCGTCACCGTGCCGACCAACCTGATCGCCGACGAGACGATCCGCTTTTCGCCGCCGCTGCCGTCCAAGGTCGATGCGGCCGCCGGCCTTCCACTCGGCGTCGACGACAAGGTGACGCTGGCGCTCGAGGGTGCCGAGGCCTTTCCGAGGGAAGGCAATCTGCGCGGCGCCACCATGCGCACCGAGATGGGCACCTACCACATCCGCCCGTTCGGCCAGCCCTGCATCGAAGGCTTTTTCGGCGGCAGCTTCGCTCGCGCGCTGGAAGATTCTGGCGAAGGCGCTATTGCCGCGCACGCCATCAACGAGATCGCGGGATTTCTCGGTAGCGATATCCGCCGCAAGCTGAAGCCGCTGCATGAATCGCGCTGGGCGCATGATCCCTTCGCGCGCGGTTCCTACTCGCACGCATTGCCCGGCCACGCCGGCGATCGTGCCGTTCTGGCCGCGCCGGTGGACGGGCGGCTGTTCTTCGCGGGCGAAGCAACGTCGCCGGAGTTCTTCACGACCGCCCATGGAGCGAGAGACAGTGGGGAGCGGGCTGCGAAGGAAGTGCTGGCGGCTCTGGGCAAACTGTAGCTCCGTCATTGCGAGCGTAGCGACGCTGCACTCGCAACGACGAACTACTCGATCACCCGCGCCCGCAAATCCGCATCCGGCACGAAGCAAGCGTCATATTTCCCGAAGATGCGGTAGCGGTTGCGGGCGATGAGGCTGTAGATCGGATCCCGCAGCGGCTTCGGCACGACGAACAACGCGCGCACCCAACCCCAGCCGGGAAGCAGCGACAGCACGGTCAGCGCGGCGTCCGACTTCATGAGCACCTTGCCACCGTGAACCACCGCGTTGGTGTCGGGATCATCGGGGTCGATGCCGAACGTGCGCGCGAGCCTCGCACCATAATCCGACTGGATCGGTGTGAAGCGAAATCGCCGCTCCGTGTCGCGCTTGGCCACGAACCGGACCCAGCGCGAGCAGAAGATGCAGACGCCATCGAACAGGATGACGTCGTCGTCGGGCCATTTGGACATCAGCTTCTCTTCTTGACGCGTTTGCTTCACACGAACCGAATCCACTTCGCGCGAAAACGCTATCGGTTATCCAGTATCAACAAGGCGACCAGCATCAGCACGATGGCCGGACCTGTCTTCACCAGCGCGCCGAGCGGCTCGACCCAGAGATCGGGCGTCAGGATCGCGGCGCCGAACATGTAGCCGAGCGAGGCAATGATCCCCGCGACGAGCCCGATCGCCGCAGTACGCCTGAAGGCGATCAATGCGCCGATGCTCATGTCCATCAGGCTGGTGCCGACGGTGATGGGATCAACCAGCGCGGGCGGAAAGTTGTGCGCGGTCAAGATGCCGGCGGCGGCGCGGTAGGACACGAACAGCGCGATGAAACCGGAGACGAGCCAGAACGCGACCAGGCTGGCGAGGATCAGCGCCTTGACCAGGAACAGGCGCGCGAACCATTTGTCCTGGATGGTGGCGGGATGCCGGCCGATCGTCTCCACCAGCGTCTTCGGTGTGATGCCTGTGGCGGCGATCCAGGCCGAGGGATCACCTTGCACGCCGCGGCGCAGCTCGGCGATGGCTGTCGAGCGCATCGGCGGTATCCAGCCGAGATGGCTGGCGAGATCGCCAATCTTCGCGCCGAAGTCCAGCATGAGTGACGGCATCGCGATGCGCGGCCAGCCGTACGTGCCGAAGGCAAGCCGAAACGGCATGATGACGCCGGCCATGGTGACCGGCTCGGCCTGCATCAGATCCCAGTTCACCGCCTGCACGGCAGCGTCATCAATGTCGCACGCAGCGAGCCAGGCAATGGTCGCCGAAATATCCTCGACCGCGATGGGCTGGAACCGCGTTGCCATCTCCTTGCCCGGAAGGTCGAGCGGAAACGCGGCGAGCGCACGCAGCATCGCGCTGCCGCCATAGGCGGACGGTGCAACGACGAAGCCGGGCCGCAGGATGGCGTGGGGAACGCCGGAGGCCGCGATCAAACGCTCGGCCTCGCGCTTGGTCGTCGCGAAGGCGGTGCGGTCGGCCTCCACCGTTCCCGGAATCGAGATGTGCACGAGGCGGGTCGGACGGCCGCTGCCGCCGATCGCCGCGAGCAGCCGCGCGACGAAATCGCGGTGCACGGCACCGGTGTCGCTGCCAGGGCCATCCTGGAGCACGCCGAGGCAGTTGACGACGACATCCACCGCATGCTCGCGCAGCAGCCGCGCCAGGGCTGCCGCATCGAGCGAGAGGATCGGCAGCTCGATATCCAGCGCACTCATCCTGTGGGCCGGCGACCGACTGCGCGCCACGCCGACCACGCGAAAACCCCGCGCGCGGAGATCGCCGGTGACGAAGCGGCCGATCAGGCCGGAGGCGCCGAGCACCAGGATGGTTCGTTCAGCCATTACGTCTCTCAAAACGGTTTTGCGATCATCAGCCACAGGATCAGCATTGTCGCGCCGAAGCCAGGGAAGCCGAACGCGAACCAGCGGCGGAAGAGAACGAAGTATCGCTCCGGCAAGGCCGCGTGTTGATCGGCAGCCTTGCGCGCGAGATCGCGCATCTCGATCTGCATGAGCACCACGGGAATCCAGAACAGGCCGGCGATAGCATAGAGCGCGAGCGAGGCGAGCAGCCAGCGCTCGGTGATCGGCGTCGCCGAAAGCGTCATCAGAAAGCCGCCCGTGACCGGTTGCAGGAGCACGGCGGAGAGCGTGAAGATCGCGTCCGCGATCACCACGACCGATGCGGTGCGTGCGATGAACGCCACATCCTTCGTGCGATGCGCCATCAGCATGAAGAAGGCGATGCCCGTTCCGGTGCCGAGGATGACGACTGCGCCGAGCACATGCAGAAACTTGACCAAAAAGTACAGCGTCATGGCTTCTTGGCCGCCACCGGCTTTGCCCGGTTCAGCGCACGCACGAGATCGCCGCTTGCGGCTTTGACGCCGGCTTCCGTCTCGATCATCCAATGACCCTCGCTGCCGACGGCCGGCAGGATGCGCAAGTCCACCTGGCCGCCGCCGCCACGAAACGCATCTTCCAGACTCTTCGAAAATGACGGCGAGAAATAGCTGTCATTGGCCGCGACGAGCCAGGTAACGGGAATGCGCGCGGCCTTGCCGAACTCCGTTGCAGCGGCAAGCAGCGTGTGTGGCGCGCAGATCCGGTTCGACTCGTCATTGGCATGGCCGCCGCGCCCGGGGGCAAACACCGTGATCGCCGAGATCGCCTTTGGATCGGCATTGGCGAGCGCCAGCGCGCCCCAGCCGCCGGCGGAATGGCCGATCACGACGGCGCCCTCCTTGCGAATGAAATCCTGCCTTCGCAGGAATTCCAGCGCGAGCCGGATTTGCTCGGCCGTCGCACGGCCCGAACGGGCATAGTCCGCCTCGTCACATCCGCCCTGGTCCTCGGCATAGCGGCCGCCGGTCGCACCGTGGCCGAGCCGCTCCGGCACCAGCACGGCAAAGCCGCGCGCGACGAGAAAGGCGGCGAGGGGACGGTATTCCGGCTGCGGCATTTGCGCACGACGCAGGACGTTCTGCGTCGAGGCGTGCGCGATCACCGCCACCCGGAACGGACCTGCGCCGGCGGGGCGAAACAGCAGGGCATGCGCCGCGATGTCGGTATCCGGCGACGGCACGCGCCACTCCTGCCGGCGAAACGGCTCGCCCTCCTCGCCCGATGCACCGAACGTGACCTGAGCGCACAGAGGCTGTGCGGTGGTCAGCAGGGCCAGCAGAGACAGGAGCGCGAGGGTTTTGAGAAGCCGCATGGATTGCAGGAGGCGAGAACAGCGCCAATCAGACGAGAGGAACGAATCAGTATCGGCAGACTTTCTGCGTCGCCATTGCCATGCATTCGCTGCCGCGACGGAAGTTTTGCACCGACGCTCGGCACGCCCGTGCCCTCGGAGTTGGCGTGTTGTCTTCTTTCGGTACAACATGGTTAAGAGACTGATGCACAAAGTCCACACGTTAACCGATAATTAACGATAGGTCTTGCCGCCAGCGCGGCGACTTGGTTTGATTGCGTCCATGAGCACAACCCTGATCGAGGTCCGGCCGGCCAAAGCTGCAGATGCAACTGCGGTGGCGTCCACTCATGACGAAGCCTGGCGCTCCGCCTATCAGGGCATCATTCCCGGCGCCGAGCTTGAAAAGCTCATCAACCGCCGCGGCCCGCAATGGTGGGACAGTGCGATCCGCAAGGGTAGCCGCGTCAGCGTGCTCGTGTTCGGCGACAAGATCGCGGGTTATGCCAATTACGGTCGCAACCGCGCCCGCAGCCTGCATTTCGACGGCGAGATCTACGAGCTTTACCTGCGCCCGGAATTCCAGGGCCTCGGCTTCGGTCGTCGCCTGTTTGCCTCCGCCCGCCGCGACCTGATGCAGAGCGGGCTGAAGAGCATGGTGGTGTGGGCGCTCTCGGACAACGACCCGGCGACGGAGTTCTACCGGGCGCTGGGCGGCCGCATGGTGGCGCGCTCCTCGGAGCGGTTCGGGCCGAAGTCGCTCGACAAGGTTGCCTTCGCCTGGACCAATTGAGCTGCTGAAAGCTGAATTCGTCGGCCCTTACCTTCCGTCGATACCGCTGCCTCTGCGCCGGTGACTTCGGGATTCATTATTTCACAAAAACGCGATGGATCGGCGGGCCAAGCCCGCGTATGACAGCGCCAAAATCGCTGCCGGGCGCGATTTTACCTCGGCAACAACGGAGCCTTGAATGCGTATCGATGCGATCTCGATCGGGAAGAACGTACCCCAGGAAGTCAACGTCCTCATCGAAGTCCCCGTGGGCGGCGAACCGATCAAGTACGAGATGGACAAGGAGGCCGGCACGCTGGTGGTCGACCGCTTCCTGTACACGCCGATGCGTTACCCCGGTAACTACGGCTTCATCCCGCACACTCTGTCGGATGACGGCGACCCCTGCGACGTCCTGATCGTCAACACCCGCGCCATCATTCCCGGCGCCGTCATGAGCGTGCGCCCGGTCGGCGTGCTGTTCATGGAGGACGAGGCCGGTGGCGACGAGAAGATCCTGGCGGTGCCGTCGTCAAAGCTGACGCAGCGCTACGACAAGGTGAAGTCGTACTCCGACCTGCCCGACATCACGCTGCAGCAGATCCAGCACTTCTTCGAGCACTACAAGGATCTCGAGAAGGGCAAATGGGTGAAGATCCTGCGCTGGGGCGGCCCGGAGGAAGCGCACAAGCTGATCCTCGAAGGCATGGATCGCGAGACGAAAAAGAAGAAGGGCTGAGGAGTCCTTCTTCCTCACCCCACAAGCGGGGGAAGCGAAGAATACCTACACCGCCGGCTTCGGCAGCCCCGCGATCGCGCAGGCCGCGCGTAGCGTGTTCACCAGGAGGCAGGCGACCGTCATCTGGCCGACGCCGCCCGGCACCGGCGTGATGGCGCCGGCCACTCCAAGCGCTTCCTGATAGGCGACGTCGCCCACGAGGCGCGTCTTGCCGTCCTCCTTCGGAATCCGGTTGATCCCGATGTCGATCACAGTCGCGCCCGGCTTCAGCCAATCGCCGCGCACCATCTCGGGCTTGCCGACCGCGGCGTAGACCAGATCGGCCCGCTTCACGAGCCCGGGCAGGTCGCGCGAGCGCGAATGCGCGATCGTCACCGTGGCGTTCTCGTTCAACAGCAATTGCACCAGCGGACGACCGACCAGATTGGAGCGGCCGATCACGATGGCGTTCATGCCCTCGAGCGAGGCGTGCACGCTCTTTGTCAGGATGATCGAGCCGAGCGGCGTGCAGGGTGATAGCGCCTGAAATCCGCCGGCGAGACGGCCGGCATTGTTCGGATGCAGACCGTCGACATCTTTCGCGGGGTCGATGGCGTTGATGACGGCTTCCGTGTTCAGCCCCTTCGGCAGCGGCAGCTGGACCAGAATGCCGTGCACGGCCGGATCGCCGTTGAGCTTTGCGACCAGCGCCAGCAGGTCCGCCTGCGACACGTCGGCCGGCAGCTTGTGCTCGAACGAGGCCATGCCGGCGGCCTGGGTCTGGGTGTGCTTGGAGCGGACATAGACCTCGCTGGCCGGGTCGTTGCCGACCAGAACCACCGCAAGGCCCGGCACCAGATTGTGCTCGCGCTTGACCCGGGCAACTTCGTCGGCCACGCGCGCACGGAGCTCGGCGGCAATGACTTTCCCATCGATGATCTTGGCGGTCATGTCAGTTCCTCAGTCTGTCGATTTGGCCGCAACGAGCTGGCGCAGGGCAACGCCGAGCCGCGCCGGATCGCCATCGACCGCGATCTGCTTCAGTCGCGAGGTGGCTCCGGACAGGAGCCTCACGCTGGCCTTGGGGACGCCAAGCGACTTTGCCAGCAACACCAAAACGGCCTTGTTGGCCTCGCCGCCATCGGCGATCGCACGCACCCGCACCTTGAGCACGTTGCGGCCATCGGCCAATTGCTCGATCCCGTCGATGTCGTCGCGGCCACCGCGCGGCGTCACCCGCAGCGCGATGCTGATTCCTGCGGCCGAATAGCGCCAAGGTTCCCCGAAGGTGTCTTTGGCAACCAAGGCGCTCCAGCCCGCTCAGATCACGTTCGGGTAGATGTAGTACAGGATCACCCGCTCGATGAACATGATGAGCAGGATCAGGATGATCGGCGAGATGTCGAGGCCGCCGAGGCTGGGCAGGAGATTGCGAATCGGCGCCAGCACCGGCTCGGTGATCCGGTACAGGAACTCTGCCACCGCCGACACGAACTGGTTGCGGGTGTTCACCACGTTGAAGGCGATCAGCCAGGACAGGATCGCGGACGCGATCAGCAGCCAGACGTAGAGGTCGAGCACGATGATGACGATGTCGAGAACGGCACGCATGGCGATTGAGGACTCTGGCTTTTGAAGACTTTGGCTGCGATCAGAATTGACGCCTTTTGCTAGATATCGGTTCCCCCCCTCCCAAACAAGGGAAGTCGGTGCCGGAATGGCTAAAACCCCCTTACACCCGTCCTTGACTTGACCTTGGCGGGGACTTAAATGGCGCCCGGTTGTCGGCCGCGTTTACCAGAGCGGCCAGCAAAGGGGCCATAGCTCAGCTGGGAGAGCGCGTCGTTCGCAATGACGAGGTCGGCGGTTCGATCCCGCCTGGCTCCACCAGCCTTCGCAGGCTGCGCCTGCTTCGGCTCGGCGAGCCCTCATGCGGCGAAGGCTGCCGCGGCGTAACCCGAAGGGGCGGAGCCGGGCTCTCTCCGGACTTTCCCCCCTACCTCCCCGTAAACCGCGGTGCCCGCTTTTCCATGAAGCTCGCCACGCCCTCGCGGAAATCGCTGCCGGCCAGCGCCACCATCATCTCGCGATTCGCCTCGATCGTGGCCTCGGCCAGGGTCTGGAACGGCACCTCGTAGAGCTGGCGCTTGATGACGGCCATCGCGCTCGGCGAGACGAAATCGGCGAGATCGCGCGCATAGGCGTAGGTCTCCTCGCGCAGCTTCTCCGGCGAGCAGAGCCGGTTGACCAGCCCGATCCGCAGCGCCTCCTCGCTCGAGACGCGACGGGCGGAGAGCAGCAGATCCATCGCATTGGGGTGGCCGACGATGCGCGGCAGCATCCAGGAGATGCCGTGCTCGGCGATCAGTCCGCGGCGCGAGAAAGCCGTGGTGAACACGGTGTTGTCGGCGGCAAAGCGCAGGTCGCAATAGAGCGCATGCACGAGGCCGATGCCCGCGGTCGCGCCGTTGAGCATGGCGATGACGGGCTTCCCGATCGACGGATAATAGCCATAGCGCGTTTGCCAGTCCGGGCGCCGGTTCATGTCGAACGGCGGCAGATTCGTTGCACGCCTGACGTCGTCGGGGTCGAGCCCCTTCAACGCATCCATGTCGGCGCCGGCGCAGAAGGCGCGGCCGGCGCCGGTGAGCACGATGACGCGGACATTGTCGTCGGCGCTCGATGCTTCCATGGCATGGCGCACGTCGCGCTCCATGATCGGCGTCCACGCATTCATGCGATCGGGCCGGTTGAGCGTGATGGTCGCGACCTTGTCGCTCACCTCGTAGAGGATGTGTTCGTAGGCCATGGCGCTCTCCCTGTGCTGCCGGCACGCGTTCACGCGCGCTCGTTAGCAATGAGCCTAGCATATCCAATGGTAAGGCAAGGACTTGCGTGAAGGCGCGATCACTCGGCCGCTTGCGCCAGCACCGGCCGGCGCGCCAGCCAGCCGTCGACGAAGTGATCGAGCCAGGCGCGCTCTGCGGCATCGTACACGGCACGATCCGCGAAGTGATGGTGCCGTTGCCGCGCACCGGGCGCGCTGAAGCCGTCATACCCGCGCGTGGTCCACCGATGCATCATCGCGTAGGTCACGTCGGGGTGAAACTGCACGCCGAACGCATTGCCGGTGCGGAACGCCTGCACCGGAAAATCATCGCCTTCTGCCAGCAGCTCCGCGCCGACAGGCAGATCGAATCCCTCGCGGTGCCAATGATAGACCTGCGCGGGCCAGGCCGGGCAGAGCGCGTGGCCCGCGGCGGTCGGGCGGATCGGGTAATAGCCGATCTGGGTCAGGGACTCCGCATGCGGCGCGACGCGCGCACCGAGCTGCATGGCGAGCATTTGGGCCCCTAGGCAGATGCCGAGAAACGGCCGCTGCTCGCGCAGCGGAATTTCAATCCAGTCGATCTCGCGGCGGATGTAGTCGTCGGGATCGTTGGCGCTCATCGGGCCGCCGAAGACCACGGCGCCGGCATGCGCATCAAGCGTCTCGGGCAGCGGATCGCCGAAACGGGGACGACGGATGTCGAGGGGATGGCCGAGCGCGCGGAGCGCGTTGCCGACGCGGCCGGGGGTCGAAGATTCCTGATGCAGGACGATCAAGACCGGTAACCGGCTTTCGGAGATGGCAGGGCTCGGCACCCTCTTTCGAAAGGGCACCAATTCTGCGCCACCAAACCTGTCCGTCCGGAACGACATGGCCTTTTGCGAGTGCTATCGGTTCAGACCGCCAGCATAGCTAAGCGATGGTTAACATCGTGTGAGTTCGCGCACACATCGAAAGTGAAGCAAGCTCCGGGCCACTACGGAAGCTGGGGACTTTTCTAATGCCGGCGCCTCTGGAACCGGCTCGTGGCGGCCAGGATGAAGCCGCGTGGGAAAAAGCGCAGCGCAAACGGCACAATCTTGATGCCGAGACCGGGCAGCACTGCCCGTTTGTTGGCCATCAGGCCACGATAAGCCTCTTGCGCGACATCGGCGGCCGAAACGTTGAGAAGAGCCGTATCGTGCTGCGATCCGACGCCGGCGCGCGTCTGGAATTCGGTGGGCACCGGGCCCGGGCAAAGCACGGTGACGCGAACGCCGCGCGGTGCGAGTTCGGCCCGCAGCGCTTCGGTGAAGGAAATCACGTAGGCCTTGGAGGCATAATAGACGGCCATGCCGGGACCGGGCAGGAAGCCTGCAACCGAGCCCACATTGAGAAGACCGCCCTTGTTCCTGATCAGCTGATCGGCAAAGCGCAGCGACAGATCCGTCAGAGCCCGCACGTTGACCTCGACGATGCCGATCTGCTCGTCCCGGTCGCGCTCGATGGCATCACCGAACACGCCGAATCCGGCATTGTTGACGAGGTGATCGAGCTCGACGCCTTCGGCCGCGAGCGCTGCTGCGATGGTCTCGCCGGCGGCGGGGTCCTCGAGATCGCAGGCGATCACGATCGGCTTCTTGCCGCCCCTGGCAGCGAGCTCGTTCGCAAGCGCCTCCAATCGATCCGCACGCCGCGCCGTCAATGCGAGACGATGTCCATTGGCAGCAAACACGCGCGCCAGCTCCACACCTATGCCCGCCGAAGCACCGGTGATCAACGTTACCCGCTCAGTCACGATCCAAGTTCTCTTGAATTGAAGTCTTTGGCCCGGCAATCGCTGAACGAGAGCATAAGCCGTGCGCGGCAGGCAAGCGGCGCTGGCGGCATGGCCGCTTGAGCGGGCCACAGGGGGTGCAGGAAAGACCGGTATTTGCAGGCGAATCCGCAAAAGCGCGGGGAGGGCGCGGCTTACATTAAAGTTTCGTCATGTGGCTCGCATCTCAGGCCACCGGCCGGGATAAGTCAGCCGCCGACGGCACCATCCTTCACTTGGCCGCCGACGCGCTCGGCCACCGCGTGCTTCAGCTCGATCCGGTCGCGCTGGGAAATCCCGAGCAGGTCGGAGGCGCGCCAGACGACGTTGTCCTCGAATTCGGTCACCTGGCCGTCAGCATAGACCAGCTGCCACATCATCCGGACGATGCGCTTGCGGCCCTCTTCGTCGAGCGAGCGCATGATGACGCTGGTGAAGTGATAGAGGTCCACCGCCTCGCCCTCGACCTCAGTGGCATCCGCGATCAGGCGATCCGCAGTGCCGTGATCGAGCCCGAAATGGCTTTCGATCAGGCTATGCAGCTTGCGCTGCTCGGCCGCCGTCGGCTGGCCGTCCAGCGAGACCACGTGGACCAGCAGCGCGGTTGCCGCCAGCCGATAATCGCTGTCACCGAAGGTGCGGTTCTGGTCGTTGGGGGCGACGATGTCGGCGATGAATTGGCGCAGGCCGTCGAGCATGAGATCCTACCGAAATCGATGCAGCCGCGAGGGAGGCGGCTGCTACCAGCATTATATGAGCAGGAAACCCAACCGGCGCAACGTGCGTCAGTTCCGCGCGCCGGATTACGTTTCGGCAATCTGCCCGTTGCGCATTGGGCGGGGACGACAGCTGAAATTCCTCACGGAATCTCGTAAACCACCATCTTGTCGGCGATGCCGCGCAGCGCGGCCTGCTTCTGGATCGGCTTGATCTCGCGCTGCTGGAGTAGTTCCGCAACCGCCGGCGCATCCAGCACGGGGCCGGTGATGTGGATCTCCTGCGCGGTCGACAGGCTCTGCACGCGGGCGGCGATGTTGACGGTCTGGCCGAAATAGTCCTGCCGTTCGTTGAGCATCACCGCGAGGCACGGACCTTCGTGGATGCCGATCTTGACGATGAGATCGTCGGTGCCGCGCTGCTCGTTGAGCGCGTCCATCGCCGCACGCATCCGCAGGCCCGCGACGATGGCGTGCTCGGGACGGACGAAGGTTGCCATCACGGCATCGCCGATGGTCTTCACCACCGCGCCCTTCTCGGAGGAGATGATCTCGAGCAGCGCATGGAAATGCGCGCGCACGAGATCGAAGGCAGCAAGATCGCCGACGCGCTCGTAGAGCGCGGTCGAGCCCTTCAGGTCGGTGAACAGGAAGGTCAGTGAGGTGATCTGGAGCCGCTGGTCGAGGCTGAGATTGTCCGCCTTGAACACGTCGCGAAATGTCTGGTTGGACAGCATCCGCTTGGCGGTGAGGAACGGCTTGCGCTTGCCGATGAGATGGTGGAGCGCCTCGGCCGCGATGAACACCGACGGCAGCACGCGCACGCCGGCCTGGTTCTCCAGCGACAGCCGCAGCGGGCCAGGCCGCATGGTCGTGGTCCCCGTCGGGGCCTGCACCTTGTTGTACATGATGGCGAGCTGCTGGCGGTCCTTGGTCGGCTCGCCCTGGACGTCGATGAAATGAGCGGCGTGCGTCACCGGCTCGAAGATGATGACGAAGTCACCAGGCAGTTGCAGCGACATGGTCGCCTTCTCGCCGGCCGGCAGCTCCATCGTATCCAGCGTCACCTCGTTCGCCAGTGTCGCGAACGATTCCTTGTTGAAGTCGACGCCGGAGCTCCAGAATACCTGCTTGAAATACTCCCACACCGGAAGCGTATCAGGATCGTGCGCCGCGATGCGCCGCACGCGCGGATTCACGGTGAAGGAGACCTCGACCTGATCGTCGACGGAGGCCTTGTAGCCGCAGGCGCAGAGCGCACAATGATAATCGTCCGGCTTGAGCGCCTTCAGGGTCGTGTGCGCGCCGAGCACGCCGCCGCAGCCCGGACACAGCACGTTCCAGCCGAGGTCGAACAGCCCCAGCCGCGCCGCGTGCAGAAAGGCCGAGATCGCGTGCTCTTCGTCGACGGCATGCTGCGTGGCGAAGTCGAGGACATTGACGCGGTTGAGCTCGTGATCCTCACCACGCTCGATGAGACGCGCGATCGCATCGGCCACCTTCGGATCGGCGGTCTGCTTGAGGACGGAAAACTGGGCCTGGATATCGCTCATGGCGCAACTCTATCTAGGGCGCATCACGCCGTCGGCCAGACGAGGGGCCTGTCACCGACGCGTGATGCGGAACATGGGTGAGTGGTCCGGCTGGGTCGTGACGACGCCCAGCGGGATTACGGGATTGGCCGTATCGGCAAGCTCGACGCGGAACGCGCCGATCAGCCGGGCCAGCGCCAGCACGGATTCGGCCTGTGCGAACGGTGCGCCGATGCAGACCCGCGGACCCGCGCCGAACGGCAGATAGGCGAAGCGATCGGGCGCTTCCTTCGACATGAAGCGCTTTGGAATGAACGCGTTCGGCTGATCCCACAGCTTCTCATGCCGGTGCAGCAGCCAAGGGGCGATCATGATGATGTCGCCCTTGCCGATCTCGACTCCGGCCGCATTGTCCTTCTCGCGCGCGGCCCGCGCGACCAGGAACGCCGGCGGATAGAGCCGCATCGTCTCCTCGATCACCGCGCGTGTGAATTTCTGTCGGTCGATATCGGCGATGCTGTCGAGATGCTCGCCGCGCGCCTCGGAGGCGACTTCCTCCTGCGTCTCCGGATCGAGCGCGAGCAGATAGAGCGCCCAGAACAGCGCCGTCGCCGTGGTCTCGTGACCAGCAAGGATCATGGTCGCGACCTCGTCGACGAGCTGCTCGTCGGAAAAGCCCTTGCCGGTCTCGGGATCGCGCGCCGCGTCCATGAGATCGAACAGGTCGCGCGGCGGCGCGCCGTCCTTCTTGCCGGCCTTGCGCCGCTCGGCGATCAGCATCGCGACGAATTCGGTCCAGCGCTTGCGGAAACGGGCGCGGGCAAAATCCATCGGGCTCGGCCACGACACCGGCAGCAGCATGTCGAGGAAATACGGCCGTCCGAGCCGGGCGGCATATTCCATGATGAAATTGCGCAAGGTGGCGCCGTGCTGGTCCATGCCGAACGAGAACATCGTGCGTCCCGCGATCTCCAGCGTCATGCGCTGCATGACCTCGCGCAGGTCGATGTCTTCCCCGGAGCGCGCCTCCAGCTTCGCGATGGTCTCGTCGAGCACCGCCGTCATGTGCGGAACGAGATTGGCGGTGGCGCGCGGCGTGAAGGCCGGCGCGAGGGTGCGGCGCTGAAACGTCCAGGAGTGACCTTCCGCGATCAGAAGGCCGTCGCCCAGCACGGGACGCAGCATGCGGATTCCCGCCGGCGTGCGCGTGTAGTTCTCGTAATTGGTGAGCAGGACATGCCGGATGGCGTCGGGCTGGTTCAGGATGAAACTGTCGTGGAGGAAGAAGCGGCCCTTGATGACGTCTTCCTCATAGGCGCGCTGCCCCCAGGTCGCGATCATGTTGTGCCGGATCACGGCAAGCCGGCCGAAGAACGACATGTCGTCGGGCGCACGCGGGGGAGCGGGAGGGATGATGGGCCGACGCACGCTGGCGATGTTCATGGCTCTCTCCCGCAAGGTGTGACGCAGGTCAATAGCTAGTAAGTCAGCTCGGCAATCGCAATCCTGTTCTCTTGGGCCGGCCAGGCTCGTGCCACAATCCGTTCTTCGCCGAACTGGACCACGATGTTACGCCCAACCTCGCTGATTGGAAGGCGCAACGTCGCTGCCGAATCCGTGGGCACGCCCGGCTTGACGTCGGCCGGCTCCTTGCCGTCGAACAGAACCACGTCCCGCGGCAGGCCGAAATAGCCGCGCGGACGCGACATGATCACGACCGCGCCGGCATCTTTGTCGGCGGGACCGAGCGGGCGCGCGGCGCGCAGATGCACGACGTCGGACGAGCGTGGGAAGGGCGAGCGATAGATGTGCGTCGTCGGCGCGTCCGGGGACGTCAGGACGAATTCGAGCGCCCAGGAAGGCTCGACCTGCGCCGGGCCCCAGCGCCCATCGGCGCCGGTCTTTGCGCTATGCACGGCGGCGCCCTTGCGCTCACCAGTATCGGGATCGACGCGGAAGATATCGACGGTTGCACCTGCCACCGGGCGGTTGGTCGACACGCCGCCGGGCGTGCCGGTGACGAGGCCGCTGAGCCTGACGGCCGGCTCCGGCACGATCGCTATGCGGGCGGGCTCGCGTCCCGCAATGAACTTGTAGATCTCGCGGAAGGCGCGCGGGTGGAACGCCACCTCGCGATGGTCGAGCGCACCGAGCACGAGATTGGTGGCGCCCTTCAGCTCCGGGCCTTCATTGGTGACCCCGGTCGGCGTACCCGGCTTGCCGATGAAGCGACCGTCGGCCTGCGCGTATTTGTCCATGCCGTCGCTGCGCAAGGTGAGGAAGGCAACGCCCGGCGTCACCTCGCTCTCGCCTTCGTTCAGGCTGCGCAGGAATGTGCCGCGGCCGTTGAACTCGTTGTTCGGCTGGTCGTCGGTCGCGAACACGCCGTGATTGGGCGTGCCGCACAAGACGGCGTGGCTGACATCGCCGGCGCCACCGTTCTTGATGACATTGCGGATCGCATAGCCGCCGCGCGAGCTGCCGACCAGCGCCACGCGGGACGCGCCGGTCCGGCGCTTCAGCTCGGCGATGGCAGCCGTGAGCTCGCGGCGCTGGTCCTCGGTCGAGGAACGGTTCGCCTGCTCGACCTTGTCGTCGGTACGCGCATTGGGATCGGTGAAGTTGATCGCCATCATGCGATCGTGCGCGATGCCGTTGGATTCCATCCGCCACAGCGTCGTCATCCAGAGCGCGTCGTAGTCGCCATTGCCGTGGACGAACAGGATCGACGGCGGCGGGTCCGGAGACAATGCAGCCGCCGGCGCTGATTGAGCCCATGCGCCCGTCCGCAAGCTCGCAATTGCGAAAGGCAAGCTGCCCGCCCCCTGCAGGATCGTCCGTCGCGACAGCTTCATCTGTTCCTCCCCGGCAAACCGCCTCTTTGCACCGCTTATAGCGGCCTAACCACTGGACAGCGAAGGACTTTCGCAGGCATCAAAGAATTCGCCGGAATCGCCTGCACCACTTCTGCCAGCCGATATGGAAGGGGATATGACCGAGCCGCCAAACCGTCAGAAAATGGCCGCCGACGGCATCACCGCGCCGCTGCGCTACACCGTGTTCCGGCGTATCTGGCTCGCCAGCCTGCTCTCCAATCTCGGCCTCCTGATCCAGGGCGTGGGCGCGGCCTGGGCGATGACGCAGATGGCGGCCTCGGCCGACCAGGTGGCGCTGGTGCAGACCGCCCTGATGCTTCCGATCATGCTGATCTCGATGCCGGCCGGCGCTATTGCCGACATGTATGACCGGCGCATCGTCACGCTGGTCTCGCTGATGATCGCGCTGACCGGCGCAACGGCGCTCACCGTGCTGGCCGGGCTCAATCGCATCAGCCCCGAATTGCTGCTGGCCTTCTGCTTCGTGGTGGGCAGCGGCAACGCGCTGTTCGGCCCGGCGTGGCAGTCCTCGGTCAGCGAACAGGTGCCGCCCGATGCGTTGCCTTCGGCGGTCGCACTCAACGGCATCAGCTACAACATCGCACGCAGCTTCGGTCCCGCGGTCGGCGGCGTCATCGTCGCGGCACTGGGCGCGGTCGCCGCCTTCGCCTGCAATGCGATCCTCTATCTGCCATTGCTGGTGGTGCTGCTGCTGTGGCGGCGCAACACCGAACCCTCCCGCCTACCGCGGGAAAAGCTCAACCGCGCGATGGTCTCGGGTTTCCGCTACATCACCAACTCGCCGCCGATCAAGATCGTGCTGTTGCGCACGCTGGTGATGGGCCTGATCGGCGGCGCCATCATGGCGCTGATGCCGCTGGTCGCGCGCGATCTGCTGCACGGCGGCGCCCAGACCTACGGCATCATGCTCGGCGCCTTCGGCATGGGCGCCGTGATCGGCGCACTCAACATCCACGAACTGCGCAAGCGCATGAGCGGCGAGGCCGCGATCCGCGCCTGCACCATCTCGATGGCGTTCGCGATGGCTGCGCTTGCCCTCAGCACCGAGCCGGTGCTGACGGCGACGGCGCTGGTGCTGGCCGGCGCGGTCTGGATGGCCGCGATCGCGCTGTTCAACATCGGCGTGCAGCTCTCGGCGCCGCGCTGGGTCGCCGGCCGCTCGCTCGCGGCGTTCCAGGCCTCGATTTCCGGCGGAATCGCGATCGGCGCCTGGGGCTGGGGCCATCTCACCGACTATGCCGGCGTCGAAATTGCGCTGCTGACGGCGGCCGGCCTGATGCTGATCTCGCCGCTGCTCGGGATCTGGCTGACGATGCCGCGCGTCGGTGCCCGCAACGAGGATGCCGACGTCTTGGCCGATCCCGAGGTGAAACTGTCCCTGACGGGTCGCAGCGGCCCCCTGGTGGTCGAGATCGAATATCGCGTCGCACAGGACAACGCGCGCGCGTTTCACAACGTCATGCAGGACGTGCAGCTCTCCCGGCAGCGCAACGGCGCCTATGGCTGGTCGATCGCCCGCGACATCGCCGATCCGGAATTGTGGACCGAGCGCTATCATTGCCCGACCTGGTTCGATTACTTGCGCCAGCGCAACCGCTCGACCCAGTCCGAACGCGCGCTTCATCAACAGGCGATCGGTTTCCACATCGGCCCGGACCCAGTGCGGATCCGCCGCATGCTCGAGCGCCCGTTCGGCTCGGTGCGCTGGAAGGACGAGACGCCGGACAGCGCAAGCGCGGAGGTGTTGCCGGTGGTCGCGACGGCGGCGGGAAGCAGCACGTAGACCTCTGGTCATCCCGGGGCGCGCCGTCAGGCGTGAACCCGGAATCC
Organism: Bradyrhizobium sp. Y36; assembly: GCF_002531575.1. Lineage (GTDB taxonomy): Bacteria > Pseudomonadota > Alphaproteobacteria > Rhizobiales > Xanthobacteraceae > Bradyrhizobium. The sequence goes on along the minus strand of NZ_NWTI01000007.1, from coordinate 146,830 downwards.
ATTTATCTCAAGAGTTGGTGGCTCGATCGATTCCGGGCTCGCGCTTCGCGCGCCCCGGAATGACGATCACTGCCCGTGCTCGGTCAGCACCTTGTCGCAGCCTTTGCTCAGCTTGGTGCGGTTCTGCTTCAGGCAGGCGAGCACGGCGCCGTCGCCATTGTTCATCACCGCGCGGCAGAAGCGCGTGACGTCGCGCGCGCAGGCATCATGGCCGGGCTGCTGTTGCGCTGACGCGGCGGACGCGCACAAGAGCAAAGAAATAACGAAAAGAAATCTGGTCATCGCTTAATGCCTCTTACCCGGAAAGACGTGCGGGGAAGCTAGTGCGACGATCCCGCACCTGCAACGGCTTTATTTCCAAGCGGGAGGCGTGCCGCCGCGTGGCCCCGGCTTTGGCCGGGGCACATCGCGAGGGGAGCTGACCAACGCAACGATGTCGTTGCGCGCGTTACTGGCTGTCCTGGGCGTCAGCGACCTTGCGCGAGGCGCCCTTGGCGAGATCCTTGTCCATCACCGCGCGGCAGCCGGCGCTGAGATCGGAGCGATGCTTCATCATGCACGCCGTGATCTTCGGGATGTTGGGGATTTCCGACGAGCACAGGCGGAAGGCATCGCCGGTGCACATCTGCTGAGCCTCGGCCGAGAAGGCGAAGCTCGAAGTCGTCGAGACCAGCGAGACGATGGCGGCAAAGCCGAGGGCCAAGCTGGTGTCGCGGATCCTGGCAGAGAAGGACTTGGTATTCTGCGACGTGGCGTTCAGCGACTTGGTCATTTGAAGCTCCCATTGGCACCGTCGCAACGGCGCCCGTTGTTGATGGGAACTACGATGCTCCAGCAAAACCGTTTCCACTGTGATGACGATCACGGGAGACACGCCTTCTGTGACCTCCGTCACTTTGGCGCACCTGCCTGAAATTCCTCCACAACCGCCGTCGTGTTGGTGTCACGTTAACTGTTACTTCGCATTAATGGCTCGTCGCGCGGGAAATTCCGCAGGTTTGGTTGCGTAATTGGAAAGAGTAGCGATGCGTAATGCGTTGGGCCTGATGCTGGCCAGTGTAGTTGCGGCGGTCGTGATCGCCGCCGGCGGTTGGTTTTTTTATTCCTCGCGCGCCGACCAGGGCGCTCCCAAGACAGTTGCAGCCCGTGCCGCCGATCCATTGCCGGCACCAGCGAAGCTCGCCGCCAGGGATGACGTCGAGACCACAGCGGCAGTCGCGGCCAGGCCGGCGGCACTTGCCCAGGCACCCGCGCCCATGCCTGCTCCCGTCATGCCGGTGCAGCCGAAGCAGGCCTGCGCCAATCCGAATGCGCTCGGTGTCTCCCGCGTGGTCGAGATCGACACCACCGGCGGCCCCGGCTTCGGCTTCGATCATTTCAAGCAGTTCGACTTCCTCACCGACAAGGAGGTCGTGCTGACCTTTGACGACGGTCCGTGGCCCGTGAACACGCCGAACGTGCTGAAGGCGCTCGCGGACGAATGCACCAAGGGCCTGTTCTTCTCGGTCGGCAAGCATGCGACCTATCACCCGGAAATCCTGCGCCAGGTGCTGGCCCAGGGCCACACGGTGGGCACGCACACCTGGTCGCATGTCAATCTGAACGGCAAGAAGATGACCGAGCAGATGGCCAAGGACGAGGTCGAGAAGGGCGTCAGCGCGGTGAAATTCGCGCTCGGTGCCAACCCTGCGCCGTTCTTCCGCTTCCCTCAGCTCCAGCATAATCCGGCGATCGTCAGCTATTTCGGCACCCGCAACGTCGCGATGTTCTCGACCGACGTCGACTCCTTTGACTTCCGCAAGGGCGCCACGCCGGAAAAGATCATCGAGACGGTGATGACGCGGCTCGACAAGCTCGGCAAGGGCATCATCCTGATGCACGACTTCCAGAAGAATACCGGCATCGCCCTGCCGGCGCTGCTCGCGCGTCTCAAGGCCGGCGGCTACAAGGTCGTACAGATGAAGGCCAAGACGACGCTGCAGACGCTGCCGGAATATGACGAAGCGCTGATGAAGGACATGAAGGTGCCGACCGCGAGCACGAACACGCGTCCGATCTCGAGCGTCGTGCAGACGGTGTCGCAGTAAACGCCATCGCGTCCAATCCGAACTCTTGCGTCATGGCCGGGCTTGTCCCGGCCATTTGCTTTTGGCGAGCCGTTTACCAATAGATGCCGTGGCGGTGCAGCTCGCTGATGATGCGGCGCTCGGTCCAGCGCTTGGACTTCGGCTTGTCCGCCCTTGCCGTCTTCCTGGTAGCGGGCTTGGTTGTCGCGACCGGCGCCGGGGTCGGCGGCGGCGCGGTTACCGCCGGAGCGGCCGGCGCAGAGAGCGACACTGCCGGCGGACGGTCCGAATATTTCGGCGCCTCCGTCGCCGGCGCAGCTTCGCTCGCCTGCGGCGTGGACGTGGTCGCCGAGGTCGGTGTGGTCAATGGCGCGGGAGCCTGAGCGCCCGCCGCCGACAGCGACAGGCTGCGGGAGCCGTCTGCCTGGGCAGAGCCGGAAGCCAGGACCATGGCGGCAACCAGAATGATCTTGCGCATGTGAAATCTCCCCGTGTTTGCGTACCCGGGATACTACGGACGCCGTTCTGGAGATTAAGTGATTGGCCTCACATAAGCGCGGTACATTTTCGAACCGGCATGCCGCGGTCAACACCCGCGTCGATAGACCCGCACGCTCACGTCCGGAAAGCTCATGCTGTCGAGCAGGCAGAGGCCCTTCTCCGCGTCCATGCGGGCGATCAGCTCGTCGCCAACGCGCGGCCCGACCAGCGTGTGCTGGATCGAACTCGAGAGCACCAGAATCTCCGACCGCAACAACGCATCGCCCGTTTCTTGCGCGCTCCGATAAAACAGCTCGTCGCGGATGACGAGATTCATCTTCGCCCGCGCCGCGTAGAGCTGGATGGTCGCCGACGTCACCGGATAAGGGCTGGAGAAGCCGACATAAAGCGGGCCGGGCGTTTGCGGCTTGATCTCGCGCAGCAGGGACCAGAGCCGTTCGGTCGCGAGGCGGATGCTCTCCTGCTGCTGCGCGCTCAGCGGCGTCGCCGTGCTGATCTGACCGACGACGACATGTCTGAGGAAGAGTTGGAGAACAAATGCAAGCGCCAGCACCCGGCCCGCCGTGAGGAGGTAGCGGCGGATCTCGTTGCTCAAGCCGAGGCGGGCGAGCAGCTCTTCGATGAGCGCCGCACTGGCGCACCCATTGAGGACCATCGCGACGACGAACAGGCCATAGAACATCGCACCGAAATAGTAGGTCTTGATCGCCGCGACGGAGGGGATGGCATAGGCGATCAGCACGGACACGAGCAGGACAAGGGCATCGCGCAGCGTTGCGCTTCCGCAGATCGACGCGAGCACTAGGCGTAGCAGCATCAGGCCGGTCCCGATGGCGAACCAGTAATGCAGGCCGAACTGGCCTTCTCCACCGATCGAGAAGCGTAACAATCCAACCCAGAAACCTTCGCCCGTCGTCCAGAGATCGCGCTGGCTGACAAACACCAGGAGGATGTAGGTGACGGTCTCGACCATTGCGGGTCCGATCAGTACGGCCGCGGTCGCGATCAACGGCAGCACGAACCACACGAGCACGCTGAGTGCAGTCCGGAGCGACGGGCGCAATCCGCCGGCCTGGATACAATCGACGACCAGCCGGATCGCGAATGCGCTGCCGAGCAGAGCGAGCGCAGCCGGGAACGATGTCGGCTTGATGCTGGCGGCGAGTGCGCAGGCAACGCCGAGGCCAGCCCGCGACCAAGTGCTGCGCCGGAGCACACCGCGGTAGACGATGGCTCCCGCAGCAAGACCGACGGCAAGCCCCGAAGGCAAATCGGGACGTGCCTCGGTGACCGTGTGCCACAGCACAGGCACGCAAGCCGCCGCGACCAGACACGATGCGATCTCGAGAACCGGCCGTCGTCGAACGAGCCGGACGATCCCGATCAGGAAGCCGAAGACGATCGCGGCATGAACGAGATAAGGACCGACATAAGTTTCGGGAAACAACCAAAAACCGGTGGCCGCCACCAGAGTCGAAAACGGCGCATGGTGATGCAGCAAGTCCGAGATGCTGCCGGCGACGCCGCGACTTCCAAAGGCATTCACCCACCTGACCGCGTCGCCGAAATAGGAGACGTCGTCATAAAGCGGAGGAACGGATAGCCGCCCGTGCAGCCGCGAGGCGTCGAGCGATCTGGAGGCGACGACGGCGGTGATGCCTGAGGCGAGAATCACGAGGCCGGCGATCCGCAGCCATGCGCCCCAATCCGTTCTGGCCCTCGTCTCCGTACCCAGCACTTGCCCCGTCGCGCGCATTTCATCGGCAGCGCATCGTAGTGACACAAGGGCGGAGCGCAACGCGCGAGCCGGCCTCAGTGAGAAGACCGCAGGCGTGTGAGGGCCGGGAAAATCGAGGCGCTGGTGCCGCAAGAGGGATTCGAACCCCCGACCCCGTCATTACGAATGACGTGCTCTACCGACTGAGCTATTGCGGCGGACCCTGCCGGAGCCTGATGCCGACCCCGATACGCGCGCTCCTGATATCGGGCATGGCCCGAATTGGCAAGGACAAGCCGGCTTCGAATTGGGGCTCACGCGCCCCAGCGGGACCAGAACCCGCGCCAGCCCCCGGCCTGGGCCTTGGGGGTGCCGATTTGTTCCGTAAATTCATCGCTCGGACCCTCGTCATCGATCCCGGGATCGTCCGGAGCGCGGACGATCGGGATAACCGCGGGAATCGGCGCTGGTGCGGGTTTGCCGATGTCGGTCCGGGTCCGAAACACCGGCGTTGCCGCCGGAGGCGATGATTCGGCGGCCTCGGGAGCCGGTTGGACCGACTCGGCGGTCACAACGGCGGGCTCTTCCTTGGTCTCGGGGGGCGAATTGTCCTGCGCGGCCGACACCGGGGCTACGGCGGGGGTTGCCACGGGCGGTTCCACCTGGACTTCGCTGGGAGGAGCTACCGTCACCCGCTTCGGCGGCGGCGCAGCCAGCATGGCTTCCTCGAAGGCGGAGGATTCGATCGTGGCGCTCCTGTCCGAGGGCAGGCTGGCGACCGGCGTCTGCCACTGGAAGGCATCGAGGCGGCCGGTGACCGGCGAGACCGGGCGCCAGCGGTCGCTGACATAGCCATCCGCAGTCCAGGCGGGATCGTGGCGGGCGCGCACCGCGCGCAAGGTCCAGGCGCGAGCACGGCCGCTATCACCATGCTCGGCGCGTTCGATCTCCGCCATCAGCAGCGCCACGCGCTGGGTCGGATCGTTGACGTAGGGCGCCAGCACCGCCCGCGCGCGGGCGAATTCGGAGGCATCGATCGCGGCACGCGCGATCGCGAGCTGGCCCTCCACGTGCCCGGGCTTGTCGGCCGATGTCTTGGCCGCGAGCGTCTCGACGCGCTGCAGGCGCTGCCGCGCGGAATCGCCGAGCTTCACATGGGCATAGGCCTCCGCGAGATCGGGATGCGGGTTGGCGAGCCAGGCGGCCTCGACCAGCTTCATGGCACGGCGCACCTGGTGCGCCTCGCTCTCGAATTTGGCGGCGAGCACCGCCGCCGGCACCAGGGACGGCGCCAGCTTGATTGCTTCCATCACGCTCTCGCGCGCGACGTCGCGGTCCATGGTCTCCAATTCCAGCGCCCGCGCCGTGAGCAGCACGCCGCGCTGGCGGCGGTAGGCCGGCTTGTCGATCAGGCCCGCGGACAGATTCGAGTCCAGGATCGCCAGCGCACCGCTCCAGTCGCCGCGCGCGCAGCGGAAGCCGAGCACGGCGTGCGAGGCCCAGGTCGAGGACGGCGACAGCTTGATCGCTTCCTCCGCGATCATCACGGCGCCGACCGCATCGTCGGCGCGCTGCGCCTCGATGAACAGGCCGCGCAGGCCGAGCAGGCGCGTGTCCTCGCGCTCGGCCATGGCGCGGAAGACGCGCCGCGCCTCGTCGCGATTGCCTTCGAGCTGCGCCGACTGCGCATGCAGCAGCAGCGCGAGCGGATCATTCGGTGCATGCCGCCGTGCCGCCTCGGCGTGACGGCGGGCGAGCGCAGTGTCGCCATGACCGATCGCAAGCAGGCCGTGCGTGATGGCGTGGCGTCCCCGCGCGTGGCGCTTGTCGTGGCGGCGGCGCCGCAAGCGCCCCGGCGTGCGCCAGACCGTCGCCACGATGCTCCAGAGCAGCACGACGGCGGCGGCAAACAGCCCAAGCAAGAACACGAATCGGGGAAGCGTCGTCGAGACGCGGAAACCACCCGCGGTCAGGACGAGATCGCCCGGCTGGTCGGCAACCCAGGCCGCGCCGGCCGCCGCCAGCGCGATCAGGACGAGGAAGAAGACGATGCGAAGCATGGCGATCCCTATTACGCGCCGATCGTTGCGCGAATCTTATCGAGCAGATTTGGCGAGATCCGCCATGGCATCGTCGGCGAATTTACGAGAGGCGGCGAGCGCGGCGTCGCGGGCCTCGGCCTTGTCGAGCCAGGCCTGCGCCGGCACGCGATCGGCCTCCGGCAGCGTCTTGAGCTCGCGCCGCGCTTCCACGAAATCATTGCGGAGCGCCGCCGCCGTCACCCGCGCGACGATGGCGCCGCGATCGTTGCCGATCCCGTCGGTGCGCTCAATGCGGACGAGTTTCGACGCACCTGCCTGGAGACGCTCGACGATGCCGGCGTTCGCAGCCGGGGCTTCCGCCGGCGGCGACAGTTTCGGCACGATGTTGAGGAGCTCGCGGCTCAGCGCGACCGGGGTCGGGATGCCCGACGATGCAAACACATCAAGCGGCTTCAGCATGTCAGGCTTGGCGGCGAGCGAACGCGCTGCGGTCAGCTGCGACTGATAGGGGTCGCCATGTCGCACGGCGACGTCGAGCAGGGCCGCCGCCACCACGAAGCGCAGCGGCTTGTCATCACTCGCTTTTGCATCGGCGATCTTCTCGCCCTGCTGCGCGAGCTCGGCCCGCTCCGTCTTGCTGGCGCGTTCGAGCTGCGCGATGCGATCGTTGAGGGCGGCAAGGTCGGACGTGGCCGCAGGGGACGCCGGTTTCGTATCGTTCAACGCGCTTGCGGCCTTGTCGGACTGCGCACGCAGATTGGCGATGTCGCTGCGCAAGCTGCTTGCCGTCTTCTCCAGCGCGTCGATCCGTGCCGCCATGGCCGGATCGGCGACGGGCTTGCCGGCCCTGGCTTCGACCGCGGCAACGCGGCCGCCCAGCGCGTCGACCGTGGCGCTCGTGACCTCCGGCGCGGCGGGCGGCGCCTGCACGGCGGGCCAGCCCAGTATCCAGCCGATTGCGATCACGACTGCCGCGGCGACGGCGCCGGAGAACGGCGCGACGACCCAGGGCGAAATCGGCGCAGCGGGAGCCTGCGCTTCAATGCGCTCCGGCTCTGCGTCAACCTGGTCGGATTTCGCCTGCTCCGGCTCGGCGTGCTCCGGCGCAGGCGGGGCCTCGGACTCGACCGCCGGCTCCCGCGGCTGGGTCGAGACTTCAGTGGCTTCGAGGTCGATGGTGGGCGGAGTGCGCTTGGCACGACCACTGTCGGGCGCCAATCCTGTGTCTTCAGGCTTGTCGTCGGCCATCGTGACGGTTCCTCACACTTCCATACCAGGACGCAATTGCGACGGATTCGGCCCGACCTCTTACGCCAAACGGGTCCGCAAAGCACGCTCCAAGGTGGCAAATAAGGCATTTTCGTCCGGTGTCGCGGCAACCAGAACCCGCGACGCGCCGGCCTCGCGCAGCGGGTTCGCCACCGCCTCGGACAGGCAACATTGCGGGATGGCCAGCGCCGAGATTTCGACGCCTTCGTCCCGCGCCGCATCCAGGAACGCGCGGGCGCTGCGCCGGGAGTAGTGCAGCACCGCCTCGACCCCGTGGGCAGCAAAGCCCTCGCAGACTTCGCGCGGCAGGTGCTTGACCGGTGCCATGCGATAGGTCGTCCGCGTGACCACGGAAAAACCGTCCGCACCGAGCTCGCCACCGAGGTCGCGCGACAGATCTGCGCCCGCGAGATACAGCAGCGTGCTTTTCTTCTTCAGCACCTTGTCTCGTGCGCTCTGCACCACCGTCGCGCGCAAGGACGCGGCATCGCCGCCGGCGACGATCACCTCGGCAAAGCCGGCGTCGCGGGCTGCAGCGGCCGTATGCTCGCCGACTGCAAACAACGGCAGCTCCAGCAGACCAAGGTCCCGCAATTGCGGTGCGATTGCGCGGATCGCGTTGGCCGACGTGACAATGACAGCGGCATAGGGCGCTTCACTTTCGTTACGGAAGGCGACCGGCTCGAACTTGAGAGCCGGCGCAAGCATCACCGCATGCCCCCGCGCGCGCAGATTCTCCGCCGTCGCCTCATTGTCGGGATGCGGCCGTGTGACAAGAATGGACATCGCAGGTGTTCCCGAACCAATTGGCGGCGACGCATCACTGGGATGGCTGCGCGTGACGATTGCGCAGTCTGGCCCCGGAATGCTACCGGACGTACCAGAACTCTGGTTTCCGGATGAGCGCAAGGGCGCAAATTGGATAACAATTCGCCAATGCTGGTGCTGGGCATCGAAACAACCTGCGACGAGACCGCCGCCGCCGTGATCGAGCGCGCGGGCGATGGCCGCGGCAAGATCCTGTCCAACATCGTGCGGTCGCAAATCGAGGAACACGCCCGCTTCGGCGGCGTGGTGCCTGAGATTGCCGCGCGCGCCCATGTCGACCTGCTCGACGGCATCGTCGATCGCGCCATGCGCGAGGCCGGCATCGGCTTCGGCGAGCTCGGCGGTGTCGCGGCTGCCGCGGGGCCGGGCCTGATCGGCGGCGTCATCGTCGGGCTCACCACCGCGAAGGCGATCGCGATGGTGCACGAGACGCCGCTGGTTGCGGTCAACCACCTCGAGGCGCATGCGCTGACGCCGCGCCTCACCGACGGAATCGAGTTTCCCTATTGCCTGTTTCTCGCCTCCGGCGGCCATACCCAGATTGTCGCCGTCACCGGCGTCGGCAACTATGTGCGGCTCGGCACCACCGTCGACGACGCGATCGGCGAGGCCTTCGACAAGGTCGCGAAGATGCTGGGCCTGCCATATCCCGGCGGACCGCAGGTCGAACGCGCGGCGGCAAGCGGCGATGCCATGCGCTTTGCGTTCCCGCGGCCGATGCAGGGGCGCCCCGATGCCAATTTCTCGCTGTCGGGATTGAAGACGGCAGTTCGTACCGAGGCGAGCCGGCTGGCCGAGATCACGCCGCAGGACATCAGCGATCTCTGCGCGAGTTTTCAGGCCGCCGTGCTCGAATCGACGGCCGACCGGCTGAAAGTCGGCTTGAGGCTTTTCCGCGAGCAGTTCGGGGCGCCTCGCGCGCTCGTGGCCGCCGGCGGCGTCGCCGCCAATCAAGCGATCCGCGGCGCCCTCGATGACGTCGCGCAGCAGGCCGGGACGCAATTGATCATGCCGCCGCCCGCGCTCTGCACCGATAACGGCGCGATGATCGCCTGGGCCGGTGCCGAGCGCCTCGCGCTCGGCCTGACCGACACGATGGAGGCCCAGCCCCGCGCGCGCTGGCTGCTCGACGCCAACGCAACGGCGCCGGCAGGCTACGGCAAGACGCGGGCGGGATATTAGAATGTCCGCATTCCAATCCGTCGCGGTGATCGGCGCCGGCGCCTGGGGCACGGCGCTGGCGACTGTGGCAGCACGGGCGGGTCGCACCGTGACGCTGTGGGCGCGCAATGCCGACCATGCCGCGCGGATCGCATCGACGCGCGACAATCCGCGGCTGCCCGGCGTGCGGATCGCTCCCGAAATCGTCGTCACGAGCGATCTCGCCGAGGCGTCGCGCGCGGAGATGCTGCTGATCGCGACGCCGGCGCAGCATTTGCGCGGCGTGGTCAACATGCTGGCCTCGCATCTGACAAGCGCGGTGCCGATCGTCGCCTCCGCCAAGGGCATCGAGCACGGCACCCACAAATTCATGACCGACGTGATCGCGGAGGCCGCGCCGCATGCACAGCCGGCGATCCTGTCGGGCCCGAGCTTTGCCGACGACGTCGCGCGCGGCCTGCCGACAGCGGTGACGCTGGCGGCGAAGGATGAAGCGCTGGCCAGTCGCCTGGTGCAAGCGCTGGGCTCGCCGACCTTCCGTCCCTATCACTCCACCGACATCCGCGGCGTCGAGATCGGTGGCGCCGCCAAGAACGTGCTGGCGATCGCCGTCGGCATCGCGGTCGGCCGCAAGCTCGGCGCCTCCGCCCAGGCTGCGCTGACGACCCGCGGCTTTGCCGAGCTGACGCGCCTCGGCCGCGCGCTCGGCGCGCGCAGCGAGACGCTCGCCGGCCTGTCCGGTCTCGGCGATCTCATCCTCACCTGCGCGAGCCCGCAATCACGCAACTTCGCCCTTGGCCTTGCACTCGGCCGCGGCGAGCAGCCGCCCGCCGGCAAGCTTGCCGAGGGTGAGTTCACTGCGCCCGTACTCATCGAACTCGCAGCTTCGCAGAACATCGAGATGCCGGTATCAGAAGCGGTCGCGGCGATCCTGAGCGGGCGAAGCACGATCGACGCGGCGATCTCGGGGCTGCTGACGCGTCCCTTCAAGTCTGAGGAATGAACATGGCGTATTGGCTGGTGAAATCCGAACCATCGGTGTGGTCCTGGGACCAGCAGGTGGCCAGGGGCGCCAAGGGCGAAGCGTGGACCGGCGTGCGCAATTACACCGCGCGCCAGAATCTCGTCGCCATGAAGAAAGGCGACAAGGCGTTCTATTATCATTCCAACGAGGGCAAGGAGATCGTCGGCATCGTCGAGATCATCAAGGAGGCCTATCCCGATCCGACCGACAAGACGGGCAAATTCGTCTGCGTCGACATCAAGGCCGACAAGCCCTTGAAGACGCCGGTGACGATGGCCGCTGTCAAGGAAGAGAAGAAGCTCGCCGAGATGGACCTGGTGAAATATTCGCGCCTGTCGGTGCAGAAGGTGACGGCGGAGGAGTGGAAGCTCGTCTGCAAGATGGGCGGGGTTTAGTCGCGCAACGTCGCCGCGAGCGCGAACACCTCGCATGGCGCGGCAATGCCGCGCAGCGCGTGCGATCCGAGCGCAACCAGCGGCATCTCCGTCTCGGCGGCGAGCGCGCCCGACACCAGCACCGTTCGGCCGAGCGGCTTGCACAATCCCTCGAGGCGGCTGGCGAGGTTGACGGCGGGTCCGATCGCCGTGAAATCGAGCCGATTGGCCGCGCCGATATTGCCCCAGAGCATCTCACCGAGATGAAGCGCGGCGCCGAATGCCAGCGGCGGCAGGCCCTTGGCACCGCGCTCCGCGTTGAGATAGGCCATGCCGGCCTCGGCTGCGCCCGCCGCACGCAGGGCAGACTCGCAGGCGGCTCGCGGCGATGCCTCGACCACCGGAAAGATCGCGAGCAGGCCGTCGCCGATGAATTTCAACACCTCGCCGCCGAAAGCATGAACCGCACCGGCGATGCGGTCGAACCAGGCGTCGAGCGCTGCGATGACCTCTCGAGGCGGTGAAGACTCCGACAGGATCGTGAAATTTCGCAGATCCGCATAGAGCAGCGCGGCCAGAATGGTCTCGCCGAGATCGCGCCGCAAGGGTGCCGCCAGCACGCGCTCGGCGCTGCGCTTGCCGAGATAGGCATCCAGCGTTGCCCGCAACGTAGCGCGCGCGGCGAGCACGGCGAGGGGTGTTGCGGCAAAACGCGCGGCCTGGCGCAATTGCCCGATTTCGTCCGCGGTGAACGGACGCGGTCCGATCCAGCTGAGCAGCGCCCCATCGGGCCGTCCGACGATGTCTTCGTGCACCTCGCCGCGCGCGATGTCGCGCAACCAGCGGCGGCCCGCGTCGTCGGGCGGATCCGGTGCCAGCCCGCCGGGCGCAAAGCCGAGCGCCTCGATCACCTGGCCGCTATCGGCGCGCCACAACCATGTCCGCTTCGCGATCAGCGGATGCGGCACCGCCAGCGTCAGGGCGCCCGCCGCAAGCGGCAAGCCGTCGGCGACGAGATGAGCACCGAGTTCCGCGAGCAGGCGATCCGCTCCGGCACTGTCCGAGGCGGCATCGACGAGCCAGGCGAGGGTCGGGGACAGTTGCATGGTTCGATCATGACGAAGGGGGGCCGGGTTTGTCACGGGCAATCCTTGACGAGCCGCTTTGGCGCCGCCATTTGCCAGTGTTCAGCGAAGGGATATTTCCCGATGACCGAACCGTTCGTCGTGCGACGCGAGACCCAGATCGCCGCCCCGCGCGCCACCGTTTTCGCTTACCTGACCGACCCCGAGAAGATCCTGAGCTGGATGGGCTCGGATGCGACCACCGAGCCGCATCCCGGCGGGCTCTATCTGCTGAAGGGCATCGGCCCCCGCGGGAGCGTCGCCCGCGGCGCCTTTCGTGAGGTCGTGCCGGTGCATCGCCTTGCCTACACGTTCGGATGGGACGGCGGCCAGGAAGTGCCGCCCGGCTCGAGCCTCATCGAAATCGACCTGATCGAGCGCGACGGCGGCACGCTGCTGCGCATGACCCATAGCGGTCTGCCGACCGCGGAGCAGGCGGCCGCACATGCAACGGGATGGGCGCATTATATGGAACGGCTCACGACCGCAGCCGCCGGCGGGGATCCCGGTCCCGACCGGGGCGTTTCCAACAAGACGTAGCGGCGGGAAGGTCAGACCGCCGCGGTCGCCACCACCTGCGCCAGAAGCTGCTCGCGCCGCGCCTGCGAGCGCTGGCCCTTCATCGTCGCGGCAAAGCGCTCGAGGATGCCCTCCTCGAAGGCGGTGACGATGGTGTCGTGGACATAACTCTTGCGGCAGATCGCCGGTGTGTTGGAGAGCTTGTCGGCGGCGGCACGGATCGCGTCGAGCACCTGCTTCTTGCGGCCGCGCTGGCTGGTCGCCGGCGTGATCCGCGACAGCGACTCCACGACCACGGCAGAAGCCATCAGCGTGCGGAAATCCTTCAGCGAGATCTTGATGCCGGCAATCTCGCGCAGAAACGCATTCACCTGCGTGGTGCTGACCGCGCGCACGATGCCGTAGGCGTCGCGATACTGGAACATGCGCTTGCCGGGAACGCCCTGCAGAATGCCGATGGCGCGCACCAGCTTGGCCGCGTCGCATTCCTTGCGCACCGCCTTGCCGCCCTTCGCCTTGAAGGTCAGCACGAAGCAATCGTCTTCCAGCGTCACGTTCGACTTCAGCAGCGTGGTCGCGCCACGGGTGCCGTTGAGGCGGGCGTAGGACTCGTTGCCGGGGCGGATCGCGGTGCGCGCGATCAGCTCGATTACGGCCGAGAGCGCGAACTCGCGCGTCGGCTCCTCGCCCGACAGGAACGCCGAGACCTTGCGCCGGATCTTGGGCAGCGCGCCGACGAGCTTCTCCAGGCGATGCGCCTTGCGGTGCTCGCGGACCTTCTCCCAATCGGCGTGATAGCGATATTGCAGCCGGCCCGCGGCATCGCGGCCCACCGCCTGGAGATGCAAGCTCGGATCGGCGGAGTAGCGCACCTCGCGATAGGCCGGCGGCACCGCCATGGCGTGGAGCCGGCGGATGGTGCGGGCGTCGCGGATATGGGCCCCGTTGGGGCGGACGAAGGAATAGCCCTTGCCGCGCTTGATGCGGCGAATGGTCAGCTCGTTCTGGTCGCCAAGCCGCAAGCCGAGCTCCTTGGCGAGCGCCTCAACGGTCGCCGCCGGGGCCGAGTCATAGACTTTTTTCGGGCTGGGACGCCTGAAAGGGGCCGGTTTCGGCCATTGTCCGAGGGCCTTGGCCAGGGCAATAGCCGCAGGATCGGCTGAAGCGGGCCGTATCGTCCCGATATTCTGCTGATCCATCATAGTCTTATGCCTTAGCCCTGTCTGTTACCGGTCAATGCCGCTGTTCTGATTTTTGTTCCGAGGGGTCTCTCCGGACCCGGGTTGGCCATTTAGGGTGTTCCGAACCGGATTGCGAGTCCCGAATCAGTGAGACGGTTTCTAAATACCTCCTCCGGTGCGTGAGGGCCTTGCGCCAGCTATTCCGCAGATCCCGGAAGAGCCTCCCGAAGCCGCCCGCGCGCTTGTTTCAGAACTGCGACAGTCGCAGCGGGCGGCCTTGATCCTCCGCATGGTGGAGCGCCCGCCGAAGGTCCAGCTTGTGCTCCTTGTCGGGTCCGGTTAGCCCGACGCATAATCAGTCAATGATCAAGTCGGCTCGCCAGTCGCTAGCGTTCGGCCTGCCGTATGTGGAGGGAAAGCATGTCCGAGAAGATCTACGATGTCCCCGCGGAATGGGCGAAGCGCGCCTGGGTCGACCAGGCCAAGTACCAGGAAATGTATGCTCGCTCGATCTCGGACCCGAACGGTTTCTGGGCGGAGCAGGCCAAGCGCATCGACTGGATGCACGCGCCGACGAAGATCGAGAACGTCTCCTTTGCACCCGGCAACATCTCGATCAAATGGTTCGAGGACGGCATCCTCAACGTCGCCTACAATTGCATCGACCGGCACCTCGCCAAGCGCGCCAACCAGACCGCGATCATCTGGGAAGGCGACGATCCCTCGCAGTCGAAGCACATCACCTATCAGGAGCTGCACGACGAGGTCTGCCGGATGGCCAACATCCTGCGCACCCGCAACGTCAAGAAGGGCGACCGCGTCACCATCTACCTGCCGATGATCCCCGAGGCCGCCTACGCGATGCTGGCCTGCGCGCGGATCGGCGCGATCCACTCGGTGGTGTTCGCGGGCTTCTCGCCGGACAGCCTCGCGCAGCGCATCAATGACTGCAAATCCAAGGTCATCATCACCGCGGACGAAGGCCTGCGCGGCGGCAAGAAGGTGCCGCTGAAGGCCAATGTCGACGCGGCACTCGCCAAGGCCGACGGCGTCGACTGGGTCGTCGTGGTCAAGCGCACCGGCGGCAAGGTCGACATGAACCCGACGCGCGACCTCTGGTATCATGACGCGGCGGCGATGGTGACGACGGAATGCCCGGTCGAGCACATGCACGCCGAGGATCCGCTGTTCATCCTCTACACATCGGGCTCGACAGGCCAGCCCAAGGGCGTGCTGCACACCTCCGGCGGCTATCTCGTGTTCGCCTCGATGACGCATCATTATGTCTTCGACTATCACGACGGCGACATCTACTGGTGCACCGCCGACGTCGGCTGGGTCACGGGCCACAGCTACATTCTCTACGGGCCGCTGGCCAACGGCGCGACCACGCTGATGTTCGAAGGCGTGCCGAATTACCCGGATAATTCGCGCTTCTGGAGCGTCATCGACAAGCACAAGGTCAACATCTTCTACACCGCGCCGACCGCGATCCGTGCTCTGATGCAGGGCGGCGACGAGCCGGTGAAGAAGACCTCGCGCGCCTCGCTCCGCCTGCTCGGCTCGGTCGGCGAGCCCATCAATCCGGAAGCCTGGGAATGGTATCACCGCGTCGTCGGCGACGACCGCTGCCCGATCGTCGACACCTGGTGGCAGACCGAGACCGGCGGCATCCTGATCACGCCGCTGCCGGGCGCGACCAAGCTCAAGCCGGGCTCGGCGACGCAGCCGTTCTTCGGTGTCGTCCCTGAGATCGTCGATGCCGACGGCAAGGTGCTGGAGGGTGAGACATCAGGCAATCTCTGCCTGACCCGCTCCTGGCCCGGCCAGATGCGTACGGTCTATGGCGACCACGCCCGCTTCGAGCAGACCTACTTCTCGACCTACAAGGGCAAGTACTTCACCGGCGACGGCTGCCGGCGCGATGCCGACGGCTATTACTGGATCACCGGCCGGGTCGACGACGTCATCAACGTGTCCGGCCACCGCATGGGCACCGCGGAAGTCGAGAGCGCGCTGGTTGCACATGAGAAGGTGTCGGAAGCCGCGGTCGTCGGTTTCCCGCACGACATCAAGGGGCAGGGCATCTACGCCTATGTCACTCTCATGGCCGGCGTGCAGCCCACCGAGGATCTGCGCAAGGAGCTCGTCACCTGGGTGCGCAAGGAGATCGGTCCGATCGCTTCCCCCGACCAGATCCAGTTTGCGCCGGGCCTGCCAAAGACCCGCTCCGGCAAGATCATGCGCCGCATCCTGCGCAAGATCGCGGAGGACGAGCCGGGCAGCCTGGGCGATACCTCGACTCTGGCCGATCCCGCCGTGGTCGACGATCTCGTCCAGAACCGGCAAAACCGGAAGCCGGCGTAAGAAGGCTCCGATCTCGTGCCCCGGACGCAGCGCAGCGCTCCTTCAGCGGTGCGCTGCAGAGCCGGGGCCCATCGATCGGCATGACGTATCGCCAGCTGGGGCCCGGCTCCGCGCCGTGTCCCTTCGTGCCGCGCCTTGTCCGGGACACGTGACGGCATTTCGCGCTCGTTCCCCAGACCAACAGCCGTTCACACCTCACGCCCTTGTCAGCGGGCGCAGGGCCGCGCCCGCATCTTTCCCTCCGAGTGTTGTTTTCAGGTCATTTACTTTATTTCGAACATTTCCTTTGTTCCCCCTGCTGGCTGGCCCTCGGTGGCCGCGCGTGGAAACCATCCGGTTAACGGGCGCGGTTAAGAATGTCCCCTAACAAGGACTTGCAAGGGACCTGGCGGCAGCGATTGCCGGGTTCTGCGTAATTTTGGACGATCCGTTTGGGGCAAGGGGAAAATCGATGTCGATGAGGGTTGCGGTGGCGCTGGCTGCCACCATCGGGGTGGGGATCTTGACGTCGACGGCGGCAGAGGCCCGGCCGGAGATGGTGGGCGCGCACCTGGCCGACTATTCGCCGGGCACCATCGTGGTCAAAACCAGCGAGCGCCGGCTCTATCTCATCCTCGATAACGGCCACGCCGTGCGCTATCCGGTCGGCGTCGGCAAGGCCGGCAAGCAGTGGGCCGGCACCACGCGCATCGACGGGAAATATCGCAACCCGGCCTGGGCACCGCCGGCCGAGGTCAAGCGCGACAAGCCGAGCATTCCCGACATGATTCCGGGCGGCTCGCCACGCAACCCGATGGGCGTTGCGGCGATGACGCTGGCCGGCGGCGAATATGCCATTCACGGCACCAACGTGCCGGGCTCGATCGGCGGCTTCGTCTCCTACGGCTGCATCCGCATGCTCAACGACGACATCACGGATCTCTACGGCCGCGTCTCCGTGGGCACGACGGTGGTCGTGACGCGCTGATCGTCGCGCTCAGGCGAGACCAAAAAGGGCCGTGTCTTCGGACGCGGCCTTTTTGTTACCAGAAGCGCCAGCCGCGTGCGCACCAGCCGTCGCGATGACCCCCATTGTAGCTTCGCGCATAACCGCCCGCGAGCAGCGCGGCTGAAACATTTGCGGTCCGCCGCGTCGCGACGTCGGCGAGAACGCGACCGTATTTTTCGGGACCGAGATTGGTGATGGTCACGCCGCCCTGGCCGAGCAGATCGCGCAAGGCGCGGGCCGCGGCTTCCGCCTTGTCCAGCTCCTCCTGGCAGGACGCCTTCAGTTCGGGCGCATCGATGCCGCGCAGCCGGACACGTACGACAAGATCTCGCCCGTCGCGCTGGCGAACACGCGCAAGGAACGTGTCGCCGTCGATGGTGCGGACGACATCGATCGGCAGGCGATCGTCGGGATTGGCTGAGTGCTGGAGGATGATCTCAGCGTCCTGCGCGTGCTCGTCTCCCAGATGCGGAACCGACCTGTTCGTGCCGTGCGGGAATGTGAGCACGACCGACACGACAAGCCCGATCACGAACACCCACGGCACCAGTCCGGCAAAGCGACGGCCGAATGGCGAGCCGCCAAACCGCGGCCGATAAGCATTGGGGCGATCCTGGAAACGCATCAACCGATGCTAGGGCTGAGTCGGGGATGACGGCAAGGTACGGTCGGACGCGCGGCCTGCTGCCAACGCGCGCCCCGTCCGGATCGTAATCGGTCGTAAATTCCACCTATGCAGAGAACGCTATCCCAAGCGCGGCGGATAAGGCAGCCGCAACGCTCCCGTTGTCGATTAACTCACCCGCTCAACGCGCGCTGCATCTCCGATCGAGTTGGTTTTACGCCAAGCTGCATCGAGCTTTACCACGAGCCGATCGCCAGCTTCGAGGGTGACGGCCGTGGCTAGAGTGCTCATATGCTCTGCCGTCCATAGCAGATGGCTGTCGGACCAGAGTTCTTGTGTCCAAAGGATGGCATTGCATAAGCCCGGAGCGACAAGGTCCAGGCTCAACTCGCCTGGATAAGGTGCCGTTTGCGTCTCAGCAGCGTAGTTGATGTCGGCAACCTGGCTTTCTCTGCTCAGTTTGCGGAATGCGCCGCGCAGATAACGATAGCCTCCACTTCCCCACGATGGAGACCATTCGTAGTCAGCGCTGATGCGCGGGCGCGCCATCGTGTGTTGCAACTCCATGCGTGCCGTCTCGAACAGCGTCGTCAAGCTAAGCTGATACCGCTTCTCCATATCGGAAATAGTGCGGCGCAGATCATCTAGTTCGGTACCGGCGTCGGCACCGGGCCATTCACAAGCAACACCGGAATAGCGAACCCGGTCCGGTATGATGATGCAATTCGGCCCACCGAATTGCTCGCGCAAAGCGTAAACGAGCGTCGAGCGAGCCTCGTCGACAACGAGATGATTCGTATAGACGAAGGCGATAATGGCATCGAAGCCACCATTGAGCGTGTCGCGCGACTGGGTTGTGAGATCGCCTTCGACGAAGCGGATCTTGTTTGAAAGACCATTCTCCTCGGCTAGGGCGCGCGCGAGCTCCACGTTCTCGCGATCGATCGCAACGACCTCAGAAGCGCCCGCCTTCGCAGCGAGGAACGACATGAGCCCGGTACCGCAGCCGGCGTCGAGCACGCGCATTCCGGGTCGGATGAGCCGTTCGATGGCGCGCGCAACGGCCATGGTGCGATCGACTCGTGCGAGCAGTCTGACATGCGTAATACTGGAGAACAGTGGGTTGTGAAAGGAATGGGCAGGTTTCGTGGCTGTCGACATCGGCGGAAGTCCGGGTGCTATGGTTGATTTCACTTTCCGTTCGGGTGTTGGCATCGTCTCGGAGACCGACGCTAAGCCGAAATTCTCATAACGTTGCCGGCGGTAAGATCCGTACCGGCGATTCAAATCATAAGTTCCAATCGTGTGAGCACTCGGGGGCGCGGCGTATGGAACTGGTCGTCCGGCTCCGCTCAAGATTCTTTCACCTGTTCACAGGCTATTGCTATCTTAAGATGTGTCAACGACATTCGATGCCTATACCCGCCTAAGTAGATTCATCCCGCCGTCGGAATGGCGCCGGGCGCGGAGCGGAACCTAGCAAGCTACGGATTCGGATCAGGGAATTGCGACAGATGGCTCGCGGTTAGGCGCCAAATCCGCTCCACTAGCGTGGCGGATCAAAGTTCGCAAAACCGGTATGACTGCATTCGCACGCTGAACGAAGACGTTTCCGATCTCTGCAGCCACGTTTCGCTCGCCACCACAAATGGTCGTGGACCGCTGACGGAATTGATGCCGCGCGGCTTGCTGTTTGCGGCGCATCCACGCACTGAACGCGCTATCATCGCCGTCACCAGCCTCGTTTCGGGTGATCAAGATTGGCTGAAGCAGCGCGACCCCGTAATTCTACTACCAGATGTAAAAATCTTCCCTGCCTACTTTGCATAAAGCTGCAATTCGTTTACGCGAATTTCAATTTTTGGTTGCCAACTGGCAAGGGTATTTGCTGGGACGGGGTTCACGATGGCATCCTTCAAATTTCGTATCGGTACAAAGCTGGGCATCGTCTCAGCGATCAGCATCCTGCTGGTCGGTGGCATGCTGGTCAATCAGACGCTGGGCAATCGGTCGATTGTCGCATCCAACGGCTTGTTGATTCTCAACTATCTCAACAAGGGCAATGCGCAGTCGGCGCAGACAGCGATAGCGCGGGCGCAGACAACCGCTCTTGAGATCGCGTCCGCGCAGTCAGTCGCAAGAATCGATGAGCTCCTTCAGGTTCTCCGCGCCAACGTGACCAAAGCCGACACGGAGATTGATGCCGCGCGCGATCGGGCCAAGCAGCAGTTTACAAAGGATGCCTATCAGGCGGCCCGGCAAGCAGTGGATGCCTATCTGACCAGCGCCATAGAGCTTGCGGAGGCGCAAAAGCGCGTCATTGGCGCCAATGGAGGGGCCGAGGCGGAAGCGGCGAAGGCCCGCGTTCTTAACGAGCGTACGTTCCCGGCGGCTGCGCAAGTCAACGCTGCCATCGACAAAGGGGTGGACATCGCCAACGAATACTCGGCCAAGCGTAAGAGCCAGGTGCTGGAGGAATTGGATTCTACCGCCAATTTGGCGCTCATAATCGGCGTGGCCGTCATATTGGCGCTGATCGGTTCCGCAATCTTCGCGGTATTGAACATCGCCCGACCGATCCGGCATATCGGCGGTGTGCTGCTGCAGCTCGCCGACGGCAACAAGACCATCGAGATTCCCTTCACGACCCGTGGCGACGAAATCGGTGACAACGCCCGTGCGGCCCGTACCTTCAAGGACAATCTGATCCGCATCGAGCAGATGGAAGCCGAGCAGAAGGATCTGGAGGCCGCAGCCGCCGCCCGGCGCAAGGATGAGATGATTAAACTCGCCGGTTCGTTCGAAGCCGCGGTCGGCAGCATCATCAACTCGGTATCGTCAGCCTCCAAGCAACTCGAATCCGCCGCCGGCACGCTGTCGGGGACGGCAGAGGAGACGCAGCAACTCTCCGGGATGGTGGCCGCAGCTTCCGAAGAGGCCTCCACCAATGTCGGCGCTGTGGCTTCCGCCGCAGAAGAGATGAGCACGTCGGTGGTCGAGATCGGCCGGCAGGTGCACGATTCCAGCCGCATCGCCGGCGAAGCGGTGAGGCAGGCCGAGCGCACCGACGCGCAGATCAACGAATTGCTCAAGGCTGCGGGCCGGATCGGCGACGTCGTCAAGTTGATCACCGCGATTGCGGAGCAGACCAACCTGCTGGCGCTGAACGCCACGATCGAGGCGGCTCGCGCCGGCGAGTCCGGCCGCGGCTTCGCCGTGGTCGCCAGCGAGGTCAAGGCCCTCGCGGCACAAACCGCGAAGGCCACGGAGGAAATCGGCGCGCAGATCGCCGGCATGCAGAGCGCGACGCAAGACTCCGTTGGCGCGATCAAGGAGATCAGCGCCACCATCGCCAGGATCTCGGACATCTCGACGACCATCGCTGCAACCATTGAAGAGCAGGGTGCTGCGACGGCCGAGATCGCGCGCAATGTCAACGAGGCAGCGAAGGGAACCGTCGAAGTTGCGGACAAGATCGCTCAGGTCAGCCAGGGCGCCAGCGCCACCGGCGCTGCGTCCGGACAGGTGCTGTCATCGGCGCGCTCGCTCTCCAGCGAGAGCGGGCTCCTGAAAGCCGAGGTCGAGAAGTTCCTCGAGACGGTGCGCGCGGCCTGATTTGATTTACGGCGAAGTGGCGAGCATCGCGTCGATGCTCGCCCGTCGCAACCCCGGTAAATCACGGGTTTGACGACAATCAGAAAACAACTATAGGTAGGCGAGCCCCGAAAAGCGCGATCATCGTCGCCAGCGGTATCTGTTCCAGGGAGCCCCAGCATGAACAACAACCAGGTCTTCGCCGATTCCCTGCAACGAATGGCCGATCTGATACGCCAGCAGCACAGCTCGCTCGACGTCATGCCGCTCTCGCCAGTTGGCGAATTCCAAACCAGAACAGTCAGTCTCGAGACTTTGATGCGGGAAGTCACTGAGTGCCTTTCCGCAAGCTTTCGGCAGCGGCCGGCGCACGATTTTCCGATGCTGCATTTCGCATGGGGAAAATGCCGAGTCGGGTCGACGGCGCTGACCAACCTGTTTGGCACGATGGGAATGCCCTCATACTACCAGCCGGTGAAGGCCATCCTGCGCGATGCAATGGTGGGCAACTCATCGAGACCTTGGATCGTGCCATCAGCAAGCAATAGCCCGAATATCTTCAGCAAGGAGACGATGGGCCCCTATGTGCTCGCGGAATGTCTGTTCAATCCCCTACAGATATTGATTGATGCGGGCTATCCGCGACACCGGCTCCATTGCATCATGCTCGATCGCGAACCGGCGAGTTCACTGGCGTCGTGGATCGAAAAATGGTCGGACCGCGTTTCTGAAAAAACGCTGGTCCACAATTACGTTGCCGCCGCGCTCAACGCCGCGCGGGTGGAGACTTATGCCAAGCGACACGGCATTCCGGTCACCCGTTACGTGTATGAAGTGAGCAAGGAGCCCGTATCGTCGGTGCGCATCCTCTTCGACCGGCTCGGTCTTTCGAACAGCTTTGCCGAAAAGGCGGTGACGTGCTGGCGGGAGAAAGGACCGGACCAAGCGGATAACGCACGAGTTATATGGCCCAGTGAGGCGATCATCTACGACGTCCCCAATCTGCATACCTCCGATACAGCCTACCGCTACCAACGCCGCGTGACGTCCTCGCTGAGCCAGACGGTGCTGGACGCTCTCGAGTATTGCGGCGTCAATGACGTCTATCGCGCTTCGGTTGCAGGCTGCGTTGGCGATCTCTCGCTCGATACCGATACCGCCACGCACCTGTTCGGCGACTGCATGGGCACCGCCGCATGACCGGACAGATCGTCATGGAGGCCCCGCCGGCACACGACGCGCCGGACGAGGCCCCGGCGCACCGCAGCGCCACCAGCCATCTCCGGCGCCTGGAAGCGGAGAGCATCCACATCCTGCGCGAAACCGCGGCCGAGTTTCGCAAGCCGGTGATGCTCTATTCGATCGGCAAGGACTCCTCGGTGCTGCTGCATCTGGCGATGAAGGCATTTCATCCCGGCAAGCCGCCGTTCCCCCTGCTGCACGTCGACACGACCTGGAAATTTCGCGAGATGATCGCATTTCGCGACCGCCGCGCGCACGAGCTCGGCCTCGACCTGATCGTCCATACCAACGATGACGGATTGCGCCAGGGCATCGATCCCTTCACCCACGGCTCGGCCCGCTACACCGACGTCATGAAGACGCAGGCCTTGCGGCAGGCGCTCGACCTTCACGGCTTCGACGCCGCGATCGGAGGCGCGCGGCGCGACGAGGAGAAATCGCGCGCCAAGGAGCGCGTGTTCTCGCACCGGAGCGCGGCGCATCGCTGGGATCCGAAGAACCAGCGGCCGGAGCTGTGGAGCCTGTACAACACGATGCTCGCGCCCGGCGAGGGCATGCGGGTGTTTCCGCTGTCGAACTGGACCGAGCTCGACGTCTGGGACTACATCCTCGCCGAGAACATCCCGATCGTTCCGCTCTATCTGGCCGCCTCGCGCCCGGTGGTCGAGCGCGACGGCGCGCTGATCATGGTAGACGACGACCGGATGCCGCTGCTTGCCGGCGAAGAGCCGCATATGCGCTCCGTCAGGTTTCGCACCCTGGGCTGCTATCCGCTCAGCGGCGCCACGGTCTCGACCGCGGCAACGCTGCCCGAGATCGTGCGGGAGATGATGGCCTCACGCACCTCCGAACGGCAGGGACGCATGATCGACCGGGACAGTCCCGCATCGATGGAGCGCAAAAAGGCGGAAGGCTACTTCTGATGTCCTATCACGAGGCCCCCACGATCGCCGCGTCCGATGCGCCGCGGCTGGATCAGGATGATCGTCCGACGCTGCGTTTCGTCACCTGCGGCAGCGTCGACGACGGCAAGAGCACGCTGGTCGGCCGCCTGCTCTACGATTCCAAGACGCTGCTCGACGACCAGCTCGACGCGCTCGCGTCCGAGAGCAAGACCGCCGGCACCACCGGCGGCGATCTCGATTTCGCGCTGCTGGTCGACGGCTTGCAGGCGGAACGCGAGCAGGGCATCACGATCGACGTCGCCTATCGTTTTTTTGCCACCAAGCTGCGCCGCTTCATCGTCACCGACACGCCGGGACACGCGCAATATACCCGCAACATGGCGACTGGTGCGTCCAACGCCGAACTCGCCGTGGTGCTGGTCGATGCCCGCAAGGGCGTGATCACGCAGACGCGGCGCCACAGCCACATCCTGTCGTTGCTCGGTATCCGTCACGTCGTGCTCGCCGTGAACAAGATGGATCTGATCGGATTCGACGGGGATCGCTTCGCGGCCATCACGGCCGAATATCTCACGATGGCCGGACAGCTCGGAATCTCGGAGGTCCAGTGCATCCCGGTCGTGGCGCCCGACGGCGACAACATCGTCGCTCCGAGCACGCGGATGCCCTGGTACACCGGGCCGACCGTCACCGCCTATCTGGAATCGGTCGACGTTTCCGGCGATGTCTCGCAGCGGCCGTTCCGGCTGCCGGTGCAGTGGGTCAACCGGCCGAACGCGGAGTTTCGCGGCTTCTGCGGCCGGATCGCCAGCGGGACAATTGCGACCGGCGAGACCATCGCGGTGCAGCCCTCGGGCCGTCGGACGCGCGTCGCACGCATTCTCTCGCCCGGCGGCGAGCGCGATCGCGCTGCGGCCGGCGAATCGGTCACGCTCACATTGACTGACGAGATCGACGTCAGCCGTGGCGACGTGCTGACGGCAGGAGCCGCACCGCAGGTCTCGGATCAGCTTGCGGCGCATCTGGTCTGGTTCGACGATGAGGCTATGGTTGCAGGCCGGCGCTATATGCTCAAATGCGGCACGGCCTCGACCGGCGCGGTGATCACGACGCTCAAGCACCGCATCGCCATCGACACCATGGCGCAGGAAAGCGCCGCGACGCTCGATGCCAACCAGATCGGCTACGCCCATCTCAGCCTCGACCGGGCGCTGGTATTCGAGACCTATCGCGACAATCGCGACATGGGCAGCTTCATTCTCATCGATCCGATCAGCCACCGCACCGCCGCGGCGGGAATGATCGACGTTTCGCTCCGGCGCGCCACCAACATTCACTGGCAGCGGCTGGCCGTCGACAAATCCGTGCGGGCGCGGCTGAAGCAGCAACGGCCCTGCGTGCTCTGGTTCACGGGGCTGAGCGGCGCCGGCAAATCCACGATCGCCGATCTCGTCGACCGCAGGCTTGCCGAGCTCGGACGTCACGCCACGTTGCTCGACGGCGACAATCTTCGCCACGGCATCAACCGGGACCTCGGCTTCTCCAACGCGGACAGGGCGGAAAACGTCCGTCGCGCCGCGGAGATCGCCGCGTTGTTCGTCAACGCCGGCATGATCGCGCTGGTCGCGCTGATCTCGCCGTACCGCAGCGAGCGCGAGCAGGCACGTCAGCGGGTCGAGACGGGCGAGTTCATCGAGATCCACGTCGCGACCCCGCTCGCCGAATGCGAACGTCGCGATCCCAAGGGGCTCTATCGGAAGGCGCGGGCGGGGGAACTGCCGGCGTTCACCGGCATCGACGATCCCTATGAGCGACCGCAAGCTCCGGAGATCACCATCGACACCTCGGAGCTGTCGACCGACGCGGCTTGCGAACGCATCATCGGTTACCTCCGCGACAATCACTATCTATAGCGTTCGGAGGCGGACAGGTCAGAAGTCGGAGGCGATGCCCTTGCGCTCCCAGTCGCCGTAGCGGGTGGGCTCGGGGCCCTTCGGGCCCTGCAGCTCCTTCGCCTTGGCCTCGCTCCCGGCCTCTGCAGCCTGCCGGCGCGCCTCGGCTTCGGCCAGCGCGCGCTGGGCGGCCGGCGAGAGCGGCTTGCGATCGGGAACGGGAGGCTGGTCACTCATGGTCCGGTCTTCTAGCGCAGGACGGCTTGCGGCGCGACGTCCAATAACGCATTCCTGAAATCGGGCCCGAAGGGCTGAAAAAGACGGAAGCTATTCTTACATTTGGCATATTCGCGTGCCAGAGATTGCTTTCTCAAGGCATGCGCCCATTGCGGCGGAACTGCCGCTCGCTCAGAACCTTGCTTTTGCATGCCATCTCAACGTTTCGCCCCTCCGTCCGAAGTGCCAGGCCTTGCGGCACGACGGATTGCCGCCGACATCGTCGACGGCGTGCTGCACAAGCACCGCACGCTCGACGATCAGCTCGACGGCAGCGGCGCCCATCCCGCACTGAAGACGCTGGCGGACCGCGACCGCGCGCTGATGCGCCGCCTGGTCGCCACCGTACTGCGCCGGCTCGGCACGCTCGGCCATGTGCTGTCCCGCCTGCTGGACAAGGGCATTCCCTCCGATGCGCCCCGCGCGCAGAGCGCGCTCCTGATCGGCGCCGCGCAGATCCTCTGGATGGACGTGCCGGATCATGCGGCCGTCGATCTCTCCGTTCGCCTCGTGCAATCCGACCGGCGCGCGGCGCGCTATGCCGGCCTCGTCAATGCCGTGCTGCGCCGCTGCGCGCGCGAGGGCAAGGCGCTCGTCGAGGAGGTCGCCACGCAGTCGCTGGACCTGCCGCCATGGCTGCTGGCGCGCTGGAGCGCGTATTATGGCGAGGCGACCGCGCGCGAGATGGCACTGGCGCTCGGCCACGAACCTTCGCTGGATCTCACCGTGAAGTCGGATGCCGCACAATGGGCGAGCCGCCTGCATGGCGAGACGCTGCCGACCGGGACGGTGCGGATGCTGCTGCACGGCTCGGTGACCATGCTGCCCGGTTTCGCCGAGGGACAATGGTGGGTGCAGGACGCCGCCGCCGCGCTGCCGGCCCGGCTGTTCGGCGACGTCAAGGGCAAGTCCATCGCCGATCTCTGCGCGGCCCCCGGCGGCAAGACCGCGCAACTGGCGCACGCCGGCGCGCATGTCACGGCGATCGACCGCTCGCCCGCCCGAGTGGCGCGCTTACGCGAAAATCTGGCGCGGCTGTCGCTCCAGGCCGAGACCGTCGTCGCTGACGCCGTGGAATGGGCCGGTCCCGCCGAGGGCTTCGACGGTATTTTGATCGACGCCCCCTGCACCTCGACCGGTACGATACGCCGTCATCCCGATGTGGCCTGGCTGCGGCAGGAATCGGACATCACCGCCCTGTCCGCGCTCCAGCAAAAACTGCTGCGAAAATCGGTATCGCTGCTCAAGCCCGGCGGCACGCTGATCTATTGCACCTGCTCGCTGGAACCCGAGGAAGGCGAGCAGGCCGTGGCGACGCTGCTGGCCGCCGAGCCCGCGCTTCGCCGCGTCCCGATCACGGCCTCGGAGGTCGCGGATCTCGACGAAATCATCACCGCCGACGGAGATCTGCGTACCCTGCCCTGCCATCTGCCGAACGCCGATCCCAAGCTCGGCGGGCTCGACGGGTTCTTCGCAAGCCGGCTCGTTAAATCCTGATTTTGCACCGGTTTTTGCAACCCCGACACTGATTCGTCCCGTTCAGGGTGGTGTCAGGCGGTCGATTTTGGGATTAATAGGGATTCGTCGCTAATCCTCTCCCCCTTCAAGGCAAGGCGTGTCGGTCGCTCAACGCAGACGTATCTCGACGCTGGTCATGAACCGCTTCGCGCGGAACATGCTCGCGCGCGCGAGCGGCGGTTCTGTTGCGTTGTCGCGGGTCTGGCCGGGACGCACGGACAGGCTGATCATCGCACCGCACGACCTGCGCACCGCGGATGCGACCCGCGCCGCCGAGATCTATGCCGGCCGCTTCGTCTTCGCCGGCAAGATCGTCAATTGCCACGGCCGCTCGATCTTCGATCTCGAGCCACCGTCGGAGGATTGGGAGGTTGCGCTGCTCGGCTTCGGCTGGCTGCGCCATTTGCGCGCCGCCGACACTGCGCTGACCCGGGCGAATGCGCGCGCGCTGATCGAGGATTGGATCGCCAATCCCGCCAACAAGCGTCGTCCGGTCGCGCGCCGCGCCGACGTGCTGGCCCGGCGCGTGATCTCGCTGCTGTCGCAGGCGCCGCTGGTGCTGGGCGAGACCGACAACAAATTCTACCGCCGTTACTTGCGCGCGCTCGCACGCGAGATCCGCTTCCTGCGCTACACCATGGTCGACATTCCGGACGGGGTGCCGAAGCTCCAGGTGCTGATCGCACTGTGCTACACGACGCTCTGCCTTGCCAATCAGGCACGGCACATCCGCAGCGCCTCGAAAAAACTGTCGGACGAATTGCAGCGGCAGATCCTGCCCGACGGCGGGCACATCTCGCGCAATCCGGGCGCGCTGATCGAGCTCCTGATCGACCTCTTGCCGCTGCGCCAGACTTTTGCCGCGCGCAACATCGCGCCGCCGCCGGCGCTGCTCAACGCGATCGACCGCATGATGCCGATGCTGCGCTTCTTCCGGCACGGCGACGGCAATTTCGCGCTGTTCAACGGCATGAGTGCGACGTCTTCAGATCTGCTCGCTACGCTGCTCGCCTATGACGACACCCACGGCGCGCCGATGGCGAACATGCCGCACACCGGTTTTCAGCGCCTCGATGCCGGTCAGACCACCGTGATCATCGACACCGGCCCGCCGCCGCCGGCCGGCGTCAGTCATGACGCCCATGCCGGCTGTCTGTCGTTCGAATTGTCGTCCGGCATCAGCCGCATCGTCACCAATTGCGGCATGCCGACCACGGGCCGCGACAATTGGCGTCCGTTCGCGCGCAGTACGGCGGCGCATTCGACGCTGACCTATCACGAGACGTCCTCATGCCAGTTTGTGGAGATGTCGGCGATGAAGCGGCTGCTGCATGGCTCGCCCGTCACCAGCGGCCCGGTCGAGGTCGAGAGCTATCGCGAGGTCGTACAGAACGGCACGCTGCTCACGACCTCGCATGACGGCTATCTCGCCAAATTCGGCGCGATCCACCGCCGCGTTCTGATGATCGCCAATGACGGCGCGCGCATCGACGGCGAGGACACGCTGTCGCCGCCGCAGGGCGGGCGTTTCAAGGGCGCGGATGCCGATTTCGCGCTGCGCTTCCATCTGCATCCGGCGGTGAAGGCGAGCCGGCTGTCGGACGCCCGCGGCGTCATGCTGGTGCTGCCGAACCGCGACGTCTGGACCTTCGAGGCGCTCGACGACAAGGTGGACCTTGAGGACAGCGTGTTCCTGGCCGGCAATGACGGCCCGCGCCGCACCGCCCAGATCGTGATCCGGCAGGATGCGCGGCAGGCCCCTTCGATCCGCTGGAGCTTCATCCGCTCCACGGCGTCGCCGACCGTCACCAATGCCCGCCGCAACGCCCGGCGAGAGCCGGAACTTCCGCTTTAAACGCGCGGATTCGGCACCATCTGAACGTTGTGAAGCACGCCGAAAACTGCTATCGAGCCCTCGTTCGCGCGACTGGCGACCTTGGATGGAGCACCATCGGGAAGCGCGACACATAGCTGCCGCGCGCCTGGGCATAGACACTCCTTAAGACAGAGGATCTTGCTCATGACTGACCATCCCCGCCGCGTGACCCGCGCCCTGCTTTCCGTTTCCGACAAGACCGGCCTGATCGAATTCGCCAAGGCGCTGGCCGCGCATGATGTCGAGCTGGTTTCGACCGGCGGCACTGCGAAAGCGATCGCCGCGGCGGGTCTGAAGGTGAAGGACGTTTCCGACCTCACCGGCTTCCCCGAGATGATGGACGGCCGCGTCAAGACGCTGCATCCGAAAGTCCATGGCGGCCTGCTCGCGATCCGCGACAACAAGGAGCATGCCGAGGCAATGAAGGCGCACGGCATCGCGCCGATCGACCTGCTCGTCGTCAATCTCTATCCGTTCGAGGCGACCGTCGACAAAGGCGCGGGCTTCGAGGATTGCATCGAGAACATCGACATCGGCGGCCCCGCGATGATCCGCGCCGCCGCGAAGAACCACGACGACGTCGCCGTCGTGGTCGAGGCAGATGACTACAAGGCCGTGCTCGACGAGCTCACCGCCAACAAGGGCGCAACCACGCTGAAGCTGCGCCGGCGGCTGGCCGCGAAGGCCTACGCGCGCACCGCGGCCTACGATGCCGCGATCTCGAACTGGTTCAACCGGCAGCTCGAGATCGACGCGCCCGACTTCCGCGCTTTCGGCGGCAAGCTGATCCAGTCGCTGCGCTACGGCGAGAACCCGCACCAGACCGCTTCGTTCTACGCGACCCCTGACAAGCGCCCGGGCGTCTCGACGGCACGGCAGCTCCAGGGCAAGGAGCTGTCCTACAACAACATCAACGACACCGATGCGGCCTATGAATGCATCGGCGAATTCGACGCCAAGCGCACCGCGGCCTGCGTCATCGTCAAGCACGCCAACCCTTGCGGCGTCGCAGAAGGCGCGAACCTGGTCGAAGCCTATCGCAGGGCACTGGCCTGCGACTCCACCTCGGCGTTCGGCGGCATCATCGCGATGAACCGCGCGCTCGATGCCGATACCGCGCGCGAGATCACCAAGATCTTCACCGAGGTGATCATCGCCCCCGACGCGACCGAGGAGGCGATCGCCATCATCGGCGGCAAGAAGAACCTCCGCCTGTTGCTCGCCGGCAGCCTGCCTGATCCGCGCGCGCCGGGCCTCACCGCAAAGACGGTCGCCGGCGGCCTGCTGGTGCAGAGCCGCGACAACGCGGTGGTCGACGACATGACGTTCAAGGTCGTCACCAAGCGCGCGCCGACGGATGCGGAAATGCGCGACCTCAAATTCGCCTTCCGTGTCGCCAAGCACGTCAAGTCCAACACCATCATCTACGCCAAGGATCTCGCCACCGTCGGCATCGGCGCGGGCCAGATGAGCCGGGTGGATTCGGCGCGGATTGCGGCGCGCAAGGCCCAGGATGCTGCGAACGAGCTGAAGCTCGCCGCGCCGCTCACCAAGGGCTCGGTGGTGGCTTCGGACGCGTTCTTCCCGTTCGCCGACGGCATGCTCGCCTGCATCGAGGCCGGCGCGACCGCCGTGGTGCAGCCGGGCGGCTCGATGCGCGACGACGAGGTGATCAAGGCCGCCGACGATCACGGCATCGCCATG
Organism: Bradyrhizobium sp. Y36; assembly: GCF_002531575.1. Lineage (GTDB taxonomy): Bacteria > Pseudomonadota > Alphaproteobacteria > Rhizobiales > Xanthobacteraceae > Bradyrhizobium. The sequence goes on along the minus strand of NZ_NWTI01000007.1, from coordinate 116,037 downwards.
GTGCTCACGGGCACGCGGCACTTCAGGCATTGATTTTGCCGTCATTCCGGGGCGCGCGCAGCGCGAACCCGGAATCTCGCGCGACAATCTCTAGATTCCGGGTTCATCGCTCCGCGATGCCCCGGAATGACCGCGGAGATGCTACTCCTTCACCCGCATCAACAGCCCCAATCCCGCGACGAAGAACACCACCAGCACGGCCATGCCGGCCTTCTGGCTTGCCGTTGCCGCGGTGATCACGCCGATCAGGAGTGGTCCGATGAAGGACGTCACCTTCCCGGTCAGTGCGAACAGGCCGAAATACTGCGCGATGCGGTCTTTCGGTGCGAGGCGGATCAAGAGCGTGCGTGAGGCAGCCTGCAGCGGGCCACCGGCTGCGCCGATCAGACAACCCAGCACGAGATAGGCGCGCTCAGCCGCGCTCGAGAACAGGGGCGCGCCCGGCATGGGCGGCGTGACCTTCACGAACAACACGCTGTCCTTGTCGACGAGAAGGATCGCCGCCACGGATAACAGCAGCAGAAGCATGCTGCCGGCAATGACGCGCTTCGGCCCAAGACGATCATCGAGCTTGCCGCCGACCCAGGCGCCGACTGTACCGGTGATCGCGAGCATGATGCCGAAGGTGCCGATCTGGATTGTGTGCCAGCCGAACGTACCCGCGGCATAGATGCCGCCGAAGGCGAACAGCGACACCAGACCGTCGGTGTAGATCATGTTGGCGAGCAGGAACGCCGCAAGCGACTTCTGCCTGGGCAGGCTTCTGATCGATTGCTTCAGCTCCGACAATCCTTCGTGCAGCGCTTCGCGCAGCGGGCGCTTCGCCGGATAGTCGGGCGTGAACAGGAACAGCGGCATCACGAAGATCACGAACCACACCGCCGTCAGCGGTCCGACGATCCGATCGCCCTGATGACTGGCCGGATCGAGCCCGAACAGCGGCGTGAGGCCGAGCAGCGTACGGCCGGTCTCGGGATTTGCAGCGAGGAAGCCGAGCACGATGATCAGGCTGACGATGCCGCCAATGTAACCCGTGGCCCAGCCGGTGCCCGAAAGCCGACCGATCCGCTCCGGCGGCACCAGGGTCGGCATCATCGCGTTGTTGAAGACGGTGGCGAACTCCGCGCCGACGCTGGCGAGCGCCACCGCCGTGAGCAGCGGTGGAATGATGGCCTGATCGCCGGGCTTGCCGATCCACAGCGTGCACGAAGCCAGCACCAGCACCGCGCCGAATCCCGCAATCCACGGCTTCCTGCGGCCCGAAGCATCCGCGATGGCGCCAAGCACCGGCGACATCAGTGCGATGGCAAGGCCTGCGGCCGCCATCGCAAATCCCCACAGCGATTGGCCGGTGGCGGGATTGGACGCAACGCTGGTGGCGAAATAGGGCGCGAACACGAAGGTCGTGATCAGCGTGAAATAGGGCTGCGCGGCCCAATCGAAGAAGATCCAGCTGACGACGGCGGCGCGCGGCGGATAAGTCCGCGGCGCGCCGGCCATGCGCGCATCTGGGGCGATCGTCGTCATCACGCAATCCTCATCACGAACAGTTTTGCCGATCTCGGGGCAACGGTATAGCATTGCCGGGAGGCGTGTGAACTGGTCCGAAGTCGCCGCGGAAATTTGATCATGTCGTCATATCCGACTCGGCGGACGGTTTTCGCCGTCATAACCACTCTCGCGTTTGGTCTCGCGCCTGCGACCGCCCAGGATGCGCGGCAGGGCTATGTTCCGCCCGCCCGCGACACCGTGCGCGCCATCGCGGCCGAGCATGGCATGGTGGTGGCGCAGGAGAGGATCTCAGCACAGGTCGGTGCAGACATCCTGCGGCGTGGCGGCAATGCGGTCGATGCCGCGGTCGCCACCGGCTTTGCGATGGCCGTGACCTATCCGCGCGCCGGCAATATCGGCGGCGGCGGCTTCATGGTGATCCATTCCGCCGATCGCAATGAAGACATCACGATCGACTTTCGCGAGACGGCGCCGGCAGCGACCACGCCACAGATCTTCCTCGGCGCCGACGGCAAGCCCGATACGGCGAAGTCGCGGGATTCCGCGCTGGGCGTCGGCGTGCCCGGCACCGTTGCCGGACTTTCCCTGGCGCTGGAGAAATACGGCTCGGGCCAGTTCACGCTGGCGCAGTTGCTGGAGCCTGCGATCGCGCTCGCCCGCGATGGCTTCGTCGTCAGCGACGACATGGCCGATACGCTGCCGGGCTGGCACCGGCGGCTGGCACGCTGGCCTTCTTCGGCCAAAATCTTCTCGCGGCCCGATGGCACGCCGATCAGCGAAGGCGACCGGCTGGTACAGGCCGATCTTGCCGAGACGCTGTCGGCTGTCGCTGCACAGGGGCCACGCGGCTTCTATGAAGGGCCGGTTGCGGAAAAGCTCGCCAAGGCCGTGGCTGACGCGGGTGGCATCATGACGTCGGCCGATCTGAAAGCCTATCAGCCCGTGATACGTGCGCCGGTGCGCGGCACCTATCGCGGCTACGACATCGTGTCGATGCCGCTGCCCTCGTCCGGCGGCGTCGTGCTGGTGGAGACGCTCAACATCCTCGAGGGTTTTCAACTCGCCGATCTGAAGCAGGGGTCGCCGGCGTCGCTGCATCTCCTGATCGAGGCCATGAAGCGCGCCTACGCGGATCGTGCGCGCTATCTCGGCGATCCCGCCTTCGTCAACGCGCCGATCGAAACGCTGACGGCGAAGGACTACGCGGCCAAGATGCGCTCCGGCATCTCTGCCGAACGCGCCACACCATCGAATGAACTGGCTTCCGCCGCTCCCTCGCCACGCGAAGGCAGCAACACCACGCATTTTTCTGTCGTCGATTCCCGCGGCAATGCCGTCAGCAACACTTATACGCTGAACTTCAGCTACGGCGTCGGCCTCGTTGCCGATGGCACCGGCGTGCTGCTCAACAACGAGCTCGACGATTTCACCGCCGCCTTCGGCGCCTCCAATGCCTATGGCCTCGTCGGCTTCGAGGCCAATCTTCCCGGGCCGGGCAAGCGGCCGCTGTCGTCGATGTCGCCGACCATCGTGCTGAAGGACGGCAAGCCGGTGCTGGTGACGGGCTCGCCCGGCGGCAGCCGCATCATCTCGACGGTGCTCCAGGTGATCGTGAACGTCCTCGACTACAAGATGGATGTGGCCGCTGCTGTCGCGGCGCCGCGGCTGCACCACCAATGGCTGCCGGACGAGGTACGTGTCGAGAACGGCTTTCCTGGCGATGTTCTGAAGGAGCTGAAGGCGATGGGCCATCTCATCGTCGAACCGATGGGCCAGACATCGGCCAATTCAATTCTCGTGACGGCCAACGGGCCGCTTGGCGCGCCCGACCTTCGCACGCGGGGCGCAGAAGCGGCGGGGCAGTAGCGCTATCCCTGCATAGCCCCAAGACAGCTCCAAGGCTTGCGTACATCAAGGCTTGCGTGCATCGCGACGCGTGCTACCACCGCGGCCAAGAAATTGCCGGGGAAACGCAGATGACCGCGACCGATCCGAACCAGCGCATCGAACGCACCGAGATCGAAGACACCAGCCTCCTTGCCTTCTACCGGGACATGAACGTCGCCGAGCGGCGGACGTTCTGGGCCTGCGCGGCGGGCTGGGCGCTCGACGGCATGGACTTCATGATCTACCCGCTGGTGATCGGCACCATCATCGCGCTGTGGAAGGTCGACGCGGCCTCCGCTGGCCTGGCCGGCACGGTGACCCTGCTGGCGTCCGCGATCGGCGGCTGGCTCGGCGGCTATCTCTCCGACCATATCGGCCGGGTGAGGACGCTCCAGATCACCATCATCTGGTTCTCGTTCTTCTCGCTGGTCTGCGCTGTCGTGCAGAATTTCGACCAGCTCCTGATCGCACGCGCCGTGCTCGGCCTCGGCTTCGGCGGCGAATGGGCCGCGGGCGCCGTGCTCATGGGTGAAGCAATCCGGCCGCAATATCGCGGCCGCGCGGTCGGTTCGGTGCAGTCGGGCTGGGCGGTCGGCTGGGGCCTCGCCGTGCTGTCGCAGGCGATCCTGTTCTCGGTCTTGCCGCCGGAGACGGCGTGGCGCTGGATGTTCGTGATCGGCGCGCTGCCGGCACTGTTGGTGTTCTACATCCGCCGCTCCGTCACCGAGCCGGAGATCGCGGCCGAGGCTCGCGCCAGGCACGCCGCGAGCGGGGATCGCCCGGCGATCTGGGAAATCTTCTCCGGCCCGATCCTGAAGACCACGATCCTGGCTTCGCTGATGGCGACGGGCTGCCAGGGCGGCTACTACGCCGTCACGTTCTGGGTGCCGCAATTCCTGACCAAGGAGCGGCATCTGTCGATCGTCGGCTCGACCGGCTATCTGTCGACCCTGATCATCGGCTCCTTCATCGGCTATCTCACCGGCGCCTGGCTCGCCGATCGGATCGGGCGGCGCAATCTGTTCCTGATCTTCTCGATCGGCGCCATAGCCGTGGTGCTGCTTTACACGCAGCTACCGCTCACCAACGAGATCCTGTGGGTGCTCGGTTTCCCGCTCGGATTTTTCGCCTCCGGCTATTTCTCCGGCATCGGCGCGTTCCTGACCGAGCTCTATCCGACGCGGCTTCGCGGCTCCGGCCAGGGCTTCTGCTACAATTTCGGCCGCGGGATCGGCGCACTGTTTCCGTTCCTCGTCGGCGCGCTATCGGCGTCGACGTCGCTTGCGAACGCGATCGCGATCTTCGCGGTGGTGGCTTACACCCTGTTCTTCATCGCCGCCTTTGCGCTGCCGGAGACGCGCGGGCGCGTGCTGCACCCGAACTAACCGCGGCTGTCATCCCGGGGCGGCCCGCAGGGCCGAACGGGGAATGACGATGCAAACAGTTACCGTCCCACCTGGTACGGCCCACCTTTTTCCAGCGCGCGCGCATAGGCCGGCCGGGCGTGGATGCGCTCGAGGAAGGCCATCGCCTTGGGATGGCCCTGCTCGAGCCCGCCGCGCGCCTGCGCGGCTTCCAGCGGGAAGCTCATCTGGATGTCGGCTGCGGTGAACGCGTTGCCGGCGAACCACTCGCTCTTGCCAAGCTCGCCTTCCCAATAATCCATGTGCTGCTTGAGCTGCGGATTGACCAGCGTGGTCAGCGCCTGGTTCGAAACCTTGCGCACCAGCGGGCGCAGCAACGCCGGAGCGCGCTTCGGCATCAGCGTGAACAGCAGCTTCAGCAGCAGCGGCTGCATCGCAGACCCTTCGGCATAATGCAGCCAATAGGTGTAGCGCAGCCGTTCCGGCGTATCAGGCGGCGGGACCAGCCGGCCGTTGCCGTAGGTCGCGACGAGATATTCGATGATCGCGCCCGACTCGGCGATGGTGTTGCCGTTGTCGGTGATGACGGGGGACTTGCCGAGCGGATGGATGGCGCGCAGCTCCTTCGGCGCGCGCATGTCCGGCTGGCGCTGATAGCGCACGATCTCGTAGGGCACGCCCAACTCCTCGAGCAGCCACAGCACGCGCTGCGAGCGGGAATTGTTGAGGTGGTGAACGGTCAGCATCGGCGAAGTCCCCAGGGCTAGCGTGGCCAGTCGGCGGCGCCGTTCGTGCCAGCCCGAGGACGCAATGTCGAGCCGTCGTGCGGTTATTTTCACCCGGGTATATTGACGTTCGTAATTTACCCGGGTATTAAATCGTCCCACCGTCGTCAATATGGCAATGATTTCAAATGCAGAAGACCTTCACCGCCTTCCAAGGGCAGCGTCGCCTGGTATCCGGGCCGGCCGGCGAGGTCGCGCTGGTCGTTAAAAGGGTAGCGCCGCAGCCGGACGCTCCCATCATCATCTTCGAGGACGCCACGGGCCGCTCGATCGACTTCGACCTGCGCGGCGGGGACCGCGAGGTGCTGGCACGGCTGGCGAAGCTCGTCCCGCCCCCGGTCGGGGAGACCGCACCGCCGAGCGAGCCGCGCGGCCGCGGCCGACCGAAGCTCGGCGTGGTCGCGCGCGAGGTGACGCTGTTGCCGCGCCACTGGGAGTGGCTCGGCGCGCAACCGGGCGGCGCCTCGGTCGCGCTGCGCAAGCTCGTGGATGAGGCGAGGCGCGCCAGCGGCGACAAGGACCGCGAGCGGCAGGCGCGCGATGCGGCCTACCACTTCATGTCGACCATGGCGGGCAACCTGCCTCAGTTCGAAGAAGCTTCACGCGCCTTGTTCGCGGACGACCGGCGGCGCTTCACCGGCCTGATCGCGGACTGGCCGACCGACATCCGCGACCACATCGTCAAGCTCGCCTATAGCGACCGCGCGTAAGCCGCGCGGCGCTCTTCACGATCCCATCGACGGCCCAAGCCGCGCGCTCAGCGCGGCAACGGCCTCGCACGCCCTGATGAAAGGCCCACTCATGTCCGCCGCCCAGCCGCTCTGGAAGACATTTTTACGCTTCCTCGCTCCACTCATGCTGAGCAATGCACTGCAATCGCTGTTCGGCACCATCAGCAACGTCTATCTCGGCCAGATGATCGGTGTCGACGCGCTGGCGGCCGCCTCGGTGTTCTTCCCGGTGATGTTCTTCCTGTTCGCCTTCGTTATGGGCCTCAGCACCGGCGCAACCGTCTTGATCGGTCAGGCCTTTGGCGCGCGCGAGCACGACAAGATCAAGCTAGTCGTGGGCACGACGCTCGCGATCGGCCTTTTGCTGTCCGTCTCGGTTGCGCTGATCGGCGGCCTCTTCAGCCGCCAGCTCATGATGGCACTCGCCACGCCGACGGATATCCTCGATCAGGCCAGCGGCTATGCGCGCATCATGCTGCTCACCATGCCGCTCGGCTTCGTCTTCCTGCTGATGACCGCGATGATCCGCGGCGTCGGCGATGCGCTCACGCCGTTGCTGGCGCTGGCCTTGTCGACGGCGATCGGCCTGATCCTGACACCAGTCTTGATCCGCGGGTCGTTCGGATTGCCGGCCGCCGGCATCACCGGTCCGGCCTGGGCGGCAGCGATCGCGAACGCGCTCACGCTGATCGCGCTGGCCCTTTATCTGCTGAGGACAAAGCACGCGCTCGCACCGGACGCGATCCTGCTGCGCCAGCTCCGGCTCAACGGTGTGATGCTGGGAAAGATCCTCAGCATCGGATTGCCGAGTGCCGTCGGCATGGTGGTGATGGCGATCGCTGAGCTGGTCCTGCTCGGCCTCGTCAACGGCTTTGGATCGAATGCCACGGCTGCCTACGGCGCCGTCAACCAGGTGATGGGCTACACGCAGTTCACGGCGATGTCGATTTCGATCGCGGTCTCGATCCTCGGCGCGCAGGCGGTCGGCAGCGGCGACAGAGCCCGGCTCGACGGCATCGTGCGGATTGGGCTCACATTCAACCTCGTCCTGACCGGCGGGCTCGTGGCGCTGATCTATCTCGTGCCGCGCGCCGTGCTCGGCATCTTCATCACCGACAGCGCCGTGCTCGATCTGGCCAAGGGCCTGCTCGACATCGCCCTCTGGAGCTCGGTGCCGTTCGGCCTCGCCACGGTGTTTTCGGGCGCCATGCGCGCAGCCGGCGTCGCGCTGACGCCGATGCTGCTGTCGATCTTCGCGATCCTTGCGATCGAGCTGCCTGCCGCGGTGATCCTGAGCCGCACGATTGGCCTGGAGGGTGTATGGGCCGCTTATCCCATCGTGTTCTGCGCCATGCTCGTTTTGCAGATGGGCTATTACCTCTTGGTGTGGCGCAAGCGGGCGATCCGGCGTCAGGTCTGACGCTCAAAGTATTATGACCATCATTAAACGGTGGACCTGCGGGGCACGCTGCGTCACAATAGGTGAAAAGCGTCTCCAGGGAGAACGAGTTTGACCCGCACCGCTCCGCAGTTCCTGTTCGATTTCGGCAGCCCGAACGCCTATCTCAGCCATCTCGCGATTCCCGCGATCGAGCAGCGCATCGGCGTCAAGTTCGAATACGTCCCGATCCTGCTCGGCGGCATCTTCAAATCGACCAACAACAGATCGCCGGCCGAGACGCTCGCGGGCGTCAAGAACAAGCGCGAATTCCAGCAGGTGGAAACCGAGCGCTTCCTCAAGCGCTTTCATGTCCAGCCCTATGTCTGGAATCCGCATTTCCCCGTCAACACGCTGAACCTGATGCGCATGGCAATTGCGGCGCAATTGGAGGCCGTGTTCGAGACATATGTCGAAGCGGCCTTCCACCACATGTGGCGCGAGCCGAAAAAGATGGACGACCCTGAGACCGCGGCCAAGGCACTGGCGTCCTCCGGCCTCGATGCGCAAAAGCTGTTTGCCCGCAGCCAGGAGCCCGAGGTGAAGGCCAGGTTGATCAAGAACACCGAGGACGCTGTCGTCCGCGGCGCATTCGGCTCGCCGACCTTCTTCGTCGGCAACGAGATGTTCTTTGGCAAGGAGCAGCTCCGCGAGGTGGAGGAGATGGTGCTCGGGGCCTAGCTGCTCCTTCTCCGGCGACAGAATGTGATCGTGGCAACATTCCGGATTGCTTCGCTTCGCGCGCAATGCCGATTATAAGTAGCCGCCAAGAGCAACAAGGGAGCATCCCATGCGTATTCTCGTGGTCGGCGCCGGCGCCATCGGCGGCTATTTTGGTGGCAGGCTGTTGCAAGCCGGCCGCGACGTCACCTTCCTGGTCCGCCCGAAACGCGCCAGCGAGCTCGCGAGCGCCGGCCTCGTCATCAAGAGCCCGAATGGCGATGTGACGCTGAAGAATCCGCCGACCGTGCAGGCCGACGCGTTCAAGGACAAGTTCGACGTCGTGCTCTTGAGCTGCAAGGCGTTCGACCTCGACGACGCCATCAAATCATTTGCGCCGGCGGTTGGTCCTGATACCGCGATCATCCCCATGCTCAACGGCATGCGCCATCTCGACATCCTCGACACCAGGTTCGGCAAGGAGCGCGTGCTCGGCGGTCTCTGCGCCATCGCGGCGACCTTGAACGAGAAGCGCGAGGTGGTGCAGCTCCAGCCGATGCAGTCGCTGAACTATGGCGAGCGGGACGGCAAGCTGTCGGACCGCGTCAAGGCGATCGACGAAGCTTTCAAGAGTGGCATCACCGGCGCCGCCGCCAGCCAGAACATCATGCAGGACATGTGGGAGAAGTGGGTGTTCCTCTCTTCGCTCGCGGCATCCACCAGCCTGATGCGCACCTCCGTCGGCAATATCCTCGCAGCCCCGGGGGGAAGAGATTTCCTGCTCGGCATGCTGGATGAGACCAGTGCGATTGCAACGGCGTCGGGCTACTCGCCGGGCGGCCCGTTCTTCGAGCGCGTCAAAGGCAACCTCACCACCGAGGGATCGCCGATGACGGCCTCGATGTTCCGCGACATCAAGGCCGGCCTGCCGGTCGAGGCGGATCATGTCATCGGCGACCTCATCGCGCGCGCAGACGCTGCGAAGGTGCCGGTGCCGAAGCTGCGCATCGCCTATACGCATTTGAAGGCGTATGAGAAGCAGCGAGCGGGGTAGGTCGCAACCACACACTCCGCTATCGTCCCGGGGCGCGCGCAGCGCGAGCCCGGGACGACAGCAGTGTTTGCAGCAATAGCCGCACACTACTTGAAATACGCCAGATAGTGCGAGACCGAGGTGATTTCCTCATCGCTCATGTGATAGGCGACATCGGCCATCGCGGCGACGCCGCCACCGACGCGCTGGCCCGCTTTGTAATCGTGCAGCGCCTTGACCAGATATTCCTCGCGCTGGCCCGCGAGCCGCGCGACGCCCTTGGTGCCGGCGAAGCTGTCCGTGTGGCATGCAGCACAGCGGCGGCCGGCGGCAACCTGCGCGCCCTTTTTCGACAGGTCCGGATCCGTATCTTCCGCTCCCTTCGGCGGTGTCATTTGCGAGAAATAGGCGCCGAAGCTGCGGATCTCCTCGTTGGTGATTTCTTCCGCGATCGGCTTCATCTGATCGTTCTTGCGCGAGCCGGCGCGGAAGAACACGAGCTGCCACTGGATGAATTGATCAGGTTGCCCGGCGAGCGAAGGGATGTTCTCGGTTTGCGAGATGCCGTTCTCGCCGTGACAGCCGGAGCAGACCGAGGCCTTCTCCTTGATCGCGGCGTTGTCGGCGGCCTGAGCCGGAATGAACAGTAGCGTCGCATATAGAATTCCGAACCCAACGGCCCGCATGACTGACTTCTCCAGCTGTCATTGCCGGGCTTGACCCGGCAATCCATCCCTGTTGCAGAAGGTTCTCGTATGATGGATGCCCGGATCAAGTCCGGGCATGACGAACCTGTTCCGCGGCGGGCTCGCAGCGTCAAACAAAGAGGCTGCGGCCGTTACCCGGTCGCAGCCCCCTTTTGCGTGCCCGCGCTACTTCTTGCTGTAGCTGATGCGATAGATCGCGCCGGCCCAGTCGTCGGCAACGAGGATCGAACCATCCTTGGCGAGGATGATGTCGTCGGGACGGCCGAGATAGCCCTGGTCGCCCTCGATCCAGCCGGAGGCGAACACCTCCTGCTTGGCGTTCTTGCCGTCGGGCCCGACGATCACGCGCATGATGCGGCCGCCCTGGTACTTGTGGCGATTCCAGGAGCCGTGCTCGGCGATCAGGATGTTGTTCTTGTACTCGGCGGGGAACTGGTCGCCGGTATAGAACTTCATGCCGAGCGGAGCGACGTGAGCACCGAGATTCAGCACGGGCGGCGTGAACTCGGAGCACTTGTGGCCCATCGCGAACTTGTCGTCGGGCAGATTGCCCTGGTGGCAGTAGGGATAGCCGAAATGCTCGCCGATCTTGTTGATCATGTTCAGCTTGTCGCTGGGCAGATCATCGCTGATCCAGTCGCGCGCATTCTCGGTGAACCAGTATTTGCCGGTGCGCGGATCGACGTCGCCGCCGACCGAGTTGCGAACGCCGAGCGCATAGATTTCGGCGTTGCCGGTCTTGGGATCGACGCGGCGGATCTGCGAGACGCTGGTCGGAGGGATGCCGATGTTGAAGGGTGGTCCGAACGGAATGTAGAACCAGCCGTCTTTGTCGACAGCGATGTATTTCCAGCCATGCGCGGCATAGGACGGCATGTCGTCATAGACGACCTTGCCGTCGCCGAGCTTGTCGAGATTGGCCTCCGCATTGTCGTAGCGGATCAGCTTGTCGACGGCGATGACGTAGAGAGCGCCGTCCCTGAAGGCCAGACCGGTGGGCATGTTCAGCCCCTTCAGGATGGTCTTGACCTCCTTCTTCCCGCCATTGTCCTTGATGGCATAGACGTTGCCGAGGCCGAACGAGCCGACGAACAGCGTGCCCTTGTCACCCCAGGCCATCTGTCGTGCGGCCAGCACGCCGGAGGCATAGACCTCCATCTTGAAGCCCGGCGGCAGCTTGACCTTCTTGATGATGTTGGCGAGCTCGGCATCGGAGGCGCCGGTTGGCGGACCCGACGGCGGCGCGAGACCCTTCTGCGCCTCGGTCTCGTCGCCCAGGAACCAGTCATCCGGCGGATGGGTCCAGAACTCCTTGGTGCCGGATTCGTATTTCTTCAGCGGTTTGCTCTTGTCCTGCGCATTGCCAATGCTGGTTCCCGCAAGAAGGGCCACGGCCGCAAGCGCCAACACGGATCGATGGAACATCGATGTCATCGCGTCACTCCCCTAAGGCAGCCGTCCGGGCTGCGATTTATTTTGTTTTGCTAGTCGAGAGGCGAAGTTTGGGATCTGCCGAGGGGCAGACATCAAAAGGCTAGCACATCTGCGAGCGCTGAGAAGGGCGTGGCGTGTGCTGCGGTTGCGCTCATTAAAAATTGAGACGGAGTGTCAATGAGCACGAACACCGCGCCGACGTCCTCCTCGCTGCAACGCGGAATCGGACTGGCGGGCGGCTCGCTTTCGCAACAGGACGAGAGACGGGCCAAAACAAAAAACGCGAAAACAACCCCATGCACAGTAGAACGGTTCAGGCCTGGTCGCGCGCGGTGACGCCGGACAGGCATTTGATGCATCGCGCAAAATGACGAACGTGGCGCTCACGGGGCGACGGGGTAAGGCCCGTCGTCAAATACCACATCATGATAGCCTTTCGAGCCAACCACGCGCGCCAGCGTGCTGCGATGATCGCGACCCTCGCGAAGGCAGTTCAGCACATGCGCGAAGTCGAATTCGGGTCGCCAGCCAAGCTCACGCCGCGCGCGCTCGTTGACGTAGACGCGGTCGATCTCGGAGAAGAGTTTCCAGCCGCGCGCCGCATAGAGCTCTGCGCACTCCGGATAGAGCTCGCGCACGACACCGGCCGCATCGCGCGCAAGCGCCGAGAGGTGACGCGGCTCGAACGGGCTGGTGGCCGAGATGATGTAGCGAGCGAAGCCGATCTTCGGCGCGCGCTCGACGGCGAGCAGATGGGCGCTGACCGCGTCCGCGATGTCCAGCCGGCGATAGAGCAGCTCGTTGGCCTGCGCGTTCTCGAGCGGATAAGCCGACCGCATCGCCGGATCATCGTCGTCCTCGGGAAAGAAGCGCGAGGTCCGCAACACCACGACCGGCAGGGAACGCTCGCGGAAGAACAGCTCGCAGAGAGTTTCCGCCATCAGCTTGGTGGTGCCGTAGATGTTCTTCGGCACCGGAGGCAGGTCCTCGGTGACCCACACGGCCGCCTGACCGGCTCCGGCACGGAGCTGCGAGCCGAACGCGCTGGTGGTGCTGGTGAAAACGAAGCTGCGGACACCGGCCGCCGCAGCCGCCTCGAGCAAATCGAGCGTGCCTGACACGTTGGTATCGACGAAGTCCTGCTTGCTATGGGTCGCCACATGCGGCTTGTGCAGCGTTGCGGTGTGGATCACCGCCGTCACTCCGTCCATCTGGCGCCGCACGAAGCCGGGATCGACGATCGAGCCGACAGCGTGAGTGAAGGGCGAGGGTTTCAGATCGAGCCCACGCGCAGGCACATTGCGTGCCTGGAGCGTCCGGAGAATGGCTTCTCCGAGGTGACCGGCGCTGCCCGTGACCAATATTGTCATTTCGAACCCAATACAGCCGCCAGCGGCGTGGCGAACCACGGTTCCGTCCGGTCAGGCTGGATGCTCTGGGAAAAATTGGAGCGGGCGAAGGGGCTCGAACCCTCGACCCCGACCTTGGCAAGGTCGTGCTCTACCACTGAGCTACACCCGCATCCTGTGTCGGTCGCGTGACGCGCCGGCAACGGCTGTCGTATGCCAAAAGCGGAGGGGGAATGCAACAGCTACCGGCGGCATAGATGCGCAATCCGGGGCCCAATATGGAGCCGGAATGCGACCAAATCGCCCGGAATCGCCCCGGCCCCCCCGAATCGGTCCCGATGGATTGAAATTCGGCCCATTCGGCCCAATCTAGGAGCCGACAGCGAAGCATAGGGAGCGGCGACGTGCTAAAGACCCGCCATTCCAGACATCAGACGAGGGGATGCCGTGACGATCATCGACCAGGGTAACGGAGCCGCAAACCCGGCTGCGGCCGATCTGATCAAGGACACCACCACCCAGACCTTCGTGAAGGACGTCATCGAGGAATCGAAGCGCCAGCCGGTGCTGATCGACTTCTGGGCGGAGTGGTGCGGCCCCTGCAAGCAGCTCACCCCCGTGCTGGAAAAGGCGGTCAGGGCCGCCAAGGGCAAGGTCAAGCTGGTCAAGATGAACATCGACCAGCACCCGGCGATCCCGGGCCAGATGGGTATCCAGTCGATCCCGGCCGTGATCGCCTTCGTCAACGGCCAGCCGGCGGACGGCTTCATGGGCGCGGTGCCCGAGAGCCAGCTCAACGCCTTCATCGAAAAGCTGACCAAGGGCGTGACCGCGCCGGGTGAACCGAATATCGCTGAAATCCTGCAAGAGGCCGAGGCCGTGCTGGCCGAGGGCGACGCCGCAGCCGCGGCGCAGATTTATGCGGAGGTGCTTCAGCACGATTCGACCAACATCGCCGCTCTGGCCGGGCTCGCAAAATGCTACGCCGTCTCCGGCGCGATGGAGCAGGCCAAGCAGACGCTGGCCATGGTGCCGGAATCCAAGCGCAACGATCCCGCGGTGAAGGCGGTGCAGACCGCGATCGATCTCGCCGAGCAGGCCCAATCGCTCGGACCGGTCGCGGAGCTGGAACAGAAAGTCGCCGCAAACCCACTCGATCATCAGGCCCGATTCGACCTGGCGACCGCGCTCAACGCGCAAGGCGACCGCACTGCTGCCACCGCGCAACTGCTCGAGATCGTCAAACGTGACCGCAAATGGAACGATGACGGCGCCCGCAAGCAGCTGGTGCAGTTCTTCGAGGCCTGGGGCGGCGCGGATGATGCAACCGTCGAGGGACGCAAGCGTTTGTCGACGATCCTGTTTTCGTAGAGCGAACTGGCAAGGCCAGGGGGACCGGGGCAGATGCCGATCAACATCGAATATCGCGGGCCCGCCGACCTCCCGGAGATCATTCCGGTGTTTCCGCTGCCGGGCGCGCTGCTGCTGCCCCGCGGCCAGATGCCGCTGAACATCTTCGAGCCGCGCTACCTTGCGATGGTCGACGATTCCTTTCGCGACGGCCATCGCCTAATCGGCATGATCCAGCCCGACGTCGCGCACTCGCCGAAGGATTCCGACAAACCGACGCTGTTTCGCGTCGGTTGCGTCGGCCGCATCACCCAGCTCGCCGAATCCGGCGACGGCCGCTACATCCTCGAGCTCACCGGCGTCGCGCGCTTCAAGGTTATCGAGGAGCTCGAGGTGCTCACCGCCTACCGGCAGTGCAAGGTGGATTTCTTCGCCTTCGCCAATGATTTCACCGCGCGCATGGGCGAGGACGAGGTCGACCGCGAGGCGCTGCTGGCCGTGCTGGCGGACTTCCTGAAGGCCAATAATCTCAAGGTCGACTGGGAAGGCGTCGAAAGCGCCCCCAACGAAGCGCTCGTCAACGCGCTGGCGATGATGTCGCCCTACGGCCCTGCCGAGAAGCAGGCCATGCTGGAAGCGCCCGACCTGAAGACTCGCGCCGAGATTTTGATCGCGGTCACCGAGATGGATCTCGCCAAGAAGCGGACGAGCGGCGATCCGCCGCTACAGTAGCTGACGTAGGGGACAATACCTCCGTCATGGCCGGGCTTGTCCCGGCCATCGCGAGCAGAAACAGAGTCGCGTCAAACCGTATTTGTTCGCGCATGATCTTTCCGGAAAACCGCTTCGCACTTTTCCGGATCATGCTTTAGGAACGACCGCGGATGCGCTTGCGGCCGGTGATCATCGCGCGGATCAGGTTCTCGCGTTGGAGAAGGGCCATCACCACCACACCCAATACATGCAGCACGACCAGGACGATGACCGCATCCGATGAATAGTGGTGGGTGTCCTCGACCCACCACAGGCCGAAGAAGGTGACGGTGACCGACATCGCACCGGTTATCGCCGAGACGGTGAGCGAGGCCAGCAGCGCCACCAGCATCAACGTGCCGGCAGGGTTGAGTCCGATATAGCGGCCGGTGATGCCGCGGCGCAGATTCCAGAGATAGCCAGGGGCCGCGCGAAGCCTGACCCGGATCATGCGAAAGCGCGAATAACGGCTTCCCCAAAAGCCCCAGACGAGACGGAAGGCGAGAAGCCCGAGCACCGCATAGCCGACGATGCGGTGAAACCGGTCATAGACCGTCGGCGTGAACCACGCCGCCAGAACGCACGCCGCGAGAAGCCAGTGCCAGAGGCGCAGCGGGAGATCCCAGACTGCGACCGTCCGCGAAGCCGTTCGGTCCGCGGGGGTCCTGTCGGACACCCCGCGCGCTTCTGGCATTGCGTCTTCAGTCAAGCAAAGACCATCCTCAAGCCCTGCCTCGCGCAGATCAGCTCGCGCCGTCCGCTCCGGCCTTACTTGGCGATCGTGTGTTTCAGGCTGAGATCTTCGGGGCTGTAGAACAGCTCGTAGAGCTTGCCTTCCTTGACGCCGTAAACCTCGTAGCACGAACCTTCGATCTTGGAGCGCCGCACCTCGTAACCCAGTGCCTTGGCCTTGGCTTCGGCTTCACTCGCCGGCTTCCACGACGCCTTGTCGAGCTTGGTGCAGTCCTTGAAACCGTCGGCCATGGCCGCCGACCCCATGCCGATCCCGACCGTCAGTGCAATGGCAACAACACGAATGACCTTCACGAACATCTCCTCCTCTGTCGTGCGCGCTACGCGAGCCGCGAAGCGAGTCCGAAGGAAGCAAAGGGGATGATGAAGTCAATCCGGTACGAGCCCCGATCGCTTTAGATAAGCTCTAACGTGAGCGAAAACGTGAGTGCTCTCCGTGCGCAGCACGGATTTGAGGCGTCGCTGCGGCCTTACGCCTCACAGGCCGGATAGCATCCGCTCGGCCTCACCGGGCTGCGCTCTCGGATAGCGGCGCTTCAACCAATCCGCCCAGGTCAGGCGCCCCCTCACGCCGGAGCTGACGATGAGGCCCATGCCGCGAGCCCTCGCCTCAGAAACATCGATCGGACATATCCTTCGGTGCATCTTCCTCGCCTCCTGATAGTGGCGGGCAAGAGTGACGAGGTCGAGATCTTCGGGGCCGCCGATCTCAGCGCGCTCGCCGCGCTGGCCGTCGAATGCGCAAGCCACGACGTGATCGGCGACGTCGGAGGTGTCGACGGGATTGAATCGTGCCGTCGGCATCGGCCACGCTGGCAGCCAGCCGAGGCCGGCGAGCAGCCTGTCGAGCAGATAGTAGAACGGCATCGCGCGAACGACCGACCAGGGCAGGGCAGAGCCTCGGACCAGACGTTCGCCGGCGAGCTTGTTTCGGGCGTAAGGCAGCGTTGCCTCGTCGAGACCGACGATCGAGACGTGCAGGAAGTGCCGCACGCCGGCCTCGCCGCTCAGCGACAGCAGTCGCTCCGTACCCTCGACATCGACGGCGGAAGGTGACTTGAAGAAGTCGATCGGGCGGACGCCTCCGCGCCGCGCGATGGGCGAGAAGGTCGCCGCGTGAATCACGGTGTCGACGCCAAGCAATGCGTCCTGCAGACCGGCGCTTGTCGCGAGATCTCCCGCAGCCCATTCGACGTCGCCTCGAACGCCGGGCGAGCGTGCAAGCACCCGGACACGCCGCCCGGCGCCGACCAGGCGATCGACGATGTCCCCGCCCAGATGTCCCGTGCCTCCAGTGACGAGTGTCAGAGCCACGGCTCAGCTTCCGGCGGTCTCGTGCGGCGGCGTGCCGGTGGGAACGAGCACGGTCTCGCCCGTCGCGACGAGTGTCAGATCATCCTGCGCATCGGCGGCAAGCAGCTCGGCGCGGGCGAACACCTGCCGGCGGCCGGCGCGGAGCGTCGTCCCTCTGGCGACGAAATAGCGACCGACAGCAGGCTTCAGGCAGTTCATCGAGAAATGCGACGCGGTGACCGCGCCGACGAGCGTCGCCGCGGCAAAGCCGCAGGCGGTATCGAGCAGGGCCGCGATCAGGCCTGCGTGCAGATACCCGGAATACTGCGTGAGGTCGTCGCGCCAGGCCATGCGGATCGTCGCCTCGCCTTTGCCGGCAGCGACGATGTCGAAACCTGCGGAACGGTTGAACGCCGCGGACGCGTTGACTGCGTCGAGTGCTTGCAGGTCGAATCCGTGTGGCATGCTCATGCGTGGCTCCATCTCGGCGCGCGGCCTTCGAGATTGCTCCTGACCGCCTCGACGTGATCTGGCGTGCCGAGCAGCGCCGCCTGTTCAGCGGTCTCTGCAGCGAGACCGGTCGCCGCGTCGGGCGCCGTCGCCAGGTTCAGCAGGCGTTTGGCCGCACGAATGGCATCGGGACTGCGGCCAGCGATGTCGTGCGCGGTCGCCAGCGCGGCGGCGACCGGATCGTCGGCGAGCCGCGTCGCGAATCCGTAGGCAAGCGCTTCCTCGGCCGAGAAGACGCGCGCGGTGTAGGTCAGTTCACGCACGACGTCGTCGCGCGCGAGGCCACGCATCAACTGCGTGCCGCACATATCGGGCACGAGCCCCCATTTGGCCTCGATGATCGCGAGCTTCGTCCCGGGTGCGAAGAAGCGCAAGTCGGCGCCCAGCGCGAGCTGGAAACCGCCGCCAAAGGCAACCCCGTGTACCGCTGCGATCACCGGCACCGGCAGCTCGCGCCAGAGCCAGACGAGATGCTGGGCATAGTTCGCACAACTGTGAGTCCGGTGTGTCAGATCGACGTCGGGAAGCAGTGGATCGCCGTTCGTCGTTGCCACAAGGCGGTCCAGGTCAAGCCCGGCGCAGAAGGCGCGGCCTTCGCCCGAGAGAACGACGGCGCGAACATCCTTGCGCGCGCCGAGCCGGGTGCCGGCATCGATGATCGCCTCGAACATCGCAGGGTCGAGCGCATTCATCTTCTCCGGACGATCGAGCCGAAGATGGGCCACGCCGTCCTCGATGGTCAGCCGAACACGATCCTTCATGATGCCGCTCCGCTTCGCCGCGCGCCTGCCGGTATCAGGCCTCAATAGCCCGCGGCCGCCAGCACGACGACCGCGCTGAGCATCATCCAGCCGAAATGGCGGCCGCGCGTAGCCCAGGCGTTGGCGAGCGCGGAAAGACCGAATACGCAGGCCATGGTGGCAACGATCCAGTGACGGGCCGGCTCCGATCCCATCCAGGGCACCGCGATCAGCAGCACGCCGCCGCCGATCCAGGCAATGGTCGAGGCCTGCCAGACCAGGCGGATCAGGGTGCGAAGCCGCTCCGGCTCGATGCTCGCGCGCACGAACACCTTGGCCTCGCCGAGATAGCCGTGGATGAGCGCCACGACGATGGTTAGCACGCCGGCACATTGGAGCAGCAGATCACTCATCAACGCCTCCGTACAGTTATGTATGGACAATTAGTCGCTGGCCCACTGCCTGTCAATACACTAGTGTATGGCTTGATTCCGGGAACCGATATGACCGAGCAGCTTTCCGCCGACGACTGGACCAGAGAAGGACTGAAGGTGCTGGCCAAGCGCGGCTTCACGGCGCTCAAAGCCGATCCGCTGGCGAAGGCCATGGGCGTCTCGCGCGGCAGCTTCTACTGGCATTTCGCCGATCTCGCCGCCTTTCACGCCGCCATCCTGAAGAGCTGGCGCGACATCGCGGCCGAGCAGATCATCGCCGATATCGAGGCCGACCGGAGCGGCGATCCGCTGCGGGCGCTGCTGCGCCGGACCTTCAACGCGAAGCTCGATCTCGAGCGCGCCGTGCGCAACTGGGCGGCGTTCGATCCTGCGGCGCAGGCCGCGGTTCGCGCCATCGACCGCCGCAGGCTCGACTATATCGAGGACATGCTGGCGCGGCGCGGCCTCGCGCAAGCCACCGCGCAGGCCCGCGCGCAGATCCTGTACTGGACCTTTCTCGGCTTCGCGCTGTCGGGACCGGCGCTGCCCGCGACGCGGCTCGAGGTGCTGCTCGACGAGATCTCGTCGATGGTTTCAGAAAGCGCGGGGTAGCGACACCGCCGGAACATCTGTGCTACAGGCCTTGACATAAAGGTCTCGGCGACCGCCGGAGAATTGAGAATGAACACGCCTACCGAACGCCCCGAAACCAGCGTCGATCCCAAGCTGCTGGAGATCCTGGTGTGCCCGCTGACCAAGGGGCCGCTGGAGTTCGATGCCGCAAAGCAGGAGCTGATCTCGCGCAGCGCCAAGCTCGCCTATCCGATCCGCGACGGCATCCCGATCATGCTGCCGGAAGAGGCGCGAAAGATCGATTGAGGCTGCGGGAGGGTTGTATGCGAAGGCCGCGCCGCACCCTCGGTGTCGTCCCGGCGAAAGCCGGACCCATCACCACCGAATTTGGTTGTTGCGCACGACTTGGTAACTCCGGATCTTCGCAACACTCTTGCTGCGGCGTATAGGTCCCGGATCTTCGCTACGCTTGTCCGGGACGACGGAAGAGGGTGAGGCGGGAGCGTTCTCTAGACGCCCGGCTTACAGCGCCTCGCCCTTCAGCAACCGCGGCACTTCACCCGTCAGTCCGGCGGCCTGCCGGATGAAAAGATTCTTCAGCGGCGGGGCGCGGTCGACGAGGCCGAGGCCGATGTCGCGCACGGTGCGCAGCAAGGTCGACTGGTTGGAGAACAGGAAGTTCAGCGAGTTGGTGGCAACGCCCATCGCCATGGTGTCGAAGCGGCGCCAGCGCTGGTAGCGCTCGAGCACGTCGGCGCCGCCGAGATCCATGCCGAGCCGCGCAGCATCGACGACCACCTCGGCCAGCGCAGCGACATCCTTCAGCCCCATGTTGAGGCCCTGGCCCGCGATGGGGTGGATGACATGGGCGGAATCGCCGACCAGCGCGAGGCGCGTGGCGATGAAGGAGCGCGCGACGAAATAGGACAGCGGAAACGCGCGCGGCTTGTCGAGCGCTTTCACCTCGCCGAGATGCAGCCCGAAGCGCTGCTCGAGCTCGGCGTGGAATTCCTCGTCGCTGAGCGCGATGATGCGCGCGGCCTCGGTCCGGCGCTCGGTCCACACCAGCGACGAGCGCTTGCCCGAGAGCGGCAGGATCGCGAAGGGACCCGCCGGCAGGAAGTGCTCCTCGGCACGGCCCTCGTGATCGCGCTCATGGCCGACGGTGACGACGATGCCGGACTGGTCATATTCCCAGCCGTGGGTGGCGATGCCGGCGCGCTCGCGCAGCTTTGAGCGCGCGCCATCGGCGGCGACCAGGAGACTTGCGGCGATCACGCTGCCATCACCGAGAGTCACGTCGATGCCTTCGGGGCGCGCGTCATAGGAGGCGACCGTGGTCGCACGCAAATCGATACCTTCGGCCTCGGCGCGCGCCGTGAGCGCGTCGATCAGGCGGCGATTCTCGACCATATGCGCAAACGGCTCGCCCGGCGCGACGTCGCCGGCGAAATTGAGGAAGACCGGACGGGTGGCGTCTTCCAGCTTGGAATCGGTGACGACCATGTCGAGGATCGGCTGCGCCTCGGCCCTGACGTCGTCCCAGGCGCCGATTGCCTCGAACAGGCGGCGGCAGGCGGCCACGATCGCGGTGGCGCGGGGGTCGCGGCTTGGCCGGGTGCTGAGCGCGGGATCGGCGACGATGACGGGGATTTCGGGCCCCAGCCCCTGGCGCAACGCCAAGGCCAATGCGAGACCGGCAAACGCGCCGCCACCAATGACAATGCTACCCTGTACCGACATACCCAAATTCCCGGCTAACTCTTGGTCTTGCTAGCAGACTTGAGGTGGGCGAAACAGTGCGGTGAAACAAGGGCGGAACTGGCCCACCGTGTCATTCCGGGGCGCGACCAGGTCGCGAGCCCGGAATCCATAGCCACAGGCCGAGGTTATGGATTCCGGGCCTGCACCGTTCCGGCGCATCCTCGAATGACCACCAGAGAAATCCCGGAGCTGTGGCATGTCCAAAGGCCTGATCGACCTGATTGCGATCCTCGACCTCGAACAGCTCGAGGTGAACCTGTTCCGCGGCAACAGTCCGAAGACGAGCTGGCAACGGGTCTTCGGCGGCCAGGTGATCGGGCAGGCGATGGTCGCGGCCTGCCGTACCGTCGAGGGCCGCCTGCCGCATTCGCTGCACTGCTATTTCATCCTGCCGGGCGATCCGCAAATCCCGATCATCTACCAGGTCGAGCGCCTGCGCGACGGCAAGAGCTATTCGACCCGCCGCGTCACCGCGATCCAGCATGGCAACGCGATCTTCTCGATCATGGTCTCGTTCCACGCCGAGGAGGAGAGCGCGTTCGACCATCAGGACAAGATGCCCGACGTGCCGCCGCCGGAGAAGCTCACGGCGGAGGAGGTGGCGAAGCAGCCGATGTTCAAGGAGATGCCGGAATTCATCCGCCGCTATTATGAATCCGATCGCCCGATCGAGCTGCGTCCCGTCGAGCTCGGCCGCTACTTCGGCCAGAAGATCGACGACGGCCGCATCCATGTCTGGATCAAGACCGCAGCTACGCTGCCGGATGACCCGGCGCTGCACATGTGTGCGCTCGCTTATGCCTCCGACTTCTCGCTGCTGGATGCGATCATGGCACGCTACGGCCGCACGCTGTTCGACAAGCGCATGATGCCGGCGAGCCTCGACCACGCCATGTGGTTTCACCGCCCGTTCCGCGCCGACGAATGGCTGCTCTACGCCCAGGATTCGCCGAGCGCGCGCGGCGGCCGCGGCTTGACTCGTGGCTCGATCTTCAAGCCCGACGGCACGCTGGTCGCCTCCGTCGCGCAGGAAGGCTCCGTGCGCGAGCGCAAGCCCTAGATCGTCGCCGGGCGATCGACGAGCTCGAACTGCGTCATGGTCCAGGTGAAGTACCAGCGCAGCAGCCACGGAATCGGGATGACCAGAAGACACCCGAAGCAGAATGCCAGGGTTCGCCACAGCAATTGCAGGCCGGTGCCGACGAAGATCATCTCGCGCCGCGTTCCCGCGATGTTGCGACAGATCCAGCGCATCCACGCAGCCATGACCCAGGCCCAGCCGATGATCGTGAACACGGCGAGAAACATCAGGACCTGCCAGCCGATGAAGACCCAGGGGCTCCCGTTGAACGTCATCGGAATCGGCTGACCGTTCGAACTGACATTGGCGACGACCCAGCGCATCACCATCCAGGACAGGAATGCCTGGATCGGGATCGACGCCAGCTGGAACAGGTCGCCGAAAAGTCCCGCATAGCCCGCCAGCGCCAGCGCGATGAAGACGTACCAGATATCGCCGACCTCACCGGTGAAGCCGATGTTCGGTCGTTGCGGGACGTGGACGCGCGGGAACAGCCAGCGGTAGTAGGCGGTAGCGGTCCAGGGAGCCGGCACCACGACGGCGTTGCCGATCACCAGCAGGATGCACCATCCCAGGAACGACCACAGCGGCAGATCCACCGACAGCCGGCCTCGCCCGTCGCCGCTCGAAGCCGCCACCGGCGATCCGCCAGGCACCAGACCGGGGACCGCGCCGGCCTTTTGCCAGCCCGCCATCCCCTCGGTCCAGACCAGCGTGTCTGATCGCACGATGCCCCGTGCGATCAGATCGCGGAACTGGGGCTCCGGAAACGGCCCCTTTTGCTGACCCTCGGATGCGTGAAACCAGAGTCGATTCGACATCCCGTCTGCTCGCTACCGAAAGCCAGCAGCCACTACATGGCCGCCTGCGACCCGCGCGGCGCAAGCTCGGTCTGCGAGGCGAACCAGTTCATGATCCATCGATACACCCACGGAATCGGGATCAAGAGGCTGCACAGGATCGCAGCGACGATGCCGCGCCAGAGGATGTCGAGACCCGAGCCCTTGAACACGATCTCGCGCCGCGTGCCTTCGATGCTGCGGCAGAACCAGCGCATCTGGGCTGCAGCGACCCAGGCCCAGCCGATGATGGTGATGATGGAAATCGCGAACAGCAGATTCCAGCCGACATAGGCCCAGACCGAGCCGGTGAAGCTGAGGCCGAGCGGCTGCCCGTTGGAAGCGAGGTTCGCGATCATCCATTTGATCAGCAGCCAGTAGAGCACGATCTGGACGATGAACAGCAGATTGGAGAGCAACTGGCTGCCGACGAAGCCGAGCGCGATCGCCAGCACGATGAAGCCGAAGAACCAGGGCACCAGCGTCATCGCGTTGCCGGTGAAGCTGAGATTGGGCCGTCCGGGAACCTTGATGCAGGGCACGATCCATTTGGTGTACCAGACGAACAGCCATGGCACCGGGATCACGAAGCAAGAGCCGATCACGAGAACGAGCGTACGCCAGGTAAACTCGAGGATGCCGAAATCGACCGCGAGCGATCCGCCGCCTCCGCCACCGGCATAACCACCGGAGCCCATCATCGGCGGGCCGCCCGCCGGGATCATCGGCGGCGCGCCGCCACCGCCGACCAGACCGGGGATTTCGGCGGCCTTCTGCCAGCCCGCCATGCCTTCGGTCCACACCAGCGTATCCGGGCGCACGACGCCCTGGGCGACGAGATCGCGGAATTGCCCTTCCGGAAAGGGCCCCTGCTGCTTGCCCTCGGATGCGTAGAACCAACTCGCCATGAAACGTCCCCCTCAAACATACTTATGTACCAGCTGGGACGCTTGGGTTCACCGCATCCATGCCGAAAATGCATTGTGAAGGATGAACGGCTGCCCTGTACAGAGGCGGCCGTTCACATGGCCGCCCTTGGCCAAACGTTTTTCCGCTTCAATCTGCAACTTTTTTGTGCCATTTGCCCGGAAAGATGCCAGATTGACGCAGCGCCGGGGACATACGGCGTGGCGCATCCCGGGGAATAGGCCTGACCATGAAGCTCGTCGTCGCGATCATCAAACCATTCAAGCTCGATGAGGTCCGCCAGGCCCTGACGTCGATCGGCGTCCACGGCATGACCGTGACCGAGGTGAAGGGCTACGGCCGGCAGAAGGGCCACACCGAGATCTATCGCGGCGCCGAATATGTCGTGAATTTCCTGCCGAAGCTGCGCATCGAGATCGCGGTTGCCTCGGACGTCGCCGACAAGGCGGTCGCCGTGATCACTTCGACCGCGCGCACGGGGCAGATCGGCGACGGCAAGATCTTCGTCACGCCGATCGACCACGCGCTGCGCATCCGCACCGGCGAAACTGACAGCGACGCGCTCTAGATTCTAGTTTCGACGCGTTTTCTTTGCGCGAACCGCGAACCGCTTCGCTTGAAAACGCTTCGCTCTTCTTCGATCGCACCGGGCAACGACGCCGGATTGTGCGACGCCAATTGATGCCGGGGGGAACGATATGGCGGGAATGTTGCGGCGCGCGGCTTCGATGGCTGCGCCGATCGGATTTGCGCTGCTCACGGCCGCGCCTGCATATGCAGCGAATTCCGAGATCAACACGGCCGACACGGCCTGGATGATCGTCGCCACCGCGCTGGTGCTGATGATGACGATCCCGGGGCTTGCGCTGTTCTATTCCGGCATGGTGCGCAAGAAGAACGTGCTCGCTACCATGGCGCAGAGCCTTGCCGCCGTGACCATGATCTCCATCCTCTGGGTCGCGTTCGGCTATTCGCTGTGCTTCGTCGGCGACGGTCCGTGGATCGGCACGCTCGACCGCTGGTTTCTCGCCGGCATGACCATGGACAGCGTCAATCCGGCCGCGAAGACCATCCCGGAAGCACTGTTCATGCTGTACCAGATGACGTTTGCCATCATCACGGTGGCGCTGGTTGCGGGCTCTGTTGCCGATCGGATGCGGTTCTCCGCCTATCTCCTGTTCTCCGTCGCCTGGTTCATCTTCGTCTACATTCCGCTGGCGCATTGGGTGTGGGGCGGCGGCTTCCTCAACAGCATGGGCGTGCTGGATTTCGCGGGCGGTCTCGTCGTGCATCTGTCGGCCGGCACCGGCGGTCTCGTTGCGGCGAAGGTGATGGGGCGGCGCCACGGCTACGGCACCGAAAATCTCTCGCCGTTCGACCTGTCGCTTGCGGTGATGGGCACCGGCCTGTTGTGGGTTGGCTGGTTCGGCTTCAACGGCGGCTCTGCGGGCGCGGCCAATTCACGCGCGGTGATGGCGATCATCGCCACCCACCTCGCTGCCTGCTCGGGCGCATTGACCTGGGGCGCGATCGAATGGTCGACGCGGCGCAAGCCCTCTGTGCTCGGCATGATCTCCGGCGCGGTGGCCGGGCTCGGCACCATCACGCCGGCCTCCGGCTTCGTGGCGCCCTGGCACGGCATCGTCATCGGAATCCTCGCCGGTGCTGTCTGCTACTGGGCCTGCACCTGGCTGAAGCACCGCTTCAACTATGACGATTCCCTCGACGTCTTCGGCGTCCACGGCATCGGCGGCCTGACCGGGACGCTGCTCGCCGGCGTGTTCGCAACCAGCGCGATCGGCGGCACCGCCGGCCTGAT
This sequence comes from Bradyrhizobium sp. Y36, assembly GCF_002531575.1. Classification (GTDB taxonomy): domain Bacteria; phylum Pseudomonadota; class Alphaproteobacteria; order Rhizobiales; family Xanthobacteraceae; genus Bradyrhizobium. The sequence continues at coordinate 90,301 of NZ_NWTI01000007.1, read as the reverse complement.
CGAGGGCCACCCGCAGCAGCTGCTGATCCAGTTCTATGGCGTCGCCATCACCTTCGTTTGGTCGGCGGGCGTGAGCTTCATCCTGCTCAAGCTGGTCGGCCTGTTTGTGCCCTTGCGCGTATCCCGGGAGCACGAGCTTGAAGGTCTCGATATTTCGCAGCATGGCGAAGCGCTTCAGTAATCGAAGCTTGCACAACACATAAGCGTATGCTTATGTGTTGTCATGATCGAAGCCGATATCTTCAAGGCGCTGGCCGACCCGACGCGCCGAAAGGTCTTTGAGAAGCTCGCTGGCGGAAGCCTGAATGCCAGCGCTCTGCGCGATGGTTTGGAGATCAGCCAACCCGCGATGTCGCAGCATCTCGCCGTGCTGCGCGCGGCAGGCCTCGTGCGCGAGCAGCGGCAAGGCCGCTTTGTGAATTACGAAGTCGATCCGGACGGAATCGTCGCCATCGGGACATGGCTCGCGCGCTACCGCGCCTATTGGCCGAAGCGCATGGAAGCACTCGCCGACCTCTTGAAGGATATGGATCAATGAGCGACCTCGTGAAGCCTGATCGCCCTGATGCAAATCTGGTGCTTGAATTTGATTTCGACGCACCGCCGGCCAAAGTCTGGCGCGCCGTGACCATTCCGGCTCTGCGCGAGCGCTGGCTGCCGGACTGCGACCTTGCCCGTGCCGAGCCGGAATCATCGATCCCCGGCGAGGAGGTGCGCTATCGGCTGCGGGATTCCGAACCGCCGTTCCGCGAGAGCCACGTCACCTTCCGGATCGAGCCGCATGAGGACGGCAGCACCCGCTTACGCATCATCCAGCAAGCCTGCGACATCACGACAGAGCTGCCGCGGCCGGCCAATACCAATTGCCGCCTGATGCGCGCGGCGGCCTAGCACAAGAGACTTCATCACCTGCAGACATGGAGGTCGCCGATGCGCGACATGCTTCAGCTCGTCCCTATGGTCGTCGAACAATCAGCCCGCGGCGAACGATCCTTCGACATCTACTCGCGGCTGCTGCGCGAACGCATCATCTTCCTCAACGGTGAGGTCAATGACGCGATGTCCGGGCTGGTCTGCGCACAGCTGCTGTTCCTGGAGGCGGAGAATCCGAACAGGCCGATCAATCTCTACATCAACTCCTATGGCGGCGTGGTAACCTCTGGCCTTGCGATGTACGACACCATGCAGTTCATCAAGGCGCCGGTCCATACGCTGTGCATGGGCACCGCGCGCTCGATGGGTTCGTTTCTGCTGATGGCCGGCGAGCCCGGTCACCGCGCCGCGCTGCCCAATGCAAGCCTTCACGTGCATCAGCCGCTCGGCGGCTTCCAGGGCCAGGCGTCCGACATCCTGATCCATGCCAACGAGATGCAGGAAACCAAGCGGCGCATCACCCGGCTCTATGCGCAGCATTGCGGGCGCACCGAGGAAGAGGTGGAGCGGACCCTGGACCGCGATCACTTCATGACCGCGCAGCAGGGGGTCGAGTGGGGCCTGGTCGACAGGGTCTTTGCGGAGCGCGAGGCCGCCTGACGATCCGGCGGCGGTCTGAACCGGCTGCTCTACCAGGAGCTTGTCCGGTCCAGGCAGCTCAGCATGAGCGCGCATCCGGTGGGCAAAGAGGCCAGCCGCTCGATATTTCGCGGCACGGCCAAGCCCCACCACAACCGTATCCGTATTTGGATACCGTAACGCTGCCCGACACATGAGCAACATTGTGTCGGTAGCCTGTCGTGCTCGCGTTTTGAGCAGACCTGACCACGATTTGAGCGCGACGGAATAGCGCACCGCACCGCAATATCCGTCGAACGCGAAAACCCCCGTTTTCATAGTCCGTTAGGCAAGCGGTCCGATCTGGCACGGCATTTGATTCTAAGGGTCCTGGCTGTGCCCGCGTAGTGAACTTTCTCCCTCGTGGCGAACCAGTCGAGAACGCCCGGCCATGTCCGGACCGGGCCCAAGCGGGGATAGGACCCATGAAAATTGTTATGGCGATTATCAAGCCATTCAAGCTGGAAGAAGTCCGTGACGCCCTGACCGCCATCGGCGTTCACGGTCTCACGGTGACGGAAGTCAAGGGATATGGCCGCCAGAAGGGCCATACGGAAATCTATCGCGGCGCCGAATATGCCGTGAGCTTCCTGCCCAAGATCAAGATCGAGGTCGCTGTCGCCTCCGACCAGGTCGACAAGACCATCGACGCCATCACGTCCGCTGCGAAAACCGGACAGATCGGCGACGGCAAGATCTTCGTCATCAACCTCGACCACGCAGTGCGCATCCGCACCGGCGAGGCCGATGCCGCGGCCCTTTGATTTCGCGCTCAACCTTTATCCAATCAGGAGTGAATAATATGACGTTCAAGCGTCCCTATGGCGCGGGATTGGCGGCTCTCGCAGCCGGCCTGTTCGCTGCGACCGCAGCCTACGCCGAGCCAACGGTCAACAAGGGAGACAACGCCTGGATGCTGACATCGACAGTGCTGGTGCTGTTGATGACGATCCCCGGTCTCGCGCTGTTCTACGGCGGTCTCGTCCGCTCCAAGAACATGCTCTCGGTCCTGATGCAGGTGTTCTACACCGTCTGTGTCGTCACCGTGATCTGGGCCGTGTACGGCTACAGCCTTGCCTTCACCGGCGGCTCCGACTTCATCGGCGGCTTCTCCAAGGCCTTCATGATGGGCGTCACCACCGACTCGAAGGCCGCGACCTTCTCGGTCGATGCCAACATCTCGGAGCTCATCTACATGTGCTTCCAGATGACCTTCGCGGCGATCACGCCCGCCCTCATCGTCGGCGCCTTCGCCGAGCGCATGAAGTTCTCGGCGATCGCCCTGTTCATCCCGCTCTGGGTCACGCTGATCTACTTCCCGATCGCGCACATGGTCTGGTACTGGCCGGGCCCGGACATGATCCAGGACGCCGCCAAGGCTCTGGCTGCGGCGACTGATGCGGCGGCGAAGACCGCGGCGCAGGCCAAGCTCGACGAGATCAACGCCGATGCCGGCTGGATCTTCAAGAAGGGCGCGATCGACTTCGCTGGCGGCACCGTGGTGCACATCAACGCCGGCATCGCAGGCCTCGTCGGCGCTCTCCTGATCGGCAAGCGCGTCGGCTACGGCAAGGAGCTGATGGCTCCTCACTCGCTGACCATGTCGATGATCGGCGCCTCGCTGCTCTGGGTCGGCTGGTTCGGCTTCAACGCCGGCTCCAACCTCGAAGCCAATGGCGGCGCTGCGCTCGCCATGACCAACTCCTTCGTCGCCACCGCTGCCGCCGCGCTGTCGTGGATGTTCGCGGAGTGGATCATCAAGGGTCACCCCTCGGTGCTCGGCGTCATCTCCGGCGCTGTCGCGGGCCTCGTGGCCGTCACTCCTGCCGCCGGCTTCTCCGGCGTGATGGGTGCGATCGTCCTCGGCCTCGTGGTCGGCGTGGTCTGCCTGTTCTTCTGCACCGTCGTGAAGAACGCGCTCGGCTACGATGACAGCCTCGATGTGTTCGGCGTGCACTGCATCGGCGGCATCGTCGGCGCTCTCGGCACCGGCATTCTCGTCAACCCCGCCCTCGGCGGCGCCGGCATCATCGACTACACCGCGATCCCGCCGAAGGTCGCCGACTACGACTTCGCAGCGCAGATGATGTCCCAGATCTGGGGCGTCGGCACCACGCTGGTGTGGTCGGGCATCGGTTCGGCGATCCTCTACAAGGTCGTCGATGTGATCGTTGGTCTGCGCACCAATGTCGAGAGCGAGCGTGAAGGGCTCGACATCACCGAGCACACCGAGCGCGCCTACAACATGTAACTCCTCCCGGGCGCGGTCTCCTCGGAGATCGCGCCCAGAACTACGGTTCGGGCACATACCCGGCAATGCCCTGACCGTTGAGGGGCTCCAGCGCAAGCTGGAGCCCCTTTCTTTTTGCCCGATGCCCGGGAAGAAAAAGATTGCCATTCCGCGCTTACGGCGCAGAAATATCGGCCACAACGAACAACAATCGGGAGGACGTCATGCATTTGGAAGGCGGGTGCTATTGCGGCGAAGTGCGCTACAAGGCCGAAGGCGATCCGATGATGCAGGCCCAATGTCATTGCCGGGAGTGCCAGTACATCTCGGGCGGTGCGCCCAACACCTTCATCGCGATGCCGGTGGCCGGCTTCAGCTACACCAAGGGGCAGCCCAAGCAGTTCACCCGCAAGGACCTCGAACGCGCCGTCACGCGCGAATTCTGCGCCGAATGCGGCACCCATCTGGTGACCAAGGTTCCGGGCCTGCCCGCTGTGGTGGTGAAAGTCGGCACGCTGGACGATCCGGCCCAGTTCCAGCCGCAGATGGCGATCTACACCTGCGACATGCAGGAGTTTCACGCGATCCCGCCGGGCATGAAGACGTTCGAGAAATTGCCGGGGCACTGAGGCGTCTGATTTGCGAAGCTCGTCATGGCCGGGACAAGCCCCGGCCATGACGTGCGCCCCCCAAGCGGCCTCGCATCCCGTTGTTATCCGGCCTCATTATTCCTGCCCTGGACGGAGGCGGCGACCGATGGTTAATCGCGTCTTAACCTCGCCCTATCTATGGTGAACTGAACCGCTTTCCCGCCGGCGCCGTGCTGCGACCGGCCGTTCCAAGAGTACTGGCGCCCAGAATGGTCATGACCGCTTCATCCCGTGCGCCGCAGGCCAATGGAAGCTCCAACAACGAACGCTCGCCCTTCGTCCGGCTGAACGAGCTGCTGGCGCCGCATCAACCGGGCAAGCCATTGATTTCGCTTGCGGTCGGCGAACCGCAGCATCCCGTGCCTGATTTCGTCGGTCCGGTGCTGGCCAAGCACATCGCCGATTTCGGCCGCTACCCGATGAACCAGGGCACCGACCCGTTCCGGCAGGCCGCAAGCGCCTGGCTGTCGTCCCGCTTCAAGCTGCCGCGACCGCTCGACCCCAAAAGCGAGATTCTCGTGCTCAATGGCAGCCGCGAGGGGCTGTTCCTCGCCGCGATCGCAGCCGCGCGCTACGTCGGTCCGCGCCCCGGCAAGCCCGCCATCCTGATGCCAAACCCGTTCTACCCGGTGTACGGCGCCGGCGCCTTAGCTGCCGCCTGCGAGCCGGTCTATCTGTCGACCACCGTCGAGAACGGCTTCCTGCCCGATCTCGATGCCATCGACGAGGCGACTTTGGCGCGCACCGTGGCGTTCTATCTCGCCTCGCCGGCCAATCCGCAGGGTTCGGTCGCATCGCGCGATTACTTCACGCGCCTGAAGCGCCTTGCCGACCGCTACGGCTTCATGATCCTCAGCGACGAGTGTTATTCGGAGATCTACACCCGTGAAGCCCCGGGCAGCGCGCTCGAATGCGCGGGTGCGGATTTCACCCGCGTGGCCGCGTTCCAGTCGCTGTCGAAGCGCTCGAACCTGCCGGGCCTGCGCGTCGGTTTCGCCGCCGGCGACAAGACATTCATCGGCATGTTCCTGGAGCTGCGCAACATCGCCGCGCCGCAGGTGCCGGTGCCGCTCCAGCACGTCGCGACCTTTGCCTATGGCGACGAAGCGCATGTCGAGGAGAATCGCAGGCTCTACCGGATCAAGTTCGATCTCGCCGACCAGATCATCGGCAACCGTTACGGCTATCGCCGGCCCGATGCCGGCTTCTGCGTCTGGCTCAACACGTCCGAGATCGGCGACGACGTCTCCGTGACGCTCAAGCTTTTCAAGGAAGCAGGCGTGCGCGTGGTGCCCGGCAGCTTTTTGGCGCGACAGCAGCCTGACGGCTTCAACCCCGGCGCGGGCTATATTCGCCTCGCGCTGGTGCAGGATGGCGAGACTACGGCGCAGGCGCTGCATCGTCTGGTCGAGACTCTGGGTTAGGCGGGGCCCGTGAGCATGTCGGCAATCGAACGTGTCATTCCACTGGTCGGCCATCTGCCGCCGTCGATCCGCGAAGGTCTGGCGCGGCGCATGCGCGAGCTCAGCGGCCTCGGCCTGATCGCGCTGGCGGGCGTCGCCTCGGCCGCGCTAATGACCTGGTCGGTGCAGGATCCCAGCCTCAGCCATGCAACCTCGCGGCCGATCCGCAACATCCTGGGTTATGCCGGCGCGATCGGCGCCGATCTTGCGATGCAGATCCTCGGGCTCGGCGCGATCATGTTGGTCCTGACCGTCGCGGTCTGGGGCTGGCGCATGATGACGCATCGCCCGTTCGACCGCGAAGCCCTGCGGCTGGGTTCCTGGATTCTCTGCACGGTGATCGCGGCGGGCTTCGTCAGTTGCTGGCCGCATGGCGGTGCGTGGCCGCTGCCGACCGGTCTCGGCGGCGTGGTCGGCGATGCCCTGGTGCGCGCGCCCGCGGTGATTTTCGGGCCGCCCGGCACGATCTATCGCATCGTGCTGGGCATGATCCTGTTCGCTGCGTTGACGGTGACCTTCCTGATCGCCTGCGGCCTCGGCGCGCGCGAGCATGACGAACTCCCCGATATCGAGGAGGACGACAAGCCGCTCGAGGAGGACGAGGACAGCGATCGCGGCTCGGTGTCGCTGGGCTGGCTGTTCCATGCGCTGATGAGCACGAAGGCGCGGCTGATCTGGCTGTGTGGCGCCGCCTATCGCTCGCTGGTTTCGAGCGGACCGAAGACCAAGGCCGCCAGCTTCAGCCGCCAGGAGCCGAACCTCGGCGGCGGCCGCACCGCGCCCTCGATCTCGCCGCATGCTGAGGACGAAGACGAGGACGTCGAGGATCAGCACGAGGAAGAGGACGAAGAGGAGGAAGAGGAAGAGCCCACTGCGCGTGCCCCGCGCAAGAAGGCGGCGCCGAAGGCTCCTGCCAGGAAATCCTCCGACAAGTTCGACCTTCCCTCCGTCTCCATGCTGGCCGCGCCGAAGGCCGGCGACCGACAACCGCTCAGCAAGGCCGAGCTGGAAACCAATTCACGTTCGCTCGAAGGCGTGCTGCAGGACTTCGGCGTGCGCGGCGAGATCGTCAAGGCCAATCCCGGCCCCGTGGTCACGCTCTACGAACTCGAACCGGCACCCGGCATCAAATCGTCGCGCGTGATCGGGCTTTCCGACGACATCGCGCGATCGATGAGCGCGCTGTCGGCGCGCGTCGCGGTCGTGCCCGGCCGCAACGCGATCGGCATCGAGCTGCCGAACGCGCATCGTGAAAAGGTTTATCTCCGCGAGCTGCTGGTCGCCAAGGAAGCGACCGACACGGTCGCGAAACTTCCGCTCTGCCTCGGCAAGACCATCGGCGGTGACCCCGTCATCATCGACCTCGCGCGCACGCCGCACATGCTAATCGCCGGCACCACCGGCTCGGGCAAGTCGGTCGCGATCAACACCATGATCCTCAGCCTGGTCTACCGGCTGCGGCCCGATCAGTGCCGCCTGATCATGGTCGATCCCAAGATGCTCGAACTCTCCGTCTATGACGGCATCCCCCATCTGCTGACGCCCGTCGTGACCGACCCCAAGAAGGCGGTGGTCGCGCTGAAATGGGCGGTGCGCGAGATGGAAGAGCGCTACAAGAACATGGCCAAGCTCGGTGTCCGCAACATCGACGGCTACAACACGCGCCTGCTCGAGCTGAAAGCCAAGGGCGAAGAGCCGACGCGCACGGTGCACACCGGCTTCGACAAGGAAACCGGCAAGGCGATCTACGAGGAAGAGAAGCTCTCGCTCGATCCGCTGCCCTACATCGTCATCATCGTCGACGAAATGGCCGACCTGATGATGGTCGCCGGCAAGGACATCGAAGGCGCGGTGCAGCGTCTGGCGCAGATGGCGCGTGCCGCCGGCTTGCACGTGATCCTGGCGACGCAGCGTCCGTCGGTGGACGTCATCACCGGCACCATCAAGGCGAACTTCCCGACCCGCATCGCCTTCCAGGTCACGTCCAAGATCGACAGCCGCACCATCCTCGGCGAAATGGGCGCCGAGCAGCTGCTCGGCCAAGGCGACATGCTCTACATGGCCGGCGGCGGCCGCATCAGCCGCGTGCATGGTCCCTTTGCCTCCGACGAAGAAGTCGAGAAGGTGGTGCGCCACCTCAAGACGCAGGGCCAGCCGGAATATCTCGAGGCGGTCACGGCCGAAGAGCCCTCCGAGGACGAGGACGGCGGCGCCGTGTTCGACGCCAGCGGCATGGGCGCGGATGGCGGCGGGGATCTCTTCCAGCAGGCCGTTGCGATCGTCAAACGCGACCGCAAGGCCTCGACCAGCTACATCCAGCGCCGCCTGCAGATCGGGTACAACCGCGCCGCATCGCTGATGGAGCGCATGGAACTGGAAGGCATCGTCGGACCCGCCAACCACGCCGGCAAGCGCGAGATTCTGGTCGAGGAAGAAGACAGCCATATGTGAGGCGAGGAGCCTCGACACATCATTTCACGCAAAATCGATATCTGCTTTTGCCCGAAATCACGCTAAAAGGCGCCTAGCCATACAGGACGACGCGTTGATCAGACATCCGGACATTCGATTCGCTGCCACCATTGCTGCGCGAAGCGCGCGCGTGGTCGGCGTGCTGCTCGTCACCGCCGCGATGGTGACCGCTTCGTCCCTGGCGCAGACCGTTCCGGTGCCGAAGCCCGCGCCGAAGGGCCGTGATGGTGCTCAATCCGGAGGCGGCGGACCCGCTGTCACCGGCGCGACGCAGGCGCCGCCGAATCCGGTGATCCCGGATCCGCGCCGCAACGTGCCGAGCAGCATCTTCCAGACCTTCGATGCCAACCAGAAGGCACAGGCGGCCAAGGTCAGCGCCTATCTGTCGTCGCTGTCGACGCTGGTCGGGAATTTCGTCCAGGTCGGTCCGGACGGCAGCAAGACGCAGGGCGATTTCTACATCCAGAAGCCCGGCAAGGTCCGGTTCGAATATGACGCGCCGAGCCCGATCGACATCGTCGCCGACGGATCGTCGCTTGTCGTCCGCGACCGCAAGCTCGCGACACAGGACGTTTATCCGCTGTCGCAGACGCCGCTGCGCTTCCTGCTGTCCGACCGCATCGACCTGATGAAGGACACCAATGTCGTGGGCGTCTCGGCCGACGACGTCTTCGTCAGCGTCACCATCGAGGAGAAGCAGGCGCTGGTCGGCACCAGCCGCCTTCTCCTGATGTTCGGCGCCAAGGATGGCCAGCTCAAGCAATGGACCGTCACCGATCCGCAGGGCTACGACACCACGATCGCGGTCTACAATCTGGACTCGAGCAAGAAGCTCGATCCCAGCATGTTCAAGATCGACTTCACCAATTACGGCCCGGCGCCGGGATGACGATGCGTAGGGTGGGTTAGGCGCAGGCATAGCCCACCACGCCTGCCACTGCGCAAACCAAAGAGGTGGGTTACGCTGCGCTCACCCACCCTACGATTTCGGGCCTGTGGACAAGCATTTTCCCCGCGCCAATCCATGCTAAGACGCATCCCTCATGCGTTTTTCCCTGACAACCTGGAACATCAATTCGGTGCGCCTGCGCATCGACCTGGTCGCGAAATTCCTCAAGAGCGCGCGGCCGGACGTGTTGTGCTTGCAGGAAACCAAATGCATCGACGACGCCTTTCCGCTGAAGCGCTTCAAGCGGCTCGGCTACGAGCACGTCGCGCTGAACGGGCAGAAGGGCTATCACGGCGTCGCCATCGTCTCGAAGATTCCGTTCGAGTCGACGGACATCCGCACCTTCTGCGACAAGGTGGATTCACGCCATATCTCCGTGTCGTTCGGCGCGAAGGCCAACATCGCAAAGCCGCTGGTGCTGCATAATTTCTACGTGCCCGCCGGCGGCGACATTCCCGATCCCGCGCTGAACGAGAAGTTCGACCACAAGCTTCGCTTCCTCGACGAGATGAAGGCGTGCGAGCCGCTGCATCCGCGCGGTGACGATCGCCACATCCTGGTCGGCGATCTCAACGTCGCCCCGCACGAGAACGACGTGTGGTCGCACAAGCAGCTTCTGAAGGTGGTTTCGCATACGCCTGTCGAAACCGAAAAGCTCAAGGCGGCGCTCGAAGCCGGCGAATGGATCGACGTCGCACGGGACCGCATCCCGATGTCGGAGAAGGTCTACACATGGTGGAGCTACCGCTCCGCCGACTGGACCGTCGGCGACCGCGGCCGCAGGCTCGACCACATCTGGGTCTCGCGCGCGCTAAAGGACGCGGTCAGCGACTTCAAGATCCTGCGCGACGCGCGGAGCTGGGAGCGTCCGTCGGACCACGTGCCTGTGACGGTGACGTTGGAGGTTTAGGCCTCCGTCGTCATCCGGGGCGCGACGAAGTCGCGAGCCCCGGAATGACGAGAAAGCTACGACGTCAGCTTCGCGCCCGCCATCAGGATATCGCTGGCGATCTGGCTGGAGCGCACCGCGAATTCGTCGCGCAGGCGCACGGCGGCGGCGGGATCGCTTTCGAGCACGCGCTGGAACAGGCTGCGGGCGACGCGGATGACAGAGGAATGCTCCAGCGCGATCGCGCTCGACGGCCGCTTCATCGGCACCACCAGCGCCAGCTCGCCGATCAACGCGCCGGGACCGGCGATCATTTCGGCACCGGCGCCGTCCTCGACCCGGAAAGCGCCGCGCTGGACCACGAAGCCCGCATCGGCGTCGTCGCCCAGATTGAACAGGGTGTCGCCGCGAACGAAGTCGCGCTGCTCGGAGCCGATTGCCAGCATGCGCAACGAGGCGTCGCCCAACAGGCGCAGTGTCGGGACTCGCTCGAGAAGCGCTACGTCGTCGTCGATTGACATTCAGATCCGAGGCTCAATGGCATGCGATCTAAAACGATTCGCACGCCCTTCGAGCGTATCACGGCACCAGCTTGTAGCCACCGGCTTCGGTGACAAGGATTTCCGGGTTGGCGGCATCCTTCTCGATCTTCTGGCGCAGACGGTAGATGTGGGTTTCCAGCGTGTGGGTGGTGACGCCGGAATTATAGCCCCAGACCTCCTGGAGCAGGGTCTCGCGCGACACCGGCATCTGGCCGGCGCGGTAGAGGAAGCGGAGAATGGCGGTTTCCTTCTCCGTCAGCCGCACCTTGCGCGCATTGGCGGCGGTGAGCATCTTGGAGCCAGGGCGGAAGGAGTAGGGGCCGACCGAGAACACCGCGTCCTCGCTGGCCTCGTGCTGGCGGAGCTGGGCGCGGATGCGGGCCAGCAGGACCGCAAAGCGGAAGGGCTTCGCCACATAGTCGTTGGCGCCGGATTCCAGCCCCAAAATCGTGTCGGAATCGGTGTCGTGCCCGGTCAGCATGATGATCGGCGCCTTGAAGCCGCCCTTGCGCAAGGAGCGCACCACCTCGCGACCGTCGGTGTCGGGCAGGCCGACATCCATCAGGACGAGATCGGGGGCATTGGCCTTGGCCGCGCTCGCGCCCTTGGCGCCGGTATCGACCGCGGAAGCTTCGAATTCTTCGTGTAGCGATAATTGCTCCACCAACGTGTCGCGCAGATCGGTATCGTCATCCACGATCAGGATCTTGCGGGCATTGGCCATAGGGGGTCATCCTTTTGGGGTCCGACTCGGCGCGCATCCATGCTGCACCCAGCCGTGAGGGAAGTTTAGGGGTCGCTGTTGTTATTGTTGTTCGTGTTGAAGTAGTGGGCTGTTACCGATTCACAAGCCGGAAGCACTCTAACTCAGAATAGCAGGCCGGTTTGATGAATGTCCTGTAATGAATTCGACATTGCACGTTCACATGAAAAATAAAGCAGCTTCAGTTGGTTACACCAAGAACCGAAGCGCCGGACCGCTCTCCGCGATCCGCGTTAAGCCTGCGGCCGGGAATCCGCGCCGAGGCTGGCTGACGGCGGGATCGCTGACCATCCCGGTCGCATTGGGGAGGGGCGGCATCCTCGCCAACAAGCGCGAGGGCGACGGCGGCACCCCCCGGGGCAGCTTCCATCCCCGGCAAGTGTGGTGGCGGGGCGACCGGCACAGCCGCCCGCAGAGCTTCCTGCCGGCCCGGATCATCACCGGAGAGGACGCCTGGTGCGAGGATCCCACCGACCGCCATTACAACCGGGGAATCCGGCTCGACGAGGGGCAGGGCGGTGACCGGCTCAAGCGCGCCGACCATCTCTATGACTTCATCATCGAAATCGACCACAACATCCGGCCGCGCGTCGCCGGCCGCGGTAGCGCGGTGTTCCTGCACCTGGCCCGCGACAATTTCGGCCCGACAGCGGGCTGCGTCTCGATGACCAAGGCAGCGATGCTGCAATTGCTGCGACGGCTGGGACCAAAAACAAGAATCATCATCGGGTGAGGACACATGCTCGACAAGGATCAGACCGCCGCCGCATCGCGCGTCCTCTTTCAACATTGGCGTGACGGCTCCAAGCTCGACGCTCTGGAAGGGCGCCTGCGGCCGCAGAGCCGCACTGAAGGCTATGCCGTTCAGGCCGGCCTCGAAACATTGTCGCGCGGACAATTGTTCGGCTGGAAGATCGCAGCCACGAGCGTGTCAGGACAGAAGCACATCAACGTCACGGGACCGTTGGCCGGCCGCATCATGAGCGACACATTGATCGCCGATGGCGGCACCGCCTCGATGAAGGGCAACGAGATGCGCGTCGGCGAGCCGGAATTCGCCTTCCGGATGGGGCGCGACCTGCGGCCGCGCGCCGCGTCGTACACCGTCGACGAGGTCCTGGCCGTCGTGGCGAGCTTTCATCCCGCGATCGAGATTCCCGATTCGCGCTTTGCCGACTTCGTCACCGCCGGCGAGGCGCAGCTCATCGCCGACAACGCCTGCGCGCATCTGTTCGTGCTGGGCGCGGCGACGACTGCGAACTGGCGCGCGATCGATCTGGTCGAGGAGCGGCCGGAAATCACCCTGCGTGGCGAGCGCTACATCGGCCACGGCAAGAACGTGCTCGGCGATCCCCGCGCCGCGCTCGCCTGGCTTGCCAATGAGCTCTCCGGTCTCGGCATCACCTTGCGGACAGGGCAGGTGGTGACAACAGGTACGTGCCATCCGCCGCTGCCGATTGCGGCCGGCGATCATTTCGCGGTGGATTTTGGCGTGTTGGGGAAGGTGTCGGTGGGGTTCGTTTAGACGACCTCACACTCCGCCGTCATTGCGAGGAGCCCTTGCGACGAAGCAATCCAGAGTCCCACCGCGGAGACACTCTGGATTGCTTCGCTACGCTCGCAATGACGAAATCAATAGCGGTTGCGGGGCACGATCCTCGCGAACGGCTCCTACCTGTGCCCGAAGATCGCGCTGCCCACCCGCACATGGGTGGCGCCCAGCATGATGGCCGTCGCGAAATCCGCGCTCATGCCCATCGAGAGATTCGTCAACCCATTGCGCGCGGCGATCTTGGCGGTGAGCGCGAAATGCGCCGCCGGCGGTTCGTCCACCGGCGGGATGCACATCAGCCCGGAGATCGTCAGCCCATAGGTGTCGCGGCAGCTGGCGAGGAAGGCATCGGCCTCGCCGGGCGCGACACCGGCCTTCTGCGGCTCCTCGCCGGTATTGATCTGGACGAAGAGCTGCGGGTGCTTGTTCTGGGATTCGATTTCCTTGGCTAATGCTTGGCAAATGCTCGGACGGTCGACCGAATGGATGGCATCGAACAGCGCGACCGCCTCTTTCGCCTTGTTGGATTGCAGCGGTCCGATCAGATGCAGCGCGATGCCGGGGTAAACGGACGTTAACGCCGGCCACTTGCCCTTGGCCTCCTGCACCCGATTCTCGCCAAATACGCGCTGTCCGGCCTTGATGATCGGGATAATGGCATCTGCGGCGAAAGTCTTGGACACCGCGATCAGCGTCACGGCGGCGCGATCGCGGCGCGCGTCCCTGCAGGCGCGGGCGATTTCGGCTTCGACTGCGGCGAGCGCGTTTGGTGAATGGCCGGTTACCGGCGCGGCGTTTTCATCTGTCATGACGTCGATCGATTAAGGTCGTAGCCGAGGTAAGTCCAATTTTACCGAGTTCAAGAAAGAGTTTTTGAACCCTTCGCTTTACCTTGGCTGATGGGGTGGGTAGCGAAGATGGCAAGCATCAGTCTCAACCGCAAGCGAGCGAAACTCAAGCAGGTTCTCGGAATCCGGGCGCGGCTTGCGTTGCTCGCGGTGATTCTGGTGGCGCCCTTGATGCTGGAGCGCATCCGCTCGCTCGAAGACACCCGCGCCCGGCAGATCGCGCAGGCCACGGTTGAGTTCACCACCGTCGCGAGGCACAGCGCCGATGCGCAGCGTGAGGTGATCTCGTCGGTTGAGACCATCCTGAAATCGGAAGCTTTCATCCGCGCCTCAGCCGGCGGCGTCAGCAAGAGCTGCGACGTGCTGCGCGCGAGCCTGCCGTCGAACCTGCCCTGGATCCGTACGCTCTTGATCGCGGGCCAGGACGGACGCATCCAATGCGCCACCAACAACATGTATGTCGGCCTCGACCTCAGCGACCGGCCCTATTTTCAGCAGGCGCAGGAAACCGGCCGTTTCGTGCTGAGCGATTTCATCCTGTCGCGCCCCGTATCGACGCCGACCGTGATGGCGGTTTATCCGGTGTCGGCCTTCAGCGGCACATCCGACGCCGTCGTGCTCGCCACCGTCAATCTCGACTGGATGTCGAAGGTGATGAGCAATCTGGGCGGCCGCGCCGGCATCACGGCGGTGCTGGTCGACAGCGCAGGCACCGTGCTGGCGGCTCCGGCGGATCAGCACAGCGCGGTCGGCCGTCCGCTCGACAACATGCCGCTGATGTCTGCGATCGCCGATCGCGCGCTGCGCTCGGACCAGGACGAAGGCTCGCTGTCTTTCCTCGCCGCCGACGGCTCGCGCCGCGCGGTCAGCTATATCCGCATCGCCGGCACCAATGCCCGCCTGATCGCCAGCATCGACGAAGACAAAGTGTCCGCGGCGGTGAGCCGCGACATCCGCACCGCCTATCTCCAGCTCGCCTTCGTCGTCGTATTCGTCCTGCTCGGCGCGCTGATCGCCGCCGAGAAGCTCGTCATCAAGCCGATCGAGATGCTCGCCGACATGGCCAAGCGTCTCGGCGAGGGTGATCTGTCGGCGCGCGCGGCGCGCAATCGCCTGCCGGCCGAGTTCGTGCCGCTGGCCCGCGCGTTCAACGCCATGGCTGCGCAGCTGAGCCAGCGCGAGCGCGAGCTGATTGCGAGCAACGACCGGCTGACGGTGATGGCCTCGATCGACATGCTGTCGGGGCTCGCCAATCGACGCGGCTTCCAGAGCCGGCTCGACTTCGAATGGATGCGCGCGCAGCAATATGGCAGCGACCTCGCGTTGCTGATGATCGACGTCGATCATTTCAAGCTGTTCAACGACACCTATGGCCATCTCGAAGGCGATTCCTGCCTGACGCGGCTCGGCGAGTCGCTGTCCGGCATCGCCGCCGACACGATGGGCTTTGCGGCACGCTATGGCGGCGAGGAATTCTGCCTGCTGCTGCCGAACACCGATGTGAACCGCGCCGTGGAAATCGGCGAGCTGGTGCGTGCGGCCGTTCTGAAGCTGTGCCTGCCCCACATCACCTCCGCCCACATGATCGTCACGGTCTCGATCGGCGTGGCCGCTGCGAAGCCCAACGAGGCCTTGCGTCCCGGCGATCTCATCGAAGCCGCCGACGCCGCGCTCTATGCCGCCAAACACCGTGGCCGCAATAACGTCGTCGAGCACGGCGTGCAGGCGATCGAGACCAGCGCGGCAGGCATGATGATGGCCGCCAGCGCATAGGCCGCGCCGGTAATTCCCTGAGTTGAAGGACGTTGCTGCTTCATCGCGCCGCCGCAAGCGGGGCGACGAAGCGCTTCGTCATCGTCTCGCCCGGACCTAGCCCGAACGATCGAGCTCGGTCTCGGTCACCACGCGATTGCGACCGCTGCCCTTGGCGAGATAGAGCGCGCGATCGCAGCGCTCGATGAGATCGGTGATTGCTTCGCCGGTCCGGTACTGCGCCACGCCGATCGAGACGCTGATGCTGGGAAGGACCTCGCCGGTCGAGCGGCGCGTGATGGTGCATTCGGCGAGCGCACGCCTGATGCGCTCGGCGATCTCGGTGCAGGCCGCCAGATCGGCGTCCGGAAGCACCGCGATCAGCTCCTCGCCGCCATAGCGGGCCGGCAGATCCTGCGCGCGGACCTTTTCGCGCAGCACCTTCGCCATCAGGCGCAGCACCTGGTCGCCGACACCGTGGCCGAAATTGTCGTTGAAGGTCTTGAAGTGGTCGATGTCGAGCATCAGCACGCTGAGCGGCTCGCCCCATTCCGCGGTCGCCTGCGCCTTGCGCAGGAATTCGTCGAGCGCCCGCCGGTTCGCAAGACCGGTCAGCGTGTCGGTCCGGGCGCGCTCCTCGGACTGCGAAAGCGAATCGCGGATCACGTCGAGCTCGCGGGTCTTTTCCGCAAAGCCTGCTTCCAGCCGCGTCGCCCTGGTGGCCGCCCGCGCCAGCTCGTTCATCAGCTGGGCGACCAGCGCCTTCGGATCGACGCCGGCCTTGCCCTGGTCCGCAACCTCGCTGATGGCCTGCATCTGCGAATGGTTGTCGGCAATTGCGGTCGTCAGGAAATCCCTGGCCGCGCCCATGAGGCCCTGCAGCCGCTCGGACGTGTCGACCACGATGGCGCTCACCTGGGGTGCGACATAGGTCTCGAACAGCTCCCGATTGGTTCGGGCGTCGAAGGGACGATTGTGGTCGATCAGGAGATCGATGGCGTTGCGCAGATCGTCATGGCTGCCCGCGAAATACTGGAACCAGACTGCAAAATTGGCCGGAGTCGGCGCAATCCGCTGTTCGGCCATGCTGCGCATCGCCCGTCCGGCGATGGAGGCGGCATAGTCGTAATCGGGATCGTCGAAGCTTGAATCCATCGCGGTCATGCGGTCCTGTCAGGCCGCAAATTGGCATCGAGCCCTTAATCGCACCCCAACACCGAGCCTCGTAGTTATGCGGAGGTGCGGTCAAAGTTCCAAATCGCGGCAACCCATTGACCCCCTGAGGACTTCTATGGCCTAGTCCGCCGTCTTGAGACGGCCGGACCCACAAAAACCCCAACGATTCCATGACCTCCGAACGCTATAACGCCCGCGACGCCGAACCGCGCTGGCAACGCCTCTGGGACGAACAGGCGATCTTCGTCTCCAAGAACGATGATTCGCGGCCCAAATACTATGTGCTCGAGATGTTCCCCTACCCGTCGGGGCGCATCCATATCGGCCATGTCCGGAATTATACGCTCGGCGACGTGCTGGCCCGCTTCATGCGCGCCAAGGGGTTCAACGTGTTGCACCCGATGGGCTGGGACGCCTTCGGCCTGCCGGCCGAGAATGCCGCAATCGAGCGCAAGGTCGCGCCGAAGGCCTGGACCTACGACAATATCGCCGCGATGAAGAAGCAGCTCCGCTCGATCGGGCTGTCGCTGGACTGGTCGCGCGAATTCGCGACCTGCGACCCCAGCTACTACAAGCATCAGCAGAAGATGTTCCTGGACATGCTCGCCGCGGGCCTCGCCGAGCGTGAGAAGCGCAAGCTCAACTGGGATCCGGTCGACATGACCGTGCTCGCCAACGAGCAGGTGATCGACGGCCGTGGCTGGCGCTCGGGCGCTGTCGTCGAACAGCGCGAGATGAGCCAGTGGGTCTTCAAGATCACGAAGTACTCGCAGGAGCTGCTGTCCGCGCTGGATGGGCTCGACCGCTGGCCCGACAAGGTCAGGCTGATGCAGCGCAACTGGATTGGCCGCTCGGAAGGCCTGCTGATCCGCTTCGCGCTGGATGCAGCGACGACGCCCGCCGGCGAAAACGAGCTGAAGATCTTTACGACGCGCCCGGACACGCTGTTCGGCGCGAAGTTCATGGCGATCTCGGCGGATCATCCGCTGGCGCAGGCCGCCGCCGCGAAGAACGCAAAGCTTGCGGAGTTCATTGCCGACATCAAGAAGATCGGCACGGCGCAGTCGATCATCGACACCGCGGAGAAGCAGGGTTTCGACACCGGCATCCGCGCGGTGCATCCGTTCGATCCGAGCTGGAAGCTGCCGGTCTATGTCGCCAATTTCGTGCTGATGGAATACGGCACCGGCGCGATCTTCGGCTGCCCCGCGCATGACCAGCGCGACCTCGACTTCGTCAACAAGTACAACCTCGGCAACACGCCGGTCGTCTGTCCCGAGGGCCAGGATCCAATATCCTTCGTCATCACCGACACCGCCTATGACGGCGATGGCCGCATGATCAATTCCCGCTTCCTCGATGGCATGACCATCGAGCAGGCCAAGGACGAGGTCGCCAAACGCCTGGAAAGCGAGCTGCGCGGCAACGCGCCGGTCGGCGAGCGGCAGGTCAATTTCCGCCTGCGCGACTGGGGCATTTCGCGCCAGCGCTATTGGGGCTGCCCGATCCCCGTCATCCATTGCCCGAAGTGCGACGTCGTGCCGGTGCCGGATGCCGACCTGCCCGTGGTGCTGCCAGAGGATGTCAGCTTCGACAAGCCGGGCAACGCGCTCGACCATCACCCGACCTGGAAGCACGTGACTTGCCCGAAATGCGGCGGCAAGGCCCAGCGCGAAACCGACACCATGGACACCTTCGTGGATTCGTCCTGGTATTTTGCGCGCTTCACCGACCCCTGGAACGAGACCGCGCCGACCACGCCTGAGGTCGCCAACCGGATGCTGCCGGTCGACCAGTATATCGGCGGCGTCGAGCACGCGATCCTGCATCTGCTCTACAGCCGCTTCTTCACCCGCGCGATGAAGGCGACCGGGCACATCGCGCTGGACGAGCCGTTCGCCGGCATGTTCACGCAAGGCATGGTGGTGCACGAGACCTACCAGAAGGCCGACGGTACCTATGTGCAGCCGGCCGAGGTGAAGGTCGAGGTCGGCGGCAACGGGCGCCGCGCCACGCTGCTGACGTCAGGCGAGGACATCCAGATCGGCCCGATCGAGAAGATGTCGAAGTCGAAGAAGAACACGGTCGACCCCGACGACATCATCGAGACCTACGGCGCCGACGTCGCCCGCTGGTTCATGCTGTCGGACTCCCCGCCCGACCGCGACGTGATCTGGAGCGACGAGCGCGTCCAGGGCGCCTCGCGCTTCGTGCAGCGGCTGTGGCGGCTGGTGAACCACGCCGTCGAGCTCGCCAAGGACGCGCCGGCGGACCGGCCTGCCAGCTTCGGCCCGGATGCCACCGCCCTGCGCAAGGCCGCTCATGGTGCACTGGACAAGGTCACCACCGGGATCGAGCGGCTGCACTTCAACGTCTGCCTCGCCCACATCCGTGAATTCGCCAACGCTTTCTCGGAGATCCTGCAGCGCCCCAGCCAGTCGCCGGCCGATCTCGCGCCAGATTTGGCTTGGGCGATCCGGGAAGCCAGCCAGATCCTGGTCCAGCTGTTCTCCCCGATGATGCCGCACCTCGCCGAGGAGTGCTGGCAGGCTTTGGGCCACAGCGGGCTGGTTTCCGAGGCCAATTGGCCCCAAATCGAACGCGATTTGCTGGTTGAAGACAGCGTGACCCTGGTGGTCCAGGTCAACGGCAAGAAGCGGGGTGAGGTCATAGTTGCAACAGCGGCCCAGAATCCGGAAATCGAGGCTGCCGTTTTGGCCCTCGATGCGGTAAAGCTGGCCCTGGACGGCAAGCCCGTCCGCAAGGTGATCATCGTCCCCAAGAGGATCGTAAATGTTGTCGGCTAGGATCCGCATCGCAGCCCGCTTGCTGGCGGTCGCCGCCTTGGCCGCGCTGACGGCCGGCTGCTTCCAGCCGATGTATGCCGAGCGGAGCGACGGTACCCCCGGCCTGCGCGAGAAGCTGATGGGCATCGAGCTGCCCCCGATCAGCAAGCCCAATGCCTCCCGCGAGGCCCGCGTCGGCGTCGAAATCCGCAACGCGCTGGCCTTCAAGCTTTACGGTAGCGCGACGGGCATGCCGCCGACCCACAAGCTGGACATCCGCTTCACCACCAGTCGTTCGTCGCTGATCGTCAGCGCCACGACGGGACTGCCGACCAGCGAAAATCTCGGCATCGACGCCCAGTACAATCTGGTCGAGGTTGCGACCGGCAAGTCCGTCATGTCCGGCTCGACGTTCTCGCGCGTGTCCTACGACATGCCGGGCTCCTATCAGCGCTTCTCCCGCAACCGTGCCGTGCGCGATGCCGAGGATCGCGCCGCCAACGAGATCGCCGAGAACATCACGACCCGGCTCGCCTCGTTCTTCACCGCCGGCACCTGATTCGATTCTGTCATACCGGAGCGCCCGAAGGGCGAACCCGGAATCTCGATCAACAATCTCTGGATTCTCGGGTGCGCAGTTGCGCACCGTAGTTCGCGCTAAACGCGCCCCGGAATGACGTCCTGGCCAATGGTTGCGCTGCGTGGAAAAGAGATCGATGCCTTCCTCGCCCGCCCCGATGCGGGCCGTCCGATCATCCTGCTCTACGGACCCGATGCCGGCCTTGTGCGCGAGCGCGCCGATGCGCTGATCGCTTCCAGCGTCGATGATCCCAACGACCCCTTCTCGCTGGTCAAGCTCGACGGCGACGAGCTCTCCGCCGAACCCTCGCGCCTCGTCGACGAGGCCATGACGGTGCCGCTGTTCGGCGGCCGCCGCGCCATCCGCATTCGCGCCGGCTCGCGCAGCTTCGCCAGCGGCATCGACACGCTGGCCGAGATGAGCGTGAAGGATTGCCGCATCGTGATCGAGGCCGGAGAGCTGCGCCCGGAATCGCCGCTGCGCAAGGCTTGCGAGAAGGCCAAGACGGCGGTCGCGATCGGTTGTTATCCCGACACCGAGCGCGATCTCGCCAAGCTCATGGATGACGAACTGCGCATCGCGAATTTGCGCATCGCACAGGATGCCCGCGCGGCGCTGATGTCGTTCCTCGGCGGCGACCGTCAGGCCTCGCGCAACGAGCTGCGCAAGCTGACGCTCTACGCCCACGGCAAGGGCGAGGTTACGCTGGATGACGTGATGGCGGTGGTGGCGGATGCCTCGGAGCTGAAGCTCGATCCGATCGTCGACGGCGCCTTTGCCGGCCGGCCCGACATCGTCGAGACCGAGTTCGCGAAGGCCATGATCGCCGGCACCTATCCCGGGGTGATCATCTCCGCCGCGCAGCGCCAGGCCGCGTGGCTGCACAAATCCGCGCTCGCCATCGCCGACGGCCAGCCTGCCTCCGCCGTCCTCGATGGCGGCTATCCGCGGCTGCATTTTTCACGGAAGCCCGCAGTCGAGACCGCGCTGCGCAATTTCAACCCGGCAAGGCTTGCCGCTGTCATCGAGCAGCTCGCAACCGCCGCGCTCGACACCCGCAAGCAATCGACCCTCGCCGCCGCCATCGCCCAGCGCACGCTGATGGCGATCGCAGCGAATGCGAGGCGGCGGGGCTAGGCCTCAGCTCTCTCCCCGTCATTGCGAGGAGCATGTGCGACGAAGCAATCCAGACTCCCTCCGCAGAGAGATCTGGATTGCTTCGCTTCGCTCGCAATGACGATGTGGAGACGGTTGCGCCCGCAATGACTGAGCCAAGCACCAAATCCGTCGTCCTGAGATGCGAGCCGCGCGGCGCAATGCGACGTGCGAAGAACCATCGAAGGATGGACGGCCGCCAATGCAGGCGGGCTGT
Organism: Bradyrhizobium sp. Y36; assembly: GCF_002531575.1. Lineage (GTDB taxonomy): Bacteria > Pseudomonadota > Alphaproteobacteria > Rhizobiales > Xanthobacteraceae > Bradyrhizobium. The sequence continues at coordinate 68,726 of NZ_NWTI01000007.1, read as the reverse complement.
CACCCTTCGAGGGCCGCTGAAGAAGCAGTCAGGGTGACGATGTTGGAGAGCCGGTGTGGTTACAGCGCGCCCTTCGCCAGCCGCTTCATCACTTCGTCGAGCTGATCGAGGTTGCGGTAGTTGATCTGGACTGAGCCGCCGGGATCGCGGTGATTCACGGTGACCTTGAGGCCGAGCGCATCGCTGACGCGCTTTTCGAGATCGATCGTGTCGGGGTCCTTTTCCTTTGCCCCCGTGCTGCGCGCCTTCTGTGGCTTGCGCTCCGGCACGCCTTCTTCATGCGCGAGCGCTTCGGCCTGGCGGACGTTGAGGCCCTCCTCGACGATGCGCTTGGCGGCAGCGAGCGGATCCGGCACGCCGATCAGCGCGCGGGCGTGGCCGGCGGTCAGCTCGCCGGTCGCGATGAAGGCCTGCACCTCGGCCGGCAGCTTGGTGAGCCGCATCATGTTGGCGACATGGCTGCGGCTCTTGCCGACGACCTTCGCGATGTCCTCCTGGCTGCGTTTGAACTCGTTGGCGAGCGCGTGATAGCCCTGCGCCTCTTCCATCGGGTTGAGGTCCTCGCGCTGTACGTTCTCGACGATCGCGAACTCCAGCGCATCGCTGTCGCTGATGTCGACGGGGACGATCGGCACTTCGTGCAGGCCGGCCATCTGCGAGGCGCGCCAGCGCCGCTCGCCGGCGATGATCTCGAAGCGATCCTGCGCGCCCTTCACCGGGCGCACCACGATCGGCTGGATCACGCCGTGCTGCTTGATGGACTCAGAGAGCTCCTTCAGCTCGGCATCCAGAAAGGTGCGACGCGGATTGCGCGGGTTGGCCTTGATGAACTCGATCGGCACCTTGCGCTGCGCGCGCGGCCGATCGACATGCTGGGCCTCGCCGCCGACGTCACCGATCAGACTTGCAAGACCCCGGCCCAGTCGCGAACGCGCTTCGTCGGCCATCGCCAGCTCCCTTGGATTCACGCTACAGCACTCCAGAACTGAATTCTCGTAGGGTGGGCAAAGCGAAGCGTGCCCACCGATTGTGGTTTTGGAAGATGGTGGGCACGGCGAAGACGCCTTTGTCCACCCTACGGCATCTTCAATGCGTGACGCGCAGCTCGCGCTCGCGCTGGATCACTTCGGTGGCGAGCCGCAAGTAAGCTTCGCTGCCGACGCATTTGAGATCGTAGACCAGCACCGGCTTGCCGTAGGACGGCGCCTCCGAGATGCGCACGTTGCGCGGGATCATGGTCTTGTAGACCTTCTCGCCCATGAACTGCCGGACGTCGGCGACGACCTGGTTGGAGAGGTTGTTGCGCGAGTCGAACATGGTCAGAACGATGCCGTGGATCGACAGGTTCGGATTCAGCGTCGAGCGCACCTGCTCCACCGTCTGCAACAGTTGCGACAGACCTTCGAGCGCGAAGAACTCGCACTGCAACGGCACCAGGATCGCGTCCGACGCCGCCATCGCATTCACCGTGAGCAGGTTGAGCGAGGGCGGGCAGTCGATCAGCACATAGGTGTAGTCGGCGTCCGGCGAGACGTTGTTGTTGAGCGCACCGATCGCATCGCGCAGCTTGAAGGCGCGGCCGGGCGTGGTGCCGAGCTCCAGCTCGAGGCCGGAGAGGTCCATGGTCGAGGGCGCGATGTGCAGCCGCGGCACCGCGGTCGAGACCACCGCCTCGCGCAGCGGCGCTTCCCCGATCAGCACGTCGTAGGTCGAGCAGGAGCGATTGCGGCGATCGATACCGAGGCCGGTCGAGGCGTTGCCCTGCGGATCGAGATCGACGATCAGGACGCGCTCGCCAATCGCCGCGAGCGCCGTGCCGAGGTTAATCGCTGTGGTTGTTTTTCCCACACCGCCCTTCTGATTCGCCAGCGCCAGGATGCGCGGATGGCCATGCGGGACCTCTGCGGTCTGTTCTTGCTGCGGCTCGTCAATCACGGTCATCGAAATTCCCCACTCAACCCCTGAACGCCTCACCCGCGCCGTTCAACTGATGTCAGCTCGACGATCCAGCCATCGCCTGTGCGGCTGCGGTGGAGCTGCGGCTGAATATTCCAATATTTAGCGGCCTCGGTCAATTCAGCCTCTACATCTTGACCCTTCGGAAATAATGCCTTTGCGCCCTGGCGCATCAGCGGCTCCGCGAAGCCGATGAGTTGATGTAGCGGAGCCAGCGCGCGCGCGGTGACGCAATCGACGGGGCCGGTGATTCTATCCACATTATCCCCGATCTCAGCGAGATGTACGACTCCCGGAGATGTGGTGACGCGGATGGCTTCGCGCAAAAACGCGGCCTTCTTGGCGATTCGCTCGACCAGATGGACGCGGGCATCCGGCGTCCCGGCCATGGCGCAGGCGAGGACGACGCCGGGAAATCCGCCGCCGCTGCCGAGGTCGGCCCAGCGCTTTGCCGTCGGCGCGAGATCGACGAGCTGAAGCGAGTCCGCGATGTGCCTGGTCCAGAGGTGCGGCAGCGTCGAAGGCGCGACCAGGTTGGTCTTGGCCTGCCACTCCCGGAGCAGCGCGATATAGCGATCGAGCCGCGCCTCCGTTTCATGTGAAACGGGCGCGAGCTTCAGCGCGGCGCGCTTGTCGGCAGCAATGACGGAGTCGAGTGTCTGATCGTTGGCGCTGGCCTTGTCGATCTTTGGCCTGGCCGGCGTCGGCTCGGACTGGCGTCCTGGGCCCTCACCCGCTGCGGGTCGTCGCGATAACGGTCTATCCCCGCCCGGTCCGCGCTGTTTCACGTGAAACGCCTATGCGATTGCCTTGGAGGTCTTCCGTGCCTCGCGCCGCAGATAGGCCGCAAGGATGCCGAGCGCCGCCGGTGTCATGCCGTCGATCCGGCCGGCCTGACCGACAGTGAACGGACGCGCCTTCTCCAGCTTGGCGCGGACCTCGTTGGAGAGGCCCGGCACCTGCTGGTAATCGACCTCCGACAGCACCATCCCCTCGTCGCGCCGAAAGGCTTCGACGTCGGCGCTCTGGCGCTCGAGATAGACATCGTATTTGGCGTCGATCTCAAGGTGGGTGGCGATCACGGGATCGATGGCGGACAGCTCCGGCCAGATTGCCCGGACCTGGCTCCAGCCGATATCAGGATAGGCCATCAGCTCGAAGGCCGACCGGCGCTGGCCGTCCCGGTTCAGGGACAGGCCGTGCTTGATCGCCCCGTTCGGGGTGATGGTCAGCGACTTGGACAGCGCCCTCGCCGCATTGAGGGCGTCCATCTTGGTACGGTGATGCTGCGTCCGGGAACTCCCGACACACCCCAAGGCGATCCCCTTCTCGGTCAGACGCTGATCGGCGTTGTCCGCCCGCAGTGTCAGCCGGTACTCGGCGCGCGAGGTGAACATCCGATAGGGCTCGCTGATGCCGCGGGTGACGAGGTCGTCGATCATCACACCGAGATAGCCGTCGGCGCGGTCGAACACCGTCAGTGCGGCGCCGCTGGCGGCAAGCGCAGCGTTCAGGCCGGCCACGATTCCCTGCCCGGCGGCCTCTTCATATCCTGTGGTGCCGTTGATCTGCCCGGCCAGAAACAGGCCACGCAGACGCTTGGTCTGCAGGGTCGGATCGAGTTCGCGCGGGTCAACATGGTCGTATTCGATGGCATAGCCCGGGCGGACCATCTTCACCTGCTCCAGGCCAGGAATGCTGGCGAGGATCGCGAGTTGGACCTCCTCGGGCAGCGAGGTCGAGATGCCATTGGGATAAACAGTCGTATCGTCGAGGCCTTCCGGCTCCAGGAAGATCTGGTGGCCATCGCGGTCGCCGAAGCGGACGATCTTGTCCTCGATCGAGGGACAGTAGCGCGGGCCAGAGCTTTTGATCTGGCCAGAGTACATTGGCGAGCGATGGACGTTCGCGCGGATCACCTCGTGGGTCGCGGTGGTGGTCCTGGTGATCCCACACTGGATCTGCGGGGTCGTGATCCGCCCGGTCATCACCGAGAACGGCTCCGGCGGCTCGTCTCCGGGCTGCATCTCGACGGCGGACCAGTCGATCGTGGCGCCATCCAGACGTGGTGGCGTACCAGTCTTGAGGCGCCCAAGGGTGAAACCAGCACGCTCGAAGGAGCTGGAAAGACCCATCGCGGGGGCCTCACCGACCCGTCCGGCAGGCCAATTCTTCTCGCCGAGATGGATCAGACCACGTAGGAAGGTGCCCGTGGTGACGACAACGGCCCCTGCCTGGATCTCCCGGCTGTCAGCCAGACGCAGTCCCGTAACCCGGCCGTCGACTACGATCAGCTCATCGGCCTCGCCTTCGATGACAGAGAGACCGTCGGTTTCCCGGATCGCGGCCTGCATCGCCGCGGCATAGAGCTTCCGGTCAGCCTGAGCCCGCGGACCGCGCACAGCTGGGCCCTTGCGGCGATTGAGCACGCGAAACTGGATGCCGCCGGCATCGCCCACGCGCCCCATCAGACCATCGAGCGCATCAACTTCGCGGACCAAATGCCCCTTGCCGAGACCGCCGATCGCGGGATTGCAGGACATTGCTCCAATGGTCGAGAAACGGTGGGTCACCAGAGCCGTCGTCGCCCCCATCCGGGCAGACGCAGCTGCGGCTTCACAGCCGGCATGGCCGCCGCCAATCACGATGACGTCGAAGCTCTCTCGCTCTGTTCGCATGAGCGGACTTCTAGCTCAGAGGCAGGAAAGCAGGAAGTGGAAACTGGGCGAGGCGGCTGTTTCACGTGAAACGGAACCACTTCGAACGACCGGAATCGTTTTCGCGAAAACAACCCCATGCACAGTAGACGGGGTATTGTTCCGGCTTCTTGTTTCACGTGAAACATGACGGAGTCTAAGACGGCCGAGATTGCAGCGGTTAGACCTCCGCTCTCTCGGGCCTCGGGAGAGGTATAAACGACGGAGCCCGTCATTGCGGGACGGCAAGGCAATCCAACGCCGTTTTCGGAGATAGTCTGAGACACCGGGGTTTCACGTGAAACACAAGAAGTGGAACAAGCCCTAGTTTTACAATGAAGAACTAGCGCTACTTTCCGATACAGAATTTTTGGAAGATGGCCCCGAGGACGTCTTCAACGTCCACCCGGCCCAACAGGCGACCCAGGGCATAAGCGGCGGCGCGCAGCTCTTCGGCCGCTAGCTCTTCGCCCTCTTCTACAAGGTCCAGACTTCGGCGCAAGCTATCAGACGCCTGGCGCAGCAGATCGCGTTGGCGAGCCCGGGTCACCAAGGCGCCCTCGGTCGTCCCGAAGAAATCGGCCGCGAATTTCACGAGAGCCTCGACCAGCTCGGGAATGCCGTCACCCCTGCTTCCCGAGATCCCGAACCCACCCGCTGGTGCGCCGCCGCCCTCGTTGAGGTCGATCTTGTTGCGCAGGATCCAGACCGCGCCACCGGACGTCAACAGCGGCGGCCCTGCATCGGGATCGACGGCGCGCCCGCCCTCCACCAGCCACAGCACGAGGTCGGCGTCCTCGGCCCGCGCGCGTGCCCGGCGCACACCTTCCTGCTCGACGGGATCGTCGGTCTCTCGAATACCGGCGGTGTCGATGACGGTGACCGGGTAGCCGTCGAGATCGAGCTGCACCTCGATCACGTCGCGCGTCGTGCCGGCGTACGGCGAGACGATCGCAACGTCGCGACGCGAGAGTTGATTGATCAACGTCGACTTGCCAACGTTTGGCTCGCCGGCGATCGCAACCACGAGGCCCTCGCGCAGGCGTTCAGAATGTCCTTGTGCCGCAAGGGCTTCTGCAATTTCGTCGTGAAGCCTTTTGATCGCCTCAAGCGCCGGCGCCCTCAGCTCCGCCGGCACATCGCCTTCATCTGAAAAATCGATGCCGGCCTCGATCAGCGCCGAGGCTTCGATGATGCGCTCGCGCCAGTCGCGTGCGCGATCGCCGAGCAGACCCTGCAACTGGCGCAGCGCCTGACGGCGTTGACGGTCGGTGTCGGCATGGATGAGATCGTCGAGGCCCTCGGCTTCGGTGAGGTCGAGCTTGCCATTCTCGAACGCCCGTTGCGTGAACTCACCCGGTTCGGCTACGCGAGAATTCGGAATTGCGGAAATTGAGGCAAAGAGCGCGGCCAGCACCGCGCGGCCGCCATGAACGTGAAATTCGGCGACATCCTCGCCGGTCGCGCTTCCCGGCCCCGGAAACCAGAGAACGACCGAATCGTCGATCGGCTGGTCAGAATTGTCCCGAAGCAGCCGGCGACTGGCCTGCCTCGGCGCCGGCAGCTTGCCGGCCAGGGTTGTCAGCACCAGCCTCGCCTGCGGCCCCGATACCCGCACCACGGCAATCGCGCTGGGTGCACGGCCGGTCGATAACGCGAAGATGGTCTGGTCTCGCGGATGCATGGCCTATTTGTGCGGCCGCCAACGAAAAGGCAAATATCGGTTTCACGACCAGCCAACGGCCAGATTTTGCTGCATGAAATTCCGCAGCAATTTCTCATATTGCACTGCAATATACTTGGACGTTTTGCCGCAGGAAATCAAAGCGCGCACGAATTCCGGGCGATCAAAATTCAAGTATTTATCTAATATATCAAAGGATTGCCTTGGCATCGGTGACCGAGGCGCGGCCGCGATTCATGCTGCATGTCGGCCGCAGCAAGGCCGCAAAACAAAAAGGGCGCCCGAAGGCGCCCTTTGATTCTTTGCTGCACTGCACTCAGGTGTTCATGGAGTCGAAGAACTCCGAATTGCTCTTGGTCGAGCGCAGCTTGTCGAGCAGGAAGTCGATCGCGTCCATCGTCCCCATCGGATTGAGGATGCGTCGGAGCACGTACATCTTCTTGAGCACCTGCGGATCGGTGATGAGCTCCTCCTTGCGGGTGCCGGAACGGGAGATGTCGATCGCCGGGAAGGTGCGCTTGTCCGAGACCTTGCGGTCCAAGATCAGTTCCGAGTTACCGGTGCCCTTGAACTCTTCGAAGATGACTTCGTCCATGCGGCTGCCGGTATCGACCAGCGCGGTCGCGATGATGGTCAGCGAGCCGCCCTCCTCGATGTTGCGGGCGGCACCGAAGAAGCGCTTCGGCCGCTGCAGCGCGTTGGCGTCCACACCGCCGGTCAGCACCTTGCCGGATGACGGCACCACGGTGTTGTAGGCGCGGCCGAGGCGGGTGATCGAATCGAGCAGGATCACGACGTCGCGGCCATGCTCGACCAGGCGTTTTGCTTTTTCGATCACCATCTCGGCGACCTGAACGTGACGCACCGCCGGTTCGTCGAAGGTCGAGGACACCACCTCCCCCTTCACCGAGCGCTGCATGTCCGTGACTTCTTCCGGACGCTCGTCGATCAGCAGCACGATCAGATAGCATTCGGGATGGTTGTGCGTGATCGAATGCGCGATGTTCTGCATCAGCACGGTCTTACCCGTGCGCGGCGGCGCGACGATCAGCGCGCGCTGGCCCTTGCCGATCGGCGCGACGATGTCGATCACCCTTGCAGAAAGGTCTTTTCGCGTCGGATCGTCGATCTCCATGCGGAAACGCTGATTCGGGAACAGCGGCGTGAGGTTGTCGAAATTGACCTTGTGCTTGGCCTTTTCCGGGTCCTCGAAATTGAGCGTGTTGACCTTCAGCAGCGCGAAATAGCGCTCGCCCTCTTTCGGGCTGCGGATGTGACCTTCGATGGTGTCGCCGGTGCGCAGACCGAAACGGCGGATCTGCGACGGCGAGACGTAGATGTCATCGGGGCCCGGCAGATAGTTCGCATCGGGTGAACGGAGAAAGCCGAAGCCGTCGGAGAGAACCTCGACGACGCCCTGGCCGACGATGTCGGTCTCGGCGAGCGCGAGCTGCTTGAGGATGGCGAACAACAGCTCCTGCTTGCGCATGGTGCTGGCATTCTCGACCCCATTCTCCTCCGCGAACGAGACGAGCTCGGCCGGCGTTTTGGACTTGAGGTCTTCGAGTTTAATTTCCCGCATTGGGGTGGTCCTGTGGGGTAGCCTTGGGAGGGGGGTGCGAGGAGGCTCTGAAATGCGGACGTGAGAAGGTAAGGTCCGCAGGTCTGGCAAGGTTAAGTGCCGAATGAGGCTTCAAACCTGATGCGGTGTCCGGCCTCTGGAAAGCTCAGACACAACCACATCCGCCTGCGTTAGGTGGGATGTCGGCAATATAGAAAATCGCTTCCCACTCCGCAAGCCGAAGCGCGAGGCGGATTGGTCGCAAGCCTCGCCTAGAACGGCTTCACGATCACCATGATGACGATGAAAATAATCAGAACGGTCGGCACCTCATTGATAATCCGATAGAATTTCTGGGTCCGCGGGCGCCGGTCGGCGGCGAAATCCTTCAGCCAGCGGGAAAAAAAGCCGTGGACCGCGGACATCGCCAGGACCAGTGCCAATTTTACGTGCAGCCAGCCGAACGAGAACCAGTGGCCGGACCAGGCCAGATAGAGCCCGGCGAGCCAGGTGACGATCATGGCGGGGTTGATGATGGCCTTGAGCAGCCGGCGTTCCATGACCTTGAACGTTTCCGACTGCTTCGAGCCGATTTCGGCCTCGGAATGATAGACGAACAGCCGCGGCAGATAGAGCATGCCTGCCATCCAGGCGATGACGGCGATCACATGCAGCGCCTTGATCCAGAGATAGACGTCTTCGAACATTTTCTCGGGTCCGGATTTCCATCCAGCGAAGGGAACGCTGGGGATAGTAAGAACTCGTTAAGGTCTAGCCTGCACACATATCCGTCCGTAGCGCCTTCCTCAAATCTAGAATCTTAGATTCTTAAAGGTTTGAGTCTTAGTGACGGTGGATTGGACTCATGCAATTCCATGCACGGGTTCGCGCGCGCTTGTTCACATCCTTCCACATATCCAGGACTGGTGCGACGATTTCCGATAAGTCAGCCGGGCCCAAAGGCTTGCGCGTATTGATCAGCAGCTTATCAAGCGGGTTGTCCACGCAATCCCGTTTCCATCTCGGCAGGCTGCTGGACTTGTTCTGACGGGCAGCGGTGTGAAGAAAATTGGCACTTGTCCCGCCCCCGGTGTCGCGCAACCCTTTCCGAGGGGTTAAGCTCCACAGAAATCCACAAACCACACCGACTCCATACAAAGAGATTTTGTGCCCACCTCGAACAATTATTTCCATCTGCACCTCGTCTCCGACTCCACCGGCGAGACGCTGATCACCGTGGCGCGCGCGGTTGCCGCGCAATACGCGAACGTGACCCCCGTCGAGCACGTCTACCCGCTGGTGCGCAGCCAGAAGCAGCTTGATCGCGTGCTCGACGAGATCGAGGAAGCGCCGGGGATCGTGCTGTTCACGCTGCTGGAGAAGGATCTGGTCTCCAGGCTCGAGGACAAGTGCAAAGGGATCAACGTTCCGAGCCTGTCGATCATCGGTCCGGTGATGCAGCTGTTCGAAGCCTATCTCGGCGCCGCGACCACAGGGCGCGTCGGCGCTCAGCACGTCCTCAACGCGGAATATTTCAAGCGCATCGACGCATTGAACTACACGATGATCCACGACGACGGTCAGCATGTCGAAGGCCTCGACGATGCCGACGTGGTGCTGGTCGGCGTGTCCCGCACCTCCAAGACGCCGACGTCGATCTATCTCGCCAATCGCGGCATCCGCACCGCCAACGTGCCGCTGGTTCCGGGCATTCCGGTGCCCTCGCAATTGGAGACGCTGACGCGGCCATTGGTCGTCAGCCTGCACGCGACGCCGGAGCGCCTGATCCAGATCCGCCAGAATCGCCTGCTCTCCATGGGCGCCGAATCCGGCAGCGACACCTACACCGACAAGCAGTCGGTGACCGAGGAGGTCGCGTTCGCGCGCAAGCTGAGTGCCAAGCACGATTGGCCGCTGCTCGATGTGACGCGGCGCTCGATCGAGGAAACCGCCGCGGCGATCATGAAGCTCTACAGCGATCGCCAGCGTAACCGGCCCACGGAATAGTTTTTCGCGATGGGTCTGTGGCTCGGCAAATCTCCGTTGATCCTGGCCTCGCAGAGCAGCGCACGAAAAATGCTGCTGGCCAATGCGGGGCTGGAATTCAAGGCTGTGACCGCTGACATCGACGAGCGCGGCATTCAGGCGACCTCGAATCTATCGAGCCCGCGCGAGATCGGCCTGTTGCTTGCGCGCGAAAAGGCCAAAGCCGTCTCCGCGCATTACCCGGGCAGCCACGTGATCGGGGCCGACCAGACGCTGGCTCTTGGCAGCCGTCTCTTCAACAAGCCTGCCGGCCGCGACCAGGCAATGGCGCAATTGCGTGACCTCGCCGGCAGCAGCCACGAGCTGAATTCCGCGGTCGCCGTGGCGCATGACGGCAGGATCGTCTTCGAGGATGTTTCGGTGGCTCGCATGACGATGCGGGAGATGACCGAGGCGGAGCTGTCGGCCTATCTCGATGCCGCCGGCGATGCCGTCACCACCAGCGTCGGCGCCTATCAGCTCGAAGGCCTCGGCATCCACCTGTTCGAGCGCATCGAGGGCGATCATTTCACCATCCTCGGCCTGCCGCTGCTGCCGCTGCTTGCGTTCCTGCGGCGCGAACGGCTAGTTGCGCTGTAGATGAGAGATGGCTGGGCGCTGATGCGGGTATTGGGACTGACCGGCTCGATCGGGATGGGAAAATCCACCACCGCGAAACTGTTCGCGGAGGCGGGCGTCCCCGTCTACGACGCCGATGCCGCCGTGCACCAGCTCTACGAGGGCGAAGCGGCGCCGGCGATCGAGGCCGCCTTCCCCGGCACCACCGTGAAAGGCAAGGTCGATCGTCCCAAACTGTCGGCGCGCGTTGTGCACGACCCCGCCGCCATCAAGCAGCTCGAGCAGATCGTCCATCCGATGCTCGGCGAGTCCAGGCGAAAATTCTTCGCGGATGCGGAGGCTGCCGGTGCACCCGTCGTGGTTCTGGACATTCCTTTGCTGTTCGAGACCGGCGGCGAGACGCGAATGGATGCCGTGGTCGTGGTCTCGACCTCGCCGGAACTGCAGCGCGAACGGGTGCTGGCGCGCGGCACGATGGATGAAGCCAAGCTCGACGCCATCATCGCCAAGCAGATGCCCGACGCGGAAAAGCGCAAGCGCGCCGATTTCGTGGTGGATACGTCACACGGACTTGAGCCGGTACGGGCCCAAATCGCGCACATCCTGGCCGAGGTCGTTAAGATGCCGCAGCGGCGAGCCTGATTCGCCGCCCTCATACGGCGTCCCCAAATCATGCGCGAAATCGTTCTCGATACCGAAACCACCGGCCTCGATCCGCTCCGCGGCGATCGGCTGGTCGAAATCGGCTGCGTGGAGATCTTCAACCGCATGCCGACGGGACAGACGTATCACGTCTACATCAACCCCGAACGGGACATGCCGGCGGAAGCCTTTGCGGTGCACGGGCTCTCGGCCGAGTTCCTCTCGACCAAGCCTCTGTTTCACGAAGTCGCCGATGGGTTTCTGGAGTTCATCGGCGATGCGCCGCTGGTGATCCACAACGCCTCGTTCGATATCGGCTTCATCAATGCCGAGCTCGACCGGATCAAGCGCCCGCCGGTCCCGCGCGAGCGGCTGGTCGATACGTTGCTGCTGGCGCGCCGCAAGCATCCCGGCGTGTCGAACCGGCTCGATGATCTCTGCTCGCGTTATTCGATCGACAATTCACACCGCACCAAGCACGGCGCGCTGCTCGACGCCGAGCTGCTGGCCGAGGTCTATGTCGATCTGGTGGGGGCGCGGCAGTCGCAACTGCTCCTGGCTTCGGAAGCTCAGGAGATCCGCGTCAATGCGGCCGGCGATGCACCGCGGCGGCAGCGCTTGGTGCCGCTCGCGCCGCGGGTCTCAGATGCCGAGCGAGAGGCCCACCGGGCCTTCATCGCAACGATGGGTGAAAAGGCGATCTGGAACGAGTATCTCGCCGCCCCAGTCGCCCCACCGGCTGGTTAGGCCTGACCGGCTTGACCGCCCTGAGCGGCCATTTGCCGCTCCATGTTCTGGCGATAGAGACCGACGAAGTCGACCGGATCCAGCATCAGGGGCGGGAACCCGCCATCGCGCACCGCGGTGGCGATGATCTCACGCGCGAACGGGAACAAGAGGCGCGGGCACTCGATCATGACCAGCGGGTGCAGATTCTCCTTCGGCACGTTGGCGATGCGGAACACGCCGGCATAGGCCAGCTCGAACGAGAACATGATCTTGCCCGCGGTCTCGGCCTTGCCCTCGACCGACAGCGTCACCTCGAACTCCTGTTCGCTGAGGTTGTTGGCGCTGACATTGATCTGGATGTTGATCTGGGGCGGCTGGCTCTGCTGCTGGAGCGAGCTGGGCGCGTTCGGATTTTCGAACGACAGGTCCTTGGTATATTGCGCCAACACGTTGAGCTGGGGCGCCTGGGCCGCCTCGGGAGGGGTGCCGTTACCGTTGGTCATGAGAGTCTCTCCTTACCCGATTTGGGCTGAATTTCGCGGCGGTTGGCTAACATAGGCCCGCCTCGTTCCACAAGGACGAACGGTCCCGGAGGGAGGATCGGGCCCACGCTCACAACTATGACGCTCATCCTGCCTTTTCCGCCAAATAGCGCCTTAAACGATTGAAGATGCGCGATTTCCGGGCAGGATCGGATTTCCCCTTAACGATAAAACGCGCTACACTCGGTGCTGTGCCAAAAGGCGCCATTGGCCGGGCAAGATTTCGTGCCTACATCCCACGGACCTGACGCGGACCTAAAATGGTGATGTAGACTTGCCGTTCCAGTATGGAACGGTCTACTGGCCGGATTGATTTTCCCGGCAACGAGCCCCTTCTAGTCGGCCACTTCTTGAGAAGACCAGAAAGCGAATACGACGTGGACATCTACACCATCATCTTCCTGGCGCTGGCGGTCTTCATCTTTCTGCGGCTGCGCAGCGTGCTCGGTCAGCGGACCGGCAACGAACGGCCGCCGTTCGACCGGACTGCGGCCCGCAATGCGCTGGGGGGTGCCCAGGACAACAACGTCGTGACCATGCCGGGCAAGGTGATCGACCAGGCCCCGTTGGCGCCGACCGCCGAGCCGACCCCGCCCTCCGACCGCTGGAAAGGCCTCACCGAACCCGGCACCGCGCTGGCGCAGGGCCTGGATGCCATCGTCGACAAGGATTCCACGTTCGATCCGCGCCATTTCATCTCGGGCGCCCGCGGTGCCTACGAGATGATCGTGCTGGCTTTTGCCAATGGCGACCGCCGCGCGCTGCGCGACCTGCTGTCGTCAGACGTCTATGATAGCTTCGACGCCGCGATCAAGGAGCGCGAGAAGAACGAACAGAAGACCGAGACCCGCTTCGTCTCGATCGACAAGGCCGAGCTCGTCGGTGCCGAGCTGCGCGACCGTACCGCCCAGCTCACGATCCGCTTCGTCTCGCAGATGATCTCGGCCACCCGCGACAAGGCCGGCAACATCGTCGACGGCAGTGCCGACACGGTCGCCGACATCACCGACATCTGGACTTTCGCCCGCGACATCACCTCTCGCGATCCGAACTGGAAGCTGGTTGGCACCGGAAGCGCGAATTAAGGTTTTTCTGAAGAACAGCGCGACGGCGCTTTGCGCAGGCGTCGTCGTGCTGTCATCGTTTTCGCTCGGCGCCGAGGCGGCGCGGCGCCACTATCGCAGCCATCACCATCATGCTCCGGCGCTGCCTGCTGCTCCGCCGCGGGCCTTGCCCTATCCGCAGCTGCCACTGCCCTTCGAAATCTCAGGCGCGCAATATCTGCCGCTGGCCTGGGCGGACGTGAAAGGCTGGGGCGATGACGATCATCTCGCGGCGTTCAAGACGTTTCGCGCCAGCTGCAAGACGATCAACGCGCAGACCGGCGCGGCCGAACCCAAGGCGCTGGCAGGTTCGCTGAACGAACCTTGCCGGGCGGCAAGATCGCTCGAGCTGATCGACGACGCCAAAGCCAAAACCTTCTTCGAGGAAAATTTCGCGCCGCTGCGCATCTCGCGTCTCGGCGAGCCCGACGGTTTCATCACCGGCTACTACGAGCCGGTGCTGGAGGGATCGCGCACGCCGACCGACGTCTACAATGTTCCGGTCTACCGCCGACCCTCGAATTTGTTCGTGCGCGGCTACAAGCAGGATTCGGTGAGCCTGCCCAACAAGGGGCCGGTCTATCGCAAGATCGGCCGCCGCAAGCTGGTGCCCTATTACGACCGTGGCGAGATCGAGGACGGCAAGATCGCCGGCCGCGGGCTGGAGATCGCCTGGCTGAAGGATCCGACCGATCTGTTGTTCGCGCAGATCCAGGGTTCGGCGCGGATCAAGTTCGACGACGGCACGTCGGTCCGGCTCAACTACGATGCCTATAACGGCTATCCCTACACCGCCGTCGGGCGCATCCTGATCGAGCGCGGCATCATTCCGAAGGAAGAGATGTCGATGCAGAAGATCCGGGAATGGATGGCGCAGAACCCTGACGGCGCCAAGGAGCTGCGCCGCGCGAACCGCGCCTACATCTTCTTTCGCGAGGTCAACCTTTCCGACAAGGACGAGGCGGTGGGCGCGCAGGGCATTCCGCTGACGGCGGGACGTTCGATCGCGGTCGACAAGTCCCTGCATGTCTACGGCACGCCGTTCTTCATCGAGGGCGAGCTGCCCATCGAGTCCGAGCGCGCGAAGACGCCGTTCCACCGGTTGATGATCGCGCAGGACACCGGCTCGGCCATCATCGGCCCCGCGCGCGCCGATCTGTTTTTCGGTGCGGGCCATGAGGCCGGCCGCATCTCCGGGCGGCTGCGCCATCCCATGCATTTCGTGATGCTGGTGCCGAAGGGCCTCGATCCCAGCGCGCGCGCTGCGCGGCTGCCGGTTCCGGACCCGCGGCCGTCCGAGAAGATCGCAAAGCTGTTTCCGCAGACCCCCCCGGCAAAGGCCGACGCACCTGCTGCCGCCGCGGCGCAAGACAGGAACGAAACGGTTGCCACCGCCGGCCCCGTTCCGCTACCGGTGCCGCGCCCCGCGATCGACCCTGCCCCTGAGCCGCGTCGACCGGTGAAGAATCGTCCCCATCGGCAGCAATGAAGCGATCGTCCCGTCCGCCCGTGCTGGAGCCTCGCCCCTCGCCGCGCCGCCGCGCGCTGAGCGAGGAGGAGCGCGCGCTGTGGGATATGGTCGCCAAACAGGTCAAGCCGCTCAGGAAGCATCGCGTGACCAAGGCACATGCCGCGCCGCCCGCCGCGCCTTCACACTTGGCTCAGGTCGCCCGGCCGTCGCCTCCGGCAAGGCCGGTTGCTGCTGCACCGGCGCCGCGGGTCGCGAAACCACCAGTCCCGCCCTTGGCGCCGCTCGGCAAGCGGGAGCGCGCAAAATTGTCGCGCGGCCGCAGCGAGATCGAGGCGCGGCTCGATCTGCACGGCATGACCCAGACGCGCGCCCATCGCGCCCTCTCCGGCTTCCTGCATCGCGCCCATCATGACGGCCTCACCTTCGTGCTCGTCATCACCGGCAAGGGCCGCAGCGGCGGCGAAAGCGGCGTGCTGCGCCGTCTGGTGCCGGAATGGCTGAGCCTGCCGGAGTTCCGTGCCTTCGTCGTCGGCTTCGAGACCGCGCATATCGGCCACGGCGGCGAGGGCGCGCTATATGTCCGGATCAGACGGGCGAGGGTCTAGAACGGCCGGACAATGCCGACGCGCGGGATCAGGGTCAGGATCAGGCCGAAGATATTTGTCTTCTGATCCTCCGCCGGAATCAACGCAGCGTCCCGCGCGGCCGGCAGCATCTTCACCACATGCAGGACCAGGAACATGCAGACCGCCCAGTTCGAGATCCAGCGCGAATAGTCGAACACCATCGCGAACATCACGAGATAGGCGAGGCTGACGCCGATCAGCGCCGCGATGACGAGGCGGCGGTGCGTCTCGCTTGCGAGTGCGCCGATCAGGCTCGCGAAGAAACGCCACAGCGGCGTGTGCAGCCAGATCAGCAACGCGAATACAGGTACGCCGAGGATGTTGTGCGGCAGGCGGCCCCAGGTGTCCGAAATCTCCTTTGCCAGCGGCTGGTACCAGATGTAGGCGAACTGCAGGAGGTCGGTACGCGCGGGGTCGGCCATCCGCGCCTCTAGATACGCGACGAAATCCGCCTCCGGGATCGGCATTGTTCCCAAGAATTGCGCGGCGAAGAACAGCACGGAGACAAGGCCGAGGGCAACGATGCCGAAGGCGACGTTGCTGCGATTGCAGTCAAAGGCGAGATAGTGCCTGACCACGACGATGGTGACGATCGTCGGCACATACATCAGCAGATGGATATGGTGGATCAGCACGAGAATGACCGAGAACAGCGCGGCCGTGGCAACAAACAGCAGCGAACCCGCCGGCATCAGCAGCAGGACGATCGCCAGCGCGCAGCCATAGATGTCGAAATGGCCGAGCGTGTGCATGAAGTTCTTCAGGAAGAACGGCGAGCCCGCGATGAACACGAACAGCGGCAGCGTCTTCACGGTGAAGCCGAACGTTTTTTGAAACAGTCTTGCATAAAGGCCAAGCGTCACCAGCCAGGTCGCGCCGCCAATCGCGAACACCAGCCAGACTGGCACCTTTGCCGTGAACAGAGCGACGACCGCGCCGATCAGCGCGCGCTTGATGAAGCCGAAATGGTAATCGACCAGAAGGTGAATGTAGGGGACGTAAGGCGGCAACTGGATCTTGTGAACGAACACGCCGACGACCACCACCGCGTTGATCGCGAGCAGCAGACGCCAGGGGTTTTGCCGGATCCGAGCGATCACGCCGCACCTGGAATGGCGACATCTATCACCGCCGTCATCCCGGACAAGCGAGCGCAGATTCGGGACCCAAAACCACGGGACGTTGTTTGAGCCGGGATCGGGGCCGCCATCTGTTTCAACAAGGACCGCTGGTGATGATGGGTCTCCGCGTTCGCGGGGACGACAGCGGATAGATAGCCGAATGCGGCCGATTCACAAAATGAACCGGCTCAGATCCGTGTTCTTGGCGAGATCGCCGACGTGCTTTTGCACGAAATCGGCATCGACCTGGACGGTCTCGCCGTTGCGGTCTGGGGCGGTGAAGGAGATCTCGTCCAGCACCCGCTCCATCACCGTCTGCAGCCGCCGCGCACCGATATTCTCGACGGTGGAGTTGACGGCGACCGCGACGTCGGCGAGCGCGTCGATGGCGCTGTCGGTGATGTCGAGCGTCACGCCCTCGGTCTGCATCAAGGCGACATACTGCTTGATCAGCGAGGCCTCGGGCTCGGTCAGGATGCGGCGCATGTCGTCGCGGGTCAGCGCCTGCAATTCGACGCGGATCGGCAGGCGGCCCTGCAATTCCGGCAACAGGTCTGACGGCTTTGCGACGTGGAAGGCGCCGGAGGCGATGAACAGGATGTGGTCGGTCTTCACCGCGCCGTGCTTGGTCGAGACCGTGGTGCCCTCGATCAGCGGCAGCAGATCGCGCTGCACGCCTTCGCGCGAGACGTCGCCGCCGACGCGGCCGTCACGCGCGCAGATCTTGTCGATCTCGTCGAGGAACACGATACCGTTGTTCTCGACCGCGCTGATCGCCTCCAGCGTCAGCTGATCGGTATCCAGCAATTTGTCGGATTCCTCGTTGATGAGGATCTCGTGCGAGCCCTCGACTGTCAGCCGCCGCGTCTTGCTGCGGCCGCCCAGCTTGCCGAAGATGTCGCCGATCGAGATCGCGCCCATCTGCGCGCCCGGCATGCCCGGGATCTCGAACATCGGCATGCCGCTGCCGCCGCCTTGCGTCTCGATCTCGATTTCCTTGTCGTTCAATTCGCCGGCGCGCAGTTTCTTGCGGAAAGACTCACGCGTCGTGGACGAGGCATTGGCGCCGACCAGTGCGTCGAGCACGCGCTCCTCGGCGGCGAGCTGGGCGCGGGCCTGCACGTCCTTGCGCTTCTTCTCGCGCACCTGGGCGATCGCGACCTCGACGAGATCACGCACGATCTGCTCGACGTCGCGGCCGACATAGCCGACCTCGGTGAATTTCGTGGCCTCCACCTTCAGGAACGGCGCATTCGCCAGCTTGGCGAGCCGCCGCGCGATCTCGGTTTTGCCGACTCCGGTCGGGCCGATCATCAAAATGTTCTTCGGCAGCACCTCTTCGCGCAGGGAGCCGGTGAGCTGCTGCCGCCGCCAGCGGTTGCGCAGCGCGATCGAGACGGCGCGCTTGGCATCGGCCTGGCCGACGATGAAACGGTCGAGTTCGGAAACGATTTCGCGGGGAGAGAAGTCTGTCATGTCTGTCTAGCTAGGGCGGGAGGCGGCCAAGGACAAGTCGCTTTTTCGGTCAGATGATGGGCGGACCCGACTGCCACTGCTTCACGGCTTCGATCGGATGGATCAGCATCAGGATGTTGAGCGTCAGATTGTCGCGAATGTGAAGCGCCAGCATGAGCTCGAAGGCGAGGCCGATCAGGATCGTCGCTGATACCGGCAGCACGCGCGCGACGACGAACCCGAGCATCATGGCCAGATTGTCGGAGACCGAATTGACGATGCTGTCGCCGAAATAATCCAGCGAGATCGTGCCGGCGCGGTAGCGCTCGATGATGAACGGCGAGTTCTCGACGATCTCCCAGGCGCCTTCGATCAGCATGGCGATGATCAACCGCGCCGGCCAAGACAAGGACAGGAACGGCATGCGCACGAACAGAAGCCAGGTCAGGCCGTAGAACAGGAAGCCGTGCAGGATGTGCGAGAAGGTGTACCAGTCGGCGATGTGCTGCGAGTTCTCCGAGCTGTTCACCACGCCGTGCCACAGCTTGACATAGCCGCAGGTGCAGATCGGCACCCGCCCCATCGCGAACAGGATCGCGGCCTGCAGCGCCAGCAGCAACAGCGCGATGCCGGCCCAGGCGAACGGCGGGACCGCGACCTTGCTTTCGTGCGTGCTCGTCAGCGTCACGGCTCGCGCACCATCAGCAGCGCTGGCCCGTCCGGCGTCTCGACCATGCGGTCGCGGATGAAACCCGCTTTCTCATAGGCGCGCAAAGCGCGCGCGTTGAGCGGATCAGGATCGGTGACCATGCGGGGCAGGCCGCTGCGAAACTGCTCATCGGCAAATTGACGGATGAAGGCCGAGCCGTGACCGCGTTCGATCATGCCGCTCTCGCCGATGAACTGGTCGATCCCACGCGTGCCCTCCGGTTGCGGCCCGAACCCGGTATTCCAGGCGGTCAGCCGATAACATTGAAGATAGCCCAGCGGCTGCTGGCCGGCCAACACGATGAACTGGTCCATGGCGGGTTCGTCGAGATCGCCACTGACCAGCGCAAACTGCTCGTCCGGATCGCCCCACCAGTCCCGCACATGCGCCTCGCCCAGCCACCGCCGGATCAGCGGCAGGTCGGCCGTGGTCATCGCCCGGAAGGCGTAGGCGGGCGCCATCGCCTACCCCGTTGCCAGGCTCTCGATGGTCAAATTCCGGTTGGTGTAGACGCAAATATCCGCGGCGATGTCGAGGGAGCGGCGGACGATGGTCTCGGCGTCCTTGTCGGTGTCGAGCAGGGCCCGGGCCGCCGCCAGCGCGTAATTGCCGCCGGAGCCGATCGCCATCACGCCGGCCTCGGGCTCCAATACGTCGCCGGTGCCGGTCAGCACCAGGGAGACGTCCTTGTCGGCCACGATCATCATCGCCTCCAGCCGCCGCAGATAGCGGTCGGTACGCCAATCCTTGGCGAGCTCGACCGCGGCCCGGGTCAGCTGCCCCGGATATTGCTCGAGCTTGGCCTCCAGCCGCTCGAACAGGGTGAAGGCGTCGGCGGTGGCGCCGGCAAAGCCGCCGATCACGTCACCCTTGCCCAGTTTCCGGACCTTCTTGGCGTTGGACTTGATCACGGTCTGGCCGATCGAGACCTGGCCGTCGCCGCCGACCACCACCTTGCCGCCCTTGCGGACCGTCAAAATCGTCGTGCCGTGCCAGCCCGGCGAGCTGTTCTGGGAAGCCTGCATGAATGATCCTCGTTGTCCGGCCTGATTTAGGCGGTCGGAGCTAAGGGCACAACGGGCCGCTCCGGCCCCAATTTCGGTCACCATAGGTGGAAGTGCCGCCCAGCCAAGGCGATCCCGCGGTAGCGAAGGCGTCATTTGGCTGTTAAAAGACCGGCGTTTTCGGCCCCGAGCCAGGATGAGAGCTAGTTTCAATGCGCACCGCGACGATCAAGCGCAAGACCAAGGAAACCGACATCGAGGTCTCCGTGAACCTCGACGGCACCGGCGTGGCCAATATCGCGACCGGCATCGGCTTTTTCGACCATATGCTCGATCTCCTCGCCCGCCATTCCCGCATCGACCTCACGGTGAAGGCGGTGGGCGACCTGCACATCGACTATCACCATACCACCGAAGACACCGGCATCGCGCTCGGCCAGGCGGTCAGGCAGGCGCTCGGCAACATGGCGGGCATCACCCGCTATGCCGGCGTGCACATGCCCATGGACGAGACGCTGTCGCGCGTGGTCGTCGACATCTCGGGCCGCCCGTTCCTGGTGTTCAAGGCCGAATTCCCACGCGACAAGATCGGCGAGTTCGACACCGAGCTGGTGCGCGAGTGGTTCCAGGCTTTCGCCATGAACGCCGGCGTGACTCTCCACGTCGAGACCCTATATGGCGATAACAGCCATCATATCGCCGAGTCCTGCTTCAAGGGTCTGGCGCGGGCGCTGCGCACCGCGGTCGCGATCGATCCGAAGGCGGCGGGCGAAATCCCGTCCACCAAGGGCTCGCTCGGCGGCTGACGTCTTCGGCCAGCGGCGGGCGCGCCGCTTGCGGTACCACTGAATTTTTGGGAACGGGGCATCACCATGCCTGTCTACACAGTTCATGCTCCCTCGCCTGCCGGAGCCGATCTGCGCGCGACCGACAAGTTCGTGTTCGTGCGCGACGGCTTTCATTTCTGGGCGATGGTCTTCGGACCGCTCTGGCTGCTTTGGAACCGGCTGTGGCTGGCCCTGATCGGCTATCTGATCTTCGTGGCCGCGTTCAACACGGGGCTGTCGAGCCTTGGTGTCGGACGCTCGTCGATCTTCTGCGCCGATCTCGTCGTTGCCCTGCTGATGGGTCTCGAAGCCGCAAGCCTGCGCCGCTGGACGCTGTCGCGCGGCAAGTGGCGGCAGCTCGATGTGGTGATTGCCGACGACGAGGACACGGCCGAGCGCCGCTTCTTCGAGCGCTGGAGCCAGAAGCAGCACGGCATCGTCAACGATCAATGGGCCGTCGATCGCGGCGGCCCGCCGCCGACCCGCCATACGCCGGGTCAGCAATTCTCGAACCCGCCGCCGATTCCGGCCGGCGGCATCATTGGATTGTTTCCAGAACCGGGAGGGTCAAGATGAGCGTCGCCATCATCGATTACGGTTCCGGCAATCTGCATTCCGCCGCAAAGGCATTCGAGCGTGCCGCGCGCAGCCTGGAGCATCCGCAAAAGGTCTTCGTCACCAGCGATCCCGATCAGGCCTACGAGGCTGACCGTCTGGTGCTGCCGGGCGTCGGCGCCTTCGCCGATTGCCGGCGCGGCCTTGATGCCGTCAACGGCATGGTCGACGCGATCACCGAAGCGGTGCGCGTCAAGGCGCGGCCGTTCTTCGGAATCTGTGTCGGCATGCAGTTGATGGCCAGCCGCGGCAAGGAGCACGTCATCACCGAAGGCCTGAACTGGATCGGTGGCGACGTCGAGAAAATCACGCCGCGTGACGAGAGCCTGAAGATCCCGCACATGGGCTGGAATACGCTCGACCTGCTGCAGGAGCATCCGGTGCTGAACAAGCTGCCGCTCGGTCCCAAGGGCCAGCACGCTTATTTCGTGCACTCCTATCACCTCAACGCCGCCAACGAGGCGGACGTGCTCGCGCGCGCCGATTACGGCGGTCCCGTCACCGCGATCGTCGGCAAGGATACCGCCATCGGCACGCAGTTTCACCCCGAGAAGAGCCAGCGCTTCGGTCTTGCTTTGATCTCGAACTTCTTGCGATGGAAACCGTGATTCTCTTTCCCGCGATCGACCTCAAGAACGGCCAATGCGTGCGCCTCGAGCAAGGCGACATGGCGCGCGCGACCGTGTTCAACCTCAACCCGGCCGCGCAGGCGCAGAGCTTCGTCGAGCAGGGTTTTGAGTATCTCCACGTCGTCGATCTCGACGGTGCCTTTGCCGGCAAGCCGGTGAATGCCGAGGCCGTCGAGGCCATGCTGAAGACGATCAAGATCCCGGTGCAGCTTGGCGGCGGCATTCGCGATCTCAAGACCGTCGAAGCCTGGCTCGACAAGGGCATCACCCGTGTCATCATCGGCACCGCCGCGGTGCGGGACCCCGAGCTGGTGAAGGCGGCTGCGAAGAAATTCCCCGGCCGCGTTGCGGTCGGGCTGGATGCGCGTGACGGCAAGGTCGCGGTCGAAGGCTGGGCCGAGACCTCGCAGGTCACGGTGCTCGAGATCGCAAAGCGGTTCGAGGATGCCGGCGTCGCCGCCATCATCTTCACCGACATCGCGCGCGACGGCTTGCTCAAGGGCTTGAACCTCGATGCGACCATCGCGCTGGCAGATGCGATCTCCATTCCCGTGATCGCTTCCGGCGGCCTCGCCTCGATCGAGGACGTCAAGGCGATGCTGACGCCGCGCGCCAAGAAGCTCGCCGGCGCGATCGCCGGCCGTGCGCTCTATGACGGCCGGCTCGATCCGACCGCGGCCCTCACCTTGATCCGCAACGCGCGCGCCGCCTAGGAGACATCTGATGTTCAAGGTGCGCGTGATCCCCTGCCTCGACGTCAAGGACGGCCGAGTCGTCAAGGGTGTGAACTTCGTCGATCTCAGGGATGCCGGCGACCCCGTCGAAGCCGCGATCGCCTATGACGCGGCGGGCGCCGACGAGCTCACCTTCCTCGACATCACCGCGACCCATGAGAACCGCGGCATCATGCTGGATGTCGTCCGCCGTACCGCGGAAGCCTGCTTCATGCCTGTCACCGTCGGCGGCGGCGTGCGTGAGGTCAACGACATCAAGACGCTGCTGCGCGCCGGCGCCGACAAGGTCTCGATCAACAGCGCGGCCGTGTCGCGGCGCGAGTTCGTCAAGGAAGCGGCCGAGAAATTCGGCGAGCAGTGCGTCGTGGTTGCGATCGACGCCAAGCGCGTCAAGCGCCCGGGCGGCGACCGCTGGGAGATCTTCACCCATGGCGGCCGCAACTCGACCGGCATCGACGCCATCGAATACGCCCAGGAAGTGGTCTCGCTCGGGGCCGGCGAAATCCTGCTCACCTCGATGGACCGCGACGGCACCCGGCAGGGCTTCGACATCCCGCTGACCCGGGCCATCGCCGACAGCGTTCCCGTTCCCGTGATCGCCTCGGGCGGCGTCGGCAATCTCGATCATCTCGTCGACGGTATCCGCGACGGACACGCCACCGCCGTTCTGGCGGCCTCGATCTTCCATTTCGGGGAATTCACCATCCGTGAAGCCAAGGAGCATATGGCCCGGCGCGGGCTGGCGATGCGCCTCGATGCCTGACGACTCCAGATCGCAAAAATGCTACACAGGCCGGCGGGGAATGGCCTCCATGGCCTCACGTGTTTCCGAGTAAGTCCGATGCCGCGTTTTACCATCCACGATTTGGCCGAGACCATCGACGCCCGCGCCGCCGCCGGCGGCGAGGCCTCCTATACCCGCAAGCTTCTGGACAAGGGCGCCGAGCATTGCGCCAAAAAGTTCGGCGAGGAAGCAGTCGAAACCGTAATCGCAGCAGTCGAAAACGACCGCGCGCATCTGATCGCCGAAAGCGCGGACCTGCTCTATCATTTCCTTGTCCTGCTCAAGTCCCGCGGCGTAAAGCTGGAAGAGGTCGAGGCGGCGCTGGACAAGCGGACGAATATGTCAGGGTTGGAAGAGAAAGCGTCTCGCAAGAGCGGCAGCTAATCGAGCTCTTAACGGAAAGGTCGCGTCATGGATATCCGCGCACCCGAGCAGCAGTATAATCCGTACCGCGTTTACACGCGCGAAGAGTGGGCGCGGCTGCGCGACGACACGCCGATGACGCTGGAGCCGGGCGAGTTCGACCGGCTGCGCTCGCTGCACGACCGCCTCGATCTCAAGGAAGTCGAGGATATCTATCTTCCGTTGTCGCGCTTGCTCTCGATCTATGTCGATGCGATGCAGCGCCTGTATTACGCGGAGCGCCAGTTTCTGAACATCCGTGACCGCAAGGTGCCCTACATCATCGGGGTCGCCGGTTCGGTCGCCGTCGGGAAATCCACCACGGCCCGCGTGCTCCAGGCCTTGCTGGCGCGCTGGTCGCCGCGCCCGAAGGTCGAACTGATCACCACCGACGGGTTTCTCTACCCGAAGGCCCTGCTCGAACAGCAGGGCATCCTCCAGAAAAAGGGCTTTCCGGAGAGCTACGACCTGCCGCTGCTGCTGAGCTTCCTCTCCGATATCAAGTCCGGACGCCGCCATGTGCGCTCGCCGGTCTATTCGCATCTGACCTACGACATCGTACCGAACGAATGGGCCGAGATCGACCAGCCCGACATCCTGATCGTCGAGGGCGTCAATGTGCTGCAGACCGGCAAGCTGCCGCGTGACGGCAAAGCGGTGCCCGTGGTCTCCGACTTCTTCGATTTCTCGGTCTATATCGACGCCGACGAGGCGGCGCTGCGGCGGTGGTACATCAAGCGCTTTCTGGCGCTGCGCGACACCGCGTTCACCAACCCGAAATCCTACTTCAACCGCTATGCGCTGCTGTCGGACGAAGAAGCCACCGCCACTGCCACCGCGATCTGGGAGCGCACCAACCTCGCCAATCTCGAGGACAACATCCTGCCGACGCGACCCCGCGCGACCCTGATCCTGAAGAAGGGCGCGGATCACGCGGTGGAGAGCGTCGCGCTCAGACGTCTGTGATCGCGCCGGTCGAGAAGGCGCGGGTCTGTTCGGACAAGGTGCCTTTTGTTGCAGACCACCAGCAGGTATTCGGCTATGACCTTCAAAATGCGGAGGTTCCATGGTTGATCGTCTCAGAAGTGCTGCCGAGCAGCTTGAAGCGCCGACCTGCCCGGACTGCCACCTTGAGATGAGGTGGTTTCGCTCGGAACTGCTCGCCGACGAGCCGGTTCCAATCATCGCGCATCTGTTCGTCTGCCCGCATTGCAAGCGGACCGCGCAGGCGGACACCCTCTTCAAGGGGACTCAGAGGTCGCCTGACAAGCTGTCCGCGCCGCGCTTCATGGCTTACGCCGCCTGACCCGTCACTTGCGAACCTCTTGTCGCTCTTTGGAGCCGACGAAGATCTGCCACGCCGTCAGGAACATTGCAGCGACGAGCGGGCCGATGACGAAGCCGTTCGCGCCGAAGGTCGCAAGGCCACCCAGGGTGGCGAGCAGCACGACATAGCTCGGCATCCGGATCGACTGTCCGACCAGAATTGGGCGCAGAAAATTATCGGCAAGGCCGATCACGAAGGTCCCGAAAGCGAGAAGGATGATTCCCTTCGTGACGGCGCCCGACAACAGCAAATAGAGGCCGGCCGGAACCCAGACCAGGGCGGAGCCAACCACCGGCAGAAGCGAAAGCAGCGCCATGACAGCGCCGGCCAGCAGCGGCGCAGTCAGGCCGAGCAGCCAGAAGATCAGGCCGCCGAGTGCGCCCTGGATCATGGCAACCAGTATGATCCCCTTGATCGTGCCGCGAACCGCAAGCGTGAACGCATCGAGGATCCTGGCGGTGTGGCTCGCTCGCAGCGGCAGCGCATCGCGGATACGCAAGCTCAGCTCGTCACCGTCGCGCAGGAAGAAGAACAGCAAGTACAGCATCACGAGCAGGCTCGCGACGAACTCCAGCGTCAGCTGACCGATGTTGATCGCGTGCCCGGCCAGCTGCTGGCCGGCCGGGACGACCAGGCTCGATAAGCGTTCTTTCAGGGCCGTCAGATCGATGCC
The DNA here is from genome assembly GCF_002531575.1 of Bradyrhizobium sp. Y36. Taxonomy (GTDB): domain Bacteria; phylum Pseudomonadota; class Alphaproteobacteria; order Rhizobiales; family Xanthobacteraceae; genus Bradyrhizobium. The sequence continues at coordinate 42,832 of NZ_NWTI01000007.1, read as the reverse complement.
GGCCAGCCGGTCCGACAAGGACGCGGCCCAGTCCGGCAGTGCCGCCTTCAGTCGCTGCAGGGGATGAGCCAGATTGATCTCGCCAGTCTGGACGCGCTGATAGAGCTCGCCTCCCTGGTCGACGAGCGAAGCAATCACGACCCCGACGGGGATCAGGACCATGACGACCACGACGATGACGGTGGAAAGTGCGGCAACGTTGCGCCATTCCGGAAACGGTTCCAGGCAGCGTCGATAGAAAGGCGCGAAGATGATCGCCAGCAGGGCGGCCCACAACAGGGCGCCAGAGAATGGCCAAAGCAGCCAGCCGAAGGCGAGGGAAATCACGCCAAGCCAGACGAGAAATGAGCGGTCTTCCGATGTTTTCACGTGCCGCCGGTCCTCCAGTCGCACCTTACGGGACGTTGGTAGCACAGGACCGTGCCGGAGCGGCAAGTCACGCCCTGCCTCCCTCGCGCCGGCGACAAGATTGCATGCGGTCGATCACTTGCCGGTCTTGGCAGTCCAGTCGGCGATCTTGATGCGCCCCGCAAAGGTGGCGGGACCGGAACTGCTGGTCTTGTAGACGAAGGCCTCGCCCTCCTGGACGTCGCCGGCATCCTTGCCGAAGGCATCGGCGATGTTCGTCTTGTGGGTGACGAGGAACGTGTTGAAGCCTGCCTTCGGCGGCGCATCGACGAGCTGACGCACGGCCTGGCCAGCCTTCGCATTGGCGCCGGCCGGGTTTGCCATTCCAGACGCGCTGGCGTTGCTGCTGTCCGTCAAGGCATCGACCGGCTTGACCTTGCGGCCGGAGATCAGCTCGCCGGCCTCGATCGCGCGGTTCAGCCGGCTGGTGTAGACATCGCCGATCGGGATCGCGAGCTCCTTGATCGCCGCCCCGATCCGGCGCGCCGCGTCCCTGCCCTTCTCGCTGAGCTGACGCTGGGCGCTCATGTCGTCGAACTTGAAGGGGTAGATGTCCTTTTGGCTGTCGTCGGTCGCGGTGTGCCGAAAGATCAGCACGTAGCCGCCTTGCCTGAGCGAGGCGATGAGCTCCGGTGTATCGGCCGCGGCGGATCGAGAGAAGCCGGCGAGAAGGACAATGAATACGAGGCGGCACAGCACAGTCATGTGCGAAATCCTCCGGCAAATGCCCCGGAGGATGGTGACGCGCATCGCGGCCGAATTCAATTATCGATTGCCTGAGGGGACAGGATTCCGCGAGAAGCCCGATCAGACGGCCAGCCGCCGCGATGCTGCGAGCCCTGCCAGCGCTTCATCGAGCTTGTCGCGATCGAGCGGCTTGATCAGGAATCCGTTCATGCCCGCTTCGAAGCAGGCATAGCGATCCTCCACCAGCGTATTGGCAGTGAGCGCGAGGATCGGTGTGTGCTGACCGCCCGTGGCCGCCTCATGCGCACGGATGCGCTTCGTCGCCTCGATACCGTCGAGCTGCGGCATCTGGATGTCCATCAGCACGAGATCATAGGGTGTGCCGGCCGATGACGCCGCAAGCCAGGACTCCAGCGCGGCCTCGCCGTGGACGGCGATGACGACGCGATGGCCGAGCTTCGTCAGCAGCGAGCGCATCAGCAGCGCGTTGATCTCGTTGTCCTCGGCGACGAGGATCGACAGGCCCTTTGCGGCTGGCGTGCCGGCCGCTTCAGCGGTCGGCTCCGGCGCGAGATCGGGCGAGGCGACCTCCGGCGTCAGCGCGAGCCGCGCGGCGAGCGAGGCCGCTCGCAGCGGCTTCACCAGAAAGCCGGTGAAGGCCGGCGACAGCGTCTCGTGGCGCGAGCTCGACGTCAGCAGCACGAGGCGCTGCAGCGCATGTGCGCGGGCGATTTCGCCCAGCTGATCGGTGATGCCAGGGCCGATCGCACGATCGACCAGCACCGCATGCCATGAGCGTTCCGGCAGCAGCGCTTCGGCGACCGCGGCGTCCGCAACCAGGCAGGTCTGGCCGCCCCAGCGCTCCAGGCGTCGCGCGATCAGCGAGGCCTCGATGCCGTCGGCGACGAGGAGGATCGACTTGCCGGTGAGATCGGGGCTCGGAAAGGCGGTCTGTCCTGCGCTCGCTTGTGACGGCGGAAGCGGCACCGCGATCTCGAAGGTCGAGCCCTTCCCCGGCTCGCTCGTGAGCGTGATCCGGCCGCCCATGCGCTTGACGATGCGCTCGCTGATGGCGAGGCCGAGCCCGGTGCCGCCATAGGTGCGGGCGACGCGCTCGTCGGCCTGCTCGAATTCGCGGAAGATGCGTTGCTGGGCTTCGGCTGCGATGCCGATGCCGGTGTCGCGAACCAGGAAGCTGATCTCGTTCGGCCAGATGCCGGGCTCGACGATCAGCGCCACGCCGCCCTTGCCGGTGAACTTGATGGCGTTGCCGGCGAGATTGAGTAGCACCTGGCGCAGCCGCGCGGCGTCGCCGACGACCTCGAGCGGCAGACGCTCGTCGACATAGGCGGCGATCTCGAGCGTCTTGGCCTGCGCGCGCGGCGCCAGCAGCTCGGTGATCTCCTCGATCAGGGTCGAGAGCGCGAAGGGGCGCTGCTCGAGGTCGAGCTTGCCGGCCTCGATCTTGGAATAGTCGAGCAATTCCTCGATCAGCGCCATCAAGGCTTCGCCCGAGGTCTTCACCGCCTTGGCATAGGTCGCCTGCTCCGGCGTCAGATTGGTGTCGAGCAACAGCCCGCCCATGCCGATGATGCCGTTGAGTGGCGTGCGGATCTCGTGCGAGGCCATGGCGAGGAAGCGCGATTTGGCGCGGTTGGCGGCGTCGGCCTGGTCGCGTGCATCGGACAGAGCGCGTTCGGTCTCGGTGCGGTCGGTGACGTCGCGTCCCACGCTTTGCAATTCGGCGGGTTGCCCGGCATCGAGGCGGACATAGCCTTCGCGCCAGGCGATCCAGCGCGCGCCGAGCGGAGTTGCGATCTTCTGGTCGTGGACGCGCGTGCCGTTGCTCTCGCGCGCGCTGTCGCCCTGCTCCAGCACGTCGAAGTCGAAACGCGTGCCGACCAAAGCGCTACGCGCCTGTCCTGCCAGCGCGCAATAGGCCTCGTTGGCGAAGGTGATGCGGCCATCGGTAGCGCGCAGCACGATGAGGTCGCCCTGCTGCTCGAACAGGCTGCGGGCGCGTTCTTCGGCCTCCTTCAGCTCCCAATTGCGGTCGATCAGCGCCTCATTGTGGGCGGCGAGCGTACGCATCCGCTTGTTGACGAAACGCAGACGCATGCTCAGCGTCGCAAGGCCGAGACAGGCGAGCGCAAACAGGAAGCTGGCGCCGATCGCAAAGGCGTGAGGATCGTAGCCGGAGGTCTCGGACCGGCTGCCCGTGACGAAACCATAGGCGCCGCCGAACGTCGCCGAGAAGATCACGAAGGAGCGGATCGCAAAGGCGATGCGGGGGTGCTTTCGCCTGAAGCGGCGCATGCGCACCTTGATCCGGAACGTCCGACCCATCGCCACCCCGACTGTTGTCCGAAACCCCACCACTGCCGCGTGCGACGATGGCCCGTCGACCTTGCGAACAGTTTGAGGCGTTGGGGTTGCCTCCAAACAGGGTTGACGAGGTGTTAATGCTTCAGAGCGAGGCAGCCTGGAGGTGGCGGTGACCGCCACGAGCGCCGACGATCAGCGCCGCCGCCTCGCGCTGCGAGAACGACTTCGAGCGCACATAGATGCGGTAATCCGCCGGCCCTTCGGTGGAAAGATAGATCACCTGGCCGCCATCGACGGGCTGAGCGGCAATCGAGACAAGGCGCGTCGAGGGGCTGGCCTGACAGGATTCGGGTTCGGATCCGAGGCCGTCATCGACCACGGTGAAGTCCGCAGCTTCCGCATCGTCGGTGATCTGAACCCGCACCGTGGCCCGGGAGGGATCTTCGGTGAAGGCGACATGCACGCCGGCGGTCCAGAACAGCGACGTGAGCTCGACCGAGGTGTCGCCGAGGGCGATGCAGGGATGCGAGACCGATCCGATCTCCGCGCGGGCGAAGACCGCAGCCGCCAACAGGGGAACCACCGAGGCCAGGATCTTGAAACGCAACATGACACTCTACTCGCCAGGCCCCGGGAACTCTGAACGCAGATGAGCGGGCCTTATGGTTTGCAGAGCGTAAAGGAAACTCGTTACCGCCGGGTTGATGCGCCTAGATGATCAAGCCAGCTGCCGCACATCCTCCGCGAGTGCGCGGTAGGACAGCGCTTCAGCCAGATGGAGCCGGCCGATCTTGTCGGCGGAATCCAGATCGGCCAGCGTGCGCGCCACCCGCAGCACGCGGTGATAGCCGCGCGCCGACAGCCGCATCGTCTCGGCGGCCTCGCGCAGCAGTTTCTGTCCCTGCGCATCGGGCTTTGCGATCTCCTCGAGCACGGAAGCGGGCGCCTCGGCATTGGTGCGGACTTTTGGCAGGCCGGCATCGGCGTAACGCGCGAGCTGGATGTCGCGCGCTGCCGCCACGCGCGCGGCAACCTCGGCCGATCCTTCCGCCGGCGGCGGCAGGATCAGATCGGCTGCGGTCACCGCCGGCACCTCGATGCGCAAATCGATGCGGTCCATCAGCGGGCCCGAGATGCGCGCCTGGTAATCGCCGGTGCAGCGGTCGATGCGGCCGCGCTTGCAGGCATAGCCGGGCTCGAACGCATTGCCGCAGCGGCACGGATTCATCGCCGCGACCAGCATGAAGCGGGCAGGGTAGGTGACACGGTGATTGGCGCGCGACACCGCGACCTCGCCGTTCTCCAGCGGTTGCCGCAGCGAATCCAGCACGCGTGGATCAAACTCCGGCAGCTCGTCGAGGAACAGCACGCCCTGATGCGCCAGCGAGATCTCGCCGGGCTTGGCGCGCATGCCACCGCCGGTGAGGGCTGCCATGCTTGCGGAATGATGCGGCGAGCGGAACGGTCGCCGCGCCGTCAGCGCGCCGCCTTCGATCTCGCCGGCGACGGAGGCGATCATCGAAACCTCGAGCAGCTCGCCCGGCGAGAGCGGCGGCAGGATCGAGGGCAGGCGTGCCGCCAGCATCGACTTGCCGGCGCCGGGCGCGCCGATCATCAGCAAATGGTGCCCGCCGGCAGCCGCGATCTCCAGCGCCCGCTTGGCGCTTTCCTGGCCCTTGATGTCGCGCAGGTCGAGCGTGGACGCCGCAGCTTCGTGGACCTTCGGCGAGGGTCGCGACAGCACCTGCGTGCCCTTGAAATGGTTGGCGATCTGGATCAGCGAGTGTGCGGCAATGATCTGGATGTCCGGGCTCGCCCAGGCGGCTTCGGAGCCGCAGGAGGCCGGACAGATCAGCCCTTCCTCGCGCATATTGGCGCCGATCGCGGCAGGAAGAACGCCGGCCACGGGCGCGATCGAGCCGTCGAGGCCGAGCTCGCCGAGCACGGTGAAGCCCGTCAGCGCGTCCGGCGGGATCGCTCCGATCGCCGCCATCAGCCCGAGCGCGATCGGCAGGTCGTAATGGCTGCCCTCCTTCGGCAGGTCGGCCGGCGCCAGATTGACGATGATCCGGCGCGCCGGCAGCGCCAGCCCTGAGGCGATCAGCGCCGAGCGCACCCGTTCGCGCGCCTCCGACACCGCCTTGTCCGGAAGGCCGACGATGGCGAAGGCAGGCAGGCCCGGGGCAACCTGCACCTGCACGTCGACCGCACGGGCCTCGATCCCCTCAAAGGCGACGGTGGAAACCCGCTGAACCATGCTCAAACCAGCCTGCCCTCTCGCACAATTAGGGGTAGCAGAGCCGGGCGCAGTCCGCAAGAACAATACGGGAACGGTCTGGGAGCGGCCGCAAGTCCTAACCCGTCGTTAACAAGGCACGGACACTACGCCTCGAATGCCACTCTCCGTCCTCAGCACATTCCAACGAATGTCCGCTACTCCTAGGCCTGCGGGATGGGCCGTGGTCTAACGGGTGAACAGTTCAAATGCTTGCAAATCGCCGGAGAAGCGAACGTCGGGTGTGCAGCCGGCTCGCCAAGATCCATTTTGGCGCGGGCTCGCTGCCGCGGGACTGCACCATCACCGATATCTCGGATGGCGGCGTGAAGGTCGTTGCGGAATTTCTGGAAGTGCCGCCGCAATTCACCATCATCTTCGCGCCGGACTATTCCCGGCAGTGCCGCCTGCGCTGGCGCATCGGCTGCGAATTCGGTGCCGAATTCGTCGATTGAGACGCGAGGGCCTGTGTCCTTAACGGGACTTTAGCGTTAATCGGCAAGCATCTCTGATCAGTTGCCGAGTGATCAGAGTATGTCCAAGCGTTTGTCCCTCGCCTTTCCCCCGGCGAGATATCTGTGCTCCGCCGTTCTGATCCTTGCCCTCGGCGGCTGTCAGACCACCGGCATCGAGGACGTCACCGGCGCGCTCGGCGGCAAGCAGGAATCCGCCGCCAAGAACAGTGATAAGACCAATGACAAGGCCACCGGCAGGCCGGACATGGACGCCTTGCGCGAGCGTTACCGGGCCAAGCCCGGCGATCCCGCAATTGCCATCGAATACGGCAAGGCGCTGCGCGATGGCGGCCAGCGCGCTCAGGCGGTCGCGGTGCTCGAGCAGGCCGTGCTCGCCCATCCCGGCAACAAGGCGCTTCTCGCCGGCTACGGCCGCGCCCTCGCCGACAACGGCAATTTCCAGCAGGCCTTCGACGTCCTCGGCCGTGCGCATAGCCCTGAGGATCCCGACTGGCGCATCCTGTCGGCACAGGGCGCCGCGCTCGATCAACTCGGCCGCAACGAGGAAGCGCAGCAATATTACGCCGCGGCATTGAAGATCGTGCCGGACGAGCCGACCGTGCTGTCCAATCTCGGCCTGTCCTACATGCTGCAAAACAATCTGCCGAGGGCCGAACAGGTGCTTGGCCGCGCTTATCAGCGCAATCAGAACGATGTGCGGGTCCGCGCCAATCTGGCACTCGTGCTGGGATTGCAGGGCCGCGAGGCCGAGGCGGAAATCCTCGTGAAGGCCGATTTGCCGCCGGACCAGGCCGCGGCCAAGGTCACGGCGTTGCGGCAGCTGCTGGCGAAGAAGCAGCAGCGGGCGGACAAGTAGTCCGCCGCTTTTGGCGGACGCCTACGACGCCTTGCGATGCGGGGCGGATCCACGTCCCGGCCGGCCCTTCAGCTTCCTCAGCAGCGGCTCGAGCAGCGAGCGCTTCGGCTTCTTCACCTCGCCGCGGCCGGCGAGGCGGTTCGCCATGTTCTGAAACAGCTCGGTGGTGCGGTGGTTCTTGGAGACCTCGGCGATCATCTGGCCGTTGTTGGCCGCGGTCGAGAACAGTTTCGAATCGAACGGGATCACCGCGATCGGCTGGCTTTCCATGGTCTTGGCGAACGCCTTGACCTCGATCTCCGCGCGCTTGTGCATGCCGACCTGGTTGATGCAGTAAAGCGGCGGCCGGTCGTTCGGCCGTGCCGCCTTCAGCACGCTCAGCATGTTCTTGGTGTTGCGCAAGTTCGCGAGGTCGGGCTCGGCGACGATCACGATGTCGTCGGCGTTCACCAGCGCGCGCCGCGTCCAGCCGGACCATTGGTGGGGGACGTCGAGCACGATGCAGGGCGTGGTCATGCGCAGCGTGTCGAACACGGCGTCGAAGGCTTCGGCGCCGAAATCGTAGACGCGGTCGAGCGTGGCAGGCGCCGCGAGCAGGCTGAGGCGCTCGGTGCATTTGGCGAGCAGGCGTTCCATCAGCGCCGTGTCCGGGCGGTCCTGCGACAGCACCGCGTTGGCGATGCCCTGCACCGGGTCCTGGTTGTAGTCGAGGCTCGCGGTGCCGAAGGCGAGGTCGAGATCGATCACGACCGAATCGAGCGAAAGGTCGCGGGCGATGGTCCAGGCCACATTGTGCGCGACCGTAGACGCGCCGACGCCGCCCTTGGCGCCGACCACCGCGATGACGCGGCCGGTGATGATGGCCTCGGAGGCGGAGAACAGGCTGCAGATCGAGCGGACGACGTCGAGGGTTTCGACCGGGCCGACGACGTAGTCGTTGACGCCGCGGCGCACCAGCTCGCGATAGGGCGCGGTGTCGTTGGGATTGCCGATCACGACCACGCGGGTGCCGGGATCGCAGACGCCGGCGAGGTCGTCGAGCCCTTCGAGGATGTCGCGGGTGCCGTCGGATTCGATCACGATCACGTTCGGCGTCGGCATCGATTCGTAGACTTCGATCGCCGCTGCAAGGCCGCCGTCCTTGGCGGTGAGGTGCGCCTTGGCAAGCCGTCGGTCCTGCCCCGCCGCGGTCACCGCGGCGAGTGTCTTCTCGGTCTCGCAAAAGGCCTGCACCGAGATGCGGGGGACCGGCGCGATATGTTCCTCGGGGTGCCGCGGATCGTCCGCGTCGTCTTCGTGAAGCGCTGTCATTTGCCGATATCGCTGAGTTTGGCCTTGTCGGTCTCGGGTGAGGGAGTCGAGATCGCCGTACCCTTGCGGTAACGCTCGAAGGCGATGTCGCGTCGGGCGGTATAAGCGGGCGCCTCGGATCGCGGCTGCTCGAGATCGGCGGGGTTGTCGATCATCGCCGCGAGATTGCGCTGGCTGGCACAGCCCAGATTGAAATAGGGCCGGTTCTCGTTGTAGCCGGGATCGAGGATGTTGGGCCCGATGTCTTCCGGCCACAGCCCGCAGGGGCCGGCCACCGCGGCGATCCGGGAATAGCTCAAGCGGATGGTGGGCAGCAGTCCGGGATCCTCGGGGCGATAGGGATGCTGCACGATGGCGCGGGGCGGCACGCCGCCGGATGCGAGCACGGCGCGGATGTCCCGATAAGTCGCGGCCGCCGCGCGCGAGTTCGCGGTGTCGACGGGGACGTCGACGACGACGGAGCCGGTGCCCTCCCGCACCCAGTCCCGCGCGATGCCCGCGATGTCCGAGTGCTGCGCGGCCGAGAGGCCGCCGCGCGCCTTGCCGACGAAGATGACGATCGACTTCTTGCCTTCCTGCACGGCGATCGGGTGGCGCTGGCGATAGTCGGTCGGCACCGTCTGGGTGACGATCTCGCCGGTGGTGTTGCAGGAGCCCAGCATGACGGAGAGGCCCGTCAATGCCAGCGCGATTCTCAAGCTGCGACGTCGATCGGCTGATGTTGTCGTCATCGCCTGGTCCCCTCTTGCCCCGTGTCTTGCCCGGTCCCCAAACCGTCCGTCATCAGTCGATGATGAAGCCGAAATCGCCCGGCGCGCCGTTGATCGGATCGACGCGGCGCGCGACGCCATAGAGACGGTTCATGCGGCCGAGCAGCGCCGTCTGTGCGTCCGAGGCCGGCGCGAAGCCGTCGTCGGGCCGAGACAATTCCTTCTGGGCGACCGCGCGCACCACATAGGGCGTCACGATCACCATCAGCTCGGTCTCGTTGTTGACGAAGTCCTGGCTGCGGAACAGCGCACCGATGATCGGCACCTGGTCGACACCGGGCAGGCCGTTGATCGCCTGCTTGGTCTGCTGCTGGATCAGGCCGGCCATCGCCATCGAGCCGCCCGAGGGAATTTCGAGCGTGGTCTCGGCGCGGCGGGTCTGGATCGAGGGGATGGTGATCGAGCTGGTCTGGCCGGCGGACACCGCCTGCGTCACGGAGATGGCGTTCTGATTCGACAGCTCCGAGACTTCGGTCATCACGCGCAGGCTGATACGTCCCTCGCTGAGCACGACCGGCGTGAAGTTGAGGGAGATGCCGAACTTCTTGTAGGTGATCTGGGTGGTGCAGACGTGGGTGACCGGATCGCAGGAATAACCCGCAGGGATCGGGAATTCGCCGCCCGCGATGAAAGTGGCGGACTCGCCGGAGATCGCCGTCAGGCTCGGCTCGGCCAGCGTCCGCATCACGCCGGCGCTTTCCATCGCCCGCATCGTGGCGTTGACGGTGGCCACGCCTTTTGCAAGTCCGGTAACACCGAGCCCGTTGCTGCTGACGAGCGGGCCGCCCGAGACCGAGAACGGGTTGGAATTGTTGAAATTCACCACCGCGGTGCCGGCGTTCAGGCTGGCGCTGAGATCGACACCGAGCTGCTTGACGATGTCGCGGCGGACTTCGCCGACGACGACCTTGAGCATCACCTGGTCGCGGCCGCGCACGACGATGTTGTTGACGACCTTGTCGGAGCCGCCGACCAGCTTTGCTGCGACGTCGCCGGCCTGTTGCGCCTCGACCGGGCTCGATACCGAGCCGGTGAGCATCACGCTATCGCCGACGCCTTCGATCTGCACGCCCGGCAGCGACTGGCGCAAGGCCGTACGCATGCCGTTGAGGTCGCGCTTCACCGCGATGTCGTAGGAGGCGACCTGCTGGCCGTCGGCGGTGAAGAACACGACGTTGGTCTGGCCGACCTGGCCGCCGATGATATAGGCGCGCTGGGCCGAGCGGATGACCGCATTGGCGATCTTGGGATCGGCCACCAGCACGTCCTTGACCTCGCGCGGCAGGTCGATGACGACGGATTTGCCGACGCCGAGCGAAAGAGAACGCGTCCTCGACGCGATCGTCGCGACCGGCGACACGCCGAGATCCGGCGCCTGCATCGGCGCCTGATCGCCGACCGGCGCGTCCGCAGCACTGAGGCAGTCCGGGGCTGCGAGGAGCCCCAGCATCAGCAGCGTCCCCACAAAGGACGAGCCTGCGCGCTTCCCCCGAATGCGCAGCCCCGCCCGATCATCCCTGTAGTTCATGATATCCCCATCACTTCTGTGACGTTAGTTGCCGCGCTGGTACGCCGAAGCGGATGACGTTGACGCCATCGGTGACCTTGGCCGCCTTGTCCTCGATCGTGCCTTCCACCGCGTTGGCATCGACGATGCTGCGCAGCGCGAGCTGGAGCGTGCCGCCCTGGCGCGCCGCCGACAGCGTCGCGACCTGGTCGGGCTTGAGCTCGAGCGTGACGGTCTTGCCGACGACGGCGGTCTGGCCGTCCTTTTCCTTCGGCGCCTGGTCGATCGCGAGCACGCGGATATTGGTCAGGATCACCTCGGATAGAATGAGGTCGTTGCCGGCCAGGGCGCCATTGGCGTCGGGATTCTTCAGGCGGCGGGTCAGGACGATGTCGACGCGGTCGTTCGGCAGGATGAAGCCGCCCGCGCCGGTCTCGGCTGAAATCTCGGTGGAAACGGCGCGCATGCCCGAGGGCAGGATCGCGGCCATGAAGCCGGAGCCTTCGGCCCTGACCAGCTTCTGCTCGCGGATTGGCTCGCCCTGCATCAGGGGGACGCGTGCGATCGAGCCGGCGATCTGGGTCTGGGCCTCGGGCCTGCTGTCACGGCGAATGAAGGCATTGCTCGCCGTCGCCGCGGGCCAGGTCTGCCATTGCAGATCGTCGGGCTTGAGCGCCTGGCCGAGCTGGATGTCGTTCTTGGCGATGAGCACTTCGACCGTCGGCAGCTTCTCGGCGACGGGCGCAATGGGCGCGGGGGCATTCTGATAGCCGCTCGCCAGATACGCAGCGACGCCGCCGGCGGCCAGCGCGATGACGAGGACGACAATGCGTGCGGTGTTCATACGCTCTTACTCATACGCGGGGCACTCGGACCGCACGTGGCGGGTTCCCCCATGTCGATGAGTAGGGAGTAAAAGTATAAGGGGTGTTGCGAGGCCGGACGCGCCGGCCCGTCACGCTGCGGGTTCTCGGCAGATGGTGAACGCGGCGTTATTGGGTCGGCCAGCGGCCCGGTAGATTCACGTAAGGCGGCTCGTGCGTTCGCACGAGATGCGGGACGTCATGGTGAACGGGTGGTTAGTGATGGTCCCACGACGATGCGCGTGAGACCGTGCAGCGCGCACAACATTGCTGTCGTCCCTGCGAACGCAGGGACCCATAACCCCGGGAGAATCTTGGCGAAGACTGGTCGGTCGGTACTTCGACCGTCCGCCACTGATGGATTCCGCGGTATGGGTCCCCGCGTGCGCGGGGACGACGATGGGGAGAGATTGCGGTCTCTCCCACGCAGTCGCCGATCGCTACTTCTTCCGCTTCTCTTCGATCACGTCCCACACCTTCGCCGCGACGTCAGGGCCGCCGAGCCGCGCGATGGCGCGGATGCCGGTCGGCGAGGTCACGTTGATCTCGGTGAGGTTGCCGTTGATGACGTCGATGCCGACGAACAACAGGCCGCGCTCGCGCAGCGCAGGTCCGACGGTGGCGCAGATCTCGCGCTCGCGCGGGGTAAGCTCGGTCTCCTGCGCCGCGCCGCCGCGCACCATGTTGGAGCGGAGATCGTCGGCGGCCGGCACGCGGTTCACCGCGCCGGCGAACTCGCCGTTGACGAGGATGATGCGCTTGTCGCCGCGCCTCACCTCAGGGATGAATTGCTGGATCACCCAGGGCTCCCTGAACGTCACTGAAAACATGTCGTAGAGCGAGCCGAAGTTCATGTCCTGCGGCATCACGCGGAACACCGCCGCGCCGCCATGGCCGTGCAGCGGCTTCATCACGACGGCGCCGTGCTTGTCGCGGAATGCGTTGATCTCGTCGAGATCGCGTGAGATCAGCGTCGGCGGCATCAGCTGCGGAAAATTCATCACGAACAGCTTTTCCGGCGCGTTGCGCACCGAGGCCGGATCGTTGACGACCAGCGTCTTCGGATGGATGCGCTCCAGGAGGTGCGTCGAGGTGATGTAGGCGAGATCGAACGGCGGATCCTGGCGCAGCAGCACCACGTCGAAGCCGTTCAGCGCCTCGCGCTTCGGCTCGCCAAGCGTGAAATGGTTGCCCGGCTCGTCGCGCACGGTCAGCAGCTGAACCGGCGCGACGATCTCCTCGCCGACCATCGAGAGCTTGTCCGGCGTGTAATAGGACAGGCCATGGCCGCGCTTCTGCGCCTCCAGCAGCAGCGCGAAGGTGGAATCGCCCTTGATGTTGATGCGGGCGATGGGGTCCATCTGGACGGCGACGTTCAGTTTCATGGTCTGCCTTTCAGGTCGAGGCGTCGAATGCCGCCAACACATGGCGCGGAAGCGAGCGCGGCGCAATCAGCATGGCGTCGAATCGCAATTCGAATTCGGCATGCTCGGGATGCGCCACGAGCCAGCCTTGCGCGGCATTGATGATGCGCTGCTGCTGGCGCGGGGTCACGGCATAGGCGGCGTCATCGAGGCTGGCGCGGGCCTTGACCTCGACGAAGGCGATCAGATTGCGCCGGCGCGCCACAAGGTCGATCTCGCCATGCGGCGTACGAAAGCGCTTGGCGAGGATGCGATAGCCCTTGGCCATGAGATAGGCGGCGGCGCGGCTCTCGGCCGAGATGCCGGTGCGGAACGCGGCGACGCGCTCGGGCGAGGCGATCTTGGGTTCCGCAGGGGTCTCAGTCTTCGCCATCACCGCCCCGCAAATCCTTTGCGAGCTCGAGCGCGCGGGCATAGACCTCGCGGCGGGGCCGGCCCGAGAGCGCGACGGCATGCGCCACGGCGTCCTTGACGCTGTGCGCGGCAAGCTGCGCGCGCAGGAGATCGTCGAGGGCATCCGATGCCAGCACCTCGGCGTCGGCCGCTGGCGGAGCGATCACCAGCACGAATTCGCCGCGCGTCTCCAGCCCATCGGCCTCGCGCGCCAGCTCCGCCAGCGTCGCGCGCGAAATCTCCTCGTGCAGCTTGGTCAGCTCGCGGCAGATCGCGGCCTCGCGCGGGCCCATGATCTCGGCGAGCTCGGCCAGCGTGTCCTGCACGCGGTTGCCCGACTCGAACATCACCAGCGTCGCGTCAATGCGGGCGAGCTCGGTGAGGCGCGTGCGCCGTGCGCCCGATTTCGCCGGCAGGAAGCCTTCGAAGAAGAACCGGTCGGTCGGCAGTGCCGCGACCGACAGTGCGGCGAGCACCGAGGACGGGCCGGGCAGGGCATAGACCGCATGGCCGGCGGCGCAGACCTCGCGCACCAGCTTGAAGCCCGGGTCGGAGATCAGCGGCGTGCCGGCATCCGAGACCAGTGCCAACGAGCCGCCGGCAGCAAGCGCTTCCAGAATCTTCGGGCGCGCGGCTTCGGCGTTGTGCTCGTGATATTGCTTCAGCTGCGCGGTAATGGCGTAGCGCTCGGTCAGGCGCCGCGTGATGCGGGTGTCCTCGCAGGCGATGATGTCGACGCCGGCCAGGGTCTGCAGCGCCCGCAGCGTGATGTCGCCGAGATTGCCGATCGGGGTGGCGACCAGATAGAGGCCCGGCGCCGCCTTCGGGGCCGGCAGCCGATGGGCGTCGATGGAGAAGCCGCGCGGGGCGGCGTCTGGGCCTTCAGGCGTATTTATCGGGGCCGGCTTTGCGCGCATAATGAAGTCAACTTAGGCACGATCCGGAGGGCTGGGAACCGACTGTTCGAAAAAGATCGTGCCGAGGCAAGGGGCGAGGGAACGACTGGAATGTGATCCGGCAGGCCTCACATTCCCGAGGGAATGAAGCACCTGCGTCATATTCACGGCGGAAAGGCCGCCTTGATGCTGGGTGACGGACGGTGGACAGCTAGCCAGGATTTGAGGTGCGGCCGCGTTAAGCGGTTATTATCCTTTTGTTTTAGTTAACTATTTGCCGACATTATGCCTGAATCCGCGGCTTGTGTCGCGGGACAAGTGTTGTGACCGGCTGGCGATCGCTGGTCAGAAGAGAAGCTGCCATGGTGGGCCCGCGCGATTTGAAGTCTCCCGTTCAGGGTTCCCGGATATCAGGGGCGACCCGGCGGAGCGCACTCGGCCTGCTGCTTGGCACACCCCTGCTCTCGGCCTGCGCCGGTGTGCAGCAGAGTCTCAGCCAGTTCTCCAACCCGTTCTCGGGCTCACCGCCTCCGGCCCAGCCCGCGGGTCCCCCGCAACAGGCGACGACCGCCGGCACCGGCGGAGTCAAGGTCGCGGTGATCCTGCCGCTCTCGGCAGCAGGCAATGCCGGCCTTGCCGCGCAATCCATGCGCAATGCGGCCGAGATGGCGTTGGCTGAGTTCCAGAATCCGAACATCCAGCTCCTGATCAAGGACGACAATGGCAGCCCGCAAGGCGCACAGGCCGGCGCGCAGCAGGCCGTCGACGAGGGCGCCGAAATCATTCTGGGACCGTTGTTCGCGCAATCGGTGCCGGCCGTGGCGCAGGTCGCGCGCACGCGCGGCATTTCCGTCATCGCGTTCTCGACCGACTCCAGCATCGCCGGCCGCGGCGTCTATCTGCTGTCCTTCCTGCCGGAGTCCGACGTCAACCGCATCGTCGAATATTCCGCCAGCATCGGAAAGCGCTCGGTCGCCGTGCTGGTGCCCGACAATGCCTATGGCAATGTCGTCGAAGCCGCGGTGAAGGTGGCGGTGCCGCGCCGTGGCGGGCGCATCGTCGCCTTTGAGAAATACGGCGCCGATCGTGCCACGCCGGCACGCACGGTGGCGCAGCAGCTCGGCAGTGCGGATGCGCTGTTCATCGCCGATGACGGCGATGCCGTGGTAACCGTGGCCGATGCGATGACCGCGGCGGGCGCGAACCTGCGCAACATCCAGCTGCTCGGCACCGGTCTGTGGGATAATCCGCGCGTCTATGCGAGCCCGGCGCTTCAGGGCGGCCTCTACGCCGCGCCCGACCCGGCCGGCTTCCGCGCGTTCTCAGGCCGTTATCGCACCAAATATGGCGCCGAGCCGATCCGCACCGCGACGCTCGCCTATGATGCGGTCGCGCTCGTTGCCGCGCTCGCGCGCACGCAAGGCACCACGCGCTTCTCGCCCGACGTGCTGACCAACCCTTCCGGCTTCGCCGGCATCGACGGCCTGTTCCGTTTCCGCGCCGATGGCACCAACGAACGCGGACTTGCGGTGATGAAGGTGACGCAGGGCGGCGGCGTTGCGGTTGCGGGCTCGCCGAAGAGTTTTGGGGCGTAGCCCAGAACGAGATCTCGCTACGCCGCGAGGTCCGCAACCACCGCGTCCAGCACCGGGAAGCCGCTGCTCGTCACGCGCAGACGTCCGGTCGCATCGACCGTGATCGCGCCTTCCTCGCGCAGAAGCGCGATGCGCTTGGGGTCGAGCGGGCGGCCCGAGAGTGCCTTGTAGCGCTCGGGGTCGATGCCTTCGGCGAGGCGCAATCCCATCAGCAAAAATTCGTCGGCGCGTTCTTCGCTGTTGAGGAGATCGTCGGTGACGACGCCATGGCCGTTGGTCTCGACCCGCATCAGCCAGGCCTCCGGACGCTTCTCGGTGGCGGTGGCGTGCCTGATACCGTCGATGTCGAGACGGCCGTGGGCGCCCGGACCGATGCCGGCATATTCCTCGCCGCGCCAATAGACCAGATTGTGCCGGCACTCGGCGCCGCGGCGCGCGTGATTGGAGATCTCGTAGGCGGGCAGGCCGAGCTTGTCGCAGGTCTCCTGCGTGACGTCGTAGAGCGCGCGCGCGACCGCCTCATCCGGCGTCTTCAATTTGCCGGCCTGGTGCAGGCCGAAGAACGGCGTGCCTTCCTCGATCGTCAATTGATAGAGCGACAGGTGCTCGGCGGCCTCGCTCACCGCGAGCCGAAGCTCGTCGGCCCACATCGCCGGCGTCTGGTCGGGGCGGGCGTAGATCAGGTCGAACGAATAGCGGTCGAACGAGCGGCGCGCGATCGCGACGGCAT
Source organism: Bradyrhizobium sp. Y36 (assembly GCF_002531575.1). Classification (GTDB taxonomy): domain Bacteria; phylum Pseudomonadota; class Alphaproteobacteria; order Rhizobiales; family Xanthobacteraceae; genus Bradyrhizobium. The sequence goes on along the minus strand of NZ_NWTI01000007.1, from coordinate 26,316 downwards.
CGAGGGCTTCGCGCGCGCTGTGCAGACGGCCCAGCGCTTTGAGCGAGGCATCGTCGAGCGCCTGCACGCCGAGCGAGACGCGGTTGACGCCGGCTGCGCGATAGCCGGCAAAGCGCGTGGCCTCGACGCTGGTCGGGTTTGCTTCCAGCGTGACTTCGGCGTCCTTCGCAACGGTCCAGTGCTTGCCGATGGCGTCAAGCACCGCGCCGACCGTTGCGGGCTGCATCAGCGACGGTGTGCCGCCGCCCAGGAAGATCGAGGTGACCTCGCGGCCGGGCGCGCGTTCGGCGGTCGTCGCGATCTCGCGCGCGAAGGCGGACGCAAAGCGCGCCTCGTCGATCGCGGCGTGGCGGACATGGCTGTTGAAGTCGCAATAGGGGCACTTCGACAGGCAGAACGGCCAGTGCACGTAGACGCCGAAAGCTTGGTTAGCGCGGCTCAAGGCAGATCTCCGCCAGTTTCCGGAAAGCGCGCGCGCGGTGCGACAGGCCGAGGCCGAGCGGCGGCAGGCCATGCTTCTCGATGCTGGTCATCTCGCCGAAAGTGCGCGCATGGCCGTTCGGCAAAAACATCGGATCGTACCCAAAACCGGCGGTGCCGCGCGGCGGCCACACCAGCGTGCCGTCGACGCGGGCCTCGACCTCTTCGAGATGATCGTCGGGCCAGGCGACGCAGAGCGCGGAGACGAAATGCGCGGTGCGCTTTGCAGGCGTGGTGGCACCGCGTTCCTGCAGTAGGCGCTCGATCTGCGCCATCGCCGCGTTGAAATCCTTGGACGGACCGGCCCAGCGCGCGCTGTAGATTCCGGGCGCGCCGTCGAGCGCATCGACCACGATGCCGGAATCGTCGGCGAAGGACGGAAGCCTGGTCGCCTGCGCCGCCGCGATCGCCTTGATCGCGGCGTTGCTGCGGAAGTCGTTGCCGGTCTCGTCGGGTTCGGCGAGGCCGAGCTCGCCGGCGGACACCGCTTCGATCCCGTACGGCGCGAGCAACTCCTTCATCTCGGCGAGCTTGCCGGGATTGTGAGTGGCGATGACGAGCTTTCCGGTGATTCGGCGGTGCATGGCTTATTGACTACGCCACGGCCAGCTTCTGCAAGTCCACCAGCCGCGCAATACCCTTCTGCGCCAGGGCGATCAGCTTCAGGAACTCGTCCTGTGTGAACGGCTCGCGTTCCGCGGTGCCCTGCACCTCGATGATGCGGCCATCGCCGGTCATGACGAAATTGGCATCGGTTTGGGCTTCCGAATCCTCGGCATAGTCGAGATCGAGCACGGGCGTGCCGTTGTAGATGCCGCACGAGATCGCGGCGACGTTGTCGCGCATCACGTTGGCCTTGATCATGTTGCGCGCCTTCATCCAGTTGATGCAATCGGCAAGCGCGACCCAGGCGCCGGTGATCGAGGCCGTGCGGGTGCCGCCGTCGGCCTGGAGCACGTCGCAATCGACCGTGATCTGGCGCTCGCCGAGCGCTTCGAGGTCGACGATGGTGCGAAGCGAGCGGCCGATCAGGCGCTGGATCTCGACGGTGCGGCCGCTTTGCTTGCCGGCGGCGGCCTCGCGGCGGGTGCGTTCGGAGGTCGCGCGCGGCAGCATGCCGTATTCGGCGGTGACCCAGCCGCGGCCCTGGCCCTTCAGCCACGGCGGCAGGCGGTCTTCCAGCGTGGCGGTGACCAGCACATGGGTGTCGCCGAATTTCACCAGGCACGAGCCTTCCGCATATTTGACCACGCCGCGCTCCAGGGTCACGGGGCGCAATTCGTCGGGCGCACGGCGGCTTGGCCGCATGGGAAATCCTCCAAAACTCACGGGAAAGGCTGTTGGCGGTGCTTGTAGGTGGGGTGGGGTTGCGCGGCAAGGTCTTTTCACCCCTGTTTTCGGGTCTGCGAACGCGGCGCTTGTCAGAACCCTCGGGGATAGACAAATTACAAGGATCTGAGAGGAGTTACCGTCTGTGGCCCATCACGATCCGATCCATCTGATCGCGCCGCGCGCAGGCCTTGCCCAGCTCAACGAGCGTTCCCGCGACATCTTTCGTCAAATTGTCGAAAGTTATCTCGCGACCGGTGAGCCGGTGGGCTCCCGCAACATTTCCCGCCTGATCGCCATGCCGCTGTCGCCGGCCTCGGTCCGCAACGTCATGGCCGATCTGGAACAGCTCGGCTTGATCTACGCACCCCACACGTCCGCCGGCCGGTTGCCGACGGAACTCGGTCTGCGCTTCTTCGTCGATGCTCTGATGCAGGTCGGCGACCTCAACGAGGCCGAACGGGAGTCGATCCAGAGCCAGCTCACCTCCGTCGGTCAGGCGCACTCGGTCGAGGCCGCGCTGGACCAGGCGCTGACGCGGCTGTCCGGACTGACGCGGGCGGCGGCCGTGGTGTTGACGCCCAAATCCAATGCACGGCTGAAGCACATCGAATTCGTACGCCTGGAACCTGAAAAGGCCCTGGTGATCCTGGTCAGCGAGGACGGCCAGGTCGAGAACCGCGTGTTGACGCTGCCCCCTGGGGTTCCCTCGTCGGCAATCACCGAAGCCGGCAATTTCCTCAATGCGCGCATTCGCGGCCGGACCCTGGCCGAGGCGCGGCTCGAACTCGAGACAGCGCTTGGCGAGGCCCGCGCCGAGTTCGATCAGCTGACGCAGAAGGTGATTTCGGCCGGCATCGCCAGCTGGTCGGGCGGCGAGAACGAGGACCGCCAGCTCATCGTCCGCGGCCATGCCAATCTGCTGGAAGATCTGCACGCGCTGGAGGATCTGGAGCGGGTGCGCCTGTTGTTCGACGATCTCGAGACCAAGCGGGGCGTGATCGACCTGCTCGGCCGTGCCGAGACCGCCGAGGGCGTGCGCATCTTTATCGGTTCGGAGAACAAACTGTTTTCCCTGTCGGGCTCCTCCACCATCATCTCACCCTATCGGGATGCCGCCGGCCACATCGTCGGCGTTCTCGGCGTGATCGGTCCGACCCGGCTGAATTATGCCCGCGTGATCCCGACCGTGGACTACGCCGCCCGCATCGTCAGTCGCCTGCTGGGGGGCTGACCGGCGTTTGATCTGATCACGGGCGCTTGATTTTCGGCGCCCGAAGCACGATATCCGGCCCAACAATCCCTGGAAACGAGTTCGAGATTACAGCCGATGACCGATCGAGACCGGCAACCCGAAGACGCGGCTGCGCCGACTGGCGAGCCCGTGGTGTCGAAGCCTTACATCATGCCCGACGATCCCGAGCCCGGCTCGGTCGAGACCCTGCAGAAGGAAGTCGCCGAGGCGCGCGACCGTGTGCTGCGGACGCTGGCCGAGATGGAGAATCTGCGCAAGCGCACCACCAAGGAAGTCGCCGACGCCCGCCTCTACGGCATCACCGGCTTTGCCCGTGACGTGCTCGACATCGCCGACAATCTCCAGCGTGCGCTCGATGCCGTTCCGGCCGAGGCGCGCGCCGCCGCCGATCCTGGACTGACCTCGCTGATCGAGGGCGTCGAGCTCACCGAGCGCGCGCTGCTCAACGCGCTGGAGAAGCACGGTGTGAAGAAGCTCGACCCGCAGGGCCAGAGGTTCGACCCGAACTTTCACCAGGCGATGTACGAAGTGCCCGATGCGTCGGTGCCGTCGGGCACCGTGGTGCAGATCATGCAGGCCGGCTACACCATCGGCGAGCGCGTGCTGCGCCCGGCCCTGGTCGGCGTCGCCAAGGGCGGGGCAAAGCCCGCGCCGGCCGCGAACAGCAACGAGTCGAGCGGCGCGCCGAATTGATCGACCTCATGGTGAGGAGGCGCGTTAGCGCCGTCTCGAACCATTCAGGTCAAGCTGCCGCAGCGGGGCCTTCATCCTTCGAGACGCGCGCGATGAAGCGCGCTCCTCAGGATGAGGGTCTTGCAGTTGTTGGCGCCGATTACGCACTCACCGCAATATCGCCCGACTGAATCCGCTTCACACCGGCCTTGGCCATGTCGGCCCAGGCCTTCGCCAGCGAGCCCTGCGTGTCGATGCCGCGGCAGGCGTCTTCCACCACATAGACCTCGAAACCGGCCTTGCGCGCGTCCAGCGCGGTCCAGGCGACGCAGAAGTCCGTCGCGAGCCCGGCGACGAAGACACGCTTGATCTTGCGGCCCTTCAAATATCCCGCAAGGCCCGTCGAGGTCTTGCCGTCGGCTTCGAGGAAGGCCGAATAGCTGTCGACGTCCTTGTGAAAGCCCTTGCGGATGATGAGCTCGGCGTGAGGGATCGACAGGTCCTTCGACAGCGAAGCGCCGTCAGTGCCCTGCACGCAATGGTCCGGCCACAGCACTTGCTTGCCGTAGGGAAGGTCCACGGTCTCGAACGGCTTCTTGCCGGAATGGACCGACGCGAACGAGACGTGGCCCGGCGTGTGCCAGTCCTGCGTCATCACCACGTTCGCAAACGCCTTCGAGATCTTGTTGATGACCGGCACGACCTGCTCGCCTTCCTTCACGGCGAGGCTGCCGCCCGGCAGGAAGCAGTTTTGCACGTCGATCACGAGCAGCGCAGAGCTTTCGTCCGGCTTGATCGATGCGGCCGCGAGAAGCGCGGTTGGCGCGAGCGCCACCAGCGCCGTCGTCCCAAGCGCCGTCAATATCTGTCGCCGATCCAGCATCGTCCGCCTCCTCTTGAGATGATCCAACGGAAGCGAAGCCTAATTCCGTTCGTACACGAACAGAAGCCCGAAAATGCGGCCGGTCTTGGTGATGGGTTGGGCTGTCAGCCCCGACATCATTGTCGTCCCGGACAAGCGAAGCGCAGATCCGGGACCTATACCCCCAGGGAGCAATTTGGCGAAGACTCTTGATGGGCACTGCGACCGCGTGCAACCGCGAGATCACGCGGTATGGATCCCCGCGTTCGCAGGGATGACACCGAATGTGTTGCGCCGCCTTCGCGGCCCTAGCCCTTCGGCTGAATCCCGTCGCGCACCGCGCGGAAGCGGGTGAAGGCGGCGAGCCACTGGTCCCGCGGGGCGCTGGCGATGATGCGCAGCGAGGCGCCGCCGCTGGAGAACCGGATCCACTGCACCACGGTAACAGGGGTCTTGTCCTTGCCGCTGATTCCGTCGATCCGGGTCTCGAAGCCCTGCTGGCCGTTGATGCGGATCGGCTCGGACATGGTGACGCGGGATTCGCGCACGCCGGGGATCTGCAGCGCGGCTTCCTGGGCGAAGCGGGCGCGGTCGTCGGCGGCTTGCGGCGTCGCGCCGATCAGGCCGAGGATCATGAACGGCTTCGATTCATAACCGGTGCTCTCGTCACCGTCGGCGAGGATGATGCTGGAGCCCGGCGCCAGCGTGCGGATGTCCTTGAAGTCGGCGAGATCGGTGATCTTGAACGGCATCAGCGCGATCTGCTCTTCGGCCGAGACCTGTTTGCGGGTGGCGGCGCTGGCAAACATCTGCCGCACGGCCTCGTCCGTGTAGATCTTGGTCGCATTCTCCGGGATCTGCACCGCGACATAGCCGGAGAAGCCGGCGCCCGGCACGATCATCGAATAGCGCTTCACCGCGGTTTCGCCGGCCTTGCCGCTCTCGGTGGTGAAATAGGCAAGGCCCGCGGGGGTCTCGATCTTGTCCTGCTTGACGCCATTGGCGCCGCCCGGATTGGAATTGAACGCGCTGACGACCTCGCCATAGGCCGCCGGCGGCAGCTCGGTGATCAGCACCTTGACGCTGCCGTCCTCGCTTTCGAAGCCCGGAAAGGTCTTGGCCGTGTTGAGGCCGACCAGCGGCACCATGCCGAGGCGCAGGCCAGGCGGAAACACGGCGTCGGCGGCGAGGGCCGGAAGCGCGGAGCCAACGAGAAGGGCGAGCGCGGCGAGGGGACGGATCAGCTTCATGGGCACCCTGATTGGTTCACATTGAGGCCGTTCGATGGTGGTCCACCGGGCCGCTTTGTCGCGCGTAGCAGCTCTGGTGGCTGCCCCGGCCGGTCCGCCTTTTACCGGGTTTGGGCTTGCGGCAACAGGGCGGGTCGGCTTGCGGTAGCGGGGGCTTGCTGACGCCTGAACCTGTTAATAATTCCTCACCCGCAAGTGCGGTGAAGCCCGGATATCGTCTTCCAAAACCCGATGTTTTCGCGGCAGAAACCTAGCTGCGGTCCTTGCGGGCCCCTCCCCCCCTCCTATATGAGCGTCAACCATCGCAATATCGCGAATGTTTGATCTTAGGGGGTTTCGGTTCGGGTGCCTTCTGGGCCCAGCCAACCTGCCGCAAAAAGAAGGATATCAGGACCATGGGAAAGGTCATTGGGATCGACCTCGGCACCACGAATTCGTGCGTCGCCGTGATGGATGGCAAAAACGCCAAAGTCATCGAGAATTCCGAAGGCATGCGCACGACGCCTTCGATCGTCGCCGTCACGGACGACGGTGAACGCCTCGTCGGCCAGCCGGCCAAGCGCCAGGCCGTCACCAATCCCGAGCGCACCTTCTTCGCAGTGAAGCGCCTCATCGGCCGCCGCTACGACGACCCGATGGTCGAGAAGGACAAGAAGCTCGTCCCCTACAAGATCGTGAAGGCTTCCAACGGCGACGCCTGGGTCGAGGCCGACGGCCAGACCTATTCGCCCTCGCAGGTCTCGGCTTTCATCCTTCAGAAGATGAAGGAGACCGCGGAAGCCCATCTCGGCCAGAAGGTCGACCAGGCCGTCATCACCGTTCCCGCCTACTTCAACGACGCCCAGCGCCAGGCGACCAAGGACGCCGGCAAGATCGCCGGCCTCGAAGTGCTGCGCATCATCAACGAGCCGACCGCGGCTGCGCTTGCCTATGGCCTCGACAAGACCAAGACCGGCACGATCGCCGTGTACGACCTCGGCGGCGGCACCTTCGATATCTCCATTCTCGAAATCGGTGACGGCGTGTTCGAGGTGAAGTCGACCAACGGCGACACCTTCCTCGGCGGCGAAGATTTCGACATGCGGCTCGTCGGCTACCTCGCCGATGAGTTCCAGAAGGAGCAGGGCATCAACCTGCGCAACGACAAGCTCGCGTTGCAGCGCCTGAAGGAAGCCGCTGAAAAGGCCAAGATCGAGCTGTCGTCGACGACGCAGACCGAGATCAACCTGCCCTTCATCACCGCGGACCAGACCGGCCCGAAGCATCTGACGATGAAGCTCACCCGCGCCAAGTTCGAGGCGCTGGTCGACGACCTCGTGCAGAAGACCGTCGAGCCCTGCCGCAAGGCGCTGAAGGATGCCGGCGTCACCGCCGGTGAGATCGGCGAAGTCGTCCTGGTCGGCGGCATGTCGCGCATGCCGAAGGTCCAGGAAGTCGTGAAGCAGCTGTTCGGCAAGGAGCCGCACAAGGGCGTCAACCCGGACGAAGTCGTGGCGATCGGCGCCGCGATCCAGGCCGGCGTGCTCCAGGGCGACGTCAAGGACGTGCTGCTGCTCGACGTGACCCCGCTGTCGCTGGGCATCGAGACGCTGGGTGGCGTGTTCACCCGCATCATCGAGCGCAACACCACGATCCCGACCAAGAAGAGCCAGGTGTTCTCGACGGCTGAAGACAATCAGAATGCCGTCACCATCCGCGTCTTCCAGGGCGAGCGTGAAATGGCGGCCGACAACAAGATGCTCGGCCAGTTCGACCTGATGGGCATTCCGCCGGCCCCGCGCGGCATGCCGCAGATCGAGGTGACCTTCGACATCGACGCCAACGGCATCGTCAACGTCTCGGCCAAGGACAAGGCCACGGGCAAGGAGCAGCAGATCCGCATCCAGGCCTCCGGCGGCCTGTCGGAAGCCGACATCGAGAAGATGGTCAAGGACGCCGAGGCCAATGCCGAGGCGGACAAGAAGCGCCGCGAGGCCGTCACCGCCAAGAACGAGGCGGATGGCCTGGTGCATTCGACCGAGAAGGCCCTGGCCGAGCACGGCTCGAAAGTTGCCGAAACCGAGCGCCGCGCCATCGAGGATGCCGTCAGCGACCTCAAGGAAGCGCTGAAGGGCGACGATGCCGAGGCGATCAAGGCCAAGACCCAGACGCTGGCCCAGGCTTCGATGAAGCTCGGCGAGGCCATGTACAAGCAGCAGGCCGAGGCCGACGCCAAGAAGGACGCGGCCAAGGACGACGTCGTCGACGCGGAGTTCACCGAGGTCGACGACGACAAGAACAACAAGAAGTCCGCCTGAGCCCCGAGAGGGTGACATGCGGACGGCTTGGACCCCACACGCGCGACCGGCCTCCTCCCCTTCGGGGGAGGCCGACGTGTCGGGACGAGCGGGACAGGCGCCCGTTACGATCGATCAATTTCCAGCCGTTATGCTGAACGCCGCCATGCCGTCCTCCGCCGCGAGGCGGAAGGCTGCTGATATCGTCGCGTGGCGACGTCGTTTCACTCCGACTTGAATCGCGATTGGATAGACCGAGCTCAACATGTCCACGTCCACCAAGCGCTGCTACTACGAGACCCTCGAAGTCGAACGCGATGCCGACGAAGGCAAGCTGAAATCGTCGTTCCGCAAGCTTGCGATGAAGTTTCACCCCGACCGCAATCCCGGGGACGACACCAGCGAAGTCAAGTTCAAGGAAATCAACGAGGCCTACGAGGTCCTCAAGGACAAGGACAAGCGCGCCGCCTATGACCGCTATGGCCATGCCGCTTTCGAGCAGGGTGGCGGCGGTGCCGGCTTCGGCGCGGGCTTCGCGTCCTCCTTCTCCGACATTTTCGAAGACCTGTTCGGCATGGCCGGGCAGCGTGGCCGCGGCGGCCGCGAGCGCGGTGCCGACCTGCGCTACAACATGGAAATCACGCTCGAGGAAGCTTTTGGCGGCAAGACCGCGCAGATCGAGATTCCGGTCTCGGTTACCTGCGAGGCCTGCTCGGGCATCGGCGCCAAGGCCGGCACCAAGCCGAAGACCTGTTCGACCTGTGGCGGCGCTGGCCGCGTGCGGCAGTCGCAGGGCTTCTTCACGCTGGAGCGTACCTGTCCGGGCTGCCAGGGCCGCGGCCAGATGATCGAGGATGCCTGCCCGTCCTGCGCGGGACAGGGCCGCGTCACCCGCGAGCGCACGCTGTCCGTCAACATTCCCCAGGGCGTCGAGGACGGCACCAGGATCAGGCTCGCCGGCGAGGGCGAGGCCGGGGTCCGCGGCGGCCCGCCCGGTGACCTCTACATCTTCCTGTCGCTGGCCCAGCACCAGTTCTTCCAGCGCGACGGCGCCGATCTGCATTGCCGTGTGCCGATCTCGATGGTGACGGCCGCCCTCGGCGGCGAATTCGAGGTGCCGACCATCGAAAAGGGCAAGGCCAAGGTGAAGGTGCCGCCCGGAACCCAGTCCAACCGCCGATTCCGCATTGCATCAAAAGGCATGCCGGTGCTGCGGTCGCGCCAGATGGGCGACATGTACGTCCAGGTCGTGGTCGAGACCCCGCAAAATCTCACCAAGAAGCAGCAGGAATTGCTGGCCGAGTTCGAAAAGCTGTCAAGCGGCAACACCCAGCCGGAATCCGAGGGCTTCTTCGCCAAGGTCAAGGATTTCTTCGGTAATCGGGCGAGTTGACTCGGCTTGACCGTATCGACTTCGGCCTATACGTCTTTATGACCATTTTCTGACACGCCGCGGTCCCGCGGTCCCGTCCGGTCCTGACATGCCATTGCCATCGTCCGCGCGTGCGTTGAAGAAGCCTCGTCTCGATGACGAGGTGCGTTTTCTCAGATCGTGGATCGAAAAGCCGCTGCACATGGGCGCGGTGATGCCGTCGGGCAAGCTGCTCGCGCGGACCATGGCCCATTACGTCGATGTCGATTCGGACGCACCGGTGGTCGAGCTCGGGCCCGGCACCGGCGCCATCACCTCCGCGCTGGTCGAGCGCGGGGTCGATCAGAAGCGTCTCGTCCTTGTCGAATACAATCCCGGCTTCTGCGCCTTGCTGCGCGACCGCTATCCGCAGGCCAAGGTGGTGCAGGGCGATGCCTATCGCCTGCGTGACACGCTCTGGAACGTGCTGAGCGCGCCGGCGAGCGCGGTCGTCTCCGGCCTGCCGCTGGTGACGAAACCGATGCTGACCCGGCTGCGGCTGATCCGCGATGCCTTCACGGCGCTCGCGCCCGGCGCGCCCTTTGTCCAGTTCACCTATGCGGTGGTGCCGCCGATCCCGAAATCGCTGCCCGGCGTGTCCACAGAGGCCTCGGAACGGATCTGGATGAACCTTCCGCCGGCCCGCGTCTGGGTGTATCGCAAGGACTAATTCCGCCGGCTTCCTCCTCTGCACGGCGGGCTCGTTTCGCCGAACGCTTGGACGTGGATGCCCGCACCCAAAATCCTGGTCATTCCCGGCTCGCTGCGCACCGGCTCGCACAATGCGAAGCTGGCGGCAGCGGTCGCCTATGAATTCGCCCAGGCTGGCGTCGACGTCACCCGCATTTCGCTCGCCGATTTTCCGCTGCCGATCTACGACGGCGATCTCCAGGCCAAGTCCGGCGTCCCCAAGCACGCCGTCAATCTCAAGCGCATGATCGGCACGCATCACGGCGTGCTGTTCGTCTCGCCCGAATACAACGCCTCGGTGCCGCCGCTGCTCAAGAACGCGATCGACTGGGTCAGCCGCGTGCAGGATCCGCACGAGGCGCGCGGCGAGGTGTTCCGCAACCGTGCCTTCGCGCTCGCTGGCGCCTCGCAGAGCCGGTTAGGTGCCGCCCGTGCGCTGCAGGCGCTCAGGCTGATCCTGACCTCCTGCCACGCCAATGTGATTGCGAGCCAGCTCACGCTCGCCTTTGCCGACCAGGCCTATGACGATATGGACAAGCTCAAGAACGAGGGCGATATCGCCGCGTTGAAGGAGCTGGTCGCGCAGTTGATCGACATTTCCCAACGCATGATGTGAGGTGACATGACGCCAGCCGAGATCGCCCCGAAGGATCGCCTGATCGTGCCGCTCGACCTGCCGAGCGTTGAAGCTGCGGAGGCGATGATCGCTGGGCTCGGCGACAGCGTCACCTTCTACAAGATCGGCTATCAGCTCGCTTATGCCGGCGGCCTGCCGCTGATCGGCAAGCTTGCCGACAGAGGCAAGAAGGTGTTCGCCGATCTCAAGATGCACGACATCGGCAACACCGTCGCGCGCGGTGTCGAAAGCGTCGCCAAGCTGGGCGCGACCTTTCTCACCGTGCACGCTTATCCGCAGACCATGAAGGCCGCGGTCGAGGGGCGCGGCGGATCGGGCTTGAAGATTCTCGCGGTCACCGTGCTGACCTCCTACAATGACGACGATCTGCACGCGGCCGGATATCGGCTCGGCGTCTCCGAGCTGGTCGAGGCGCGCGCGCAGCAGGCGCAGGTGCTCGGCGTCGACGGTCTCGTCTGCTCGCCGGAAGAAGTGGGCGCCTTGCGCAAGATCGTCGGCCATCAGATGAGCCTGGTGACGCCGGGCATCCGTCCCGCGGGCGCACCGAGCGGCGACCAGAAGCGCATCATGACACCGGGGCGTGCGATCGCCGCAGGTGCCGACTATCTCGTCGTCGGCCGGCCGATCCTTGAAGCCGCTGATCCGAAGGCCGCGGCCGACGCAATCCAGGCCGAGATCGCGCAAGCGCTCGGCTAGAGCGTTTTCGAGCGAAGTGGGTACCGGTTCGCGTCAAGAAACGCGTCAAGACCAGAGTCTAGAGCCCCGTTCCGATTCCATCGGAACGGAAGAGGCTCTAGAACAACAAGCAGGGAGAAGAACAATGGCGAAGGGCTACTGGATCGGTCGCGTCGACGTAAGCAACGACGAGGGCTACAAGCCCTACGCCGTTGCCAACGGTCCGATCTTCAAGAAATGGGGCGGCCGCTTCGTCGTCCGCGGCGGCAAGTTCACCACCGTCGAAGGTGCCAGCCGCACCCGCAACGTCGTGATCGAATTCCCGGACTACGAGACCGCGATCGCCTGCTACAACTCGCCGGAATACCAGGCCAACATCAAGGTGCGCCAGCCGCACTCGATCGCCGACCTCATCATCATCGAGGGCTATGACGGCCCGCAGCCGGCAGACGGCTGAGGCGCGTTGTCATTCCGGGATGGTCCAAAGGACCAGACCCGGAATCTCGAGCTTCCGGGTTCGCCTTCGGCGCCCCGGAATGACGGTGGCGCTTGATCCCTCTCGGTTGCCGGAACTGCCTCCCCCCGCTACAACGCCCCTGAGAGGATCACACCATGTCCGACATGCGCTTGATTGTTGCAGGAGCCGGCGGCCGGATGGGCCGTGCGCTGGTGCGGGCGATCGCCGACACCAAAGGCGCCGTGCTGGCAGGCGCGCTGGAGGCACCGGGCTCGGAGCTACTTGGCAAGGATGCCGGGGTGCTCGCAGGGCTTCCCGCCAACGGCATCAAGCTCTCGGCCGATCTCTGGGCGATGTCGAAGGAGGCCGACGGCATCCTCGATTTTACCGTACCGGCCGCGACCATCGCCAATGTCGCAATCGCCGCCGAGCGGGGCATCGTCCATGTGGTCGGCACCACCGGCCTGTCCGGCTCCGACAACGCCGTGATCAAGAGCGTTACCGACCGCGCGGTCGTGGTGCAATCCGGCAATATGAGCCTCGGCGTCAATCTGCTCGCCGCCGTGGTCAAGCGCGTCGCCAAGGCGCTCGACGAGAGCTTCGATATCGAGGTCGTCGAAACCCATCACCGCATGAAGGTTGATGCGCCCTCGGGCACCGCGCTGATGCTCGGCCAGGCCGCAGCCAGCGGTCGCGGCGTGACCCTCGACGACCATTCCGAGCGGGGCCGCGACGGCATCACCGGCGCGCGCAGGCCGGGCAATATCGGTTTCGCCTCCTTGCGCGGCGGCACCGTCGCCGGCGACCACAGCGTGACCTTCCTCGGCCCGTTCGAGCGCCTGACGCTGTCGCATCAGGCCGAGGACCGCATGCTGTTCGCTCATGGCGCGCTGAAGGCGGCGCTCTGGGCGCATGGCAAGAAGCCGGGACACTACTCCATGGCCGACGTGCTCGGCCTGTCTGACATCTGAACGAAACGGAAAGCAGTCAATGAGCGAACGTCTTCTCGTGCTCGTGCGCCACGGCCAGAGCGAATGGAATCTGAAGAACCTGTTCACGGGGTGGAAGGACCCCGACCTCACCGAGCTCGGCGTCAAGGAAGCCACGGAAGCCGGCCGCAAGTTGAAGGCGCAGGGCCTCGTGTTCGACGTCGCCTACACCTCGGTGCTCACGCGCGCGCAGCACACGCTCGATCTCATCCTCGGAGAGCTCGGCCAGAAGGGGCTGCCGACCACCAAGAACCTCGCGCTGAACGAGCGCGACTATGGTGACCTCTCCGGCCTCAACAAGGACGATGCGCGCAAGAAATGGGGCGAGGACCAGGTGCTGATCTGGCGCCGCTCCTACGACGTGCCGCCGCCCGGCGGCGAAAGCCTGAAGGACACGCTCGCGCGCGCTTTGCCCTATTACGTGCAGGAGATCCTGCCCGGCGTGCTCAACGGCAAGCGCACGCTGGTCGCCGCCCACGGCAATTCGCTGCGCGCGCTGATCATGGTGCTGGAAAAGCTGTCGCCCGAAGGCATCCTGAAGCGCGAGCTCGCGACCGGCGTGCCGATCATCTACCGGCTCAATGCGGATTCGACCGTGGCGTCGAAGCTGGATCTGGCGGGGTAGGAAATGGCCGCGCCGCTTCCTGATCTGTCAAATGAATGGGACAAAGAAAAGCTGCGCAACTGGATGGCGAACGCCAAGCGCCAAAAGCGTGATGATGTTTATCATGCGGCTTTCCGCCAACTCTGCCGAATTGAAGGGCGCAATATCGATGATCCGCTGGAGTCTGAATTTGCGGTCGTGATGCGCGCCCTGGAAGAGGCTTTGTCGGAAGAGAGTGGTACAACAAAGCGTCTGAGCAGGACTCGTCAGAAGTTGAACCGAGTTGGTGTAAGGCAAACGTTGGCCGACTTAGCAATGAAACCGACGCCTTCGACGGGCTTCTTGAAGCTGGTAGAGTTTGGAATGGCCAAGGAGCTGTCCGCGGAGGCACTGGTTATCAAGTATTCAAGCGAATTCACGCCGGAAGTTGTAGAGGCCGCGAGGAAACGCTTGGCAGATCACGGAATTTCTTGAACGACACGGTGAGCTAGTTTCGGTTCTTCGTCTTTCGCGTAAAGCTCACTCGATCCCCAGCTGCCCGGCTTCCCAGCCCAGCATCGCCTGCTTGCGCGTGATGCCCCAATGATAGCCGGTGAGCGTGCCGCTCTTGCCGAGGGCGCGATGGCACGGCACGACGAACGAGACCGGGTTCTTGCCGACGGCAGCGCCCACGGCGCGCGATGCCTTCGGGCTGTTGATGTTGCAGGCAATGTCCGAATACGACACCGCGCGCCCCATCGGAATCTTCAGAAGCGTCTCCCACACCCGCACCTCGAAATCGGTGCCGATCATCACCACGCGCAGGGGCTGGTCCGGTCGCCACAGTCTGGTGTCGAAGATGCGCGCGGCGAGCGGAGCGGTGCCGTCGTGATCTTCGACATAGGTGGCGTTCGGCCAGCGCCGCGTCATGTCGGCGAGCGCGACCTTCTCCTCGCCATGGTCGGCGAAGGCGAGCCCCGACAGGCCACGATCGGTCGCGATCACGATCGCGGTGCCGAACGGCGAGGGGTGGAAGCCGTAGCGCAAGGTGAGGCCGGCGCCGCCGTTCTTCCATTCGCCCGGCGACATTGCTTCATGCGTGACGAAGAGATCGTGCAGCCGGCCTGGGCCCGAGAGACCTGAGTCGAGCGCCGCGTCGAGGATGCTTGCGGAGTCCCTGAGCAGGCCCTTGGCATGGTCGAGTGTGAGCGCCTGCATGAAAGCCTTCGGCGTGATCGAGGCCCAACGGCGGAACAGATGGTGCAGCTCATCCGGCGTGACGCCGGCCGCATCCGCCATCGCCTCGATGGTCGGTTGCGCGCGCCAGTTTTCCGAGATGAAAGCGATTGCCCGGCGCACCGAATCATAGTCACGGAGCGCGGCGTTCTGGGGACCCGGCTTGGTCAAGCGCTGGTCATGTATGGCGAGTGTCATCATGCCAGGAAATGTAGGCGTCAGGCGGATACGAAACCACCCGATTTCCGACCCGGCGATCAGCTGATCGGATTGTAGGTCGGGCCGCGCTTGGCGGCGTTGAGCGCTTCAACCAAGCCCTTGTAAAAACTTGCCTTTTCCTCTGGGCCGAGGAATCGCGCGATCCGGATCTGGTGGCCACGCGAGATCAGGTAGAGATGCTCGATGCCGAAGTCCTCGTCGACCTCCATGTCGAGGCGGACCCAGAGCGGGTTGAAGGTCCATTCGGCGACCTGGCCGCGGTGGCTGACGCGCCGCACCCGCAGCTCGGACGTCGTGACCGTGATTTCCTCGCGCGCCCGTGCGGTGCGGAAATTGGCCCTGAAGGCCCACCAGACCACGAGCACGTCGAGGCCGAAGAAGCCGAGCACCGGCCAGGCGCCCTTCATCAGGAAGACGAGGCCGGTGGCGAAGCTGACGACGCTCAGGAACAGCATCACCGCGAGGAAGCCGGTGCGGTTGAGCGAGCGATGCGGCGTCAGCCGCGCGGAGAAGATCTGCTGCTCGCGCAGATCTTCAAAATGCTCGTGCTCAATTTCGTTGCCTGGGCTCATCGTCCCTCAGTATATCCCGATCATGGCGAAAATCACCCGCAAGCCGGCTCCGCGCAAAGCGCCTGTGCCGAAGAACAAGGCACAGCCGGCTGTTGCGAAGCCCAAGCCTGCTCGAAAACCGGCGCCGGCGAAAAGATCGCTCAAGGCGACAAAGCCCAATTTCCAAAAGCCCTGGACGCCAGCCGAGGTTCACGAGGTCTTCAGCCGTTTCCGCAAGGCCAATCCGGAGCCGAAGGGCGAGCTCGAGCACGTCAATCCGTTCACGCTGCTGGTCGCCGTGGTGCTGTCGGCGCAGGCCACCGATGCCGGCGTCAACAAGGCGACACGCGCCCTGTTCGAGATCGCCGACACCCCGCAAAAGATGCTCGACCTCGGCGAAGAGCGTCTGCGCGACTACATCAAGACCATCGGCCTCTACCGCACCAAGGCGAAGAACGTGATTGCGCTGTCGGCCAAGGTGCTCAGCGAGTTCGGCGGCGAGGTTCCGCGCACCCGCGCCGAGATCGAGTCGCTGCCGGGAGCAGGGCGCAAGACCGCCAATGTCGTGCTCAACATGGCTTTCGGCGAGCATACGATGGCGGTGGACACGCATGTCTTCCGCGTCGGCAACCGCACCGGGCTTGCGCCCGGCAAGACGCCGCTCGAGGTCGAGCTCGGCCTCGAAAAGGTGATCCCGGCCGAGTTCATGCTGCATGCCCATCATTGGCTGATCCTGCACGGCCGCTATACTTGCCTCGCGCGCAAGCCACGCTGCGAGGTATGCCTGATCAACGATCTCTGCCGGTGGCCGGAGAAGACGGTCTGAGCTACGACCGGGTCGGTGCGGGCGCTTGATCGTCCCGCGCCGACCGCGCAGCAGTTTGGGGTGTTCTCGTGAGCCAGCAGGAACAAGTTCCGTCATCGCCGCCTGCCGCCACCCCGGCTCCGCCGCCCAGGCCGACACAGCGGCCGGCCGCTTCGCTGTGGAGCCGGTTCGCGATCCCGCTATTCGCCGTGATCGTCGCGCTCGGCTTCGTCGCGCTGGCGACACTGCGCTTCGACGAATGGGTCGGCAACGCGACGGTCCAGACCACCAATGACGCCTATGTGCGCGCCGAGCTGACGCGGCTATCGAGCCGTGTCGCGGGCGAGGTGCTGACCGTCGCCGTGACCGACTTCCAGCGCGTCAAGGCAGGCGATCTCCTGATCCAGATCGATCCTGCCGATTACGAGGCGCAAGTCGCGCAAGCCGAAGCCAACGTCGCCGCCGCGCAGGCTGCACTCGACAATCTCGCCAACCAGATCGAGCTGCAATATGCGACGATCGCACAGGCACAGGCCGCGCGGCTCTCGGCCGAAGCGCTGGAGGTCGAGGCGCGGCAGGAGCAGGAGCGCCAGCAATCGCTGTCGCAGACCGAATCCGGCACGCGGCAGCGATTCGAGCAGGCCGTGGCGGCCTACGCCAAGGCGCAGGCCGACGTGCGCGCCAGCCGCGCCGTGATCGCGGCCCAGCAGCACCAGCTCGAGGTCCTGCAAGGCACCAGGAAGCAGCGCGCCGCCGACGTCGCGGCGGCCAAGGCAACGCAGGCGGGTGCCAAGCTCAAACTGGGTTACACGAAGATCACGGCGCCGTTCGATGGCGTCGTCGGCGAGCGCCAGGTGCAGCCCGGCGACTACGTCAATATCGGCACCAATCTCATCAACGTGGTGCCGCTGCCGAAGGTCTACGTGATCGCGAACTACAAGGAGACCCAGCTCACCCACGTGGCGCCGGGCCAGCCGGTCGAGATCACCGTCGACAGTTTTCCGCGCGAGACGCTGCGCGGCAAGGTCGAGCGGATCGCGCCGGCGACGGGCGCTCAGGTCGCGTTGCTGCCGCCCGACAACGCCACCGGCAATTTCACCAAGGTGGTGCAGCGCATTCCCGTCCGGATCCAGCTCGACGAAGGCCAGCCGCTGCTGGCCCGCCTCGTGCCGGGCATGTCGGTCGTCACCCGCATCGACACCAGGGCCGGCAATGGCGGAAAGTGACGACGGCGATCGCGGACCGGTCTCGCGCGGCGGTGTCGCGCCGCATCCGCTGTTCGCCGTGGCCGCCGTTCTACTCGGCTCGTTCCTCGCCAATTTCGACAGCCGGCTGGCCACGGTCGGTCTGCCCGATCTGCGCGGCGCGTTCTCGCTCTCGTTCGACGAAGGCGCCTGGCTCTCCACCGCCGGCATTGGCTCGCAGATCTTCATCGCGCCCGCGGTGGCATGGCTCGCGACCGTGTTCGGGCTGCGGCGCGTGCTCGGGATTCCGAGCCTCGTCTACGCGCTGATCTCGCTGATCATTCCGTTCGTGCACGATTATCCGACCTTGCTGGTCTTCAGCGTCGTGCACGGCCTGCTGCTCGGCACCTTCGTGCCGGCGACACTGATGATCGTGTTTCGCAATCTGCCGATCCGCTGGTGGCTGCCGGCGATCTCGATCTACGCGATCCGCGTCGGCTTCGCGCTGGACAGCTCGACCTCGCTGGTCGGCTTCTATGTGGATCATCTCGGTTGGCAATGGCTGTACTGGCAGGGCGTCGTGATCGCGCCGCTGATGGGGCTGATGGTCTATTGGGGCACACCGAACGAGCCGGTGAACCGCGCGCTGCTGCGCGAGGCCGACTGGGGCGGCATGCTGCTGCTCGGCGCCGCCGTCTCGATGATCTATGCCGGTCTCGACCAGGGCAACCGGCTGGACTGGCTCGGCTCCGGCACCGTGATGGCGCTGCTCGTCGCCGGCGCGGTGCTGTTCGCAGCGTTCCTCGTCAACGAGTCGCTCGTCCCGCAGCCCTGGGCGCATGTCAACGTGCTGTTCTCGCGCAACATCGGCCTGGGGCTGGTCCTGATCCTGCTCTACACGCTGACCAGCCTGTCCAACGCGTCGCTGGTGCCGAACTTCCTCGCGACCATCGCGCTGCTCAGGCCGGAGCAGAGTGGTCTGCTGCTGCTCGTCTATGGCGCGCTGCCGATGTTCGTGCTGGTGCCGCTCTCGATCTGGCTGCTCAGGCACTTCGATACGCGCACCGTGGTGGTTGTGGGCTTTGCCTGCTTTGCCGCGGCCAATCTCTGGGGCACGCAGCTTACCCACGAGTGGGCGCGCGAGGATTTCACCGGCATCGTGCTGCTGCAGGCGATCGGACAGTCGCTGACCTTGCTGCCGCTCATCATCACGCTGCTGTCGAATTCCGATCCGAGCCGCGCGACGTCGTTCGCGGCCTATATCCAAATCATGCGGCTCGGCGGCGCCGAGATCGGCGTGGCACTGATGGGCACGTGGCTGCGTGTCCGCGAGCAGGTCCATTCCTTCTATCTCGGCCAGAACCTCGGCGTTGGCGATATCGATGTGGTCCGCATCCTGAAGCAGCTCGCCGATCATTTCGCTGCGCATGGCACGGGATCGGCGCAGGCGCGCGCGGTCGGCACGCTCGCTGGCTTCGTGCAGCGCGAGGCCAATGTGCTCGCCTATATCGACGGCTTCTGGCTGTGCTTCTGGCTCGCGGTGGCCGCCCTCGGCGTGGTCGCACTGATCACCCGCGCCCCGCCCGGCCCGTTCACGCCGGCGCCGTTCGGCGTCGCGAAGACGGTGCTGCGGAAGTGCGGCGTGCAGGTGACGTAGAGCGCGTTACCGCATCTGCCGCGCCGGCTCGATCAGCTCGGGTCGCGGGCCTGACAGCCGCTTGTGCATGTGAACCATGAAGGCCATGCCGAAGATCGGCGTCGCCAGGTTGACGATCGGGATCGAGACGAAGGCCGCGATGAAGAGGCCGGCGGTGAAGATGGTCGCAGCATTGTCGCGCCGCATCGCCTTGGCTTCCTCCGGCGGGCGGAAGCGCATCGCGGCGAGCTCGAAATATTCGCGGCCCAGCAGCCAGGCAGCGGCGAGAAAGAAGATCAGGAAGCCGGCGCCGGCAAAAAGCACCAGCGGCAGCGCGATCAGATAGACCAGGATCGTCAGAAGCGCGGTCTTGATGCCCTCGAAGATCGCCCGGTTGAACGGCAGCGCAACGCCCGGCCGCTCGGCGGGGTAGTGCTCGCGCTCGACGATGTCGGCGACGTCGTCCACGAACAGGCTTGCCACCAGCGAGGTGATTGCCGGCATCAGGAAGATGCCGCCGAATACGACGCCGAGGCCCGCCGCGATCGAGACGATCCAGGACAAGACGTCGAGCGAGGAGTGCCAGCCGGGGCCAAGCAGGCCTTCCAGCCACACCTCGCCGGAGGTCGCAAACCAGCTCAGCAACCGCTGCAAGCCGATCGCCAGCACGGTGATCAGCACGAGCGCGAGCCCGATCGATCGCCACAGGATCGAGCGCATCGGCGGTGAGATCATTTGCGACAGCGCCTTGATGGCGGCATCCAGCATGGGGGACCCTCTCAGGTAAACGACCTGCGAGAGGTAGACACCCAATGCGGCTTCGGCAAGGGGAGAGGGGTATGAGCTGCCTGCGCGGTCATCTCATGCCCTACTCGTGCCGGTGCCCGTGCTTTCGCGCCTTCGTCGGCTTGCCGTCCCCCGTCGGGATCATCACCACACGCCCGTAGCGCACGCCGCGCTCTGCGATGATGTGGTCGGCGAAATGCTTGACCTCGTCGGCCGAGCCGCGCAGCGCCGTCATCTCCATGCAATTGTCGTCGTCGAGATGGACGTGAAGAGTCGCCAGCGCGAGATCATGGTGGCCGTGGAATTCCTGCACCAGCCGCTTCGACAGATCGCGCGCGGCGTGATCGTAGACATAGACGAGGCCGGCGACGCATTGCCCGGTCTGCGCGGTGTCCTCGGCGGACTGCTGAAGCCCGGCGCGAGCGAGGTCGCGAATGATCTCGGAGCGGTTCTGGTAGCCGCGTGCTTCCGCCGCCGCGTCGATCTCCGCCAGGAGATCGTCCTCGATCGTGATCGTAATTCGCTGCATCGGGTCCTCTCCGCGCCTACCGCCGAAGGCTGTTTTACACGGATTTGGTCCCTCTCACAGCTGAGTCGCACGCAGGCGCAACGCATTCCCGACCACGCTCACCGACGACAGCGCCATCGCCGCCGCCGCGATGATCGGCGAGAGCAGAACGCCGAATGTGGGATAGAGGATGCCGGCCGCGATCGGAATGCCGGCGGCGTTGTAGATGAAGGCGAAGAACAGATTCTGGCGGATGTTGCTCATGGTCGCCTGCGACAGTTTTCGCGCGCGGACGATGCCGATGAGATCGCCCTTGAGCAGGGTCACGCCGGCGCTCTCCATCGCGACATCGGTGCCGGTGCCCATGGCGATGCCGACTTCGGCGGCGGCCAGCGCCGGCGCATCGTTGACGCCGTCGCCGGCCATCGCGACGATCCGGCCGGCCTTCTGCAGCTTGGTCACCACCGCGCTCTTCTGGTCCGGCAGCACCTCGGCTTCGACATCGGCGATGCCGAGCCGGCGCGCGACGGCCTCCGCCGTGGTGCGGTTGTCGCCGGTCAGCATGATCACCTTGATGCCCTCGGCAGCCAACGCCTTCAGCGCCTCCGGGGTCGAGGCCTTGACCGGATCGGCGATCGCGAACAGGCCGGCCAGCCGGCCATCGACGGCCATGTTGATCACAGTGGCGCCGTCGCCGCGCAGCCGTTCGGCTTCGGTGTCGAGCGCATTGGTATCGACGCCGATGGACGTCAGATATTTTGCGTTGCCGAGCACGATCGTCTTGCCCTCGGCCTTGCCGATCACCCCCTTGCCGGTCGGCGAATCGAATTGCTCGACCTGACCGAGAATGAGCTGCTTCTCCTTGGCGGCCCGCACGATCGCGTCGGCCAGGGGATGCTCGCTGGCGCGTTCGACGCTGGCTGCAAGCCGGAGGATGTCATCTTCCGCAAAACCGGACGCGGGCACGATCGCGACCACCTTGGGCTTTCCCTCGGTCAGCGTACCTGTTTTGTCGACCACCAGCGTGTCGATCTTCTCCATCCGCTCCAGCGCCTCGGCGTTCTTGATCAGCACGCCGCCCTGCGCGCCGCGGCCGACGCCGACCATGATCGACATCGGGGTCGCCAGTCCCAGCGCGCAGGGGCAGGCGATGATCAGCACGCTGACGGCGGCGACGAGGCCGAAGGCCAGCCGTGGCTCAGGTCCGAACCAGGCCCAGGCGGCAAAAGCAACCACGGCGACGGCGATGACGGTCGGCACGAACCAGCCCGCGACCTGATCGGCCAGACGCTGGATTGGCGCGCGCGAGCGCTGCGCATCTGCGACCATCTGCACGATCTGCGACAGCAACGTCTCGCGTCCAACTTTTTCGGCGCGCATGATGAAGCTGCCCGACTGGTTCAGCGTGCCGGCGATGACCTTTGCGCCAATTTCCTTGGTGACAGGCATGGATTCGCCCGTGACGAGGGATTCGTCGAGCGAAGAGCGCCCCTCCAGGATGACGCCATCGACCGGCACCTTCTCGCCGGGGCGTACCCGCAAGGAATCCCCGGCATGGAGCGTGTCGATCTCGACCTCATGCTCGCTGCCATCGGCATCGACGCGCCGCGCCGTCCTCGGTGCAAGCTGCAAGAGCGCCTTGATCGCGCCGGAGGTCGCGTCGCGCGCCCGCAGCTCCAGCACCTGGCCGAGCAGCACCAGCACGGTGATGACGGCGGCGGCCTCGAAATAGACCGCGACCGCGCCTTCATGGCCGCGGAACGTGGCGGGGAAGAGCTGCGGCACGAGCGTGCCGGCGAGGCTGTAGACATAGGCAACCCCGGTGCCCATCGCGATCAGTGTGAACATGTTGAGATTGCGCGTCAGTAGCGACTGCCAGCCGCGAACGAAAAACGGCCAGCCGGCCCACAGCACCACGGGCGTGGCGAAGACGAGCTGGATCCAGTTCGACAGCGTCGGGTCGATCCAGTTGTGCGGGCCGGCGAGGTGGCCGCCCATTTCCAATATCACCGCCGGCAGCGCCAGCGCGCCGCCGATCCAGAAGCGCCGCGTCATATCGGCGAGCTCCGGATTGGGCCCGGTCTCCAGGCTCGCCACCTCCGGCTCCAGCGCCATGCCGCAGATCGGGCAGCTGCCGGGTCCGACCTGGCGAATCTCCGGATGCATCGGGCAGGTGTAGATCGTGCCCGCGGGCATTTCGGGCTCGGGTGCCTTCTGCTTGGCGAGATATTTGGCGGGATCGGCCGCGAACTTGGTGCGGCAACCGGCCGAGCAGAAATGGAAGGTCTCGCCGTGATGCTCGAAGCGGTGCTTCGAGGTCGCGGGATCTACCGTCATGCCGCAGACGGGATCGAGGACCTTGGTCGCGCCGTCGCCATGGTCATGCGCGTGGCCGGAATGATTGCCGTGCCCGCCACAGCATGAGGATGTCGCCGGCTTGGCGGCCTGTGCCGCCGCCTTGCTTGAACAACCGCATTCGGCGTGAGCGTCTGCATCGTGATGATGCCCGTGTTTCGCGTCGTTCATTGCCTTGCTCCGGCCTTACCCAGGTCTTGGCTGGGTCTTGCAACCCATACCCGGTAGGGGTATATAGACCCCATGCGCAAGGACATCAAGGCATCTGTCGGAAAACGGCTTGGCCGGATCGAGGGTCAGGTTCGCGGCCTCTCGAAAATGGTAGAGGAAGACCGCTACTGCATCGACATCGTGACGCAGATCTCGGCGGTGCGTGCCGCCCTGCGCCGGGTAGAGGAAGAGATCCTGAAGGACCACGTCGCCCATTGCGTCGAGCACGCGATCGCCAGCGGCGACAAGGCCGACCAACGTTCGAAGATCGCGGAGCTGATGGCGGTGATCGGACGGGCGGAGCGGTAGGACCGTATTCCGCAGTGAGGGGATCGTAGCGGCGAAGCAATCCAGAGTGTCTCAGCGGAGGAATTCTGGATTGCTTCGCTACCCTCGCGATGACGGCTGTGGAGGCGAGATCTCGCCATGCTCACTGCCGTCGTCCTTGCGTTCGCAGCGACGACAGCGGGGCTACGCCGCCCTTTCGCGGGCCGGGCTGCGCCGCCTCGGGCGATACATTGCGAGCTTCTTCAGCAGCGGGACGTGTTCGGAGACGGGGACGCGGTCGACCATCTCCGCGGGCTGCGCACTCACTTGCTCAGCCGGAATCTCATTCGGCGCCTCTTCGTCAATCGCTTCAGGAACGAGCGGCGGCGCACTGATCGTTTCTGGAAACACACTGAATGTGCCCGCTACCTCCTCGAGCGGCTTCTGCTTGTCGGCCCAGTGCAGGGCGGTGTAGTCGAACCCGTGCACGATGGTGGGCTTGACGACTTCGAAATAGGGCGAGATGTCGAAGTCGCGGGGCATGTAGAGCGAGGAATCGCGGATGTGCAGGATCTCGCGGCGGGCGGCGCGGCTCCCGGCCTTGGTGATCTTCGGCAGGATCGGATAGCGCACCGCGTCGAAGGCCTGCGCGATCAGCGCCGAGCAGATGATCTTGGTCGGATCGCCCGAGCCGATCGCGATCATGCGTCGTCGCCAGCGCTGCGGTACCGGCAGCGGAAACAGGAAGCGCATGAGATCGACGATGTTCTTGGTGTCGTAGCCGAAGCCGATGCGATTGATCGCATAGCGGCAGACCGTGGTGCGGTCCTCATAGGACAGCCCGACCGGGCGGCAGACGCGGGTGTGATACGGGAAATACTTCGACAGCGGCGCCGAGGTGACGCCTTCGCCGATATTGGCCTCGATCAGCACATGCGGCTCGCCATCGGGCTCCGCGGCGCCCTCGACCGGGCCGACATAGAGCGCGGCATGCGACCAGGTCGACTGCGTCAGATATTTGATGATGCCGGAGATGCGGTTGTTGCCCTCGACCAGCAGCACGTCGCCGGGTTCGATGACGCCGCGCAGGTGCTCCGGATCGCTCGGCGTGAACGGCTCGTAGCCGGGCACCTCCTTGGAGAGGTACGCGGCAATCAGCTTGCCGACTGAATCTAGGACCGTCCCCATTTCAAGCTCCCCACACGGCCTTTTCCGGCCGTCTTTTTCCCTTCTCTATCATGGTCGAAACGTCTTGCAATTCGGTTCATCAGTCCTTGAGGTCAAGCACGATTGATTCACCATGATGGTTGCCGTGCAACATCAGATGCGGCAAGGTTCGCTGACTGTTCCCGTCAGCCGCAAGTCCTCGGAAACCATGACATGACAATCACGCGCCGCGGTTTCCTTGTCGCATCGGCGGCTGGTGCCGCGATGCCGATCCTGCGCGCAAGCGCCGCGCCCCTGCCGCGCGAGGCTGACATCGTCGTGATCGGCGCGGGGGCGGCCGGTATCGCCGCAGCGCGGCGCATCATGGCAACAGGCCGCAAGGTCATCGTGGTGGAAGCGGGCGCCCAGATCGGTGGCCGCTGTATCACCGACAGCACGACCTTCGAGGTGCCGTTCGAGCGTGGCGCGCGCTGGATGCACAATCCCGACACCAATCCGATGATCCGGCTTGCGCGCAGTGTCGGGCTGGATGTGTTGCCGGCCCCCACGGGCCAGAAGATGCGCATCGGCCGTCGCAACGCGCGCGCGGGCGAAACCGAGCAGTTCTTGGCGGCGCTGGTACGTGCCAACCGCGCCATCGACGAGGCCTCGCGGGCCAAGCTCGACACCTCCTGCGCCTCCGTGCTGCCGAAGGATCTCGGCGATTGGGCGGGCGCCGCCGAGTTCATGCTGGGCGCGGGCTTTGCCGGCAAGGACCTGAAGGAGCTGTCCGCGATCGACAAGGGGCGTGCGCAGGATCGCAACGCGGCGATTGCGTGTCGTCAGGGCCTGGGCACGCTAATCACCAAGCTCGGCGAGCAGGCGCCGGTGGCGTTGTCGACGCCGGCGAGCCGCATCGCCTGGAGCAACCGCGACGTCAGCGTCGAGACGCAAGCCGGCAAGATCGTCGCGCGCGCCGTCATCGTCACGGTCTCAACCAACGTGCTGACATCGGGCATGATCAAGTTCACGCCCGATATTCCCAAACGCACGCTAGACGCGGCATCAAAGCTCGGCCTCGGCAGCTACGATCGCATCGCGCTGCAATTGCCGGGCAATCCGCTTGGCCTGTCGCGCGACGATATTCTCGTAGAGCAGAGCAATTCGACGCGCACGGCCATGATGTTCGCAAATATCGGTGGTTCCTCGCTCTGCTCGATCGACGTCGGCGGCGCGTTCGGCCGCGATCTTTCCGAGCAGGGCGAGAAGGCGATGGCCGCCTTCGCGCAGGAATGGATCACAAAGCTGTTCGGCAGCGAAGCCGCGTCCGCCGTGCAGAAGACCAGCGCGACGCGGTGGAATGCGTCACCTTACGTGATGGGCGCGATGTCGGCGGCCTCCCCGGGCGGCCAATTGTCACGAAAGATCCTGACAGAGCCGATCGGCAATGTGTTCGTCGCCGGCGAGGCCACCCACGAGACGCTGTGGGGCACCGTCGATGGCGCCTGGGAAAGCGGCGAGCGCGCCGCGGACGCCGCCTTGCGCAAGATCGGGGCACTGAAAGACGATCCGGCGGAGGTACCAACGCAGTCGACGAAGAAGCGGCGCGCGCCCCGGCAGTAGGGCAATCCGCCTCAAAACACTCCGCTGTCGTCCCTGCGAACGCAGGAAACCCATAACCACAGGACGTGGCTTGGTGAAGACCCGTAGTGATCAGCTGGCGCTACAAGCGCTGACCGGGGTAATGGGTCCCTGCGTTCGCACTAGGGCATGCACACATCTGGTTTGGCAGGAAGTTGCCGGGGGGATTCCCGAATCGGCACTTTGTGTGATTCCTATTGCGACAC
>NZ_NWTI01000006.1 GCF_002531575.1 Bradyrhizobium sp. Y36 | reverse complement strand
AATCCAGCCATTGTTGACGTGTCAGCTATGTCTCCGAACACCCGTCAGTGATCTGTCCGGGCTAAACATTCAGCCGGGCGATCCAGTATTCCAGAGGCGTCGGTGAATGGGCCGCGAAGCCGCGGCGTACTGGATGCCCCGGTCGAGCCGGGGCATGACAGCGGAGTTTTGGGGTGGCAGCGGGCCAACCGCATCATCCCATCCTGCCCCTGATTTGCCCGACGAAGCAAATCCTTGTTTTCGCTCTTTCCGAATTAGAAAACTCCAGTGATTTCCGTATGCTTCCTACTGTGCATGGGGTTGTTTTCGCGTTTTTTGGTTGGAGCTCGCCTCGCCTGCCGCTACGCTTTGCGGCATCCGCGTCCGTCATCGAGGTGATCCCATGCCGATCCAGCATTTCGCGGCCCCACCGAACGTCAAGGCGCCGCCGCTGTCCTTTGCCACCCGCGTCGGCGATCTGCTGTTCGTCTCGGGCATTCCCGGCTTCGACGCCAAGGGCGCGCTGCCCGATGGGTTCGAGGCGCAATTCGCCAATGTCGTCGTCAACATCAAGCGCGTGCTGGACGAGGCCGGCGCAGGCGTCCGCGACCTCGCCAAGGTCAACGTGCTCTTGACCCGCACCTCCGACGTCGCCGCCATGAATGCGCTCTATGCCGGCGCCTTCGGCCCGCCGCCCTACCCCGCGCGCACCACTTGCGTGGTGCAGGCCCTGCCCGATCCGAAGATGCTGATCGAGATCGAGGCGGTGGCCTCGCTGGCGAAGTGAGCCGCCCGGCGTGTGGCTTGTCGGGCACGCGGCCAAACCAAATGCCTGGGGAACAGCTGACATGTCCGTGAACGGCAGCTCCCCCGCTTGCAAAGGATCTGCTTTTACCGCACGAATTTTGGGGTTCACGTTCCCATCAGGAGATATTTCATGCGTCGCGTTCTCGCGCTCTGTGCCGTTGCCGGCATCGCCACCTCCGTCTTTGCCGTGCCGGCCTCGGCCAAGGTCGGCTATTACGTGATCCGCTGGGACAACACCGGCATCTGCCAGGTCTGGAACGAGGACCTAAAGTACAAGCCGTTCCAGTTCGGGGTGTCGACCTACAAGGTCGTCAGCAAGCCGCTCCCGACCTTCCAGCAGGCCTCTGACCTGCAGATCAAGATGCGCGCCGAGCGCCGCTGCACGCTCTAGTCTTGAAGCGACAACATCGGATTTCGAGGGCGGATCGCGCGAGCGGTCCGCCTTCTTCGTTTTTGCAAGACCGTCTGTTTTCCGGCCGAAATCAGGTATTTCCGGCGCCCGTCCTTTGAACCTGAGCCGCACGCGGAACTACTCACCTCTTGTCCGGCGCGCCCCCGATGCGTCCGGCATCAGCCCTCCCCGTCATTGCCGGGAGGTGCATCACATCATTCATTTCGAGGAGCTGATCATGCGTCGTATTTCCCTGCTGTGCGCTGCCGCCGGTCTTGCCGTCACTGCGTTCATGGCTGCGAGCCCTGCCGAGGCCAGCTATCACCTGATCCGCTGGCAGGACACCGGCTTCTGCCAGATCTGGGACGAGAGCATCCCGACCACGCCGTGGCCGGCCGGCTATCACCGCGCCAGCGCCAGCGTGCCGACCTTCATCGACGCCCTCGCGGCGAAGGATGCCGCGCTCAAGAACGGGCACTGCACCTGGTAAGATTTCGATCGGCGGACGAAAAACGGGCAAGGGCGATGGTCTCGTCCTTGCCCGTTTGTTCTTGTCCAAGCCATATGAGCTGACGCCGTAGGGTGGGCAAAGCGGAGCGTGCCCACCAACTCCATCCGTTACGACGACGTGGGCACGGCGCGTCGCGCCTTTGCCCACCCTACGAGATATCGCTTGGAACGCTCACGCGTCCTTGTGCGCGCCGGGATGGATCAGGACGTCGCGCGCGGCGGCGAGATCGATGAAGGCCTGCGTGCTGCCGCCGCGGTCGGGATGCATGCCCTTGGCCGCCCGGCGATAGGCCTGGTTGATGTCCTCGCAGGTGAGCTGCACCGAAAGCGGCAGGCCGAGCAGCTTGCGGGCGCGATCCTCGGTGGAGAGCTGTTTCGGCATGGCGTTGCGGCGGCCGAAGCGCGGCGCGGTCAGGTCGTGGACGACCTCGAGCACCACGGCGAGACGGCGCTGGGCCGCCAGCGTGACGCCGTGATCATGATTGTCGATTGCCTGGCGCAGCACCGGCAGTGCCTGCTCGGCGGCCTGGCGCAGCATCGTATCCGTGCTCATCCGCGCGATCTCGGCCACGAGCCGGCCCGCCTCGGCGAAGTCGGCCGACTGCGCCGAGCGGAGGCGTTCGAGGGCGAGTTTCCAGGAGTCGATCCGGGGGTCGAGCCGTTCCATCATGCGCGCAACGTTTAGCAACGAGGATCAGTATGCCAAGGCTGCCGTTTCCGACCCCTTAATTTCGCGTTAGCTTTTCGTGAAACTTCGAAACGAATTCGGAAGGAATTCATCGCGGCATTGCTTGCGGGCCGCATCCGCCGTCACACCGCGCGCGATGTGCTGCCAGACCCCGCGCTGGTCAGTTGAACTGATACGCAAGACCGAACGTCGCGGTATGGGTGCGCAGCGTGACGTCGAACGTGTCGATGGTGTTGCTCGTCGCGAAGGTCCCCGTTCGGCTGATACTAAGGGTCGACGTGCCGAAATCGGCGAAGCGGTATTCGGCGCGAGCCAGCCAGTGATGGCCGAGCGCCGTCTCCAGGCCGCTGCCGATGGTCCAGCCGGGCTTCGTCGCGGCGTTCGCGATCACCGGCGGCGAGGGGCTGAACCTTCTCCGGCAGGGTGCGCTCCCGCAGGTCGAAATCACCTCGTCATGCTGCCACGCAGCGCCGCCACTCAAGAAAAGAAGTGTCGCCGGTGTCACCAGGAAACCGAGACGTGCGCGAAGGCCCGCGTCCCACGTCGTCTTCAGCACGAGAGAATCGGTAGTCGTCTGGAAAGTGCCGAAGGCGGGCGACACCGGATATCCATCAAGTGTAGCGGTCCGGTCGGCAAAGCCGACATCGCCCTCGATACCGGCGACCCATTTGGGAGCAAATTGCCAGTTGATGCCGGCATAGGGGTTGGCGCGGAATGCAGTGCCGTTGAACGGCTGGGCATGCTCGGCAATGCGGAACGGGGCCCCTCCAAATATTTGCGATTTCGCCGCCGCATTCGCCTGCAGCGCCCGGGCGCCGAGGCCAAGACCGAGATACGGGCCGGTCCACGACATCGCGATCGGAACTGCCTTGACCATCGGCGCCGCCGGCGCTCCGGCCACGACAGGGTCGCCAAACTTGTAGCCCACGCCGAACGAAGCGGTATGCGTCCGCATCCTGAGATCGAAATCGTCCGTGGTCGGACTGAACGCCGGGTTGATAAGGGCCGTCCGGGAAATGGTGAACGGGGCGGCGCCAAAATCGGCATAGCGATATTCGGCGCGCGCGAACCAGTTGCCCCCGAGAGAGGTCTCGATGCCACCGCCGATGGTCCATCCGGCCCGGGTCCGAGAAGCCGAGATCACGCCGGGCGAATAACCAACGCTCTGACAGCCGTTGTCGACGCAGATGGAATTGATCCCGCTCCTCTGCCAGGCGACGCCGCCGGTCGCGTAGGCCAGCGTGGCGGGTGTGAGCAGGAAGCCGAGGCGGGCGCGCAGGCTGGCGTCCCATTCGGTCTTCACGGTCAGGCTGTCGCGTGGCAACGGAAACGCGGTAAAGCCCGGCGAGAAGGGCTGCGATTGGCGCTTGGTGGATTGATCGGCAAAGCCGATATCGCCTTCGAGGCCTGCGACCCATTGCGGGGCAAACTGCCAGTTGAATCCGGCAAACGAGCTGGCACGAAAGCCCAACCCGTCGAACGACGCGCCGGTCGGCCGTCCGTCCGCCAAATCTTGCGGGATGCCGCCAATCGTCTCCGAGTTGGTCACGGCATCGGTGCGCGTGGCGCGGGAGCCAAGCCCCAGACCTGCATAGAACCCACTCCAGGGGGATGCGGCCGTCAACGGGACCTTGGAGGCGGGCGCGGTCCCGATATCCGCCGCCTGGGCAGGCGCCGCCACCGCGAACGCGATCAGCGCGGCACTTCCGAATGTCACTCTGTTCATGCGCCCGATATCCCCGTCGGCGCGCGGAATCGCCGCGGCCCCATATGTCCGGGACAAGATGTGAGGCCAGCGACTCCAGACTTCTTGGACACATGCGACGGCGAATTGGACAGGCACGAACCGGCAACTTTCCTGCCGCGTCGTGGCATCTTTGCCACATGCACCGGTCGTCCCCCGCCGCGATTGCATGAGGCGCGAGCGCCGCACGACGTTTTCGTCGCTTCGGTTTTCAACTAGTCTCGTTGGCAACATTCAAAAACAAACAGCCAGGGAAACGCCATGCCCCTTCTCCAGAACCACATCGCCGTCGTCACCGGCGCCGGCTCCGGCATCGGCCGGGCCATCGCGGCGGGCTACGCCCGCGAGGGCGCGCAAGTGGTGCTGCTCGACGTCAACGCGGAGACGGTCGCGGAAGCCGCCCAGGAGATCCGCAAAGCGGGCGGCAGGGCGGAGAGCTTTGCGCTCGACGTGACCCGTCGCGAGGATTGCTTCGCGCTGGCCAAGCAGGTCGCCGACCAGGTCGGGCAGGTCTCGATCCTCGTCAACAATGCCGGCATCACCCGCCGCAACGCCTTCACGGCGGAGACCGAGACGGTGGCGAAGGACTGGAACGACATCATCTCGCTCAACCTCAACGGCGTCTTCAACGTGACGCAGGCCTTCCTCGCACCCCTGCGCGCGAGCAAAGGCCGCATCGTCAACATCGGCTCGATCCAGTCCTTCGTGCATCTGCGCACGCCGAGCTCGGCGGCCTATACGACCTCGAAGCACGGCGTGCTCGGCTTCACCAAGGCGCTCGCGGTCGAGCTCGGCAAGGAGGGCGTGCGCGTCAACGCGATCGGGCCGGGCTTCATCGAGACCAACATCAACGCCAATGTACGCGCGACCAATCCGGCGCTGGTGCAGGCTTTCGTCGACCACACCCCGCTGGCGCGCACCGGCAAGCCCGAGGACATCGTCGGCCCGGCGATCTTCCTGGCGTCGGACCTGTCGGCTTACGTCACCGGAACGATCGTGATGGTGGACGGCGGCTACCGGACGGTGTGAGGCGCGAAGCGCTTCAACAAGCACGGTGTCATCGCCCGGCTCGACCGGGCGATCCAGTATTCCAGAGCCGGCAGCCACCGAATCGACGAGTCGCGGCGTACTGGATGCCCCGGTCAAGCCGGGGCATGACACCTGCTCAACGGTAAGAGATACTCCCGCATCGCGATGCATCCCGCGCCAATCGCGGCGGCTTCGCGGCTTTCCCGAGGTGATCTGGTGCGATCGCCCGCGATTAACCTTTCGTTAACCAAACCCGCCCACCGTAGATTCACGGCTTGGGGGTCGTTTGTTCTCGATCCGCTTCCAACGATGGAAGCGGGCGTTGATCGGGGAGTGTGTTGATGACCACTGTTCATGTCGCCGCGTCCGAACCGGGCGCACAGTTTCTTGCCCCCAACCAGATCGTTCCGCTTCTGATCGGCGCCACCGTCGACGAGGTCGAACGCGAGCTCGTGCTCCAGACGCTCGCCCGCTGCGACGGCAATCGCACCCGCGCCTCGCGCGTGCTCGGCCTGTCCGTGCGCACGCTGCGCAACAAGATCAAGCTCTATGCCGCCTCGGGCATCGAGGTGCCCGCCTATCAGGATTAGCGTCCGAGCACGCACCGCTGAATCAGTCCGCCGGCGATGACCGCAAGTGCGATCATTGCGACGGAGGCGGCGATCATCTCGATCGCACGGAGGAAGAAGGCCGTCAGGACAGCCCATGACGGCTGCGGCTCCTCGGCGAATGCGACCGGCACGACGTCGGGGACCAGTTGGTGAGCGAGGCCAAGTGCTGCTGCAAGGACGACGGCGAACAGCCAAAAGATCTTCCACGCTGCACGCATCGGTCGCCCTCGCAAGAGTTGTGGCCACTTGATCGATGACACAGCGGCGCGTGCCGCCGATTGATGTTGATCAAGCGTGGCGAGGTGCCCCGGCGGAATTGCTGCTGTCGTCAAACGCCGCTAAGTAGCTTGCTTCCGCACAAGGAGCAGTGGCGTGGCAGACGAACAGAGACGGCAGGGAGCTCAGGGACCGCGCGGGCGGCAGGGCGAGCCGGGACGGCCGGGACCGCAGGGTCATCCGGGCCGGCGCGGCCCCGACGGCGCGCGCGGAAAGCCCGGTCCGCAGGGCAAGCCGGGACCGATCGGAAAAGCGGGTCCCCAGGGCAAGGTCGGTCTTCAGGGCAAGCAGGGCGAAGCCGGCCCGCGTGGGGCCATCGGCGCGCAGGGACCTGCCGGACCGCAGGGGCCGGCGGGGCCGCAAGGCCCGCGCGGCGAGCCGGGACCTGCCGGTCAACTGCCTTCGATCGAACAGGTGCTGCCGTGGCTCGATCAGCTGTTCGACGCCTGGGACGAGCGCCGCCGCCAGCGCGAACGCGAAGCCGCCGAACGCGACGCGCAGGAGGCCGCCGAGCGCGCTGCGCTGGAAGCCGCCGTGCGGGAGACCGACGAGGCCATGGTCGATGACGAGAGCGCCGCCGCCGCCGACGACGACGAGCACAAGAAAAAGAAGAAAAGGAAGAAGCACCGGGATTAGCAATTCACGCGTGCCCCAGACGCAGCGCAGCACGCAGTGAGGCGCAGCCGAGCCGGGACCCATGTTACCGGGACCTGCGCCAATCATTTCCGGGTCCCGGGCTCCGCGCCGCAGCGTTGCTCGCTGCAGCGCGTCCGGGACACTCATGATGCCCTTGATGAATCATCCTTGCCCGGCAGCATGCCCATTCGCTCGAACTGCCAGCGCATCGCGCGATACCAGAGATAGCCGACCACAGCGCCGCACAGGGCGAGGATGATGACGTTCGCGCTCGAGAACGAGCCGCTCCACCACATCATCCACGCGGTCCATAGCAGCGTGAAGACGATGGCACCTGCTTTCAGAGGAAGAAGGGGGCGGCTCATGGTCCTGCTCCGGGCTGTCAAAACCCCGGCGGACATCATTGCAAAATGAGGCGCCCCATACCGTGAGCCAGATCACGGAACGCGTTGCCGGAGCCCACTAACCGAAGCGGAGCCGCGAGCGCTCCTTGGCCCTTTCCGCCTCGATCTCGCGGTCGCGCGCGGGCGCATGGGTGTGCAGCGAGGTCAGGAGTTGTCGCGCGGCATCCGACACTTCCGCGACAGCACGATCGAAGGCTGCCTCATTGGCCTGCGACGGCTTGTTGAAACCGGACAATTTTCGCACGAACTGCAGCGCGCTGGCGTGGATCTCATCCTCCGTCGCCGGCGGCTCGAAGTTGAACAGCGTCTTGATGTTGCGGCACATGCTGGGTCTCTCTCCGGCGGTTTCCTCAAGGACGATCGGCGAAGCCAAAATCCTACATCCATCTTCGCGCTTCTGCTAAGTTCCCTCCCGACGCGGCCGCCGACCATGAGCCGCACGGGGGAACGAACATGAAAGCTTGTTGCGCAGCACTGGCGGCCATCCTGCTGTTCATCGCGATGCCGGCCGTCTCCACACCCTTATCAGCCGCCGACTATCCGGCCCCCAAGCAGGGCGACTGGATCGCCAGGGATTTCAAGTTCCACACCGGCGAGACCATGCCGGAGCTGAAGCTGCACTACACCACGATCGGCGAGCCGACCGGTCAACCGGTGCTGGTGCTGCACGGCACCGGAGGCTCGGGCGCCAGCATGCTGGGGCCGTCCTTCGGCGGCGAATTGTTCGGCGCAGGGCAGCCGCTCGATGCGTCCAAATATTACATCATCCTTCCCGACGGGATCGGCCACGGCAAATCGTCGAAACCGTCCGACGGCTTGAAGACGAGCTTCCCGAAATACGATTACGAGGACATGGTCGAGGCGCAATATCGCCTGGTGACGGAGGGCCTCGGCATCAAGCATCTGCGGCTCGTCATCGGCAATTCGATGGGCGGCATGCACACCTGGCTGTGGGGCGAGAAATATCCGAAGGCGATGGACGCGCTGATCCCGATGGCCTCGCAACCGACCGAGATGGCCTCG
Source organism: Bradyrhizobium sp. Y36 (assembly GCF_002531575.1). GTDB lineage: Bacteria > Pseudomonadota > Alphaproteobacteria > Rhizobiales > Xanthobacteraceae > Bradyrhizobium. Next base: position 349,713 of record NZ_NWTI01000006.1, on the reverse strand, counting down.
CGCAACTGGATGATGCGGCGGATCATGCTCGACACCATCCGCAACGACCCCGACTATAACGGCGGCAACTACGCCAGCCAGCCGCGCATGATGAAATACGCCATCACCGCCTATGGCATCGCCAGCATCGGCGGAACGCTGGCCTATCAATCGCAGGCGCCGACCGCAGCCAAGGCCGACAAGATCGTCGACGACCGGCTGGCGACGCCGATCACGGCCGATGCCAACGACTTCGTCTATCAGTGGGAGTCCTCGCACGACTACAATGCCGGCGAGAAACTCGAGGCCATCGAAGCGTCGCTGCTGCTGATCAATTCCGCGGACGACGAGCGCAACCCGCCCGAGACCGGCATCACCGACGCAGCGATCAAGCGGGTCAAGAACGGGCGCCTGTTCCTGATTTCGGCGAGCGCCGAGACGCGCGGTCACGGCACCACCGGCAATGCCAGGTTCTACAGCGAGCAGGTCAGGCAGTTGCTGGAGAGCACGCCGCAGCGAGCGATGTAGTACGGGCAGCGAGACGACATGTCGAAAGCCCGCTTTCGCAAGGCTGCCCTCGCGCTTCCCGGTGTTATCGAAGGCGCGCATCACGGCCATGCCGACTTCCGCGTCGGCAAGCGCGTGTTCGCGACGATGGGCTATCCCGATGACACATGGGGTATGGTCAAGCTGACGCCAGACCAGCAGGCCATGCTCGTCGATGCGGAGCCGGCGATGTTTCGCCCCGTGCCCGGCGCCTGGGGCAAGAACGGCAGCACGAATGTGAAGCTGGCGAAGGTCGATCAGGTGACCTTGCGAAGCGCGCTCGATATGGCCTGGCGCAACGTCGCGTCGAAATCGCTGCTCGCCTCGATCGAGACGCCATAGCGAGGATCATACCGCAACGCATCATGCGCCGCCTCTCGCGCGCGCATATTATTTGAGCATGCAATGCGCTGACAGCTCGGGCTTAATCGCATCAACGATACGAATCGGAATGCGGCGGAGGATCGCATGCGAAGGCTCGCACTGTGCGCTTGGCTGGTCGCGATGACGGCGCTGTCGAGCGCGGCGTTCGCGTTCGACAACGGGCAATATGATCACGTCCCGCCCGACATCCGCGCCTGGTTCAAGAGCGTGATCGCGCCGAACGGCGTGCCCTGCTGCGACATCTCCGACGGCCATCGCACCGACTACGACGTGCGCGCGGGCAGCTATTGGGTGCCGATCGAGGGGCAATGGATGGAGGTGCCCGAGCGCGCCATCATCCGCGATCGCGGCAATCCGGTCGGCCAGGCCGAGGTGTGGTATGTCCATCACCGCGGCGCCATCATCATCAGCTGCTTCGTGCCGGCGGATGCGGTCTAGCCGCGCGATGGCACGCCAATGCCGCGCGTGGTAGTTGGAGCGATGGCCTCCGCAAGCGACCGAACACGCGCGGTGATGCGCTTCGTAATGGCGGCGTTCTACATCGCAGCCGGCGTCGCGCATCTGATGGCCCCGGAGAAGCTGCTCGCGATCACGCCGTCCTGGGTTCCGTTTGCGACGCAGGTCATCCTCGTCACCGGAGTCTGCGAAATCGCAGGCGCTATCGCGTTGTTGACGAAACCGCTACGCTGGTGGGCGGGGGTGGCTTTCGCGCTCTATGCGCTTTGCGTCTGGCCGGCGAACATCAAGCACGCCCTGGAGGGCATCGACCTTCCGCCGATCCCCAACAGCTGGCTTTATCATGGGCCGCGACTGATGCTTCAACCCGTGCTGATCTGGTGGGCGCTGTACTGCTCCGGCGTCATCGACTGGCCGGGACGGCGCGGCAAGGGGGATAGCGGCCGGAGCGAAGGATGATAGTCTCGACACGTCCAATCAGGGAGCCTCTCGTGACCGATCTGTGCGCCGAAGACCTCGCTTCCATCTATGCCAAGCCGAGCCCGCGCGTGATCGCGAAAGCGCGTCCCGCGATCGACGCGCATGCGAAGAAGTTCATCGAGATGTCGCCGTTCTGCGTGCTCGCGACGTCGGGCGCGGACGGAAGCGTCGACGCCTCGCCGCGCGGCGGCGGCATCGGCTTCGTCCGTGTCGCCGGCCCCAACCAGCTGCTGATGCCCGACCGCTCCGGCAACAACCGGATCGACAGCTTTCGCAACGTCGTCGAAGGCTCGGGCTTCGTGCAGCTGCTGTTCTTCGTCCCCGGCATCGACGAGACGCTGCGCGTCGGCGGACGCGGCACGCTGTCGGCCGATCCGGATCTGCTCGCCTCCATGGTCGAGTTCGGCAAGCCGCCGCGCGCGGTGCTGAACCTCGCCGTCGGCGAAGTCTATTTCCACTGCGGCAAGGCGCTGATGCGCTCGAAGCTATGGTCGTCGGAGAAAGTGCAGCGCTCGGTGATGCCGAGCATCGTCACGGTCATTCACGACCAGACCGGCCTCGGCGAGCCGGCAAGCCAGGAGACCGTGGAAGAAATCTACAAGACGCAGTTGTAGGTGGTGCCGTAGCTGGCGCGGCAATCACAGTGTCGTCCCGGACAAGCGTGCCCTGAGCGCGCGCAGATCCGGGACCGATAGTCACAGGACGCAGTTTGCCCCGCGGTACCTGCCACGTCATGCCACGGGTAGATTCCGCAGTCTGGATCCCTGCGTTCGCAGGGACGACGGCGGAGTGAGTGGCGGCGTTAGAGCGTTTTCGAGCGAAGTGGGTACCGGTTCGCGTCAAGAAAACGCGTCAAAACCAGAGTCTAGAGCCCCGTTCCGATTCCATCGGAACGGAAATGGCTCTAGAGGCCCGCGCTTAGTGCCCCTCGCCCTCGAGCCCGCCGACGTGCTTCTGGGTGTAGAGCTCGAGGCCGATGCGGCCGATCAAATCGAGCTGGGTTTCGAGGAAGTCGATGTGATGCTCCTCGTCGCTCATCAGCTTCTCGAACAGGTCACGCGTGACGTAGTCCTTGGCGCCGTGGCAGTAGGTCGCCGCTTCCTGGTAGAGCGCCCGCGCGCTCATCTCGGCAGCGAGATCGCACTCGATGATCTCCTTGACGTTCTGGCCGATGCGCAGGGGATCGAGCACCTGCATGTTCGGGAAGCCGTCGAGGAACAGGATGCGCGCGGTGAGCTTGTCGGCATGCTCCATCTCCTCAATGGACTCCTTGCGCCAGACCTTGGCCATGTCGAGGAGACCCCAATTGTCGAGGAAGCGGTAGTGCAGCCAGTACTGGTTGATCGCAGTCAGCTCGTGACGCAACGCCTTGTTGAGATAGTCGATAACTTTTGCGTCGCCCTGCATGATTCACTCCAGCTCTTGCAGCCCAAATCGGACCCAACCGAGTTTAGAACGCTTCTAAGTCAGTTTACGAATGAGGGCAACTGGCTACCGAGACGCAGCCGGGGAAAAGCTCAGCCAGGCAGGCGGACGATGTCAGCAGGCCGCGAGGGCGAACTGGGCGGGCTCGGCCGCCGCGTCATTGGCGGCTACGGTGTGGTTGTGCGGGCAGCCGGTGCAGCAGGACTGGGCGCAGGGGCCAAGGGCCTCGTCGATGATGGTCTTGATCGTCCGCGCACAGCGGCCGCATTCGGCGCTGCAGCCGAGGCATCCATAGACCTGCTTGGCATGGCGCACGGCGTCGTCGGACTCGGCGACGGCGGTGCGGATGTCGTCATCGCTCAGCACGTTACAGGAACAAACGATCATGGAAGCGGCAGGCCCTTCGGTGATGCACCATCAGCGATATTCAACGGGCCGGCCGGATGCAAAAGGAAAAAGCGGTATTTGAAGCTATTCCAAACTGGCCCGAAAGCAGCCTAGAACGGCCCTAAATCTCAGCGTTGCGCTGGATCAAGATTTGAGGGGATCTAATCGCCGCCTCCCCCACCGCCGCCTCCGCAATCGCCGCCGCTGCTGCCGCTATCGCTGCTGGAGCAACTGCCGCCGTCGCCCGAGCTTCCGGAACTGTCATTGGAAAACCAGCTCCCCAGCGAGAAGCCGTCACTCGTCCCGGTGTCGCTGCTGCTGCTTCCGCCGTCCCCGCCCGCCCCGGCGCGCGAGCGCCGACCGCGGTTCTGGAGGTGGGTCAACCAGCCATAACCGATCGCAGAGACGATCCCGACGGCGATCAATGCATTTATCACTGCGTTGCCCATCCTCACCTCCCTGGCGGAGCTGCGGTCCCTATTCATTGGTCGCGCCCGGCAAAGGTGCCGTTCATTGATCATTCAAGCGAAGTATGGAACTCTGTTCCCAAAGAGTTCCCGCGTGCTTGTACGAAAGGTCAATGCAATGAAGAAACTGCTCCTGACGGTCACCGCCGTCGCTGCCTTGGCCGTTGCGGCCGGAACGCCGGCTCATGCGCAGCGCGGCGTCGCGGCAGGCGTTGCGGCTGGAATCATCGGCGGCGCCATCGTCGGCGGCGCGCTGGCCTCTCCGTATTATTACGGACCCGGTCCGGGCTATTACGAACCCGGCTACTACCCGCCCCGCTATTACGCGCCGGCTCCCGGCTATGTCGCAGACGGCTATTACGGCGGCGGCTGCGTCTGGCAGAAGCAGCGCTTCTGGGACGGCTATGGCTGGCGCGTCCGCCGCGTCAGGGTCTGTGGCTGACGCGCCCTCGAACCGGTTCAACGCGACCGCTTGAGCTGGACCGGTTCACTACGGATGCGCCGTTCATCGTAGGGCCCGAAAAAGACCGCTTTTTCTCGTCACAGCTCCGTGTGCGTTTACCGTGGGTTGACCAATTGCGCGCTTCCTAGCTGCACGGCCAATTCCATCAGCGTGTGCGTGAACCTTTGAAACCCGGGCGCCTCTAACAAGAGGAACCCATCTCCCAGGAGAGCCCTGAGCATGAAGAAGACTCTAGTTGCCGCCCTCACGGTTGCGACGGTCGCCGGTTCGCTGGTGACCGCCACTCCGTCCGCGAAGGCCCATGACGGCGTCGGCGCCGGCATTGCGGCCGGCCTGATCGGCGGCGCCATCGTCGGCGGCGCGATCGCGTCGAGCCGTCCGGCCTATGGCGGCCCGGTTTACGTTGCCGAGCCCCCGCCGCCCGCGCCCTGCTACTGGCAGCGCCAGCGTTACTGGGACGGCTATGGCTGGGTCGTTCGCCCGGTTCGCGTCTGCTACTGATCTGATCGCACGGCGCTCGCAAGCGCCGCGATCGAAGCCCGGCCGAGACCCTCGGCCGGGCTTTTTGTTTTGCCGCGCTACCGCGCCGCCTGGATCGAGCGCAGCACCTCCTCGCTCGGCCAGCAATCGACCTTGAGGCCAGCCGACTTCTGATAGGCGCCCAGTGCGGCGCGCGTCTGCATGCCGGCCTTGCCGTCGATCTTGTCCTTGTAGAGCCCGACGCGCGTGAGCCCGCGCTGCATGGTCTCGACATCCTTGGTGCGCAGCTGCTTCGAGGCCGCCCACGGCGTCGCGAACGGCAGCGGGCTCGTCATGCGGTCGGCAAGGTGGCCGACGAACAGCACGTAGAGGTCGGAGAAATTATACTCCTTGATGACGAAGTAGTTCTTGGTGGTCAGAAACGACGGGCCGTAGATCCCCTCCGGCTGCAACAGCGAGGCAGGCTGCGCCTGTTCAGTGGCACTCAGCTTCTGCCCCCGCACCGGGACAAAACCTTCGCGCAGCCACTGCCCGATCGGCTTCGTCACCTCGGGCACGCCACTGGTGCAATCGACCTTCGCCGGCGCCTGCACCTCGTAGGCCCAGCGTACGCCGCTCTGCCAGCCTTTGTTGACGAGCTGCTGCGCGGCTGATGCCAGCGCATCCGGCACCGAGTGCCAGATGTCGATGCGGCCGTCGCCGTCGAAATCGACGCCGTGCTTGTAATATTCGGACGGCAGGAACTGCGTGAGCCCCGTCGCGCCCGCCCAGGACGAGCGCAGGTCCTTGCGCGTCACCACGCCCTCGCCGAGGATCTTCAGCGCCAGGATGAACTCGGTGCGGTATTGATCCTTGCGCCGCCCGACATAGGCCTGCGTCGCCAACACGCGGACGAGATCGTAAGGCAGCGTGTAGCGGCCGTAATCGGTCTCGCGGCCCCAGATCGCGAGCATCACGGTCGCCGGCACGCCGGACTTCTTTTCGATCTCGCCGAGCGAGCCGCGATATTTCTGCAGCAGACGCTGTCCCTCGCCCGCCAGCCGCGCGATCGAGGCTTCCTTGACGTAATCCGCCGGCACCTGCACGAACTCGGCCTGCGACGGCGCACCTAGCGCGGGCCGTCCGGGCAGGATCAAATCGGGCAGCTTGTAATCCGGCTCGAGCCCGCGCGTCTCTCGCTCGAACGTCGCCCGCGAGACGCCTTCGGCCTGCGCCTCCGGCCAGAGCGAGCCGATGAATTGCGTGAAGGCGGCGTCGGCGGCGCGGGCGGACGACCAGCCACAGGTGACGACGATCACCGCAGCGATGAGCGCCCGCCGCATCATGCCGCCATCACCGCGTCAGCTTCTTGTACTTCACGCGGTGCGGAATGATGCTGTCCTGGCCGAGCCGGCGCATCTTGTCCTTCTCATAGTCCTGGAAGTTGCCTTCGAACCACTCGACGTGGCTGTCGCCTTCGAAGGCCAGGATGTGGGTCGCGATGCGGTCGAGGAACCAGCGATCATGGCTGATGATGACGGCGCAGCCGGCAAAGTCCTCCAGCGCCTCTTCGAGCGCGCGCAGCGTGTCGACGTCGAGGTCGTTGGTCGGTTCGTCGAGCAGCAGAACGTTCGAACCGGACTTCAGCATCTTGGCCAGATGCACGCGGTTGCGTTCACCGCCGGAGAGCGCACCGACCTTCTTCTGCTGGTCCGCGCCCTTGAAATTGAACGACGAGCAATAGCCGCGCGAGTTCACTTCCTTCTTGCCGAGCAGGATCAGCTCGTTGCCGCCGGAGATTTCCTCCCACACGGTCTTCTTGCCGTCGAGCGCATCGCGCGACTGGTCGACATAGCCGAGATGCACGGTCTCGCCGACCGTGATGGTGCCTGAATCCGGCTTTTCCTGGCCGGTGATCATCTTGAACAGCGTGGTCTTGCCGGCGCCGTTGGGGCCGATCACGCCGACGATGCCGCCGGGCGGCAGCTTGAAGGTGAGATTGTCGATCAGGAGACGATCGCCGAAGCCTTTGCTGAGGCCCTCGAAATCGACCACGTTGGCGCCGAGCCTCTCGGCCACCGGGATGATGATCTGTGCGGTCTGGGTCTGCTTCTCGCTCGCCTGCTTGAGCAGTTCCTCATAGCGCTGGTAGCGCGCCTTCGACTTGGCCTGACGGGCTTTCGGAGACGAGGCGACCCATTCCTGCTCGCGTGCCAGCGTCTTCTGGTGCGCGGCGTCCTCGCGTCCTTCCTGCTCCAGGCGCTTCTGCTTCTGCACCAGCCAGGACGAGTAATTGCCCTCGTAGGGAATGCCGCGGCCGCGATCGAGCTCGAGGATCCAGCCCGTGACGTTGTCGAGGAAGTAGCGGTCGTGGGTGACGATCAGGATCGCGCCGGGATAGTTGCGAAGATGGCCTTCCAGCCACGACACGGATTCGGCGTCGAGATGGTTGGTCGGCTCGTCCAGCAGCAGCAGTTCGGGCTGATCGAGCAGCAGCTTGCACAGCGCGACGCGGCGGCGCTCACCGCCGGAGAGCTTGGTCACGTCGGCATCGTCAGGGGGGCAGCGCAGCGCGTCCATGGCCTGGTCGACCTTGCTGTCGAGATCCCAGAGGCCCTGGGCCTCGATCTCATCCTGCAGCTTGGTCATCTCGTCGGCGGTCTCCTCGGAGTAGTTCACCGCGAGCTCGTTGTAGCGGTCGAGGATCGCCTTCTGCTTGGCCACGCCCTGCATGACGTTCTCGCGCACGGACAGGTTTGGGTCCAGCTGCGGCTCCTGCTCGAGATAGCCGACGCGGGCGCCCTCGGCGACCCAGGCCTCGCCGGTGTATTCCTTGTCGAGGCCGGCCATGATCTTGAGCAGGGTCGACTTGCCCGAGCCGTTGACGCCGAGCACGCCGATCTTGGCGTCCGGGTAGAACGACAGATGGATGTTATCGAGCACCTTGCGGGTCGGGTAGCTCTTGGTCAGGCCCTGCATGAAATAGATGAACTGGCGCGCCATCGGTCCCGAAAACCTTCGATTTGAGGAAATTTGCTTTGCCGCCGATGTAGCGATCCCGCCCCCAAAGGGCAACGTTTTCCGTCCGTTCACCACGGATGAATACGGGACGGACACCATCCGGCCACCGATCCGGACAATTGAAACCATCTTTTAATCAATCAGGCCGAAAGCTCGGTCTCGCGCGGAAACAGCGCCACCCGGTCAGAACGAACGGGAGCACAGCGAGACAGCGTCATGGCTCTGATCGAGACCCATTCCCTTCCTGTTCCGGCAGAAGCCGGCGGCACCTCCGCGCTCCTCTCGGAGATCAAGGGCTTCTGGAGGGGCTTCTTCGCCACCGCCTTCAATCCCTACCGGCCCGAGCTGCACTACATGCGCGGCCCCGGCCCCGCCTGGCGCGCCAAACATGGCATGGATGCGCCAATCCGGCTGAAGCCGCGCGATCTCTGAGCCCCTCCCCGCTATCGGATTTTTGAAGACGCGAGCTGCTTGCGCGCTGGCGCGATTGCGCGCAACCATGGCTTAGGTTCCGACGATGGCGCTCGCCTGGCGCCCTCACCTCTCGCCATGGATGAACGCTGATGAGCCGGCTGCGCTGTGCAATTCTCGACGACTATTTCAACCTCGCCCTCGACGTCGCCGATTGGCAGAAGCTGTCCGACCGTGTCGATGTCACCGTGTTCAGCCATCCCTTTGCCTCGGAGCGGGCCGCGGCCAGCGCGCTGGCCGACGTCGAGATCATCTGTGCGATGCGCGAGCGCACCGCATTTCCGAACAGCCTGTTCGAGAGCTTGCCGAAGCTGAAGCTGCTCTTGACCTCCGGCATGCGCAACGCCGCCATCGACATGGAAGCCGCCAAGGCGCGCGGCATCGCCGTCGGCGGCACGCAATATTCGCGCGATCCCACGGCGCCGCTGACCATGGGCCTGATCCTGGAGCTGACCCGCGGCATCGGCCGCGAGAACGCGCGCATGCATGCGGGCGAAGCCTGGCAGACCTTTGCCGGCGTCGAGATCGAAGGGCTCACGCTCGGCATCCTCGGGCTCGGCAAGCTCGGCAGCAAGATGGCCGGGATCGCGAAAGCGTTCGGCATGAACGTGATCGCCTGGAGCCCGAACCTGACGCCGGAGAAGTGCGCGGCGGCTGGCGTCGGCTACGCCACCAAGGAGGAGCTGTTCGCCAAGGCCGACATCGTCACCATCCATGTGGTGCTGAGCGAGCGCTCGCGCGGGCTGGTTGGCGCTGCCGATCTGGCGCGGATGAAGCCGACGGCGTTCCTCGTCAATACCGCGCGCGGGCCGATCGTGGACGAGCAGGCGCTGCTGGAGGCGTTGCAGCAGCGCAGGATCGCGGGCGCCGGCATCGACGTGTTCGCGGTCGAGCCGCTGCCGGTCGACCATCCCTTCCGCAAGCTCGACAATCTCGTGCTGACGCCGCATCTCGGCTACGCCACCAGGGACGGCCTTCGCATCCATTACGGCCAGATGGTCGAGGCGATCGATGCCTTCACCAAGGGCGGCGAGCTGCCGCGCAAGCTGGCTTGATACGAAAAGGGCGTGCCGACGGCACGCCCTTCGCAATTTGATCTGGTTCGAAGCGCTTAGCGCACGGTGACCGGTGCGGGCAGCGGCGGCACCACGGTCGGCTGCGTGCCCGGAACCGGGCCAGCCTGGGCGGCCATCGGAGCCGGACCTGCGGCAGGACCGGACGCCGGCGCGGCGGAGGCGGTCGCCGTTCCCGGCGGCGGGCCACCGGGCATCACGACGACGCGGGTGCCGACCTTGACGCGGTCGAACAGGTCCGAGACGTCCTCGTTCAGCATGCCGATGCAGCCTGACGAGACGAACTTGCCGATCGTCGAGGGCTGGTTGGTGCCGTGGATGCGGTAGACGGTCGAGCCGAGATACATCGCGCGGGCGCCGAGCGGATTGCCGGGGCCGCCGGCCATGAAGCGCGGCAGATAGGGCTGGCGCTCGATCATCTCGGTCGGCGGATGCCAATCCGGCCACTCGGCCTTGCGGGTGATCTTCTGCACGCCGGTCCAGGTGAAGCCGTCGCGGCCGACGCGGACGCCGTAGCGGATCGCACGGCCATTGCCGAGCACGTAGTAGAGATAGGTGTTGGGGGTATCGACCACGAGCGTGCCGGCGGGCTCCTTGGTCTGGAACGAGACCTCCTGGCGGCGCAGGTTCGGCGGCAACTGCACCGGCGCAGCATCGGGCTGCTCTTCGGGCGGCAGCGCAGCCATCGTCATCGGCCTGCCATCGGAGCCGACGGGCGGCTGACCGGCCTGGACCGTTCCGGTCGCGGCGGGACCACCGACGGCCTCCGGCGGACGCATGCCGTCGCCGGCGGGGGCCTGGCCCTGCTGACCCGGACGATTGGCATAGATCACCGGCGGCGGACCGGCGGGCCGGCCGTAGCGGGGATCGTCGGGCGACATCACGGGGCCCTGCGGCGGCGCGGCCGAATAGACCGGAGCGCCTGCGGGGCGGCCATAACGCGGATCATCCGGCGACATCACCGGACCCTGCGGCGGGGCCGCCGAGTAAACCGGGGGCGCGCCCGCGGGGCGGCCATAGCGCGGATCGTCGGCCGGACCGGGCGGCGGCAGCGAGGCCTGCGGCATCGCGTCGTCGTCATCCTCCAGCGCGTCGAAATTCGGCGTGCGGTCTCCGGGCCGGTATTCGGCCGGGGCACCGTAGCTCGGTGCCTGCTGAACCGGATAGCTCTGAGCCTGAGCGAGCGAGGTTCCCGCCGCAGCGACTGTTGCGGCAGCGCATATCGTCAGAAAATGTTTGATCATCATCGCTCTTGTATAGTCCCCGGGCCCGTCAGGACCGTTAACGGCCAGATGGCCGAAGATAGCGGCACATTCAAGACATATCAGGCTTATTTGCGCCGGATTTTCCGATTTGTGATCCGCAAGACTACCGTTGCCCCGTTGCATCACGGGGCGGAAATCAACTCATGGCGCCGATTGCCGGAGTCTTCGGCCCCGTTTTTTGCGGAACGGGTCGGAATCGTTGCGGTATGTTCGAATCAGCCTGATTCGCCACAGCTTTGAGCTCCGACCCAGCGTGGCGAACGCGGCAACAGTACCGTCACCGCGTTCAGATGGCTCATGGGCCCTGGCAACCCACGCCGCCGGGGCGGAAATTCGTAATCCCTCGATGCTTCCCGGCTTTCGCTTCCTGTTTGCCGCGATCCTGCTGTCAACCTCCATCCTGGTGTTCGGCCTGGGCGCCGCCGCGCTCCTGCGCGCGAGCCACGAGCAGTATGTCAGCAATCCTCCCTCCTGGCGGAACGGCCCGCAGGAGCAGATGTTCGCGCAGGCGCCCGAGCCTGCCCCGCCGGTGCTCGCGGTCCTTCGCGCCGAGCCGGAGGTCACGGTCGAGCCCGAACCGTCGCTGCGCGACCAGGTGCCGACCATCGGATTGCCGGCAACCGAGCCCGAGCAGATCGCCGCGCTGACGACCGAGACGGTTCAGCCGCAAGTCGCGACGGCGCCGGCGGAAGCGGTGGCCCCCGAACCGGTCAGGGTCGAGGCGGCGGCGGAAGCCACCGCGCCGGCGCCCGCCGACACGCTCACGTCAGCCGACACCACGGCCTCGATTCCCGAGGCCAAGCCGGACTTGAAGCCCGCCACTGTCGCCGCCGCCACCGAGGCGACGCCAGGTGATCAGGCCCTCGCCGCCTCGGCGCTCGAGATCGCCGCGACCAGGCTGGCCGCGCTGAACGCGCCCGCGACGACGGCCATGAAGGATGCGCCGGCCAAGGCCAAGGTCGACAGCAAGGCCAACGACAAGGCGACCAAGCGCAAGGCGAAGGCCAAGACGCGGCACCGCATGGTGCGGCGTCCGCCGCCGCAGCAGCTGCAGCAGCAGCTCGATCCGTTCGGGCAACAGAGTTTTGCGACGACGACGACGCGCACGCGGTGATGCTGTCGTCGCCTCTCCCCGCAAGCGGGGCGAGACAGCGAACTGTCGCCGTGGCGCTTACGCCGGCCCGGTCGCGATCGCTGGGCCTTTTTCCTGGCCCCATTCCGACCACGAGCCGTCATAGAGCGCAGTGTCGGTGACGCCTAAGCGATACAGCGCGAGCGTCAGCACGCCGGCCGACACCCCCGAGCCACAGCTCGTCACGATCGGCGCATCCAGCTTGACGCCGGCCTGGGTGAAGGCGGCGCGGAGGTCATCGAGCGGCTTCATCTCGCCGGTCGCGGCGTCGAACAACAGATTATAGGGCACGTTGCGGGCGCCGGGGATGTGGCCGGAGCGGATGCCTGCGCGCGGCTCGGGCGCGCGGCCCTCGAAGCGGTCGGCAGCGCGGGCGTCGATCACCTGCTCCTTCCTGCTTTCGACATTGGCGATGAGCTGCTGCATGCTGCGCACGCGCTTGGCGTCGAAGCTGGCCTTGAACGTCGCCCCCTTCGGCTTCACCTCGCCGCTCTCCACGGGCCGTCCCTCGGCACGCCACTTCTTCAAGCCGCCGTTGAGGATGCGCACGTTGCCGTGGCCGAACGCCAGGAACATCCACCATGCGCGGGGCGCGGCGACCCAGCCGCCGGAATCGTAGAGCACGACGGTGTCGGCGTTGGAGATGCCGAGGCCACCGATGTCACGGCCGAACTGCTCGGCGCTCGGATACATGTGCGGTAGCGGGTTGGAATGATCCGACACCGCATCGACGTCGAAGAACGCGGCGCCCGGCAGATGCGCGGCGAGATAATCGTCCTTCGGCAGCGGCAGCACGCCCGGCAGCTTGAAGCTGGCGTCGAGGATCTTGACGTCGGCGTCATTGATGTGGGCGGCGAGCCATTCGGTGGAGACGAGAGGATCGGTGGCCATTGCTGTTTCCTTGTCATTCCGGGGCGGTGCGCAGCGAGTGAGACTGAAGCAGCGCGCGTCAAATTCAGCTGTCATCGCCCGGCTTGGCCGGGCGATCCAGTACTCCGAGACGGTTGTGATTGAACCGAGAGGCCGCGGCGTACTGGATTCCCCGCCTTCGCGGGGAATGACGGATGAGAGAGCGAGGCCCTCACCCCTTCTTCTTCGGCTCCCACTTCTCCACCGGCCCGCCGGCGTCGCGCCAGGCAGCGTAGCCGCCGGCGATGTGGGCGACGGGCCTCAATCCCATGTCCTGCGCGGTCTTGGCCGCGAGCGCGGAGCGCAGGCCGCCGGCGCAGTGGAAGACGAACTTCTTGTCCTCCTGGAAGATCGGCTTGGCGTAGGGGCTCTGCGGATCGATCCAGAATTCCAGCATGCCGCGGGTGCAGGGGAAGGCGCCGGGGATGCGGCCGTCGCGCTCGATCTCGCGGGGATCGCGGATGTCGACGATGACGACGTCGCCGTTCTTGGAGATCTCGATGGCGTCCTTGGCGGTGAGCGTCTCGATCTCGGCATTGGCCTCGTCGATCAGCGCTTTGATGCCGCGGGTGATGTTCTGGGGCATGGTTTTTCCCTCTTATCTTCCTCGTCATTCCGGGGCGGTCCGCAGGACCGAACCCGGAATCTCGATCGTCATATTCCCATCTCGAGATTCCGGATCGGCCGCTTCGCGGCCGTCCGGAATGACGGTGGATGGCGCTAGTGCGTCAACTCCTTCATCGCGCCTTCCAGACCCTCGATCGTGATCGGATACATCCGATTGGCGAAGATGCGCTTGATGATGGTGGTCGATTCCGAATAGTCCCAGTGCTTCTGGGCGACCGGATTCAGCCACACCGCATGCGGATAGGTACGGATGATGCGGTCGAGCCAGACCGAGCCGGGCTCCTCGTTGACGTGCTCGACCGAGCCGCCGGGCACCATGATCTCGTATGGGCTCATCGAGGCGTCGCCGACGAACACGATCTTGTAGTCGTGCGGATATTTGTGCAGCACGTCCCAGGTCGGCGTGCGATCGGTGAAGCGGCGCTTGTTCTGCTTCCACACGCCTTCATAGAGGCAGTTGTGGAAGTAGAAATACTCCATGTGCTTGAACTCGCTCTTCGCCGCCGAGAACAGCTCCTCGACCTGCTCGATATGCGCGTCCATGGAGCCGCCGATGTCGAAGAACACCAAAAGCTTCACCGCGTTGCGCCGCTCGGGGCGCATGTGCACGTCGAGATAGCCGTGATTGGCGGTCTCACGGATGGTGGTGTCGAGATCGAGCTCGTCGGGCGCGCCGGTGCGCGCGAACTTGCGCAGGCGGCGCAGCGCCACCTTGATGTTACGGATGCCGAGCTCGACATTGCCGTCGAGATCCTTGAATTCGCGCTTGTCCCACACCTTCACGGCGCGGTTGTTGCGGTTCTTCTCCTGGCCGATGCGGACGCCTTCGGGATTGTAGCCGTGCGCGCCGAACGGCGAGGTGCCGGCGGTGCCGATCCACTTGCTGCCGCCCTGGTGCCGGCCCTTCTGCTCCTCGAGGCGCTTCTTCAGGGTCTCCATGAGCTTGTCCCAGCCCATGGCCTCGATCTGCTTCTTCTCTTCCTCGCTGAGATATTTCTCGGCGAGCTTCTTCAGCCACTCCTCGGGAATCTCCGCCTTCTCCATGGCGTCGAGCAGGTTTTCCAGCCCCTTGAAGACCGTGCCGAAAACGCGGTCGAACTTGTCGAGGTTGCGCTCGTCCTTCACCAGCGAGGCGCGGGACAGATAGTAGAAATTCTCGACCGAATAGTCGCTGAGGTCAGCGTCGAGCGCCTCCATCAGCGTGAGGTATTCGCGCAGCGTCACAGGGACCTGCGCGTCGCGCAGAGAGGTGAAGAATTGCAGGAACATGGCTGACAGATTGCCCGTCGGGGGACGAACGTCAAGGGGCGGAGATCGACCTTGAGCGCTGGACCGGGAGGCTTTTTGCTCTAGAATTGACCGCCTCAAGGGGTTGTTTTGGGGACGTTTGCAATGGGAATTGTCGCAGCACTCATCATCGGCGCGATCGCAGGCTGGCTCGCGGGCAAGATTGTCCACGGGGCGGGATTTGGACTGATCGGCAACATCGTGGTCGGCATCATCGGCGCGCTGGTGGCGAGCTGGGTTTTGCCGCAGCTTCACATCCAGCTCGCAACGGGCACGTTTGGCGCCATCGTGGACGCCACGATCGGCGCGGTGATTGTGCTCGTCATCCTTTCGCTGATAAAACGGGTCTGAAAGCCTGACCGAACCAGGAACGGCCGCTGCGAGCGGCCGTTCGCTTGTCGCGACGGGACTTAGCGCCTCTCGCCGACGATGACCCAAGGACACGCGATGAAATTTACCGGCACCAAGGACTATGTTGCGACCGACGATCTCAAGGTCGCCGTCAATGCCTCGATCGTGCTCGAGCGCCCGCTTCTCATCAAGGGCGAGCCCGGGACCGGCAAGACGGTGCTGGCGGAGGAAGTGGCGAAGGCATTGAACGCACCGCTGCTGACCTGGCACATCAAGTCCACCACCAAGGCGCAGCAGGGCCTCTACGAATACGACGCCGTGTCGCGCCTGCGCGACAGCCAGCTCGGCGACGCCCGCGTATCCGACATCAAGAACTACATCAAGCGCGGCAAGCTGTGGGAGGCCTTCACCGCCGAGCAGCGCCCGGTGCTCTTGATCGACGAGATCGACAAGGCCGACATCGAATTCCCGAACGACCTGCTGCTCGAGCTCGACCGCATGGAATTCCATGTCTACGAGACCGGCGAGACGATCAAGGCCAACCAGCGGCCGATCATGATGATCACCTCCAACAACGAGAAGGAGCTGCCGGACGCCTTCCTGCGCCGCTGCTTCTTCCACTACATCAAGTTCCCCGACGCCGACACGATGGGCCGCATCGTCGACGTCCACTTCCCCGGCATCAAGAAGCGCCTGGTGGAAGAGGCGCTGCGCATCTTCTTCGAAGTGCGCGAGGTGCCCGGGCTGAAGAAGAAGCCGTCGACCTCGGAGCTGCTGGACTGGCTCAAGCTGCTGCTCAACGAGGACATGAGCGTGGAGCAGCTCAGGGAACGCGACCCGCGCAAACTGATCCCGCCGCTGCACGGCGCGCTGCTCAAGAACGAGCAGGACGTGCATCTGTTCGAACGGCTGGCGTTCTTGAGCCGACGGGAAGTTTGAGGCGAGCTGCAGCACATCGCACGGTGCCGTAGGGTGGGCAAAGGCGCAAAGCGCCGTGCCCACGAAGGCGGCGATGAAACGCAAAATGCGTGGGCACGCTTCGCTTTGCCCACCCTACGATACCGAGTGTGCCGCACACTCTCTCCACGTCATTGCGAGCGCAGCTCTCCGACGTGCCCTCGTAGGATGGGTAGAGCGCAGCGAAACCCATCATCGTGCGGCACTTGCTGAAGCACGATGGGTTTCGCTGCGCTCTACCCATCCTACGGCTTTTCAGACACACCTTCGCAGCCTCGCGGCGCATTTCGCCCGAGCTTTGCTTCAAGTTCCTGGCCCAATAAAAGAAGGGCGCAGGGAAGGCCGGGCGCCGACTGGCACCCGCGGTCTGCCGCGCGAAATGCACACGCGAAAAAGACCGCACAGCAGCATACAGGTGTCGCCGATCGCTCGGCCTTCCCTGCGCGATGGTCGGACGGCTTATGCCGTGCTCTCCCGGGAGCCGAACTTTCCTCAGGCCTCCCTCGCCCCGCGAATTGACGATGCCGTCCGCCCGGTTGGGCTCGCGCACATCTCCGCGAAAGGCTTGACCGTGGCAACGACGGTCAGGACCACACGGTTTTGCCGTACGCAGCTCATCCGGCTTCGCCAGGAGGCTTCGCCGGACTTCGGCGCCGTTCGTCTCCACGCGGCCGCGGACTCACAGGGACTACCCGCCCTGCCCGCACCTCTCGTGCCGACGCTGCCGCGTCCACCGCAACCCGGCCCGCGTTTCGAACGACTCGCGAACCGCCCCTCTTCGTCGGGCCGGGCTGTGTCGATGTATGCCGCAATTCCGAATTTCGGTAAAGTGGAATATTTTTGCGAGAAGGGGTTGACGGGGTGGCGGGGTGTTTTGCCCGACGGGACGCGTAGCCCGGATGGAGCGCAGCGAAATCCGGGCTACGAAGGGTCGGATTGGAACGCAGACAGGCTTTCAGGTCGCGGCAGCACAGACGGCGCATCGCCCGCCAAGCCGTAGACTTCGATGCCTCCCAGCAAGCCGCCGCTCGAAAAGATGAAGATACCGCTGGGATGATCGCCTCGATCAATCATGAACTCACCGAGAATGTGAGCACCGGGAGGCGGTTCAGCCCGTAGGATGGGTAGAGCGCAGCGAAACCCATCAAGCGCCTTCCGCGAACGCCGCACGATGATGGGTTTCGCTGGCTCTACCCATCCGGCTTCGTCAACTTCGTTCTCCGAACTTGGCACCGTCATTGTGTTGCGACAGATCGCCAGCCCAGTCGGCCGGATAAATGCCTAGAGCCACATGGCGATGGAACGACGAAGGAGCCCAATCCGTAACTCGATCGACGAGGCCGTGCTTGACCGGGTTGATGTGCACGTAGTCGATGTGCCGGGCATAATCCTCCTCGTCCCGAATGGTGTGCTCCCAATAGCGGCGCTGCCAGATGCCGCGCTCCCCTCTGGCGACGCGGCTGGCCGACACCGGTTCATCGACCGCGAGGTTGCGAGAGAAGGCTGATTTGATCTGCCGCCAGCGCGTCGCGAAATCGGCATCTCCGTCCGGCATGGTCCAGACGGTGTGAAGATGCTCCGGCAGCACCACGATCGCATCGATCGTGAAGGGATGCCGTCGACGGATCTCGCGAAAGGCCGCGCGCAACAAGTCGATGTTCGCCGTCAGGAGCGACTGCCGGCGGTCGGCGAGATTGGCGGTGAAGAAGAAGCTTCCGCCGGGAACGAAGTTGCGTCGATAGGAGGTCATGCCCTCATCATGGCACAACCTTGGATAGGCGTCATCGCTCTTGTCGGATGGGTAGAGCGCAGCGAAACCTATCGCACCTTCGGAGAACGCGGCACGATGATGGGTTTCGCTTCGCTCTACCCATCCTACAAAGCTGTCACGCCGTCGCCGCGTCCGGAAACCTTGCGGCTTCCATCGGGGTCTTGCCGCGGATCAAATCCGAGGCACGATCCGCGATCATCATCGTCGAAGCATTCAAATTCGCCGAGATCATGCGCGGCATCACCGAGGCGTCGATGACGCGGAGGCCTTCGAGGCCGTGGACGCGGAGCTGGTCGTCGACGACGGCCCAGCTCGAATCCGCCGGGCCCATGCGGCAGGTGCAGCCGGGGTGGAAGGTCGTGGTGCCCCGCTCCGTTGCGGCAGCCAAAAATTCGTCGTCGGTGTTGATGTTCGGGCCCGGGAAATCCTCGTAAGCGTAATAGGGCGACAGCGGCGCGCTCTTCAGCAGGCGCCGCGCGAGCTTCATGCCGCCGACGATGACGCGGCGGTCAAGCTCGGCGTCGAGATAGTTGGTCTGGATGATCGGCGGCGCGAACGGGTCGTTCGAGCGGATGCGGACATAGCCGCGGCTCTCGGGGCGCTGCTGCCAGGACGCCACCGTCATGCCGGGCTCGTCCTCGAGCTGGCCCTGCACGCCTTCCTTGTAAGACGCCGGCGTGAAGGTGAGCTGCAGGTCGGAGCTGTCAGCGCTCTCGCCGGAGTGCCAGAAGCAATAGACCATGGTCGGCGACAGCGAGAGCAGGCCGCGGCGCGCGGTGGCCCATTTCAGCGCCTCGATCCACAGCGAGACGCCGCGGCGAAGCTCGTTGATGGTCTTGATGTCCTTGACCCGCGCCACCGTGCGCGGGGCGTAATGGTCCTGCAGGCCCTCGCCGACCGGCAGCGCGTGACGCACGGCGATGCCGTGCTGCTGCAACAGATCGGGCGAGCCGATGCCGGAGAGCTGCAGCAGCTGCGGCGAATTATAGGTACCGCCCGAGAGGATCACCTCCTTGTTGGCGCGCACTTCGACCGGCGTGCCGCCGCGGCCGCCCTTGGTGTAGCGCACGCCGACGGCACGCTTGCCCTCGAAGATGATCTCGGTCGCATGCGCATGGGTGTGCACATGCACGTTCGGCCGCTTCATCGCGGGCTTGAGGAACGCGGTCGAGCCGGAGACGCGCAAGCCCTTGTCGATGGTGCGCTGGCAGTAGGAGACGCCCTCCTGTATGGCGCCGTTGTAATCGGGGTTGCGGGGAATGCCGAGCGAGACCGCGCCTTCCATGAAGGCTTCGCAGAGCGGATCGCGCCAGTCCATCGTGGTGACGGTGAGTTTGCCGTCGCGCCCGCGGAACGTGTTGTCGCCCTCGCCGACCCGCTTCTCCAGCCGCTTAAAGTAGGGCAGCACGTCGGCATAGCCCCAGCCGCGATTGCCCATCTGCGCCCAGGTGTCGAAATCCATGCGCTGGCCGCGGTTGTAGATGTGGCCGTTGATCGAGGACGAACCGCCGAGCGTCTTGCCGCGCGGCGCATAGATGCTGCGCCCGCCCGTGTAAGGTCCGGGCTCCTGCTGGTAGGCCCAGTTGATGCTCTTCATGTGGAAGGTCTTGATGAAGCCGGCCGGCAGATGGATGTAGGGATGCCAGTCGCTGGGCCCGGCTTCCAGCACGCAGACGCTGACATCAGGGTCTTCGCTGAGCCGGCTGGTGAGCACGCAACCGGCAGAGCCCGCGCCGATGATCACATAATCAAATCTGTCCATGGTCCCTCGGCCGCCCCTAGCGCGGCTTGTCGTTGAGTTGAAACTCGAGATGCGCCTGCACCGTCGGCCATTCGGCGGCGGTGATGCTGTAAACCACGGTGTCGCGCAGCGTGCCGTTCGGCGCCACCTGGTGGCTGCGCAGGATGCCGTCCTGCTTGGCGCCCAGGCGCTCGATGGCGCGCCGGCTCTGGTGGTTGAAGAAATGCGTGCGGAATTCGACCGCGATGCAGCTCAGCGTCTCGAAGGCGTGGCGCAGCAGCAAGAGCTTGCACTGGGTGTTGAGCGGGCCGCGCTGCGCGCCCTTGCCGTACCAGGTCGAGCCGATCTCGACGCGGCGGTTGGCGGCATCGATGTTCATGTAGGTGGTCATGCCGACGATGTTGCCGCCGGCGTCGAACACGGTGAACGGCAGCATCGAGCCCGCGGCCTGCAGGCCCAGGCGCCGGTCGATCTCCTTGCCCATGTTCTCCGGCAGCGGGATTGCCGTGTACCAGAGCTTTGACAGCTCGCCGTCCTTGACGGCCTCGACCAGCCCCTCGCGATGCTGATGCGACAGCGGCTCGAGACGGGCGTGCTGTCCGCGCAGGGTGATGGGATCAGGCCAGGGCATTTCTCACTCCATAATGACTGCCGTCATTCCGGGGCGCGACGACGTCGCGAGCCCGGAATCCATAACCACCGCCTGGGGTTATGGATTCCGGGCCTGCGTGCTGGCGCACGCATCCCGGAATGACGACGGATGTATTGGCACGGCGCGTCCAGATACATTCACTTGTTCAGAAAATTCAACGGCAAACCACCGCGCGGCCAGTCCATGGCGACCAGCTCGCCCTTGCCCGACAGCGTGATGAAGGCGGTCTTCAGCTCGGGGCCGCCGAAGGCGATGTTGGTGGTGACGCGGTCGCCGGTCGGGACCTGCTCGACCAAGGTGCCGTCGGGCGCGATCACCGAGATGCAGCCGGACACGAGGGTGGCGACGCAGACATTGCCGCCGGCTTCCACCGCCAGCGAGTCGAACATCTGGTAGCCGCCGAGGCCGCAGATCGGTTTTCCCCGCTCGCCGCGATAGATCACGTCGCGCGGCTTCAGCGTGCCCGGGGCAGAGAGCTCGTAGGCCCAGAGCCGGCCGGTCGGCGTCTCCGCGATGTAGACGGTGTTCTCGTCCGGCGACAGCCCGATACCGTTGGCCGGCAGGATGCCGTGCACGATCTCGACCAGCTCGGTCATGCCGGGCTTGAGGTAATACATGCCGCCGACATCCATCTCGCGCGCGCGGCGCTTGCCGAGATCGGAGAACCAGAGCCCACCCTGCCTGTCGAACACCAGATCATTCGGCCCGCGCAGATCGTGCTCGCCGCATTTCGTCACGACGGTCTCGACCTTGCCGGATTGCAGGTCGACGCGCTGGATCGAGCCGCCGAGATAATCGTCCGGCTGCGGACCCGGCATGATCATGTTGCGGGTCGGGATCCAGGAGAAGCCGCCATTGTTGCAGATGTAGATCTTGCCGTCGGGACCGAGGGCGGCGCCGTTCGGGCCGCCCGGAATCTTCGCCACGATCTCCTTGCGGCCGTCGGGATAGACACGCGTCAGTCGCTGGCCGCGGATCTCCACCAGCACCACCGAGCCGTCCGGCATCACGACCGGCCCTTCGGGAAATTCGAGGTCGGTGGCGAGAACGCGGACGTCAGACATGTGAGACCCTCCCGGCTGCTTGTTATGACTTGCACGGGATGTCCGGCTCGGCCCCACACGCAAGATTTGCCTGAGGTTATGACAAAGTCGCCTCGGCTTGCCAAGCAAGCGGGATGGTATGCCAGCGTTGCGCTTACTCCTTCACCGGCACCCAGATCTGAAAGCCGCCATTGCCGGTTGCGGGATCGAACGTCACGTCGTAGCGCTCGAAATTCGGCGCGTCCGCGGCCTGCAAGCCCGAGCCGGGCAGCCATCGATTCCAGATCGTGTTGACGGTGCGGCGGATCGAGGCGACGTGCTCGGTGTGCGTGAACACCGCATAGCGCTGCTCGGGGATGCGGATGCGGGCGAAGCGTCGCGGCAGGTCCGAGAAATCGGTCACCTCGACGCCGGCGATGTAGTCGAAATTGCCGGCATCGTCGCCGTTGCAGCAGACGCCGTAGGCGACCTGTCCGACCCTCGCGGGAATGTCGGCGACCTCCTGATGGAAGCGGTGCCAGAGGCCGGGAATGACGGCGCCGTTGTCGCAGGAGATGCGCTCGGCGGGACCGGCGACGAGGAAGGCCTTCATGGTTTCAAAACGCGGCGGGGCGAGATGGTCGAGCATGGTGGAGTCCATGAGGATCGGCTCCTGAAGCTTGAGCTGGTTGACGCACATTGCCGCCCTCACCGCTTCGGGCGTGGCGCCGAATTGGTCGCGGAACGCGCGGGTGAAAGCTTCGTGCGAGCCGTAATCCGCCTCCAGCGCGACGCCGAGGATATCAGGCGCGCCTTTCGCAAGAAGACGCGCAGCTTCCGTCAGCCGCCGCGCGCGCACGTAGCGCATCACCGGCAAGCCGGTGGCTGCGGCAAACGCGCGCACGATGTGGAACCGTGACACGCCCGAGATCGCGGCGATCTCGTCGAGCGCGATCGGCTCGGCCAGATGGCTCTCGATATACCAGAGCGCGCGCTGCGCTGGGTTCATGGTGGCTCAACTCTCGTTCGAAGCGCGGCGATGATGCGCCGTCCCCGCCCCGCCTCGCTTGATCGGCATTGCTGTCCGGGCGCAAGGATAGTGCGGGAATGGCCACTGGCAACGTCCTGGTGTTCACGGCTACACTTGCTGCAACCGCTCACCAGAAAGAGGAACCGCGTCATGGAAATCACCGATGTGCGGGCGCACCATATCCGCATCCCCTATGACGCCGGCGTTGCGAACTTTCGCCAGGGCGCGTCCGCGATCACCGCCCTCGACATGGTGCTCATCGAGGTCTCGACCGATGCCGGACTGACCGGCTGGGGCGATGCCTTCGCCTATGTCTGCCCGCGCACCACGCGTAGCGCGGTGGAGGAGATGATCGCGCCGCAGGCCCGCGGGCTGAAGGTGCCCGATGCCGCCGGCATTCCCGCCGCGATGGAGCAGATCCAGCGCAACCTGCACCTGTTCGGCCGCTACGGCATCACCATGTTCGCGATCTCAGGGCTCGACATCGCGCTGTGGGACCTTGCTGCCAGGATTGAAGGCGTGCCGCTGCATCGCCTGCTCGGCGAAAACAGGCGCACCGCCATCCCGGCCTATGCGAGCCTGCTGCGGATCGGCTCGCCCGACAACATCGCGGCCGAATGCAGGAAGGCGCTCGCGCTCGGCTATGGCGCGATCAAGCTGCACGAGACCACGACGCCTGCAGTGCTTGCCGCGCGCGAGGCGATCGGGCCGAGCATTCCGCTGATGGTCGACATGAACTGTCCGCTCACGGCCGAGCAGGCGATCGCATTCGCAACCGCATGCCGCGACGCGCGACCGATGTTTCTGGAGGAGCCGATCTGGCCGCCGGAGGACTTTGCCGCGCTCGCCGAGGTCCGCAGCAAGGGCGGGCTCGGCGTCGCCGCCGGCGAGAATGCCTGCACGGAGGTTCAATTCCGCCAGATGATGGCGGCGGGCGCGGTGAGCCACGCCCAGCCGTCGGTGATCAAGGTCGGCGGCATCACCGAATTCCTGAAGATCGCGGCGCTGGCCGATCGGCTCGGCGTCAAGATCGTGCCGCACTCCCCGTATTTCGGCCCCGGCCTGCTGGCGACGCTGCACCTGCTCGCAACGCGCGAGGACGGGCTGGTCGAGATGTTCTATCTGAAGCGCGAGGCCTGCCTCTGGGGCGGCCGCGCGGATAGCGATGCCACCGGCCATGTCGCGGTGCCCACAGGGCCGGGGCTCGGCTATGAGCCTGATCGGGGCGTGATGGAGCGCTATCGCGTGGCGTGATTGCCGCCTTTATTTCGCAGCGTCCTTCGGCGGCGGCGCGTCCTGCTTCTTCTTCAGGTCCTCGGCCGTCTTCGCCTGCGCGGCCTGGAGATCGCTAAGCGTCTTCTGCAGGCCGGCGATGCCTGTCTTCAGCGCGTCGATCTGGCGAGCCGCGGCATCCAGCTTCTGCTGGTGATCGAGGTTCAGCTTGGTAATCGTCTTCTGCAGGAAGTCGACATTGCTCTGCAGGCAGCTGGTGCGCCGCTCCATGGTCTTCTCGACCGTGCAGATCTCGATGCCGGGCACGTCCTGCGCGTGCACCGGCGCACCCGCCAGCGTTGCGAGCAGCAATATCGCGAAACAAAGCCCGGCATTTCGAAGCAGCATGAAGGGTTCCTCGTCCGATCGATCACGGCAATGTGCGCTGTTTGCGCGCAGCCGCCAAAGGCTACCACACTCGTACCGCATTCTCGCGTTGAGCTTGGCTTGTTCCCCTGGGACGGGGAGCAGTGAACGGCACGCGGAAGGGGTGGGCGCTCTTCCCGCGGCTTTGATTAGGGGAGATTTTTGGAATGGCAACGCGCGATAGACGATTGGCGGAATTCGACGGCGCCGGAGAACCACCGCCGGGCCTGGCGCTCGAAGTGCTGTGCGAGGACCACAGCGGAACGTACCAACTGCCGTTCGCCTGCCGTTATGTCGAGGGACGCTGGCAGAACCATGAGGCCGGCATTGCGGTCGAAGCGACCGTCATCGGCTGGCGCCTGCCGCGCGTGAAGCAGCGCGGCGCTGCCTGACGCCTTCATGGCTGTTCCAAAATGCAACGGCGCCGCGCTCCGCCTTAACCTTCGGAACGCGGCCCGAACGAATCACGTCCGAATCAGCGGAAGCGCCGTGTACGCAGCTGTTCACGGCTAGATGTCGGTGCGGCTGTGCAGATGCGTACAATATCTGTGCGGCGCGGCCAGCGGCACTGGCCTGTCACGGGCGCCAAAGGTTAATCCGGACAAGGGCCTGGCTCGCTCAGACCGCCGCAACCGGTCCCGCCCCCGAAACAGGCAAGGCGACGCCGGACCTGCCTAATATTCGACCTCGAGCTCCTCGATCTCGGCCGGCTCCTCGCGCGCGGCCGCGATCCATTCGGCCATCTCGGGCATCGCCATGATGGTGTCGGCATAGGCCTTCAGCGGCGGCTCCAGCTTGACGTCGTAGGTGACGAAGCGGGTCACCACGGGCGCGTACATCGCATCCGCCATGGTGCGCCTCTCCCCGAACAGGAACGGGCCGCCCGACCTCTCCAGGCAGTCGCGCCAGATCGAGCAGACGCGGTCGATGTCGGCCTGCGCACGCGACCAGATCTTGAAGCCAGGGAAACGTCCTTTCAGATTCACCGGCAGCGAGGCCCGCAGCGTGGTGAAGCCGGAGTGGATTTCGCCCGAGATCGCGCGGCAATGGGCGCGCTGCACGCGGTCATCCGGCAACAGGCCGGCGGCCGGCATCACCTCGTTGAGATATTCGGCGATCGCCAGCGTATCCCAGACCACCGCGCCCTCGTGCCGCAGACACGGCACCAGGATCGAGGACGACAGCAGCAGGATTTCGGCGCGCGCCGACGGATCGTCCGGCGCGGTGACGATTTCCTCGAAATCGAGCCCGGAGAATTTCGTCAGCAGCCAGCCACGCAGCGACCAGGACGAATAGTTCTTGCTGCTGATGGTCAGTGTCGCCTTTGCCATAGGGCTCTTCCCTCACGCCTGATCGCGGGCACCGCGCTGCAGCGCGGACCTGCCCGTGACCTGTGCTTCCCGCCCGGAGAGCAGCAAGCGACGTGCCAATTTTCCGGGCGGTCCGGCCGCCGTCTGGCTTCGATATTGCATCACGACATGAGACAGGTGGGCATTTCAGCATGATGTCGATGTACTATCAGGCCTTTCAGAACCACATGGACCTGACCGCGCCGTGGCGCGCCGGGGCGTCGTCCGCGCTCAAATTCCTCAATCTGGTGCCTCAAGGCATGTCGGATCAGGTGGTCGGCCGGCTGTCGGCGGCGCTGGAGCTGATCTCGCGCTCCACCCTGACCTATCACCGTCCCGCTTACGGCATCGACAGCGTCAGGGTGGGCAGTCGCGAAGTCGCCGTCAGCGAGGAGATCGCCTACGCGACGCCGTTCGGCTCGCTGCTGCATTTCAGGAAGGACGGCATCAGCGAGCAGCCGCGCATGCTGCTGGTGGCGCCGATGTCCGGCCATTTCGCGACGCTGCTGCGCGGCACGGTGCAGACGCTGCTGCAGGATCACGACGTCTACATCACCGACTGGCACAATCCGCGCGACATCCCGCGCAGCGAAGGCCGTTTCGGGCTCGACGACTACACCGAGCATCTCATCGACTTCTTAGGGCAGCTCGGCCCGCGCCCGCACATGGTGGCGATCTGCCAGCCTTCGGTGTCGGCGCTCGCGGCCGCCGCGATCATGTGCGAGGACAACCATCCCTCGCGCCCGGCGACGCTGACGCTGATGGCGGGGCCGATCGACACGCGCATCCAGCCTACGAAAGTCAACGACTTCGCCAAGAGCAAGCCGATCGAATGGTTCGAGCAGAACCTGATCAACTACGTGCCGATGCAATGCCGCGGCGCGCTGCGCAAGGTCTATCCCGGCTTCGTGCAGCTCACCGCCTTCGTCTCGATGAACCTCGAGCGTCACATCAAGCAGCACATGGACCTCGCCAACCACATCGCCAAGGGCGAGAAGGAGAAGGCCGCGACCATCAAGACCTTCTACGACGAATATTTCGCCGTGATGGACCTGCCGGCCGAGTTCTACATCGAGACCGTGCGCGACGTGTTCCAGGAGCATCTTCTGCCGCAGGGCAAGCTGATGCATCGGGGACGTCCGGTAAACACCAAGGCCGTCAGCCGCATGGGGCTGATGACGGTCGAAGGCGAGAAGGACGACATCTGCTCGATCGGCCAGACGCTCGCGGCACAGGATCTCTGCACCGGCGTGCGCGCCTATCGCCGCGTCCACCACATGCAGGCCGGCGTCGGCCATTACGGCGTGTTCTCTGGCCGGCGCTGGAACAACGAGATCTATCCGCTCTTGCGGGATTTCGTGCACGTCAATTCGTGAGGCGCCTCAGCCCGACCACTCCTCGCCCTAGACCTGCACGACGTGGCCGGGCGAGACTTCGCGATACTGCCGCACCGGCGGATGGTAATCCGGCGCACGCACCGGGCTTCTAATCTCGTCGTTCGAGACCTCGCGCCTGGTGCCGCGGCGTGACGGATCTGGCACCGGCACGGCGGCCATCAGCTTCCTGGTATAGGGATGCTGCGGATTGCCGAACACATCGGCGCGCGGGCCGATCTCGACGATCTCGCCGAGATACATCACCGCGACGCGGTGGCTCATGCGCTCGACCACCGCGATGTCGTGGGAAATGAAGAGATAGGCAAGGCCCATGCTGGCCTGCAGGTCGAGCATCAGATTGACGACCTGCGCCTTGACCGAGACGTCGAGCGCCGAGACCGCCTCGTCCGCGACGATCAGCTTCGGCCCGAGCGCGAGCGCACGCGCGATGCAGATGCGCTGGCGCTGGCCGCCGGAAAATTCGTGCGGAAAGCGTGCGGCCATGTCGGCGGAAAGACCGACGCGCACGAGCAGGTCGGCAACCTTGTCGCGCGCCTGCGACGCCGTCGCGAGCCCGTTGGCGAGCAGCGGCGCCGCGATCGCCGTTCCCACCGACATGCGCGGATTGAGGCTCGCGAACGGATCCTGGAAGATGATCTGCATCCGCTTGCGGAAGTCGCGCAAGGTGCGGCCGTTCATGGCCAGCACATCCTGACCGTCGATCAGGACCGTGCCAGCATCCGGCTCCGTCAGCTTGAGGATCGAGCGGCCCGTGGTCGACTTGCCGCAACCGGATTCGCCGACCAGCGCCAGCGTCTCGCCGGCGCGCAAGGTGAAGGAGACGTTCTCGACCGCATGGACGCGGCCCGAGACCTTGCCGAACAGGCCCGAGCGGATCGGAAAGCGCGTGGTGAGGTTCGCGACTTCCAGCAGCGGGCGCTCGGCGGTCGAGACCGTGTCGGGCGTCTCGGCCGGCTCGTCGGAGGTGCCTGTGACCTTGTCCACGATGGGAAAGCGCATCGGCCGCGCGCGGCCATCCATCGAGCCGAGGCGCGGCACGGCCGCAAGCAGCGCGCGCGTGTAGGGATGCGAGGGCGCCTCGAAGATGCGCGCGGTGGCATCCGTCTCCACCGCCTGGCCGCCATACATCACCACGGTGCGATCGGCGATCTCGGCGACCACGCCCATGTCGTGCGTGATGAAGAGGATCGACATCCCCTCCTCCCGCTGGAGCTCCTTCAGCAGTTCCAGGATCTGGGCCTGGATGGTGACGTCGAGCGCGGTGGTCGGCTCGTCCGCGATCAGGAGCTTTGGCTTGCAGGCCAGCGCCATCGCGATCATCACGCGCTGGCGCATGCCGCCGGAGAAGCGATGCGGATGCTCGTTGAAACGGGACTTCGCCGCGGGGATGCGGACGCGATCGAGCAGGCGGATGGTCTCGGCCTCCGCCGCGGCGCGCGACAGGCCGCGATGCTGGACCAGCGCTTCCGCGATCTGGAAGCCGATGGTGAGCACCGGGTTGAGGCTCGTCATCGGCTCCTGGAAGATCATGGCGACGTCGTTGCCGCGAATGTCCGTCATGCTCGCTTCCGGCAGCGCCAGCAGATCGCGGCCGGCCAGCATGACGCGGCCCTCGACGCGGCCGATCTCCTTCGGAATGAGCCGCATGATCGACAGCGCGGTGACGCTCTTGCCTGAACCGGACTCGCCGACGATCGCCACCGTCTCTCGCGGCCCGACGTCGAAGGAGACGTTGCGGACGACGGGAATCCATCGCCGCTCCAGCATGAAGGAGGTGGTGAGGCCCGCGACCGACAGCACCGGCGCCTGTGCTGGGGCGGAGGCTGGGGCTGGTGCGCTTGCGCCGATGCTCATGCGAATGTCCTAATAGCCGCGCGTTCGATCGACACGCCCCGGCAGTTCCTCTCCGCGGCGATGGCGGCCGATGACGTCGAGTACGAAATCGACCGCCGTATCCGGCGCCGTCATGGCCGCATTGTGCGGCGTCAGCAGGATGCGGGGGTGGCTCCAGAACGGATGGCCTGAAGGCAGCGGCTCGGGGTCGGTGACGTCGAGCACCGCACCCGACAGCGCGCCGCTGTCGAGGGCGGCGAGAAGGTCGGCCTCGATGAGGTGCGGACCGCGCCCGACGTTCACAAGGGACGCACCGCGCGGCAGGCGCGCGAACAGGTCGGCATTGAGGATGCCGCGCGTCTCGTCGGTCAGCGGCAGCAGGCAGATGAGGATGTCGCTCTGCGCGAGAAATTCTGGCAGCGCCTCAGCGCCAGCATAACAGGTGACGCCCTCGATCTCGCGCGGCGAGCGGTTCCAGCCCGATAGCGGAAAGCCGAACGCCTTGAGGCGCTCGAGCACGGCCTGCCCGAGCTGGCCAAGCCCCATGATTCCGACGCGCCGGCGCCTGGCCGGCGTAATCCGGATCTCGCGCCAGACCTGCTCCTTCTGCTGGCTGATGAAATCGAGGAGGTCGCGATGCAAGGCCAACACGGCCATGGTGACGTATTCGACCATGGTCTCGGCAATGCCGGGCTCCAGCATGCGGACCAGCGGAATGTGCGCCGGAAGTTTTTTGGCATCAAACTGATCGACGCCCGCTCCGACCGAGAACACCAGCTCGAGATTGGGGAACGTCGTCGCGATATCGTCAGGCGGCACCCAGGCGACGAGATAGCGGATAGCGGCGGGATCGCCGATATCAGGCCAGAGCCGGAACGGCACATCCGGCGCGCGCTCGGCGAAGAATGTCGCCCACTCGGCGCCGCGCACCATGTTGGCCCTGTAGAGAACCGTCATGCGGTCCTCAGAACGGGCTGACGGGCGCCAGCCGGCGGCCGTCGATCATGCGCCTGTGGCTGTAGGCGGCGGGATCGACCAGCGGCGTCGCGCCCGTCACGAGGTCGGCGGCGAGCTTGCCGGCGGCAGGGCCGATGCCAAAGCCGTGGCCGGAGAAGCCGGTGGCAAGGAAGAAGCCCGGCAGCGCATCGACCGGCGAGATCACCGGAATGGTGTCCGGCGTGCAGTCGATGGTGCCGCCCCAGGCTTCCGCGATCGCGACGTCCTTCAGCTCCGGGTTCGCCTTGATCAGCGACGCCAGCGCGGCATTGACCAGCGACATGTCGGGCTCGGGATCGCGCACGCGCTCGGTCTCGAACGGCGACGGCTTGTCAAAACTCCAGCTGGTGCCGCGCATGATCTGGTCGAAGAACGACTTGCCGAACGACAGCTTCAGCCCGTTCTTGCGATGCAGATAGGTTGGCCAGAACGTGCGCGCGTAGCGGAACAAATCGGGCGACAGCTCGACCGTGCCGCGGTTGCGCAGCGCCAGCGTGAAACCGCCGTCGAGGCGACGGCGAATGCAATAGAGATCGGTGCCGAGCGCGCCCGAGGTGATCTCCGGCGCCGGCGTGGTCCGGCATGCGGTGGCGTTGACGAGACCGATCGGCAGCTCGATGCCGTGGCGCCGGCAGAACAGCGACGACCACGCACCGCCGGACAGCAGCACGGATTGCGTGCGGATGGTGCCCTTCTCGGTGACGACGGCGCTGACCCGACCGCCGGTCGTCTCCAGCCCGCGCGCCGCGCAGCCCTGATGAATGGTGACGCCATGTTTTCGCGCGGCCGTCGCCAGCGCGGGCACGGCCATCGACGGCTCGGCGCGGCCGTCACTCGGCGTGTGCAGGCCGCCGACCCAGCTGTCGGTATTCCCCGGCATGCGCTCGGCGACCTCGGCCGGCGTCAGGACGGTGGAGTGGACCTGCATCTCGCGCGCGACGGCAGCCCACCGCTCCCAGCTCGCCAGTTCGTCCTTGCTCTTGGTCAGGAACAAGACGCCGGTGCGGCGGAAGCCGGCATCGACGCCGGCATCGTTCTGCATGTCCTCCCACAGAAGCAGCGCCTCGCGCGCCAACGGGATCTCCTCGCGCGCGCGGCCCTGCTGGCGGCACCAGCCCCAATTGCGGCTCGACTGCTCGCCGCCGACATGGCCCTTCTCGACCAGCGCGACGGAGTGGCCCTTCTTCGCCAGATGATAGGCCGCGGAGACGCCGATGACGCCGCCGCCGATGACGACGACGTCCACCTGCGCCGGCAGGCGATCGTCGCTATTGATACGGTTGAGCGGCGGGGACATGGGCACTCCTGGAAGTCAGTTCGATCGGGGCTTACGTATCATGGGATGTTCATGCGCGGATCGAGCGCGTCGCGCAGGCCGTCGCCGAGGAAGTTGAAGCTGGTCACGGCCAGCGTGATGGCGAGGCCCGGCGCAATCGCGAGCCACGGCGCGCTGGTGAGATAGATCTGCGCGTTGTTGAGCATGTTGCCCAGGCTCGCGGCCGGCGGCTGGACGCCATAGCCGAGATAGCTGAGATAGGATTCCAGCAGGATCGCCTTGGCGACGTTCAGCGTCGCCGCCACCACGATCGGCGCGATCGCGTTGGGCACGAGCTCGCGGAACATGATCCGCAGATTCGACGAGCCGAATGCGAGCGCGGCGACCGCAAACTCACGTTCCCGCAGCGAGCGAACCTGGGCCTCGACGACGCGGGCCACCCACATCCAGGCGGTCGCCGCGATCAGCACGGTGGTGGTGACGAGACCCGGCTCGGTGAGCGCCGCCAGCGCAAGGAGCAGGAAGATGGTCGGAAAGCACAGCACGGCGTCGACGAGCCGCATCAGCACCGCGCCGACCACGCCGCCATAGAAGCCGGCAAAGGCGCCGACGACGATGCCGACGGCCATGGCGATCACCATCGCGACGATGCCGATCGTGAGCGAGACGCGGCCGCCCATCATCAGCCGCGCCAGCACGTCGCGGCCGAGCTCGTCGGTGCCGAGGATATGCGCGCCGGACAGCGGCGGCGCGAACCGCTTCATGATGTCGATATAGGTGTCGTCGAACGGCAGCAGATAAGGACCGAATGCCGAGCCGAGCACGAGCACCACAATGATGACGGCACCGGCAAGCGCCAGCCGATGCCGACGGAAGCGCCGCCATGCGGCCTGACCGGGCGCGAGCTGTGCGGAAGTGAGGGTTGCAGCCGTCATCGCCTAGCCCACCCGGATGCGCGGATCGACGACGGCATAGAGGATGTCGGCGAGCAGCGAGCCGATCAGCACCATCGTCGCCGAAAACATCAGGATGCCCATCACCACGGGATAATCGCGATAGCCGATGGAATCGAGGAACAGCCGCCCCATGCCGGGCCAGGTGAACACGGTCTCGGCCACCAGCGCGCCGCCGAGCAGCGTCGGAAACTGCAGGCCCGCCACCGTGATCATCGGCAGCAGCGCGTTGCGCAGCGCATGCACGGTGAGGATGCGCCATTCCGGCATGCCCTTGGCGCGCGCGGTGCGGATGTAGTCCTGGTTGATCACCTCCAGCATCGAGGAGCGCATGAAGCGGCCCCACATCGCGGTCTCCACCAGCGCCAGCACCATCGCGGGCGCGATCAGATGGTGCAGCAGGTCGAGGAAGGAGCCGTCGCCGACGGTCTGCCGGTTGCCCGCCGGCAGCCAGCCGAGCTTGACCGAGAACACGTAGATGGTGACGAGGCCGAACCAGAAGGTCGGGATCGACAATGCGATCATAGCGCCGACCGTGGCGAGCGTGTCGAACAGCGAATAGCGCCGCAGCGCGCCAAGGATGCCGATCCAGCAGCCGAGCAGAACCGCGATGATCGTCGCCGTCGCCATCAGCTCCAGCGTGGCGCCGAGATGCGAGGAGACCACCGACAGCACTGCCTCGCCGTCGCGATAGGACTTGCCCCAATCGCCCCGCACCATGCGGCCGAACCAGTCGAGATACTGGATCGGCAGCGGCCGATCGAGCCCGAGCTGTTTCGTGACGCGGTCGAGATCCTCCTGGGTCATCTGCGCGGAGGCCGCGAATTGCGACAGCGGACCGCCCGGCGCCAGGTGCAGGATGGCGAAGCCGATCGCGGAGACGATCACCAGCAGCATGATCGCCTGCGCAAGGCGGTTGACGACGTAACGGGCCATCTCAGGCTGCCCTGTGCAACCGATCCATCAGGCCCAGTACCATTCGCGGATATTCCAGCAATTGATGGAGGTGTTGATGTTGGGACGGAAGCCCTGCAATCCCTCCTTCACGCCCTCGGCGATGAAGCCCTGGAACAGCGGCAGGATCGCAAGGTCGTTGCGGATCAGCTTCTGCAGCTCGCCATAGGTCGTCTTGCGCTGGGCGATCTCGAACTGCCGGGCGCCATCGGCGAGCAGGCGATCCGCCTCCGCGCTCTTGTACTGATAGGTGTTGAAGCCGCGGCCACCCTTGGCTGGGATGGCGCCGGAGCCGAAGCGCGGCGTCACATCGGGGTCGCTGCCGAGCATGAAGTTGACGGACACCAGCACGGAATTGAATTTCGACTGCTGCCAGAAGTCGCCCCAGATCACGGCCGCCGGCATGTTGTTGACGCGCATCGCAGCGCCGATCGCGCGCCAGTCCTGGATCAGGAGCTGCTGCGTCTGCTCGCGCACCGCGTTGCCCGATGTCGTCGAATTGGTGAATTCGAGCTTCACCCCGCCCTTCTCGCGCACACCGCCGGAACCGCGCGTCCATCCGGCCGCGTCGAGCAGCGCATTGGCCTTGGCGGGATCGTATTTGTGCTGCGGCAGGCCCTGCTGGAACGACCAGGCCTGCTGCGGCACGAAGCTCTCGGTCTGCGTCGGCAGGCCGTAATTCAGCGCATCGATGATCGCCTGCTTGTTGATGGCGAGATAGAGCGCCTCGCGCACGCTGCGGTCGGCGAAGGGACCGAATTCCAGATTGGGCGCGATGTGCTCCACCGACGACGTCGCCGAGACGAAGATCTTGCGGCCCTTCAGCGTCTTCGCCTCCTGCACGAAGTTCGGCAGGATGCCCTGCAGGCCGGTGTAGTCGACCTGGCCGGTGCGGAACTGGGTGTAGAGCACGGTGAGATCGGGAATGTATTTGAACACCACGCGTTCGACGTAAGGTCCCTTGCCGTGATAGCCGGCATGGGCATTCAACTGGATGTGGTCGCCCGGCACACGCTCGGCCCAGCGGAACGGACCGGTGCCGACGGGCGCGTTGTGGAACGGCGAGGCATTCGGATCGGACACCTTCTCCAGGATGTGCTTGGGCACGATGAAGGTGAGCGACAGGATCGACATGTAGGGCGAATAGGGCGCTTCCATGCGCCAATGGATCTCGTCGGGCGCGACGACCTTGATGTCCTTGACGAGGCTATGGCCGACGCGGTTGCGGACGCGGAAATCGGGATTGTTGATCAGCTCGAGCGAAAACTTGACGTCCTCGGCCGTGAAGGCCGTGCCGTCGTGCCACTTCACGTCATTGCGCAGCTTGATCTTCCAGGTCAGGCCGTCGGCCGACAGGCCTCCGTTCTCGATCGTCGGCACCTCCCGCGCGAGGTCGGGGACGAACTTGCCGTCGGGCTCGATGAACCAGAGCGGCGAGAACAGCTGCCACCAGACGCCCTGGTCGACCTCGATGCCGGGCATCAGCGGATGAAAGACAGTCGGCTCCTGCGACAGCGCCGCGATCACCTGCCCGCGCGGCTTGTCCGGAGGATTGGTCGGGCGTTCGGTCTGCGCAAAGGCGTTGCCTGAAAGCGTCCATCCCGCTGCGGCGCCCGCGCCAAGCTGGAAGAACTGCCGGCGATTTGGAATGCCGAAATGCAATCCGCCAACGCCGAACTTGCCGGTGCTGTCTGCCATGACCAGTCTCCGTTCCCGCACGCGGCACCGTCTCCCGCGCCCCCGAGACCCCGGCAAAGGGACAGGAGTGGGCTTTAGTGCTTCTAAATTTTTCGATCAAAATTTCATCATGACTAAATACAGCTGTCAATCGCATTGCTAGTATGCGGGACCTTTTCACTCTGATTGAAGTCCCAGGCCGATCCGGTTCGGGGCGAGATGATGCATGGGAGAGCGACATGGATGGTCGCGGCGATACGAACAGTACCAAGGACGCCCCGACCGTCGAGGCGGACGATGCGGTCGATCAGCGCCTCGGCGAGACCGTGCGGCTGCTGCGTCAGCGTGCCGGCCTCTCGATCCAGGACGTGGCCACCAAGACCGGCCTGTCCACCGGCATGATCAGTCAGCTCGAACGCGCGCGCGCCATGCCGTCGATCCGCACGCTGCGCCTGCTCAGCATCGCGCTCGAGGTGCCCATCTCCTATTTCTTCGAGACCAGCGATCCCGCCGACGTGCAGCGCTACATCGTGCGCAAGGGCAGTCGCCGGCTGCTGCGCCTCACCGCCAGCGGCGTCGTCAAGGAAGCCCTCACGCCGCAAGGCAAGGGCCAGCTCGAGCTCTACGAGCTCACGCTCAATCCCGGCGCCTCCTCCGGCACCGACTTCCTGCAGCACACGGGCGAGAAGGCCGGCTACATCCTCTCCGGCAGCCTGCGGCTGTGGCTCGACAATCAGGCCCATGTGCTGGAAGCCGGCGACAGTTTCCGTTTTCCGAGCGTCGTGCCGCACATGTTCGACAACCCGACCCAGCAGGCGGCGCGCGTGATCTGGGTGACGACGCTGCAGCAGACCGATTCGTCCGCAGGTTGAGGCGCCCGCCGCCCGGTACCACCGGAAATTGCCCCTCGACGACGCCGCATTGAATCTGTAGCTCACGTGGGACCGGAGTAATGTGGCGGGCGGACGTGGGGGTCCGTAACGGACGTCGTTGGTGTGAGACCATGAAACTCAGGGGGCTTCTGACACGCGCGATGGCCGCACAGGTCGTCGTGACCGCGGCGGCCCTCCTCGCCTCCTCTGCCGTGTCCGGACCGGGGTTCGGCATGGCCCAGGTCTCGGCCCTCATCGCAAGCGCCGTCGTTGCCGTTCTGCTCGCGCGCCTCTGCAGCGGCGCGATCGAGAGATCGGAGGGGAAACACGACCTCGCGCAATCGGCCGAACTGGCGCGGGCCCGCAGCGACGCTGCGCAGATGACGCAAGCCGTCATCAGGACCGCGCTCGATGCCTTCATCCAGATCGACGACAACGGCACCGTGCTGGAATGGAGCTTTCAGGCCGAGGCCCTGACCGGATGGACGCGCCAGGAGGCGCTCGGCGCCGACGTCGTCGACCTCATCGTCGCCGAACCGCTGCGTGCCGCCTTCAGGCAGCGCATGACGCGGCTGGTCCCTGAACTATCGAACGCACCGTCGGGCATGCGCTTCGAGCTCACTTTGATCCACCGGAACGGCGACCGGATCCTGGCCGAGGCCTCCAGCACGGTGCTGCGGCTGGGCGGGCGCGCCATCATCAACACCTTCGTCAGGGACATCACCCAGAAGCGCGCCGCCGAGGAGCAGCTGGTGCAGTCGCAGAAGATGGAGGCGGTCGGGCAGCTCACCGGCGGCATCGCGCACGAATTCAACAACATGCTCACGGTCATCACGGGCACGATCGAGATCCTCGCCGATGCCGTCAAGGACAACCCGCCGCTGGCGACCATCACCAAGCTGATCAGCGAAGCCGCCGACCGCGGCGCCGCGCTGACGTCGAGCCTGTTGTCCTTTGCCCGCAAGCAGGCGCTGCAGCCGGCCGATATCGACGTCAACGAGCTGCTCGAAGAGCTGGCAAAGCTGCTGCTCGCCACCTTCGACAAGAAGATCGAGATCGCGACCCGGCTCGACCGCAACGTCTGGCTCGCCTTTGCCGACCGCGGCCAGCTGAGCTCGGCGCTGCTCAACCTTGCGATCAACGGCCGCGACGCCATGCTGGACGGCGGCCGGCTGACGCTGACGACGCGCAACGTCGTGTTCGGCGTGCGCGAGGCCATTGCAGTCGGCGCCGGCTATGCCGGGGACTATGTCGAGATCGAGATCGCCGACACCGGTTCGGGCATTCCACAGGCCATTCTGGAGCGCATCTTCGATCCGTTCTTCTCCACCAAGGAGGTCGGCAAGGGCACCGGTCTCGGGCTCAGCATGGTGTTCGGCTTCGTCAAGCAGTCCGGCGGCGGCATCAAGGTCGCCTCCGAGGAAGGCCGTGGCACGGTCTTCACGATCTATTTGCCGAAGGCGGAGGCAAGCGCGCTGCGGCCGACCGGCTATGACGACCGCAAGATCATCGGGGGCAAGGAGACCGTGCTCTGCGTCGAAGACGACCACGACGTCCGCCAGTATGTCACGGTCCAGCTCGAAGGCCTCGGCTACACGGTCATTCCGGCTGCCAATGCGACCGAGGCCCTCGCGGTCGCGGCCGAAGGCAAGCCGTTCGACCTGCTGTTCACCGACATCGTGATGGCCGGCGGCATGAACGGGCGCGAGCTCGCCGAGCAGATGGTGGCGGCGCGCCCTTCCCTGCGGGTCCTGTTCACCTCGGGCTACGCCTACGACTCGCTGCATGCGCAGGGACGCGCCACGATGGGCGCACCACTGTTGCGAAAGCCCTACCGCAAGGCCGAGCTCGCGAGGATGCTGCGCCGCTGCCTCGACACCGCCGTCGATTCCGCAGGCGACGCGATCCCGACGCCCTACTCGGTGCAGGCCGATGTCGAGGCTTTCCTGCGCAAGCAGGCGGCGGAAAAGGACAAACGTTAGCGCTCGGCCCAGTGCAGACCATCAAGAAGAGCATTGCGTAAGGCCTGCTTTCCCAATGGCGGCGCCCGCATTTCCGTTCCACGAACTGGACCCATCTGGCCAAATTGCTATCATTGGTTGCTCAATTATGAGGTGACCCAATGTCGGCAAACATCAACTCTGTGGTGCTGGCGGGCTTCGGAGGATTGCTTCCGACCACGGCGCAGCTGGCTGCGTCATTTGCAGCGCAACCAGAGCAACCGCTTCCGCACTGGCATATTCTTTATGGAATCGCATTGTTCTTCCTGATAGGCGCCGTTCTAGGCTTCGCCTTCAACAAGGAAAGTGATCTCGCGAAGGCCGTGGTGATCGGCATATCGGCACCTGCACTGATAACCAATATCCTCAACGGGGCGTCGGCAGGCGCCAACAAGGTCCCGCAGCAGATCCCGCCGAAGGTGATCGAACTGCGACCGCCCGAGCGAAGTTCCTGGTGGCCCGGACTCGTGACATTCGCCCTTGCGCAAACACCGCAACCGAGTGCTTCGACGAATTCTCCGGCCGGACACAAATCCATCGTGCTGTCGACGTCCTACGCCGGGCAAAGCCGCCCCGACAACAACAACTCACTGGCGATCGTTGCGATTGGAACGAACGGCCAGAGAACGTCACTCGGATTTTTCAGTCCATCTCAGTTCGCCGTGCTGCCGGTCCCCGACGACACTGCGAAGCTATCGATCACGGCAGGCGATAGTCTCAATCGGGAGTTGGAGCTGTGGCCTGATGGCAAGGGCCCGCCATCGTTCGTCGTGAACGTGAGGTTGCTGGGCAGAGCCACCGCCACGGGGGATCTCTTGTGGTCCCTGGGCGCAGACCGAAAAGCGTCCATTGTCGACGCGGACATCACGAAGGTGCCCCTCGCAGCTTACGCGCCGCCCACCACCACAGATCAAGGTGCGCGGAGCTGTGGCGACGAAAAGACGCTTACATCGCTGCCAGGAAGCGGCACCGCGCAGGTCACCTTCACCAACAGCGCCGATGCGCTTCGCAACGTCTACTGGATAAACTATGCCGGCCAGCGGGTCTTCTACCAGGCCCTGCAGCCTGGACAGCACTACGTGCAGCCCACCTTCATCAACCATCCCTGGGTGATTACCGACAGCGGAGGCGCATGCAAGGCCGCGCTCATCACGCAACAGCCAAGTGTTGATTTTCTGATCAAGAATTAGGGACGAAGGACGTCCGCGGCCGCTCCCGGAGCTTCAATGGCCACGGCACGCGGGAGGCCGATCACCACGATAATCCAAGCTTCAGCTCATCCTTCGCCGCAGCGTCGCCGACGGCGTCTCGCCGAATTTTTCGCGGTAGGCGCCGGCCATGCGGCCGAGATGGGTGAAGCCGAGATCGAAGGCGATGTCGGTGATGGAGGCATCGGGCGATCCCTGCGCGAGCCGGGCGTTCAGACCGGCAAGGCGCATGTCGAGCAGCATCTGCGAGATCGACAGGCCGAAGTGACGGCGAAAGCCGAGCTGAAGCGCGCGAATGCCGATGCCGGAAGCGCAGGCGAGCTGCGCGAGATCGAGCGGCTCGCGGGCGTTGTCCGCCAGATGGTCACGCGCTTTGCGGAGCGCGCGCGGCAGCCGCTCGGCCCGGCCCGAAAAGGTGTGAATCGCATCCGACAAACCGTGGCGCTGGCCATTGAGCAGATGATCGAGCAGAAGCTCGCGCCAGTCGGCCATTGCAAGCGGAGACAACGCGCCCGGAGGACCAAGACGCTCGGCGAGCGTCATCAGCTCGACGAGGCTACACCGCAAAGCCCGCCCGGCCGGCGCCTCCAGGTCGATCACGGGATCGAACTCGACGGTGCCAGAGGCCCTGCCCGACAGCGCCGCGGCGCGCTGCTCGACCATACGGCGGTCGAGCAGCAGGATCGCCTGCGCGCAGTCGCGCCACATCATCCGGGTCGGGATCGTCGGCGACAGCAGCGACGCCGTCCGGTCGGGTGCAGCCTCGAGCTCGGTGATGCCGGCGCGAATATGGGCCGTGCCCGTGAGCGGGACCTGCACCAGGAAGAAGCGCTCGAGGCAGCCGGGATCGATGCCGACCGAACCGCCATAGGCGACGTAGTTGATGGAGAAGCCGTCGAAATCAGCGCAATTGTGCCGGGCCGAGAAACCGGCGGCGCGCGCCTTTGCCGGCTCGAGATCGTGCGGACAGAAGATGCGCCCGATCTCTTCGGCCGCTTCGTCGACGTCGTCGGTGGTGACGCGGGCGAAATCCGCGAGCCGTTCGGCTGCGGACGTCCTTGCGCTCATTTCCAGCACGGCTGCGGACATCGTCGACCACGCTTCGCGTCACGGAATTGCTTTAAGCCTATAATAACTCCCGCGAGCCGAGAAGAGCCGCGCCGGCAAAATTGTCGTGCTGCACGGCAGCAACCGCCGCCGGATTCGTTTAGCGGATAGACAGCGCTCCCCTGCTGACCCAAGCTCCATCTTCGCCGGAATCCATGGGAGCGCGACATGACTGCACTCGAAAAAGGCATTACCGCCAACGGCACAGGCTACGGCGGCAAGACCTGGAACATTTTGGGCCAGGTTTATTTCCCCAAGGCTGTCACCGACTCCACCTTTGCATTCGAGACCAACAGCGATCCCGGCCAGTTCGTGCCGGTGCACATCCATCCGACCCAGGACGAGTTCATCCTGGTGCAGGAGGGCACGCTCGACCTCAAGCTCGACGGCAAATGGGTGAAGGCCCACGCCGGCGATCTCGTGCGCATGCCGCGCGGCATCCCGCACGGCTATTTCAACAAGTCCGACAAGCCGTGCCGTGCGCTGTTCTGGGTCTCGCCGATGCAGAAGCTGGAGGCGCTGTTCGACCAGCTGCACAATCTGACCGACCCTGCCGAAGTCGTGCGCATCTCGGCACTGCATGAGGTCGACTTCCTGCCGCCCGAAGCCAACGACTAGGCGAAAGCTTTCCGTCCACCTTCATCTGCTTGCAGCAACGCCGGCCGCGCGCTTTGCGGCCGAACGTGGCCGCTTGCGCGCGGACAACACATCGATTGCGAGCAAACCCATGGTCAGTCCCAAGCATGTCTGCGTGATCGGCGCCGGCGTCTCCGGCCTTGCTGCCGCCAAGGCGTTCTCTGCCCGCGGCCACCGCGTCAGCATCGTCGAGCGCAGCGGAGATCTCGGCGGCGTCTGGGAGCCGGCGCGCTCCTATCCTGACGTGCAGACGCAGAGCCCGAAGGAGCTCTACCGCTACACCGACCGCGCCATGCCGCAAGCCTATCCGGAATGGCCGACCGGGCCGCAGGTCCATGCTTATCTTGCCGACTACGCCAGGAGCTTTGGCCTCGATCGCATGCTGCGGCTCGGCACCGAGGTCGCCGGCATGGCGCGCCGCGCCGACGGCAGCCCCGGATGGTCGCTGACGCTGAAGAGCAAGGACGGCGCGAGCACCACCGAGGATTTCGATTTCGTCGCCGTCTGCACCGGCCAGTTCAACGAGCCACGCGAGCTGCATTGCCTGGGCGAGGACGGCTTTCTGGCGCAGGGCGGCCAGATCCTGCACTCGTCGACATACGGCGATCCGGCGCTGGCGAAAGGCCGTCGCGTCGTCGTGCTCGGCGGCTCGAAGTCCGCGACCGACATCGCGGTCAACGCGGTGAAATCGGGCGCAAGCGAGGTCACCATCGTGATGCGCGAGCCGGTCTGGCGCATCCCCTATTTCATCGGCGGGCTCGTGAACTTCAAGCGCATCCTCTACATCCGCGCGCAGGAGGAGATGTTTCCGGGCTGGGGCATCAGCGCGATGGGACGGCTCGCACATCGCATCGCCGCGCCGCTGGTGTGGGCGAACTGGCGCGGGCTGGAGAGTCTGCTGAAGGCGCAGCTCAAGCTCGGCCGCTGCAACATGGTGCCGAAGGAGCGGATCGAGGACGGCGTCAACTGCTCGGTGCCGATCGCAACGCCCGGCTTCTATCCGATGGTCGCCGACGGCCGCATCAAGGCGGTGTTCGGCACCTTCGATCATTACGACGGCGACAGCATCGTGACGAGCGGCGGCGAGCGGATCAAGGCCGACGTCGCCGTGCTCGCGATCGGCTACAAGCTCGGCGTGCCGTTCCTGCCCGAAGCCTACAGGCAGAAGCTGGTCGATGCCGACGGGCAGTACCGGCTCTACCGCCTGATCGCCAATCCTGACCTTCCCGAGCTCGGCTTCGTCGGCTTCAACTCCTCGTTCTGCACCGTGCTCTGCGCCGACCTCGCCGCCAACTGGCTGGTGCGCTATGCCGACGGCCAGCTCGCCAACCAGCCGACGGCACAAGCGATGCGCGACAACATCGAGATGATGCTGCACTTCAAGCGCGTCGAGCGGCCGGCCGCGGGCGTCTATGGCGGCCTGTGCGTTGCGCCCTATCACTACCGCCATTTCGACGAGCTGATGGCCGACATCGGCGCGAAGGAGCAGAAGCGCGGCGGCCTCAAAGGGCGCTTCCAGCCGCCGGATGCGGATGCCTATGCGAAATTCCTGGCGACGGCGCCGGACTACCGGGCAGCCTAGGAATTGCGGCTGAGCGGGATTTGCGTCTCGCCAGCCCGCGCTCCTGATGCTTACGATCTCCTGGCCAGCGAATCGATGGGAAACGGCCATGGGGTTCAGACGTCTCGCAGTTCTTGCGGCTGTTGCGTTGTTCGTCGCAGCGCCCGCCGCCGGCCAACAGCGCGCGCTCACGGCCCGGCAGTCCGAGGCGCTCGCCGCCTATGACAAGGCGCTTGCCGAATTCAAATCGATCCTCGCCGAGCGGCGACGCCAGATCGACGCGAAGGAGCCGCTGCCGAACCTGCCGGGACAGGCGCTCTATCTGGCGCGCGTTGCGGTGATCAGTTCGTACAAGGACCTCACCGACGCCATGCCGTCGCGGATCGGCAAGCCCAACAAGTTCGA
The DNA here is from genome assembly GCF_002531575.1 of Bradyrhizobium sp. Y36. Classification (GTDB taxonomy): domain Bacteria; phylum Pseudomonadota; class Alphaproteobacteria; order Rhizobiales; family Xanthobacteraceae; genus Bradyrhizobium. The sequence continues at coordinate 307,496 of NZ_NWTI01000006.1, read as the reverse complement.
GATTCCGCCGGCCTATTTCGATGCCGAGATCGAGCCACTGATCGACGAATATTCTGGACTCTTCGACGTCATGGAGGCGCCGCCCGCCAATGCGCAGAGCTCGCCGACGCCGTTCAAGGACGTCGTCGATCTCGGCACGGTGATCGCGCGCGCCAAGGGCCTTGCACCCGAGCACGCCGCCGCTGCAGGGCGTATCAGCCTCGGGCTGTTCTTTGCCGAGACCAACGGCAAGCAGAACGTCCGCAACGGACGCTCGAACACCTATATGGGCAGCTTCCAGACCGGCCCCTCCGAGGATCGCAACGGCCACAGGAAATGGCAGGCCATCAAGAGCGAGATCGCCGCGATCGATCCGACCTTGAGCGCGCGCGACGACAAGGAGGAAGCGCGCGCCCGCGGCACCGATCTCCGCTTCACCCATTGGACCAACGTGCGCGACGGCCTGATGAACGCCCATGCGGACGTCTTCCGCGAGATCCCCGCCATCGTGAAGACGCTGCCTGATGCGATCGACCAGATGAAGCTGTTCGAGCTGATCCAGATCGTGCCGACCCCGACGCGGTCGGCGCTCAAATCCGGCGATCTCCTGAACTACAGGGTGTCCAGCCCCACGATCATGAAGCACCTGCGCAACAACAGTATCTTTGCGTTCGGACAGGCCGACCGCGCGCGCACGTCCGCCAGCTTCCGCGAGATCCTCGCGGCGATGTTTCTGTTCAACCGGAAGTTCGAGAAGGCGATGGCGAAATACGCGGAGATCAGGGGGCGGTAGTGTCGCGCCGGGTAACCTTGCCGGTTTGCCCTGGTCCGTTCGTGCGAAGGGCGACCGATTTGATCGGCCGCCCTCCTCTCCATTTTCACGTCGCCGGGATCAATGACGACAAAATCCGCGGCCGGACCAATGGTCAGTAACGCGTCAAGCCCGGCCCGCCGAAGCGGTAGTTGATCCGCGCAGTGACGATATCGAGGTCCTGACCGATGCTGTTGGTCGTGGCAACCCCTGCAGGGGCGGCCGCAAAGCCCAGGGTCCGACGATCGAGGAAGATGTGATCATATTCCACGCCGACCGACCAATTGGGAGCGAAACCGTACTCCACGCCGGCGCCGACGGTAGCTCCCCATCGCGTATCGCTGCTGGAGTTGATCAACGCATTGGTCGCCGTGAAGGTGTGGGTGTAGCGGCTATCCACCACGGCCGCGCCGCCCTTCGCATACAGCAGCACATTGTTCCAAGCCCAACCGACTTGGCCCGTGAAGAGACCGAAAGCGCGCACCCGGGAATTGATGGTGAGGTCGCCCGGCGCGAACACGAAGGCAGGCGACGACACCCGCGATCCGTTCAAGTCGGCCCAATCACCCTGCGCCTCCAGACCGAACACCCAGGACGCCGACTGCCAGCGATATCCGACCTGACCGCCCGCGACGGCGCCGTCTGCGTCGTGACATCCCTCGCTTGCGGTCGCGGGGATACCTGCAAAGCTCACGAAGTCCCAGCAATTGCGGCTGGTGCCGTATCCACCGTTGCCGCCGATGTAGAAGCCGCTCCAATCGTAAACCGCCGCGATCGCGGGCGGCGCCTTAACGTAGGGCCTTGCCGCCATATCAGCGGCGTGAGCATGGGTACTCAACGCCAGTGCCGCCACAGCGACACCGGCAAGCATTGTTTTTTTCATGTTTAATCCCCTTGGGCTGAAATGCCGTAACAACTAGACACCATTGAGCGGGGCTTCGCTGTAGCCGTGAAAACACGGGCGTGCTCGACGTTAGGACAGGAGAGTTCCTCCCAGTCGTGAACGTTCAGACCAAAAAGTGTAATTAAATCAATGAAGGATGGCGCCGACGTACCGAACATTCCGGAACTCAGCTTTGGTTGAGGCGGCGCTATCTGTCCTTCCGCACCGAAAAACGGTTCTTTCGCTTTTCGAACGCGAGGTACTTTTCGATCGTGGCCTGAAGTTCATCGGCCAATTCCAGCCGCCGCTCGGGGGTGTTGAGGCCACGCTGAAGTTCGAGCACCCGGCCGGCCATTTCCTGGCAGATCTTCGCAAGCATTTGGTTCATAGCACAGCTTCCCTCGGTGACTAGAACGAGAGGAAGTCGGTCTTGGATCACATCCAATCCGGGACCTAGAGAACTCGCGCCAAAGCGAAGCGATCCTGCGGACGGCAGTAAAAGGCAGGGCGACCGATCGCGCGTCTTACCCCACTCAAACCTACTCCGTGCGGATCGGCGAATCCTTCAGGCCGTTATCGTCATAGGCCTTGCGCAGCGTGCCGTTGGTCGTGGCTTCGGTCATGAACTTGGTGACGAACCCCAGTGCCTTCTGGTGACCGAGCGGGACGGCGACGGCCGTCACCGTTTTCTTGAAGGTCTCGTCCAGCACCCTGGTGCCCGGGATCTTCTGGGCCATCTTGTTGAGCTGATCACGCGACAGCGCGAAGGCGTCGATCTCGCCGCTCCTCAGCAGGTCGAAGATCTCGTCGTAGGTCTGATAGCCCGTGACCTTCGCATGCTTCAGATGCGCGATCGCGCCGCGCATGGTCGTCGTGGCGTTGACGGCCGCGACCTTGATTCCGGGCTGGTCGAGCGTCGCGAAATTGGTGACGGCGGAGCCGGGCTTGACGATATAGGTGGCGTCCGCGACCTCGTAGATCGGGCCGAACATCATTTTGGTCTCGCGCTCGGGATCCCTCGGGAGCCAGGTGACGTCCCAGGTGCCTTTTGACGCGGCGTCGGTGATCTGCCCGGAATTCTGGTGCACGACATATTCGACTGATACTCCGAGCTGGGCGGCCATCGCCTTGCCGAGATCAACGGGAACGCCGGCATAGCCGGCTTCGGTCTTGGTCGACCAGAACGCCCCACCCGCGGGGCTGATGGCGATCGCGACCCGCAGCTTGCCGGTCGGTGCGATCTCGTCCTTCAAGCCGTCTGCTAACGCGGGCATCGCAACCATCGCAGCGAGAGCGAGGCCGGCGAGGACCGGCCGGAATGGCGTTGGCATGTCATGGTCTCCTCACCTTTTCTTCTTCCCGGCCGTTCTATCCGGCTCGCGCGGCCTTTGACACAATTCTGGTCGATCGTGCGCCCGGTGAAAAGCAGTTTGTCATGACAAATCTGTCAAAGGCCACACCGCCCCGTGCAGCACAAGGCCGGCGACTGCCATGGCTATGGTGTTCCACGGCCGGGCATTTGTTGGTAGCCTGCCGCACCGACAGACGATACTCGGGGGCTACCGAATGACCGCATCGAATCCCGCATCTCCCGCACGGCGCAATGAAGCGTGGAGACAGGCCGGGCGGACGCTGGCCGCCGCGGCGGCCGTGGTCGCGCTGACGGGTTGCGAGGACAAGAACACGTTCGTGGCACCGCCGCCGCCCAAGGTGGACGTGGCGACGCCGGTGCAGCGCCCGGTCACGCGCTACATCGAGGCCACCGGCAACACCGCGCCGATCAAGAGCGTCGATCTCGTGGCGCGGGTGCAGGGCTTTCTGCAATCGATCGACTATCAGGACGGCAGCTTCGTCAAGCAGGGCACCCAGCTTTTCACGATCGAGCCGGAGACCTACAAGCTCAAGCTCGAACAGGCGCAGGCCGCCGAGGTCGGCGCGCAGGCCTCGGTCCGTCAGTCCGAAGCCGATTACAAGCGGCAGGCCGAGCTGGTGCAGCGCCAGGCGGTGTCGCAAGCCACGCTCGACAACTCCACCTCGGCACGCGACAACGCCCAGGCCAATCTGCAGCAGGCGCAGGCCAACACCAAGCTCGCCCAGGTCAATTACGGCTACACCAAGGTGACGGCGCCGTTCGACGGCATCGTCAGCGCCCACATGGTCTCGGTCGGCGAGCTCGTCGGCGTCTCCTCTCCGACCCAGCTCGCGACCATCGTCGCGATGGACCCGATCTATGTGAACTTCACCGTCAACGAACAGGACGTGCTGCGCATCCGCGCCGAAGCGGCCCGGCGCGGGCTCACCCCCGCCGATATGAAGCAATTCCCGATTCAGGTCGGACTGCAGACCGAAACCGGCTATCCGCACGAGGGCAAGCTCGACTACGTCTCGCCGACCCTCAATCAATCGACCGGCACGCTGGCGGTGCGCGGCCTCGTCCCCAACGACAAGCGGGTGCTGCTGCCCGGCTATTTCGTCCGCGTCCGCGTTCCATTCGACCAGGAGAAGAGCGCCCTGCTCGTCCCCGATACGGCGCTCGGCAGCGACCAGGGCGGCCGCTATCTGCTGGTGGTCAACGGCGACAACGTCGTCGAGCAGCGCAAGGTGCAGATCGGCCCGGTCGACAACGGGCTGCGCGTCATCGAGGGCGGCCTGAAGCCGGAGGACCGCGTCGTCATCGCGGGACTGCTGCGGGTGATCCCGGGCCAGAAGATCGATCCACAGGTGACGAAGATCGAGCAGTCGCAAGCCTCGAGCAAGTAAGGGCTGCCAGCCATGATCTCAAAGTTCTTCATCGAGCGGCCGGTCCTCTCGAACGTCATCGCGCTCTTGATGATCCTGATCGGCGGCGTCGCGCTGTTCAATCTCGCCATCGCGCAATATCCCGACGTGGTGCCGCCGACCGTGCAGGTCACCACGCGCTACCCCGGCGCCAGCGCCAAGACCGTGATCGACACGGTTGCCTTGCCGATCGAACAACAGGTCAACGGCGTCGAGGACATGCTCTACATGCAGTCCTACAGCGGCTCCGACGGCACCTATACGCTGACCGTGACCTTCAAGATCGGCACCGACCTCAACTTCGCGCAGGTGCTGGTGCAGAACCGCGTCTCCAGCGCGCTGTCGCAATTGCCGCAAGCCGTGCAGAACCAGGGCGTCACCGTGCAGAAGCGGTCGACCTCGATCCTGCTGTTCGTGACGCTGACCTCGCCGGACTCGCGATACGACAGCCTTTATTTGAGCAACTACGCCACCATCAACATCCGCGACGAGCTCTCGCGCCTGCCCGGCGTCGGCAACGTCACCGTGTTCGGCGCCGGCCAGTATTCGATGCGGGTCTGGCTCGATCCGAACAAGCTGCAGGTTCGCGGTCTGGTGCCGCAGGACGTCATCAACGCGATCCAGCAGCAGAGCCAGCAGGTCTCCGCCGGCCAGGTCGGCGCGCCGCCGACGCCGCCGGGCCAGGCGTTCCAGTACACGCTCAACGTCAACGGACGGCTCGACGACACCAGCCAGTTCGAGAGCATCATCGTCAAGTCGGGCAGCAGCGGCGACGTCACGCGGGTGCGCGACGTCGGCTGGGTCGAGCTCGGCGCCCAGACCTACAGCCAGATCTTCTCGCTCAACAAGCAGCCGGCCGTCGGCATCGGCGTGTTCCAGTCGCCGGGCGCCAACGCACTCCAGGTCGAGAAAGCCGTCGAGAAGAAGATGGCCGAGCTCGCCAAGCGCTTCCCGGAAGGCGTCAAATACGACACGCCGTTCGACACCACCAAGTTCGTGGAAGCCTCGGTGCACGAGGTCTACATGACGCTGATCGAGGCCGGTCTCCTCGTGCTGGTCGTGATCCTGGTCTTCCTGCAGGACTGGCGGGCGATGCTGGTGCCGGCAACGACCGTGCCCGTCACCATCATCGGCGCCTTTGCCGCGATGGCGGCACTCGGATTCACCATCAACATGTCGACCCTGTTCGCGATCGTGCTCGCGATCGGCATCGTGGTCGACGACGCCATCGTGGTGGTGGAAGGGGCCGCCCACAATATCGAGCGGGGCATGAACGGTCACGACGCCGCGATCAGGGCGATGGACCAGCTGTTCGCACCGATCGTCGGCATCACCCTGGTGCTGATCTCGGTGTTCTTGCCGGCCTCGTTCCTCGCAGGGCTCACCGGCCGCATCTACTCGCAATTCGCGCTGGTGATCGCGGCGACCGCGCTGCTCTCCGCCATCAACGCGGCGACGCTGAAGCCGACGCAATGCGCGCTGTGGCTGCGGCCGACGGTGCCGCCGGCGCAACGCAACTTCTTCTACCGCGGCTTCAACGCGGTCTATGACCGCGTCGAGCGCGGCTACACCAGGCTGATCACGTTCCTCGTCAAGCATGCCACCATCTCGGTCGCGTTCGCGCTGCTGGTCATTGGCGCCAGCGGCTACGGCCTGTCGCGTGTGCCGACCGGCTTCCTGCCGATCGAGGACCAGGGCTACCTGATCGCCGCCGTGCAGCTGCCCGACGGCGCCGCGCTGGAGCGGACGCAAGCCGTGCTCGAGAGGGCGAGCGGGCTGATCAAGGACACGCCAGGCGTGGCGCAGGTCATCACCATCGCCGGCATCTCCGCACTCGACAACAGCGCCAGCCTTGCCAATGCCGGCGTCGCCTACATCATCCTGAAGGACTGGGACGCGCGGAAAGGGCCCGGCGAGGATCTGCGCTCGCTGGTCTATGGGCTCAACGACAAGCTCGCGACCATCATGGAGGCGCGCACGCTGGTGCTGCCGCCGCCGCCGATCCAGGGCATCGGCAACGCCGCCGGCTTCTCGATGCAGGTCGAGCTGCGCGACGGCAACAGCGACTTCGCCAAGCTGCAGGCCATCACCGGGGCGATGGTCAGCAACGCCCAGAGCCAGAGCGCGCTGCAACGCGTGCAATCCTCGTTCCGCTCCTCGGTGCCGCAATTCAACGTCGAGATCGACCGCGTCAAGACCCAGACACTGCACGTCACCACCGACCAGGTGTTCTCGGCATTGTCGACCTATCTCGGCTCGTCCTTCGTCAACCAGTTCAACAAGTTCGGCCGCGTATTCCAGGTCTACACCCAGGCCGATCCGGCGTTCCGCGTCACCGAGAGCGACATCGCCAACATGCAGGTGCGCAATTCGAACGGCGACATGATCCCGATCGGCACCGTTGCCACGATCACGCCGGCCACCGGCCCGTCGCTGATCAGCCTCTACAATCTCTATCCGTCCTCGACCGTGATCGGCCTGCCGGCACAGGGCTATTCCTCCGGCCAGTCGCTGAAGCTGATGGAGGAGATCGCGGACAAGACGCTGCCGCCCGGCACCGGCTATGAATGGACCGCGATGTCGTATCAGGAAAAGGCGGTCTCGAACCAGATCTACTGGGTGTTCGGGCTTGCCATGCTGCTGGTCTATCTCGTGCTCGCCGGCCAGTACGAGAGCTGGTACGCGCCGATCTCGGTGCTCCTCGCCGTGCCGCTGTCGCTGCTCGGGCCGATGCTGATCCTCTCCGGCCTGAAGATCGACAACAACCTCTATTGCCAGATCGGCCTCATCCTGCTGATCGCGCTGTCGGCCAAGAACGCCATCCTGATCGTCGAGGTCGGGCTCGAGCTGCACGGCCGCGACGGCAAGCCGGTGCTGGAGGCCGCGATCGAGGCGGCACGCGCCCGCTTCCGCCCGATCCTGATGACCTCGTTCGCCTTCATCCTCGGCGTGGTGCCGCTGGTGCTCGCCACCGGCGCCGGCGCCAGCGCCCGCAAGTCGATCGGCATCACGGTGTTCTCGGGCATGCTGGCCTCGACCTGCCTCGCGGTGCTGTTCGTCCCCGCCTTCTTCGTCGTGGTGCAGCGGTTCGAGAACTGGCGGGCGAGCAAGAAGACGGTGAAGGTCCAACCCGCCGTCGAGGCGAAGTAAGCGACGGCTGCCGGTCAAGGCCGTCATTGCGAGGAGCCCTTGCGACGAAGCAATCCAGATTGCCGCAGCGGAGACAGCCCGGATTGCTTCCGCCTTCGCCGAGGCTTCGGCGGACAAGTCGCTGCGCTCGCAATGACGGCGGAGAGACCGTCGCCCTAGCCCTTCTCCGCCGGAGCCTGCCTGGCCTCGCCGCTCGACACCAGCAGCACCGAGACCTTCGACTGCCTGAGCACGGCATCGGCGACGCCGCCGAAGGAGAGATGATCGGCCTGGATGCGGTCGACGCCCATGACGACGAGATCGACGTCGGTGGTGTCGATCTCGCGCAGGATCGCGGCTTCCGGCGCCCGGTTCACCCGCAGCGTGGTGGTGATGTCGACGTCGTAGCGGGCGGCAAGATCGCTGGCGTCCTTGAGGATGCCGTCCTCCTGACTGAGACCACGGGAGGCGCCGCGCTGCGCGCCCTTGTCGCGCGTGGTCGCGACATAGATCACCCGGAGCGAGCCTGACCCGGCTTGCGCCAGCGCGACCGCGACTTCGGCGCCGCGCTTGGAGATGCCGCTGCCGGAGACCGGAACAAGGATGTTGAGGGCGTCTGGGTTCGGCTGCTTCAGGTGCTTCCCCTTGGCCGCGACCACCGCGAGCGGTCCTTCGAACTCCGCGGCGATGTCCTCGATCTTGCGATTGAAGCGGTCCTTCGTGGCGGCGACCTTGTCGATGCCGACGACCAGCAGGTCAAAACCCTTGCGCGCCTCGTCAGCGATGGTTTCGACAAGCTCCGCGCGCCGCGCCCGGGTGACGACGTCGACGCTGCCGGTGTCTTCTTCCTTTTTGGCCGCGACCGCTTCAGCCGCCTTCTTCACCACGGCTTCGTGGCTCTCCTCGGCGTCGCGGCTCTTCTCCTGCTCTTTTGCGCTCTTGCCGATATGCAGCACGGTGATCGGCAGGCCGCGCATGCCGGCGATCAGGCCCGCGAGGTGGGCGGCGAAGGTGGCATTGACGCTTTCGTCCACCGCCAACAACGGGCGTTCGAGATTGGCGACGAAGCCGCGCTTCTCGAATTCCTCCCGCTCCAGCCGCTCCTTCTCCTCCTGGTTCATCGGCAGCCGCGCCAACGCGGCGCGCAGCATCGGCGGCATCGCCATCGTGGTCACGATCGCCATGGTGACGATCATCGTGAACAGATTCTGGCTGAGCACACCGATGGACAGGCCGATGGACGCGATGATCACCTCGGTCGAGCCGCGCGCGTTCATGCCGCTGGCGAGCGCCAGCGATTCCCGCGTGCTGAGGCCGCCCAGCGTGCCGCCGACGAAGGCGCCGCCGAACTTGCCGACGCTGGCGATCACGACCAGGAGGCCGGTGAGCATCAAGAGATTGGGATCGCGCAGCACCGAGAGATCGGCGGCAAGCCCTGCAAGGCCGAAGAACACCGGCATGAAGAAGCTTGAGATCAGCCCGCGCAGGCGCTCGTCGATCTGCCGCGTCAGGATCGGCGATTCCCCGACCAGGATGCCGGCGACGAAGGCGCCGAGCACCGTGTGCACGCCGATCATGTGCGTGATCATCGCCATCGCGCACATCAGCAGCAGGATGACGGTGATGACCGCCGCGGCGCTGACGAGGTTGTCGTTGGCCCAGCGGATCAGCTGGAACACCAGCCGGCGGCCGATCGTGAAACTGACGGCGAGGAAGGCGAGCGTGCCCAGCACGGATTTCGCCACCGAGACGAGGTCCAGCGTCCCTTGCGAGGCCAGGCTGAAGATGACGGCGATGATGATCCAGCCGATGGTGTCGTCGATCACGGCGGTCGCGACGATGATCTGGCCGACATCGCGCCGCATGAAATTCATCTCGCGCACGACCACGGCGACGATCTTCACGGACGAGATCGACAGCGCCGTGCCCATGAACAGCGAGGCCACCAGGCGCGCTTGCGGGTTCGGCAGCAGCGCATCCGGCAGGAACTCGCCGAGCGCAAAGCCGCAGGCGAAGGGGACGAGGATGCCGGCGATCGAGATCGTGATGGCGGCCTTGCCGACTTTCCTGACCAGCTTGAGGTCGGTCTCCATGCCCGTCAGCAACAGCAGCAGCAGGATGCCCACCTGCGCGATTCCGTCGATCATCGCCTTCTGCTCGGGCGCTTTCGGGAAGATCGCGGCTTGCGCCTCCGGCCAGAGCCAGCCGAACAGCGACGGCCCGAGGATGATGCCGGCCAGCAGCTCGCCGATCACGGAGGGCTGGCCGATCCGCTGCATGATCTCGCCAAGACCCCGACCAACCGCAATCAGCAGCACGATCTGCGCCACCAGCAGGAATTCGGACGGGCCGGCCGCCTTGCCGGTTTCAGCGCCGGCCGCGATGGTCGTGAGCACGAGCGCCGCGAGGGCGAGCCCAGCCGGCCGGAGCAGACGCCATGGCATGCAGTGATGTCCCCCTTGCCCCGATGCCGGGGATACCTGGTCTAGAACCCGCGGAGAGTGGAACTGGTTCCAACAGCGGGCTGTCGGCCATGAGTGCAAAAGTGCGAAAACAACCCCATGCACAGTAGGGATGTGTTTGAAAAGGCTTGGGAGTTTTTTGGCCGTCCGAGCCGATTTGCGTTGTCGGGCAAATCAGTGGTGGAGTGGCATCATAGTGGATGTGGGGCGACCACCGCCCATCCGCCGCCATTGCGAGCGCAGCCAAGCGATCACGGGCGCGACAACCGACCTCTCTCCGTCATTCCGGGGCGCGCCGACAAGCGCGAGCCCGGAATCCATCGGGCGGCAGTTGCTGCGGCTACATGGATTCCGGGTTCGTCGCTGCGCGACGCCCCGGAATGACGCGTGAAGAGAGCCGGGTCTGCTGCAGCGTTGCACGTCTGCAGCGCGTCCGGGACACGGACTGCTCACACCGGCTGCGGCGTCCGGATCTCGCGGGGCAGGATGATGGCGGCGGCGATCGCGAGCAGGCAGAGCGCGGCAAAGGCGTGCAGCATGGTGACGAAGCCGCCCTGCTCGTAGAGCCAGGCGACGAGACCTACCGAGGCGCCGGCCGCGGTGAAGCCGATGAAGTAGCGCACCGCATAGGCACGCGAGCGCCATTCCTCGCTGGTGTACTTCCCGACCATGGCGTCGTTCACGGTGACCTGTCCGAACGCGCCCATGACGATGCCGATCGAGACCAGGATCAGCGGCAGATTGTTCAGGCTCGCGGCCAGATACAGGAACGGCGCCAGCATGAAGGACAGCGGCAGCGCCACCGTCTTCAGCGAGTAGCGATCGAGCAGCCGGCCGATGGTGTACTGCGTCATCGCACCGAACACGTAGACGCAGGCGGCGATGACCCCGAGCAGCGCCGGGCTTTTGGTCAGATCGGCGAGCCGCTCCGCAAACAATTTTGGCAGCGCGACGGTGACGGCGTTGAACGTGGTCGAGATCGCGATCACCACGATCAGCAGCGACAGCACCACGCGCCACATGTCCTGCTTGGCGACGCGCGCCTGCGCCGCCGCCTGCTTGGCGCCCTTGCGGTCCTCGTGCACGACCAGCATCGCAAAGGCGATGCCGATCAGGATCGTGACCACGCCGGGAACGATGAAGGCGAAACGCCAGCCGAGATATTGGCCGATCACGCCTGTCACGAGCGCCGAGGAGGCAACGCCGAGATTGCCCCAGACGCCGTTGATGCCCATCTCGCGGCCGAGCCGCTCGGCATAGGACACGATCATCGCGGTGCCGACGGGATGGTAGATCGAGGCGAAGATGCCGATCGAAAGCAAGGCGGCGCCGAGCTGCGCCGGGGTCTGGACGAGGCCGACCGAGATCATGGACGCCCCGATGCCGACGAAGAAGATCAGCATCATGTGGCGGCGGCTCCAGCGGTCCCCGAGCCAGCCGGTGAGCAGCGAGCCGGCGCCGAACGCCACAAAGCCGGGCGTCGCGTAAGGCAGCAGTTCCGAATAGGCCATGCCGAGCGCCGGGCCCATGATGATGACGGCGGCAGCGAAGATCAGCATCGCATAATGGTCGATGAAATGGCCTGCGTTGACGAAACTGATCACCCGGCTGGGGCTGTTCATTTCCCGAATCCTCTCCTGCTCGAAAATGAGTTATATGTCCTCCCCATGACGGGATGCTGCCAATGACTGTCTTGGAAACGCCAATACTGCGGGAGGTCCGCAGCAACCACCGCTCGCCGGCGGGCGTGCATCTGGTGGCGCGCGACTATCCCAAGGGCATGCGGATCGATCCGCACCTGCACCGCGAGGCGCAGCTGATCTATGCGGCGAAGGGCACGATGCAGGTGACGACGCCCGGGGGCCGCTGGCTGGTGCCGCCGGACCGCGCGGTGTGGGTACCGGCCGGGCTCGAGCACGCGCTCGACCTGCTCGCCGATATCGAGATGCGCACGCTGTATTTCGACCTGTCGTGGCTCAAGCGCGAGCAACGCTATGAAGGGCTGACCAGGGAGTTCGTGGTGCGGGTCTCGCCGCTGCTCAACCAGGCGATCCTCGCGCTGTTCGACGCTGGCAATACCGAGGAACGCACCGAGCTGCTGGTGCGCCTCGTGATGCTGGAGTTGCACCAGGCCGAGGATTCCGCGACCTTCGTGCCGCTGCCGCACGAGCCGCGCTGCCGCCGCGCCGCGCTGATCGTGCTCGACGATCCCACCGGCTTGCACGATATCGACACGCTGGCGCGCGAGGTCGGAACCTCGGCGCGGACGCTGTCGCGGCTGTTCTCGAGCGAAACGCAGCTCAGCTTCAAGAGCTGGTGCCAGCGCGCGCGGATCGCGGCCGCGATCCAGCGGCTGTTCACGGATGCCAATGTCTCGGTGAAGCAGCTGGCGACCCAGCTCGGCTACGCCAGCGTGCCGGCGTTCTCGGCCGCGTTCCGGCAGGTGACAGGGCGGACGCCGACGGAGTTTGCTACACATGCGGTGTCATCGCCCGGCTTGACCGGGCGATCCAGTACTCCGAGACGGCTCGGCTAGAATCGAGAAGCTGCGGCGTACTGGATGCCCCGGTCAAGCCGGGGCATGACAGCGAGTGTGTGGCTTAACCCCATCAGGCATGCCGGCATTCTCCAAACGCACGGCCCGACTAAAGTTGCCGCATTCCTCCGCTTGATTGTGATCGGTATCCGCCCAGATTCCGTGTAAGCTTCCGCAACGCACAAACCTGCTACGAAAGTCCCGATGGCCAACGCCTTCTTCTCCGACCTGCTCGCCACCATCTCCGAGCGCGGCCGCACGCTGCTTCGTCGCGGCGATACCGCCGACACCAGACCGGATGCCGATGGACTGATCGAGCTCTGCGACGCGCTGCTGTCGGGCCGGGGCGAAGCATCGGGCATCGCCATCGCACGCGAGGTGCTCGACATCTACCGGGAGCTGGATGCGGCGGGACGCCGCGCCTTCTTCGACGGCCTGGTGCGCGATTTCGGCCCCGACCGGGAGCGTCTGTCCAAGGCCATCGAGACATGGCGCGCGGCACCCAGCGACGAGGACGCGAGCTCCTTGCATTTCGCCTCGGAGCCGCGGCGGCAGGAGCTGATCCGCCGGCTCAACCGCGCGCCCGGCGGCACCGCCGAGCTCGTCAACATGCGCGCCGATCTGCTCGGCATGATGAACGGGCACACCGAGCTCGCCGCGCTCGATCGCGACATCTCGCATCTTCTTTCTTCGTGGTTCAACAGGGGGTTCCTCGTGCTGCGCAGGATCGACTGGTCGACGCCGGCCAACATCCTCGAAAAGATCATCCGTTATGAGGCCGTGCACGAGATCTCCGACTGGGACGATCTGCGCCGCCGCATCGATCCGGTCGACCGCCGCTGCTACGCCTTCTTCCACCCCGCAATGGTCGACGAGCCCCTGATCTTCGTCGAGGTGGCGCTGACCGAGACGATCCCGGGCGCGATCGCCCCGCTGCTTGCGGTCGATCGCCAGCATCTGCCGATCGAGAAGGCGCGCACCGCCGTGTTCTATTCGATCTCCAACACCCAGCGCGGACTCGGCGGCATCTCCTTCGGCAGCTTCCTGATCAAGCAGGTGGTGGAAGAGCTGCGCCGCGAGTTGCCGAAGCTCGATACATTCGTGACGCTGTCGCCGGTGCCGGGCTTCATGGCCTGGGTGAAGCAGGACAAGGACCTGCCGCTGTCGGACGAGGATCGCGAGACGCTGAAGCGCCTCGACGATCCCAGATGGTTCGAGAGCCCCGAAACGACCGCCCTGCTTCGCGGCGTGATCGAGCCGCTGGCGGCGCACTATTTCCTCAAGGCGCGCACGCCGAAGGGCAAGCTGATCGATTCCGTCGCCCGCTTCCATCTCGGCAACGGCGCAAGGCTCGAGCGCATCAACTGGCTCGGCGACCTCTCGCCGAAGGGATTGCGCGAATCCGCCGGCGTGATGGTCAACTACCTCTACCGCCTCGACGACATTGAGAAGAATCACGAGGCCTACGCCAATGACGGCGAGGTCGTGGCCTCGAGTGCGGTGAAGAAGCTGCTGAAGGGCGAGGGACGGCGGCTGCTGGATATGCGGTTGTCGTAGCGACGACCGCATAGACGAACACGCGCGGATTGGCGGTGACGCCGTGGCGCTCGGCGAGCAGTGACGAGGAAAGGAACTGCCGCGCTTACTGCTTGTCCCTGAAATACGGCTCCACCGGCCCATGCACCTTGATGGTCAGCGGATTGCCGTGGCGGTCCTTGGCGTTGCCGGCGGTGACGCGGACCCAGCCTTCGCTGATGCAGTACTCCTCGACGTTGGTCTTCTCGATGCCCTTGAAGCGGATGCCGACGTCGCGCGCCAGGATGTCCGCGTTGTAATAGGGGCTGTTCGGATCGACCGACAGGCGGTCGGGAAATTCGTCGCTCATGATTGTCTCGCTCACAACAGTGTTTCGATTTGGTTGCGCAATGCTTCGGGCCGCGCGGTCGGCGCGTAGCGCGCGATCACGCGGCCCGCACGGTCCACCAGGAATTTGGTGAAATTCCATTTGATGGAGGCGCCGAGAAGCCCGGATTGCTGCCGCTTCAGGTACTCATACAGGGGATGCGCATTGGCGCCGTTGACGTCGATCTTCTCGAACAGCGGAAAGGTGACGTCGTAGTTCGTGGAGCAGAACGCCTGGATCTCGTCCGCCCTGCCCGGCTCCTGCGCGCCGAACTGGTTGCAGGGAAAACCGAGCACCGCGAAGCCGCGCGGCGAGAGATCGCGATGCAGGTCCTCCAGGCCGCGATATTGCGGCGTGAAGCCGCATTTGCTCGCGGTGTTGACGATCAGCAGCACCTGCCCTTCGAAACGGCGCAGGGCGACCTCTTCGCCGGCAAGCGAGTTGGCCTTGAAGTCGTAGATGGCGGTCATCGTCAGCCCACTGGATCGATCGGCGACGGCGGCACGCCGCCGGCCTCGATCGCCTCGCCTGCGAGCAGGCACAGATCCTCGCGATAGCGGCCGGAGACGATGTGCACGCCGACTGGCGCCTTGCCGACGAGGCCGGTGGAGACCACGAGGCCCGGCAGCCCCATGAAGGGAATGGCGATCTGCGGCAGCTGTGCTTCCCAGACCCGCTTGAACGACGCCTCGTCCTTGCGGTCGAGATGATCCGGGAACGGCAGCTCGCCGGACACCGGGGTCAGCAGCACCGCATATTTTTCGAAGAACAGCATCCAGTCGCGGGTCAGCGTGGCACGGCGGGTCAACGCCTTGGCGTAATTGGCCTGGTCCATCGGCGTGACCCTGCCCCGGTTGCCGCGCAGGCAGGCGAGCGCGCCGGGATCGCCTTCACGCTCGGCCATCTCCAGCTGGGCCTCATAGCCGTCGCCGAGCCAGAGCTTGATCTGCCACTCGACCGCTTCGCGCATCGACGGCGTGTTCTCGATCGTCTCGACCGTCCAGCCGGCACGCTCGAGCCGCTTGCCGGCATCGATCACCGCCGCCTTCACTTCAGGCGTGGTGGCAAGGCCATCCGGATTGAGGCAGAGCGCGGCGCGCTTGTCCCGTGCGGGGCCTTCGAGCGGCACGGGTACGAACCAGGGATCGCGGATGTCGCGGGCCGACATCGCGGCGAGCGAAATCCTGATGTCGTTGACGGTGCGCGCCAGCGGGCCCGACACCGCCATGATCTGCGGCCCGATCGGGCGCTCCGGCAGCGCAGGGTTGAAGGCGGGGATGCGGCCGAGCGTCGGGCGCAGGCCGTGCACGCCGCAGGCATAGGCGGGATAGCGGATCGAGCCGGCGATGTCGGTGCCATGGGCGATATGGCCGATGCCGGCCGCGACCGCCGAACCGGCGCCGCCGGAGGAGCCGCCCGGGGTCAGCGAAGCATCGCGCGGATTCTTGGTGTCGCCATGGACGAGGTTGGTGGTGAACCAGCGATAGGAGAAGGCCGGGCAGTTGGTGCGCCCAAGGAGAATGGCGCCGGCTTTGCGGAAGTTGGCGACCACCGGATTGTCCTCGCGCGCGATCAGATCGCGCTGCAGCTTCAGGCCGTTGGTGGTGGCAAAGCCCTCCTGGTCGACATTGGCCTTGATGGTGACGGGCACGCCGGCGAGCACGCCGGGGTCCTCGCCCCTGGCGATGGCGGCATCGACGGCGTCGGCCTGCTTGAGCACGTCGTCCGGCCGGTGGTCGATCACCGCATTGAGCTGGGGATTGACGGCATCGAGCCGGGCGAGTCCGGCCTTGGCGGCCTCCCTGGCGGACACCTTCTTGGACTTGACGAGGATGGCGAGGTCGGCAGCCGACAGGCGCCAGAGATCTTGCATGGCTTGCTCCGTGTAACCGGCGTCTTTTAGCGCCGGGAACGCGGCAAAGCCATGCGGATTTCGCGGGGGTGAAGGGCGGGTTTGGTGACGGGTAGCGCCCGAGCAATCCAGCGTGCCTACTCGGAAACAGTCTGGATTGCCTGGTCGCACCAGCTCCTCGCAATGAGGGGGAGAGAGCTGGGCTAATGCCGCGTCGCGGACGGGTCCGGGATGTCCAGCAATGCCTCGGTGAAGGGAAACTCGAGCACGATCTCGCCTTCGGTGTCGGTCACCTCGATCACGGCGTCCAACAAGGCGCGCTGGGTGCCCTCGGATTTCACGACCTCGAGGATCATCTGGCGGGCAACCTCCCAAGCGCGATCGGGATTGCGCAGGTCTTCGCCGTCAGGATCCACGATCAATTCGTCGCCGATGCGGGTGTTGAAGAAATATCTGGGCATGCCTGATCCAATGGGGTCGCCTGTAGCCGATTGGAAGCCGTTCTATACTCACAACTCGTTTATCCCGACAGGGATCACGACCTATCGGCAGTTTGCCTATGGCATCTTTACGGCCGCAATACGCTCTCTTTGCAGTGCAGCAATTCCGCAGGCCTACTACCTATGTCCGGGAAAATTTCACTGGCGAACTTCTCAGCCGGCATTACTTTATCGAGTGGGCGGATACGTCCGAATTCGCAAAAATGGAGAGCCGAAATGGCATGGAAAGCCCCGAAGATCGTCGAAGTGCCCTGTGGCATGGAAATCAACATGTATGTGAGCGCCACCCGCAAGTAAGCCGGTTGGCAAACTCGCGTTCTGCGCCGGTGGATCTTTCGGTCGCGACTACATTTGCGTCGGCCTGAGATCCACCGCGCGTGTTCCTTCCAGGAGACGGATTATGCTTCGCGTCGTCGTCCTGGGCGCCGCAGCCGGCGGCGGAGTTCCCCAATGGAATTGCGGCTGCGAGGGCTGCCGGGCGGCCCGCAATGGCGGACCTGAGCTGCACCGGACGCAGGCCTCGGTCGCCTTCAGCGGCGACGGCGAGAACTGGTTCCTGATCAACGCCTCCCCTGACCTGCGCCAGCAATTGAATGCCACGCCGCAGCTGCATCCCAAGGCCGGGGCGCTGCGCCATACGCCGATCGCCGGCGTGATCCTCACCAACAGCGAAGTGGATGCGGTGGCGGGCCTGCTGTCGATGCGTGAGAGCTCGCCGTTCACCATCTATGCGCATGAAAAGGTGCTGGCAATTCTTGCCAGCAACAGCATCTTCAACGTGTTGAACGAGAAGCACGTGCGGCGCCAGCCGATCGGAATCAACGAGCCATTCGAGCCGCGCCTCACGGACGGCGCACGCTCCGGACTGGAAGTGCTGCCGTTCGCTGTCTCGGGCAAATCGGCCTGGTATCTGGAAGGCAAGGCGCATCCCGGCGGCGACAGTGGCGACGGCGATACGCTGGGCCTGAAAGTCACCGACAAGTCGACCGGCAAGTATTTCTACTTCATCGCCGCCTGCGCCGACGTGAGCGACGCCCTCAAGGCCGAGATCGACGGCGCTTCGCTCGTGTTCTTCGACGGAACGGTCTGGCAGGACGACGAGATGATCAAAGCCGGCCTCGGCCAGAAGACCGGCAAGAGCATGGGACATGTCGCGATGTCCGGCGAGGACGGCGCGATCGCGCGGCTTGCCGATCTCACACTCGACAGGAAGATATTTCTGCATATCAATAACTCGAACCCGGCGCTGCTGCCTACCTCACACGAGCGCAAGACCGCCGAGGCGGCGGGCTGGCAGATACCGGCGGATGGAACGGAGATCGTGCTGTGAATGCGGCGTCAATGACGGGAATGACTGCGCTCTCGATCGGCAAGGATTTGAAGCTCAATTCGGCCGAGGAGCTCGAGGCGACGCTGCGCCACATCGGCGCGACGCGCTATCACAGCCTGCACCCGTTCCATAAGCTGCTTCACGGCGGCAAGCTGAACAAGGGCCAGGTGCAGGCCTGGGCGCTGAACCGCTACTATTACCAGAGCACGATCCCGATCAAGGACGCAGTGGTGATCTCGCGCTTCCGCGATCGCGCCACGCGCCTGGAATGGCGTCATCGCATCGAGGACCATGACGGCGACGTCGGCAGCGAAGGCGGCATCGAGCGCTGGATCAAGCTGACCGAGGGTCTCGGGCTCGACACCGCTTACGTGGAGTCGACCGAAGGCATCTTGCCGGCGACGCGCTTCGCGGTGGAAGCTTACGTGCATTACTGCCGCGAAAAGAGCCCCCTGGAGGCGATCGCATCCTCGCTCACCGAATTGTTCGCGCCGAACCTGCACGAAGAGCGCATTGCCGGCATGCTGGAGCATTACGACTTCGTCAATCCCGACATCATGAGCTACTTCAAGCGCCGCCTCACGCAGGCGCCGCGCGATGCCGGTTTCGCGCTCGATTACGTCAAGGCGCATGCGACGACGCCGGAGCAGCGCGCGCAGGTGTGCAACGCACTGATCTTCAAGACCAACGTGCTCTGGGTGCAACTGGATGCGCTCCAGCACGCTTATGTCGAGGGCAACATTCCACCGGGTGCGTTCGTGCCCAAGGCGAGTTAAGGACAAGAACGATGGCCGGGCCGCGGAACATCAGCGTCAGCGAGGCGAGCCGCCCCGTGCTGCCGCGGCATGCCAAGCTGAAATATGACGAGACCCGCAAGGTGTGGGTGATCCTGGCGCCGGAACGCGTGCTGGCGCCGGACGAGATCGCGGTCGAGGTCTTGCAGCTCTGCAACGGCGAGCGCAATGTCGGCGACGTCGCCGATCATCTCGCGGCGAAATACGCAGCTCCCCGCGAGGCGATCCTGGCCGACGTCGTCGTCATGTTGCAGGATCTCGCCGACAAAGGCTTTCTCACCGAGATCAGGGAGAAGACGCCATGAGCGACGTGCTCCCGAACATGCCCCTCGAAACCAGCGACAGCCTCGCGGTGCTCGAGAAGCAGCGCTCGACCGCGGAGACCTTCGGCATTCCGCTCGCGGTGCTGCTCGAGATCACGCATCGCTGCCCGCTGCAATGCCCCTATTGCTCCAATCCGGTCGAGCTCGACCGCTCGGGCAAGGAGCTGACCACGGACGAATGGAAGAAGGTGCTGAGCGAGCTCGCCGAGATCGGCGTGCTGCAGGTGCATTTCTCCGGCGGCGAGCCGACGGCGCGCAAGGACCTCGTCGACCTCGTCAAGCATGCCAGCGACGCCGGGCTCTACACCAACCTCATCACCTCGGCGGTGCTGCTGACGCGCGAGAAGCTCAGCGAACTCGCAGACGCCGGCCTCTGCCATGTGCAGATCTCTTTCCAGGGCATCGAGGAAGGCCTCGCCGACCGCGTCGCCGGCTACAAGGGCGGCCACCGCAAGAAGCTCGAGGTGGCGAAATGGACGCGCGAGCTGGATCTGCCGCTCACCGTGAACGCGGTGATGCACCGGCAGAATTTGCACCAGCTTCCCGACATCATCCAGATGTCGCTCGATCTCGACGCCGACCGGCTCGAGGTCGCCAACGTCCAATATTACGGCTGGGCGCTGAAGAACCGCGCCGCGTTGATGCCGACGGTGGCGCAGCTCGACGAGTGCACTGAAATCGTCGAGGAGGCGCGCGAGCGGCTGAAGGGCCGACTGACCATCGACTACGTGGTGCCCGATTATTACGCGCTGCGGCCGAAGAAGTGCATGGGCGGCTGGGGCCGGCAGTTCTTCAACATCTCGCCTGCCGGCAAGGTGCTGCCCTGCCATGCCGCCGAGAGCATCACCGGGCTCGAGTTCGAATCCGTGCGCTCCAACCATTCGATCGCCTGGATCTGGCAGAATTCCGAGGCCTTCAACCGTTATCGCGGCACCGGCTGGATGAAGGAGCCGTGCAAGTCCTGCGAATTCCGCGAGATCGATTTCGGTGGCTGCCGCTGCCAGGCCTTCGCGCTGACCGGCGATGCCGCCAACACCGATCCCGCTTGCGCGCTGTCGCCGCTGCACGAGACCATCTTCAAGCAGGCGGAGGCCGAGGCCGCGGGCGAGACCAACCGCTTCCTCTACCGCAACTTCGCCGGCGGCACCCTGGAATCCGAGAATGGGACCTGACGCCGACGCGGGCACGGCGGCCAAGGAAGCGGTCCGGCGCGCCGATCCCTTTGCGCCGCTGACCTCCGACATGCTCGACGTCGGCGACGGCCACGAGCTCTATGTCGAGAGCGTCGGCCGCAGCGACGGGATCCCCGCGATCTATCTGCACGGCGGGCCCGGCAGCGGCTGCCAGCCCGACCATCGCCGGCTGTTCGACCCCGATCGCTTCTGCGCGGTGCTGTTCGACCAGCGCGGCTGCGGCCGCAGCCGGCCCAAGGGCTCGCGCGAGCACAACACCACGGCGCATCTGATCGCGGACATGGAAAAGATCCGCGAGAAATTCGGCTTCGCGCGCTGGATGGTGGTCGGCGGCTCCTGGGGCGCGACGCTGGCGCTGGCGTACGCGCAGGCGCATCCCGAGCACGTCTCCGGCATTGCGCTGCGCGCGACGTTCCTCGGCACGCGGGCCGAGGTCGAGAGGGCTTTCACGGTGCGCCTGCCGCAATTCTATCCAGCACTCTACGAGGATTTTCTCAGCGTGCTGCCGCCGGAGGAACGGGCCCGCCCGGTTGACGCCTATTATCGCCGCATCCTCGACGCCGATCCGGCCGTGCATGGGCCGGCCTCCCGCGCCTGGCACGACACTGAGCGCGCGCTGTCGGAACACAAGGCGGCCAAGGCGCGGCTCGATCTCGCCTCGCTGAATGTCTGGCGTACGCTGCCAGCCACGCCGTTCATGGAGGCGCATTATTTCGTCAATGACAGCTTCATGAACCAAGACCAGTTGCTGCGGAACGCGGGCCGGCTCGAAGGCATTCCCGGCATGATCGTGCAGGGTCGCTATGACCTGTTGTGTCCTCCCGAGACATCGCACGCGCTCGCGAAACTTTGGCCGGGTTCCGAGCTTCGCATCGTGGAAGAAGCCGGACATTCGCTCTATGATGCCGGCGTGCGCGACGCGGTGATGAAGTCGATCGCCGACCTCGCGTCGAAGGCCGCGCGCTAATGCGCGGAGGAAGGACAGCAACAAAATGCCGCTCGCCGGGAAAGGCATGCTGCTGACGTCGATGAATATCGACGCGGCCCATGAGGCCGATTTCAACCGCTGGTACGATCGCGAGCATCTGGAGGAGCGCGTCGCGATCGACGGGTTTCTCGAAGCGCGGCGCTATGTCGCGCATGCCGCCGATCCCAAATATCTCTCGCTGTACTCGACCGAAACGCTCGACGTGCTCGACAGCCCGCCCTACCGCAAGGCCCTCGCCAACCAGACCGAATGGTCGCGGCGAACCATGGCGCATTTCAAGGACATGCTGCGCGTGGTCGCGCGCATCACGATCAGCATCGGCACCGGACGCGGCGCCGCGCTTGGCCTCGTGCGGCTGCGGCCGACACCGGACAACGCCGGCGCATGGCGTGATGCACTGCAAGAAAAGCTGGTGCCCGGGAATCGCGAAGGCATCATCTCGATGCATCTACTCGAAAGCGAGCCGGAATTGTCGGGCGCAACGGCGGATATTCCGGCAGTGCGCAACGAAGGCGCGCGCGACTGGTTCGTGCTGATCGACGGCACGCATGTCGGCGCGGTCTCGGCTGTCATCGCCGAACGCTTCACCGGCCCCGCTGCGGCACCTCTCCCCCTGCCCGTCTCCGTCGGCACCTACTGTCTGATGTGGGACCTCGCCAAGAGCAATCTCGCGCGGGGCTGAATCGCTCATCTGCAGCGCAGCATATTGCACCGCCGCATGCTCCACGCGGTGCGTTAATGCTGTGCGCGCGTGGCTCCCATGAAAGCGGGGACCTGCGAAACTTTGCCGTTGTACTTGGGAACGGTTCTAATAAGCTAACCCAATGACGTCATTCAGAAACCAGATCGACGCACGTTAAGCGTCCGACAAGCTCAGAAGAGGCCGCGGGGTCTTTGAGCCTGCGCGGACAGGGTAGGAATGAAACCGACCGATATCGCGGCCCCCGACTACTTTCACAAAGTGGTCGATTGCCAATGGGCCTGTCCTGCACACACCCCGGTTCCCGAGTACATCCGACTGATCGCACAAGGCCGCTACAGCGACGCCTACATGATCAATTGGAAATCGAACGTGTTTCCCGGAATTTTGGGACGCACCTGCGATCGTCCATGCGAGCCGGCGTGCCGGCGCGGACGCGTCGAGGAAACTCCGGTTGCGATCTGCCGCTTGAAGCGCGTCGCCGCGGACTTCAAGGACGACATCAGGCAGCGCCTGCCGCGCCCCGCAGCGAAGAACGGCAAGCGCGTCGCCTTCGTCGGTGGCGGCCCGGCCTCGCTGACCGTGGCACGCGATCTGGCGCCGCTCGGCTATCACTGCACCGTGTTCGACGGCGATCCCGAAGCCGGCGGCATGATGCGGACGCAGATCCCGAAATTCCGACTGCCCAATTCGGTGATCGACGAGGAGACCGGCTACATCCTGGGCCTCGGGGTCGAGTTTAGGGGCGGCCACCGCATCGAGAGCATGAAGGCGCTGCTCGCGGAGAAATATGACGCGATCTTCGTCGGCTCCGGCGCGCCGCGCGGCCGCGAGCTCGACATTCCCGGCCGGAAAGAGGCCGCCGCCAACATCCATATCGGCATCGAATGGCTGGCCAACGTGTCGTTCGGGCACACCGACAAGATCGGCAAGCGCGTGATCGTGCTCGGCGGCGGCAACACCGCGATGGATTGCTGCCGCACCGCGCGCCGCCTCGGCGGCGAGAAAGTCACGGTGGTCGTTCGCTCCGGCTTCGAGGAGATGAAGGCTTCGCCCTGGGAGAAGGAGGACGCGATCCACGAGGATATTCCGATCCTCAACTACATGGTGCCGGTTGAATTCAAGCATGTTGCCGGCAAGCTCATCGGCGTCACCTTCCAGCACGTCAAAGCCGAATTTGACGCCAAGGGCCGCCGGAACCTCGTGCCTTCGGGCGATCCCGATCAGACCATTCCCTGCGACGACGTGCTGGTCGCGGTCGGCCAGGAGAATGCCTTCCCCTGGATCGAGCAGGATTGCGGCATCGAGTTCGACAAATGGCACATGCCCAAGGTCGATCCGAAGACATTCGTCTCGACCAATCCGAAGGTCTTCTTCGGCGGCGACGCCGCGTTCGGCCCGAAGAACATCATCTGGGCGGTCGCGCACGGCCATGACGCCGCGCTGTCGATCCACAAGATGCTGTCGGGCGAGGACATCACCGAGCGCCCGCTGCCGGACGTGCAAATCTCCTCGCAGAAAATGGGCATTCACGAATGGAGCTATGACAACGACATCTCCAACGACAAGCGCTTCAAGGTGCCGCATCGCGACAAGGTGATCGCGCTGAAGGACATCCGCACCGAGGTCGAGCTCGGCTACGACGTCAAGCTGGCGCTGGGCGAAGCCGAGCGCTGCCTGAACTGCGACGTCCAGACGGTGTTCTCGACCTCGCTGTGCATCGAGTGCGACGCCTGCGCCGACATCTGCCCGATGGACTGCATCACCTTCACCGCCAACGGCGAGGAAGACGATCTGCGCACGCGCTTGAAAGCGCCCTCGCCGCATCCGGACCAGGATCTCTATGTGTCCAGCGATCTCAAGACCGGCCGCGTCATGGTCAAGGACGAGGATGTCTGCCTGCATTGCGGGCTGTGCGCCGAGCGTTGTCCCACCGGTGCCTGGGACATGCAGAAATACTTCATCGAGATGACTCACGCAGGTTCGACATGTCCGACAAGAAGCCGATCAGCAGCGTAAACGACTTCGTCGTCCGCTTCGCCAACGTCAACGGCTCGGGCTCGGCCAGCGCCAACGAGATGTTCGCGCGCGCCATCCTGCGCCATGGCGTTCCGGTGTCGCCGCGCAACATCTTCCCCTCCAACATCCAGGGCCTGCCGACCTGGTACGAGGTGCGGGTGACCGAAGAGGGCCATCTCGGCGCCCGCGGCGGCGTCGACATGATGGTCGCCATGAACCCGCAGACCTGGGACAAGGACGTCGCCGGCATCGAGCCCGGCGGCTATCTGTTCTACGATTCCACCAAGCCGATGCCGTCGACCAAGTTCCGCGACGACATCACCGTGATCGGCGTGCCGCTGACCGCCATCACCAACTCGACCTACACCGATCCGCGGCAGCGCCAGCTGTTCAAGAACATCATCTATCTCGGCGCGCTCTCGGCGCTGCTCGACATGGACCCGAAGCTGATCGAGCAGCTGATCGGCGAGCAGTACAAGGGCAAGGAGAAGCTGCTCTCCTCCAACGTCCACGCACTGCATCTCGGCCGCGACTGGGCGCTGCAGAATTTGAAATGCCCGCTGGGACTGCGTATCAAGAAGTCCGACAAGGTCGGCGACCGCATCTTCATCGAGGGCAACAGCGCCGCCGCGCTCGGCGCCGTCTATGGCGGCGCCACGGTGTGCGCCTGGTATCCGATCACGCCGTCCTCGTCGGTGGCAGAGGCCTTCACCGCCCACTGCAAGAAGTATCGTCACGACCCTGAAACGGGCAAGGCGAAGTACGCGATCGTGCAGGGCGAGGACGAGTTGGCCTCGATCGGCATCGTCATCGGCGCCTCCTGGAACGGCGCCCGCGCCTTCACCGCGACCTCCGGCCCCGGCATCTCGCTGATGACCGAGTTCATCGGCCTGTCCTATTTCGCCGAGATCCCGGCCGTGATCATGAACATCCAGCGCGCCGGCCCCTCCACGGGCATGCCGACCCGCACCCAGCAATGCGACATCATCGCCTGCGCCTATGCTTCGCACGGCGACACCAAGCATGTGCTGCTGTTTCCGGAAGACCCGGCCGAGGCGTTCGAGTTCGCGGCCGCCGCCTTCGATCTCGCCGAACGTCTGCAGACCACGATCTTCCTGATGCTCGACCTCGACATCGGCATGAACCACCGGCTCTGCCGCCCGCTGAAATGGGACGATGCCAAGCAGTATGACCGGGGCAAGGTGATGACCGCGGAGATGCTGGATCAGGGCCGCGACTTCGGCCGCTATCTCGACGTCGACGGCGACGGCATCCCCTACCGCACCTATCCCGGCACGCATCCGACCAAGGGTTCCTACTTCACCCGCGGCACCTCGCGCGATCGCTATGCGCGCTATTCCGAGGAAGGCTCGGTCTACGCCGACAACATGCAGCGCCTGATGCGCAAGTTCGAGACCGCACAGGACCTGGTGCCGCGGCCGCTGCAGGCCAATGCGGAACGGCCGACCAAATACGGCGTGATCTATTTCGGCTCGACCTCGCCGGCGATGGACGAGGCGATCGGGCTCTTGGAAGCGCGCGGGCATCAGCTCGACCGGATGCGCATCCGCGCCTTCCCGTTCCACTCCAGCGTCGCGAGCTTCCTGGCCGAGCACGACTTCGTCTACGTGGTCGAGCAGAACCGCGACAGCCAGCTTCGCCAGCTGATCGTCAACGAGAACGGCATCGACCCGGTGCGGCTGGTGCCGATCGTGCACTATGACGGCACTCCGATCACTGCCCGCTTCATCGCAAAAGCCATTGGCGACCACCAGGATCACCTCAAGGTGACCCCGCTCCGCAAGGCCGTGTCATGACCTATATTGCCAAGCCGAAATTCCATCATCCGGGCCTCAAGAAGAACGAGCTCGGCTACACGCATCGCGACTACGAGGGCAAGATCTCGACGCTGTGCGCGGGCTGCGGCCACGATTCGATCACGGCCTCGATCATCGAGGCCTGCTATGAGCTCTCGATCGAGCCGCACCGGGTCGCGAAGATCTCCGGCATCGGCTGCTCGTCGAAGACGCCGGACTATTTCCTCGGCAATTCGCACGGCTTCAACTCCGTGCACGGCCGCATGCCATCCGTGCTCACGGGCGCCAACCTCGCCAACCGCGACCTGATCTATCTCGGCGTTTCCGGCGACGGCGATTCCGCCTCAATCGGCTTCGGTCAGTTCGCGCATTCGATCCGGCGCGGCGTCAACATGACCTACATCGTCGAGAACAACGGCGTCTACGGCCTGACCAAGGGGCAGTTCTCGGCGACCGCCGACCGCGGCTCGAAGAGCAAGAAGGGCGTCACCAACACCGACAACGCGATCGACCTCGTCGCCATCGCGCTGCAGCTGGGCGCCACCTTCGTGGCGCGCTCGTTCTCCGGCGACAAGACCCAGCTGGTGCCGCTGATCGCGGCCGCGATCCGCCACAAGGGCGCGTCCTTCATCGACGTCATCAGCCCCTGCATTGCCTTCAACAACCACGCCGGCTCGACCAAGAGCTTCGACTATGTCCGCGAGCACAACGATGCCGTGAACCGGCTCGACGTGCTGGTCGGCCGCGACCCGATCGCGGTGGATTACGCGCCGGGCACGGTGCAGGTTGTCGAGCAGCACGACGGCAGCAAGATCGCGCTGCGCAAGATCGATGCCGACTACGATCCGCATGACCGGCTCGGCGCCCAGACCTTCCTGGCGCGACACGCCGCCAAGGGGCAGATCGTCACCGGGCTTCTCTACGTCGATCCCGAGGCGGAAGATCTGCACGAGCACCTCAACACGGTGGAGACCCCGCTCAACACGCTGGAGGCGGACACGCTGTGCCCGGGCTCGGCGGCGCTGGACAAGCTCAACGCCAGCCTGCGCTGACGGATCGGCCGCGTCGATTCTCTCGCGATGAGCGGGAGGAAAGGTGCTCGGCTTTTGCTGACGCATTCGCAGGGTGGGCAAAGCAATGCGTGCCCACCACCTTTCGCGATCGAGAGACATCGTGGGCACGGCGCGTTGCGCCTTTGCCCACCCTACGGCCGCGCTCTAATGGACAGGCTCGGGCTCCGTCGCGGGACGGGCCGTATAGGCCAGACGGCCGGCCTTCCAATATTGCTTGCAGGTCTCGAGCAGCGTCTCGCCGTCCATGGTCAGGCCGCCGGGACTGACGAGCACGCCCTCCGCGCCGACCGCCTTGTTCATCATCGAGACGATACGCTTCAGCAGGCCGACGTCGAAACGATCGGCGATGAGCGGATCGAGCTTGAGCACGACGACGACCTGACTGCGATACCGCCAGGCCGATATGTCCCGCACGGATCTCCAGGAAATCGTGTCATCGGCGATACGGGTGTCGCGAAGACCGACACGGGTGATGAAGAGGACCGGCTGTCTGGCCGAGACCAGCCGCCAAAGCGTCCTGCAGGTCGCAAAGCCGAACAGCGCGACGCCCACATAGCAGGCCGTGATCTGGAATTCGGAGAGAGTCTTGACGTGAAACCAGTTGAAGGCGACCGCCGCGCTGAGAAGCGTCAGCAGCAGGCCGCCGGCCAGAATCTTCAGGAGCCGCGGCACGGAATAGCCAATCGCAAGGTTGGGCAAGTTCTGACTTACGGACATTTTGACCGCCACCAGTCATCTGCGGCAACCGGGGGTTACCGCCCCTCATCCTTCAGACCCTTAAGGCTGGAACCTTGCGCGAGGCTGCCGGAAAGACGGGGGACCGCCAGCGCTTGAACGCGCCGTTCGCGGCCTGCGACTAACGGCGAGTCGGCTCCCCGGCTCGGTGCGGGCGGCCCACGGTTCGAACGCGAGGGTGCGATCATGAAGCTTGCCTTTGTCCTGCCGCTCGCCCTGGCTGCCTTTGCCGGCATCGCCCATGCCGATGAGGCCGACAAGGTCCGGGAGACCACCAAGGCCGAAGCGGACGCCTTCACGGCCCGGGTCTATGCGGGCACGCCGGGCGACAAGGCTTATGCCTGCTTCGTCCGCCGCTACGATGCCGAACATCTGGCGCGCCATCCCAAGCAGAAGGTCGCGTCGATGAAGCTGTTGATCTCGGCGGAGACCGACAAGGAAGACAAGCAGCTGCATAACTCTTTCCGCATGGGCTTTCGCTATCGCCATCGCAGCGGCGATTTCGACTCCAGCGGCTCGTGCGGCAGCCACGCGGTGCTGCTGAGCCAGGGTGACGAAGTCCGCATGGGCTGCGGCGTCGATTGCGAGGGCGGCGGGATCGAAGTGGCGCTGTCCAAGGACAACAAATCGGCCATCGTGCGGCTCGAGAGCGTCAGGGTCTGGCAGAACAACAAGCCGGACGACGAGGCCGAGCATGCGCTGGTGGCCGGCGCCGACGACAAGATCTTCCGGCTCGACCGTACCGACACCGGCGAATGCGCCTCGCTCGTGACCGACCGCAAGGAGCTCGCCGCGCTGCGCCACAAATGATATGCCTGCGGCGAAGCCGGCTTGGGAGGTCGCCATGAACCGCCGCAACATCCTGTGGACCGCCATCTCGACCTTGGGCGCAGCGCTCGGCGCCTCTGGCGCGAAAGCCGCGACCGACCCGGGCGCCGGCAACAAGCTGAAGGTCGTCTACCACCTCAGCGATGCCGAGAAGGTCAATTTCGTGCTCGGCAACATCCAGAACCACATCGACGGCGTCGGCGGTCCCGAGCACGTCACGATCGCCCTGGTGATCCACGGACCGGCGCTGAAGGCATTTCACGCGGCACAGGCCAACCCCGATCTCAGCAAGCGCGTCAGTGAGTTCTCCAAGGACGGCGTCGAGCTTGCCGCCTGCGGCAACACGATGAAGGCGCAGAACGTCACGCTGAAGGAATTGCTGCCGGGCTTCGTCAGCGCGGAAAAGGGCGGCGTGGTCAGATTGGCCGAGCTGCAGTCGCAGGGGTATCTTTACCTGCGGCCGTGAGAGGGCGCGCTGCCGCCCCAGAGAGGGCCGCGCGAGCCACCATCATTTCCGCTGCCGCTCTTGACACATCCATAACCCGCCGGTTATGAGTTTATCCATAACTTCCCGGTTATGGATCCTCCATGTCACCCGCTCCCGACCTCCTGTTCAGGACGCTCGCCGACCCCACGCGGCGGGCGATCTTCGAGCGGCTGTGCCGCGAGGGCGAGCAGACGGTCGGGGCACTGACGGCGACTTCGGGCGTTTCCCAGCCGGCGGTGTCCAAACATCTCGGCGCGCTGAAGCAGGCGGGCCTGGTGCGCGACCGGCATGAGGGGCGGCAGACCCATTACAGCGCACAGCCCGGCGCGCTCGATCCGCTGGTCGACTGGACCAGCCAGATGTCCTCGTTCTGGCAGAAGCGGCTCGATGCACTCGACGATCTCCTGAAGAGGATGGACCAATGACTGGACCTGCGACCGAAACACGCTCGGTGGTCGTCGAGCGCGAATTTGCCTTCCCGGCAGAGCGGCTCTGGCGCGCGCTGACGCAGCCGCATCTAATCGAGGAATGGCTGATGAAGAACGACTTCAAGCCGACCGTCGGCCATCGCTTCAATCTGCGCGGCGAATGGGGCGGCGTGCTGGACTGCGAGGTGCTCACCATCGAGCCGCAGAAGACGCTCGCCTACACCTGGAATTTTACGCACGAGGACGCCGCGTTCGACCTGAAAAGCGTCGTGACCTTCACGCTGACGCCGACCGGGGCCGGCACGCATCTGCGCGTCGAGCAGGCCGGCTTCAGCCCGACGCAGAAGCAGGCCTTCGGCGGCGCGCATGCCGGCTGGAAGCAGTTCTTCAACAAGCTGGACGAGCTGCTGGCGCGGGCTGGCTAGACACGTCCATTCCAACCCTTTGCAAAGGAGGTCCGTTGAACATGTGGATTCGACAAACCCATCGCTGGCTGTCCATCGCCTTTACCCTCGCGGTGATCGCCAACATCGTCGCCATGACCATGCAGCTCGATGCCGCCTGGATCGGCTTCCTGGCGCTCGTGCCGCTGATCCCACTGCTCGCGACCGGGCTCTATCTGTTCGCGCTGCCCTATCTCGGTCGGCGCGGCGTGCGTGGCGAGGCAAGGTCATGAAGAAGGCGGTCGCGAAGAAGAGCGCCGCGAAAGCGACGGACGGACCATCGCCCTCCAGGATGATCGACGGCCGGATCAAGCAGCTCGGCGACTGGCGCGGCGAGATGCTGGCGCGGGTTCGCGGCCTGATCAAGGATGCCGTTCCTGATGTCGTCGAGGAATGGAAGTGGCGCGGCGTGCCCGTGTGGGAGCGCGACGGCATCATCTGCACCGGCGAGACCTACAACGAGGTGGTGAAGCTGACCTTCGCCAAGGGCGCGGCGCTGGACGACCCCGCAGGCCTGTTCAATTCCAGCCTCGACGGCAATGTGCGGCGCGCGATCGACATTCGCGAGGGCGAGAAGATCAACGAAAAGGCGTTGAAGTCGCTGATCCGCGCGGCGGTGGAGCTGAATGCGAGCAAGAAGAAGCCGGCGAAGAAGGCGTGATGGGCTGACCGTCGGAATTGGGCGAACAGCAAGACTCTCTCCGTTCCCTCCCCCTTGTGGGGGAGGGTCAGGGAGGGGGGCCACACGGGGATTCTCTCCTTCAAGGAGCCGCCTCGGTGCATCGTTAAAAACCGAGACCTTTTGCTGAGCGCCCCTCTCCCTAGCCCTCCCCCACAAGGGGGGAGGGAACGCACCTTCATTGATGCGCTAGTCGGGTCTCAACACCTGCCTCACGCCACCGCGGCGGGAATCGGGCGCGGGCTCACGACATATTCGCGCAAAACCTTGTCGTTGGCGTCGACCTCGATCAGCGAGACGTCGTAGGTCCAGAGATCAGCCAGGTGCTGCAGCACCCGCTTGGCATCGGTCTCGTTGAGCTGCGCGCCCTTGATGACGTGGTGATGCAGGATCAGCCGGCGGTCGCCCGAGAGATCGACGTCGACCACTTCGATATTGGCGTCGATGTAGCCGACATCGTGCTGCCGCGCCAGCTCGCGCCGCACGCGGCGGAAGCCGCGCTCGTCGTGAATGGCATCGACCCGGATGCCGGCCCTCTCCTCGGGGTCGTCGTGCAAATGGAACATGCGCAGGTGCCGCATCAGCTTCGGGCTCAGGAACTGGCCGATGAAGCTCTCGTCGCGATAGTTGGCCCAGACGTCGCGCAGCACACCCATCACGTCGTTCCTGCCGGCGATGTCGGGGAACCACTCGCGGTCCTCGTCCGACGGGTTGGTGACGATGCGCTCGATGTCCTGCATCATTGCGAAGCCGAGCGCATAGGGATTGAATCCGGAGAAGCGCGGATCGTCGAATTCGGGCTGGAACACCACATTGGTGTGCGATCCCAGGAATTCGAGGAAGTTGCCGTCGCTGATACGACCCTGCTGGTGCAGCTTGGTCATGATGCGATAGTGGACGTAGGTGGCCGTCCCCTCGTTCATCACCTTTGTCTGGCTCTGCGGATAGAAATACTGCGCGATGTGGCGGACGATGCGCAAGAGCTCGCGTTGCCATGGCGCCAGCCGTGGTGCGCTCTTCTCCAGGAAGTAGAGCAGGTTCTCCTGCGGCAGGCCGAGCAGCTTGCGGCGCCGCTCGAGGGAGATTGCTGACCGGGTCTTCGACGCCCCCTTGGGCACGGTGCGCCAGAGGTCGTTGAAGACTTCTTCCTCGTGCTGGCGGCGACGGCCGGCACGCTTCTCTTCCTCGCGCAAGTCCAGCTTCTTCTTGCCGGGATAGCGGTCGATGCCGTGCGACATCAGCGCATGCGCGGCGTCCAGCGTGCGCTCGACCTCGGCACGGCCGTAGCGCTCCTCGCACTGCATGACGTAGTTCTTGGCGAAGTCGAGATAATCGAGGATGCCGTCGGCGTCGGTCCACTGCTTGAACAGGTAGTTGTTCTTGAAGAAGTGGTTGTGGCCGAAGGCGGCGTGCGCGATCACCAGCGTCTGCATCGTCGCCGTGTTCTCCTCCATCAGATAGGAGATGCAGGGCGAGGAGTTGATCACGATCTCATAGGCGAGCCCCATCAGGCCCTTGCGATAGGACGCTTCGTGATACGCGAACTGCTTGCCGAACGACCAGTGCTTGTAGAACAGCGGCATGCCGACGGACGAATAGGCGTCCAGCATCTGCTCGGCGGTAATGACCTCGATCTGGTTCGGATAGACGTCGAGCCCGAGATCCTTCAACGCCACCGCCTCGCAGGCATCGGTGATGCGCTGCAAGGTATGAAAATCCCAATCCGCGCCTTCGAACAATCGTTCCGTCATGGAGCGGCTTTCTCCTGGGCAGTTTCGCGGCGCTGGAACAGATCGTGGAACACCGGGAAGATCTCGCTGCGCTCGCTAACCTTGCGCATCGAGAGCGGTGCACCGCTGTTGCGCAGGCGCTCGTAGAGGGTCCAGAGCGAGGAGTCGGAGAGATCGAAGGCGCTGCCGCCGGATTCCCCGACCTCGAGATAGGCGAAGAACTGGCAGACCGGCAGGATCTTGTCGGTCAGCAGCATGCCGGTGAGCTCGCCGTCGGAATAGGAATTGTCGCCGTCGGAGGCTTGCGCAGCGTAGATGTTCCAGTCCGACGGATTGAAACGCTCGCGCACGATCTCGTGCATCGCCTGCAGCGCGCTGGAAACCAGCGTGCCGCCCGAGGCCGGACCGTAGAAGAAGGTCTGCTCGTCCACCTCCTCGGCGCGATCGGTGTGGCGGATGAAGACGATCTCGACATGCTTGTAGCGGCGCTTCAGGAACACGTAGAGCAGCATGTAGAAGCGCTTGGCGAGATCCTTCATGTGCTCGGACATCGAGCCCGAGACGTCCATCAGGCAGAACATCACCGCCTGCGCCACCGGCCGCGGCACCGTCTCGAAGCGGCGATAGCGGATGTCCAGCGGATCGATGAAGGGAATGCGCTTCGTCTTCGCCTTCAGCTTTTCGAGCTGGGCGAGCAGCGCCTCACGCTCGTCCTCGTCGGTGCAGGCGGCGATCGCGGCTTCCAGCTCCTCGATCTCGTCCTTGCGGGGACGCTTGAGCGCGATGCGGCGGGCCAGCGCGAGCCGGACCGTGCGGCTCACCGAGATGTTGGCGGGCGAGCCCGAGGTGGTGTAGCCGGCGCGCTGGATGCCCTCGCTCTCGGTCTGCGCGATCTTGCGCTTGGCCAGATCCGGCAGCTCGAGATCGTCGAGGAAGAGATCGACGAACTCGTCGCGGCTCAGCACGAAGCGGAACGCGTCCTCGCTGTCGCCCTCACCCGGACCGGAATCCTTGGCGCGGCCCTGGCCGGAGCGCTGGAGATAGTCGCCCTCGATGAACTTCTTGTTCCCCGGCAGCACCATGTCCCGCGTTCCGCCTTCACGGCGGAAGCGCGGCTCGTGCATGCCGTCGAGGGGGATCGTGACTTCGCCCCCCTCCAGGACGTCCCTGATGTCGCGTTCCTGCGAGGTCTTCTTGACGGCGCCCTGCACCAGGGACTTGGCCCGACGCAAGAACCGCTGGCGGTTCTCAAGACTCTTGCCGCCTGGATTCAGGCGCCTGTCAATAATGTGAATGGGCACTTTACCATTCGCCTCCCATCCGCCTCAACCGGCCTGCTTCACGCGCATGTACCATTCGACGAGTCGGCGAACCTGACGCTCGGTGTAGCCGCGCTCCACCATGCGTGCGACGAATTCGCCGTGCTTCTTCTCCGTCTCGCCGTCCTTCTTCGAGCCGAAGGAGATGACCGGAAGCAGGTCTTCGACTTGGGAGAATATCCTCTTTTCGATCACGTCGCGAATCTTCTCGTAGGACGTCCAGGTCGGATTCTTGCCGCCGTTCTGGGCCCGGGAGCGTAACGAGAATTTGACGACCTCGTTCCGGAAGTCCTTGGGGTTGGCGATGCCCGCAGGCTTCTCGATTTTCGTCAATTCCTGGTTCAAAAGTTCGCGATCGAGCAGCTGGCCGGTGTCGGGATCCTTGAAGTCCTGGTCCTCGATCCATGCATCCGCATAATCGACATAGCGGTCGAACAGGTTCTGGCCGTAATCCGAGTAGGATTCCAGGTAGGCCTTCTGGATCTCGTTGCCGATGAACTCGGCGTAGCGCGGCGCGAGGTCCGCCTTGATGAATTCGAGGTAACGCTTCTCGATTTCCTCGGGCAGCTGCTCGCGGCGGATCGACTGCTCCAGCGCGTACATCAGGTGCACGGCGTCGGCGGCGACCTCCTGCGGATCGTGGTTGAAGGTCGCAGCCAGGATCTTGAAGGCAAAGCGGGTGGAGACACCGTCCATGCCCTCGTCGACGCCGGCGGCATCGCGATATTCCTGAACGCTGCGCGCCTTCGGATCGGATTCCTTCAGGCTCTCGCCGTCGTAAACCCGCATCTTGGCGAACACGGTGGAGTTCTCGTGCTTGCGCAGGCGCGACATCACCGAGAACCGCGCCAGCGTCTCCAGGGTCGAGGGTGCGCAGGGCGCCGACGCGAGCTCGGAGCCCTGGATCAGCTTCTCGTAGATCTTCTGCTCTTCCGTGATGCGCAGGCAGTAAGGCACCTTGATCACGCAGATACGGTCGATGAAGGCCTCGTTGTTCTTGTTGGACTTGAAGCTCGCCCACTCGGCTTCGTTCGAGTGCGCCAGGATCACGCCGGTGAACGGGATCGCGCCGATGTTCTCGGTGCCGATGTAGTTGCCTTCCTGCGTCGCGGTGAGCAGCGGATGCAGCATCTTGATCGGCGCCTTGAACATCTCGACGAACTCGAGCACGCCCTGGTTGGCGCGGTTGAGGCCGCCGGAATAGCTGTAGGCGTCGGGGTCGTTCTGCGCGTAGGTCTCGAGCTTGCGGATGTCGACCTTGCCGACCAGCGAGGAGATGTCCTGGTTGTTCTCGTCACCGGGCTCGGTCTTGGCGATTCCGATCTGGCGCAGCCGCGACGGCTGGATCTTGGCAACGCGGAATTGCGAGATGTCGCCGCCGAAGGCCTCCAGCCGCTTGTAGCACCACGGGCTCATCAGGCCGGTGAGACGACGGCGCGGAATGCCGTACTTCTCTTCCAGCATCGGGCCGAGCTGGTCGGGATCGAACAGGCTGAGCGGGCTCTCGAACACGGGCGAGAGTTCGTCGCCGGCCTTGAGCACGTAGATCGGATGCACTTCCATCAGCGACTTCAGCCGCTCGGCCAGCGAGGATTTGCCGCCGCCGACCGGTCCGAGCAGATAGAGGATCTGCTTGCGCTCTTCGAGGCCCTGCGCCGCGTGGCGGAAGAAACCGACGATGCGTTCGATGGTTTCTTCCATGCCGTAGAAGCCGGCGAAGGCCGGATAGGTGCGGATCGTGCGGTTCAAAAAAATACGGCCAAGGCGTGGGTCCTTGGCCGTGTCAATCGTCTGGGGTTCACCGATCGCTGCTAGCAGTCGTTCGGCCGCGTTCGCGTATTTCATGGGATCGCTTCGACACGATTCCAGATATTCCGCCATCGACATGTCGTGCTGGCTTCTCGCCTCGAACGACCGAGCGAAAGCGTTGAATAGAGAATCGTTGTACATGATCCCTCTCCGCGTGAGTTCCGCTACAAGCTGAAACGAAAGCAGTTACCGGACCGTTCCTCAGGCCGTTTCGAATCAGCGTGAGCACATGACGATCATTGGACACCCGGGTGCCAACACGACGCAACGCACAACGTAGGCACTCGTTGAGTTACGAACAGGCACATGCCTGTAATTTGTGCGAATCTCTGTCTATATTGGCTCATTTCCAAAAAATGTCACTCGCTCGCAACATCCGGGCGTTACCGGGGATGCGTCCATCCGGCGCTGCAGCATGGCGATCCGCAGACGGCGATCTTATGACGCTTGTACGGCGAAGCCTTGAGCGCCGCGTTCATCTTCCTGCTGCAATGCGGTGCGCGACGTGCCGGCCGCGTGAGCTTCGCGGCACGCACGCAGCATTGTCTCAAAATCGGTCGCCAGCCCCTCCGACCGGATCACGATACGATCGCTCTCCGCGCGGCGGGCCAGATTGCGGATGCTGCGGAGCTGTTGCAGCAAGGCGGGCGTCGGCGTCAGCACGATCGTCATGTGGCCGCGGCGTCGTTCAGCCGAAATCTCCGCAATCGAGTCCCACGGCAGAAATTCATTGCCGATGCGTAGATCGCGGATGCCGTAGGAGGTGACCACCACCACCGCTCCCCGTTCGGCCGGGAGCATCCAGATCAGCCAGATCGTCAAGGAGGCGAACACCACGACGCCGGCCGCCCCGGCCGTCGTGTCGTATTCACCAAGGCCATCCCACCAGTCGAAGGCGAAGGTCGCGCCGATCAGCGTCATGGCAAAGCCCGCCGCGACCAGCAGCCGCAGCGGGGTGGTACATGGGCTGATTTCGAGATCGCGGGATGCGTCGACACCTCCGGCGGGCGCGGCCTGTGGCGTATCGTTGGCGACGGCGAAGGCAAAGCCGTCCGTATGTGCGTGCATGCTTTCCCCCAGCATGGCCATTCGCGGCCGAGCCACGATGCATCAGGCGGATCGGATTCCGCTGATGAGCACTCCGCGTCGCCACGATCTGCAGAACACAGTGGCCGACGCTACGCAACCAGACCCGGCCGAACGCTCGGCCAGCGACTTTTTCCGCAACACCAGCTACTGCCGACCGGATCGCCTTGATCGCGACGGAGTTACACTGGAGGGTATGACGCCTGTACCCTTGATTGGTTCCCTCCCGGGAGCATGTAAGCTAAAGGATAGCGCGTCAGGACAGGCGCGGAAACCCCTCGCCCGCAGGCTTGGAGATAAATAAGCACCATGAATCCCGTCAAAGAACTGGAAAAGCACGGACAAGCCGTCTGGCTGGACTTCCTGGCCCGTGGCTTCATCGCCAAGGGCGACCTGAAGCGGCTGATCGACACCGACGGCGTCAAGGGCGTCACCTCCAACCCCTCGATCTTCGAGAAGGCGATCGGCAGCTCGGACGAGTACGACGCCCCGATCGGCAAGGCGCTGAAGCGCGGCGACCGGACCGTGGCCGACCTGTTCGAAGCCGTCGCGGTCGAGGACATCCAGAACGCCGCCGACGTGCTGCGCCCGGTCTACGACCGCCTCAAGGGCGGCGACGGTTATGTCAGCCTGGAAGTCTCGCCCTATCTCGCGATGGACACCGCCGGCACGGTCGCCGAAGCACGGCGGCTCTGGAAGGACGTTGGCCGCAAGAACCTGATGGTGAAGGTGCCAGCGACGCCGGAGGGCCTGCCCGCGATCGAGACGCTGATCGGCGAGGGCATCAGCATCAACATCACGCTGCTGTTCTCGAAGGCCGTCTACCTCCAGGTCGCCGAGGCCTATATCGCGGGTCTCGAGAGCTACGTCGCAGGCGGCGGCGATCCCTCGCACGTCGCGAGCGTCGCGAGCTTCTTCGTTAGCCGCATCGACAGCGTCGTCGACAAGCAGCTCGACGAGAAGATCGCCCGCGCCAACGATCCCCAAGAGAAGGAGCGGCTCGCCGCGCTCAAGGGCAAGGTCGCGATCGCCAATGCCAAGGTCGCCTATCAGGATTACAAGCGCCTGTTCTCGGGTGCCCGCTGGGAGAAGCTTGCCGCCAAGGGCGCCAAGCCGCAGCGCATGCTGTGGGCCTCGACCGGCACCAAGAACAAGGACTACAGCGACGTCCTCTATGTCGAGGAGCTGATCGGCCCCGACACCATCAACACCGTGCCGCCGGCGACACTGGATGCCTTCCGCGACCACGGCAAGCCGCGCGACAGCCTGGAGGAGAACGTCGACGACGCGAGGCGCGTGCTGGAGGAGCTCGAGCGCTCCGGCATCTCGCTCGATGCGATCACCGAGGAATTGGTCAAGGACGGCGTCAAGCTGTTCGCGGACGCCGCCGACAAGCTCTACGGCGCGGTCGCCCACAAGCGCGCCACCGTGCTGGGACCGGCGATCGACCGCCAGCAGCTATCGTTGGGCGACGGGCTCGGCAAGGCCGTCGTCAAGAGCACCGAGGAATGGCGCGCATCGGCCAAGATCCGCAGGCTGTGGCAGCGCGATAAATCGGTCTGGACCGGCGCCGACGAGGACAAATGGCTCGGCTGGCTCGACAGCGCCGCCAAGGCCGACGTCGCCGATTACGAGGACTATGCCGGCCGCGTGAAGGGCCAGAAATTCTCAGACGCCGTCGTGCTCGGCATGGGCGGATCGAGCCTCGGGCCCGAGGTGCTGGCCGAGACCTTCGGCAAGAAGCCCGGCTTCCCGAAGCTCCACGTGCTCGACTCCACCGACCCGGCCCAGGTCCGGGCGATGGAGGCGAAGATCGACATCGCCAACACCGTGTTCATCGTCTCGAGCAAGTCCGGCGGCACCACCGAGCCGAACGCGATGAAGGACTATTTCCATCAGCAGGTTGCCAAGGCGGTCGGGCCCAAGGTGAAGACCGGCCACCGCTTCATCGCGGTGACCGATCCCGGCTCGTCGCTGGAGAAGGCCGCCAGGAAGCTGAATTACGCCCGCATCTTCCATGGCGAACCCTCGATTGGCGGCCGCTATTCGGTGCTCTCGCCGTTCGGCCTGGTGCCGGCGGCAACCGCCGGCATCGACGTCAAGACCTTCGTCAAGCATGCGCTCTCGATGGCGCGCTCCTGCGGACCGGACGTGCCGCCGAGCGAAAACCCCGGCGTGCAGCTCGGCCTTGCCATGGGCCTCGCGGGGCTTGAAGGCCGCGACAAGGTGACCATCCTCACGTCGAAGAAGATCGCCGATTTCGGCGCCTGGGCCGAGCAGCTGATTGCGGAATCGACCGGCAAGGAAGGCAAGGGCCTGATCCCGATCGAGGGCGAGCCGCTGGGCGACCCTGCCGTCTACGGCAACGACCGCTTCTTCATCGACATCCGCATCGAAGGCGAGGCGGATGCGGCGCATGACTCGGCTCTTGCCGGGATCGAGGCCGCAGGCCACCCCGTCGTGCGCATCGTCATGAAGTCGATCGACCATCTCGGCCAGGAGTTCTTCCGCTTCGAGATGGCAACGGCGGTTGCCGGCTCGATCCTCGGCATCAACCCGTTCGACCAGCCCGACGTGGAAGCAGCCAAGATCAAGACCCGCGAGCTCACGGCATCGTTCGAGAAGACCGGCGCGCTGCCGGCGGAGAAGCCGGTGGTGAGCACGAACGAGGCCGATCTCTACACCGACGAGGCCAACGCCACGGCGCTGCGCGCCGCCGGCGCCAATGGCGATCTCAGATCCTGGCTGAAGGCGCATCTGTCGCGCTCGGGCGAGGGCGACTATGTCGCCCTGCTCGGCTATGTCGCGCGCGACAAGGCCACGATCGACGCGCTGCAGGCGATGCGGCTCGAGGTGCGCGAGAAGCGGCATGTCGCGACCTGCGCCGAATTCGGACCGCGCTTCCTGCACTCCACGGGGCAGGCCTACAAGGGCGGGCCCGACAGCGGCGTGTTCCTCCAGATCACCGCCGACGACGCCAAGGACCTCCAGGTGCCGGGCCAGAAGGCGAGCTTCGGCGTGATCAAGGCGGCGCAGGCCCGCGGCGATTTCGACGTGCTCACCGAGCGCGGCCGGCGCGCATTGCGCGTGCACCTCAAGGGCGGGCTCAAGAAGGGGCTAGCGGCCCTCAATGCGGCGCTCAACGACGCGCTCACTTAAGGAATATTGCCAATGCAACTCGGCATGATCGGCCTCGGCCGGATGGGCGGCAACATCGTTCGCCGCCTGATGCGCCACGGACATTCGACCGTGGTGTACGACAAGGACACCAAGGCCGTCGCCGGCCTTGCCGCCGACGGCGCGGTCGGCTCGGCGACGCTCGAAGAGTTCGTCTCGAAACTCGAGCGGCCGCGCACGGCCTGGGTGATGCTGCCGGCGGGGCACATCACCGAGACCACGATCGAGACGATTGCAAAGGTCATGCAGGAAGGCGACGTCATCATCGACGGCGGCAACACCTTCTGGCAGGACGACGTCCGTCGCGGCAAGGCGCTGAAGGCGCGCGGCATCCATTATGTCGATGTCGGCACATCCGGCGGCGTCTGGGGTCTCGACCGCGGCTATTGCATGATGATCGGCGGCGAGAAGCAGGTGGTCGACCGGCTCGATCCGATCTTCGCCGCGCTCGCGCCCGGCGCCGGCGACATTCCGCGCACCGAGGGACGCGAGGGCCGCGATCCCCGCATCGAGCAAGGCTACATCCATGCCGGCCCCGTCGGCGCCGGCCACTTCGTCAAGATGATCCACAACGGCATCGAATACGGCCTGATGCAGGCCTATGCCGAAGGGTTTGATATTCTCAAGAACGCCAATATCGACGCGTTGCCGGCCGATCATCGCTACGACTTCGATCTCGCCGATATCGCTGAGGTCTGGCGGCGCGGCAGCGTGATCCCGTCCTGGCTGCTCGACCTCACC
Organism: Bradyrhizobium sp. Y36; assembly: GCF_002531575.1. GTDB lineage: Bacteria > Pseudomonadota > Alphaproteobacteria > Rhizobiales > Xanthobacteraceae > Bradyrhizobium. The sequence continues at coordinate 266,964 of NZ_NWTI01000006.1, read as the reverse complement.
TCGACCGCGCTCGCCGACAGCCCGCAGCTCGCCGAATATTCCGGCTTCGTCGAGGATTCCGGCGAGGGACGCTGGACCGTGAATGCGGCGATCGACGAGGCCGTGCCGGCCGAAGTCCTGACTGCGGCGCTCTACACACGTTTCCGCTCCCGTCGGGAACACACCTTCGCCGAAAAAATTCTCTCCGCGATGCGCGCAGGGTTCGGCGGCCACAAGGAGCCGAAGCAGCCGGGCACAGTGAAGCCAAAGTAACGGTAACAGAGCGAAGGCCGATAGTTCGTGACAAAAGACCCGCAGCCCAAGCGCAAGCCGCAAAATTGCGCCTTCGTCATCTTTGGCGTGACCGGCGACCTCACCCATCGACTGGTGATGCCGTCGCTTTACAATCTCGCCGCCGAGAACCTGTTGCCGGAAAAATTCTGCGTCGTCGGGGTGGCGCGCAGAGGTCAAACCGATGACGAGCTGCGCGACAGCCTGATGAAGGGCCTGCGTCAGTTTGCAACCCGCCCGGTCGACGATGATGTCGCAAGGCAGCTTTTGCAATGCGTCACCTTCGTCGAGGCTGACCCGAAGGACCCGCCGTCGTTCGACCGCTTGCGCGAGCATCTGGATTCGCTGGAATGCTCGCAAGGCACCGGCGGCAACCGGCTGTTCTACCTCGCGACCCCGCCGGCCGCCTTCGCGCCGACCGCGCGCGAGCTCGGCCGCACCGGGCTGATGAAGGAGAACGGCGCCTGGCGACGGCTCGTGATCGAAAAACCGTTCGGCACGGACCTCGCCTCGGCGCGCGCGCTCAACGCCGAGCTGCTGAAGATCATGGAGGAGCATCAGATCTACCGGATCGATCACTATCTCGGCAAGGAGACGGTGCAGAACATCCTGGTGCTGCGTTTTGCCAACGGCATGTTCGAGCCGATCTGGAATCGCAACCATATCGACCACGTGCAGATCACGGTGGAGGAAAAGCTCGGCGTCGGCCATCGCGGCGGCTTCTACGACGCCACCGGCGCGCTGCGCGACATGGTGCCGAACCATTTGTTCCAGCTGATGTCGCTGGTCGCGATGGAGCCACCGTCGCGGTTCGATGCGCATTCGGTACGCTCGGAGAAGGCCGAGGTGCTCTCGGCGATTCAGCAGCCGACCGAGGCGGAAGCGCTGAGGCGTTCGGTGCGCGGGCAATATCTGGCCGGCCGGATCGGCGACGACGAGATACCGGACTATCGCAAGACCGAGGACGTCAAGCCCGGCAGCACCACCGAGACCTATGTCGCGCTCAAGCTCCTGATCGACAATTGGCGCTGGGCCGGCGTGCCGTTCTATCTGCGTACCGGCAAGGCGCTCGGCCACAAGCGCACCGAGGTCGCGATCAAGTTCAAGCAAGCGCCGCTGTCGATGTTCTCGGGTACGGATGTCGACCGGCTCTCGCAGAATTTCCTCACCATCGGCATCGCGCCGACGGAGACGATCGAGCTGCAATTCAACGCCAAAATACCGGGACCAAGCATTACCATCGACGGCGTCGAGATGAAGTTTCGTTATGGCGACTATTTCCAGGCCGATCCCTCGACCGGCTACGAGACGCTGATCTACGACTGCATGATCGGCGACAACATCCTGTTCCAGCGCGCCGACGGTGTCGAGGCCGGGTGGCAGGCGGTGCAGCCGTTCCTGGACGCCTGGAGAAGCGCGGGCACCAACGGCATCGAAACCTACGAAGCCGGCAGCGAGGGCCCGACATGCGCCGACGAGCTGCTGCGGCGGGACGGGCGAAGCTGGCGGAAGTTTTCCTGATGGCGCAGGCCGGCCAGCCGAGACTGATCGTCGAGGCCGACGCCGAGGCCCTCGCCCGCGCCGCGGCCGAGCGGGTGATGGCCCGGATTGCAGCCAATCCCGGCCGCATCGCGATCTGCCTGACCGGCGGCTCCAGCCCGAAGAAGCTGTATCAGCTGCTCGGCAGCGAGCCCTGGCGCGGCCAGATCCCGTGGCAGCGCGTGCATTGGTTCATCGGTGACGAGCGCCTTGTCCCGGAGAGCGATCCCCTCAACAACATGGCGATCGCCCGCGCGACGTTTCTCGATTCCAACGCGCCGGCAGGCCATGTCCATCCGATCCCGACCACGCTCGAAAGCCCCGATCAGAGCGCCGCGGCCTATGCGCACGAATTGCAGTCGTTCTACGGCGCTGAAGTCCTCGATCCGGCGCGCCCGCTGTTCGACCTCGTCCTGATGGGCGCCGGGCCGGACGGCCACACCGCCTCGCTGTTTCCTGGCTTCCCCGAAATCGAGGAGACCGAGCGCTGGGTCGTCGGAGTCCCCAAGGCCAATGTCGCGCCTTTCGTGCCGCGGGTGTCGCTGACCCTGCCCGTCCTGGCCTCGTGCTACGAAATGCTGTTCGAGATTGCAGGGCACGACAAGCAGGCGATCTTGACGCGCCTCCTCAATGGCGAGACTCTGCCGGCGTTACGCGCGCGCTCGCATGGTGAGACCACCTGGCTGGTCGATCAGGCCGCGCTTCCGGAGGAATTTCGTGGGCCGCGTTGAAGCACCTTGTGCGTTGATCGTGATGGGCGTCTCGGGTTCGGGCAAGAGCACGGTCGCGGCGGCGCTCGGCCAGCGGCTCGGCTGGCGCTTCGAGGACGGCGACAGCTTCCATCCCGCCAGCAATGTCGAGAAGATGCGGGCCGGCCATCCCCTCACCGACGAGGACCGCTGGCCCTGGCTCAACGCCATCGCCGACGAGATCGCACGGGTTTGCGAACGCGGCGAGCACGTCATCATCGCCTGCTCGGCCCTGAAGCACACTTATCGCGACGTGCTGCTGCGCGGGCGCGACGATGTCCGATTCGTCTTCCTGAAGGGCACCAGGGAGCTGATCGCCGAGCGGCTCGCGCACCGCAAGGGTCATTTCATGCCGCCCGGGCTGCTGACCAGCCAGCTCGAGACGCTGGAGCCGCCGGAGACCGGCGAGCACGTCATCACCGTCTCGATCGACGAAACCGTCGAAGCGATCGTCGACGGGGTGGTGCGGCAATTGAAGCTGGGTGCGGCGAAACGCTGAGACAACGAACCCAAGGTCCTGCCATGACGCAAATCTCACTCGTGGTGTCCGACGTCGACGGCACGCTGCTGACCAAGGACAAGACGCTGACGGACCGCGCAAGATCCGCAGTGCAGCGCCTGCACAAGGCCGGCATCGGCTTCACCATCACCTCCAGCCGCCCCGCCATCGGCATGCGCTTCCTGATCGAGCCGCTGGCGCTGTGGCTGCCGGTCGGACCGTTCAACGGCTCCTCGATCGTCGATCCCGAGATGCAGCCGGTCGAGCAGCATCTGATCCCGGCAAGCGCGGCCGAACGGTCGCTGCAGATCCTGCGCGAGTTCGGCGCCGACATCTGGCTGTTCACCTATGACAAATGGCTGATCGACAACCCTGATGGCAAGTACGTCGCCCATGAGCAGCACACGATCCGTTCCGACCCCACCATCGTGAGTGACTTCTCGCCCTACCTCGCAAGCGCCTGCAAGATCGTCGGTGCCAGCGCCGATGCCGCAGGCCTGGAGGCTTGCGAGAAGGTGATGCAGGAGGCGCTCGGCAGCGAGGCGACCGCCGTGCGCTCGCAGACCTATTATCTCGACATCACCCCGCCGGGCTTCAACAAAGGCACCTTCGTGCAGGCCATGGCCAAGCGCATCGGCATCTCGACCGACGCGGTCGCCACCATCGGCGACATGCAGAACGACCTCGCGATGTTCGCCGTCAGCGGCACCTCGATCGCCATGGGCAACGCCACCGACAGCGTCAAGGACCAGGCCACCCACGTCACCGCGAGCAACGAGCAGGACGGTTTTGCCGAGGCGATGGAGATGATCCTGAAGCGGAATGGGGCAGGCTAGACGAGCTGCCGGTTCGCTTCACCTCTCCCGCTTGCGGGAGAGGGAGCACACCTCTTTCGCGGAGGCGATCGGCCTTACGTACGCCTTCCCTACTTCGACCGCTGCTGTGCAGGCTTCTCGCTATCGTGCCTTGCCGCCGACAGATTATGCGCGGTGTTGATCAGCGCGATGTGGGTCAGCGCCTGCGGGAAATTTCCGGTCTGGCGCCTGGCGGCTGAATCGTATTCCTCGGCCAATAGACCGACGTCGTTGGCGATGCCGACCACGCGGTCGAGCAGAACCTGCGCCTTGTCGAGGTCGCCGGCCAGCACATGGGCATCGGCGAGCCACAGGCTGCAGGCCAGAAACGCGCCTTCGAGCGGCGGCTGCCCCGCTGGCAGCTCGCGCGGATCGTGCCGCAGCACGAAACCATCACGAACCAGACGGGTCTCGACAGCAGCGATGGTGCCGCGGATGCGCGGGTCCGAGGGCGGCAGGAAGCCGACGGCCGGCAGCAGCAGCACGGATGCGTCGAGCAGTTTCGCGCCGTAGGACTCGACGAAGGCATTCTCCTCCGCGTCGAATCCCCTGTTGCAGACGTCGCGATGAATGGCCTCGCGCAAGGTACGCCAGTGCAACAGCGGCGCCTTGAAGCCGAAGGTCTCGGCGCTCTTGATGCCGCGATCGAACGCGACCCAGGTCATCACCTTGGAGAAGACGTAGTGCTTCGGCTGCCCGCGCCGCTCCCAGATGCCGTGGTCGGGCTGGTCCCAGACCTCGGCCAGGTGATTGAGCACGGCACATTCCAGCGCCCAGGTCTCCTCGTCGAGCTTGAGCCTGGCCATGCGCGATTGGTGGAAGGCATCGATCAGCTCGCCGTAGACGTCGAGCTGGAGCTGCGCATGCGCGGCATTGCCGACGCGCACGGGCCGCGCACCCTCATAGCCGTCGAGCCAGCCCGCCTCCCATTCGAGCAGCCGCCGCTGGCCCCAGATCCCGTACATGATCTGCATGTTCGAAGGCGACCCCGCCGCCGCGCGCAACAGCCAATTGTGCCAGGCCAGGGCCTCCTCGGTGTAGCCCGAGTTCATCAGCGCCAGCAGCGTGAAGGTCGCATCGCGCAGCCAGCAGAAGCGGTAATCCCAATTCCGGCTGCCGCCGAGCTTCTCGGGCAGCGAGGTGGTCGGCGCCGCGACGATACCTCCGGTGGGAGCAAAGGTCAGCGCCTTCAGCGTGATCAGCGAGCGCACGATCAGATCGTGATAATCGCCGTCGCGGGTACAATGGCCGCACCAGTCCTGCCAGAATTTTTCGGTCTCCTGAAGCGCCGCTTCCGGGTCGATCGGTGCAGGCGGCTCGAGATGCGAGGGCCCGTAGGTCAGGACGAACGGCACGGTCTCGCCTTGCTTCACCTCGAAATCGGAGACCGTGGTCAGATCCTCGCCGCGAGTCTCGACCGGCGTGCGCAGCACCGTCATGTCCTGACCGGCGATGGCCATCAAGGAATGATCGATCCGCCGCACCCAGGGAATGTCCACGCCGAAACCGAAGCGGATCACGAGCTCCATCCGCATCTTCACCGTGCCCTCGAGGCCGCGCACCAGCCGCACGATGTCGGACGCCTTGCCGCGCGGCGGCATGAAGTCGATCAGCGCGACGGCGCCGTCTTTCGTCTCAAACCGTGTCTCGAGGATGAGGGTGTTGCCGAGATAGCGGCGCGACGTCTTGGTGACGGCCTCGCTCGGTGCGATCAGCCAGCGGCCGTTCTTGTGGGTGCCGAGGATGGCGGCGAAGCAGGCGTCGGAATCGAAAGCCGGCCAGCACAGCCAGTCGATCGAGCCGTTGCGCCCGACCAGCGCCGCGGTCTCACAGTCGCCGATCAGCGCATAGTCCTCGATCTTCTGTGACAATGTCGTGCGAGCCTGGAAAACCCCGCCCCGTTAACTCCCGCCGGGCAAGGAGCGTTCCCGCGTCGCCGCTCGCAAGGCCGTGAGGTCCACCTTCGATGCGATCTTGTCGAGCGCGACGGGGAGACGCTGGCGCCAGTTCGGATGCTCGTCGATGGTGCCGGGAATGTTGGGCTGGTCGATCACGCCGAGCAGATCCTCCATCGACACCGCGAGCAGTCGCGACGGCGTGCGCGACAGGAAAGCGAGGACCGAATAGAGGTCGTTGGCCTTGATGCCGTTCTGGCGCAGGATCTCGTCGAGCCGTCCGAGCGCATCCCAGCGCGCCTGGTCGTTCTCGCCGGGATCGAGCCCGAGCGAGCGCTTCATCTTGAGGTCGCTGAACGAGCGCCAGCCGGCATAGGTCGACAGATCGTGCGTGTTCAGCGTGACGAGCGCGTTGGGCCGGTAGTGGTCGACGTTGCGGAAATGGCCGGCATCGTCGCGCTCGAACATCATGACGAGATAGGACCAGATGCCGAAATCCTGCATCATCTCGCGAAAACCTTCCGGCACGGTGCCGAGGTCCTCGCCGATCACGATGCATTTGTGGGCCGCGCTTTCGCGCGCCACGGCGCCCAGCAGCGCCTCGAACGGCATCTGCACATAGGCGCCGTTATCAGGCTTGAAGCCGCGCGGCACCAGATAGAGCCGCTTCAGGCCGAGCACGTGGTCGAGCCTGATCGCGCCGGCATGCCGCATCGATGCGGCGAGCATGTCGGCGAACGGCACGAAGGATTGCGCTTCCAGTCCGCCGGCATTGAAGCCCGCAAGGCCCCAGTCCTGGCCGATCGTGTTGAGAACGTCGGGCGGCGCGCCGACGGCAAGATGACGGGAGATCGCCATCTGCTCGTTCCAGGCGTCGAAGCCGTTGGACTGCACGCCGACGGCAACGTCGAGATAGAGCCCGACCCGCATGCCGAGCTGGCCGGCCAGCTCCTTGGCTGCGTGCAGCTGGCTGTCCGCGGTCCATTGCACGAATTCGACGAACTCGACCTCGCGCTTGTCGGGACCGTTGCGCAAGTCCGCGCATTTGGCCTCGTCCGGCTGCTGCCATTCCGCAGGCCATTCCCACCACGGGCCGGTGAAACGGTGACGCAACACCTCGAAACAGGCAAAGCGCGACAACAGCGGGGCACGGGCGGCACGAAAGGCGTCGAAGGCCTTGCGACGCGACTCGCTGGCGCTGGTCACAAAACTGTTGAAGGCGGCGCGCAGGCCCAGCCATTTCAACGCCGCCATGTCGGTATAAGCTACGCGATCGCCTTCGCGCAGGCGGGCGGCGGTCGCGGCTGCATCCGGCACGAGGTCCGCCGAGAATTCGGCAATCGCCTCGACGTCGATATAGAGCGGATTGAGGAACAGCCGGCTGTTGGGCGAATAGGGACTGCAATCGGCGGGGTGGTCGTCGAACAGGACGTGGAGCGGATTGAGCCCGACGCCGTCGGCCCCGAGCTGCTTGGCGAGCCGGACCAGGTTTGCAAGATCGGTGAAATCGCCAATGCCCCAATTGCGGTCCGAGCGGACGCTGTAGAGCTGCACGGCGAGCAGCCAGCCGCGGTCGAAATCGCCGCCAAAGGCCCGCTCCGGCGCCACGATCATCGGCACCTCTTCGGTCACACCTTTGGCATCGGTCAGCGTCAAGCGGTGATAACCGAGCGGCAGCTCGGCGGGCCAGGCGATCACGGGTTCGCGCGTCTCGCCTTGCGCGATCACGTTGCCGTTTCCGGCCAATGTCCATTTCAGCGGCGGCGTGCCGACGGCCGCCAATTCCGTGCGGGGGTGTCCAAGCGCACGAACCACCACCGGGCCGCCGACGAAGCGGTACACCCGCTTTTCCGGCAGGGCGTCGAGGATGGATTTGAGAGCCACGGGATCGGTGACCCGCAGCTTTCCGAGGGCATCGATAAATTCGGACTGAACGCCCTTGATCCGGGCTTGAGCTAAAAGATCCATTCGGCACGCAGCTTGCAGGCCACCCGCTTGCCGGGGGCATCGATTTTAACGAGGCGACGGAAGACGTTAGTCGGGCTTAACTCACGAACCATACGGCCGTTCCCAGGGGGAACTAATGACACACAAGCGGCTTTCTATATAGGTATCAAGCGTAGGTTCCCGACAAGGGAAACGGGCCCCTGCTTTCTTGTCAATGGCATCACCGTGAACAAGACAATTCAAACTGTCGAAAGTGCCGCAGCCGGCAGCGCTTTCCTCATCGAAGACGTCTATCCCGCGATCGACGGCGGCCGCTTTGCCGTGAAGCGGATCGCGGGCGAGCGCGTCGAGGTCTGGGCCGACGTCTACCGCGACGGCGAGGCCGTGGTCAGCAGCGCGCTGCTGTGGCGCCCTGAGCAGGATCGGGACTGGCGACAAGAACCGATGACCCATCATGGCAACGACCGCTGGTCCGGCGCATTCACACCCATCGAGCCCGGCCAATATGTCTATGCGATCGAGGCCTGGACCGACGAGTTCGCGACCTGGTCCCACGCCGTCCTGCGCAAGCAGCGAACCGGCGCCGATGTCAACCTCGATGCGATCGAGGGCGCCGGCCTCCTGACCAAGGCGCATGGCGCCCGGCAGGCGGCCGCGGCAATCATCGTCAGGCAATGCGAGGACTATCTGCAGACCGGCGATGTCACCTCGCTGCTTGCGACCGAGCTCGGCGATGCCATGGCCGAAAGCCAGTCCCGGCCCGACCTGACCCGCTCCCAGCCGTTCCCGCTAATTATCGATCGCGACAGAGCGCGATTTGGCGCCTGGTATCAGATGATGCCGCGCAGCCAGAGCCAGATTCCCGGACAGCACGGCACGCTCCGCGACTGCATCGCGCGCGTTCCCGACATCGCAGCGATGGGTTTTGACGTGCTCTATTTCACGCCGATCCATCCCATCGGTCGCAGCCGCCGCAAGGGCCGCAACAATGCGCCGGTGGCCACCGACGGCGAACCCGGCTCGCCCTACGCGATTGGCGCCGCCGAGGGTGGCCACGATGCGCTGCATCCCGAGCTCGGCACCATCGAGGACTTTCGCGCGCTGGTCGCGACCTGCCTGGAATACGGCCTCGAGCTGGCGCTCGACTTCGCCGTGCAATGCTCGCCGGACCATCCCTGGCTGACGCAGCATCCAGAATGGTTCAAATGGCGGCCGGACCGCTCGGTGCGGACGGCAGATGGCGCCTATTCCGACATCGTGATCCCCGATTTCGCCTCGGTCGACCGCATCGGCCTGTGGAACGCCTTTCGCGACGCCATGCTGTTCTGGATCGACCACGGCGTCACCATCTTCGCCATCGACAATCACGACACCGCGCCGCGGGCGTTCTGGGACTGGCTGATCCGGGACATCCGCCGCCGACATCCCGAGGTGATCCTGTTCTCCAAGACCTTTGCACGACCGAAGCTGATGCAGGGCCTCGCCAAGCTCGGCTTTGCGCAGTCCTTCACTTACTTCCCCTGGCGCACCTCGCGGTGGGAGCTGGAGCAATATTTCGGCGAGCTGACGCGCTATCCCGAGCGCGACTTCTATCGTCCAAATCTGTTCGTCAACACGCCCGACCTGCTGCCCTATCATCTCCAGAGCGGAGAGGTCTGGGCCTTCAAGTCCCGCGTTGCGCTGGCGGCGACGTTGTCGGGCAGTTACGGCGTGTACAGCGGCTTCGAGCTGCTGGAGCACGAGGCGGTCCCCGGCCGGGAGGAATATCTCGATTCCGAAAAATATCAGATCAAGCAGCGCGACTGGGACAAGCCTGGCAACATCAAGCCCTACATTGCCGGCCTCAACCGCATCCGCAACGACAACGGCGCGCTCCAGCAAACCGCGAATTTGCGTTTTCTCGGCGTCGAAGACGGCGAGACCATCGCCTTCGTCAAGGAGGCGGCTGAGCCCGCCAACACCGTCGTCGTCGCGATTGCCCTCTCGGGCCACGTGCGCGAGTTTTGGCTGCCGCTCGGTGACGTCACCGTTGACGCCGGCGGGCAGCGACACCATGTGACGACACTCGAAAACCTCCTCACCGGCGAACAGTCCCGCATCGAATGGGGCGGGATCAGGTTGCGTATCGATCCCGACCGTGATCCGGCGCTCTTGTTCCGCTGCCTGGCGTAAGGGGGGCACGCCATGAATGTTCTATCTTCCGTCGACACCAAGAAGGCCGAGGCTGCCGAGACCGTGGACGAGCTCTGGTACAAGGACGCCATCATCTACCAGCTCCACGTCAAGGCCTTCGCCGACAGCAACAATGACGGCATCGGCGACTTCGCCGGCCTGACCGAGAAGCTGCCTTATCTGCAGGAGCTCGGCGTCACCGCGCTGTGGCTGCTGCCGTTCTATCCGTCGCCTGGCCGCGACGACGGCTACGACATCGCCGATTACGGTTCGGTCAATCCCGATTTCGGGACGATGAAAGACTTCAAGCGCTTCATCCAGGAAGCGCAGAAGCGCGGCTTGCGCGTCATCACCGAGCTCGTCGTCAACCACACCTCCGACCAGCATAAATGGTTCAAGCGCGCGCGGCGCAGCCATCCGGGCTCCAGCGCCCGCAACTGGTATGTCTGGAGCGACACCGACCAGAAATACCAGGGCACGCGCATCATCTTCACCGACACCGAGAAGTCGAACTGGACCTGGGACCACGAGGCCGGCGCGTTCTACTGGCACCGCTTCTTCTCGCACCAGCCGGACCTCAATTTCGACAATCCGCGCGTCGTCAGCGCGCTGATCCAGGTGATGAAGCGCTGGCTCGACGCCGGCGTCGACGGTTTCCGCCTCGATGCCATTCCCTATCTGTGCGAGCGCGACGGCACCAACAACGAAAACCTTCCCGAGACGCACGCGATCATCAAGCGGCTGCGCCAGGAGCTCGACTCCTACTCCAAGGGCAAGCTGCTGCTCGCCGAGGCCAATCAATGGCCGGAAGACGTGCAGGAATATTTCGGCCGTGGTGACGAGTGCCACATGGCCTACCACTTCCCGCTGATGCCGCGCATTTACATGGCGATCGCGCAGGAAGACCGTTTCCCGATCACCGACATCCTGCGCCAGACGCCGGATATTCCCGCGAGCTGCCAATGGGCGCTGTTCCTGCGCAATCATGACGAGCTGACGCTGGAGATGGTCACCGACGTCGAGCGCGACTATCTCTGGACCACCTACGCCAACGATCCGCGCGCCCGCATCAATGTCGGCATCCGCCGGCGCCTGGCGCCGCTGATGGACAACGACCGGCGCAAGATCGAGCTGATGAACTCGCTGCTGCTGTCCTTTCCGGGCACGCCGATCATCTATTACGGCGACGAGATCGGGATGGGCGACAACATCTATCTCGGCGACCGCAACGGCGTTCGCACGCCGATGCAGTGGAGCCCGGACCGCAACGGCGGCTTCTCGCGCTGCGACCCGGCCCGTCTCTACGCCCCGCTGATCATGGACCCGGTCTACGGCTACGAATCCGTGAACGTGGAGGCGCAGTCGCGCAGCCTGTCCTCGCTGCTCAGCGCCACCAAGCGGCTGATCTCGGTGCGCAAGTCGACGCTCGCCTTCGGCCGCGGCACCATGACCTTCATCCGCCCCGCCAACCGCGCCGTGCTCGCCTACGTCCGGCAATACCGCGACGAGGTGATCCTGTGCGTCGCCAACCTCTCGCGCGCGGCGCAGGCGACCGAGCTCGACCTGTCGCCGTGGAAAGACCGCATTCCGCAGGAGATGCTGGGACGGACGCGTTTCCCGGCGATCGGCGAACTGCCCTACATGATCACGCTGGGGCCGTATGGCTTCTACTGGTTCCAGCTTCAGGAGCGCGACAAGTCCGAGCCGGTGACGCCGCGCGCGGTGCCGGAGTTCGAGACCCTGGTGGTGCCGGTGAACTCCAACTGGGTGTCGCTCGCCCGCGAGCGCGGCGTGTTCGAGCGCGACGTGCTGCCGGGCTTCCTGTCACGGACGCGGTGGTATCCCGAGCATAATCCAAAGCACATCAATACCACGCTGACCTCGGCGGTACCTTTCAGCGACATCGGCGACAACAGACCCTGGATCGCGTTCTTCGAGACGACGCGGGACGACGTCACGACGCGGTACGTGCTGCCCATGCAGATCGAGTGGGTGCGCTTCGACCGCGAGCGCTTCAACCCGAAGGCGCTCGCCGCCGTCCGGCAGGGCGCGCGCGAAGGCACGCTGCTCGACGTTGCCACCGACCAGATCTTCATCGGCCTGTTCCTGCGCGGCCTGTCGCAAAACCTCGTGGTGGACGAGAACAATCTGCGGCTCGAGTTCAAGTCGACCAGCCGGTTCGCCGACTATTCCATCAAGGAGCCCGAGCGCATCCGCGCAATCGAGCAGTCGAACAGCACGGCGCTGGTCGACAACCAGTACGTTGCCAAGATCTACCGGCGGCTCGAAAGCGGCATCAGCCCCGAGATCGAGATCGGCCACTATCTCACCGAGGTCGCGCGCTTTGCCAATACGCCGGCATTGCTCGGCAGCGTCGAGCTGCTCGAAGGCGATCGGCGCAGCGCGCTCGGCGTGCTGCATGCCTTCGTCGAGAACCAGGGCGATGGCTGGACGGTGACCACCGGCTATCTTGATCGCTATATCGACGAGCAGCGCGTGCTGGCGGCGGGCGAAGCACCGCGCGAGACCCAGGAGCAGACGCTTTATCTGCACTTCATCGCGCAGATCGGCAAACGGCTCGCCGAGATGCACGTCGCCCTGGCCGCAGCCAAGGCGAACGAGCTTGCTCCGGAGCCGATCGGCACTGCGCACCTCGACCGGCTCCTGTCCGGTCTCAAGGCGCGGGCCGAGCGGGTTCTCCAGCGACTGGCCGACAGCCGCGACGGCCTGCGGGAGACGGATCGGCCGCTGATCGACCAGCTCATATCGGTGCGCGCGACCCTGCCAGATCACCTCAATGCGCTCTTGCCTTCCGGGATCGGCGGGTTGAACATCCGTCATCATGGGGACTTCCGCCTCGGGCAAACTCTGATCGTGAAGGACGATATCTTCATCATCGACTTCGACGGCGATCCGCGTCTGCCGCTGGCCGACAAGCGCCGCAAGGCGCCTGCCGCGCGCGACGTCGCCGGCCTGATCCGCTCGATCGATCTTTCGGTCAACGCAGCCCAGAGCCGCGCGCTCACGGGTGCCTCCGACGAGCAAGCCCGGCTCACGGCCGCGCTCCACGAATGGCGCGAGCGAGCCGTCGCAACCTTCCTCTCCGCCTACCGCGAAGCCACGACCGATCGGCGACTGTGGCCGGAGAACCGGCAGTCCGCGGAAGGCCTGTTAAGGTTTTTCCTGCTTGATCAAGCGTTCGAAGACGTAGAGTACGAGCTGTCCCACCGGGCTGAGGGGCTTCATGCGCCGCTGACCGGACTGCTTCGCATTCTGTCCAGCACCGAGAGCGAAGCCCATGCCTAAACTGCCTGCCGAGGCCTATGCGATCATCGAGGGCCGCCACTCCGACCCCTTCCATTATCTCGGCCTGCATCCCGAGGGTGGCAGAAGCGTGGTGCGCGCGTTCTTGCCCGAGGCTTCCAATGTCGAGGCGGTCGGCGAACATGGCGAGGTCGCATCGCTCGACCGCGTGCACGATGCCGGGCTGTTCATTGGTGCCCTGCCGAACGGCTCCAAGCACTACCAGCTGCGCGCAAAGTTCGGCAACAATGTCGTCGAGTTCGAGGATGCCTATCGCTTTCCGCCGATCCTGACCGATTTCGATCTCTATCTGCTCGGCGAAGGCACCCATCAGCGCCTCTATGACAAGCTCGGCGCGCACCCGATGCGGCTCGAGGGCATCGACGGCATCGGCTTCGTCGTGCTGGCCCCGAACGCGCGACGCGTGTCCGTGGTCGGCGATTTCAATTTCTGGGACGGACGGCGCCATCCGATGCGGGTGCGCGGAGCCGGCTATTGGGAATTGTTCATTCCGCATGCCAAGTCTGGCGATCACTACAAGTTCGAGATCATCGGCCCCCACGGTCATCTCCTGCCGCTGAAATCCGACCCGCTGGCATTTGCCAGCGAGGTCCGGCCGAAGACGGCCTCGATCGTGTTCGACGAGGCGCATCTGCCGCGGCCGCGCCCCGCGCCCGATGGCATCAACGCGCTGTCGGCGCCGATGTCGATCTACGAGGTTCATCTCGGCTCATGGCGCCGCAAGAACGGCGATGAATGGCTGACCTATCGCGAGCTGGCCGAGCAATTGCCGGCCTATGCCCGCGACATGGGCTTCACCCATCTCGAATTCCTGCCCGTCAGCGAGCATCCGTTCGACGGCTCCTGGGGCTATCAGCCGACCGGCCTCTATGCCCCGACCAGCCGCTTCGGGACCCCCGAGGATTTCGCCGCGCTGATCGACGCCTGCCACCGCGAGGGCATCGGCGTATTGCTCGATTGGGTGCCCGGCCACTTCCCGGACGATCCGCACGGCCTTGGCAGCTTCGACGGCACCGCGGTGTACGAGCACGCCAACCCGCTCCAAGGCCGGCACCTCGATTGGGGCACGCTGATCTACAATTACGGCCGCACCGAAGTGACGAACTTCCTGGTGTCGAACGCGCTGTTCTGGATGGAGCGCTATGCGATCGACGGCCTGCGCGTCGACGCGGTGGCGTCCATGCTCTATCTCGACTACAGCCGACCACCCGGCGCGTGGATTCCCAACCAGTACGGCGGCCGCGAGAACATCGAGGCAATCAACTTCCTGCGCCGCTTCAACACCGAGGTCTTCGCCCGCTTCCCGCAGGCGACCACGGCTGCCGAAGAGTCCACCGCCTGGCCGCAGGTGTCGCGTCCGGTCGAATTCGGCGGGCTCGGCTTCGGCTACAAGTGGAACATGGGCTGGATGCACGACACGCTGAACTACATCAGCAAGGATCCGATCCACCGCAAATACCATCACGGCGAGATCCTGTTCGGCCTGCACTACGCGTTTTCGGAAAACTTCATCCTGCCGCTGTCGCATGACGAGGTCGTGCACGGCAAGCGATCGATTCTCGGCCGCATGCCCGGCGACGAGTGGCAGCGCTTTGCGAACTTGCGCGCCTATTACAGCTTCATGTTCGGCCATCCCGGCAAGAAGCTGCTGTTCATGGGCGCCGAGATCGCCCAGAGCCGCGAATGGAATCACGACCAGTCGCTCGACTGGCACCTGCTCGAATACAAGTACCATTCCGGCATCCAGGCGCTGATCCGCGACCTCAACCGGCTCTACCGCGCGGTGCCGGCGCTGCACCAGATGGACTGCGACCAGGCCGGTTTCGAATGGCTGATCGCCGACGACGCCAACCGCAACGTGTTCGCCTGGCTACGCAAGGGGATAGACGAGCACGCGCGGTGTCTCGTCATCATCAACTTCTCCCCCAACGTCTATCGCAACTATCGCGTTCGCGTGCCCTTTGCCGGGAAATGGAAGGAAGTGTTCAATTCGGACTCCGCCCATTATGGCGGCAGCAATGTCGGGAACATCGGCGAAGTTCATGCCGTTGAAGGCACGGCGCCCGAGCTCCGCCTCACCATTCCACCGCTCGCCGCGATCTTCCTCGTTCCGGAAAGTTGACACATGCGCCTGACTGCTGGATCGCCCGCACGCCTCGGCGCAAGCTGGGACGGACGCGGCACCAATTTCGCGCTGTTCTCCGCCAACGCACAGAAGGTCGAGCTCTGCCTGTTCGACACCCAGGGCCGCCGCGAGCTCGAGCGCATCGAGCTGCCTGAGAGAACCGAGGACGTCTGGCACGGCTATCTCAACGACGTCTCCCCCGGCCAGCTCTACGGCTATCGCGTGCACGGCCCCTACGAGCCCGAGCACGGCCATCGCTTCAACGCCAACAAGCTGTTGCTCGACCCCTATGCCAAGCGTCTCGCCGGACGTCTGGTCTGGAGCGATGCGCACTTCGCCTATCGCACCGGAAGCCCGCGCGAGGATCTGTCGTTCGACCGGCGCGACAACGCGCGCGGCATGCCCAAGGCCGTCGTGGTCGACGAGACCTTCAACTGGGGCCGCCGCGAGATCCGTCCCAACATTCCCTGGGAAGACACGATCATCTACGAAGCTCACGTCAAGGGCCTGACCCAGAAGCGCGACGACGTGCCGCCGAACCTGCGCGGCACGTATGGCGGCCTGTCCTCACCGGCGATGATCGAGCATCTGAAGAGGCTCGGCGTCACCACGGTCGAGCTCTTGCCGGTGCACAGCTTCGTCGACGACCGCATCCTGGTGGAGAAGAAGCTCGCAAATTACTGGGGCTACAACACGCTGTCCTTCTTCGCGCCCGAGCCGCGCTACGCCCAGGACAACGCGCTGGATTCCTTCCGCACCACCGTGGCTCGCCTGCACGATGCCGGCATCGAGGTGATGTTGGATGTCGTCTACAACCACACCGCCGAGGGCAA
Source organism: Bradyrhizobium sp. Y36 (assembly GCF_002531575.1). Lineage (GTDB taxonomy): Bacteria > Pseudomonadota > Alphaproteobacteria > Rhizobiales > Xanthobacteraceae > Bradyrhizobium. The sequence continues at coordinate 250,757 of NZ_NWTI01000006.1, read as the reverse complement.
CCATCTCGGCCCGACGCTGTGCTACCGCGGCATCGACAACGCCTCCTATTACTGGCTGAACCGCGAGAATCCGCGCTATTACGACGACTTCACCGGCTGCGGCTCGTCGGTGAACCTGACCCATCCGCGCGTGCTGCAGATGGTGATGGATTCCTTGCGCTACTGGGTCGAGGTCTGCCATGTCGACGGCTTCCGCTTCGACCTCGCCACCACGCTCGCGCGTGGCCCGAACGGGTTTGATCGCGGCATCTCCTTCCTGACCGCGATCCGGCAGGATCCGGTGCTGGCGAGCGTCAAGCTCGTCGCCGAACCCTGGGATCTCGGCCTCGGCGGCTACCAGGTCGGCGCATTCCCGTCGCAATGGTCGGAATGGAACGATCGCTATCGCAGCGCCATGCGCCGCTACTGGAGTGGCGAAGGCAGCCTGATCGGCGACATCTCCAGCCGGATGACGGCGTCCTCCGATCTGTTCAACCACGACGGACGGCGACCGCGCGCCAGCATCAACCACATCACGGTGCACGACGGTTTCACGCTCGCCGACCTCTTCAGCTACAACGAAAAGCACAACGAGGCCAACGGCGAGGACAATCGCGACGGCTCCAACGACAACCACAGCAACAATTGCGGTGTCGAGGGGCCGACCGACGATCCTCAGATCCTCGGCTTGCGCCGCCAGCTTCGCAAGAACGTGCTCGCCTGCCTGATGCTGGCGCAGGGCGTTCCGCTGGTCCTCGCCGGCGACGAGGTCGGCAACTCGCAATCCGGCAACAACAACGCCTATTGCCAGGACAACGAGATCGGCTGGGTCGGCTGGGACAACCTCGGCAAGGAGGGCGACGACATGGTCGATTTCGTCGCCCATCTCGCCGACATCCGCCGCCGGTTCTCGCAGCTTCGCAGCCACCGCTGGCTCGACGGCCGTCCCGCGGACGGCGTGTCCTACGGCGCGCTGTGGCTGACGCCTGAAGGCAACGAGATGACGGAGAGCGACTGGACATTCCCGGACGGGCGGTTCCTCTCCTATGTGATGGGACCGATGGAACCGGGCAGCGCTGCGATCTTTATCGTATTGAACGCCGCCCCCGAAGAGATCCCGTTCAAATTGCCAAAAATGACCGAATACAAGAGCTGGCAGCAGATCCTGAACACCACGGATGCCAAGCTGAACACGATCGACTTCCTGCCCGGAAGCGACAGCAAGGCGCCGCCGCGCTCCGTGCTCGCCTTCGCGGGGGCGCTATGAGGCCATCCTTCGGGGCGAGGCCGACGAGGGACGGCGTGTCGTTCCGCCTGTGGGCGCCTGCCGCGCGCCGCGTCGACCTTCTGCTCGAGCGCAGACACGCGATGCAGCGCCGCCAGGACGGCTGGTACGTGGCCGAGATCGCCGGCCTCGGCGCCGGCGTTCCCTACAAGTTCAGGATCGACGACGAGATCGATGTGCCCGATCCGGCGTCGGCGTTCCAGCCCGAAGATGTGTTCGGCCCGAGCGAGGTTATCGATCACGATGTCTTTTCATGGCGTGCGCGGGATTGGCGCGGCCGGCCGTGGGAAGAGACGGTGCTGATCGAGACCCATGTCGGCACGTTCACGCCGAATGGCTCTTACCGCGCCATGATCGAGAAGCTCGATCATCTCGTCGCAACCGGCATCACCGCGCTGGAATTGATGCCGCTGGCGGATTTCGCGGGGCGCCGCGGCTGGGGTTATGACGGCGTGCTGTGGTATGCGCCCGACAGCGCCTATGGTCGCCCCGAAGACCTCAAGACGCTGGTCGACGAAGCGCATCTGCGCGGGCTGATGGTGTTCCTCGACGTCGTCTACAATCATTTCGGCCCCGAGGGGAACTACCTCGGCCGCTATGCGCCAACCTTCTTCACCGACGCGCATACCCCCTGGGGCAGTGCGATCGACTATCGCGTGCCGCAGGTGCGCGCCTTCGCGGTCGAGAATGCACTGTCCTGGCTCACGGACTATCGTTTCGACGGCCTGAGGCTGGATGCCGCCAACCACATCATGGCGATCCCCGGCGAGCAGTCGATGCTGCAGGACCTCAGCGTCGCCGCCGGCGAGCTCGCCAAGGCGACCGGGCGGCACATCCACCTCGTGCTGGAGAACGGCGACAATCGCGCCAGCCTGCTCGATGCCGTGCAACAGCCGCCGAACGGCAAGTATCGGGCGCAGTGGAACGACGATTACCACCACGTCTGGCACGTGATGCTGACGGGCGAGCTCGCCGGCTACTACGCCGACTACCAGACGCCGCGCATGGACCTCGCGCGCGCGCTCGCCTCCGGCTTCGTTTATCAAGGCGAGGTATCGGAGTTCTGGGGCAAGAGACCGCGCGGCGAGCCGAGCGGCGAGCTGCCGCCGGCGACTTTCGTCAACTTCCTGCAAAACCACGATCAGATCGGCAACCGTCCGCTCGGCGACCGGCTCGAAAGCCTGGCTTCGCCGCAGCAGATCGAAGCGGCGCTCGCCGTGACCTTGCTGGCGCCGATGGTGCCGATGCTGTTTCAGGGCGAGGAATGGGGCTCGACGGTGCCGTTCCCGTTCTTCTGCGACTTCCAGGGCGGACTTGCCGACGCCGTGCGCAAGGGGCGCAAGCAGGAATATGCCTGGGCTTACGAGAAATACGGCGACGAGGTGCCCGACCCGCTCGATCCAGCCACGCTGCAATCGGCCGTGCTCGACTGGACCGGCCGCACCGAACAGCAAGATGCGCGGCTTGCGCTGGTCCGCGACCTGCTCGCGCTTCGCGCCAAGGAGATCATGCCGCGGCTCAAGGGCGCGCGCTTTGGCGACGCCGAGGCGGCCGACAGCGGCCTGCTCACCGCGCGCTGGCGGATGGGCGACGGCACGACGTTGCGGCTGGTCGCCAATCTCTCGGACAAGGACATCGCGCGTCCCGACGGCACAACGGGCGCTCCAATCTGGGGCGATGCGAGCGGCGACCGGCTGCCGCCGTGGTCGGTGATCTGGCACCTCGGAGGTTAGCATGCCTCCTGCTATTCCTCTTGCCACCTACCGGCTTCAGCTCACCGCGAATTTCGACTTCGACAAGGCCGCGGCGGTCGTCCCGTATCTGAAGGCGCTGGGAATCACCCATCTCTACGCCCCGCCGGTGATGAAGGCGCGCAAGGGCTCGACCCACGGTTACGACACCGTCGATCACAGCCAATTCAATCCCGAGCTCGGCGGCGAGGCCGGCTTTGCCCGGCTGAGCGACGCGCTCAAGGCGCACGATCTCGGGCTCATCATCGATTTCGTGCCGAACCATGTCGGTGTGCACTTCGCCGACAATCCGTGGTGGCTGGACGTGCTGGAATGGGGGCAGGCCTCGCCGCATGCGGTCTCCTTCGACATCGACTGGGACCTCTTGCCCTACCGCGCACGCGGCGGCGTGCTGCTGCCGATCCTGGGGGCATCCTACGGCGAGGCGCTCGAGCGCGGCGAGATCGAGCTGCGCTACGATCCCGACCAGGGCAGCTTCTCCGCCTGGTATTTCGAGCATCGCCTGCCGATCGCGCCGGAGCGCTATGGCGAGATCATGCGCATGATCGTGAAGGAAGCGGATGCCGCCGAGACGGAGGCCGGCAAACGCCTGCTGTCGCTCGCGGCGCGCTATACCGGACTGCGCCGCCCCAATCGCAAGGAAGCTCCCGCGTTCAAGGCCGAGCTCAGAGAGATCACGGACGCCGACGATCTCATCGCACGCGGTCTTGGCGCCTATCGTGCCGGCAAGGACCGTCCGGCGCAGACGTTGGCGCTGCATCACCTGCTGGAGCGTCAGCATTACAAGCTCGGGCACTGGCGGCTCGCCTCCAGCGACATCAATTATCGCCGCTTCTTCGACGTCAACGGGCTCGCTGGTCTGCGCGTCGAGGACCCGGGCACCTTCGCCGCCACGCACCGGCTGGTGAAGCAGCTCATCGCCGACGGCAAATTGCAGGGCATCCGGCTCGATCACATCGACGGCCTGCGCGACCCCGCGCAATATTGCCAGCGGCTGCGCCGGCTGGTGCGCGACGCGCAGGGCAATTCAAAGCCGTTCTACACCGTGATCGAGAAGATCCTGTGCGAGCACGAACGCCTGCCGCACTTCGCCGGCGTCCAGGGCACCACCGGCTATGAATGGATGAACGTCATCACGCAAGCGCTGGTCGATGCCAAGGGGCTGGAGGCGCTGGACGAGACCTGGCGGCAGATCAGCAACCGGCCGCCCCGGCTTGCGCCTTACGTCAAGGACGCCAAGCGGCGCGTGCTGGAGACACTGCTCACCAGCGAATTCACCGTGTTGACGCGCCTGCTCGCGCGCATCGCCAACGGGCATTACTCGACCCGCGATTTCTCCGCGGACAGCCTGCGGCAGGCGCTCGAGCTCTATGTGCTGCACTTCCCGGTCTACCGCACCTATCTGACCAACAGCGGCCCGACGGCGCCCGACCGCAAGCTGATCGACGACACCATTGCGCGCGCCCGCGCGGAATGGTTCGCAGCCGACGAGGGCATCTTCGACTTCCTGCGCGATGCCTTGACCATGGACCTGCTCAAGTCCGGCCGCCCGCCGCACAGCGCGCCGCGTGTGCGCCGCTTTGCGCTGAAGGTGCAGCAATTCACCGGACCGGTGATGGCGAAGTCGCTGGAGGACACCGCCTTCTATCAATACCACCGCCTGCTGGCGCTGAACGAGGTCGGCGGCGATCCCGCCAGCACCGGCCTCGCCGTTCCCGCTTTCCACGAGGCCATGCAGGCCCGGGCCAGGGAATGGCCGCTGGGAATGACGGCGACCGCCACGCATGACACGAAACGCGGCGAGGATGCTCGCGCGCGGATCGCAGCACTCAGCGAAGTTCCCGGCGAATGGACCAGCGCGGTTTCTCGCTGGAAGGTGTTGAACGCGCCGCACCTCGCGCTCCACGGCAATTTACGTGCGCCATCGGCAACGTTCGAATACATGCTCTACCAGACGCTGCTCGGGGCATGGCCGCTCCAGGAGCCGGTCGATGCAGGCTTCGTCGAGCGTATCCAGGCCTATGCGCTGAAGGCCGCGCGCGAGGGCAAGGAAGAGACCAGCTGGCTCAATCCGCACGAGGCGTATGAGAATGGCGTCAAGAGCTTCGTCGACAAGATCCTCGACCCCACGCTGTCAGGCGAATTCCTTGAGACGCTGCGGACGCTGGCCCGCCGCGTCGCACTGCTCGGCACGTTGAACTCCCTCAGCCAGCTCACCCTCAAGGCGACGGTGCCCGGCGTACCCGACTTCTATCAGGGCACCGAGTTCTGGGACCTCTCGCTGGTCGACCCCGACAATCGCCGTCCGGTCGACTTTGGCGCACGGCACACGGCGCTGAGTTCGCTGGACGACCCGGATTGGGCCGGCCTGATGAAGAGCTGGCCGGACGGGCTGATCAAACTCGCCTGGACACGCCGCCTTCTCAAGCTGCGCAATGAGCTCGCCGACGTCTTCGCTCAAGGCGACTACCAGCCGCTGGCAGTGAGCGGCGCACATGCCGACCATGTCATCGCCTTTGCGCGCCGCCACGGCCGCAGTGCGGCGATCGTCGTGGTCGGGCGTCGCTTCGCACCGTTCACGCAAGCGGGCCGGGAATGGCCGGCGCCGGACGGATTCGACGCCACCATCGACGTGACCGGCTACAGCGGGCCGGGCCTTGCCAGCCGTGAATTGCCGCTCGCGCAGGCGTTCCGGGACTTCCCCGCTTTCGTCATCGAGGCCCGCACGACAAGTGCGATCAGGCCGGCGCGGCCGCGCGTTCGCGCCTGACGCTATTTTTCCTCGCCCTTGGTCAGCAGCAACTGCCCGCGCTTCCTGATCGTGGCCTGCGCCATCTCGGCAAAGCGCTGCAACAGCCAGGGCAGCACCACCTCGACCTTCACATGGTCGTCGGCGACGTCGACCTGCCCCGTCGCGATCTGCCCGAGCGCGCGAATGCGAAAGGCCATGCTGTCGCCGGTCCAGCGCTCCTCCTCGACCTGCATGACGGGAATGCTGGCTGCCGCGCGGCCGAGCCCGGTCTTGAGCCGACGCACCGCCTCCTCGCGGCCGAGACGATGTGGAATTGAAACGACAAGCGGTGCTGACATGACCCTGCCCCCGTGACGGTTGAGTCTCACATAATCATGCCGGCCGAAACGGCAAATGTTCCATGCAAGCTGGTGCGGCAAGCGGTGTTTCCATCGTCGGAACTTTAAAACCTGCGGCAAGTTGCCCTCGCACCACGGGACAGGTTGCAACGACCCTTTCAACGAAGGGCTGGAGGAGATTCGCATGTCTATCGGCACGATCATTTTGATCATTCTGGTTATCGCCCTGCTTGGCGGCTTCAGCGGCATCGGCGGCGGCCCGTTCTACGGCACCGGCTATTACGGCGGCGGCGGCCTCGGGCTCGTCATCGTCATCCTGCTGATCCTGCTATTGCTGGGTCGGATCTAGGCGAGACCGCGTCGGGTGGGTTAGCCGCAAGGCGTAACCCACCCTTTACGTTTCCGCACAAGCCAACGTGGTGGGTTACGCCTTGCGGCTAACCCGCCCTACTTTGTTTTCCCCGCGAGCTTCTTCGCCGCCGCCTTAATCGACGTCGCGGCATCCTCGTAACCCTCCCACGCCTTCGAACGCGGCAACAGGCCCGGCACGCTGCGCACCGTGTAGCGCTTCGGATCGAGATCGCTCTTCACCTGCGCCCAGGTCACCGGCATCGAGACCGTCGCACCCGCGCGGGCTCGCGGCGACAGCGGCGCAACCGCCGTCGCCATCCGGTCGTTGCGGAGATAGTCGAGAAAGATCTTTCCGCTGCGCAGCTTCTTGGACATGTTGAGCAGATAGCGCTCTGGATCGTCGTCGGCCATCCACTGGCAGACGCCCTGTGCGAAGGCCTTGGCTTCCTTCCAGCTCGCCTTGTCGCGGGCGCCATGAAGCAACGGCACCACCACGTGCAGGCCCTTGCCGCCCGTGGTCTTGCAGAAGCTCTCCATGCCAATGTCGGTCAGCCGTTGCCGCATTTCCCTGGCGGCATCCACGACATCGGCGAACGCGACGTCCGGCGCGGGATCGAGATCGAACACCAGCCGGCCTGGCGTGTCATAGGCGTTTGGCGCGCAATTCCAGGGATGCAGCTCGAGGCCGCCGATCTGCGCGACCGCAGCGAGCCCTTCGACGCGGTCGATCTGCAAGTAAGGCTTACGATCACCCGAGACCTTTGCCAGCTCGAGCAGGCTCGAGGTGCCCTGCATGGCATGACGCTGGAAGAAGGTTTCGCCACCGATTCCGTCGGGCGCACGCACGATCGAGCACGGGCGCCCCTTCAGATGTTCGATCATCCAGGTCCCGACCGCCTCGAAATAGCGGGCGAGATCGAGCTTCGTCACGCCCTCCCCGTCACCGCCGTCAGGCCACAGCTCCTTGTCGGGCTTGGAGATGACGACCCCCATCACCTCGGCCGTGCCGGCGTCCTTCGACCGCTTGGCCGTTTTCGCGGCGCGCTTGCGCGCCTTGGGTTCTGCAAGTTCGGTATCGACCGGCGTCTCCGCCTCCACCTCCTCGGCGGGCTTGTCCTGCCGCAGGCCCTTGAACGCGGCCTGGCGGATATTGCCGTCGGCGGTGAAGCCGGCGAACTCGATCTCGGCGACGAGCTCCGGCTTCAACCAGTGCACGTCGCGCGTCTTCCTCGGGGCATTCTTGCCGCCGAAGGGGCTTTCCTTGGCCACCATGGCCTTCAAGGACGGCATGATGCGCTTGACCTTGTCGGCGCCAAAGCCCGTGCCGACCATACCGACGAAGGCGAGATGATCACCGCGCTGCACGCCGGCCATCAGCGAACGGAACTTTCCGTTCGTCGTCTTGTAGCCGCCGATCACGACTTCATGGCCGGCGCGGCACTTTGCCTTGGTCCAGCTCTCGGTGCGGCCGGAGCGATAAGGCGCGTCCAGCTTCTTCGACACCACGCCTTCGAGCTCGAGCTTGCAGGCTGATTGCAGCACCGCATCGCCGCCGCTCTCGAAATGCTCGACATAGCGGATCTGGCTGCCTTTGCGCTTGCGGGCCTCCAGCAGTTCCTTCAGCTGCGCCTTGCGTTCGCCGAGCGGCAGGCGGCGATAATCTTGCCCCTCGGCGAATAGCAGGTCGAAGGCAAAGAAGATCAGCTCGTCGGTCTTGCCGTCCGACAACGCAGCCTGAAGCGAGGAAAAATTCGGCGCGCCGTTGTGGTCGAGCGCGACGATCTCGCCGTCGATCATCAAGTCCGGCAGCGTCCCCGCTTCCTCTGCGATCGCCGCGAACTTACCGGTCCAGTCCAGCCCCTTGCGCGTCTTCAGCGTCGCCTCGCCGTCCTCGACCCGAAGCTGCACGCGATAGCCGTCGAACTTGATCTCGTGGCACCAGCCCTCAGCGGCCGGCGGCCGCTCCACGATCGTGCAGAGCTGCGGCGCCACGAAGTCCGGCATCTCCGCGATCGTCCTGGCGTTCGTCGCCGTCGTCGCTTTCTTCTTCGCCGCCTTGCTCCTGATCGTCTTGCCGTTCTTTGCCGCCGTACGCGGGGCCGGCTTGATCGTGTGCCCTTTAGGCTCCTCGGCCCGGTTGGATTGCCAGACCGCGTCGGCCTTGCCCTTGGTGCCCTTCGCCAGCATGAACGGCCTCGGCGCCCGGCCCTTGCCCTCGGCGATCTGCTCCATCGCGCGGCCGGATGCGACCGACTTGTCTTCATCGAGAATGTCGTTGTCCTTGCCTTCGCGGACGTATTCGTCGCGATGCTTGATCAGGAGCCAATTGGTGCGCTTGCCGCCGCTGCGGTCGTTGCGCATGCGTACCAAAACCCAGCTTCCGTGCAGCTTGTCGCCATGCAGGGTGAACTTCAAATCGCCTTTCTTGAAGCCGCGCTCGGCGTCGTCCGATTCCCAGGTGCCGCGGTCCCACAGCATCACCGTGCCGCCGCCATATTGCCCTTCCGGAATCGTTCCTTCGAAATCGCCATAGTCGAGCGGGTGGTCTTCCACCTCGACCGCGAGGCGCTTGTCGTGCGGATCGAGCGAGGGTCCCTTCGTCACGGCCCAGGATTTGAACACGCCGTCGAACTCGAGCCTGAGATCGTAATGCAGCCGGGTCGCATCGTGCTTCTGGATCACGAAGCGCCGCTGCTTCGAGGGCGCCACCGCCGTCTTGCCCGACGGCTCGGGCGTCTTCTCGAAGTCGCGTTTCTGTCGGTAAGTGGAGAGTTTTTGCAGCACGACCGGTCCCGCTTTTCTTTCAGCATTCAGCCTATCACGGCCAAAGTCCCACCCGGAACCAAAACCCTGCGGGAGGGTTGGGGTTCCAAAACGCCTTGAAAACGCTGGAGAATGGAATGGCCCCGCGCGCCTATTGGAAGGGAACGTTGAAGCTGTCGCTGGTCAGCTGCCCGGTCGTGCTTTACCCGGCGACGACCACGGCCGAGAAGACGCGCTTTCACCTGATCAACCGCGAGACCGGGAACCGGCTCAAGCAACAGATGATCGATTCCGAGACCGGCGACGTCGTCGAGAGCGATCAAAAGGGGCGCGGCTATGAGCTGCGCAAGGGCAAATATGTCGAGATCGAACCGGAGGAGCTCGAGGCGGTCCAGATCGAGAGCAACCACACCATCGACATCGAGAGCTTCGTGCCGAGCGAGGAGATCGATCAGCGCTACCTCAACCATCCCTATTACATCGCGCCCGACGGCAAGGCCGCGATCGACGCCTTCGCAGTGATCCGCGACGCCATGAAGGACCAGGAGCGCGTGGCACTCGCCAAGATCGTGCTCACCAACCGCGAGCATGTCATGGCGATCGAGCCGCTCGGCAAGGGTCTGCTCGGCACGACGCTGCGCTTCCCCTACGAGCTGCGCGACGAGGACCAGTTCTTCGACGAGATCAAGAGCCCGAAGATCACCAAGGACATGGTCGAGCTCGCGAGCCACATCCTGCAGACCAAGGCCGCGCATTTCGATCCCGGCAAGTTCAAGGACGACTATGAGACCGCGCTGAAGGCGCTGGTGAAACGCAAGGCCAGCGGCAAGAAGATCGAGCTGCCCGAACCCGAGGAGCGGCCGAGCAACGTCGTCAGCCTGATGGACGCGCTGAAGCAGAGCCTGAAGGGCCGTGGCGGGAAGAAGACGGCGAAGTCGCACGCGCGCCGTGCCACCGGGCGACGGCCGGCCGCGAAGAAGGCGCACCGGTCGACGGCGCGGCACAGGAAGGCGGGCTAGCAACCCCACCGTCATTCCGGGGCGCCTCGAAGAGGCGAACCCGGAATCTCGAGGTTCCGGGCTCGATGCTTCGCATCGCCCCGGAACGACAGCTAGATCAATCCCCCGCCTTCAGCCGGTACCCGATCCCGGTCTCGGTCAGCACATATTGTGGCCGCTCGGGATCGGCTTCGATCTTCTGCCGGAGCTGGCGGACATAGACGCGCAGGTATTGCGCATCGGTCAGTTCGTCCCAGAGCTCCTTCAGCAGGAAGCGGTGGGTGAGCACCTTGCCGGCGTGCTGCACCAGCACGCGCAGAAGGTCATATTCCTTCGGCGACAGCTTCACCTCGCGCTCGCCGATCTTGACGATGCGGCGGACCAGATCGACCGAGAGATCGCCGGTCCTGAACACCGGGCGCTCGCCCTGGACCTGGAGCTGGTGCCGCAGCGCGGCGCGCAGGCGCGCCAGGAGCTCCTCCATGCCGAACGGCTTTGTCAGATAATCGTCGGCGCCGAGATCGAGCGCCTGGACCTTGCCGGCTTCGTCGCCGCGGCTCGACAGCACCACGATCGGCACGCTTTCGTTGCGCGCGCGGATGGTGCGCAGCAGCTCGTGTCCCTGGACGTCGGGCAGGCCGAGATCGAGAATGATCAGCGCCGGCGCTTCGCCAAGCTTCTCCAGCGCGATCTTGCCATTCGACGCCTCCAGGATTTCATAGCCTTGCGTCGTCAGCCCCATCCGCAGCAATTTGCGGATCGGCGGCTCGTCGTCGATGACCAGGACCTTGATCGGGGCAGCGCTCATGCGGCGGTATCCAATGCGCGGCTCTCGGCCGGAAAGGGAAGACGGATGGTGAGAACAGCGCCGCTCCGGTCGCTGCGATTGGCGGCCGAGATCGTGCCGCGCATCGCCTCGACGAAGCCGCGGGAGATGGCAAGGCCAAGGCCCGTGCCGGGGCGGACGTGATCGCCCTTCTGTGCGCGGTAGAACTTGTCGAACACGCTCTCAAGCTCGTCGGGCGGGATGCCGGCCCCCTCGTCCGCGATCTCCAGCACGACATGATTGCCGTCGCGCCGGCTGCGGATCGAGACCGTCGTGTCGGGCGGCGAATATTTGGCGGCGTTGTCGAGCAGGTTGAACAGCACCTGCTCGAACAGCACGGCGTCCAGCTCGAGCATCGGCAGATCGGCGGCCAGCGTCAGCTCGACCTTGTGGCTGCCAAGGATCTTGGCCGCCCTCCGCAGGGCGCTGCCCACGATCTCGCCGAGATCGTGCAGCGCCGTGTTGGGCACGATGGCGCCGGATTCGAGCTTGGTCATGTCGAGCAGGTTTGCGATGAAGCGGTTGAGCCGCTCGGACTCGTCGATCACGGTCGCGAGCAGGTCGCGCTTCTCGGTGTCGGACAAGGCACCGGCGAGATCGCGCATGGTCGAGGCCGCTCCCAGCACCGAGGCGAGCGGCGTTTTCAGGTCGTGCGAGATCGAAGTCAGGAGCGCGGAGCGCAAGCGCTCGGATTCGACGGTCCGCTTGACGCGGTCCATGTCCTCGACCAGCAGCACGCGCTCGATCGCCAGCGCGCCCTGGTCGACCAGCGCATCCAGCAGCCGGCGCTGATCCGGCGTCAGCAGCGGCCCGGAGCGGTCGTCGTCGATGCCGATCACGCCGATCGGGCCGCGCCCGGTGCGCATCGGCAGGAACAGCCGCTTCGCCCCGGGCAATGTATCCGAGCCGCGGCCTGCGGAACGATCGTTGCTCCAGGCCCAGTTGGCCGCAGCGAGGTCGGCCTGGTCGAGATCATCTTCCGGCGGATAGCCGGATTTCACCGTCAACCGGCCTTCGTCGGGCAGCAGCAGCACGACGCGGACCTTCAGCATCAACGCGATCTGGTAGGCCGTCGCCCACAGCACGTCGTCGAGCGTCGCGGTGCCCGCGAGCTTGCGGCTGAAAGCGTAGAGCTGCTCTGTCATCCTGATCCGGCCGATGGCGGTATCGGCCTGGATGCGTACGCGCGCCGCGACGTTGGAGACCAGCATGGCCACCACCATGAACAGGAAGAACGCGGCGACATTGGTCGGGTCGGTGATCGTGAAGGTGTAGATCGGCGGGATGAAGAAGAAATTGTAGCAGAGTGAGGCCGCCACCGTCGCCAGCAAGGACGGCCACAGGCCATAGCGCAAGGCGACTGCCACGACCGAGGTCAGCAGCACGAGATCGACGTTCTCGATGCCGAAATAGGGCTGGATCAACTTGGCGGCGCCAAGACCGATCAGCACGATTCCGAGTGCCCTGAGATAGGGCAGCGGATTGAACGGCTCGGATCGCGCAGCGGTCTGCACCGCCGACTTGGACGCATCCGCGCCCGGCAGCTCGTCGCCGGGAATGACGTGAACGCTGATATTGCCCGTGCGGCGGACCAGATCATGAACGACCGAACCGTGCGTCAATTCGAACCAGCGCGAGCGCGTCGATTTGCCGATCACGATCTGGGTGACGTTGTTGCCTTGCGCGAAATTGACGAGGTCGTCGGCGATGCGGCGGCCGACCGCGGGAATGGTCAGCGCCTCGCCGCCGAGCGATTCCGCGAGCCGCAGCGTATCGGCCAGCCGGTCGCGCTGATCATCGGACAATTGCAGGGTTCGCCGCGTCTCGATCGACACCGCGGTGAACGGCGCATGCAGCCGGTCCGCCAGCCGCTTGGTGTAGCGCACGAGACCCGCCGCGCGCGGATCCTCGCTGACGCAGACGAGAATCCGCTCGCCCGCGGCCCAGGGCCCGCGAATCGCATTGGCCTGCATGTGGTTGAGCAGCTGCTCGTCGACCCGCTCGGCGGTGCGCCGCAAGGCGAGCTCACGCAATGCGGTCAGATTGCCCGGCGAAAAATAGTGCTCCAGCGCCCGCTCGGCCTGCTTAGGCACATAGACCTTGCCCTCCTTCAGGCGCTGAATCAGGTCGTCGGGCGTCAGGTCGATCAGCTCGATCGCATCGGCGCGGTCGAACACGGAATCGGGCACCGTCTCGCGCACCCGGACATGGGTGATCTGGGCGACGACGTCGTTCAGGCTCTCGATGTGCTGGATGTTGACGGCGGTGTAGACGTCGATGCCGTGCGAGAGCAGCTCCTCGACGTCGAGATAACGCTTGGGATGGCGACAAAGGGGCGCGTTGGTGTGGGCGAGTTCATCGACCAGAACGATCCGCGGCCGACGCGCGATCACGGCATCGAGGTCCATCTCCTCGACGATCTGGCCGCGGTAGTCCAGCCGCTTGCGCGGCACCACCTCCAGACCACGCACCAGCGCCTCGGTCTCGGCGCGGCCGTGGGTTTCGACGAAGCCGACCACGACATCGACGCCGGCCTTGCGCCTGGCGTGGGCGCTTTGCAGCATCTCGTAGGTCTTGCCGACGCCGGGGGCGGCGCCGACGAAGATCTTCAGCTTGCCGCTGACGCTGTCTTCCCGGCGCGCAGCTTCCAGCAGCGCCTCGGGAGACGGACGTTGTTCGGGATCGCGGCGCTCTCGGACCATCAGCGCAATATAGTCATCCTGACGCCATGGGCATAGACCGCTACCTCGCCCGCGCGCGATCGAGCGCGAGGTTCAGCGCCAATACGTTAACACGGGGTTCGCCGAGCAAGCCGAACAGACGGCCCTGGACGCTGGCGGACACGAGCTGCTCCACCGCCTCCTCCGGCATATTCCGTGCCTTCGCCACCCGCGGCACCTGGAATTGCGCGGCCTCCGGCGAGATGTCGGGATCGAGGCCGCTGGCCGAACTGGTGACGAGGTCAACCGGCACGGCAGCCTTCGGATTCTCGGCCTTGAGCTTGTCCACATCCTCCTTCAGCCGGTCGGCCAGCGCCTTGCTGGTCGGGCCGAGATTGGAGCCGCCCGAATTGGCGGCGTTGTAGGGCGCCGGCACCGTCTTGGTGGAATCATTCGGGTCCGGCGCAACCGTGGCCGAGGGACGGCCATGGAAATATTTGTCGACCTTGAACTCCTGCCCGATCAGGGCCGAGCCGATCACCTTGCCGTCCCTCTCGATCAGGCTGCCTTGCGCCTGGGCCGGGAAGAGCGCACCGGCGATGGCCGTCATCGCGAGCGGATAGGCAACGCCGGTGATGGCGGTGAGCACCAGCAGAAGGACGATGGCGGGGCGAATTTCTCTGAGCATGTTGGATCTCCCAAGTCTTCGTCGTCACGACGCGGCACCTCGCCGCGCGACGACGGTCAAGCCAGGTGCAAGGCGGTCACGACGAGGTCGATCGCCTTGATGCCGATGAAGGGAATGACGATGCCGCCGAGGCCGTAGATCAAGAGGTTGCGCCGGAGCAGCGCGCCGGCTCCGACCGCGCGGTAGGCGACGCCTTTCAGCGCCAGCGGAATCAGCGCGATGATGATCAGCGCATTGAAGATGATCGCCGACAGGATGGCGCTCTGCGGGCTCGACAGGTTCATGACGTTCAGCACGTTGAGCTGGGGATAGAACGCCAGGAACATCGCCGGGATGATCGCAAAATACTTGGCGACGTCGTTGGCGATCGAGAACGTCGTCAGCGCGCCGCGCGTCATCAGGAGCTGCTTGCCGATCTCGACCACCTCGATCAGCTTGGTCGGGTTGGAGTCGAGGTCGACCATGTTGCCGGCTTCGCGGGCAGCTTGCGTGCCGGTGTTCATGGCAACCCCGACATCGGCCTGCGCCAGCGCCGGCGCGTCGTTGGTGCCGTCGCCGCACATGGCGACCAGTTTGCCCTTGGCCTGCTCGTCGCGGATCAGCTTGAGCTTGTCCTCGGGCGTTGCCTGCGCCAGGAAGTCGTCGACGCCCGCCTCCGCAGCGATCGCAGCCGCCGTCATCGGGTTGTCGCCCGTTATCATGATGGTGCGGATGCCCATGCGACGCAGCTCGGCGAAGCGCTCGCGAATGCCGCCCTTGACGATGTCCTTGAGCTGGACGATTCCGAGCAGCTTGCCATCCTTGGCGACCGCCAGCGGCGTCCCGCCGGACTTCGAGACCTCGTCGGCAATGACCTGGATCTCGCGGCCGAGCTCGGAGAGCGCGGCAGGCTGCATCGCCCGTGCCGTGTTGCCGGAAGCGACCGCCAGCGGCGCGCCGCCGCCGATGTAGTTCAGCATGGCATCGACCGCACCCTTGCGCACCGACGATCCGCCGGCATCGACACCGCTCATGCGGGTCTGCGCCGTGAACGGGATGAAGGTCGCGCCGAGCTCGGCCATGTCACGGCCCCGGATGCCGTATTTCTCCTTCGCCAGCACGACGATGGAGCGGCCTTCCGGCGTCTCGTCGGCGAGCGAGGCAAGCTGGGCGGCGTCCGCAAGCTCCTGCTCCGTCACCCCACGCACCGGGCGGAACGCGGTGGCCTGCCGGTTGCCGAGGGTGATGGTGCCGGTCTTGTCGAGCAAGAGCGTATCGACGTCGCCGGCGGCTTCGACCGCGCGGCCCGACATCGCCAGGACGTTGAAGCGCACCAGACGGTCCATGCCGGCGATGCCGATGGCCGAGAGCAAAGCGCCGATCGTGGTCGGGATCAGCGTCACGAACAACGCGACCAGCACGATCACCGAGATCGAGCCGCCGGCATAGGCCGCGTAGCTCGGGATGGTGACGGTGGCGAACACGAAGATGATGGTGAGGCCGGCGAGCAGGATGTTGAGGGCGATCTCGTTCGGCGTTTTCTGCCGCTCGGCGCCCTCGACCAGCTTGATCATGCGGTCGATGAAGGTCGAGCCTTGCGCTGCCGTGATGCGAACGCGGATCCAGTCGGACAGGACCTGCGTGCCGCCGGTCACCGCGGACCGATCGCCGCCGGACTCCCGGATGACGGGCGCGGACTCGCCGGTGATGGCGGCCTCGTTGACGGAGGCGACGCCCTCGATCACCTCGCCGTCGGACGGGATGGTGTCGCCCGCCTCGACCAACACGATGTCGCCGACCTTCAGGCTGGTGCCCGGCACGAGATTGAACGCCTGCCCGGCACCGGTCAGGAGCTTGGCCTGGCTCTCGGTGCGGGTCTTGCGCAGCGATTCGGCCTGCGCCTTGCCGCGCCCTTCGGCCACGGCCTCGGCGAAATTGGCGAACAGCACCGTGAACCAGAGCCAGACGATGATCTGGAAGGTGAAGCCGAGCCCGGCACCGCCCGTGACGACATCGCGAAGGAAGATCACCGTGGTGAGCGCGGCGACGATCTCGACCACGAACATCACGGGGTTCTTCACCATCAGCCGCGGATCGAGCTTGGTGAGTGACGCCCGGATTGCGGGCAACACGATCCTGGGATCGAGCATCGCCGACATCGGGGCGCGTTTTTGCAGTTTCGTCGTATCCATGGAGGTCACTCCAAACATTCGGAAGTCAGAAGACTTGGCCGGCGCTCATCGCGAGGTGCTCGACGATCGGGCCGAGCGCGAGCGCCGGGAAGAAGGTCAAACCGCCGATGATCAGGATCACGCCGACGACGAGACCGACGAACAGCCCGCCCGTGGTCGGGAACGTGCCCGCCGACGGCGGGATGGATTTCTTGGCGGCCAGAGAGCCCGCAATCGCCATCGCCGGAACGATCATGAAGAAGCGACCCACGAACATCGCCGATGCGAGCGTCAGGTTGTAGAAGAAGGTGTTGCCGGTGAGGCCCGCGAAGGCCGAGCCGTTGTTGCCGGTTGCCGAGGTGAAGGCGTACAGCACCTCGGTGAAGCCGTGCGGCCCGGCGTTCGCCATCGAGGCGACCGCCGGCGGAAACACCACGGCGACCGCAGTCCAGCCGAGATACATCAGCGGCAGCACCAGGATCGCGAGCATCGCCATCTTGACCTCGCGTGCCTCGATCTTCTTGCCGACATATTCCGGGGTGCGACCGACCATGAGCCCGGCGACGAAGATCGCGAGCACGACGAACAGCAGCATGCCGTAGAGGCCGGCACCGACGCCGCCGACGATGATCTCGCCAAGCTGCATGTTGATCAGCGGGATCATACCGCCGAGCGCCGTGAAGCTGTCATGCATGGCGTTGACCGCGCCGCAGGAGGCGGCCGTCGTGATCACGGCGAACAGCGAGGACGCGACGATGCCGAAGCGCACTTCCTTGCCTTCCATGTTGCCGCCGGTCAGACCCAGCGCCTGGAGCGTGGAGGTGCCATTGGCTTCCGCCCAATAGGTGACGGCGACGCCGGCGACGAACAGCACGCCCATGACGGCGAGAATCGCCCAGCCCTGGCGCTGGTTGCCGACCATGCGGCCGAACACGTTGGTCATGGCTGCGCCGAGCACGAAGATCGACAGCATCTGCACGAAGTTCGACAGCGCGGTCGGGTTCTCGAAGGGGTGTGCCGCGTTGGCGTTGAAAAAGCCGCCGCCATTGGTGCCGAGCATCTTGATTGCGACCTGCGAAGCGACCGGGCCGACCGCAATGGTCTGCTTGGCGCCTTCCAGCGTCGTTGCTTCGACATAGTCGCCGAGCGTCTGCGGCATGCCCTGCCAAACCAGGAACAGCGCATAGACGACACAGATCGGCAGCAGAACGTAGAGCGTGCAGCGGGTGACGTCGACCCAGAAATTGCCGACGGTGCGCATGGAGGCGCGCGAGAAGCCGCGGATCAGAGCCACCGCCAGAGCGATGCCGGTTGCGGCCGACAAGAAATTCTGGTGCGTCAGACCGACCATCTGGGTCAGATAGGACAGCGTGCTTTCGCCACCATAGTTCTGCCAGTTGGTGTTGGTGATGAACGACACTGCCGTGTTGAAGGACAGATCTTCCGCAACCGCGCCCTGGCCCGCCGGGTTGAACGGCAGCACGGCCTGAAGCCGCATCACACCGTAGATGATCAGGAAGCCACCGACATGGAACAGCAGCATCGCGACCGTGTAGGTCAGCCAGTGCTGCTCGCGCTTCTCGTCGACGCCGGAAATCCGGTAGATGCCGGCCTCGATCGGTCGCAGCACCGGCGACAGGAACGTCCGCTCGCCTCCGAACACCCGCGTCATGTACCAGCCGAGCGGCTTTGTGACTGCGACGATGATGACGCAGAACAGAATGATCTGGAACCAACCAACCATAGTCATGGAATCAACCCTTCAAGCTTGGCGCTCGGCGCAAAAGCGGCAGGAGCACCGTCACCAGACAGGCGACGAGCACGGCGTACGCCAGCAGCAATTTGAGAAGCAGCAGCACGGGTCAGAACCGCTCGGGCCGCAGCAGCGCGTAGGTGAGATAGACCAGCAGGCCGAACGAGACGGCACCGGCGAGCGCATAATCGAAGATCATGATCCGCTCCGTCACAGCCGTTCGCAGGCGTAGGTGTAGCCGATCGCAAGGGCAAAGAAGCCGCAACCCAGCGCCAGCATCAGAATGTCCATCATGGCGATACTCCTCATTGCGCCATCGGATCCGGCGCAATTTTCTCTCGGTGACCAGGCGGCTCGCGAAGGAAATGAAACGCATTTCCACGGGCGACGGCCGGGACTTTCGACCGTGCTGAAGTGCCAGCGCGGACATAGGTTTTCGAGATGAGGGCTATGGCGAAGATATAGGAATCTCATAAAGGCGGGCGCGTCAGGCCCGTGAGGCGCCCCCGCGGTCGTCCCGGACACGCAAAGCGCAGATCCGAACCGACGGTAGAGATCGGCCTCTGCGCGCCCACACTTATGAAATCCTTATATCGTTCGTCCGATCCCCATCTCGTTTTCAAATGCCTTTGGGGCCCATCCTGACAATGCCGGCCGACTGACCGACACCATTTCCAGGAGGCCTGACATGACCGCCCTTCGCCGACGCCTCGACCCGCCATCTCTCTGCCAGCAGCTTCGCACAGCCCCGGCGATGACACGCCCGTTGATGGTCGACGTCATCGACAAGGCCTGCAGGCGCGTCCCCTCGCTTCCCCAAAGCGGGCGCACCACACGCCTCATGCGCCTGATCGAGGCCGGAGCCTGGACCGACGCAGCGCTGGCGCTGATCGAGCTCGAGCTGCCGATGTGGCAGGTCCGGCGCATCGCCTATGACGAGGGCGAGTGGCATTGTGCGCTGTCGCGCGAGCGCGAGCTGCCGGATTGGCTCGACGCCGCCGTCGAGGCACGCCACGCTGACCTCGCGCTGGCGCTGCTGTCGGCCCTCGTCGAGGTTCGGGCGTCGGTCGCGGAGGTGTCGCGCCCGAGCGTTCCCACCGTTCGCCAGGCGCGGGATTCGCTCTACGAACCGATCGCCTGCGACAATGTCGGCTAGGCTGGCCGACGGATCGATTGCCGTGTCGCAAGCTCCGGATGTACCGCGTACGCTGAACCCTTGGCGCGTGATCGCACGCTTCGCGGTCCGCGTCGCACTGCTGGTCGGCTTTGCCGCGTTCGGCAGTGTCGGCTTCGGCCGGAGCCTTGCCGTCCTGCTCTGGATGTCGATCATCCTGTGCGCCCTCGCCGGCCTCGTCAGGCGCGAACCGCTGTTCGGCACCGCGCTCAATCATTGGGACGAGACCGCTGCCTTCGGCGCGCTGTTCGCGCTGGTCCACATCGCCAACGACGCGTTCTGAGCGCCGGGCTTTATGACCTTCCTATGAGATCGCCGCGCCCCCGCCCTCGAAATCATATTCGCGGCTGAGGATATTGGGCAGACCGGCAGGGATCTGCGTCCCGGGCCGGCGTCGTTGAGAAGGAATAAAACCGTGAAACTCGTCGAACCTCCCTCGTGCAGCTCGCCTTCGACCATCGTCTTCATCGGCCGGAACCGCTGCGGACAATGGATCGCTCAGGAACAGCACGGCCTCTATGGCGGCCTGTTCGTCAGCCGCGCCCAGGCGATCAAATATGCGCTGTTCGAGAACGGGCAGCATCCCGAGACCATCGTCGAGCTGCCGAGCGAGATCGAGCTCGACATGGCCAGGAGCCCCAGCGCCACCATCTCGCAACGCGCCGCCTGAATCGGCGCGATTGGGCGAAGCACCATGTTCATTGCTCCCTCTGCCTGGTTCACCGGCTTCATTCCGGACCTGCCGACGCCGTTCGACGCAGCGGATGCAGTGGACCTCAAGGCGTTCGCCGCATTGTGCGAGCGGCAGATCGCGGTCGGTGCCCCCGCCGTCCTGGTCTGCGAAACGGCCGGCGAGGCGCCAACCCTCTCTCCGGCCGAGCAGGAGCTCATCATCCGCACCGCGGTCGATGCCGCTCGCGGCCGGGTGCGGGTGATCGCGGGCGCAGTCTCCAATGCGACCAGCCACGCCATCGAACTTGCGCGGCGCGCGGAAGCGGCCGGCGCCGATGCCGTCATGTCGGTCGTGCCCGCCTACAACAAGCCGATGCAGGAGGGGATACTCGCGCACTTCCGCGCCGTTGCCGGCGCGACCGGACTGCCCGTGATCCTGCACGACGTGCCGTCCCGCACGCTGCGGCCGCTGGCCGACGAGACGCTCCTGCGCCTGGCGGAGTCGCGTCAGTTCGCGGGCCTGCGTGACGGCAGCGGCGACATCACGCGCCCGATGCGCCTCGCGCCGCACCTGCCGGCCGGCTTCCGCTTTCTGTCCAGCGACGACGCGACCGCGTTCGCCTACGTCGCGAACGGCGGCGATGGCGCCATCTCGGAGGTCGCCAACATCGCACCGGATCTCTGCCGCACGATCTTCTCGCAAGTCAGGCAGGGCCGCCTGCAATCGGCGCGCTACCTCCACAAGCGTCTGATTCCGTTGATCGGCTGTCTGTCGAGGGAGAGCCCGGCAGCGCTCAAATATGCATTGAGCGTCCTAGGCCCGATGTCCGCCGCAACACGGCTTCCGATCGTGCCGCTGGAGGCGACCGCGCAGAGGGAGGTGGTCCGTGCCTTCGCCGCGATCGCCGACGAGGAGTTGATCGACGGCGTCGGGGCTTGACGCGTCGAGGCCATCCGGACATCGCATGCCGACATCGACCGAGGACGCTCACAAGCTGCTCCGGGCCTGGCAGCTGGCGCTGCTGCGCTTTGCCGTGACGTTGGATGCGGCCGACAGGCTCAACGTCGCAGCACTCGCGGCCGAGCTCGATCGTCTCGGCGGCCGACGCAATGCCGGCGAGACGCTGCATTTTTTCCGGCGAACCAGTTCCCGGCTCTGTGCGGCCATCGGCGCAGACCTGCAGGATCGGGACGCAACGCTGGAATGCTTCTGCAAGCAGATCGAAGAACCGCGGCTCCGGCTCGCCTTTGCCGCGGCCGTCGGGCTCGCGCGCGCCGATTCTGCATCATCCCAGGCCGCGCGGCCGAAGCGGAACCCCAATCTGTTCAGAGGACTGCCCGCGCGAGGATCGGCGTCTTTATGACTTTCCTATGCGATCGCCCCGATGCCCATCTCGCAATCCTACGCAACGATGGACATCATGATCGGCAGATTGGAGCGGCCGTCTCGCCGCGCCGAGGACAAGGACACGCACAATGTCGATCCTGACACATGGTCTTGACCAGCCCTTCCGGGCCGAACGCCCGGCGCGCATCTCCGAAGCGCGCAAGGCCCAGCTCAAGCGCGTCGCGCTCCAGGCGTTTGCCTTGCTCTCGATGGCCAGCGTGCTCACCGCACTGATCGCGCTCAGGACTGCGATCCATGTCTGGCACCTCCACGCCTGACCGGCAGGAAGACCAACATGACCTTGCAGATGTGTGAGGAAGCCGCCATGACCGCCATCGCTCTTCACGCGGCGCGGCGCGAGTCCGCGCCGAGGCCGCCGGCAGCGGCACCCAAACCACTCGATCCCGACGTCCTCAGCGCCGCCATTCCAGCTTTCTTCATCGGGCGCAACCGCGCAGGCCTCTGGGTCGCGCGCGAGGCAAGCGGCCGCGTCGGCGGCCTGTTCCTGCTCAAGAGCTCGGCCATCGAATTCGCCAATCGCCACAGCGCGCCGGCCCGTTGCGCGCTGGTGTTCCCCAACGAGACCTTCGAGCTCGACATCGAGAACTGCGGCAATCCGCTGATCAGGCTGGCGGAGGCGGCGCGGCGGCGGCTGGCCGGTGTGGCCAGGATGTCGCCAACATGATCGAGATCAAGATCGTCCTCCTGGCCGCATTGATGGGGGCATTGCTGCTCGGCATGCGCCTCGGCGCAGCACGTGCGGACAAGTAGCATGCAGCTCCTGAAGGGAAATCTCGAGCAAATGATCACCACGATCGTCCTGACCATGACGCTGGGCGTCGTCTGGGGCGCGATCCTGACGCTCGTGATCACCCTCGTCGCGCGCGGGATCGGCGTCTAGCTCCGCGCCTCCCGCTCGATCAGCCGTGCCAGCTCCGCCGCGGTGACCTCGATCGGCCGACCGCTGCGCTCGACGCGGGCCTGGACCAGCGCGCCCTGGAGCGCCGAGGTGCAGAGCAAGGCCAGCGCGTCCGCGCGGGATCTTGCGAAGCCGTCCGCGAGCAGCTTGTCGCGCAGGATGGACAGCCGCGCCGCATAGGCCTTGCGTCCGGCATCGGATACGGCGCGCTCACGCGGCGCAAGCTCGAGCAGCACGGTCGTGATCGGACAGCCGTTGCGAAAGCCCGAGCCCTGCATCCAGCCCGCCAACAGTCTTGCGTGGGCCCGCAGGAGATCGGCGGTCGAGCCGCATTCGTCCGCGAGCTTGGCGACCGTCGCCGCAACGCGGCGGCCAGCCTCCTCCACCGCCGCCACCGCGATCGAGGATTTCCCATCCGGAAAGTAATGGTAGAGCGATCCCTTCGGCGCGCCGCTGACGTCGACGATGTCGTTCAGCCCGGTCCGGGCATAGCCCTGGCGACGGAACAGCGTCACCGCGGCATTGATGATGGGCTGGCGGTGTTTCGGCACGGCCGGCATGGCGCGCTCCCCTTCGCACAAAACTATATTGATTGGTCTACATCAGCCTCCGACAGTCAAGCCCGGTCCATAACGGGAGAGGCAAATGGCAGTCGGAGTGAACGTCGAGGTGAAAGAGGGCGTCGCGCGGATCGGGCTCGACGACGGCAAGGTCAATGTGATGTCGACCAAAATGCTGGCCGAGATCGGCGCGGCATTCGACCGGGCCGAGGCGGAAGCCGAGATCGTGGTGCTGCGCTCGGCACGGCCCGGCATCTTCTCGGCCGGCTTCGATCTCAAGGTGTTCGCCTCGGGCGATGCCGCCGGGAGCCTCGAAATGGTCCGCGCCGGCGCCGAGCTCGCGCTGCGGCTGATGTCGTTTCCGCATCCGACCATCGGCGTGATGGAAGGTCACGCCTTTCCGATGGGAACGTTCCTGCTGCTTGCCTGCGACGTCAGGCTGGGCGCGCGCGGGCCGCATCGCATGGGGCTGAACGAGGTCGCGATCGGCATCGCGCCGCCGAGCTTTGCGATCGAGCTGGCGCGCAGCCGCGTGCATCCGGCCTGGCTCAGCCGCACCGCCACGCTCGGTGAGATGTACGCCCCCGAGGAGGCGCTGACCGCCGGCTTTCTTGATCGCGTTGTTGCGCCGGAGGCCATGGACGGCGTGCTCGCGGAGACCATCACCGCGTTACGCGGCATCCACAAGCCGTCGCACGCGACCGCGAAGCAACGGCTGCGCCAGCCGGCGATGGACGCGATGCGCAAGGCGATCGACCGCGAGCTGACCATGGCTGCCTACATGGCGAGCAGCCGGGCTCGCAGCGCGGTGGCGATGCCCGGTTGACGTCCGCCGTCAGGCCGAAAAAGTGCGGCCGATCTGGCGCAATTCCAGGGAACCGTGTAGAGCGGTTTCATGAGCACTGGCAATGTCAACGTCGTCGTCCACCCCCTGGTCCAGCACAAGCTCTCCCTGATGCGGGAGAAGGATCGCTCGACCAAGAGCTTTCGCGAGATCCTGAACGAGATCGGGATGCTGCTGGCTTACGAGGTGACGCGCGACCTGCCGCTGGAGCTGGTCGAGATCGAGACGCCGATCGCGCCGATGCAGGCCCCCAAGATCGCCGGCAAGAAGCTGACGCTGGCGCCGATCCTGCGTGCCGGCGTCGGCTTTCTCGACGGCATGCTGGCGCTGATGCCCTCGGCCCGCATCGCCCATATCGGGCTCTACCGCGATCCCGAGACATTGCAGGCCGTGGAATATTACTTCAAGGCGCCGCAGGACCTGTCCGACCGCACCGTGATCCTGATGGACCCGATGCTGGCGACCGGCAACTCCGCCTGCGCCGGCGCCTCCCTGCTCAAGGCGCGCGGCGCCCGCGACATCCGCTTCGTGTGCCTTCTCGCCGCGCCCGAGGGCATCGCCCAGTTCCAGAGCGAGCATCCCGACGTACCGATCTGGACGGCCGCGATCGACGAGCGGCTCAACGACCATGGCTACATCGTGCCGGGCCTGGGCGATGCCGGCGACCGGATGTTCGGCACCAAGTAGACAGGTCAGCACGATCGGGTTAGTTCGGTTGCCATGAGTGCCAACGCGTTTTCGCTGCAATCGCTGATCCGGTCAGAGTCCGCCGCCGATCCCGCCTTCATATTCGACGGCACACCGGTCTCGCGCGCGGAATTCGCGGCCAGGATCGACGCGACCGCGGCCTGGCTTGCGGCGCAGGGCATCGGCAAGGGCGACGTGGTCGCCGTCTGGCTGGTCAACCGGATCGAATGGCTCGCGCTGCTGTTCGCCGCCGCCCGCTGTGGTGCGACCGTCGCCGCCGTCAATACGCGCTACCGCAGCGCGGAAGTCGCGCACCTGCTTCGTTTGTCCGGCGCCAGGCTGATGGTGGTCGAGGCCGCCTTCCGCACGATCGATTTTGCCGCGATCCTCGCCGACCTTGCCCCGGACGAGGTTCCCACGCTGCAGAAGCTCGCCGTGGTCGGAGCCGACGCGATCCCGGCGCATTGGCCCTGCGTGCGCTTCGATGCTTTCGACAGGCGCTATCCGCCATCGCCGCCCGCGCAGGATGATATCGACCTGCCGGTGCTGCTCTATACGACGTCGGGCACCACCAAGGGGCCGAAGCTCGTGGCGCACTCGCAGCGGACGCTGGCGAGCCACGCCGTCTCCGTCGCGAGGGCGCTTCGGCTCGATCCGCAACGTCATTCTCTGCTGGCCTTGCTGCCGTTCTGCGGCACGTTTGGCATGACGAGCCTGCTCGGCTTTGTCGCAGCCGGCGCAGCCATCCACGTGCTCGACGCCTTCGAGGCGGCGCCGGCGCTGAAGATTCTCGGCGAGCACAAGGTCACGCACTCGTTCGGCTCGGACGAGATGTTCCGCCGCATCCTCGCCCTCACCGACACGCCCCGGCCGTTTCCGCATCTCGAACTCTGCGGCTTCGCCGCGTTCCAGCCCGGCTGGCGTGAGCTGGCCGCGGAGGCCGAGAGACGCGGCTTGCCGCTGTTCGGCCTCTACGGATCGAGCGAGGTCCAGGCCCTGTTCTCGATCGCTCGCGCCGGTGACGCCTTTTCCGATCGCATCGAGGGCGGCGGCTGGCCGATGTCGCCAGACGCAAGCGTGCGCGTGCGCGACACCGAAACCGGCGAGCTGGCGGCCGACGGCATCTCCGGCGAGATCGAGATCAGCGCGCCGTCGCGCTTCCTCGGCTATTTCAACAATCCGGACGCGACGCGCGATGCCATCACCGCGGACGGGTTCTTCCGCACCGGCGACCTCGGTCGTCTCCGCGGCGACGGCTCGTTCGTCTACGAGACCCGCGCGGGCGACGCGATGCGGCTCGGCGGCTTCCTCGTCGCGCCCGGCGAGATCGAGGACGAGCTCAAATCCTATGCCGGCGTCGCCGACGCCCAGGTGGTCGCGGTCGACCTGAAGGGCCAGGCGCGCTGCGTCGCCTTCGTGATCCCGACCACGCCGCCGCCGATGTTGGAGAGGCTGATCGCGCATCTGCGCGAGCGGCTCGCCGGCTACAAGGTGCCGGCCCGGATCTATCTCGTGGATGCCTTTCCCGTCACCGACAGCGCCAATGGCGTGAAGATCCAGCGCGCCAGGCTGCGCGCCATGGCGATGGAGCGGATCGCCTCCGAATAGCCCGTCCTATTTCAAATAGCTCGCAAGGTTCAGACTCAGGATCTTGCCAAGCGCCGAATAGGACGCAGTCAGTTGCGACTCGTAGGTCGAGAGCTCCGCCGTGATGGCGGCGACGTCGACGCTGGTGAGGTCGCTCGACAACGTCTCGGCATAGCTCTTGTAATCGCTCTGGCGGGCACTGGCCGTCTCGATCGAGGATGCCGCGCTGGAAAGCTTCGCCTGCACGGCTGCCGTGTCGTCGAGCGCCGTGCCGGCAAGATCGAGCGCGCTGGAGATGTCCGCGGATGAGAGCGAGGTGCTGTTGGCCACGAATTTCAGCACACGCATCACCTCCTCGAACGCCGAATTGTCGGCGGTGACACCATAGGACACGGTTTCACCGGCGCCGACACGCACCGAGGCGATCTCGTCGTCGCCAGCGTAGTAGCTGCTGTCCGCCGTGGTGAGAGACCCCGTCCCCGACGAAAAGCTCGTGAGATCGACCGGGGCCGTATCCGTCTTGCCGCCGGCAAAGACATATTGGCCGTCATATTGGGTGTTCATGATCGACCCCATCTGCTCCAGCATCTGCTGGGCGGAGCTGATCACCGAGGTCGTCTCGGTCGAGCTTCCGGTCGAGGCGGCGCTGAGCTGGGAGCGGAGTTGAGTGATGATGTCGGTCATGGAGCCGACCGCCGAATACATCACCTGCACCTTGCTGTCGGCGAGCGTCGCGGCGTCGATATAGGACTGCGCGCGCGTCACCGAGACCTGGAGGTTGACGACGTGCTGGGCGTCCGAGCCGTAGCCGCCGAGATCGCTCGAGATGATGCCCGACGATTCCTGGACCTGCTTCTCGGCCATCACCGCCTGCACGCGCAGCGCGTCGGAGATCATCTTGCTCGATTGCGCGAAGGTCGCGACCCGCATCGCCACCATGCCCCACTGCCTCCTATGTCGACTGCACGGCGGAGAGCAGCGACGAATACATCGAGTTGATGGCCTGGATCAGCGCGGAAGCTGCCGAATATTTGTTCTGGAGCGTGCTGAGCTTCGCCGATTCCTCGTCCAGGTTGACGCCCGACTGCGACGACAGCGAGCTTGCATAGGTCGACTGCGCGGTCTCCTTGGCGGTGTAGTTGGTGGAGGCCTGCGACGATTTGCTCGCGACGTCGGAGACGACGGCCGAGGCGTAATCGGCGAGGGAGCCGGTGGTGGCGGCCAGCCCGCCGGTGGAGGAAAATGTCCGGGACTCCGTCAAGGCATCGTAGAAGGCATTGACGACGGTGGCAGACCCCGACGACAGCACCGAACCGCCGACCGTCAGGCTCGAGGAGGAGTCCAGGGTCGCGAGCTGAAGCTCATTGGTCCCGGACAGGATCTTGCTGTTGACCGCGATATCCGAGGCGCTCGTTCCAGTTACCAAGTCGTTGAGACCGAAATACTCCGAAAACCCTTCGCCGGAGCTTCCCACCGAGCTCGTCATCTCGTTGATGGCGACGCCATTGCCGGATCCGGTCGCCGTGATCGAGAGATGACCGTCCGAATCGACCGACGCGGAGAGTCCGGAGATGCCGTTGATCGCGGTGACGAGATCGCCGACCGTGGCATAGGACGACAGGTCGAGATCGCCGTAGGAGACCAGATTGCCGCTCTGGTCGGTGGCGGCGATGCGCACCGTGCCGGTGGCGGAGAGCGCTGTGCTACCGGTGACGGCAGTCGTACCGGTCAGGCTGGTGGGCGCCGGCACCGAAGAGGCGCCGTTCGAGACGCTGTTCATGGCCGAGGCGAGCTGTTGTGCAAGCTGGTCGAGCTGGGACTGCGCCGCCGGCAGCGTCTTGTCGCGGAGCGTGACGAGCGCGCCGATGTCGCCGCCTGATATCTGGGAGGTGATATCGACGCCGTTCACCGTGATCGCGCTGAAGCCGCTCGACGACGATCCGGCGGTGTAGGCCGTCGACGCCGTCACGTTGGCCGCGGCGGTATAGCTGATCGCGTGCGCCGAACTGTCGACCAGCGCCTGGCCGGACGTGGTATAGATCTGGAGATCGCCGTTCGACGCCGTGAAATAGCTGATATTCATCTTGGAGGCGACGTCCTGGAGCGCGGTGTTGCGCTGGTCCTCCAGGTCTGCGGTCGATTGGCCGGCCGCCGCCGTCTGCTTGATCGCAGCGTTGAGATCCGCGATCTGCTCCAGATCCGCATTCACTTCGTCGATCGAGGACGAGATGTCCTGGTCGGCGTCGGAGCGCAGCTTCTGGATGCCGCTCGATGTCTCCCGCAACTGGCTCGCGACGTCGTCGAGCGCGCTGATGACGTTGGATTGCAGCGAGGCGCTGCTCGGCGTGCTCGCCAGCGACGACAGCGCCGATTCCAGCGAGGCGATGCTGTTCGCGAGCGAGGTTCCCGTGGAGCTGTCGCCACTGCTGCTGGTCGTGCCGTAGAGCTTTTCGAGCGAGGTCAGGTAGGTGCTGGTCGTATCGGCCGAACCGAGGTCGGAGGTCGCTCCGACCAGCGACTTCAACAGCAGCTTGTCGACCGTCGAGGTGATGCCGGTCACGGTGACGCCGGTGCCGACACCGTTGGTGACGCTGCTCGACTGGCTGGCGGTCTTCGCGGTGTAGCCCGTCGTGTCGGCGTTCGAGATGTTCGACGACGTCACGCTGATCTGCACCGACGTGGCCGACAGCCCGCTGAAGGCGATCGATCGTGCGATATTGAGTGACACGGCGGGGTCCTCGACTCGTCAGGCGCTGCGGCTGGTGCCGCTGGAGACGGAGCGCGCCGCGACCCGTCCGGAGGCGCCATAGGGTGACACCGCCGCGATCTGCTCGCGGATCGCCTGCATGACGGCCTCGATCCGGCGGTTGCTGGCCTCGATCGCCGCGCGCAGGCGCACCAGGTTCTCGTCCATCGCCGCGCGCAGCTTCAGGATCCGCTCCATCAGCTGCTCGCGCAGGATCCGGTCCGGGACGTTCAGGCTGGTCGTGCCCGCCGCGCACTCGGCAACGGTGCGTTCGAACATCTCCGCCAGGCGGTTCTTCTCGTCGACCTGCTTCAGGCGCGAGGCCGGCAGGCCCTTGGCGAGCTCCGCATTCTCCTCGGCGACCAGCGCAGTCAGAACGTCGATGAGCGCGATCAGCGACTTGATCCGCGTGTCGCCGTGTGCAGCGCTCGTTCTCGTGGCTTTGGCTACAGTCATGGTCATCGCCTTCTTCTAGTTGGTCCGTCTGCCGCGGCTTACCTGCGCGTTACGCAGGTAAGCTCCGATCGCGCTCTTCCTGACGGTCGCTTGCCTCATCTCGCTCTCGATCTCCGCGCATTCCCGCAACAGGCCACGGCGGGCCGTCTCGATCTCGTCGATCAGTGCGAGCAAATGCCTGCGGTCGCCGCCCCTGACGGTCGCGGCCCGCGCCACCAGCCGTTGCAACCGACGCAGCAACGCCTCTCCGGCATCCCTGGACTCCTCACTGCGCACTACTACTCACCTCATCGCCGAGATCAGGGTGTCGTACATCTTGTTGACGGTCGAGATGACCTGGGACGCCGCCGAATAGGCCTGCTGCGCCGAGATCATGCTGGAGAACTGGCTGCTGGTGTCAGTGGTCGAGGACTCCAGCTCGCTGCCGAAGATGGTGCCCGCGCCGTTCTCGCCGGAGGCCTGCAGCGCGGCATTGCCCGACGTCACGGTCGCCGAATAGATCCCGTCGCTGGAAGCGGCGAGCCCGTTGGGAGCGGCGAAGGTCGCCACCGCGATCTTGTAGATCGCGATGGTCTGGCCGTTGGAATAGGTGGCGTTGACCACGCCGTTATCGCCGATCGCGATGCTGGACAGCTTGCCGTAGGACAGGCCGTCGGAATCAATGCTGGTGACGTTGACGGACGGCGTGGTTTCGCCGGAGGCGTATTGCGTCAGCCCGTCGGTCTTGCCGGCGGTGCCGAGATCCATGGTGATGGTGCTGTCGGCCGCGCCGTCGGTCCAGCCTGTGATCGAGACGGTCGCCGGGTCCGGGCTGGTACTGGCGAGCGAGCCGTCGCTGTTGAAAGTGATGTCGATCGTGCCGGAAGCCGTGCCCGTCGCGGTGGTGGTATCCGAGGTTGAGGTCGGGTTGGCGAAGCTCGCACTCCAGCTGTTGGTGCCGGTCTTGGACCAGGTGATCTGCATCGAGTTCGCGGCGCCGAGCGAATCGTAGACCGTCATCGAGCTGGTATAGGTATCGCCGGTGGCCGCATCCGACGGCAAGTTGGCCGCGATCGTGGTCTTCGTCGTGGCACTGCCGCTGGTCGAGGCGACCTGGGTATTGATCGGTTCGAGATTGCTCGCCGACTCGCTGCCGACGACATTTCCGTCGGCGTCGGTGCGCCATCCCTCGAGATAATAGCCGTTGTTCTGGAGATAGCCGGCATTGTCGGTGGTGAAGGCACCGTTGCGGGTGTAGGCGACGGTGCCGCCCGACGTGGCATTGGTCACCACGAAAAACCCGGAGCCCTGGATCGCGACGTCGGTGGCGTTGGATGTCGCAGCCAGCAGGCCCTGCTGGGTGATGTTGGCGCGGCCCGAGACGGTGACGCCGCCCGAGGCGTAAGAGGTCGTGTTGCTCGACGCCGTCACGAGCGCGTCAAACATCCCGGACGTCGTCTTGTAGGCGGTCGTATCGGAATTGGCGATGTTGTCGCTGATCATCGACAGGGACTGGCTCTGCGCACTGAGCGCCGAGATCGCCGAGGATAATGCGCCGCTGAGACTCATGATAAAACTCCGGGAGAAGTCAGGATGTGACGCCGATGATGTTGGCGGCGCTGACGGAAACGCCGTTCACGGTCAGCGAGGGTGTCGAGGTCGAGGTGTCGATGCCGGTCACCGTGCCGGTGACGGTCGTGTAGTTGAGGACCGAATTGCCGGAGGAATTCGTCGCGGTCACCGAGATCGTGTACTGACCGCCGTCGGAGAGCTGGCTGCCGCTGGAGTCCTTGCCGTCCCAGGTGAAACTGTTGGAGCCGGAATTGCCGGTCCCGGTCCCCGTGTAGACGACGTTGCCGGAGGAATCCGAGATGCTGATCGAGACGTCGGACGCTGTCGAGGACAGCGAGTAGCCGAACGTCGCCGAGCCGTTGCTCAGTGTCGAGGTATCCGTCTTCGCCTCGACGGTGTGGCCGATGTAGTTCACCGAATTCAGCGTCACGAGGCTGGAGAACGAGCTCGCGAGCGAAGTAAGGTTGGAGTTGATCGACTGCTGGGAGGTGAAATTCGCGTAGGAGGTCAGCTGATTGACGAGGTCTGTGGTCGAGGTCGCATCCAGCGGATTCTGGTTCTGGAGCTCGCTGACGAGCAGGCTCAGGAAATCGCTGGATGTCAGCGTCGAATTGGACGACGTGCTCGACGACGATGATGTCGTCGTGGTGGCGGTCGACGCCGAGCTCGTTGCGGAAACGGTCATCAGGAACTCCGGCTTCCCCGCGCCGCCGGCGACGAGATGTCGGTGCGCGGCGCTTGAAATCTGTGTGCTGATGAAACGGGTGGGCACGCGGATTCAGGCGGGGATTCACTCGCGCGAAAGCGGCTTTCGACACGGCAAAATCTGCCGTGCAAGTGCGCGTCAGAAGAGCGATGTCAGGCTAATCTGTTGCCGGGAAGCTGCCCCGCGCTCTGCGCTCGACAAAGCAATCGCATGCGAGATGACGTCCGGCGGCGCTGACGTTTCCGCAACGCCGCGGCCGGTCTCGACCCGGCCATCCACGACTTTCTGAGTGGGTTACGTGGATGCCCGGGACAAGTCCGGGCATGACAACCTCTCGCGATCTGCAGCAGCTGTCGCAAATGCAGAGAGGCGAAAACGGGAGGCTGCGGAAGGCGCCGTTCAGCTCTCCGCCGTCTCGCCCTCGGTGCGCGGCTCGGCAGTGTCGCCCTTCATTTTCGCAGCGGCAGCAACGATGCGGTCGGCCAGCCCTTTGGGGGCACGGACCGGTGGAGCTGCAAGCGCGAGGCGCAAGGCGCGCGCTTCTTCCAACAGGGCTTGCGCAGCGGACGAGTGCGCCAGCAACTCTTCGGCGGGCAAGCGGCGATCGTCGGGCCAGAGGGACAGATCCTCGCCCAGCCGGTCGATCAGTTCCTCAAACTCGGTGACGTCCATCGCCCGCCGGTCCCGCCTTGGTAAGGCCGTCATAAAGCATTGCGAACGAGGCGGAAACCGGATTTCGGCGGCTTTGGGCACCAAAAGCGCCCGCAGCACTACGGAAAGCAGTGGAAACGGCAGGCTGCCCTTCCCTTCAATGCGAAAGAAGGGGCCTCTTCAGCCCGAGCGGACCGAATCGGCCGCGCCGGCCTTGCTGCTCCGCAACGTCGCATCGACGGACTCCCAGGCCTCCCGCAGTTCGGTCAGTCCGGCGATGATCCGCCGAAAACTCTCCCGGGCATGCGGCCGGCCGTAAGCCTTGAGGCTCGCCAGGATCAGGGCGTTGTAGGTCTGGAACATCCGTTCCGCCACAGCCCCGCCTCTGGCAAAATCGAGATTGTGGCTCAGCCCGCGCAGGATCGCGGTCGCCTTCATCAGGTACTCGTGTCCCTCCTCGAAGCGCCGCCCCTCCTGGGCATTCAACGACTTCTGGAGGAAGGTAATCGCGCCACCCAGCAGCATCGACACCGCCTTGAGCGGCGGCACGCTGGTTGCAGCTCCCCGATAGGCCTGATTGGCCATGTACGCCATCGGATTGTTCATCGTCAGTTACTCGAGCTGGAATTGAGCAGGGCCTTGAGATAGTTGAGCGTGCTGTTGGCGCTCTCGATCGCCGCCTGGTATTTCGCGTATTGCGTCTCGAGCTGCGACTGCAGGGTCGATGCTGCGCTGTTGATGTCGTCAACCTTCTGTTGAAGCTCATCGTCCCGGGTCGTCAGGCTGGTAATCTGCGTTTGCAGCACGCCGGTCGAGGATGAATAGTCCTTTGCGAGCCGATAGAGCTGCGTCGCGATGCCCGAGGTCGACGTCACCGAGATCGACTGCGAGGTCGAGCCGCTATAGGTGAAGGCCATGCCGGCATAGATCGAGCCGGAAGCGCCGATGATCGTGGTGCCGCTGACCGTGAACAGCGACGACTCGCCGCCGACCGACGCCGAGGTGAGGTTGCCGTCGGAATCCACGGCCAGATCCAGAGTGAAGGATTGCGGCGACGTTCCGGTGTTGACGACGCTGAGCTGGCTCGACGAGGTCGTGGTCTGTGCCGACAACAGCTTGGTCACGCCGCTCAGATTCGTGCTCAGGATGTCCGACAGCGTGCTGGTGTCCAGCTCGAGTTCATTGCTCTCGTTGAAGGACAGGCCGAGATCGGCCATGGTCAGGCCGCCCACGGTCGAGTTCAATGCGTTCTGCAGCGCATCCATGATGTTGCGCATGGTGCCATCGCCGAACAGCACCGCGCTCGAATCCGCGGTGCCGTCTGTCGAGGTCGCCTGCTGGGCAATCACCTCGTCGCGAAATGCATTGTAGTTGGTGACGAACGTCTCCAGCGTCGATTGGATCTGGCTGGTATCGGTCTCGATGCTGATGTTCAGCGTCGTTCCGTCCGGCGTCTCCTGGAGCAGGCTGAAAGTGACGCCGCTCAGGACGTCCGAGATGTCGTTGGTGTCGCGGGTCATCGCGATGCCGTCGAGCGTGAATTCGGCGGCCTGCGCCTCCTGAAGCACGTCGGTAAAGCTCCCCGAGCTGTCGGTCACACCGAGCTCGTTCAGGATATCGTCGCCGGACGCGCTCGAATAAGTGATGTCGGCGGCATCCTCCGTACCCGTCAGCACCATCTGGAACGACGTGCTGGAAACCTGGACGATCGAGGCCTGGACGTTGGTGGTCGAGGTCTGGGCATTGATGGCATCGACGACGTCCTGAAGCGACATTGTGCTGGTGATGGTAATATCGGACGTAGCTCCGCCCTCCAGACCGATGGAAAACGTGCCTGAATATCCGAGTTCGTCGGTCTGGCTGGATTGCGAGGCGCCGGAAACCTTTTGAGCGGCGGCCAGCTGACTGATCGCGAGCGTGTGGTCGCCGGTCGCGGCCGCGCTCTTGAGCGTCATGGAGAGCGCCGACGAGGCGCTCACGTCGCCGGTGGAACTGATGCTCGCCGCGCGCGCCGCAAAGGCACTGGTGGACAGAGAGTTGACTACGGCGGTCGAAAGCGAGGCCAGCCCCGACGATAACGTCTTCAGATCGGTCTGGAGCGTTTGATAGGCCGAGATCTTCGCTTCGTTATTCGTGATCGTGGTCGAGATCGTGTCCGCCTGCGCGGTCTTCGCGTCGACAGCGGATTGGATCAGCGCCGTCCAATCGATGCTGCTCGAATTGGTGGTTCCGCTCGTCGTGACCGACACGCCCGAGGAAGTCGTGCTTGTGCTGCTGGTGCTCGAACTGACGCTGGCCACTTGCTTGTCCCCGACAGAGAGGATCGGGCCGGCATCATGCCGGCCCGATCAGTTGATCATCAGCCCAGCAGCTTGAGGAGGTACTGCGGCATCTGATTGGCGGCAGCGAGCGCCGACACGGCCGCCTGGGTCTTCACCTCGGCCGAAGACAGCTTGGACTGCTCGGCCGCGATATCCACGTCCTTGATCGCGGAGTTTGCCGACTGCAGATTCTGCGTCTGGGTCGAGATCGAGTCCGACGAGAAGTTGAACCGCGATTCCTGGGCGCCGATCGAGGCGCGCGCGGCGGAGACCGTGTCGATCGCGGTATCGAGGGCGTCGAGCGCCGATGTCGCGCCGGACTGGGTGCTGACGTCGAGCGAGCTGACGGCGAGCGAGGATGCCGTGAGGCTGGTCAGCGTGATGTTGATGGTGTCGGAGCCGTCCGAGCCGACCAGCACGGACACGCCGGACGAGAACACGCTGGATCCGTCGAGCAGGCTCTGGCTGGAGTAGCGGGTGCCGGTCGCGATCGAGTCGATTTCGGAATTGAGCTGGGAGAATTCCGACTGGATGTAGGCGCGGCTGGAATCGGTCGTGGTGCCCGAGGCGGACTCGGAGGCCAGCGATTTCATGCGCGCGAGAATGTCGGAGATGTTCGAGGCGCCGCCGTCGGCGGTCTGGAGGATCGCGGTGGCCTGCGAAGCGTTGGTCGCAGCCTGCTGCAGCGTGGTCACGTCCGAGGAGATGCGCGTGGAGATCGCAAGACCCGCTGCGTCGTCGGATGCCGAGGTGATGCGCGAGCCGCTCGACAGCTTCGAGAGCGAGCTGCTCTCCTGCGCCGAGTTGACGTTGAGGTAGCGGACCGCCGCATTGGCGGCCGTGTTGGTGTTGATTGCGGGCATTGGTAGCTCCTGTGCTGATGGGCAAGCGTGCCGCATCGTGAAGATCGACTTACGACGACGCGGACCGCAGCCCCGTCCGTTCGCTCAAACGGCGGAGTGCAAGGAGATCAGGCGCGGAAACTTCAGCAGCGCCAATTTTATGGTTAGCAGTCGGTAAACGCGGTGCGGATGTCGCGTTCGTGCTTGCGCAGGAGCTGACGCAGCTGCTGGCGACCGCGCTTGAGCAGCGACTCGACGGCGGCCACCGTCGTGTCCATCACCTCGGCGATCTCGCCGTTGCTCATGTTCTCATGATACGAGAAGATCACCGCGATGCGCTGCTGCTCGGGCAGGCGCTGCATCGCGAGCTCCAGCATGCCGTTCAGCTCGTTGCGCTCGATGATCTCCACCGCGCCGGGCTGGCCGTCGGCGATTTCCGGCACGGTCTCGACGTTCTCGGTCCGCGGCTTGCGGCGCAGATCGATGCAGCGGTTGGAGATGACGCGGTAGAGCCAGGTCGAGAACTTGGCGCGGCCGTGCTGCCAGCGCCCGCGATGACTCCAGATCTTGAGCATGGTGTCCTGAACCACGTCCTCGGCGTCCGCCGCGTTGCCGACGATGCGAAGCGCGATCGCATAGGCGCGATCGATGTGACGCTCGACCAATGTGCGGAAGGCGGCTTCGTCTCCGGTCGCGAGCCGGTCGAGGAGCTCGCTGTCCTCGTCGTAGACGACATCGGCCATCTCAGGCGTGCTGTCCGGCGCGAGCGGCACAGAGGGCGTCACCGGCACGATCGCGTCGGCCGGCATGGTTGTCGTGATCTCGGCCTCGGCGGGAGCCCAGACATCAGCAGCGTAACTCATCCCGCAACCTCCAACCCGCAATGCCGCCGGCGCACATGCCACACGGCTTCCAGGCGTTGAACGCGGGGCCAGAACAATCCAGGCGGAGATTTTGTGTTATTTTTCAAGATGTTAGCCGGTATCTTTTGCCGAGTATCGGGCAATAATTGCCGACCGCGCGATCATCTCGCGCATCAAGCCTGCAATCGTCACATCGTCTCGCGCCATGGCGGATCATTCATCCTGAACAGATGCAGCGGGAAGAAAACGCTGAAGTTACGCGGCACTAGGTGATCAAACGCGACGCGCGCCTTGCGCATCAAGAAGCGATTGTTTCCGAGTGTGAATGAACGCGAGACGACTTTCGCACTCGGCAATTTTTTCCGAATCACCTTTTTCGAACCTAGCGATTTTTTTGAATCTGTCAGTCGCGACGAACGCGATTTCGAATCGCGCGTGATTTTTTTTCGCGTTTGTGGCGCCTGACTCGGCGCATGCGCGCGTTAATCGTGTTGGTGGACGGGGAATTGCAGCATGAAGTTGGTTAGCGCCGATGCAGAGCGCCGCGCGCAAATTGTTTCTGCTTGGTCGTTCGATGTTTTCGATACATTTCTGTTGCGCGCGTGCGCGACGGCAGATGGCGTGTTTGAAAGGACTTACGAGCTATCGGGCATTTCACGATCTTGTCCGAATGTTTCCGCCAGTTTCGTTCAGCATCGCATCCAGGCCGAATCGCGTGCACGCCGGACCGCGAAGGAGAAGCGCGGCGCGAGCGAAGTGCGCATCGACGAGATCTATTCCTACTTTCCGTTCAGGCTGTTCGGCCTTTCGCGGGCGGACCTGAACGATCTGGTCGAAGCCGAGTTCTCCGCCGAGATCGAGCTCTGCCGCGCCAACCCGGACATGCTCAGGCAATATCTGGACATGAAACGCGCCGGCCATCGCGTCGGATTCATCTCGGATACCTATTGGGACACCAGCCGGCTGGCGCGGCTGCTGCGCGCTTGCCATCCCGGGCTGGTCTGGGACTTCCTCTATGCGTCCTGCGACCACGGCAGCGGCAAGAGCGAGGCCTTGTTCGCCGCCTATCTCTCCGAACAGGGCATCGACGCAGGCGCTTCCGTTCATGTCGGCGACAATGACAGGGCCGACATCAAGGGCGCGAAGCGTCACGGCATTCATCCGCGCTATTATCCGCAGGCGACTGCGCAGCTCGCCTCGAAGTTTCAGCGGGAGACGGCCCTGTTCGAGTTGCTTTGCGCAGGCGCGCCGTCGCGGCTCGATCATGGCGCGCGAACGCTGCGGCGCATGGTCGCCGCACGCAGCGCCGAGGGGTCGCAAGCCTTCCACCTCGGGATGACCGTGCTCGGCCCTGTCATGACCGCGTTCGACGCCTTCGTGATGCGGCGCTGCGAGGAGATTTCCGGTCCCGGCCGGCAGGTTGCGCTCGGCTTTCTCGGCCGCGACGGTTTTCTGCCGCACCGGATCTGGCAGGAACTTCATGGCACCTCGTCGGCCTATCTCGAGATCAACCGCCGCGTCAGCCTGATCGCCTCGGCCGACACGATGCAGCCACTCGTCGATCTCTTCAGCAAGGTGTTCAAGATCGACGCGCCGACCTTCCATGACATCGTGAAGACGATGCCGCCGAAGATCGCGGCGTTCTTCGCAGGCCGTCCCGACGGCATCGCCTCCGGCGAAGACCTCGCCGAGGCGCTTCCCAAACTGATCGATCCCGCCGAGATCGTCACGCTCGCCGCAGGCCTGCGCGCCCGGCTGCTCGCCTATCTGCGTCAGGCCATCCCGGGTTTTGACAATTGCAGCGATCTCGTGCTGGCCGATCTCGGCTATTCCGGGAGCGTGCAGAAGGCGCTGCGCCGCATCTTCGACCTCGAAGGCATCAAGATCCGCCTCCACGGCGCCTATCTGATGTCGCTCGACGATGCCTTCGACGATGTCGCCAAGGACGACAGCGCGACAGGCTTCATCTCCGACCTCGTGGTCACCCCGCACGTCAAACGCATGATGATCCGCAACGTCGCGCTGCTTGAGCAGATCTGCTGCTCCGCCGACGGCTCGGTGCGCGACTATGACGGCGGCCAGGTGCTGCGCGAGATCAACCCGCGCCCCGAGAGCCAGATCGCACTGGCCGCAGAGATCCAGGCCGGCGTCCTCGCCTTTGCAGGATCCGCCGAAGAGGTCGCGCTCGATTTCCGCCTGAGCCCTTATGCTGGGGGCGATACCGCCGCGCGCTGGTGCGCGGCGACATTGGCCCGTCTCCTGCTGCTGCCCGACGACGACGAGCTGATGCTGCTCGGCGATCTGAGGCATGACGTCAATCTCGGCACCCATGCGTTGGCCCCGATGATTGATAGCGGCTTCATCCGCCGTCAGATCACCGCCCGCGGTCTCTCCTCCGCCTGCACGGCGACGGCGCCGCCGATGTGGCTGGCGGGCTGTTTTGCCCGTCTGTCGCCGTCCCACGCCTATCTCTATGCGCTGTTCGGCGCCAACCGCCTGCCCGCCGACGTCTTCGAGGAGAGTCCCAGCATTTCGATTCAGATCGGTCTGTTTCGGCGAAATGGCGAGGCGACGCTGGAAGCTGTAACCGTTCATCGCACCGGCC
Source organism: Bradyrhizobium sp. Y36 (assembly GCF_002531575.1). GTDB lineage: Bacteria > Pseudomonadota > Alphaproteobacteria > Rhizobiales > Xanthobacteraceae > Bradyrhizobium. The sequence goes on along the minus strand of NZ_NWTI01000006.1, from coordinate 211,892 downwards.
TCGGTGAGCTGCGCGTGCGCATTCCCCTTTCGCGCGCCATGGACATCGCCATGATCGCGCTGCCGCTGGGGAAATTCGCTCCCGAAGGCCTGCTGCACGGCGTGACCATCCAATCCGCCGACGAGGTTCGCGACGCCGCCGAGAGCCAGGACGCGGTCGGCATCGCTGCCAAAAGTCTGACCTTTGCCGGCGTGCAGCAGAACGGCTCGCACTATCGCGCCGAAACTGAAGACGGCTGCCTGCTGATCCCGGTCGCCCCGATGACGCGGGAGATCGCGGTCTACTCCGTCGCGATCACCCCGCTCGGAGTCAGCCCCAAATAGTGCGCCTGATCGCGTCGCTCCGGCCGTTGAAGTCCCAGGGCTTAATTGGGGGCACGGAATTGCGGGACGCGACGCAGGGAAATCTTGATCAGGTGCTGCAGGCTGGCGGCGTCAGGCTGGGCCGGGCCCAGCACGACCGCCTGGGCTGGCTGGTTGGGCAGTATGGTGCGCCCACGCTCGATGGCGTCCCGGACGGGCGGCACGGCGGCGTCGTCATTCTGAGGGAACCACCAAGCGGCGCGGCGGCCGAGCTGTTTTACCGCTCGCTCAATCCCGCCTGCGCCATCGTCATTCCCAGAAGCGAGAATCCCGGCTTCGATTTCCTCAAATCCAAGCTGACCGAATTCGGCACCGTCGGCCCCTGCGGCGCCGACGGCCCGCACGAGATGTGGTGGGGCGGCATCGGCTGGGCGAGATTCCTCGCCGCCGCGGGCGCCTCCGTCCTCCGGCCGCGGATCGTCTCCTGTCATCCGCGCGGCGTCGACGCCGTCGCGTCCCTCCGCCTCCGCCATTCGCTCGAACGCCTGCAGCTCGACGGCCATATCGAGGCGATCGACACCCAGCTCGACGACCGCCTGCTCTGCTTCGAGAAGGCGGAGTTCATGGTGCGGATGTGGAACAAATATCGCGAACCGCTGCTGTTCGTCGATGCCGCTGCCATCCTGCGTGAGGCGCCCCGGCTGCCCTCCTTCCTCGGCTGCGACGTCGCCCTGCACAAGTGGAATCGCTGGGAGATGTCGGCACGGACGCTCTATCTCGGTCGATCCGCACATGCGGAACGGCTGCTTCGCGCCTGGCAACAGCTGGCCGCCGCCTATCCCGCGATCTGGGAAGGCTATCTGCTGGACCAGGCCTGGAGCCTGACATCGTCGCAGGTGCCGCTCGATACGGTCTGGCTGCCGCGCTCCTATCACGCGCTGAAGGGCGACCTCGGCGCCTCGCGCGCGACGATCCTGCACGACCAGCAGACGACGACGCTGGAGCTCGGTCCCGATCCCGGCTTTGCGGGCATCGTGCGCACGGCGCGCCGCGCCGGCCGCACCGGTGCCCGCGACGCCTTCATGGTGATGACCTCGAAGGCCGCGACCACCAGCGGCATCGCCGTGATCCTGCGCGACGTCACGGCCAGCGACGCGGGCGCGGTGGCGGCGACCGTCGAAGCCGTGACCGGGGCCTATGCCGCCGATTGCGGCGGGTATGGCCGGCTCGAGCTCTCGCTCTGCGCCTGGCAGGACGATGTCGGTGCCGCGCGCGAGGCCGCGAGCCTTGCGCGTTACCGCATCCTGGAGATCGCTCCGGGACAACGTATCGCCAATGATTTCTTCGCAAGCCACGCCTCCGACGAGGCGGTGATGACCGCCCGCCAGCTCTTCCCCTGAGGGACCCCTCAAGATGCTCAAGACAATCATTCTGCTCACCGACACCGTGCAACAGCAGCAGCCGCTGGCCAATCTGCTGCGCGAGCACAACCGCGATCTGTCGTTCTGCTCGGCGCTCCGCGCATCGGACCTCAGCGCGATCGATCCGGAGGTTCTGAGCGAGGCGCGGCTGGTGTCCTTTGCCGCGGACGTCGCCGTGCCCGAGAAATTCCTGCTCCAGCTCGGCTATGGCGCCTACAAATTCTACGCCACGCCGACCCAATATCCGGGCCTGTCGCCGGCGCCCGACGAGAGCGAGGACGATCCGCGCTGCTACTCCGTGATCGCGCAGTCGATGACGATCTGGCCCGACTTCAAGAAAGTCGTCGGGCTGGAGACGGTGACGATCCCCGATGGCACCGTTCCGGCCGAGCGCGAACGGATGGTGTTCTCCCGGCTCGCCCATCTGTTCTGGGCCATGTCGCACATGATCGCCGGCGAGGCGACGGACCTTCCGGGGATCATCGGCTCCGGCGAGAGCCAGCGTCCAACGGCTGCGATGATGAATTGAGCCAAAGCATGATCCGGAAGCGTGCGAAGCGGTTTTCCGGGAGGATCATGCGCAAACAACAATCTGAAGCGCGATGACGATTCATCCAGACCTCATCGCACCCTAGCGCGCGCGAAGCTGCGCCGACAGCGCATCGCGATGCGCGGGCGCGGCGATCGCGATCATGCGGCGCGCCCGCTCGGCAAGGCCGCGGCCGCGCAACTCCGCAATACCCCATTCGGTGACGATGGCGTCCACATCGGCGCGCGGCGTCGTCACCGTCTCGACATGGGCAACGATCCGGCTGCTCCCATCGGACGCCGTCGCCGGCAGCGCGATGATCGCTCGTCCTCCCGGCGAGACGTTGGTCCCGCGCACGAAATCCAGCTGCCCGCCGATCGCGCCGATCGCAACGCCGCTCAACGTCTCGGAATTGACGCTGCCGTCGAGCCCGACCTGAAGCGCCGAATTGATGGCGACCAGACGGTTGATCCGGGCCAGCACGTTCTGGCCGTGCGTGTAAGACGTCGGCCGCACCGCGACCGCCTCGTTCTCGTGCACGAAGCGGTAGAGCCGCTGCGTGCCGATCACCTGATTGGTGACCGTGATCCCGGCGTCGATCCCCTTCTCCGCATTCGTCACCGCGCCGCACGCGATCAGGTCGACGACGGCATCGTTGATCAGGCCGGAATGAATGCCGAGATTGCGCGCATGGGACAGCGACGAGAGGATCGCGTCCGGAATCCGCCCGACGCCGAACTGCAGTGTGCTGCCGTCCGCGATCAGGCTCGCCGCATGGGTGGCGATGCGCCGGGCGACGTCATCAGGCGGCGGCGAAGCCAGTTCGACGGGCGGCCGGCGCGCGGCTACACGCAGATGGATCGGCACCTGGTCCGGCCATTCCGCCCCGAACGTAAAAGGCGCGTCCGGATTGATCTCGGCGATCACGAGACGCGCACCGCGCGCGGCATCGATGACGTAGTCGTTCGAGAGGCTGGCGCTCAAACGGCCGTCAGCGGCTTCGGCGAGCTGCACCAGGACGATATCGGCCCTGTGGCGGCGCGAGGCGAAGTCGGCACAGAAGGTGCTGTAGTTGCTCGGGATCACATCGAGGCGCCCGGCCCTCGCCAGCCGCCGCGCGTTGCCGATCACGCCGTAGCTCTGGAACGCCACGTTGGGAGCGCACGCGGCGGAGAACGTGTCGGAGAACACCGGCCCGATCATCATGCGAAACGGCGGAAGCTGCGCCGCCTGCGCCATCAATGCCACGGTCAGGGTGACAGGCTCGGCCGTCGCCTGCCCACACACGACGAGATCGCCCTCACGGATCAGGCCGGAGAAATCGATCGGCGCCGCGCTCCCGGGCATGACCGCGTCAAGCCATCGGCGCGAGGCGCACGGAGGACTCAGCCAGCAGCGTCCGCAGCTCGGTCTTCACGATCTTGCCGTAGCTGTTCTTGGGCAGCTCGCTGGCCGCATAGTAGTGCTTCGGCCGCTTGAAGCGCGCGATCCAGGCGCTGCAGATCTGGTCGAGGTCGTCGCGCGTGACCGCCCTGCCCGCGACGGGGACGACGACCGCCACCACTTCCTCGCCCCACTCCGGGTGCGGCCGGCCGATCACCGAAACCTCGGCGACGGCCTCGTGCCGCAACAACGCTTCCTCAACCTCACGCGGATAGATATTGGTGCCGCCGGAGATGATGACGTCCTTGGAGCGGTCCTTCAGCGTCAGGAAGCCGTCGGCATCGAAGGCGCCCATGTCGCCGGTGTAGAGCCAGCCGTCGCGCAGCGTGGTCGCGGTGGCGTCCGGATTCCGCCAATAGCCGGACATCACGGTATCGCCGCGCACGATGATCTCGCCGATCTCGCCAGGCGCAACGTCGCGGCCCGTCTCGTCCACCGTGCGCACCTGCACGACGCCTTGCGCGATTCCGACCGAGGCGAGACGCTCCTCGTAGCGGGGATGCCCGGTCTCGGCATGCATGCGCTTCGGCAGATACGTGATGGTCATTGGCGTCTCGCCTTGGCCGTAGATCTGTGCCAGCTTCGGACCGAACACGCCGAGCGCCGCCTTGCAATCGGCGACATACATGGGGCCGCCACCATAGATGATGGTCTTCAGCCCCGGCGCGGTCGCACCCGCAGCTTCCGCGGCGACCGTCAGCCGCCGCACCATGGTCGGTGCGGCAAAGAACGAGATGCCGTCGCGCTTTTTTGTCAGCTCCAGGATCTCGTCCGGCTCGAACCGGCCGCTCTCCGGAATGATCTGCGCGCCCATGCCGAGCACATGGGGCACCATGTAGAGACCGGAGCCGTGCGACATCGGCGCGGCATGCAGCAGCGCCTCGCCCGGGACGATCGGATTGATCTCGGCGAGATAATTCAGCGACATCGCCAGCAGATTTCGATGGCTCAGCACCGCGCCCTTGGGCCGGCCGGTGGTGCCGCTGGTATAGAAGATCCAGGCGGGATCGGCGATCGCGACATCGGCGATGCCGATACCGTCGGCCTTCTCCAGGGCGCGATGATCGGCCGAGCCGATCTCGATCACAAGCGGCTTGACGGTTGCGAGCGCCAGTGCCTCCGACGCGACGCCCGCCATGTCCTCGGTCACGAACACGAGCCCCGCACTGGAATTGTCGAGAATGAACGCGACCTCGCGCGGGTGCAGCTTGGCGTTGATGGGCACCGCGACCAGCCCGGCGTGCCAGCAGGCATAGAGGCAGGCGACATAGTCGGGCACGTTCTTCATCAGCAGTGCGACGCGATCGCCCTGAGCGAGCCCAAGACGCTGCCGCAGCGACGCCGCAAGCGAGGCCACGGTCGCGGCAAGCCGGCCGTAATCGGCGACCTCAGTCAGTCCCTTCAGCAGGGCCGGCGCCGACGCGTCCGATCTGGCGGCACGCAGGAGATGATGAGCGAGGTTCACGACGATCCTCCCCGGGCGCGCAAGCCTAGTACGACTTGGCGAGCCCCAGAACCTTTTCCGCGATGAAGCTGAGCGCGAGCTGCGGGCTGACCGGCGCGATGCGCGGGATCAGCACTTCACGCAAGTAGCGCTCGACGTGGAATTCCTTGGCATAGCCGAACCCGCCATGCGTCATCACCGCCTGCTCGCAAGCATGATACCCGGCCTCACCCGCAAAATACTTCGCGGCGTTGGCGCCGGCGCCGCAGGGCAGGCCCTTGTCGTATTGCCAGGCCGCCTGCATCACCATCAACCAGGCCGCCTCGAGCTCGACCCAGTTCACCGCGAGCGGGTGCTGGATGCCCTGATTCTTGCCGATCGGCCGATTGAAGACAACGCGCGTCTTGGCATATTCGGTCGCGCGCGACAGCGCGAGCTTGCCGAGGCCAACAGCTTCCGCGGCGATCAGGATTCGCTCGGGGTTCATGCCTTCGAGGATGTACTGGAAGCCCTTGCCTTCCTCGCCGATCCGGTCCTCCATCGGAATTTCAAAGTCCTCGAAGAACAGCTCGTTGGAATCGACGATCTTGCGGCCCATCTTCTCGATCTCGTGGACCTTGATCCTGGTGCGGTCGAAATCCGTGTAGAACAGGCTGAGGCCGTGGGTGGGCGAGCGGACCTCCTCCAGCGGCGTGGTGCGCGCCAGCAGCAGGATCTTGTGCGCGACCTGCGCGGTCGAAATCCACACCTTCTGGCCGTTGACGATGTAGCGGTCATTCTTGGCGACGGCGCGGGTCTTGAGCTGGGTGGTGTTGAGCCCCGTGTTAGGCTCGGTGACGGCGAAGCACGCCTTCTCGCGACCCTCGACCATCGGCGGCAACATGCGCTTGCGCTGCTCCTCGGTGCCGAACACGACGACGGGATTGAGACCGAACACGTTGATGTGGACCGCGGAGGCGCCGGACATGCCAGCGCCCGATTCCGCGATCGTGCGCATCATGATCGCAGCTTCGGTGATGCCGAGACCGGAGCCGCCATATTGCTCGGGCACGCAGATGCCGAGCCAGCCGGCGTCAGCGAGCGCCTTGTGGAAGTCGTGCGGGAAGCCGCCGTCGTGATCCTTCTTCAGCCAATAGGCGTCCGGAAAGCCCTCGCAGATTTTTGCGATGGCATCGCGGATGGCTTCCTGTTGATCGGTGAGCGCGAAATCCATGTTCTTGATCTCCTTCTTGGGAGCCGCAAGCTCCGATCCTAGCGCCCCATCTGCGAGGGCAGCCAGAGGATGATAGACGGAAACGCCACCAAAATCGCGATCGCGATCAGGTGCGCGATGAAATGCGGGAAGGTGCCGTGGAACACCTCCGCCACCGGCCGCTTGGCGTAGCGGGCGACGATGAAGCAGTTCAGCCCCACTGGCGGCGTGATCATGCCGACCTCCGCGGTGACGATCTTGATGACGCCGAACCAGATCGGATCGAAGCCGAGCGTCTTGATCAGCGGCAGAACGATCGGCACGGTCAGCACCAGGATCGCGATCTGGTCCATGAACGAGCCGAGCACGATGTAGCCGCACAGGATCAAGGTGATGATGACCCAGCGCGAGGCCGGCAGGGATCCGATCCAGGCGACCAGGTCCTGGGTCACATGGGTGAGCGTGAAGAAGTAACCGAAGATCGAGGCGCCGACGAGGATCATGATGATCATGCAGGTGCCGTGGCAGGCGCGCAGCAGCGTATGATAGAGCGAAGACGGGGTGATCTTGCCCTTGACGATCGCGAGCAGGAAGGCGCCGAACGCACCGAACGCCGAGGCCTCCGTCGGCGTCGCGACGCCGAGATAGATCGTCCCCGTCACGATCGAGAACAGCACCACCATCGGCGAGACCTGCCACAGCAGCGCGAACTTTTCGCGCCACGGCACCGCCTTCGCGGCCGGCGCGCGCGAGGGATCCTGCCAGACCAGGAAATAGATCGTCGCCATGATGGTGATGGTGACGAGGATCGCCGGGATGATGCCGCTGATGAGGAGCTTGCCGATGTTCACCTCGGCCAGCAGGCCGAAGATGACGAGCGCGACGCTGGTCGGCAGCAGCATCGACAGCGTGCCCGAGATCGCGACCACGCCCGCGGCCATCTTCGGCTCGTAGCCCTGGCGGATCATCGCAGGCAGGCTGGTCGAGGACAGCGTGGCGGCGGATGCCGTCGAGGTGCCGCAGATCGCGCCGAAGCCGGCGCCGGCGAGCGCTGTCGCCATGCCGAGGCCGCCGGGGATGCGGCCGACCCAGGCCGAGGCCGTCTTGAACAGATCGTCCGCGACGCCCGAGAGCAGCACGAGATCCGCCATCAGCAGGAACATCGGGATTGTGATCAGCTCGTAGGAGGAGACGGTCGAGAGCGGCGCGGTCTGCAATATGCCGAACAGCGTGGACCAGCCGCCGACCATGACCAGTCCGACCGAACCGGAAAAGGCCATGGCGAAGCCGACGGGTGTGCCGAGCGCAAGCAGGGCGAACAACAGGGCGAGAACGATGAAGGGTGTCATGGATATCGCCCGTTACTCGAAACTGCGTGCTTCACCGACGCCGGTGACCGGCGGCAGCGGATAGAGGTCGCGCCCGGAGAGAAGGCTCAGCACATTGCCGACGAGCTGCAGCGCCAGCCGCAGCACCAGCACGCCGCAGCCGAACGGCACGAGGGCCGCCGAGATCCAGGTCGGCCAGGCGATCGCGCCGGCCAGCACGTCGTGCTGCTCGTAATTCTCCAGCGCGCGCTCGAACCCGACCTTGCAGATCAGGACGAACACGAACAGGCCGGCGAGTGCGGTGACGATCTCGGACAGCCGCCGTCCCGCCGGCGAAAACCGCGACAGCAGGATATCGACGCCGACATGCGCATGTTCGCGCAGACCGTCCGACAGCGTGAAGAAGAACACGCCGGCCAGCAGGTAAAGTCCGATCAGATCGTAGGTGAAGGCAAACGGACGGTTCAGCACGTAGCGCATGAACACGTCGGTCACCACCAGCAGCATGATCGCGAACAGGAACACCACCGCGATCACCGTCAACGCGCGCTCCAGCGCGCCGAGCACATCTCCCGCCCGCTTGATCACCTCGCGCCTCCCTCGTTGCCGCCGGGTTACTTTGCGCCGCCAGCGGCGAGCAAGTCTTCGAACTCCTTCAGCGCGGCGGATGCCTGCTTGCCGCGGCTGTCGAGCCCGCTCGCCCACTCCTTGCCGACGCCCTTGAGCTTGTCCTTGATCTCGGCGCGCGTCGCCTCCGGAAGCGGATCGAAGCTGACACCTTCGTCCTGCATCTGCTTCCTGGTGGTTTCGCCCTCCTTGTCGACGTCGGCGCAGGCCTTGGGCGTGATAGCTTCCGAGGCCTCGTTCATCGCCTTCTTCACGTCGTCGGGCAGCTTGTCCCAGACCGATTGGTTGATGGAATAGGCGACGATGAAGCTGCCGAAGCTGACGCCTTCGGTGGCGTGCTTGACGAGCTTGTCGAGGCCGTAGGACACGACGCTATCGAGCGGGAACAGCAGCCCGTCCATCGTGCCGCGCGACAGCGACTCATAGGCGTCCGGCGCCGCCATGCGCACCGGAACGGCATTGAGTGCGCGCAGCGTCAGGTCCTGCGCGCCGCCGGTGGTGCGCAGCTTCAGGCCCTGGATGTCTTTGATGGTTTCCACTTTCGACTTGACGGTCCACACCTGGTAGGGCGGCAGCACCACCGCCATCAGCAGCTTGATCTTGTTCGGTGCGTATTCCTGTTTGGCCAGGATACCTTCGCGCGCGGTCTTCCAGTAGGCGAGCGTGCCTTGGCAGCTGGTCGCGAACGCGCCCGGCAATTGCGCGACTTCCGACAGCGGCATCTTGTCGGAGACGTAGGACGGCCCGATGTAGCCGATGTCGACGACGCCCGCCTGGGTCAGGCGCAACATGTCGGCGGCCTTGCCGATTTGCTGGTTCGGATAATAGATGAAGGTCACCGCGCCGTTGGTGCGCTTGGTGACGTCGTCCATCCAGGGTTTGAGCATCAGGCGGACGAGGTAATGACCGGCAGGAAAGCTGTCGGCGACCTTCAACTCCAGCGCCTGCGCCGGCAATGTCGAGACCGGCAGTGAGAGTGCCAACGCCGCGGCGGCCCAGACCCAATTGCTCTTCATTCGCTTTCTCCCTACGCGCCTCACGCCGAACGGCAGCCGTTTGCTGCCAGCCGACCCTCGCTCAACTTCTTGCTTGAGGAAGATGTACATATATGTGAATTTATCTGTCAAGTATATGAACTGTGCATGGCCCCATGCGGCCAAAAGCATCTCCGTCGAATTGACACTCTCCTTTTATGAACTCTAACTCCACGTATATGAATTTACCCACGAGGCCTCATGGGACCGCTCGCCGGCTTCACCATTCTCGACCTGACCTCGGTGCTGATGGGCCCCTACGGCACGCAGGTGCTGTCGGACATGGGCGCTGACGTCATCAAGGTCGAAAGCCCCGAGGGTGACATCGTTCGCCAGATCGGACCCGGCCGCACAACCGGCATGGGCGGGATGTTCCTCAACGCCAATCGCGGCAAGCGCAGCATCGTGCTCGACCTCAAGAAGGAGGAAGGCCGCGGCGCGCTGCTGCGGCTCGCGAAGCGCGCCAATGCGCTGGTCTATAATGTGCGCCCGCAAGCCATGGCCCGGCTCGGCCTCGATTACGAGACGCTGGCCGCGATCAATCCCGCCATCGTCTATGTCGGCGCATTCGGCTACGGCCAGTCCGGGCCGTATGCGGCCAAGCCCGCCTATGACGATCTGATCCAGGGCGCGGCGACCATTCCCACGCTGCTTGCCGCCGCCGGCGACGGCACGCCGCGCTATGTTCCCGTCACCATCGCCGACCGCATCGTCGGGCTGATGATGGTCAACGCGATTCTGGGCGGGCTGATGCACCAGCAGCGCACCGGTGTCGGCCAGCGCATCGACGTGCCCATGTTCGAATCCATGACCGAGTTCGTGCTGGTCGATCATTTGGGCGGGCTCACCTACGACCCGCCGCTCGATCATGGCGGCTATCCCCGCCTGCTGTCGCGCTATCGAAAGCCGTACAAGACCAGCGACGGCTATCTCTGCGTCCTCATCTACAACGACAAGCACTGGCGCAGCTTCTTCGAGGCGATCGGGCAGCCGCATTTCCTGCAGCAGCCGCGCTTCGCCAACCACGCCGCGCGCACCAGGCATATCGACGAGATCTACGCGGAGATCGGCCAGATCTTCACGACGCGCACCACCGCTGAATGGCGCGAGTTGCTGGAGCGCGCTGACATTCCGGTAATGCCGATGCACACGCTGGAGACGATCCTGGACGATCCGCATCTGGATGCGGTCGGCTTCTTCAGGACGGTCGATCATCCCGTCGAAAGCCGCATCCGCCAGATGCGCGTGCCCTCGACCTGGAGCGTGACCCAGCCGGAAGCCGCCGGTCCCGCACCGACGCTCGGCCAGCACGGCCGCGACATCCTGCGCGAGGCCGGCTTCTCGGCCGAGGAGATCGACCAGCTTGCAGAGCAGAAGGTAGTTCACCTGGCAGCGCCGCCTTGAGCGCGGGCGCTGGCCAGATCGCACGAGAACACAGGGAGGAAACCGCGATGGCCGGACTTTATTTCGAAGACTTTTCCGTAGGCCAGGAGTTCAGGCATCCGCTGACCCGGACGGTCACGGAGATGGACAACACCATGTTCAGCCTGCTGACGCTCAATCCGCAGCCGCTGCACATCGACGCCCATTTCTCCGAGAAGACCGAGTTCGGCCAGCGCATTTTCAACAGCCTTTACACCCTCGGCATCATGATCGGCATGACGGTCTATGATACGACCATGGGCACCACCGTCGCCAATCTCGGCATGACCGACGTCACCTTTCCAAAACCGGTCTTCCATGGCGACACCTTGCGGGCGACGACGAAGGTGCTTTCGTTGAGAGAATCCAAATCGCGCCCGAAAGCGGGCATCGTCGAGTTCGAGCACCACGCCTTGAACCAGAACGACGAGATCGTCGGAAAATGCCGCCGCATGGCGATGATGCACAAGAGGCCGGTCTGATGCGTTCGATGCTGTTCGTGCCGGGCGATTCCCCGCGCAAATTCGAGAAGGCGAGCGAAGGCAAGGCCGACGCGCTGATCATCGACCTCGAGGATTCCGTCGTCACCGAGAAGAAGCCGGAGGCGCGCAGCCTGACGCTCCAGATGCTGAAGAGCCGCCCGGGGCCGCATCAGCTCTATGTCCGCGTCAACGCGCTCGACACCGGCATGACGCTGGCCGACCTCGCCGCGGTGCTGCCGGGCAAGCCGGACGGCATCGTGCTGCCGAAATCGCAAAGCGGCGATGACGTGCGCCAGGTCGCAACCTGGCTGGAAGCGCTGGAAGCGGCGGCCGGCATCGCGATCGGCACCACCCGCATCGTCTGCGTGGCGACGGAGACGGCCGGCTCGATCTTCGGGCTCGGCAGCTACAAAGGTTGCTCCCCGCGGCTCGCCGGATTGATGTGGGGTGCGGAAGACCTCTCGGCCTCGCTCGGCGCCACTGAAAAGGCCTCGGGCGGTGTGTTCCACAGCCCCTATCGTCTCGCGCGCGATCTCTGCCTGATGGCCGCGGCCGCGGCCGAGGTCGCGCCGATAGACACCGTCTACACCGATATCGACAACCTCGCCGGCCTCGAGCAGGAGACGCGCGCGGCGCGCCGCGACGGTTTTTCCGCCAAGGCACTGATCCATCCCAAGCACGTCGATGTGGTCAACGCCGCCTTCGCGCCAACGGAGGCCGAGCGCAACTGGGCGCAGAAGGTGATCGCGGCATTCGCCAGCAATCCCAATTCCGGCACGCTGCGGCTCGACGGCCAGATGATCGACAAGCCGCATCTTCGCGCCGCGAAGAAGATCCTCGGCCAGCCCTAGGTAAGGACGCAAAGCCCGCCATGATCGTTCGCCAAGCCGCCAACGTCCTGGAGATCATGGAATTCTTCGCACAAACGAGGAAGCCGGCGACGCTTGCGGAGATCGCCGATCATTTCGGCTGGCCGCGCTCGTCGACCTTCAACCTGCTCGCGACGCTGTCGGAGAAGGGCTATCTCTACGAGCCGCGGCCGCGCGCCGGCTTCTATCCGACGCCGCGGTGGCTGGCGATGGCGCGGATGATCTCCGAGGTCGAGCCGCTGCCGCAATGGACGCATCAGCTGATCTCCGATCTCTCTGCCGAGACCGGCGAGACCGCATCGATCGTGGCGCCGGCCGGCGTGATGGCCGTGTTCATCGACGTGGTCGAATCCGCGGCCGCGATCCGCTATTTCGCCACCATCGGTCACCGCGTGCCGATCCATGCCACCGCAAGCGGCCGCGCGCTGCTGCTGCAATATTCGTCGGAGGAGCGCGACTCCGTCTATCGCAAGATCGAATTCAAGCAATACGGCCCGTCGACGCCGATCAGCATCGAGGCCGTGGAGACCGAGCTGCGCAACTCGATCGCGCGCGGCTATTGCCAGAGCTTTGGCGATTACAGCCGCGATCTGGCCGGTGCTGCCATCCCCCTGCCGATCGGCGACCGCCGTCTGTCGGTCGTCGTCGCCGGCCCGGAATTCCGCATCGGCCCCAAGGTCGCCGAAGTCGCCGCGCTGATCGCGCGCACGGTCGATCGGCTGCGGCCGAAGGCGTCGGCTTGAGGCTGCAGTCTCAGTCGAAGCCCTGAACGGGCGGCGCTGAGGCTTGCGCCGGCGCAGCAGGCGCAGCTTGGACCGGCGGAGCCGGATTGCCGGCAGCTCTCATCTGACCGTTGGCATTCATGGCCTGCCGCGTGCGCGGTGGACTTCCGGTCGCGGCCGCGCGCCGCGGCGGCCGGTGTCCTGCCGACCGCGAACCTCTCACGCCCCAGGACCGGGCGATCGAAGGCCCGGCAGTGTAGCCGATCAAGGCGCCGGCGACCGCACCGACCGGTCCCAGCACGACCGCGCCCGACACCGCGCCGAGGGCAGCATCACCCGCGCGCTCCTGCGCAACCGCGCTCACGGGCACACAGGCCAGCATTACGACGGCAGTGATCAAAGCCTTGGTCATCGGAGCGCCTCCCTCAACGGGAAATCACTCGTGCTCAAATATGGCCTCACGAGGTTCACTTGCCGGCCAACAAAAGGCAATCGATTGATGGAACCCGGCTGTGAGCGACGATAGGCTCGCTTCCTCCGTGAGGGTTGCCGCATATGACTTTGGGCGACACCTTACCGCACGCCTCGTCCTTCGAGACGACCGCTTCGCGGTCTCCTTAAGGATGAGGCTAAGCAGCATCGCGCTCGCTGAAACGAGTGCCGCGCATCCGGACCTCATCCTGAGGGCCCGCCAATGGCGGGCGTCTCGAAGGATGGCCACAGCCCAGATCACTCGCCTATGCGGTTGCCGTCCCCGCGCGCGGGGAACGGCAAAGAACTACACGATCTTGATCGACATGTCCGGCAAGCCTTCGAGCTTGCACAACAGCACGTCGCCCTTCACGACCGGACCGACATTTTCAGGCGTGCCGGAATAGATGATGTCGCCGGCCTTCAGCTCGAACGCCTCCGACAGTTTTGCGATCTGCTCGGCCACGCTCCAGATCATCTTGCTGAGATCCGAATTCTGCTTGACGGTGCCGTTGATCGCCAGCGAGATCGCGCCCTTCTCGAAATGGCCGGTCTTGCTGACCGGATGAATCGGACCGAGCACCGCAGCATGGTCAAAGCTCTTGCCGATCTCCCAGGGCTTCTTCTCCGCGGCCATGCCGTTCTGAAGATCGCGCCGGGTCATGTCGAGGCCGAGCGCGTAGCCGTAGACGTGGTCGAGCGCCTTATCGACCGGGATGTTGGTGCCGCCGGACTTCAGCGCCGCGACCAGCTCGACCTCATGATGATAGTTCTTGGTCAGCGACGGATAGGGATGATCGGCGACCTCGCCGACTGCGACGTTCTGGATCGCGTCGGTCGGCTTCTGAAAGAAGAACGGCGGCTCGCGGTTCGGATCCGAGCCGCGCTCGATCGCGTGCGCGGCGTAGTTGCGCCCGATGCAGTAGATGCGCCGGACCTGGAACACCTGGGTCTCGCCGACGATCGGGATCGTCACCATCGGCACCGGGAAGATCGGCTTGGGCCCGGCCTGCGCTGTGGCGGGAACGACGTCCGCCATGGTGGCCGCAGTCGCGGCCGCAGCTGTTGCGAGCAGATCGCGTCGCGTCGGTGAGGTCCGTTTCATCTCAGGGGCTCCCTTCCTTGTCGTTGGGCCGCGTCAAGCGCGCCAAGCCGGCTGATAGTCGATCTTCAGCATGCCAGCAACAGGAACGGCCGCGTTGCGAGCTTCGAGCATCTTGACAGCGGTTTTGCGCTGAATATTTTCTTTGTCGAGAAAGTGCTTTCTCACCCTCGAAACCAAAGGACCCAACGCGACCGTCTGGAGAGACGACGATGCTCGATGAGAATTTGGCCCGCATACGCGCGCACCGCAACAACATTCACCGCTATCGACGGCTGCTCAAGACAAGGCTGTCGCAGCTGGAGCGCAATTTCATCGAGAGACGCCTGGCGGAGGAGAAGTTGGCGCTCGATGCGCTGAGCGCGGCGACCTTCCCGCTTGGCTTCCATGTCTCCGGAGCGCCGGCTGAGGCGATCGGGGTGGCGCGATGAACCGGCAACGGGAGCTGCTCATTCGCGGCAGCGAGAAGGTGATCGGCCACTACGAGCTCCTGCTTGCAAGCGCGAAGACCGAACATGAGCGCGAGCTTTATCGGCAACGCATCGAGCGCGAGCGTCGGCTGATCCGCGACCTTCAGGGCTATTCGGATCACCGCGCCGCCTGAGCCGGGAGTGCTCACGGTCCAAAGACATTGCAGGGGTGAACTGCCTTTCGGCAGCCCGCCCCTGCAGTTGAGCTAGCGAACCAGGCGATTGGGAGCTTCGAGCGCACTGCTGGATTGGGTCGCCGGCGCCACGCGCACAGTCGCGGTGATCGGCGCACCGTTGCGCAACAAAGTGAGCCTCACCTCCTCGCCGACACGCGCAAGGCCGATCGTGTTGCGAAGCTGGGCGGCGGTGCGGATCGGACGCTCATCGGCTGCGGTCACGATGTCCCCCTTGCGCAGGCCCGCCCTCTCGGCGGGCGAGTCCGCCGCGATCTCGGCGATGACGGCGCCTTGGTTCAGTCCCTTGTTGACCGACGGATGCAGGTCCTTCAACGAGACGCCGATGCGGCCGCGCTCGACGCGGCCGCTCGCGATGATCTGCTCCATCACCTTGCGCGCCATGTTGACCGGAATGGCGAAGCCGATGCCGACATTGCCGCCGGCGGGCGAAATGATCGCCGAGTTGATGCCGACCAGTTCGCCGCGCAGGCTCACCAGCGCTCCGCCGGAATTGCCCGGATTGATCGCGGCATCGGTCTGGATGAAATCCTCATAGCCCTGCTTGCCCAGGCCGGTGCGGCCCAGCGCACTGACGAGGCCGGACGTCACGGTCTGGCCGAGGCCGAAGGGATTGCCGATTGCGAGCACGAAGTCGCCGACATCGAGCGCATCGCTGTCGCCGAAGGGAAGCGCCTTGAGGCCCGCCGGATTCTGGATCTGAAGCACGGCAACGTCGGTTGGCGGATCACGCCCGACCACCTTGGCCGAAAATTGCCGGCCGTCCTTGGTCGTGATCTGGACGGCGGAGGTACCCTCGACCACGTGGTTATTGGTCAGCACGTAGCCGCGCTCGGCATCGACGATCACGCCGGAGCCGGTCGCGTTGACCTCCTTTTCGATCTGCCGGGGGACGTCGAAGAATTCGCGGAACAGCGGATCGCGATAGAGCGGGTTGTCCTCGCGCACGCGGCCGTGCACGGAAATGTTGACCACGGCCGGCGTCACCCGGCGCACCAGAGGCGCCAGGGTCGGCACCGAGCCGCCGGTCTTCATGTCGGGGATTTGGCCAGCGGCAGGCTGTGACGCTGTCAGCGCCAGCACCAGCATCGCCAGCAAGAGCGGACGCATAGCATTCATCTTTCTTCCTGCCGCTTTGTGGGGATATCGGAGAACGGAGTGGCTTCACCCGTCGCGTGACGCGACGATCCAGCCTTGCATGGCAAGGAACGGAGTGGCCAAGACCGCCGAGGCCTGACCGAGCAGCACGAGTCCCAGAACAGTCTGCGTGAGCATCATGGGCTTCGCCCCTCGGCGGCGGCCCAGGGCCGCCGCAACCGCATCGGCACGCCGCCGCCGCGCGGCGGATCGTCATTGTCGTTGTCGCCGTCGAGCTTGCGCAGCGCGGCCAGGATGTCGGCGAGCCGGACCGTGCGGCTCATCCCGGGAATCTCGCGCAAGCCGGGACAGGATTCGACGGCGTACATGTCGGACGCCCAGGACGACAGGATGATCCGCTTCTCCGGTGGAGAAAGCTCCGTCGCATTCAGGACCTCGGCAGGCGAGTCGTAATGGGCGGCGGGATGAAACAGCGGGTTGAGAGCGCCGGAATCAGTATTCACGTTGGTCATTGGTGAACCTCCCTCATACTCCTTTCCAAGGGACGGGCTTGTTGACGAAGGGACGGCGGCGGCAATCGCCGCCGTCCTGTTCGACACGAATGTGTCGATCGCGTGCGCTGGGCGCCTTAAGCCGCTTTCTTCTGCTCGATCTGCGACGCGACAGGCGCAACACCCGAGATCGGGATCCGGCGCGGCTTCATTGCTTCCGGAACCTCGCGGACGAGGTCGATGATCAGGAGCCCGTCCTGGAACGAGGCCTGCTTCACCTGGACATAGTCGGCGAGGTTGAACACGCGCCGGAACGGCCGGGCGGCGATGCCCTGGTACAGATATTCCCGCGCGGCGGTCTCGGGCTTCCTGCCCTCGATCGTGAGCGCGTTCTGTTCAGCCGTCACCGCGATGTCGTTGGGGCCGAAGCCCGCCACCGCGAGACTTATCCGGTAATGATCCTCGCCGGAGCGTTCGATGTTGTAAGGGGGATAATTGTCCTCGGTCGCCTGGCGCAGCGTGCTGTCGACGAGGTCGGCCAAGTGGTCGAAGCCGATGGTGGAACGCCACAGGGGCGCGAAGTCGAAACTGGTCCTCATACCAAGTCCTCCTGAGAGCAAGATGGATACGAAGGAGCGCAGGACAGGGTATCAGACGGGGTCCGAAGACCGGCCCGGCGCCCGTACCGGACCCGATCTGGCGTCCGGCACACCGCTCTCGCGGCGAAAAACGACTTAGAAAATCGGCAATAGCTTTCAAGGGGCCGACCAGAAAAAAATCCAGTTCCCCGCCCCTGGGGCCGGGCACCAGTCTTCAGGATCGCAGCGCGTTCCACGCCGTCTCCGGCGTCGCCAATGTCGCGACGATCGTGACGAGCGAGAGTGCGATGCCAACGCCTTGGCGACTTCCGGAAACCCGCTCCTCCAGCTATTCGTTATTGACAAATTAGTTCGTTGATATCTAATTTACCTCTGCTCCATCAAGCCGCGCCAT
Organism: Bradyrhizobium sp. Y36; assembly: GCF_002531575.1. Classification (GTDB taxonomy): domain Bacteria; phylum Pseudomonadota; class Alphaproteobacteria; order Rhizobiales; family Xanthobacteraceae; genus Bradyrhizobium. Next base: position 194,258 of record NZ_NWTI01000006.1, on the reverse strand, counting down.
GCGGCCAATAAAACAGAGGAAACAACCATGAGAGGGTTTTTGGCCTGCGCCATGCTCGCGGCCATGACTTCGACTGCCTCGACCACTGCCGCCACCGCGCAAGTCTCCGACGACGCAGTGCGGATCGGCGTGCTGACGGATTTGTCGAGCTGGGGCCGCGACAATTCGGGACCGGGCTCGGTCGAGGCCGCGAAGATGGCGGTAGAGGAATTCGGGCCGACCGTGCTCGGCAAGCCGATCGAGATCATCAGCGCCGACCACCAGATGAAGACCGACGTCGGCGTGCAGATCGTGCGCGGCTGGTTCGACAACGGCAAGGTCGACGCCGTCGTCGACATCCCCAATTCCGGCATCGCGATCGCCGTGCACAACATGGTGCGCGAGCGCAACAAGATCGCCCTGCTCTCCGGCCCCGGCGCGAGCTCGCTGACCGACGAGCTGTGCAGCCCCAACACCGTGCATTTCACCTACGACACCTACGCGCTGTCGAAGGTGACCGCCTCCGCCGTGATCAAGGAAGGCGGCAAGTCCTGGTACTTCATCACGGCCGACTACGCCTTCGGCCAACAGCTCGAGAAGGACGCAACGCGCTTCATCAACGAGATGGGCGGCAAGGTGCTCGGCGGCGTCAAGCATCCGACCAACACCGCGGACTTCTCCTCCTTCGCGCTGCAGGCGCAGAGCTCCAAGGCCGACGTGGTCGCCTTCGCCAATGCCGGCCAGGACACCGACAACGCGATCAAGCAATCCGGCGAGTTCGGCCTGGTCCAGGGCGGCCAGAAGCTGGTCGGCCTGCTGATGTTCGACACCGATGTGCACGCGGTCGGCCTCAAGGCCGCGCAGGGCACCTACATGACGACGGCGTCGTACTGGAACATGGACGAGGCGACGCGCGCCTGGTCCAAGAAGTTCTACGAGCGCACCAAGGTGATGCCGACCATGATCCAGACCGGCGTCTACGGCTCGGTGCTGCATTATCTGAAGGCGATCAAGGCCGCAGGCACCGACGATCCGGCCAAGGTGATGGCCAGGATGCGCGAGCTGCCGATCGAGGATACATTCGTCCACGGCGGCAAGCTGCGCGAGGACGGCCGCGTGATCCGCGACATGTATCTCGCCAAGGTGAAGGCGCCCGAGCAGTCGAAGGAGCCGTGGGACTATCTGGATATCGTCAAGACCGTGAAGGGCGAGGACGCCTTCCGCCCGGTTTCCGAGTCCAAATGCCCGCTCTTGAAGAAGTGAGGTGAACGATGACCGGCAACGAGCATAGCGCAATTGAGACCTACGAGTGCGACGTGCTCGTTGCCGGATCCGGCTGTTCCGGCATGTCGGCCGCGATTACCGCGCGCCATCGCGGCCTCGACGTATTGATCGTCGAGAAGGAGCCGCGCTTCGGCGGCACCACCGCCCGCTCCGGCGGCTGGCTCTGGATTCCCGGCACGTCGCTGGCGAAGGCCTATGGCATCGCGGAGACGCCGGAGCAGGCCCGCACATATCTGCGGCATGAAGCCGGCAACAATTTTGATGCCGCACGTGTCGACGCCTTCCTCAGCGCCGGTCCCGAGGCGGTCGATTTCTTCACCACCAACACCGCGCTGCGCTTCGACATGCCGCTGGTATTTCCGGACTATCACGCGGAGGCTCCGGGCGGCGCGCAGGGCGGCCGCTCCATGGTGACGCGCCCGTTCGACGGCCGCGAGCTCGGCGACCTCATCAAGTCGCTGGGCATGCCGCTGCCCGAGCTCACCGTGTTCGGCATGATGCTGGGAAGCGGCAAGGAGATCATCCATTTCATGCGGGTGACGAAGTCGCTGACCTCGGCGGTCTACGTCGCCAAGCGCCTGTCGCGGCACCTGATGGACGTGCTGCGCCATGGCCGCGGCATGACGCTGACCAACGGCAATGCGCTGGCCGGGCGCCTGGCCAAATCCGCGCTCGATCTGAAGATTCCGATGTGGCTGTCTTCGCCGGTGCGCGAGCTGACGGTCGAGAACGGCGCCGTTACCGGCGCGATCGTGTCGCGCGAGGGACGCGACGTCCGCGTCAGGGCGCGCCAGGGCGTCGTGCTCGCCTGCGGCGGCTTCCCGCATGACGTCGAGCGGCGCAGAAAGATGTTTCCGCACGCACCGACCGGCGTTGAGCATTATTCGCCGGGGCCGACCGGCAACACCGGGGATGGATTGCGCCTTGCCGAGCGCGCCGGCGGGCACGTCGAAGACCGCCTGCCGAACGCGGCGGCCTGGGTGCCGGTGTCGCTGACGACGCGCAAGGACGGCTCGAAGGGCGTGATGCCGCACTTCATCGACCGCGCCAAGCCCGGCGTGATCGCGGTGATGCGCGATGGCAAGCGCTTTGCCAATGAGGGAAATTCCTATCACGATTTCGTCCAGGCCATGATCAAGGCCGCAAAGCCCGGCGAGGAGATCGCGGCCTATCTCGTCTGCGATCACAAGACGCTGCGCAAATACGGGCTCGGTTGCGTGCCGCCCTTCCCGATGCCGCTCGGTCACCACCTCAATACCGGCTATCTCATGCGCGGCGATACGCTGGAGGCGCTGGCGGCGAAGGCCGGCATCGATGCCCAATCCTTCGCCGAGACGGTCAAGCAGTTCAATGCCACCGCGCCGCAAGGCCATGACGCGGCCTTCGGCAAGGGCTCGAAGGCCTATAATCGCTACCAGGGTGACGCCACGCACGGCCCCAATCCCTGCATCGCGCCGATCGAGAACGGGCCGTTCTACGCCATCAAGATGGTGATCGGCGATCTCGGCACCTATGCCGGCATCGTCACCGACGCGAACGCGCGGGCGCTCGATGCCGAGGGCCGGGTCATTCCCGGCCTCTATGCCGCCGGCAACGATATGGCGAGCATCATGGGCGGCAATTATCCCGGCGCCGGCATCACGCTTGGGCCGGCGCTGACCTTCGGCTACATTGCCGGCCGTCATCTCGCCGACAGCGCCGAAAAGCGCGACGCGGCGTAGAGCATGATCCGGAAAAGTGTGCAGCGGTTTTCCGGAAAGATCATGCTCAAACGAAAGCGCAGGCGCATCGGAGGCGCATGAAGAGAGAGAGCCGCGGCATCCAGTCGATCGAGGTCGGCGGAGAACTGCTCCGGGCGCTTGCCCGCAGCGGCGAGCCGATGATGCTGCGCGATCTCGCGCGCGAGGCCGGCATGACGCCGGCCAAGGCGCACCCTTATCTCGCCAGCTTCTCCCGCATCGGCCTGATCGAGCAGGACGAGACCACCGGCCGTTACGAGATCGGCGCGCTGGCGCTGGAGCTCGGCCTGATCAGCCTGCGCCGGCTCTCCGGCGTGCGCATCGCAAGGCCGAAGATCGCCGCGCTCGCGAGCCAGATCGGACATGCAGTCTCGCTCGCGGTCTGGGGCACGCACGGGCCGACCGTGGTCCAGCTCGAAGAACCCGCCCAACCGGTGCACATCGTCATGCGCGCCGGCTCGGTGATGGCGCTGCTGGAGACCGCGACCGGCCGGGCGTTTGCGGCCTTCCTGCCGGAGAAGACGATCAACGCCGCGCTCGAGAGCGGCCTCGACCGCCATGGCGTCGGCTACAACCCCAAGCGCGCCGTGAAGGGCGCCAAGGTTGCGGAGATGCTGACCGAGGTTCGCAAGCACGGCCTCGCCCGCGCGCTCGGCGATCCCCTGCCCGGCGTCAATGCGTTCTCCGCGCCGGTGTTCGATCATTCCGGCCACGTCGCACTGGTGATCACCGCGATGGGGCCCGAAGGCACGTTCGATGCGCGCTGGGACAGCCCGATCGCGCTCGCCTTGCGCGACTGCGCCGGCGGCATCTCGAAGCGGCTGGGCCATGGGATGACGGTTGCGGCGGAGTGAGGGCTTCACAGCCCAACACAACACCGCTGTCATGCCCCGCGAAGGCGGGGCATCCAGTACGCCGCGGCCTATCGGTTCTATCACGACCGTCACGGAGTACTGGATCGCCCGCCTTCGCGGGCGATGACACCGAATGTGGAGCGGCCTCAGGGGCCCTACTTGTCCTTCACCGGCACCGTGTAATTCAGAATCAGCCGGCCACCATCCGGATAGATCGTCTGGCCCGTGATGTAGGACGCATCGTCGCTCGCCAGGAACGCCACGACGGACGCCACCTCGCTCGGCTCGCCGCCGCGGCCCGCCGGCGTGCGCGACATCACGGTCTTGCGGGCGTCCTCTGACGTGTAGATCGACGACGCCACCATGTCGGTCAGGATCGTGCCTGGCCCGACCGCGACGACGCGGATGTTGTGCGGGGCAAGTGCGACGGCGGCGACCGAGGTGAGCTGCTTCATGCCGCCCTTGGACATCGCGTAGGTCGCAAGCGCCGGAATCGCCAGCAGCGCGTTCACCGAGGACATGTTGATGATGACCCCGCCGCCACCTTGCGCGATCATCTGCTTCGCCGCCGCCTGCACACCGAAGAACGCGCCCTTCAGGTTGATGCCGATGATCTCGTCGAATTCCTCTTCGGTGATCTCGAGGATGTCCCGGTTGCGGGCGACGCCGGCATTGTTGACCATGATGTCGAGCCGGCCGAATTCCGTCACGGCGGTGGCAACGAGCTGGTCCACATCAGCACGCTTGGCGACATTGCCGACGACGGCACGCAAGGCATCGGGACGCCCGAGCTCCGCGGCCGTGGCGGCGAGGCCCTCGGCATCGACGTCCGAGATCACGACCTTGACGCCGTCGTCCAGAAATCTCTTCGCGCAGGCCTTGCCGATGCCGCGCGCGGCGCCGGTGATGGCGGCGACCTTACCCTCGAGCTTCATGTTTACGCCTCCTTCAAACCACCACGCCGGGTCAGGGCTCAATTCGCTGCCGACTTTGCCGCCGGCATGTAGATCTGCGCGTAGCCTTCCTTGATCGCGGCGGTGATGCGGTCGAGGCGGCGGTCGATGTGCTTTTCCAGCACGGAGACACATGTCCCCTCGTCGCGCGCCTTGAGGCCTTCGAGCACGGCGCGGTGCTCGCCTTGCGTGTTGGAGCGGTTGACGCGGTCCATGTCGATCCAGCGCACGAAGCGGATGCGGGCGTTGACGTTGCGCAAGACCCGCAGCATCTCTGAATTGTTCGACATCGCCATCAGCCGTTCGTGAAAGGTCTCGTCGAGTTCGACCTGCTCCAGCGAGGAGCGTTCGCCGGGATCGGGACCGGTGGCTTCGAGGAATTTCAGCAGTGCATCGATGTCTTCGTCCTTGGCGCGCTTGATGGCGAGGCGGACGGATGCGACCTCGATCGACTTGCGCAGCTCGTAGAGATCGAAGATCTCCTGCGCGTCGAGCTCGCGGCAGAAGAAGCCCTTGCCCGCCGTGAAGCGCAGGAAGCCTTCGGTGTTGAGCCGGTTGAGCGCTTCGCGCAGCGGCGTGCGGCTGACGCCGAGCCGCTTGGCCAGCTCGCCTTCGTTGAGCCGCTCGCCCGGCTTGAACGCATAAGTCACGGCCATCGCCTTGAGCTGTTCATAGACGCGATCGACGATGCTGTCGGAAGCCAGTTCCACGTTGCTCTTCATCAGCTGCAATTGTGCTCAAGCGAATATAACGGGGCCGCGGGCGATAGCAATGCGCCGGAGACATCCAGCACAGGTTGTTCAAGCCTTTGCGGCGATCGGAATCAAGCAAAGGCGCGCGGCCGCAGTCCGGCATGAAACCACGTGATCATGGAATAGATGTCATAAACGGGCAGCCCGACCTCGGCCTGAAGCGCGGCCGCATAGGGCGGCATGTTGGTGCATTCGAGCACGATGGCGCCGACGTCGGGGTTTTTGGCGACGAGCTCCTTGCCGGCCTCGACCACGTCACGCTCGGCCTGCGCGATGTCCATGTCGTCCTTCTCGGCCTTGATCAGCACGCGAAAGAACTCCTTGCCGTTCTCGGTGCCGACCAGCGGCGTGTCGAGCGGCACACCGGCGCCTTCGAGATGGGCCGGCGTCAAGGTCGAGCCCGATACCGTGACGAGGCCGACGCGCTTGCCCGGCGGCAGCGTCGCCTGCACCCACGGCACCTGCATCAGCGACGACGTCGCAACGGGCACGCCGACGGCGGCGGCGATCTCTTTCTGGAACAACGACAGAAACCCGCAATTGGTGGTGATGGCTTCGGCCCCGAGCCGCACCAGATCCTTGGCCGCATCGATGAAGTCGGGGAGCAGTCCCGCCGCGCCCTTCAGCACCACCTTCTCGGGCGAGGCGCCGCTCACCACGCGATAGAGCACGGGAAACGGCCAGGTCGTGCCGTTGCCCATGTCGCCGGGAATGCGGGGAAAGCGCGCTTCCAGCATCAGGATGCCGAGCGGCGCACCATAGATGGCCTTGCCGCCACGGGCGATGCGGGAGGGCGAATGGGCTGAATGGGTCATGATGCGACCTCAGAGGAAACGTTCTGGCGCGAAGGGCAGAAGCGGAATCTCGGGCGGCTTGCCGCTGAGGAGCTGCGCGACGAGCCGGCCGGTACGGGCCGAGCCGACCAGGCCGACATGGCCGTGGCCGAAAGCATAGACGATATCGCGCGAGGCGCGCGCATAGCCGATGCAGGGACGTCCATCCGGCATGCTCGGCCGATGCCCAAACCAGGTTTTTATGCGCGCGGCCGGAATGTCCTTCGGCAGCCTCGGAAACATGCCGAGGAGATGGTCGCGCAGGATCTCGGCGCGTTTCCAGTTCGGCGCCGCCTCGAGGCCGGCGATCTCGACCGTGCCGGCGGCGCGCAGGCCCTTGTTGGTCCAGTTCACCACCATCTTGGCGTCGGACGCCATCATCGAGCTGCGCGGACCGACCTCCGGATTCTCGATCATCACGTGATAGCCGCGCTCGGTCTCCAGCGGCAGGGAATCGCCTATCGATGCCGTGAGCTGCTTCGAGCGGGCACCGGCCGCGACGACGGCGGCATCGCAGGCGATCTCGCCGGTCTCGGTGAGAACGGCCACGAGCTTGTTGCCATCAAGCCTCAAGCCGGTCGCCTTGGCCCGCACATGAGTGACGCCACTTGCAATCGCATGACTGGCGAGCGCTGCAACATAAGCGCCGGGATCGCGACAGCGCCCGGCCTCCTCCACCACGACGCCAAAGGTGTAGCGCGGATGCAGGTCAGGCTCACGCTGACGCATCTCGTCGGCGCTGAGCTCCAGCCATTCGACGCCGACCTTCTTGCGCAGACGCCAGCCGAGATCGTTGTCGAAATTGCCGCGCGAGGGAAACACGTGCATCACGCCGTTGCGTTCGATCAGCTCGGGGACACCCGCTTCCTCCGCGAGCTTCCGGTGCAGCAACGGCGCGTCCTTGAGCAGATCGCGCAGCGCAAACGCTGTCTTCTCGACCCGCGCGGGGGTCCAGCCCGAGAGCAGATACTTGACCAGCCAGGGCAGCGCCTTCGGCAGATAGGACCAGCGGATCGCGAGCGGACCGAGCGGGTCCATCAGATAGCCCGGCACCTTCTTCCAGATGCCCGGCTCGGCCGGCGGAATCACCGAATGCGACGACAGCCAGCCGGCATTGCCGTAGCTCGCCGCCTGTTCGCCGCCGGGCTCGCCCGGATCGATCAGGGTGACGCGATGGCCCTCGCGCAGCGCCTCGATGGCGCTGACGACGCCGACCGCGCCGGCGCCGATGATCGCAACGTGGCGACCCGCTGCCATCGCCTTACGCCTTCACCGCGGGCGTAAAATCCTTGCCGACCGAGATCGCGCGGGGATCGATGATGCAATGGAGGATCGACGGCTTGCCCGAGGCGAGCGCACGCTCGAACGCAGGTGCGAACTCCTCGGTGCGCTCGACGCGCTCGCCATGTCCGCCGAATGCCTTGGCGTACATCGCAAAGTCCGGGTTCTTGAGCTGGGTGCCGACGACGCGGCCCGGATAATCGCGCTCCTGGTGCATGCGGATGGTGCCGTATTGCGAATTGTCGACGACGATCACGACCAGCGGCGCGTCGTACTGCACGGCGGTGGCGAACTCCTGGCCGTTCATCAGGAAGCAGCCGTCGCCGGCGAAGGCGACGACGACGCGATCCGGGTATTGTCGCTTGGCCAGCACGCCCGCCGGCACGCCGTAACCCATCGAACCCGAGGTCGGCGCGAGCTGCGCCGCAAAACTGTGGAAGCGATGATGGCGATGGATCCAGCCGGCATAATTGCCGGCGCCGTTGCAGACGATCGCGTCCTTCGGCAGCCGGTCGCGCAACCAGGTCATGACCTGGCCGTACTGGAACGTGCCCGGCAGCTCGCGCGCCTTGTCGGTCCAGGCGAGATAATCGGCATGCGCCTTGGCGGCCTCACCCTTCCAGGCAACGGCGCCTGAAGGCTTCAGCGTCTCGACCGCCGCGGCGAACGCGGCAGGCGTCGCCTGGATCGCGAGCTCGGGCTGATAGATTCGGCCAAGCTCCTCGGAGCCGGGATGCACGTGGATCAGCTTCTGCTTCGGATTGGGAATGTCGAGCAGCGTGTAGGACGAGGACGGCATCTCCGACATGCGGCCGCCGATGAGGAGGACGACGTCGGCGTTGTCGATGCGCGCCTTCAGGCCCGGGCTCGGCCCGATGCCGAGATCGCCGGCATAATGCGAATGGTCGGCATCGATCAGCGAGGCCCGGCGGAACGAGGTCGCGACCGGCAGGTCGAACCGCTCGGCAAAGCGCGCGATGCTCTTGGTGGCGTCATCGGACCAGCGCGAGCCGCCGAGAATGACGAGCGGCGCTTTGGCGCCCGCGAGCATCGCACCGACGCGCTCGATGTCGGAAGGCGCCGGCCAGCTCACCGCCGGCTCGATGCGCATGGCATCGGCAACGGCCGCAGTCTCGGTCAGCATGTTCTCCGGCAGCGCGATCACGACGGGACCGGGACGGCCCTGCATGGCGACGCGGAAGGCGCGCGCCACCAGTTCCGGAATGCGGTCGGGGCGATCGATCTCGACGGCCCATTTCGCCATGGTGCCGAACACCGCCTTGTAGTCGAGCTCCTGGAATGCCTCGCGCTCGCGCATGCCGGTGTCGACCTGGCCGACGAACAGGATCATCGGCGTCGAATCCTGCATCGCGATGTGGACGCCGTGGCTGGCGTTGGTCGCGCCGGGGCCACGGGTGACGAAGCAGATGCCGGGTCGGCCGGTGAGCTTGCCATAGGCCTCCGCCATCATGGCAGCGCCACCCTCGGCGCGGCAGATCACGACGTCGATCGGGCTGTCATGCAGCGCATCGAGCGCCGCGAGATAGCTCTCCCCCGGCACGCAGGTGACGCGCTCGACGCCTTGCGCGACGAGCTGATCGATCAGGATCTGGCCGCCGGTGCGGGTGTTGCGGATGGTCATGTCGGCTCCCTCAAGGCTTTGGGCGATGCGCACTTATTCGCAGACTGCGTAGGACAGGCCGGGTGGGCGCGCAAGATCGAAAGGCTTCTCGTAGCCTGCGCAGGCGTCATGCCCGCCGGTGCCGTTTGCACGACCGCCCATTTGCGATGATGTGTCGCGGCAATGACGAACGCAGCCCCCGGCGAGATGGGCCCGGCTCTGGCCACCTCGTCATTGCGAGGAGCCCTTGCGACGAAGCAATCCAGAATCCCCTCGCGACAACGACTCTGGATTGCTTCGTCGCCAGCGCAAAACTGCTTCGCAATTTTGTCGCGGGCTCCTCGCAATGACGGAGCATGTGGCTTGACGCGTCTCTCGCCTGTCCCGGACGCGCTGCAACGCCCTTCGCGTTGCTGCGCAGAGCCGGGACCCAGAAAGCCACAGTGCCGTAGGGTGGGCAAAGGCGCGCTTGCGCCGTGCCCACGATCTGCCTCTATGAGCAACAGACGCGTGGGCACGCTGCGCTTTGCCCATCCTACGATGTCGGAGGTTGTGACTCGCAGACATGCCTTCTCCTCCTCGCGGCGCTTTGCGCCCGAGTTTTGCTCTCTTCTTCACGCCCTCTAACAGAAAGGGCGCAGGGAAGGCCGGGTGCCGGCTGGCACCCGCAAGACTCCCGTGCAAGAGTGATGCACACGCAAGGCACAGGAGCGCTCCAGGGCAGCCAGACATCCGGCCTTCCCTGCGCGATGTTTGACGGCGTATGGCGCGCTCTCCCCGGAGACGAATTCCTGCTTGCCTCCGTCACCTCGCGGATTGACGGCGCGCTTTACCCGGTCGGGCTCGGCGCACCTCCGCAAGGCTTGGCTGTAGCAACGACAGCCAGGACCACGCGCATTGGCCGTACGCTTCAGCGCCGCTCGTCCGCACGAAGCCAGGACCTCACGGGGTTCATCCCGCCCTGCTCCCGCCCCTCGTGCACGGCGCTGCCGCGTCCACCGCTCCCCGATCCGCGGCTCGTTGCGACGTACGACCGCCCCTTATCCCGGATCAGGATGGCCGACACATACGTCAAAACCGAATTTCGGTAAAGCGGAATGTTTTTGCGAAAGCGGATTGACAGGGGAGCGACACAGGCACGACAGCGTAGCCCGGATGGAGCGCAGCGTAATCCAGGATGGTGCGCGCCAGACCAGCCGCCGCAATCAAGCGGCGACTACCGGGCTTCGACATTTTCGTCTACCCTCTGGCCGAACCTGGACATCGAGGACAAGGGAATGCAGACCATCGGCCTGATCGGGGGCATGAGCTGGGAGAGCACGGCGCTCTACTACAAGCTGATCAACGAGCGGGTCCGCGACCGCATGGGCAAGCTGCATTCGGCGCCGCTGCTGCTGTATTCCTACGATTTCGAAGAGATCAAGCAGATGCAGTATGCGGGGCGCTGGAGCGAGGCGGCGGCCAGCCTGGCCGAGGTCGCGCGGCGTCTCGAGGGCGCCGGTGCGCGGGCGATCGTGCTCTGCACCAACACGATGCACAAACTGGCGCCCGACATCATCGCCAGCGTGACCGTTCCCTTCATCCACCTTGGCGACGCGACGGCGCAGCGGATCCGGGCGAAGGGCTACCGGCGGGTCGGGCTGCTCGGCACGAAGTTCACGATGGAGGAGGATTTCTACATCGACCGGCTGCGCGCGCATGATCTCGACGTGCTGGTTCCTCCCACCGAGGCGCGCGCCGATGTGAACCGCATCATTTACGACGAGCTGTGCCTTGGTATCGTCACCGACCCCTCACGGCGCCGCTATCAGGATGTGATGGCCGCGCTGGTCGCCGCCGGCGCGGAGTGCATCATCCTCGGCTGCACCGAGATCACGATGCTGGTCGGCCCTGACGACATTTCGGTCGAGACGTTCGACACCACGGCCATTCACGCGGAGACGGCCGCGGATTTCGCGATCGGGTGAGCTTGGGGCGCACCGGATTGCGCCAGCAGCTCCGTCCACAGCAGCGACCGCGCGCTGTCCTTGAGCGAGACGACACGAAACGGCTGATCGAACAGCGCGACCGGTTCGCTGCCCGGCGTGCACGGCGGCCAGGCCTCCGCGGCATCAGGCCTGCCGCGCGTGACGAAGCGCAGCACGTCCGACTGAAAGCGCGTGGCGACCTCGACGTCGCCCAAAGTCATCGGGCCGCCCTTGCGCCTCAGAATCGGGCGATCGATGAAATCAGGCAAGTGCGCCCAGAGACAGGCGTTGTCGGCGCCGTGGGTCGGGCCTTGCGACAGGAACGGCTCCAGCGAGGGGCGATGATCGAACCGGCTCAGCCACACCGCACCGCCGGCCCCGGCGTGGAGCCGCGCGAGATCGGCCATCGGGCGGTGCCAGAACGCGTCCGACAGCAGCGCCTCGTACGGATCCTCGTCGGGACGCGCGGTGGCGCGATAACAGGACAGCAGGCGCTCCCAGCCGACATCGCCGAATGCGGCGCGCAGCTGCCGCTCGGTGGTGCGGATCATCGCGGCCGGCGGCGTGCTCTTCAGGAACATCACCATCTCGTCGCGGCAGGAGCCGAGCCAGAGCGGGATGTCGCGCAGCGTCCCGTCGGCGAAGACGTCGCGCGGCTCGCGCGGGATCACCGTACCGTCGAGCACCGGGCCGAACAAGGTGCCCTGCTCCGTCTCGTCGGCGATCCTGCGGCCGACCCGATCCACCGCCGCGAACAGCTCTTGCAGCGGCACGGAAGCAATCTTGCCCGGATCACGCGACAGTTCGAGCTCGTCGATCACGCGTCGCGCGACGTCGTCGGCATGCTCGGCACTCATGATGTTGCGCCCGGGCGCGCTGAGCGCGAGGGCGCGGATGAACTTGCCTCTGGCCTGCGGCAAGGTTGCCAGCGCAATCACCATGGAGGCGCCGGCGGACTGGCCGGAGAGCGTGATCGCATCCGGATCGCCGCCGAACTTGGCGATGTTGGCGCGCACCCAATCGAGGGCGGCGAGCGTATCCTGGAGCGCGAGGTTGCTCGCCTCCGCAAGACCATGGCGATGCAGCTGCAGGAAGCCGAGCGGGCCCAGCCGGTAGTTGATGGTGACGATCACCGCCGGGCCGTGCGCGGCGAGGAAGGCGCCGTCGTAATCGGCTCCGCCGCCGGTGACGAAGGCGCCGCCATGGACGAAAAACAGCACCGGCAGCGGACGATCCGTCGCCGGCGCCCAGATGTTGAGGCTGAGGCAGGCGGCCTCAGCCGCGTGATCGAGATGACCGGGCTGCGGCGCGTAGGCGCCGTGCTCCGTGCAGCTCAGCGGCTCCGTCCACGGATCCGGCGCCACGGGCTTCGCAAAACGCCGCGCGGTCGCATAGGGCACGCCCTTGAAGACGCGTACACCGTTTTGCGTGAGGCCCGTGACCGGCCCGCTCGTGGTCGAAACTGCTTCTCTCGCCATGCGCACCTGCCCTGCTCTTAACTACGTCGCTTGCCGAGATCGGCGATATCGACGGTGTGGGTTTCGCGCGCAGTGGCCGCAGCGGCTGCCGAGATCACGCAGCAGCAGGCGACGAAGATCGCGACCGGAATCCACCCGTTCGGTCCCTCGCCGACCAGGCTCGCGCTCACCAGCGGCGTGAAGCCGGCGGCGAGGAAGCCGAGCTGGGTGCCGATCGCGGTGCCGGAATAGCGCACGCGCGCCTCGAACATCTCGGCATAGAAGGACGGCCAGATCGCGTTCGGCGCGGCGTAGATGATGCCCGAGAGGGTCATCGCCGCGGCGAAGATCGCCAGCGTATTGCCTGACGTCACCAGCATGAAATAGGGAAACACGAGCACCGCGCAGCCGAGCACGCCGCCGATGAACACCGGCTTGCGGCCGATCTTGTCGGCGAGCAGCGCCCACAGCGGCTGGGTGATCAGCGCGGTGACGTTGCCGAGCACGCCGGCCCACAGCATGGTCGGGCGCGCGACGCCGAATTTCGAGGTGGCATAGCCGAGCGCGAACACGGCCGTCATGGTGCTGACGGTCGCGATCAACGCGCAGACGATGACGCGCAGCACGTCGGACCAATAGTCGCGCAGCAACGCGACGACCGGGAAGCGCGCCACCTTCGCCTTGTCCTTGATGTCTTCAAAGACGGGCGTTTCCGGCATGGTCCGCCGCACCAGATAGGCAACCAGCAGCACCAGCGCGGACAGCAGGAACGGAATGCGCCAGCCCCAGCTCAAGAGCTGCTCTTCGGGCAGGCTCGACACCGGGATGAACACCAGCGTCGCCAGGATCGCGCCGGCCTGGGTACCGCTCAACGTCCAGCTCGTGAAGAAGGCGCGGTTGGAATTGGCGGAGTGCTCCAGCGTCAGCGAGTTCGCCCCGCTCTGCTCGCCGGCGGCCGACAGGCCCTGCAACAGGCGCAGCAGCGTCAAGATGACAGGTGCGGCGTTGCCGATGGCCTTGGCATCCGGCAACAGGCCGATCGCGAGCGTCGAGCCGCCCATCAAGACCAGCGTGAACAGCAGCACCGTCTTGCGGCCGATGCGGTCGCCGAAATGGCCGAGGATGACGGCGCCCACGGGCCGCGCGATGTAGCCGATGCCAAAGGACAATAGCGCCAGCAGCGTCGCCGTCGACGGATCGACATTGGCGAAGAACACCTTTGGAAAGATCAGCGCCGCCGCGGTGCCGTAGATGAAGAAGTCGTAGTATTCCAGCATGCTGCCGACGAAGCTGACCAGCGCGGCGCGCTTGGGCAGCTTGTCCGGCGCGGCTTGTGCACTGGATGTCGCGCGCAGCGGCGCGGTTGACGTCAACGTCATCGCAATCTCCTCCCCGTGTGTCCCCTGCGGTTCGCGTCGGGCGGGCCGCCTTGTGCGCGTTTTCTGGTTCTGGTTGCCGCAAGCTAGATTGGCAGTCATAATGTACGAACTAGTACGTTTATGCAATACGCGTTGGATGGCCCCCGGAGGAGGCGAAATTTGCCTTCACCTTCAAGGTGATCCGTGGAAACTGGCGGGAGAAACAGTAATGCTCGAGCGCATGCCGCCCCCATCGAAGCGCACCAACGACCCCGAGCGCACCAAGCGCGACATCCTCGAAGTGGCGATGGCCGAATTCGCCTCGGAAGGCTATTCCGGCGCGCGCGTCGATGCGATCGCGGCGCGGACGCGTACGTCCAAGCGCATGATCTATTACTATTTCGGCGGCAAGGAGCAGCTCTACCTCGCCGTGCTGGAGGAGGCCTATCGCAGCATCCGCGCGCTGGAGGACCAGCTCGACATCGCAAGCTGCGATGCGCGCGAGGGCCTGCGCCGGCTGATCGAGGCGACCTTCGACCACGACGAGCGCAATCCGAACTTCATCCGCCTGGTCTCGATCGAGAACATCCACCACGGCAAGCACCTGAAGCAGAACGTTCAGCTGCGCCAGCTCAACGCCAGCGTGATCGCGACCCTCGACGGCATCCTCGCGCGCGGCCGCGACGAAGGCGTCTTCCGCGACGACGTCGACGCCATCGACCTGCACCTTGCCATCTCCTCCTACTGCTTCTTCCGCGTCGCCAACCGCCACACCTTTGGCGCGCTGTTTGACCGGGACTTGAGCGAGCCGAAGGTGCTGGCGAAGAGCAGGACGCAGATCGTGGAGATGATCCTGGCGTGGCTGGGGGCGAAGGCCTAACGTCCACCACACACTCGCTGTCATTCGCCGCGAAGGCGGGGAATCCAGTACGCCGCGGCCTATCGAGGACCCACGAACGCCTCGGAGTACTGGATCGCCCGATCAAGTCGGGCGATGTCACCGAGTATGCAGCCCCTCACCCGCTCTTCTTCTGCCGCGTGCTCGCCAGCAGCACCAGCATGAACGACGCCGCGGTCATCAGCGTCGAGATCGCGGCGATGGTCGGGTCGATCTCGTCGCGGAGCGCCGTGAACATGCGCTTGGTCAGCGGCTGATACTGACCGCCGGAGATGAACAGCGCGACGATGGTCTCGTCCATCGCCGAGATGAAGGCGAAGATGCCGCCGGCGATCACGCTCGACTTGATCTGCGGCAGCGTCACCGCAAAGAAGCTGCGCAGGCGGTTCATGCCGAGGCTGCGCGCCACCATTTCCTGCGCGGGGTCGAAGCTCTGCAGGCCCGCAAGCACCGAGATGACCACGTAGGGCAAGCCCAGCATCACGTTCGCCAGCACGAGGCCGGGCATGGTCGCAACCAGGCCGACCTTGGCATAGACGAAGAAGATCCCGACCGCGGTGATGATGATCGGCACCACCAGCGGCAGCAGCAGCGCCATGTGGATGACGCGCATGATGCGCAGCTTCGACTGGCTGATGGCGTAGGCGGCGGCGACCCCGCACGGCGTTGCGATCACCACCGTCAGCAGCGCGACCGTCAGCGTCACCTGCGTCGCCTGCATCCAGGCCGGATTGGCGAAATATTGCTGATACCAGCGCATCGAGAACGACGGCGGCGGGAAGGTCAGGAAGCGTGCGCTGGAGAACGAGATCGGCGCGATGATCAGCACGGGCAGGATCAGATAAAGCAGCACCAGCGCGCTGATCACGTAGAGGCCGATGCGTGCGGGCGAGGTGCGCATCATTTCTGCCCCAGCACGCGATCGAGCGAGATGAAGCGGCTGACGATGAAGAAGATCGCGAGCACGCTGAGCAGCAGCACCACGGCGACCGCGCTGGCCGCGCCGAACTGGTTGTAGAGCTCGACATTGCGGCTCACCAGCATCGACACCATCACGGTGCGTCCGCCGCCGAGCAGCTCCGGCGTGATGTAGAAGCCGAGGCAGAGCACGAACACCATGGTGCAGCCGGCGAGCACGCCCGGCAGCGACAGCGGCAGGAACACGCGCAAGAACGTCAGCGACGGGCTCGCCCCGAGGCTGGCGCCGGCCTGCATCAGGTCGCCGGGGATCTTCTGCATGGTCGCGTAGAGCGGCAGCACCATGAAGGGCAGCAGGATGTGCACGGTCGCGACCACCGTGCCGAAGGTGTTGTGGACCAGCGCGAGCGGCTCGGAGATCACGTCGAGGTAACGCAGGAACTGGTTGATCACGCCGGTGCGCTGGAGCAGCGCCAGCCAGGCATAGGCGCGCACCAGCACCGACGTCCAGAACGGCAGCACGACCAGCGACAGGATCAGGATGCTCCAGCCTTTCGGCACGGAGTTGGCGAGATAGGCGACGGGATAGCCGAGCAGCAGGGCGATGACCGTCACGGCGAGGCTGATCTCGAAGGTCAGCGCAAAGCTGCGCCAGTAGATGTCCTCGGTGAAGACGCGGCGGTAATTCTCCAGCGTGAAGCCGTCATGATAGATCGACTGCCAGGCGAGCCAGCCGACCGGCAGCACGATCAGAGCCAGGATCACCAGCAATGCCGGCGACACCAATACCAGCATCAGGCCGTGCTCACGGCGCTGATGCTTTTGAGAGGGATCCGGCACGGATGTCGTCGGCATTGGCGCGCTTTACTTCTGCATGAACGAGGCCCAGCGCTTTTCGGCGGCTTCGCCGGCGGGCGAGGACCACCAGGCGTAGGACATCAGCGCCTGCTTGGCGGCATTGGCCGGCTCGCTCGGCAGCTGCGCGGCGCGCTCCGGCTTGATCACGTTCGTCTCGAACGCCTTGGGATTGCCCGGACCATAGTCGATGTGCAGCGGCAGATTGGCCTGGTGCACGGGATCGACGGCCTCGTTGAGGAATTTCACGGCCGTGGCGAGATTCGGCGCGCCCTTGAGGATGCAGAGCGAGGTGCTCTGCAGGATGCCCTGGTTGTAGGTGAAGGACACTTTCGCGCCTTCCTTGGCGACGGCGCTGACGCGACCGTTCCAGGCCATCTCCATGTCGACCTCGCCGTCGTTGAGCAGTTGCGCCGACTGCGCGCCCGAGGTCCACCACACCGTGATGTGCGGCTTGATCTCCTCGAGCTTCTTGAAGGCGCGGTCGACGTCGAGCGGATAGAGCTTGTCGGGCGCGACGCCGTCGGCCATCAGCGCGGCCTCCAGCGTTGCGAACGGATGGTTGCGCAGCGCGCGGCGGCCGGGAAACTTCTTCACGTCCCAGAAATCGGCCCAGCTGTTCGGCGCATCCTTCGGGAACGTCTTCTGGCTGTAGGACAGCACGCTGGAATAGAACTCGTAGGATACCGAATAGGGACTGCGATACGCCTCCGGCATCGCCGCGCCGTTTGGAATCTTCGAGAAGTCGAGCTTCTCGATCAACCCCTGCTCGCCGCCACGCAGGCAGTTGCCGGTGGGTGTGTCGACGACGTCCCAGATCGGCTTGCCGCTGCCGACCTGCGTCTTGATCGCGGGCCAGGCGTCGGGAATGGAATCCTGGTTGATGGTGATGCCGAGCTTCTTGGCGGTGGGATCGAGGATCGCCACCGTCTGCGCCTGCTGATAGGCGCCGCCTTGCGAGACGAAGGTGATCTGCTCGGCGGCATCAGCCGCAGTCGCAAATCCGATTGCGCCGAGCAGCGCGCAGCCCAATCCAAACTTCCGCGTCATCGTCATCCTCGCCTCCTCCAAATGATCTCACTGACCGATCGCATCGAGAAACTGGTACCAGCCGGCGACCATGCGCACGGCGGGCTCGCGCAGCGGATAGAACGGAATCGTCTTCATGCGGGCGATATCGAGCAGGCCGACGTCGGGGCTCTCGCCGCGCACGAAGGCGGCGAGATAGCGGCCCATCAGGCTCGACATCGCAACGCCCGCGCCGTTGTAGCCGAGCGAGATCAGCGTGCGGTCGTCGAGCCGGCCGATATGCGGCACCGAGTCCAGCGTCATCGCGACAAGGCCCGACCATTTGTAGGCGAGCGGGATGTCGGCGAGGTCAGGGAAGATGCCGACCATGGCCTTGCGCAAGGCATCGAACGCGGCCTGCGAATCCTCTTTGCCGAAGGCGCCGCGGCCACCGAAGATGACGCGATTGTCGACCATGCGGAACCAGCGCATCATGCGCTTGGTCTCGGTGTAGGTGCGGCCCGACGGCATCAGCTTCCCCGCAAGATTGCGCGGCAGTTTTTCAGTCGCGACCATGGCGCTGCGGAACGGGACCAGCGTGCGCTGCAGATGCGCGGTGGCATCGGTGAGATCGGAATAGCTGTTGGTGGCGATGATCGCCTGCTTGGCGCGCACAGTGCCGCGCGGCGTCTCGGCGACGATGCCGTCCTTGTCGCGCCTGAGCTTGACGACCGGCGATTCCTGGAAGATCGGCACACCACGGCTCGCCACGCCATTTGCGAGCCCCCGCAGATAATTCAGCGGATGGATACCGCCCGAGCCGGGATTGAGCACGCCGCCCACAAAGATGTCCGAGCCGGTCTCCTCGCGCACGCCATCCTTGTCGAGGATGCGAACCTCGGCCGAGCCCATCTCGCGCGTCATCCAGTTGGCCTCGTCGATCGCGGCCCGGAGCGTCGTCTCGTTGTGTGCGGCCTTGACCTGGCCGGTGCGCGTCAAATTCGCGCTGGCGATGCCGTATTCGGAGACGAGCTCCTCGACCATGTCGGTCGATTCGTGCGCGATCTCGTACATGCGCTTCGCCATGGCACGGCCATGCGCGTCATCGACCTCGCGGAACGACAGACGGAATTTCGCGGTGATCACGCCGCCATTGCGGCCGCTCGCGCCCCAGCCGGGACGATTGGCTTCGAGCACGACGGGGCTGAGGCCGCTCCTGGCGATGTGGTGCGCGGCGGACAGGCCGGTATAGCCCGCACCGATGATCACCACATCCGCCTGATACTCACCCGCGAGCACGGGAAATTCGCGCGCCGGCTCGGCTGTGGCTTCC
Source organism: Bradyrhizobium sp. Y36 (assembly GCF_002531575.1). Taxonomy (GTDB): domain Bacteria; phylum Pseudomonadota; class Alphaproteobacteria; order Rhizobiales; family Xanthobacteraceae; genus Bradyrhizobium. Next base: position 175,168 of record NZ_NWTI01000006.1, on the reverse strand, counting down.
CACAGCGAGTTGACCGATGGCAGCGCGCTCCAGTCCAGTGTCATGCCCGCGCTCACGAACTTACGCCGCCGGCCCGATCGCCGCGTCGGCGAGCGCCTTCAACGTCGGATAATGGAAGTCGGGCTTGGTCAGCGTCTCCACCGCAGGCGTGCCGCCGAAGCCGGCGATGCCCTGGCGGCGCTCGATCCAGCACACCTTGTAGCCGAGCTTTCGTGCGATTCCGATGTCGTGGTACTGGCTCTGCGCGACGTGCAGGATGTCGGACTGCTTGTAGCCGAAGGCGGACTGGCGGCCCTTGTTGTAGGCGAAGAATTCCGGGTTGGGCTTGGCAACGCCGGTGTCGTCGGCGCAGACGGTGTCGTCGAAGGGATTGCCGAGCGCATGCGCGTAAGCCGACAGCGCGACGCGGTCGGCATTGGTCATCGCCACCAGGCGGAACCGGGTGCGCAGCCGCTTGAGCGCCTCGACCGAATCCGAAAACGGCCCCCAGCGCAGCACCGCGAGCTGGAACGTGTCGCAAGAGGCGTCGTCGGAAGGCAATCCGAGCTCCTTGGCGAGATGACGGTAGACGTGGAACATCGCCTCGCTGGAACGCTCGTAGTGCTGGTCACGGCCGCGCTTGTAGGGCTCGAAGATCTGGTCGTCGCTGAGCTCGGCCGGCGTCTTGCCCGAGATCTTGCGCACCGCGTCGATCACGCCGGTCTCGAAATCGATCAGGGTGCCGACGACGTCGAAGGTGAGAACCTTGAAATTGCTGAATGCGGCTTGGGTCGACATGTCGGTCTCTTCTCTTCGGTTGGACAAGATTCAAGTTCAGTCCACCTTGGGCACGACGATGGTGTCCTCGGGGTGAAGGGTGACGGTGAGACGGCCGCCGAGCGGCGGGATACGGCTATAGGCCTGGTGATAGCTCGGCTGGCGCAGACTGAGCGCGATGCCGTCGGCAAGCGAAAGGAAAATGCGCAGGCTCTCGCCCTGATAGACGATGTCGGTGACCGTTCCGGTCAGCCGGTTGCAGGCGCCATCCTGCCCACCGTCGTCGATCAGGAGCTTTTCACTGTGCACGGCGAGCATCAGGGCATCGCCATCGGGAATGAGGCGGGCGCTGCGCAGCAGCGCATTGCCGAGCGCGACGCTGGAGGCATCGACGCGGCGAACGGGAAGCATCGTCGCCTCGCCGATGAAGCTCGCGACGAAGGAATCGGCGGGATGGTCGTGCAACCGCTCGGGCACGTCGATCTGGATCAGGCGGCCGTCCTTCATCACGGCGACGCGGTCGCTCATGGTCAGCGCCTCGCGCTGGTCATGGGTGACGTAGATGATGGTGGCCTGGATGCGCCTGTGCAGCGCGCGCAGCTCGATCTGCATGGATTCGCGCAGCTGCTTGTCGAGCGCCGAGAGCGGCTCGTCCATCAGGATCAGGCGCGGCTCGAAGATCATGGCGCGCGCCAGCGCGACGCGCTGCCGCTGGCCGCCCGAAAGCTGCGCGATGCCGCGCTCCTCATAGCCGGAAAGCCCGACCATGCCGAGCGCCGCACGTACCTTGTCGGGCCAACTGGCTTTCGGCAGCCGGCGCGCACGCAAGGGAAAGGCGACGTTCTCGCCGACGCTCATATGCGGGAACAGCGCGTAGTTCTGGAACACGACGCCGATGTCCCGCTTGTGCGGCGGCATGTAGGTGACATCACGCCCGCCAAACAGGATCGTGCCCGACGTCGGCAGGATGAAGCCGCCCAGAATGCCGAGCAGCGTGGTCTTGCCGGAGCCGGAGGGGCCGAGCAGCGAGACGAACTCGCCGGCGCCGACATTGAGCGAGACGTCGTCGAGAGCGCGAACGGGGCCGTAGGCCTTGCTCGCGGACCTGATCTCGACGCTTTCCGCTCGTTTGTCCAACGATCGACCTCGCCCGTCCCTGCAATGGCGTGCCTCAGTGCGCGCCATAAGCCTGCTTTATAGACAGCATTCCGGAGCTTCCAGCGGCGCAGCGTGCGTTGCACCAAATCTTGTCTCGAACACCCTGTCTTTAGGCTGTGATGCCAATGACAACAGACTTGGCAAAATCCGGCAATTGCCAAATTCTCACCCGGCTCATAACATGGCGTTATGCCCGAGCTCCGCCGCATGCTGCCGTCCAGTAACGCCCTGTTCGTCTTCGACGCGGCGGCGCGCAATGGCAGCTTCACGGCTGCGGCCGCCGAACTGAACGTCACGCAACCGGCGGTGAGCCGGATGCTCGGCCAGTTCGAGGAGCATCTCGGCGTCCGCCTGTTCGACCGCACCGCGGGCCGCGCCGTGCTCACCGAGGAAGGCGAGCTGTTGTACCGCCGCGTCGTCGACGGCTTTCGCAGCATCGAAAGCGGCCTCGTCGAGATCGAGCGCCGCCGCAAGGGCACCGAGACGGTGACGCTGTCGGTCTCCTCCGCCTTCACCACACATTGGCTGATGCCGCGCATCGACAAGCTGCAGAAGCAGTTTCCGCAAGTCGACCTGCGCTTCCAGCTGATCTCCGGCGCGCTGCGCGGGCCGGTGGAGAATGTCGACCTCGGCATGCGCTTTCGCGATCGCGAGGAGCCGCCCTCCGGCGGCACGCTGGTGATGAAGGAAGTCATGCTGCCGATGTGCAGCCCGAGCTATCTCGGCGCGACCGATCCCGCCGAGGGCAACACCATCATCCGCCTCGCCGAGACGCCGGGCGACTGGGCGGCGGATTATGCATCGCTCCTCACCGGCCGCCGCGGCGCGGCCAAGGGGCTGAGCTTCACCGATTATGCCGTCGTGGTGCAGGCTGCCCTGCTCGGCCAGGGCATCGCGCTCGGCTGGCTGACGGTCGCCTCGCACTGGCTGCTCACCGGCGCACTGGTGCCGGCCTCCGACCGGCTGACCACCACGCGCCGCATCTGCGAATTCCTGCCGCCTCGCAGCCGTCCGATGCGCCCCATCGCGGCAGAGATCCGCGACTGGATCATCACGCAGATGCACAGCGAGATCGCCGCGATCGACCGGCTGTATCCGAAGCTGGGGGCGATGGACGCGTGCTATTGAGCCACTGCTCTCTCCGCGTCATTGCGAGGAGCTCTTGCGACGAAGCAATCCAGACTTCCTCCGCGGCAAGACTCTGGATTGCTTCGCTGCGCTCGCAATGAGGAGTGGAGAGTGCGCTACCGCTACCGGTGCTCGATCGCCCGGATCGCGCCGCGCAGCTCGGCGAGACCGCGGAGGCGACCGATGGCGGTGTAGCCGGGATTGGTGCGCTTGGTCGCGGCGAGATCGTCGAGCATGCGATGGCCGTGGTCGGGGCGGAACACGATTCTCTTCCCGGGCGAACGCTTCGCGTTCTCCTTCAGCAGCGCCTTGAGCACGGCGACCATGTCGACGTCGCCGTCGAGATGATCGGACTCGTAGAACGACAGCCCGTCCGCCTCGCGCTTGGTTGCGCGCAGATGCGCAAAGGCGATGCGGGGGCCAAAGCGCTCGGCCATCTCAGGCAGATTGTTCTCCGCGCGCACACCGAGCGAGCCGGTGCACAGGCAGATGCCGTTCGCCTTGGACGGCACCGCGTCGAACAGCGCCTGGTAGTCGTCGGCTGACGAGGCAATGCGCGGCAGGCCGAACAGCGGCCGCGGCGGATCGTCCGGGTGCAGGGTCAGGGACACTCCGAGCTGCTCGGCCACCGGTGTCACGCGCGCCAGAAACTCGGCAAGATGCTGCCTCAGGATCTCAGGCGTGATGTCGCGATAGGTCTCGAGCCGGTCGCGGAATTGCGGGATGGTCATCGGCTCGGTGGTCGAGCCCGGCAGCGCGCTTGCGATGACCATGACGAGATAGTCGATATCGGCCTGGCTCATCTTCTCGAACAGCGCTTTCGCGCGGGCCTGCTGCTCGGGCGAATACTCCCGCACGGCGGCCGACCGCTTCAGGATATGCAGCTCGAAGGCGGCGAAGCGGTCCTGGTCGAAGCGCATGGCGCGGGCGCCGTTCGGCAACTCCCATTCGAGGTCGGTACGGCACCAGTCCACGACGGGCATGAAATTGTAGCAGATGATCTTGATGCCGGAGGCGGCGACCGCTTCCATGCTCGCGATCCACGCCTCGATCGACTTCGTCGCGTTTCCACCCTGGCGCTTGACGTCGTCGGGGATCGGAATCGATTCCACCACCGACCAGGTCAGCTGCGAGCGGCCGGGCTGGCCGTTCTCGATGAAGTTCTTGCGCTCCTCGACCGCCTTGCGCGTCCAGGCTTCGCCGATCGGCACCTGATGCAGCGCCGAGACGATGTCGCTCGCCCCGGCCTGCCTGACATCGTCGAGCGAGACCGGATCATCGGGCCCGTACCAGCGCCAACCTTCGAGCATCATCTGGTCTCTCCCCTCAGTTCGCGGTCAGCACGACCTTGACGCTCTGCGAGCGGTCGAGCGCCAGCCGCAGCGCGTCGGGCGCGGTCGACAGCGGACGCTCCGCGGTGACCAGCGACAGCACGTCGACGCTGCCGGCCGAAATCAGTTCCACCGCGGTCATGAATTCGAGGCCGAAGCGGAACGAGCCGCGCAGGTCGATCTCCTTGGCCATCACCGCATTCGACGGCGTCGGGATCTGGCCGCCCGGCAGATTGCCGATCTGCACCACCACGCCGCCGCGCCTGACGATGCCGATGGCACTGGCAAGGCCCGCGGCCGTGCCCGAGACCTCAAACGCAACATCGTAGGGACGCGAGGCGGCCCGCGCCTTCAGGCCCTCCTCGCCGCTCGAAACGTTCTCGACATGCGACGCGCCGAGCCGGGTCGCGAAGGCCAGCGGTGCCGGCGCGATGTCGGCCACGGTGACGTCGGCCATGCCGGCGCGATGCGCGGCGAGCATGGTCAGAAGCCCGATCGGGCCGGCGCCGAAGATGATGCCGCGCTTGCCCTCGATGTTGCCGGCGCGCGCGACCGCGTGCAGGCAGACCGCGAGCGGCTCGGCGAGCGCCGCGGCCTGATAGGAGACGTGGTCCGGGATCTTCACGCATTGCGCAGGGACCGCATCGAAATAATTGGCGAAGCCGCCCTGCATGTGCGGCGTCTTCGAGGCCGAGCCCATGAAGTAGATGTTTTCGCACAGGTTCGGCCGGCCCTCGCGGCAGGCCACGCAATGGCCGCACCAGCGCGACGGGTTGACGGCGACGCGGTCACCGACCTTCAGGTTCGCGGCCGCCCCGGAGATCTCCACGACCTCGCCGGAGATCTCGTGGCCGAGCACCAGTGGCGACTTCACCACGAAATCGCCGGTGCGGGCATGGCGGAAGTAGTGCATGTCCGAGCCGCAGATGCCGCCGGCACCGAAGCGGATACGCACCATGCCGGATGCCAGCTTGTCGAGCGGATGCTCGACCATGCGCAGGTCTTCGGGGCCGAACAAGGTTGCGGCGAGAGCAGTCGAGGTCATTTGGAGAGTCCCATGTATTTCGGCAGCCAGAGGGTAAGTTCGGGAATGTAGGTGATCGCGATCAGCGCGAACATCAGCGGCACCAGCCAGGGCAGGATCGCGACCGTGGTGCGCTCGACCGAGAGCTTTGCCACGCGGGCGAGCACGAACAGCACCATCCCGAGCGGCGGATGCAGCAGACCGATCATCAGGTTCAGCGTCATGATCAGGCCGAAGTGGATCGGGTCGATGCCGAGCTTGAGCACGATCGGCAGCAGGATCGGCACCAGGATGGTGATCGCCGCCGTGGTGTCGATGAAGCAGCCGACGAACAGGATCAGCACGTTGGCGAGCGCCAGGAACACCCATTTGTTGTGGGTGATGCTGAGCATCCAGTCCGACAGCATCTGGGCGGCCTGCGACACCGTCAGCAGCCAGGCGAAGATCGAGGCGGCCGTGACGATGAACAGCACCGAGGCCGTGGTCTCGATGGTGTCGAAGGTCGCCTTGGCGACGGTCCGGAACGTCATGGTGCGATAGCGGACGAGGCCGAGGAACAGCGACCAGATCACCGCGGCGACCGCGGCCTCCGTCGGCGTGAACCAGCCCAGTGTCATGCCGCCGATCAGGATCACCGGCGCCATCAGCGCCATCACCGCCGAGAAGTCGAAATACCAGTCGATCGCCAGCAACGTGCCGAGGCCGATCACAACCGCCATGTTGACCGAGAGGCCGGCGAGCACCATCAGCCAGATCGCCATCGGGAACGCCAGCACGATGGCGATCTCGAGGCCGGCCGAACCGAGCTGCGGCCAGGAGAACGGCGTGTCGCTGCCCCATTTGTTCTTGTGCGCGAAATAGGTGACGGTCGCCATCATGAACAGCGTCAGGACGACGCCGGGAATGACGCCGCCGAGGAACAGCGCGCCGATCGAGACGTTGGCCATCATGCCGTAGATCACGAAGGGCAGCGATGGCGGAATGATCGGCCCGAGCGTGGCGGACGCCGCGGTGACACCGACCGAGAATTCGGTGGAATAGCCGTGGTCCTTCATCGCCTTGATCTCGATGGTGCCGAGGCCGGCAGCGTCCGCGATCGCGGTGCCGGACATGCCGGAGAAGATCACCGAGCCGATGATGTTGACGTGGCCGAGGCCGCCGCGCATCCACCCCACCAGCGCGACCGCGAACTTGTAGATGCGCCCGGTGACGCCGGCGATGTTCATGAGATTGCCGGCCAGGATGAAGAACGGCACGGCAAGCAAAGGAAAACTCTCGACGCCGGCGATCATGCGCTGCGCCAGCGTGACGTCGGGCGTCACGCCGCTGACCAGGATGTAGAGCAGCGACGACGCGGCCATGGCAATCGCCACGGGAACGCCGAGCAGCATCAGGATGAGAAAGCCTCCGAGCAACAGCAGCATGTCAGATCTCCGATCCGTCGTAGGCACCGGGACGTTCGAGAACCGAGTAGCCCTGCCGCCAGTTCTGTATTGCCACCTGCACGGAGCGTGCGAACATCAGCACGAAGCCGAGCAGTACGGCGTAATAGACGTAATCCTTGGGAAGATTGATGGTGGTCATCCGTTCGTCGCCGATGATCTGGATGTAGACCCAGACCAGCTTGATGGCGTAGCCGAAGAAGGCGATCCGGATCAGGTCGATCGCCGTCGACAGTGCGCGCGCCACGAGATGCGGCAGATAGCGGTAGACGAGATCGACCTGGATGTGCCGCGACAGCCGCACGCACATCGAGGCGCCGATGAAGACCACGCCGATCAGGCAATAGGTCGCGATCTCCTCGGTCCAGGCGTAGCTGTCGTTGAGCACGTAGCGGGTGAAGAACTGCAGGAAGACGGCGAGCGCCATCACCCAGAAGATGGCGAGCGCCACCCAGTCCTCGAACGCGTAGACGCCGAGATCGACCTTCGGCGTCGCCTCCTCCTCGAAGGTGTGGGCGATCTCGTCCGCGGTGATCTGCCGGTGGATTTCGGCGGTGGACATGGGTGTGCTCCTGAAAACCTGAACGTTGTTCCGGGGCTCGCGAAGCGAGAACCCGGAACCTCGAGATTCCGGGTTCGGTGCTCGGACCGGGCTGTGCCCGGTCCTGCGCGCCGCCCCGGAATGACAGTCAGTGCTATTTCACCGCCTGGATCTTTTCCCAGTCGGCCTTGCGGTAACCAAAGGTCTCGAATGCGACGTTCTTCAGCACGGTGTCGCGGAACTCGTTCTTGTCGACCTCGGTCACGGACAGGCCCTTCTCCTTGAAGAAGGCAACGAGCTTGGCTTCGTTCTGCTTGATCTCGCCGGTGGCCTTGGCGGCGGCTTCCTGCGCCACGTCGGTGAAGATCTTCTTGTCTTCATCGGAGAGCTTCTTCCACAGCGCGCCGGCGATCACGGTGTTGAGGTGGTCGACGATGTGGCCGGTCAGCACGATGTGCTTCTGCACCTCGTAGAACTTCTTGGCCTCGATCGTGGTCAGCGGATTTTCCTGCGCCTCGACGGTGCCGTTCTGCAGCGCGAGATAGACTTCGGCGAACGCGATCGGCGCGGTGTTGGCGCCGCAGGCGCGCGGCATCGCCAGATAGGCCGGCACATCAGGCACGCGCATCTTCAGGCCCTTCATGTCGGCACAGGTCTTGATCGGCTTGTTCGACGAGGTCTGACGCACGCCGTAATAGGTCACCGCGACGATGTGGTGGCCGCTCTTGTCCTCATAGCCTTTGGCGAGCTCCTTGAAGATGTCGCTCTTGGTGTAGGCGAGCAGATGGTCGGCGTCGCGGAAGGTGTAGGGATAGTAGGTCACGCCGATCGGCGGGAAGCTCTTGGCCGCGAAGCTCGAGCCGGAGATGATGATGTCGACCGAGCCGAGCGACAGGCCCTGGTTGATGTCGGCCTCCTTGCCGAGCTGCGAGGCCGGATAGACGTCGATCGCATAGCGCCCGTTGGTGCGCTTGCCGATCTCCTGTGCGGCCCAGACCGAGGCGGTGTGGAACGGCTCCGAGGTCTCGTAGACATGGGCCCATTTGAGCTTGGTCTGCGCCATGCCGGCCTCGGTGGCCGCCAACAGCGCGGCAGCGGACATCACGGCTGCAATCGTCATTTTCTTCAACACTGACTTTTCCTCCATTGTTCAAGTCTGCTTCTTGTTCGCCCGCGTCCGACCTGGATGCGGGCCGCCCAATCTCACCGCCGGGCGCCGCCGCCCGTCGTGCGCTTTTTCTTCGGCACAGGTTTGGGTTTTGCCGGCGATCGCGCCGCCCGGCTTCGCACCGAAGCCGGCCCTGCCGCATTCTCGGCGCCGAAATTCTGCGCGAAGCGCTCCTGCGATCGCGCCAAATGGGTGCGCATCGCCTCGCGCGCGGCGTCGGGATCATGCGCCGCGATCGCCTCGCGCACGGCGCGGTGCTCGTCGAGCGCGGTGCGCCAGGTGCCGGGGCTCTCGAAATAATGCGCAAGCTGCGCGAAATAGGGATTGAGGCGCTGGTCGAACAGCTCGCCGACCACCCGCACCAGGACAGCATTGCCGAGACTGCCGGCGATGGCGACGTGGAAGGCGCGGTCGTGCACCATCGAGGCTTCGCCGGGATGCTCGACCTGCTCCATCGCGAGCAGCGAGGCGTCGATGCGGGCGATGTCGTCCCTGGTCGCGACGCGCGCGGCCTGTTCGGCGATGGCGCTTTCGAGGAATTCGCGGGCGCGCAGCAGCTCGAACGGCCCCTCGATGACGGACGCGGCTGCGGGCGCGGCGATTGCGGCGGGCTCGATCACGTAGATGCCGGAGCCGACCCGGATGCGCAGGCGCCCCTCGACCTCGAGCGCGATCAGGGCTTCGCGCACCGTCGGCCGCGAGATCTTGAGCTGCTCGGCGAGCTCGCGCTCGGTCGGCAAGCGGCTGCCGACCGCGTACTCGCCGCTGTCGATCAGGCTTCGCAATTGATCGGCGACCTGGCGATAAAGCCGTCTCGCCTCCACAGCTTCCAGCGGCACGCTGGTCCTCCCGAAAGGGTCGCGCGGGGCTTTATCGGCCCGCGGCCTGCCAATTTTGGAAAATTGGTCTTACCAATTGACCGGAGCATTGACCTGATACGGGCGCCATGTCAAGCAGCGGCAAGCAAAGGGGAGACGTCCATGCGCTCAGGTTCAGCGCGTCTTGGCACGGCCAATCTCGACCGGCTGGCACCTCGCGTCCGCCGGCCGGCCTATGACCGTTCGCGCCTGACGCCCGGCATCGTGCATTTGGGTCTCGGCGCCTTTCATCGCGCACATCAGGCCGTCGTCATCGACGATTGCCTCGCGAACGGCAGCTCGTCCTGGGGCATTGTCGGCGCCAGCCTGCGCAGCCCGGACACGCGCGACGCCCTCGCCCCGCAGGATCATCTCTACACGGTTGCCGTGCGCGCCGCTGAGGGCACCGAGCATCGCGTGATCGGCGCGCTGCTCGACAGCGTCGTCGCGCGCGAGAAGCCGGCGGCCCTGGTGGAGCGGATGGCCGATCCCGCCATCCGCATCGTCTCGCTGACGGTCACCGAGAAGGGCTATTGCCACACGCCGCAGACCGGCGATCTCGACGAGCGGCATCCCGATGTCGTGCATGATCTGAACAATTTCGACGCGCCGCGCTCGGCGCCCGGCTTCATCGTCGCGGCGCTGGCACGGCGGCGCGCGCTGGGGGCCGCGCCCTTCACCGTGCTGTGCTGCGACAATCTCGCCGCCAACGGCCACACCGTGCAGCGCATCGTGACGCAGTTCGCAGCGCTCCGCTCCAGGGAACTCGGCAAGTGGATCGCGGACAATGCCGCCTTCCCCTCGACCATGGTCGACCGCATCGTGCCTGAAACGACGGACGCCGACCGCGATGCGGTTGCGAGCGCACTCGGGATGCGCGACGCCTGGCCCGTGATGACCGAGCCGTTCACGCAATGGGTGGTCGAGGATCGGTTCACGGCCGGCCGGCCCGATCTTGCCGCCGCCGGCGTCGAGCTCGTCAGTGACGTCAAGCCGTTCGAGCTGATGAAGCTGCGGCTGCTCAATGCCAGCCATTCGGCGCTGGCCTATCTCGGCTATCTCGCAGGCTATGAGACCATCGCGGACACCATGCAGGACCCGCATTTCGCCCGTCTCGCCGCGCGGGTGATGGAGGACGCCGCGGGCACGCTGACGATGCCTGCCGGCACCGACCTTGCGGCCTATCGCGCCTCGCTGCTCAAGCGCTTTTCCAACCCGGCGCTGCATCACCGCACCTGGCAGATCGCGATGGACGGCTCGCAGAAGCTGCCGCAGCGGCTGCTCGGCGCGATGCAGGACCGCCTCGCCAAAAACCTGCCGATCGCAACGCACGCGCTCGCGGTCGCCGGCTGGATGCGCTACGTCACCGCGACCGACGAGCAGGGCCGCGCCATCGACGTGCGCGATCCGCTCGCCGGTCAGTTCGCCGCGCTGGCGCGCGAGGCGGGGCCGGTTGCCGAGCGTCTCGCGCCCGCACTGCTTGGCGTCGAAAAGGTGTTCGGGCCGCTGGGCGCCGAGCCGCGGCTGCGCGAGGCCGTGACGACCGCGCTCGGCCGTCTCTACAAGGACGGTGCGCGGCGGGCGGTGGAGATGCTGGTCTCGGCCTGATCAGGGCAATGCTGCACTGCGGTCCAAATCGGACGCCAGGCCGAACGGAAGTCGCGCTTGCTTTTTGTCTGTCCTTGCCGCACCGGGGAAGCATGACAAAGGACACCAAGGTCATCGCCGCCAACGCGGCCTTCTACACCGCCTTCTCGACCGGCGACTTCGACGGCATGGAACGAATGTGGGCGGACGACGACGCCATCTCCTGCATCCATCCGGGCTGGCCGGCGATCATCGGCCGCGCCACCGTGATCGGGAGCTGGCGCGACATCCTGCAAAATCCTGAAAGACCGCAGATCGTCTGCGCCGAGCCGCAGGCGATCGTCGACGGCGACAGCGCCCGCGTGCTCTGCATCGAGATCGTCGACGGCACCGCTCTGGCCGCAGCCAACCATTTTCGCCGCGTCGGCGACGATTGGCTTCTGGTGCATCACCAATCGAGCCCGATTGCGCAGATTGTCGAGCAGGCTGAGGACGATCGGACGAGCCACCGCGTGCACTGACGAAGGCGCTCACGCCGCCGTGATCTACTGTGCATGGGGTTGTTTTTCATTTTTTGGTCTGGCGGTCAGTTCCGACAGGTCGTCCAGCACGCACCGCGCCGCGCTGAAATCCTCGTCGCGGAAAAACATGCTGCGGGTGATCAGGACCGGAATGCCGGCGCCTGAAGCTGAGATCAGCCCATTGGCGGAATCCTCGATGGCGACGCAGTCGGCCGCACCGACCTTCAGCCGCGCCAGCGTTTCCAGATAGACGTCCGGCGCCGGCTTCTTGCGCCTGACGTCGTCGCCGGCGACGATCGCATCGAACGCCGCGGCCCAGTTCGCGCCCAGCGCCTGCGACAGCAGCGCATCGATGTTGCCGTGCGAGGTCGTGGTCGCGATCGCAAGCCGCTGACCGCGCGCCTTGGCCGCGGCGAGCAGCTCGATCACGCCCGGCCGAAGCGGACAGCAGCCGGTTTCGACCAGCTCGGCATAATGCGCGGTCTTGATGCGGTGAAGCTCTGCGATCTCAGCATCCGACAAAGCCGGGGCGACATCCAGCCGTCCGTGATAGGCGCGCATGCGCTCCTTGCCGCCGGTCACCCGCAGCAGGTCCTTGTAGATCGCGCGGTCCCACTGCCAGCCGAGACCTTGGCGGGCGAAAGCGTGGTTGAAGGCCCGCCGATGCAGCTCCTCGGTCTCGGCCAGGGTGCCGTCGACGTCGAAGATCAGCGCGGCCGCGCGCCGGACCAGCTCATCCGCCGGTGCGGACGCGAGCGCCTCTGCCTGCATGATCGGTGCCTCCCTGTGACGGCCGACCATCGCCCGGGCCATGAGGCGAGACAAATCGCAATATCTTTTGCCGGACCCAAAAATCTCTTATGAGCGAGAGGCGCGCGACGGCGCGCATGGGAACCTCGACCTGCACGGGAGACGCATGCGGCTCTTCATCCTCGGCCTCGGCTACAGCGTCCGGCATTTTGTCCGCCGGTTCGGCGGCAGCTTCTCCCATGTCGCCGGCACCGTGCGCGATCCCGCGAAGCGGGACGACCTTGCCGGCATCGAGGTGCACGCCTTTTCCGGTGAGCGCCCCGCTCGCGCAACGGCCGAGCAGGTTCGCAACGCCGACGTGCTTCTGGTGTCGATCCCGCCCGGCCCTGCCGGCGACCCCGCCATCGCGGCGTTCGGCGACGTGCTGGCGGCCGGCCGCCGCAAGATCGTCTATCTCTCCACCATCGGTGTCTACGGCGATCACGGCGGCGGCTGGGTCGACGAGACTACGCCGCCGCAGTCGACACTCGACCGCGCCCGCATCCGAGTCGCCGCCGAGCAGGCCTGGATGGACATTGCGCACGGCGATGCGGCGATCCTACGGCTTGCCGGAATCTACGGTCCCGGCCGCAATGCGCTGGCGACGCTGCGCGCGGGAACGGCCCGCCGCATCATCAAGCCCGGACAGGTCTTCAACCGCATCCATGTCGACGACATCGCGAGCGCGATCATGGCCGCCATTCACCACGGAAATGGCGGTACGTGGAATATCTGCGACGACGAGCCCTCGCCGCCGCAGGACGTGATCGCCTACGCCGCAGAGCTGATGGGCATCGCCCCGCCGCCCGAAGAGGATTTCGCGACGGCCGAGATGTCGGCGATGGCGCGCAGCTTCTATGCCAGCAGCGCCCGCGTTTCCAATGCGAAGCTGAAGCACGAGCTCGGCGTCACACTCGTCCACCCGACCTATCGGCACGGCCTCGATGCGCTGTGGCGCGCGGACGAGGGACGATAGGGTTCCGGCGCGCCGGCGCCTCCCAGACATGCCGGCCGCGCGCTTGACTTCGTCGCAGCGCGGTCGTGATCTAGGCATCGAGCGAGCCGGCGCCTAACGAGCTCGCGTCCTGGGAGGATGCCATGAACAAGACGATCGCCATGATCGCGGCGGCGGCGGCCGTCATCACGCTCGGTGTGGCGCGCGCCGCACCGCTGCCCGAAGCCAACCCCGACGATGTCGGCTTCTCCAGGGAGGGCCTCACCCGTCTCGACGATTTCTTCGCACGCGAGATCGCAGCCAAGCGCGTCCCCGGCGCGGTCGTCGCCATCGCGCGTGACGGCAAGCTGGTGCACTACAAGGCCTATGGCCTGCTTGCCCCGGACAAGGGCACGCCGATGCCGGTCGACGCGATCTTCGCACTGGCCTCGATGACCAAGCCCATGGCGGCGGTGGCGGGCCTGACGCTGATGGAGCAGGGCCGGCTGCCGCTGCAGGCCAAGCTGTCGAACTACTATCCCGGCTTTGCCGACATGAAGGTCGGCGTGACCGAGGCCAACGGCTCGCTCAATCTCGAGCCGCAGGCCTCGCCGATCTTCATCCACGATCTCTACCGGCATACGTCGGGATTGATGTATGGCGGCAGGCCGGACTCATCGAGCCCGGTGGCGCGGCAATATCCTGACGGCACAGCGCCGGCGATCGAAGGCGACACCCAGGCCTTCATCGATCGCATCACAAAGCTGCCGCTGGCGCATCAGCCGTCGACCGAGTTCGAATACGGCTTCTCGATCGACGTGCTCGGCGCGGTCGTCGAGAAGGTGAGCGAGCAGAAGCTCGGCGACTATCTCGCCGCCAATGTCTGGCAGCCGCTCGGCATGAAGGACGCCACCTTCCATCCGACCGACGCGCAACGCCCTCGCCTCGCCCGGCCCTTTGCCAACGATCCGCTGACGGGCAAGCCGCAAACCATCAAGCTGCTGGACACGCCGACCAAGTTCGACTGCGGCGGCGCCTGCTCGTTTGCGACGATGGGCGACTACGTCCGCTTCGGCCAGATGCTGCTCAACGGCGGCGAGCTCGACGGCCAGCGCATCCTCTCGCCCAAGACCGTGCACCACATGACGACCAATCATCTCGGTCCCGAGATCAAGAACAACGTGGCGAATATCGAGCCGCATCGCGCCGGCTTCGGCTTCGGCCTTTCGGTTGCCGTCCGCACCGGCGAGGGCCTGTCGTCGGTGCCCGGCAATCCCGGCGAATTCACCTGGAACGGCGCTTACGGAACGCAGTTCTTCTGCGATCCCAAGGAGCGTCTCGTCGTCGTGGTGGGAACGGCCGCGCCCGGCGAGCTCAGGAAGTACTATCGCGAGCAGGTGCAGGACATCGTCTATGGCGCGATGACGAAGTGAGGTCGGCACGCCGACAAGAAGAACGGGCGGCCGCTTCGGCCGCCCTTTCGTTTTTGACCCGGCGTCAGCTCAGGACGCCATATTTCCTGAACCAGGCCTCGGCCTGCTTCCAGGCATCCTCCGCCGCATCCTTGCGGTAGCTGCCGCGGTAATCGGCGTGGAAGCCGTGCGGTGCTTCCGGATAGATCTTGAATTCGGCCGTCTTCTTGTTTTCCGCCAGCGCGGCCTTCATCTGCTCGACCTGCGCGACGGGAATGCCGGTATCGGCACCGCCGTAGAGGCCGAGCACCGGCGCCTTCATCTCGGGCGCAAGCTGCATCGGGCTCTTCGGCCACAGCGGATTGGCGGGATCGACCACCGTGCCGTAGAAGGCAACGCCGGCCTTGAGCGTGCCGCTGTGGGCGGCATATTCCCAGACCGTGCGCCCGCCGCGGCAGAAGCCGATGATGCCGAGCTTGGCGGTGTCGCCACCCTGCGATCCCGCCCAGGCCACCACCGCGTCGAGATCGGACAGCAGCTCGGCGTCCGGCTTGGCGTTGACGATCGGCAGCAGGTCCTTGACGTCGGTGATCTTGGTGAGGTCGACGCCCTTGCGGAAATAGTAATCGGGCGCGATCGCGAACGCGCCGAGCTTGGCGAGGCGCCGCGTCACGTCCTTGATGTATTCATGCAGGCCGAAAATCTCCATCGCCACGATGATCACCGGCGCCTTGGTGTTGCCGGCAGGACGGGCGAAATAGGCGGGCATCTCTTCGGAGCCGACCTTGATCTTGGCCTCGCCGACCTGGAGACCATTGCTGTCGGTCGTGATCGGCTCGGCGCGCACGGGGCCGGCCGCAAGCGTATAACCGGCCGCCACGGCCGCAGTGGCGCTCATGAATCCGCGGCGCGAGACCGGGGCGACTTTCGTCAGCCCGACGACGTCGGACGTCATGGTGGTTTCGAAGCTCATCGATCTATCCCTTCCTGCTGCGCATGGTGGTTTCTCCCTTCGGCGAGGCATTCGCCAATACTTGCCGGCGAAACGCAAATCACCAGCCTGCGAGCGCGCGTGCCTCCAAGCCGCTCCCTGCCGCTGTTTCACCGGCGCCCTCTCCGGCATCGGGCCGATGGCGACGAGGCTGACCACCGCCGCCGGCGAAATCGCAGAACGCGTTGCCGACGATGGCTGCCAATGCCGCACGTCCAACCTTGAACGGCGCGGCTTGCTCGATTCCGATCGACGCTTTGACATTCCCTTGATGCTGATATGCGGACTTAACCGTCTAGCTGCATTGCATCGCAACATCCATTAACCCAGAAAGATGGTTCTCTTCGCGGCTCGCCACACCGCCGTTCGCTGCAGGCAACGCGCATGTTCGCGCATTCGCCCCGCCCACCTGCAACAAATGGGCGCCGCGGCGACCACAGTGACACATCATGTTGCTTGCGCCGCGCGATTCCCCGCCATTCGCGTGCGCGCCGTCGTCATTTGATTGAAATTTTCAGATGAGTTGAGTCGTGCGGTTTACTCGAACTTTCTTTCTGACCCCCTAGTTCCACGGCCGGAAGTTTCCTTCTCTGGCAGGGAAGAGCTTCTCCTCACGCGGCAGTCCTCCGTCCGGCAATGGACGAAGGGTCGCCCCGGGGACTTCATTCCCGTCCGCCCAGATTGCGCTACCCAAGGCTCAATTGAATAAAGCTTTATCCGATCCGGAATTGAAATGAATTTGGCTCGTGAATCGATTGAACTGTTGGAGCAGGTCGCACGCATCCTGTGGTTCGAAGGCACCAAGCATGGCTTGCGCGACCGGGAGTGGATGGCGCTGAGATTTCTCGCCCGTGCCAACCGCTTTTCCCGAACGCCTTCGGCGCTCGCGAGTTACGTCGGTACCACGCGCGGCACCGCCTCGTTCATCATCGGGGAGCTCGAGCGGCTCGGTTATATCGAGCGGAAGCGTTCGGCGACGGACAAGCGCTCGGTGATGCTGAGCGTGACGCAGCAAGGCAAGAAATTCCTGGTGCGCGACCCCGTCAATGTTCTCGTCGAGGCGATTGCCGGGCTCGACGACGAGGTCAAGATCCGCTTCCGCGACACGTTCCGGCACGTGCTGGATCAGTCCGACGCAGCCGAGCAGCGCCACCACACCGACGTCTGCAAGCGATGCATCTTTCTCCGGGAAGAGCGCACCGGTACGGACAGCAAGGCGACGGCCGAGTTCAGCTGTCGCCTGTTTCGCTCGCCGATCGCGGAGGCGGAGGTCGATCTGCTATGCACCAGCTTCGAGCATCATCGCCAATAGACGACGGCGCGCGCTTCAGGGCGCCGCCTTGCGTGACGAATAGACGACGCCGCCGCTTGTCTCGACAACCAGACGCCCGTTCTCGCTCCTGATCTCCTCGATGCGGCCGAGGCCGGGCACCTGCTGTCCCAGCACCGCCTCGATGACGCCGTTCGGGCTCTGCAGGATCGCAATTCCTTCATAGGCCTGGCGGACGGACCAGCCCTTGATCACCTTCCGCGGTGCCGACGTCCGTTCGGACGGCGCGACCGAGCCCGTGAACTCGGGCACCGCAACCGACGCCATCATTGCCCCCTGCTGCGACGACGGTTGCGATTGCACTGTTGCAGGCACGGGCGCCGGCGCCTGGACCTGCACCTGGGCGAGCTTGTCGAGCTTCGCCGTCGAGGACGAGCTCACCCGCTCGATGCGGTCCAAATTCTCGGCGAACCTGCCGAAGCGGTCATTGGTGGCCTTGCTCGACTGATCGACCGCGGTGCGCAGGCCGTCGAGATTTTCCGACACGCCCGACACCTGCTTGCGAAGCTGCGCGACGGTCTCGCGCAAGATCCTGATCTCCGTATTGGCCGCGACGCTGTTTTGCGCGGGCTGCGTGGTGGTGAGATAGGCGATCACGCCGGTGCAGGCGCAGACCACGAGGATGGCGGCACCCGCCAGTGTCGCGAGCGGCACAACCCAGGTCGGACGCGGCGGCGGCGGCTTGGCCACGATCACGGCCGGCTTCATCACGGTCTGCGGCGGCTTGGGGATCGCCATCTTGTCGAGACGCGCCTTGGCGCGAATACGCTTCAGCCCTTCGAGCGCTTCCTTGGCGAGAGCTTCGTCGCTTGCCGCGGCCGACGCACGCTTTGTGCTTGCTGCAGGCCTGGTCGCGTGCGCCGTATTGTCCTTGATATCGCGCGGCTCGGGAGCCGGCTTTGCCGTCGCGGAAACATCAGCGGTCGCGTTGGGACGAGCTTGTCCATCGGACAACATGTGAAAATGCTCCGTTCGGTTCGATCTATCGAACGATGACGTTATTTGTCGAAGCTTGCCTGAAACGTGCGCACCTGAAGATTTTCATCGCGCAAGATGCGACGTCGCACGCGTCAATCGCGTCACGCACGTGGCGAGAGTGCGACTCGAAAGACACACCCTCGCCAAGATTTCGCCAAGCTGGAGTCTCGCCGCCACACATGAGTCGAATTGTCGCATGTGGAAAAGCAAGGATCCAAGTCAATCCCGGGTTGAAAACCCCGCGGTTTGCATGACCCGCGGCACCGCTTGAAACAGCTGTAATTGTACGGGGATACGGAACTTTAGAACCATCACCGTGCAAAACTAGTTCGGATGCCAAATCAACTGATGCGATCGAATATATCAAGAAACAACCTGAAACGAATCAACAGCATCAAACACACATAGCAATCGCTTTCTTTCGCACGCTTGATCGGAAATCGGCAATCGTTACGGTCCTATCAAGTGATTCTCGCCAGTTGGCGAGGAGATCGACAGAGTTTCAGTAGCGTTCGAACGCGATGAGCAACGTGGCGCAACTGTTCTAGGTCGTTTCTCAATTCGCTCCGCAAGGTGATCCGTAAGACACCCGCCGAGCCTCACACAGTAAGCGTTCAGTATCGAGTCGAAGTAGCAGGCCTGCGTAACGCAGGCACTGAATGCGTAGGGCTGCCCGCGAATATCGAAACCATAACAACGGTTCGCGGGAAGGAATGTCGTCAAACAGCACGTTGCCGAGCCGGCGCATCACAATAACCAACCGGCCGCAACAAGTGCGAAACAGGGGCGAAAGACTGATGTATATTATCGTTGATGATCGCGAGAGCGTCGCGAACAGCTACGTCGGAGGGCTGGTTCGCGAAGGCGTATCCTCGATCGGATTCTCCTCTGGGGAATTCTGGGACTGGCTGCAATCCGCGAGCGAGTCGGATCTGGCAGCGGTCGATGCCTTCCTCCTCGGGGATTGCGATGCCCGCGGAAGCCTGCCACGGGCCATGCGCAAGCGTTCCGCGGCTCCCATCATCGCCATGAGCGGCCAGAAGATGCTCAAGAACACGCTCGAGCTGTTCGAATCGGGCGTCGACGACGTCGTGCACGTGCCGATCCACCTCCGCGAAATCCTCGCCCGAACGGCCGCGATCGCGCGCCGCCGGGTGGGCGAGCTGCCGAGGCCTTGCGAGAACAGGATCCAGGTCTTCTTCAACGGCCGGGACCCCGAGATCGCGGGCCATGCCCTCACCCTGCCCCGCCGCGAACTGCGCATTCTCGAATATATGGTCAGCAATCACGGCAAGTGGATCACCAAGACGCAGATCTTCAACGCGGTCTACGGCATCTTCGAATCCACGTTCGACGAAAGCGTGATCGAGAGCCACGTCAGCAAGCTGCGCAAGAAGCTCCGCGACCGCCTCGGCTTCGACGCGATCGTGGCCCGGCGCTATGTCGGCTACCGCCTCGACATCCCAGCCGGCGACACGATCGACGAGCCGATGCAGGAGCTCGACGAGGTCGGCATTCTCCTGAACCGGACGCACGCCGTCCCGGCCGCGTACCCCGCCGGAAACTGACAAGGCAGGCACCTGCTACCAACAGGCAACGGCCTCCGCGAAGCTGCTTCGCGGAGGCCGTTGCACGTTTGGCGGAAGGAACGTGGGATTAGCCCCGCTTCGCGCCCCCGATGACGCTGCGTCCTCTCCCAGCAAGCTGCAGAAGCAAGCCCATATGGGCGCGATTTCGCCTGTGGCCATCCTTCGAGACGCCCGCCGTTGGCGGGCCCTCGGGATGAGGACCAAGGGGTGCGGCACCAGTTTCAAAGAGCACCGATGACACATAGCCTCATCCTGAGGAGACCGCGAAGCGGTCGGCTAAGGACGAGGCGTGCACTCAGCTCACGCAAAGCGCCATATGCGATTGCACTCCCCACAAGAGGAGGGACGGAGAGCGCTGCTACCGGCCGGGATCAATAGACGCCGGCCGTCGCCGCGCTCTACGGCTTTTGCTGGAATTCTTCCTTGGAGACGTAGTTGAAGTCCTCGACCAGGACGTCCTGGACGACTTCAGCCTGCATGCGCTCGTTGACGCGTTGCTTGATGGCCGTGGTCAGGATGGAGAGGTCGTAACGGGCGAGCTTGCGGAAATCGAGGCGGTCGTCCGCATAGATCCTGCGGAAGGCCTCGTCAACGACGAACGGCTCCGGCGGAACGTTGAGCTGGTGCATGGTGCGCGCCTCCACGGTGTAGACGAAACGCGCGACGATATAGCCCTGCACGCTGCCGTTCTCGACCATCGGCACGCTCAGCGCCCGCGTCTTCTGGTATTGCAGCCCGTCGAGATATTCGTCCTTTGCCGGCAGGAGGCTGCCGTTCTCCTTCCAATAGGCCACCCCATAGCTGGTGCCCGCGGTGAGGATGCAGACCCAGAGCCCGGCCAACACCAGCCTGATCATTTTCCGTCCTGCGCTGTGCGACCGGTATAGGTGCCGTCCGACTCGGCCTCCTTGATCGCCTTGACGATGATGCCGGCGACCTCGCGCACCGCGTCATAGTGCATTTCGAGGACCGAGCGATTGCGCTCGAGCTTCTCGCGCAGCCGCTGAATCTGCTCGGTGACCTCGACTTCGCCACCGAGATGCATCCGCGCCCGCATCAGGCGGACGAATTCGAGCATGCTCCGGCTCTTGCGCGCGCTGAAATCGTCGAAGTCGATCTTCTGCCCCGTGGTGAGCGCGACCGTCTCCTCCTCGACGATGCCCTCGAGCCGGCGGATTGCGGCCAGGAGGCCGCGCACCTCGTCCGATTTCGCCGCGTCCGCGCCGTCGATCACGGCCTCGGTGCCCGCGATCGGCAGCAGTACGGGCAGCAGCGCATCGTCGGCCGCCGCTTCCGTCATCATCAATTCGGTGTCCGTGACCGGCTGCTCGATCACCACGGCCGCCGCGCCTTCTTGTGCCTGCATAGGAAATTCACCCCTCAACGTCTGTCACCCATTCCTCGGATCGTCATCCGGCCTTGTCTGCGGCGTTCGATGCCGGCGGATGCGCGGCGGCGAGCCGCTCGGCGATGCCGATGCCCTTGCCCTTCGCCAGCTGGCTGCCAAGCTGCTCCGCCAGCATCGACTTCCACACGCCGCCCGCCGTGCCCTTGCCGAACACTTCCTCCGAATCCTTCGGGAGCATGGTCTCGACGAAGGTCTGGAGAATGAATGCCTCGAACTTCCGGTACACCTCGCCGGAAGCCGGCGCCTTGATCACCCGGACCGGCGGGCCGTTCAGCGCATCCGATTGCGCCTCTGACGCTTTCGCCGCGGATTGCTCGGCGCTCGCCGCCGCAGCCTTGCCGACCTCCGCATCCATCGTGGCGGCGAAGTCGGCGCCGGAGGATTTCAGCGCATCGAGCTTCGCGGTCGCCGCGCGCTGCGTCACGGGATCGGCGGCCTCGAGGACGTCGAGAACGAGGTCGGGTGTCGCTGTCACGATCATGGCTTGTTCCGGTTGGCTGGCGGCGGCATCCACGCGCGCACGGCAGGGTTTATTCCCGTAATCTCCTCGAGGGAGCGCTTCTCGGCGTCGCGAAGCTTCTCGGCCAGCGCCGCCTTCGCGACCTCCTCGAGCTGCTTCACGCGGCGGTTCTCCGCACGAACCTGGTCGAGCTGCTGCGCGGCCTGCGCCTGAACCACACGCGCGCCGACGCTCGTCCTGTTCAAGCGCCGCGCGATCGATTCGCTCGACGAGCCTGCCGGCGGCGCGCCGTCGTTCAGGGCGCCTACCAGCCATTCCTGCTCGTCCTGCAGGCTTCTCTCCTGCTGCCGCAGTTGCGCGAGCTTCCATTCGGACAGCCGGAGCTGGAGCTTCACGAGCGAGACCATCCGGCCGAGCTTGTCCGCGCGCGAGGCCATGCCGGTCACTCCGCCAGCCAGGACGAGACGCCGAGCATGAATTGCGTCAGCAACTCGTCGCTGGTGAGGTAGAGCAGCAGGAAGCCGCCGAACAGCACGAAGGGCACGGAGATGAAGTAGACCGGAATCGCCGGCGTCAGCTTGTTGATCAGGCCGACCGCCAGGTTGACGATCACCGAATAGACGATGAAGGGGCTGGTGATCCGCAGGGTCAGCACGAACGCTTCCGACAGGCGGCCGACGAGCTGGTCGAGCGCCATGCTGCCGCCGATCCTGCTGCCGGGCTGCCAGACGTCGTAGGAGTTCATCAGGCCGCGCAGGACCTGCCAATGCTGGTCGGTCATGAAGAACAGCGTAGTGACGGCCGCCATGATCAGCGGCACCAGGGCCGGCGCCGGATCGGTGTCGCCGACCGGCGTGCCCGGAATGTTGCTGAGGCCGATCGCGCTCGCCATCACGGTCGCCATGGTCTGAAGCGCGAGGAAGAACACGCGCCCGCCGAGCCCGATGACGCTGCCGACCAGAAGCTCGGAGCAGATCAGGAGCGCCAGCGTCAGCGGGGCTGCGTTGTCCGTGAGAGGCTTCAGGACCGCGATCAGGATCGGCGCCAGCGCGAACGTCGTGACCAGCGCCACGAACAGGCGGACCTGGGCGGGGACGTTGACGCTGGAATAGCCGGGCACCAGCATCAGACAGGCGCCGATGCGGCAGAACACGATGAACGTCACCAGCACGCTGTCGGCAAGGCCAGAGATCACGAGATGGCTCCGAGTGCCCTGATCTCGGCGCTGCGCGCGACCTCGACATGCGACAGGACCGGCAATGTCGGGAACACCCGCTCCAGGATCATCCGGACATAGGGGCGCGCCTCGGGAGTCACCGCCAGCACCACGCTGGTGCCGTTCTCGGTGAACTTGCGGATCGCAGCGCTGGCTTCCGTCGCGAACTGCTCGATCAGGCGCGGATCGGCGTCGAACTCGACGACATCGCCCTTGGCATCGCGCTTCAGGCTCTGGTGGAACGCGAGGTCCCAGCGGTTGCCGAGACGGACGACGTTGAGCACGCCGTTGTCGGAGAGGTCGCCGCAGATCTGCTGCGCAAGCCGCGTCCGCACATGCTCGGCGACCTGCTCGGAGCGCCGCACATGGGGCGCGATTTCGGCGATGGCTTCCAGGATGAGGTGAAGGTTGCGAATCGAGACGCGCTCGGCCAGCAGGATCTTCAGGATCGCCAGCAGGCCCGAATAGGAGATCTGCGACGGGCAGAGATCCTCGACGAGACGCTTGTATTCGGGATCGAGCCGGTCGAGCAGCGCGCGCATGTCCTTGTAGGACAGGAGCTGGGCGAGGTTCGCCCTGATCACCTCGCTGAGATGCGTGAGCAGCACGGAGAGGTTGTCGACGGGCTTGCAGCCCTGCCGCTTGACCTCGTCCGTGAAGGCCTCCGTCACCCACAACGCCTTCATGCCGAAGGCGGGCTCGATCACCTCCTCGCCCGGCACGTCCGGCTTGCCGTCCTTGTCCACCAGCACGAGCACCTCGCCGAGCCTGAGCTCGCCATGGGCGACGCGGGTGTCGTGGATGCGGATCTGGTAGCCCTTGGGGTCGATCGACAGATTGTCGGAGAGCTTGATCTCGGGAATGACGAAGCCGTACTGCTTGGCGAACTTCTTGCGGATCTTGGCGACGCGGTGGGCGAGTTCGGTGCGCGAGCCCAGGAGATGGACCGAGAGATGGCCGCCGAGCGCCAGCTCGATCTCGGCAGTCTTGAGCTGCTCCTTGACGGATTCCTTGGCCTCGGCCTGGGCGCGCTCGTCGGCCTTGCGCGCATCCTCCTTCTGCTTCAGCGCCGCCTGCTGCTTCGGCAACGAGTAGCCGACGAAGGCCATGAGGCCGCCGAGCAGCACGAAGGGCGCGAACGGCAGCCCCGGCATCAGGGCGAGCACGAACATCATCAGCGCGGCGGCCGACACCGCGCGCGGATAGCCGCTGAGCTGGCGCAGCACGGCCTGCTCGGCCGATCCTCTGGTGCCGCCCTTGGAGACCAGCAGGCCCGCGGACAGCGACACGATCAGCGCCGGCATCTGCGACACCAGACCGTCGCCGACGGAGAGCTTGGTATAGACGTCGGCAGCGCGCGACAGGGTCAGCCCGTGATGGGTGACGCCGATGATGATGCCGCCGAAAATGTTGATCGCGGTGATGATCAGCCCGGCGATGGCGTCGCCGCGCACGAACTTCGAGGCACCGTCCATGGCGCCGAAGAACGCGCTTTCCTCTTCGAGCTCGCGGCGCCGGCGCTGAGCCTCCTTGTCGTCGATCAGGCCCGCCGACAGATCGGCGTCGATCGCCATCTGCTTGCCGGGGATGGCGTCCAGGGTGAAGCGGGCGCCGACTTCGGCGATACGCGTCGCGCCCTTGGTGATCACGACGAAATTCACCGTGACCAGGATGGCGAAGATGATCAGGCCGATGACGAAGTCGCCGCCCATGACGAATTTGGAGAAGCCGGCGACGACGTGGCCGGCGGCCTGTTCGCCCTCGCCGCCCCGCGACAGGATCAGACGGGTGGTCGCCACGTTCAGCGCCAGGCGCAGGATCGTCGCGATCAGCAGCACGGTCGGGAAGGCCGAGAAGTCGAGCGGCCGCTGGATCCACAACGCAACCATCAGGATCAGCGCCGACAGCGCGATCGAGAATGCGAGGCCGAGGTCGATCAGGATCGGCGGGATCGGCAGGAACAGGATCGTGAGCATGGCCACGATGCCGCCTGCGAAGAAGGCGTCGGCCCCCAATCGTCGGGGGGTCGGCAGGCTAGCAGCTAACGTATCGGCCATGGGTCACCGGCAGAGGGGTCCGCCCCCAATCTGCCGTGCAAAGCTTACGCGGGGATGGTGGCAGATCGCCGGCGCGGATCAGAAGCCGTGCTCGATCCGCGAATAGACCATCTCGGTGAAGGTGGAGAGATGCGCACCGATGAAGGAGCCGGAGACGGCAACGACCAGCAGGATGACGATGATCTTCGGAACGAAGGTCAGCGTCACCTCCTGGATCTGGGTCAGGGCCTGGATCAGCGCGATCACGGTGCCGACCAGCATCGCGGCGCCGACCGCAGGCCCGGAGGCGACGATGATGGTCCAGATCGCCGCCTGGACGATATCGAGAGCGTCGCGTTCGTTCATGACTGGCTGATCGTGAGGCCGGGTCCGACCGCGACCTTGGTGCCGTCCTGGAGGGTCGCGATGGAGCCGTCGCTGTTGATGGCGACCGAGACGACCTTGCCGCTGAAGCTGGCGCCGGTGGAATCGGTGAAGCTGACGGTCTTGCCGATCAGGCTGTTGGCCTGGGATAGGGACTGCGATGACAGCAGCGCGTCCAGCTTCGAATTGGTCTGCATCGCCTGCTCGACCGTCGAGAGCTGGGCGAACTGGCTCATATATTGCGAGGTGTCCATCGGATTGGTCGGATCCTGGTTCTTCATCTCGGCGATCAGGAGCTGGAGAAACGTGTTGTAGTCGACACCGGTGCTCGACGTCGTCGTGTTGGATCCGGTCGAACTGGTCGACTTGCTCGTGCTATCGGTTGCGCTGGTGACGTTCATCTGTCTCTCCGCTGTCAGGCAGCCTCGACGGGGGTAATGGTGGCCGCGCCGGCCAGGATCGCCTGCTCCACGGGGAACAGGGCCCGAATCCGCTTGAGCGCCTCGAAGTAACGCGTCGCCTGAACCAGCTCGCCGACCGCGCCGAGCCCGTCCAGCATCTCGCGGCTCTCGCACACGGCACACAGGGCCGCGTGATGCTGCGCGTACAGCGCCGCGGCGTCGCGGATGTCGGTCGGGTTCATCAGCATGAGCTGGACGATGAAATAGAGCTGCCGCAGCGCCGTGGTGGCGTCGGAGGCCTGCATGACCTGCCCTTCGAGCAGGAACATCACGTCGTTGACGAGCTCGACGGAGACCTTGCGGTCCACGCGCAGCACCGCGCCGTTGATGTAGATCCGTTCGCCCGCCCGCAAGGAGACTTTCATTAAAGCGCGTCTCGGATCAGGCGGTTGATTTCGATGAGCTGGATCACGTCGTTCGATCTCTCCTCGCGCAGGCGATCGGCTTCCTTGACCACCCACAGGCCGATCGAGATGATGTCGGCGCGCAGCTTTTCCGGCAGTCCGTTTTCCGGATGGGAGAGATCCTCGATGAAGATCGTCCACAGCCGCCGCACATAGAGCAGGCTCTCGACCAGGTCCTCGAGGCTGAAGCGCCCTCTCTGGAGCCGCTCGAGCCGGTCGATGCCGAGGCTCAGCGCCTGCCGCTCGCGCCCCCGCGCCTCATAGCCACTCTCGTCGACGACCGCTTCATAGGCTTCAAACGTCATCAGAACCACTCTGCGCAGGAGACCGAATAACAGGACAAGGTGCGAACCAGACCCTAGAGATAGTTGATGAGGCTGATCTGCTGGAGCTGCGAGGTGAGCGCGAGCGCCGTCTTGATCTGGGTCTGCAAGGTGTTGACCCGGACCGAGGCCTCGGTCGGGTCGACCGCTTCCAGCTTGACGATCTGGTTGTTGAGGATGTCCTTCTGGATCTTCAGCTTCTCGGACGCCCCGGTAACCCGCTGCTGGATCGAGCCGACGGTGCCGCCGAGAACGGCGAGATCGTTGATCGCGCCGCTGACGAGACCGATGGCCTTGTCGACGACGACCTGGAACGTGTCCTTGCTCAGGCTGGTGTTGCCGAGGTCGGTGAGCATGGTGTAGGCCTCGGCCAGCTTGCGGAAGCCGGGCTGGTTGGCGCTGACCGAGCTGTCGACGACCTCGGTCGTGGAGATGCGGCTCGACAGCGTCTGGTCCGTGGCCGACGACCAGTTGGTGTTCCAGGCGGGGCTTGCGAACTCCGGATCGAAATTGGTGTTGAGGAAATTCTGCATCTGCGCCGGCGTGATCGTGCTCACGCCCGGCGCGGACTGCGAGAAGCCGAAGGTCGCCAGGAAGTCCGCATCGACCTGGTTCTTGCTGGTCGATCCGGCGGTGTAGTTCGTAACAGGCACGGTCTGCGTATTGATGCCGCCGAACAGATAGGAGCCGTTGTAGGAGACGTTGAGCGCGCCGATCAGGTCCTGGAGGTTCGCGGACGCGCTCGGCATGATGATCTTCGCGCCGCTGTCGGCGTCGCGGGCCGCGATCAGGTTCTTGAGGAATTCCGAGGCGGTCGTGCCGAGCTGGGTGATCCGGTTCTGGGTCACGTCGAGACGCCCGGACACCAGCTCGTTGGTGTCGACGAGCTGGTCGGCGAAGTTGAAATCGGCCCGCAGCGCCACGTCGCGGCCCGTTCCCGTGCCGAGCTCGAGGCCCACATCGGCGAAGCGGCCGGTGGTCGCTTCCTTCGAGGCCTTGGTCAGCGCGCTCTGGTTGTTCGTGATCGACGACCTCAACGACGACGACAGCATCAAGGTCGAGATGTAGTTCGCGCTCATCATGACTTAATTCCCCACGGCAGCCAGCAGGCTCTGCAACATCTGGTCGACGGTCGAAATGATCTTCGACGAGGCCGAGTAGGTGCGCTCGACCTGGAGCATCAGCGACATCTCGTCGTCCATGTTGACGCCGGCGACGTTGGACAGCGCCGCGGTGCTGCGGTCGAGCAGCGTGTTCTGGTACTGGACGCTGTCGTCGGCGGCCTTGCGATGGCTTTCGATCCAGCTCGCCGACGACGAGGCGAACTCGATCACGCTGCCGCTCGGCTTGCCTTGCGCGGCGACGTCGAACGGCTGCGGCGCGTTCATGTTGTCGATCAGCTGCTGCAGCCGGGTCGAGAAGCCGGCGTTTCCGGTCGTGTTGTAATTGTAGGCGGCACTGCCACTGATGGCGCCGTCGCGCAGCAGATTGGGGTTGCCGCCCGCGGCCGGGTCGACCGATGCGGCAACCGAGATCGTGCCGGCGAGACCGACCGAGATCGTGGCGCTCGCGGGCATCGCGGGCGAACCGGGATAGGTGAAGAGGCCGGGCACGTCGGGCAGTGCGGCGCCGGACTGATCGACCTCCTTGAAGGCGTCGATCAGGCCGCGCGCGACTTCGTCGAGCTGACTCTGATACGTCACCGTGTCCTGGTCGCGCAGCTGGGCCAGGCCGGCCAGCTTGCCGGATTTCAGCGGCATGACGGAATTGGCGCCGGTCACGGGCACGCCGTCGATGAAGACCGCATTGCCGGTGGTGCCGGCCGTGTAGGCGTTGGTCGGCGCAAAGCTCACCGTCCGCGCCGTCTTGTCGAACAGCACGACGCCGCTGTCGGTATAGAGCGCCGCATCCCCATTGGGACGCAGCGACATGGTGACGCCGAGCTCCTGCGATAGCTTCGAGACGATGCTGTCGCGCTGGTCGAGATAGTCGGTGACGTCGTCGCCGGTGATCGTGCCCTTCACGATCGCGGTGTTGACGGTCTGGAACTGGGTGAGGAGCTGGTTGATGTTGGTGACCGACGTCGTCATGTCGACGTCGGCCTGCTCTCGCACCGACTGCACGGTCTTGGTGGCCTGGTTGAGCGCGGTCACCATGTCCTTCGCGGACGTCACGGCGGCTTGTGCCAGGGTCGCATTGTCGGTGGAGTTGGCGTATTGCTGCAGCGCCTGCTTCAGCTTGTTGAGCTGAGCAGTGGGCGACTGTTCGAGCTCGGGATCGTCCACCGTCGATGCCGCGATCTTCTGCAGGCCGTCATAGATCACGCTCTGCTTGGCCGACGACGACGTCGCGACCAGAACGTTGTTATAAAGACCGGAAGAGGCTGCACGCTGGATCGCCGCGACGTAGACGCCGGCGCCGGGAAAATTGTCCAGCATGGTGAGCTTGCGCGAATAGCCGGGGGCACTGGCCCCGGCGATGTTGCGCGAGATCGTCGCCGACTGGATGCCCGACGCCATGAGCGAGGAGCGGGCGGAGTTGAGGGCGCCGGTGATGGACATGAAGTGCTCTTACCCGAGACGAGCGCTGAGGAATTCAGCGCTTCAGGTTGACGACGACGTCCAGCAGGTCGGCACCGGTCTGGAACGATTTCGAGTTGGCGGTGAAGCCGCGCTGGGCCTCGATCATCGAGGTCAGCTCGTCCGCGAGATCGACGTTGGAATCTTCCAGTGCGCCGGATTTCACGGTGCCGAGACCGCCCTGGCCGGCGAGGCCGACCTGCACGTTTCCGGACTCGAGGTTGGGCGAATAGACGTTGCCGACCTCGGGCGTCAGATGGTCCGGGCTCGGCACGGTGGCGAGCGCGATCTGGAAGCTCGGCAACGTGGTGCCGTTCTTGAGCACGGCGGTGACGATGCCCTTGTCGTCGATGTTCACTTTTTCAACCGCGGACGGAGCGTTGCCGTCGACCGTCGCCTTGAAATCGAAGGCGGCAGCGACCTGGGTCATGGCCGACATGTCGATGTTAAAGGCGGCCGAACCGCCGGGGATCGCGACCGAGAGCGAGGTCGGGCTCGCCGCGGCGAGCTTGCCCTTGCCGGTCGCGGTGACGTCGAAGGTGAACGTGGTGGTGGGACCTGGCGTCGTCAACTGAGTTGCGCCGTTGTAGACTTGGATGTCCCAGGTATTGGCGCCCGTCTTGGCGGCGTAGACGTCGAGCGTCACGGCATTGCCGATGTTGTCGTAGGTCACCATCGACGTCTTCGACGTGTAGTTGGCGGGCCCCGCCGGGGCTGCAATCGCGGTCGCGCTGGGATCGAGGTTGGCAGCGACGGTCGCCTTGGTGGACGGCGCAGCCTGCAGCGCCATCTGGTTGACGTTGATGACCTGCAGACCGCCGAAGCCGTTGGCGGCGACGGTTGGCGTTGCGCCGTTCGCGATGTTGTAGCCCATCAGCTGGAAGCCGGCGGTGTTGACGAGGTTGCCGGTATTGTCGGGCACGAACGCGCCGGCGCGGGTCAGGAAGTTGTTTCCGTTCGCGTCCTGCACGACGAAGAAGCCGTTGCCCTGGACGGCCAGATCCGTCGTCGACGTCGTGAAGTGGTAGTTGCCGGGATCGGAGATGGCGTAGCGGACCGTGGTTTCGACCGCGCCGGAATCGTAATTGCCGGAGCCGCTCTTCAGGATCAGCGAGGAGAATTCGGTGGAAGCCCGCTTGTAGCCGGTCGTGTTGACGTTGGCGATGTTGTCCGAGACCGTCGACAGCTTGTTGGACTGCGCGTTCATTCCGGAAACACCGGTGCGCATAACACCATACAGGCTCATGAAGGGGGCTCCTTTGGTAGGTTGCAGCTACAATGGGGGGTCTTGCTTGCGCGGGGCTGATGATTGGCGACGATGCACAACTTGTCGTCGTGGCATCGCTCTTCGGTTCGTCACGTCATGTTGTCTTCGGCTGACAGAACGAGCGCGCCTTGTCGGTCCACGCGCCGAAGCCGCTGGAGACGAGATGCGCGACGATGTGGCAGACGTAGCGCTTCTGCGCCGGCTGGTTGTTGGGGCCGGCATTGTAGCGCGCGACCGCCATGGTCCAGCTGCCCTCGCGCTGCTTCAGCTCCTTGAGGAAACGCGCGGCATAGTCGACGTTTCGGGCGGGATCGAACATCGCCCGCACCGACGTGAACTTGTCGCCGTGGAAATGGTGGTTGATCTGCATGCAGCCGAGATCGATCAGCTTGATCCCCTTGCCGCGGATCGCCTCGAAATTCGCCATGGCGTCGTCCAGGTCCTTGGCGAACACGGTCTGGCCGTCGGCCCCGAGCGCGTAAGGATGCAGCGCGCCGCGCCGCCCGGTCTCGGTGAGGCCGACCGCGTAGAGAATGCCGAGAGGAATCCCGTGCTGCTGGGCCGCGCGCGCCATCTCGCGCTCGCAGGGGCGCGTGCTGTCGGTCGCCGCCGTCGCGGTGCCGGCATTACAGATAAACAGGGCCGCGGCGATTCTGCTGGCCCAATTCCTGGTCATGACGCGTCTCCTGATTGGACTGGCGCTCCTGCCTTGCCTGCCTAGCGCCACCGTCGGACTGCCCCGACGAGGTGCCGGCGCCGCCGAACGTTCCTTGCGACTGCGACGACGGCTGCTGCTGGCCCGAGAACTGCGGCTGCGACTGGCCGGAGCCGCTCTGGAATCCGTCCAGCGAGCCGTGCTGCACGGGCGCGACGTCGGCGACGTAGCCTGCCGACTGCATGAGATCGCGGATCGAATCGCGCTGCTGGTCCAGCATCTGGGTGGTGTCCTTGCGCTCGGCCGCAAGATGGATGGACACTTCGGTGCCGACGAGACGAAGGCGCACGGTGACGTTGCCGAGCGCGGGCGGCTCGAGATTGATGGTCAGGATCTTCAGCGGCTGATCCGGCGCATTGGTCTGGGACGCCGTCAGATCGGGCGCGGCGGAGGCCGCAGGGCTTGCGGACTCCTTCAGCTCGGCGACGACCGCGTTGGCGACCTGCTGCGGGGCGCTGAACTGCGCCGGAGGCAGGTGGGTCTCCTGCTGGACCACCGTGACCTTGGTCGTCTCGGGCAACGCGTCGCGCCCCGCGGCCTTGGCCGCGCGCTCGACATTGGCCGTGACCGCTTCGAAACCTGGTGTCTCGGGCATCGCGCCCGACGGCTCGGCGTCCGGTGCAGGCAGGGATTGCGGCGCGGTCGCGACCTGCGAAGCCGCGGCGCGCGGCCGCGCGGCAGCCGGAGCATCATTGGACGGGGCGGTCTCGGTCGTGGCCGCCGCCTTCGTGCCCTGAACCTCGCGCTTCGTGGACGACCGCTCCTCGCGCACGGGCGCGTCCTTGTCGGCCGACTGCAATTGCATCTGCGGCTTCACGGCAGGGGCGGCGGCGATCTCCTGTCCGATCGCCACGACGGCATTCGATGGGGCCTGAACGTCCGCCTTGGCGGCATGATCGACGTGGCGATGCTTCTCCGACGGCTTGTCGGCCGTCTTGTCGGACGGCTCTTCGCTGGACTTTGCGTGCTCAGACGCTGCGGCGCGCTCCTGCACCACCGCGGTTTTCGGCTTCTCCGCCTCGCCCGAGTGAACCAGACGCGTGCGCAACGTTCCGGGCTTTGCCGTCGTCTCGCTGCCGCCGTCGTTCAAAGCCTGCTTGGCGAGGTTCGAGACGGTATGGAGCAGGTCGTTGAACGAGGAGCTTGACTGAGACTTGCCCCCGGCGCTCTTGGCCGAGCGCGACGTTCCCCGCATGTTGAGGCTCTCGGCAAGACCCGAGAAAAGCTGTCCGGAGGTTCCCGTGAGCTTGGTCATGGACGGCGATCCCTGGTGAAGAGTTCGAGCTCGCGGAGCTGCTTCTGCGCGCGCGCGAGCGTCGCGGTTGATGTCGCCAGATCGAGGCGCGCCGGCGTCACCGGAGGCTTGTCGGTCGCGGTGGCGGATCCGCCCGGAAGCGGCTTGCGAATGTCCAGCGCGAGCTGCACCGTGGCGTTGAACAGGGGCACGTCGCGCTCGGGCAGCTTCGACCGGTCGACCGCCTTCAACTCGGCGAGGCCGCCGTCATATTCGTCGGCGAGCGCTCGCGCGGCGCCACGGAAGAAATGCGCCCGTTCGCGATCCGCCGAGGCGTCAGCGCTGAGCGTCAGCGCCCGTTCGCCGGCGAGCCGCGTCACGGCCAGCTGTCCGCGCACCATCGCGGCGCGCGCGATCACCAGATAGAGCTTGAGGCGGCTTGCCCGATCGATCTGCTCCAGCAGGGCCGCGATCCGCGCGAAGCGGCGTTCGTCGAGCGCCAGGCTCGATTGCGTCAGACCGGTGGAGAAGCGCTGCCAGAAATCGCCGGCATAGATCGAGTTGCGGTAATGGCGGAGATAGGCCAGCGTCAGGAACTCGAACTTCTCGAAATCCTCCGCCTGCCCCACCAGCAGGATCTCGCGCCGCAGCGCCGCTTCCTCCACCAGCGTGCCCGGCAGCAGCAGGCGTGCATCATCCAGGCGCTCGATCGCGAGCGAGGCCTCGGTGCGCGCGAACAGCGCACCCTGGACCAGCGCGACTTGTCCGCCCAGGCCCGAGGACAGCGTCCGCGGCTTGACGTCCTTGAGCTGCTCCCGCGCCTCCTCCTGACGGCCCTCGACATAAGCAAGCGCGCCGTTGAACAGCCGCTCGTCCACGTTCATCTTGTCGCGCGGCAGCTTGCGGACGATTTGCGGCGCACCGCCGCTGAGCAGGTAGATGACGACGGCCTGGCTGTTCTGCGGATTGTTCCACACGGCGGGATCGGCGGCGAGAAACTTCTCGCCGATCTGCCGGATCAGCGCGATGTGGCTGCCATGCGCGGCGGTGTCGCCGTTGGCGATGCCGTCCTGCACCGCCTGCAACGCGCGGACGAGCTCATAAGGCTCGCCCGACTGACGCGCGGGTTGCGCAAGCCCGCGTCCCGCCGTGAACGGCAGGAGCAGCAGGGCGGCGCAGAGGAGCGACCTGATCAAGGGCGCTTCTCACGGATCAGGATCTCGATGCGGCGGTTCTGCGCGGCCGCGGGATCGTTCGGAAGCTTCGGACGCCGGTCGGCATAGCCTTCGACATGCTCTATCCGCTGAGCGTCGACGCCGGAGCGAACCAGCATGTAATAGGCCATCTGGGCGCGCGCGGTCGACAGCCGCCAATTGTCGTAATTCTCGGAGCGATACGGCCGATTGTCGGTATGGCCGCGGACGATGATCATGCCCTGGCGCTTCGTCAGCAGCGGCCCGATCTTGTCGATCACGCGGATCAGTTCGGGCCGCGGCTCGGCCGAGCCGACCGCGAACATGCCGAAGCTCGCATCGTCGGTCAGGCTGATCAGGAGCCCCTCCTCGACCTGACGCACCTCGGCCGCCGGGCCAGCACCCGCCTTGATGTCCGACAGCGCCTCCGCGATCGCGGACTGAAGCTGCTTGACGGTCGGCTGCTGGGTCTGCGCGGCATCGCGCGGCTCGTTCTCCTTCGCCGCATCGTTCGGACGTGCCTGCGCGGCGGCGTTGGCTTGAACCGTCGCTTGACTGTTCGCCTGAGCAGTCGCCTGAGCGCTGCCTTCGCGGGGCGATTGCGCCGGCGCGGGAGCCGGCGGCATCAGCGGCGACAGGTTCGCCGACGACGCATCCGCGTTCGAAGCCACGCTTCCGCCGGCGTCGTCCGCCTTGGCACGACGCGTCTGCTCACCTGGATTTATGGCGGCCGCGGCGTCCCGCGCGGACGCATTCGGCTTGGGCTCGCTTTCGATCATGCGATCGGCGTCCTTGGACGCTTGCGGCGCCAGCTTCCAATAGCCGGGATCGAACGGATCGCGATAGGCGTCGCCACCCTTGAGGCCATCCTCTTCGGCCGACGTCAGCGCGCCGGCGCGCCGCTGCCCCGAGGCCTGGTTAGCGCTGCTCGCGATCTCGGCGAGCGTTGCGTAGGGATCGCGGAACAGCACCTTCTCTTCGTAGAAGGGCGGCTTCTCGGCCGTCGGGGAATCGCCGCGCCGCTCCTCGCTCGGACCGGCCGGCTGCCGCCTGCCGTCCTGCCCTTCGAACGTCGTCGGCTCCTTCTTGGAGAGATCCTTCAGGCCCTTCGGAGCCGGCGCATTCTCCGCCAGCTTGATCGGGTTAAAATAGCTCGCAACGACCTGTTTCTGATCCTGGTTGAGCGCATTGAGCAGCCACATGACCAGGAAGAACGCCATCATCGCGGTCATGAAGTCCGCATAGGCGATCTTCCATACGCCGCCGTGATGCGCCTCCTCGGCGAAGGCGCTGCGACGGCGGACGATCACGAGCTCCTGCTTGACTTCTTCCATGGCGTATTACCGGCGCGCTTCCTTCAGGCGTTCGCTCCAGGTCGAGATCTGGGTCTCGATCACGGTCTGATCGGCGACGACGCGGACCTCGACGGTCTCGGCCGTCTCGTACGCGATGCCGGTGCGCCTGGATGCCTCGAGCTGGGTTCTCACGAGATCGAGCAGCTCGCTCGGGCCGGTGACCTTGAAGGCCGGCACCGACGAGTTACCGGTCAGCGCCGCAATCTGCTCGACAAGCGATCCGATCGCCTTGTCACGGACCGCGTCGGCGAGGAACGGCAGCAGGATCCGCGCGACGGAGCTTGCGATATTGGTCTCGATCTCGCGGCACGCCGCCTCGAAGCCACTGACGATTGCGACAGCCTGCTGGTCGGACCATTTGGCGCGCTCCTCGCCGAGCCGGATCGCGCTGCGGACGCGCTCCTCGGCAAGCTTGGCGTCGCCTTCCGCAGCGCCGGCGGCAAGGCCGCGCCGATAGGCATCCTCCAGCAGATTGACCGGCGGCGCTTCCGCCTTCGGCGGCGACGGGGGCTGCGGTTGCGGCTGAGCCTGAGGCTGCGGCTGAGGCTCGCGCGCGATCTCCTTCGGCCTTGTCAGCACGTCCTGGATCCTGGGCGGCGGAGGTGGCGGAGCCTTGGCCCGGCCGTTCGCGTCGAACTGAGTCAGGAGCTTTCCGATTGCCGCGTTCATGCCGCCTCCTCGCGTCGCATCCAGTCTTTAAGGATCGCTGCCGCCTGCGCCTGATCGAGCCGGACGATCTGCTCCAGCCGCTTCTGCGGCGTGCGCTGCATCTTGCCTTCGAGGTCCTCGACGAGGTTGAGCTCGGGGTCGTTGCTCTCGGCAAGGGCAAGGGCCGCAGCGGCTTCGAGCTCGGCGGCCTCGGCGGCCTCGACCTGCTCCTGCTCCGCGCGATGGGTCAGAATGCCGTTGACCGCCGGCCGCAAGCCGAACCAGACCAGCATCGAAGCAACCGCCAGGATCGTCACCGCGTTGATGACGCTGCCGAGCTGCTTGTTGATCATCTCGACGAAGCTGATCGGCGGCACCGGCGCCAGCTCGCGCGAGCCCTCGATGAAGTCGACGGCCGTCACCTGGATCTGGTCGCCGCGCGCCTTGTCCAATCCGCCGGCCGTGGCCGCGAGCTGGCTGATCTCGGCGAGCTTGCTGTCGACGATCGCCTGGTTGGTCTTGTCGCCGAGATCGGCGACCAGCCGCGCGCGATTGACCAGGACGGCGATGAAGAGCTTCTTCACCGAATAGCCGTCGCTCACCGTCGTGGTGGTCTTGGACGAGACCTCGAAATTGGTGACGTCCTCGCGGCGGGTCTTGTCCTCGCTGGAGTTCTTGCCGCCCCCGGCGTTCACCTGTTGATCGGGAAGGTTCTGCTGCACCGTGGTCGGGGTCGAGCGGTCGGCGTTCTGCGACGATTCCTTCTCGCGCACGTTCCGCACCGAACGCTCGGCACGGCTCTCGGGATCGTAGACGGTCTCGTTGATCTGCTTCTTGTCGGTGGAGAGCTGCGGGGAGACGCTGACCTCGAAATTGTCGAGGCCGAGATACGGCGTCAGCGCCTTGCGGATGTTTTCCTGCACCATGCCGCCGACCGTCTTCTGCAGGCTCGCCATCTTGGTCGGGGCGGCGCTCGCCTCGTCTTCTTCGGCGAGCAGCATTGAACCGTCGGCATCCAGCACCGTCACCTTGTCGCGGCTCATGCCGGGAATGGCGGCGGCGACGAGATGACGGATCGACTGCGCGGTGCGCGCCTCGATCGCCCCGTCGGTGCGCAGCACGACGGAGGCCGACGGCGGCTGCTGCGTCGCGCGGAACGAGCCGCGCACCGGCAGCACGATATGCACGCGCGCCGCCTTGACGCCCTTCATCAATTGAACCGTGCGCGCGATCTCGCCTTCCAGCGCGCGCAGCTTCGTCACTTCCTGCATGAACGAGGTCAGGCCAAGCGAGCCGATCTTGTCGAACAGCTCGTAGCCGGAATTGGCACTGGTCGGCAGCCCCTTCTCGGCGAGCAGCATGCGCGCCTGCATGGTCTGGCTCGGGCGCACCGAGAGCGCATCGCCCGCGGTGTTGACGTCGAAGGTGATGTTCTGCTCGCGCAGCGCCGCGCCCATGCGCGTCACGTCTTCGCGGGTGAGGCCGGTATAGAGTGTCTCGAACTCAGGACGGCTCAGATAATACGCGCCGCCGACGACGGTGACGAGAACGGCGAAGCCGATCAGTCCCAAGGCCATCAGGCGTCGCGGCCCAAGCTCCAGCAGATTGTTGAGCAGTTGCTGTATCTGCGCACGACTGAACAGCATATGACCTCGTACCAATGCGAACATAGAGGACACTCCGCTGCCAACCTTGTCTGAAGGTTGCGCGAGGACGCGATTGTGTCAGTTCGCAGGCACGGCGTTGCAATTTTACAAGAAACTTGGAGACGCAATCATCTCTTCGGCAACACGCAGTCGCTCCGGGCGCATCATGGTGCGGTCGGTTGCGGCGGGCCGTACGAGGTCTGGCGTCGGGGTCGATTGCGGGCACGTCACGTGCCGCCGCGTCCGCCGGTCACGGCGGGGACCGTGCTCCCTCGAGGGAGCACGGTCGTTTTCGAAAGCGCCGCTTAGCCGCGGAACAGCGACAGGATGCTCTGGCTGTTCTGGTTGGCGATCGAGAGCGCCTGAACGCCGAGCTGCTGCTGGGTCTGCAGCGCCTGGAGCCGGGTCGATTCCGCGTTCATGTCGGCGTCGACGAGCTGGCCGATACCACGATCCACCGAGTCCATCAGCGACTTCACGAATTCGGTGTTGTTGGAGATGCGGTTCTTGATGGCGCCGAGGTTGGCGGCGGACTGGCTGACGGTGTTGATCGCGGCGGTGACCTGCGCGATGTAGCCGTCGAGGATGGTCTGGTGGGCGGCCGAGTCGGTCAGCGCACCGATGTTGAGGCTGTCGACCGACGCGCTGCCGCTCACCGTGTCGAGGATGCCGCTGGTGCTCGAGGTATAGAGCGAGTAGTTGGCAACCGTCACCGTGATGGTGTTGATCGTCGGCGTGGCGCCGACGCGCGAGAACGACGACACCAGGTTGACGGTGGTCGGGGTCGAGGCGTTGGTGCTCAGCCAGTTGACGCCGTTGAAGGTCGCCGCGTTGGCGACGTTCTTCATGTCCTGCTGGATCTGGGTGATTTCCGACTGGATCTTGGTACGGTCGATGCCGGCGGTCTTGGCTTCGACCAGCAGCGCCTGGAGCTTGGTCAGGCCGGAGTTCTGGTCGCCGATGACCTTGTTCAGGGCGGTGTATTCGGTGTCGACGGTCGCAGCCGACAGACCGAGCGAGTCGGAGACGGCGGAGAGCGCGGCGTTGTCGGCGCGCATCGAGGTCGCGATCGACCAGTAGGCGGAGTTGTCCGACGCAGTCGAGACGCGCTGGCCGGTGGAGATCCGGTTTTCAGTCGTCTGCAGGCTGGCGCTGACATTCCGGAGGGTCTGCAGCGCAGTCATAGCGGCGGAGTTGGTAAGCAGGCTGGAAGCCATTTTTGATGTCCCTTTGGAAACAGATTGAATGGGGACATACCGGGCTTGCACCGGTACGACAGGGCGGCATCATGCCTTTGGGTTGCGGCGATGCGCGTGAACCCAACCCGTCGTAACGGCCAGACTAGCCCGCGAAGCTTGTGCGGGGCTTGTGGCGCTGTGATCCTTTCGCAACAGCTACCGAAATCATGGCGCGCTGCGCACGCGCCAAACGAAAGGGCCGCGCTTCGCGAGAAGCGCGGCCCCCCAGACTGTCTAGGACTTAGCGGAACAGCGACAGGATGCTCTGGCTGTTGTTGTTGGCGATCGAGAGCGCCTGAACGCCGAGCTGCTGCTGGACCTGGAGAGCCGCCAGGCGGGTGGACTCCTGGTTCATGTCGGCGTCGACGAGCTGGCCGATACCACGATCAACCGAGTCCATCAGCGACTTCACGAACTCCGAGTTGTTCGAGATACGGTTCTTGATGGCGCCGAGGTTGGCGGCACCCGACGACACCGTGCCGATCGCTGCGGTGACCTTCGCGATGTAACCATCGAGAATGGTCTGGTCGGCGGTCGAGTCCGTCAGTGCACCGATGTTGAGGCTGTCGACCGAGGCGCTGCCGCTCACGGTGTCGAGGATGCCGCTCGTGGACGAGGTGTAGAGCGAGTAGTTGGCAACCGTCACGGTGATCGAGCTGGTGGTCGGGGTGGAGCCGACACGCGAGAACGACGACACCAGGTTGACGGTGGTCGGCGTGGAGGCGTTCGTGCTCAGCCAGTTGACGCCGTTGAAGGTCGCCG
Source organism: Bradyrhizobium sp. Y36 (assembly GCF_002531575.1). GTDB lineage: Bacteria > Pseudomonadota > Alphaproteobacteria > Rhizobiales > Xanthobacteraceae > Bradyrhizobium. The sequence continues at coordinate 136,303 of NZ_NWTI01000006.1, read as the reverse complement.
CGCCGGCGACGTTCTTCATGTCCTGCTGGATCTGGGTGATTTCCGACTGGATCTTGGTGCGATCGATGCCGGCGGTCTTGGCTTCGACCAGCAGCGACTGCAGCTTGGTCAGGCCGGAGTTGCTGTCGCCGAGCACCTTGTTCAGAGCGGTGTATTCGGTGTCGACGGTCGCGGCCGACAGACCGAGCGAGTCGGAGACGGCGGAGAGCGCGGCGTTGTCGGCGCGCATCGAGGTCGCGATCGACCAGTAGGCGGCGTTGTCCGCGGCCGTGGCCACGCGCTGACCGGTGGAGATCCGGCTCTGCGTGGTGGAGAGTTGCGAGCTGACAGACCGCAGGGTCTGGAGCGCGGTCATGGCGGACGAGTTCGTGAGCAGGCTTGACATTGCGAATGTCCCTTTATGTACGCGTTACATTTTCATCAGGGGACATACCGGACTTGCACCGGTACGGAGGGGCGGCATCATGCCTTTGGACTGATAGGGGTGGGGTCCAACCCGCCGTACCGCATTGCTAACACGCCGAATCTTGCTTCCGGATTAAGATCGGCTTGAATTCTTCAGCAATATCAGATGGTTAATATTACCCACCGCTAACCATAGAACGGTACCTTTCGCTAACCATGACGGGGCGCCAAGGCGATCGCCGCACCTACGAGAACGAGCGCACCAGTCCGGAGGCGAGCAGATTCCAGCCGTCGATCAGCACGAAGAACAGCATCTTGAACGGCAGCGCGAGGATCGTCGGCGGCATCATCATCATGCCCATCGACATGGTCAGCGTCGCCACGATCATGTCGATCACGAGGAACGGCAGGATGATGAGGAATCCGATCTCGAACGAGCGCCTCAGCTCGGAGATCATGAAGGCCGGGATGATGACGCGCAGATCGACGCGCTTGTCGTCGAATTTCTTGCGGAAGCTCTCCGCGGCGAGCGACTCGAAGGTCTGCAGATCCTTGTCGCGAACATGGGCCAGCATGAACTCGCGAAACGGATCGGTGATCTTCAGATAGGCCTGCTCTTCCGAGATCTCGTTCTTCATCAGCGGCTGGACGCCGGTCTCCCAGGCGCGGTCGAAGGTCGGCGCCATCACGTAGAAGGTCATGAACAGCGCGAGGCTGATCAGCACCAGATTGGCCGGCGTGGTCTGCAGGCCGAGCCCGGCGCGCAGGAACGACAGCGCCACCGCAAACCGCGTGAAGCTCGTCACCATGATGAGCAGCCCCGGCGCCACCGACAGCACCGTGATCAGGGCCATCAGCTGGATGATCCGGCCGCTGGTCGAACCGTTTCCGGGCGGCAGCAGCGAGTTGAGATCCGGAATCTGGGCGAGCGCCACTTCGGGCAGCACCACCAGGACCAACGCGAGCAGCAGGACTCTCACTCTCACTGAATCACCAAGGTCTCAATGATCAATTCACGGATCTTGCCCGACGAGCGGACGTTGGCGCGCTCGGTGAGGTCGTCGCGCAGATGCTGGAGCCCGCGCGATCCCTCGAACTGCGCAACCGACGCCGACCGCAGGTAAGTGACGATGTCTTCGCTGACATGCGCGGCCAGAATGCCGGCCTCCTCGTCGTTCATGCTCTCGGTCACCATCGAGGCTTCGATGCGGGCCCAGTTGTTGGCCGGCGCGCCGAGATTGGTCACGATCGGAGACAGTTTCCGCAAGCGCGCGCTGCCGGCGTAGCTCGAGGCGATCGGCGGCGGGGTCGCGCTCTTCTTCGCGTCGGCGACGCGCTCGGCGGTCGCAAACAGATGCAGGCCGGCCAGCGCGCCCGCACCGATCGCGACCAGGGTCAGCACCACGATGGCCGCGATCAGGCGCATGACGTCCCCTGCCCTCGCCCGGCCGTGCCGGCGCGAACTTCAGAATGGTGCCACGGCGTCATAGATCCGATGTCCCCATCCAGGCTGCTGCACGTCGGACAGATTTCCCCGACCGCCATAAGACACGCGCGCCTCGGCGATCTTCTCGTAGGAGATCGTGTTGGTGCGCGAGATATCGCGCGGACGCACGATGCCGCCGACGTTGAGCACGCGCATCTCCGTGTTGACTCGAAATTCCTGCGAGCCGCTGATCATCATATTGCCGTTCGGCAACACGTCGGTGACGATGGCGGCGATCGAGAGCTTGATGTCCTCGGTGCGGTCGATCTGGCCGTTGCCCTTGATCTGCGTGTTGGTGCTGAGATTGGCGTTGGTCGATCCCTTGTCGCTCCACCCCGCAACGTCCATCAGCCAGTCGAGCCCGAACTTGACCTGCGAATCGCGCGAGCGGCCGGTCTTGTTGTCGAGCTTGGCCTTGTCCTGCATCGAGATGATCACCGTCACGACGTCGCCGGTGCGCCGGGCGCGCGGATCGCGGTAGAGATCGGTGCCGTCGTCCCAGGTCGAGCGATAGCTGACGGGCGTGCGCATGCGCGGCGTCACCGGGATCGGTTCGGCCTGGGTCCGGAGGCCGCTACCGACCGGCGACATCTGCGGGCCGGTCAGGACCTCGGCCGGATCATGCAGGCATCCCGCCAGCAGCACGGACGTCAGGACGAGCGGGAGGATGAGGATCGGCTTCGTCATCTATTTGGTCTTTCCGTCGTCCACGCGACGCATCCCGCCGAGCAGATCGGCAAGGTGTGCCGCGCGTGCCGTATCCATCTCGTTGAAGATCGCGCTCGAGCTCCTCGGGCTGAGCTTGGCGAGCACGGCGGCGGCCGTCTCGTCCGCCATGCCGGCAATCTGGGTGGCCGCGGCGTCGGGCTTCATGCGCGAATAGATCTCGACGACGCTCGCTTCGGCCTTCTTCAGGAAGTCGTCGCGCAGCGCCATCCACTGCTCGTATTCGGCGCGCTTGGCTTCCACTTCGGCGATCCGCTCGCGGAGCAGGGTCTCGGCCTTTTGCAGCTCCTTGAGCTGCCAGGCCAGCCTCGCATCGGCGGCGGGATCGGCGACGTTGCTGCAGAACAGGGCGACCTCGTTCTCGGTCGACGCTGCCGCCTGCGGCGGTGCCGGCTTCGGCGGCGCCGTGACGCTGCCGGGTTTGGCCGGACGTACCGGTACGGGTGCAGGCGCGGGCGCCGGCGTCTCGGCAGCAGGCACCGCGCCGGTGACCGCGGGACCGGAGTCCTCGGCGGCCCATGCAGTCGCCTGGACCGACGCGTTGCCGCTTGGTGCTGTCGTGACCGGCTGAGGCTTCTGCGGTCCGGCTGCGCGGGCGCGCGCGAAGGAGAGCAGATTGAGCGGCTTCGACGGCTTGGCCTCGTCCAGCGCGAGCACGGACGCGGTGCTCGCGAGCAATGATGCCGCGACCAGCAGAAGGAGTTTGGCTTTGTGATCCAGCTTCAGCATCGGGCCGCGTGCGATTCTCGGTCGAGACCTGAGCATTGAGCGACCAAGCTTGCACGACGCTTGTGCATCATTGCACGATGACGTCGGCCTGGAGCGCGCCAGCCGTCTTGATCGCCTGGAGGATGGCGATGATGCCCGACGGTTTCAGGCCGATCTGGTTCAGCCCGCGCACCAGGCGCTGCAAATCGACCCCGCTGAGGATCGCCACCTGCGATCCGGCCTCGTTGGCCTCGACCACGGTCTGCGGCACGACCACCGTCTGGCCTCGCGAGAACGGCGCCGGCTGCGACACCACGGGCATCTCCGTGACGCGGACCGTCAGATTGCCGTGCGTCACCGCGACGGTCGATATCCGCACGTCGCGCCCGATCACGACCGTGCCGGTGCGCTCGTTTATCACCACCCGCGCCGGCGTGTCCGGCTCGACGGTCAGCTCGCCGATCTCGGCGAGGAATCGCACCGGACCGATGTGGCGCGGCTTCGACAGCACGATGGTCCGGTAGTCGCGCTCGAAAGCGATCTGCGCGCGGTAGCGTCCGCCGGCAAAACGGTTGATGGCGTCGAGGATGCGCGTTGCCGTAACGAAGTCCGGATTCTTGAGCTGCAGCACCAGGAACTCCATCTCATGGAGACTTCCATGCACCTCCCGCTCGACCAGCGCCCCGTTCGGAATGCGCCCGGCCGTCGGCGTGCCCTGGCTGACATTCTGCGCCTGGCCGCCGACGCTGTAGCCGGCGACCGTGATCGCGCCCTGCGCGACCGCATAGACGGCGCCGTCCGCCGCCCGCAGCGAGGTCATCACCAGCGTGCCGCCGAGCAGCGAGGTCGCATCGCCGAGCGACGACACGGTGACGTCCATGCGCTCGCCGGGCCCGATCGAGGGCGTCAGGTCCGCGGTCACCATCACGGCCGCGACGTTGCGGGTGCGCAGCGTGGTCGGGCGCGGAGGATTGTTGGTGCTGGTGGTCTCGTTCCGGACGTTGATGCCCATGTTCTCGAGCATCGACTGCAGGGACTGCTCCGTGAACGGAGCGTTGCGCAGCGTGTCGCCGGTGCCGTTCAGGCCGATGACGAGGCCGTAGCCGACGATCTGGTTTTCGCGCAAGCCCTTGATGTCCGCGATGTCCTTGATGCGGACGGCGGCGTGGGCGCCGGCAGCCGACAGCAGCAGGACGAGCGCAAGCAGGATCCTGGTCATGACCCGTCCACGACCTTGACGGTGCCGTCCGGCTGGACGACGCCCCTGATGATCACGCCGGTGTCGGTGTTGCGCACGGGAATGAGCGCGCCGGCCGCGCCGGACTGCATCGCCGAGCCGTAGGTGACGATGGACAGCCCGCTGTCTTCGACCACCACCTTGACCATGGCGCCGCGGGCGACGGTCCAGGGATCTTCCACCGCATTGCTGGGAATCGGCTGGCCCGGCAACAGCGCGCGCCGCGCCATGCGGCCGACCAGGACCTGGCGCCCTTCGATGAACATGGCAACGCCGAGCAAGCTCGGGGCGAAGGCGCGCTCGGTGATCATGTCGTCCCGGATCAGCTCGCCGGCGCGGATCGAAACCGCCGGCACCGGAAGCCGCTTCTCCTCGGCCACGGCGCAGCGCACCGAGGCCAGAATCAGCAGCACGGCGGCCAACCCGCGCATGATCAAGCCTACCCTGTTCAACATCGAGACACCGGAACTAGCGCATGCCCTTCGAGACGGTCTGGGCCATTTCATCCGAGGCCTGGATGACCTTGGCGTTCATTTCGTAGGCGCGCTGCGCCGAGATCAACTCGGTGATTTCCTTGACCGGATCGACGTTCGAGGCTTCGAGATATTTCTGGTTGATCTTGCCGTAGCCGGAATCGCCCGGCAGGCCGACGACCGGCGTGCCGGACGCCGTTGTCTCCTTGTAGAGATTGCCGCCCAGCGGCTCCAGGCCCGCCTCGTTGGCGAAGTTGGCGAGGTTGAGCTGGCCGATCTGGCGCGGGTTCACTTCCGTGTCGAGCTTGGCGAACACCTGACCGGTGGCGTTGACCGTAACCTCGACCGTCCCCTGCGGCACCGTGATCGCGGGATCCAGCAGGTAACCGTCGATCGTGACGAGCTGGCCGTTGGCATTGGTGTTGAACGAGCCTGCGCGGGTGTACTGCACCTCGTTGTTGGGGCCGAGCACCTGAAACCAGCCGCGGCCGTTGATCGCCATGTCGTAGGGATTGCCGGTCTGCGTCAGCGCGCCCTGGATGTGCAGCTTGCGGATGGCCGCCGACTTGACGCCGAGGCCGAGATTGGCGCCCTCCGGAATCGGCGAGGAACCGTTGACGTTGGCGACGCCCTGCATGCGGTCCATCTGATAGAACAGGTCGGTGAACTCGGCGCGCGCACGCTTGTACGACGTCGAGTTGATGTTCGCGATGTTGTTCGCGATCACTTCGATGTTGGTCTGCTGGGCATTCATGCCCGTGGCCGCAATGGCGAGCGATTTCACTTAGTCCACTCCTTCAGATCAGATCGACATCCGGACGACTTCTTGATAGGCCTGCACGACCTTGTCGCGGACCGCGACGGCCGTCTGCAGGGCCTGCTCGGCCGACATCAGCGCCTCCACGACCTTACGGGTCGATTCCTTGCCCTGCATCGCCGAGATCGACGCCGCTTCGCCCGCCTTCAGCGTTCCGATCGCGTCGGTCGTCACCTGCTTCATCACCGATTCGAAGCCGACGTCGTCGGAGGACTGGATCGCGGTCGGGGCCGCGGGCGCGATCGCCTGCGTCTCGGTCGCGCGGGTCGCGACCTGTCCGGCGGAGATTGCCGTGGATGAAAGCGCCTCAAGCATTGTCAGCTCCTCAGGAGGTCGATGGTCATGCCGAGCATGGACCTCACCTGTTTAACGACCTGCAGATTGGCCTCGTAGGAGCGGTTGACTTCCCGCATGTCGGCCATCTCGATCATCATGTTGACGTTGGGCATCTTGACGTAGCCCGCCTTGTCGGCGGCGGGATGCCCGGGATCGTACTCGACGCGGTACGGCGTGGTGTCGACGCCGATCTCCTTGACCTTGGCGAGCTGCGAGCCCGACGCACGGTCCATCGCGGCATCGAAGGTGATCGTCTTGCGCTGATAGGGGTCGGCGCCCGCGGTGCGCCCGGTCGAGGTCGCGTTGGCGAGGTTCTCCGAGACGATGCGCATGCGCGTCGACTGCGCTTCGAGCCCGGAGCTTGCAACCGTCAGAGAGGCGCTCAGTGAGTCCAGCATGTCAGTTCACCTCAGGCTTTCGCACCGGCCAGAACCATGCGGTGGAACGACCGCACGATCGCCGAATTCATCGAATAGTCGCGATTGACGTCGCTGCCCTTGATCATTTCCTGCTCGAGGCTGACGGAGTTGCCGGAGTGAACCACCTCCCAGCTGTCCTTCTTCGCGGTCGCGCGCGTATCGGTCTCGGCTGCGGACAGTTGCATGTGCGACGGCGACGTCGTGGCGAGCCGCACCGGCATGCCGTCGAGTACCTTGTTGAACGGCTCGACGTCGCGCGCCCTGAAGCCCGGCGTGTTGGCGTTGGCGACGTTGGTGGCGATGGTCGACTGGCGGAGCTCGAGATAGCGCGCCTGCGACGATGCGAGTTCGAAGAGATAAAGCGGTCCCACGACAGCCCCGTTCTGGTCCATTCGGGGAAAGCCTAGGGCGTTAAGCTTTCGTCAAGCTGTTGGGCCGGACGCCGTCCTCGGAATTCTACTGAACCTTCTCGGTCCGCGGTGCCTGCTTCGACTGGAGGAAGTAGATGATCTCGGCGACCGGGCGGAAAAATTCCGCCGGGATCACCTGATCGACCTGCACCGCCTCGTAGAGTGCGCGCGCCAGCGCCTTGTTCTCGATCACGGGAATCCGGTTCTGCTCGGCGACCTCGCGGATCTTCAGCGCGATCACGTCCATGCCCTTGGCCACAACGAGCGGCGCGGGGTTCTCCTCACGCTGGTAGCGCAGCGCGATTGCGAAGTGCGTCGGGTTCGCGATCACCAGCGTCGCGCGCGCGGCGGAGGCGATCATGCGTTGCCGCGAGCGGTCGCGCGCCAGCGAGCGGAGGCGCGCCTTGACCAGCGGATCGCCCTCGGCCTGCTTGTGCTCGTCCTTGATCTCCTGCTTGGTCATTCGCAGTTCGCGCCGCCAGTGGAAGCGCGCCCAGGCGAGGTCAATCGCGACCAGCACGATGGTCGCGATGCAGATCGCCGAGACGATCCGCATCGCGATGTTGAGGATCATCTCCGGCAGCGCGACCGGATCGGTGTACATCGCCTCGAATGCCTTCGCCTCCGACGCGCGCAGCACGAACACGACCACGGAGGTCACCGCGGCCAGCTTGAACAGCGACTTGGCGAACTCGACGAGGCCGCGCGTTCCGAACAGCCGGCTCCAGCCGCCGATCGGAGAGATCCGCGACAGTTCCGGCTTGATGCGCTCCAGCACGAAGCGCGGCGCGTTTTGCAGCAGCGAGGAGGCGAGTCCGAACACCATGAGGATGACGACCAGTGGCACCAGGAAACGCAGCGCCTGCAAGCCGACCACGGTGAGCAGGTTCTGCGCGTCCGCGCCGGTGGAGAGCGGGAAGCCTTCGGGATCGTCGAGCAGGCTCGTCAGGGTCGGCGTCAATTGCTGCACGCCCTGACCGATCAGGAACGCCATGATGACCAGCAGCGCGGCCATCGAGGCGAACATGGAGGCCTCCCGAGAGACCGGGATCTTGCCCTGTTCGAGCGCATCACGGACTTTCTTCTCGGTCGGCTCTTCTGTTTTGCTCTCCTGATCGGATGATTCTGCCATGCCCGTTCAGCGGTCAGCGGAAGACCAGCTCATCCTCCTGCTCGGGGTTGAGCTCGATTTCGCCCTTCTCCGCGAGGTCGAGCGCGAGATCGGTGATCACGCGCCGTGCCTCCAGCACGTCGCGCTGGTTCGAGGGTTCGCCGATGGCGAGCTCGTGCTCGACGACACGGCGGACGCGCGACGCGACCGAGGACAGGATCAGCTCCCGGAAGTGCTTGTCCGTGCCCTTCAGTGCGATGACGATGCGATCGGTCGGCACCTGATCGAAGATCATGGTGCGCGCCTTCGGCGTCAAATTGGTCACGTCGTCGAAGGTGAACAGCAGCTCCTTCAGCACTTCGGCCGACTTCGGCCGCTTTTCCGACAGGCTCTTGAGCATGTCCTCGATATGGCCGCGCTCCATCTTGTTGATGATATCGGCGACGCGGGCGTAGGTGTCGGCGCCGAGATTGCGGGCGAAATTGAGCGTCAGGTCCTCGTGCAGCGTCTTCTCGAGGACCTTCATCGCGTCGTCGACGATCGGCTTGAGGCTGAGCACGCGCCGCATCAATTCGTTGCGCAGGCTCGAGGGCAGCTGGCTCATCACCTTGGCGGCACAGGACGGCTTGACCTTGGACAGGATCAGCGCCGCGGTCTGCGGATGCTCCTTGGAGAGGTAGGTCGCCAGCGAGTTTTCCGACACCGACGAGACGCGATCCCACACCGACCGGCTCGAATTGCCGAGCAGGTCCGTCATGATCGCCGAGACCTGGTCGGCCGGAAGCACGTCGCCGAGCACGGCCTCTAGGCCGCCGATGGTGCCGAGAATGTTGGCGCCCATCGAGAACTGCTGGGCAAACTCCTCGACGATCCCCTCGAGTTCCTGCGCCGTGATCGGCCGCAGCTCCGCCGCGGCCTTGGTGACGACGCGAATTTCCTGCGGCTCGAACTGCGAGAGCACGCTCGCGGCCGCCTGCCGACCCATGGCCAGCAGGAGCGCGGCGACCTTTTCCGTTCCACCCAGCGTGGCAACGCCTCGCTGCTTGACGGGAGCGATGCCGACCTGTGCAGCCATGGTCAGCTATCGCCCTGCCCCAGCGGCCCGACAATCTCCGTGAGCGAGACGCCGAAGCGGGAATTGTCCTCTTCGACGACGACCACCTCGCCGCGGGCGACGATGCGGCCGTTGACGACGACGTCGACGGGCTCGCCGACCCGGTGGTCGAGCGGAACCACGGCGCCGCGGCCGAGCTTCATCAGGTTCGCGACCGGGATGGTCGCCGATCCCAGCACCACCTGCATGGTGACGGGAATGCGCAGGATGGCATCGACGTTGGCGAACTTCCCGCTCTCCTCAGCCGTGCGCGCGGCGATTTCCGCGAGCCGCTCCAGCGGGGTCGTGTCGGTATGCCCCTCGTCGGCGGCAGTTGCTCGCGTGGCAGAGTCATAGTCGAAGGATTGCGCCATCTGGTATCGCCTCTTGGTATGTCCGCTCCCGGAGCGCCCTGGCGTTCCGCTCGCATTGGTTCTGCCGGCTTCGGCTTCAGTGCTTGTTCACCTCGGCGCCGCCGGCGGTCGCGGCCGGCGCGAGCCCGCTACGGGCATCGAGCGCCGCGATCGCCTCGTGGGCCTGGTCGATCTTGGTGCTCAGCACGTTGGCGAGCCGCCCGAGATTGGCGGTGGAATCATGCGCCGCGGTGATGACCGTGTCGAAGGCACCCGCCGTCTCGTGGACAATGGTGGAGAATTCGCCCTGGTAGCTGCGCAGACGCGCCAGCTCGCGGTGCATCTTGGTCACCCGCATGCTGGTGAAGGCGAGCGCGATCAGCAGCACGGCATCAACGAGATAGGATATCATCGACGAACTCCCGTTTCTGGTCGACGGGATCGGCCACCTGCATGGCGTAATAGCCATCAAGCTGGCCGATCTGGCACCAGAACAGCACCTGATTGTTGCTCTCGAGGCGGGCCAGCGTGCGCGGCGTGGCCTCCAGCTCCAGCACCTGCCCCACCTTGAATTTCACGACGTCCTCGAGCGAGATCATCTTCTCGTCCAGCACGGCACTCAGCGTCACCTCGGTACGGTTGACCTCGCTCTCCATCTGCTCGCGCCAACGCGGATCGGTCGCGCGGCCGTCGCTGGCGGTCACGGTTGCAAGCTTCTGCCTGAGCGGGTTGAGCGCGGAGTGCGGAATGATCAGGAACATCTGGCCGCCGCGGTAGAGCGCCTGCACCATCATGTTCGCGCAGATCGACATGTTGCTGGCGCGTCCGATCGCCAGCGACGCCATCGCCGTCTCGACCCGCTCCACGCGGAAGGTGACGTTGGAGGTGCCCGCAAACGCAGATTGCAGCGCCTTGGCGAATCGGTCGAACAGCGCCTGGACCAGCCGGATCTCGATGTTCGAGAAGGTGCGTTCGACATCGAGCGGCGGTTCCGCGCCGTCGGATCCGAACATCGCCTCGACCATCGTGAACACGAAGTCGCGGTCCAGCATGATGATGACGCGCGAATCCCACTGCTCGGCATAGAGCACCGCGGCGACCGCGTTACCCTCGTAGTCCTTGATGATGTCGCCGAGAGGATCGTTGGTGATGCCGTTGACGGAGAAATAGCACGGCGTTCCGGCCATCGGCTGCAGGCTGTCGGTGCACGATGCCGCCATGCGATCGAAGATCACATTGAGCATCGGCATGCGTTCGATCGAGATGCCGGCAGCGTCCAGCAGATAGTTGGGGAGCTGCTTCTTCTGATCGACGCCGACGTCGTCTTCCATCATCATGCGCGGGCCGCCTTCGGTTCAGCATCGGACACGACGGCCTTGGGACCTGCGATCGTCTCGTTCTCGACGACGTCGATCGAGGGCCGCTCGCTGCTCGCGATCATCTTGCGGCCGTGCTCGACGGCGATCTGCGGCATGGCGCCGTTCATGAAGGCCAGCAGCGTCTGCTTGACGATGATGTAGGGGCGGCACTTCTTCTCGCGCGTCATCTTGATCTTGATCGCGAAGGGCGAGAGGACGCCATAGGACAGGAAGATGCCGGCGAAGGTGCCGACCAGGGCCGCGCCGATGAAGCCGCCCAGCAGCTTCGGGGACTGGTCGAGCGCGCCCATCGCCTTGATGACGCCGAGCACGGCGGCGACGATGCCGAGCGCCGGAAGCGCCTCGGAGACCGTCACCAGCGCATGATAGGGCGCCAGCTTGCCCTTCACGATGGTGTGGATCTCCTCGTCCATCAGCGCTTCGATCTCGTGGGTGCGCGCATTGCCCATGATGATGAGGCGGACATAGTCGCAGATGAACTGGAGCAGCGAGGGATCTCCGAGCACGCTCGGAAACGCCTTGAAGATCTCGGAAGAGGCGGGATCGTCGATATGCGCCTCGACCTCGTTGCGGCCCTTGCCGCGCAGCTCGCGCATCAAGGCGTGGAGTGCCCCGAGCAGATCAAGGTAGTAGCGCTGGCCCGGCACCGCGCCGGTGATGGCCTGCATGCAGGCGACGCCGGTGTCCACGACCGTCTTCCACGGATTGGCCACGATGAAGGTGCCGACCGCGGTTCCCATGATGATCACGAATTCCCACGGCTGCATCAGCACGCCCAGGTGCCCGCCCATGGCGGCAAATCCACCGAGCAGCGCCGCTACCGTGATGAAAACCCCCACGAAACTGCCCAACGCGCCGCTCCATCGCCGATCCCATCGGGAATATCTAGTCGGCGAGCCTTGCGCGAAGCTGGCTTCCTGCGTCGCCAGCCTCGCGCAAGCAATCGGCGGCAGCTTGTGGCGGCGTCGCAACAGCGGCCAGAGGGGCGCGTGTCATGCTATCCACCATCGCGGACTACACCAGACTGACCCAGGACATGGGCAAGTCGCTGACCCAGGTCGCAACGGAGCCGGACGTCAGCCGCGAGACCGATTACTTCCTGAGCCATATCGGCAACGTGAAGACGATCGACGACTTCCTGAAGGACTATCGCCTCTACTCCTACGCGATGAAGGCCTACGGCCTCAGCGACATGACCTACGCCAAGGCGTTCATGCGCAAGGTGCTGACCGAGGGCGTCGCGAACAAGGACGCCTTCGCCAACAAGCTGACCGACACCCGCTACCGGGAATTCGCCACCGCCTTCAATTTCGCCGCCCTCGGCAGCAATGCGACGCAGACCACCCAGGCGACGACTGGAACGGCGACCCATTATGTCACGCAGACGATGGAGCAGAAGGCCGGCGACCAGAACGAGGGTCTGCGGCTGGCGCTCTATTTCACCCGCAAGGCGTCCACGATCACGACCGCCTACCAGGTCCTTGCGGACAAGGCGCTGACGCAGGTGGTTCAGACCGCGCTGGGTCTGCCCTCGACCATCAGCTCGGCCGACATCGACGCCCAGGCCAAGCTGATCACGAACAAGGTCAAGCTCACCGATTTCCAGGACCCGGCCAAGGTCACCAAATTCGTGCAGCGCTTTGCGGCGATGTGGGACGCGACCCAGGCCCAGAGCGACAGCTCGACCAATTCCGCGCTGGTCCTGATCGGCGGCGCGTCATCGGCCAGCATGGATACCGACATGCTCTCGAAACTTCAGTCCATCCGGCTCGGAAAGTAGCTCATGCAATCGGCCCTCTATGTGGGTTTGTCGGCCCAGGTCGCGCTCGACAAGCGCCTCCAGACGATCGCCAACAACGTCGCCAACGTCAACACGGCGGCGTTCCGCACCGACGTGGTGAAATTCGAGACCGTGCTGTCCAAGGCCGGCCCGAACCCGGTTGCCTTCTCCTCGCCCGGCGACAACATCATCTCGCGCGAGCAGGGCAACATCACCGAGAGCGGCAACCCGCTCGACGTCGCCGTGGTCGGCCAGGGCTGGATCGCCTTCGCCGGGCCGAACGGCACGGTCTATACCCGCGACGGCCGCCTCCAGATCGCCCCCAACGGCGATCTTCAGACCGTGAGCGGCTTTCCCGTCGTCGATTCCGGCGGCGCGCAGATCACGCTCGATCCCAACGGCGGACCGATCTCGATCGCGCGCAACGGCGCGATCACCCAGGACAACAACGAGATCGGCACCATCGGCCTGTTCAACATCCCCGCCGATGCCAATCTCGAGCGCTACGGCAATTCCGGCGTCACGCCGGACCGGCCCGCCACCGCCATCGCCGATTTCTCCCGCGACGGCTTCAAGCAGGGCTATGTCGAGGGCTCCGGGGCCAATCCGATGATGGAATTGACCAAGCTGATCGCCGCCTCGCGCGCCTTCGACGGCACCAATTCGATGATCGAGGGTACCGAGGGCTCGCTGCAGAACGCCATTCGGACGCTGGGCGAACCCGGCAAGTGAGGCGCCTCGCGCGCATCGAAATTGAGGTTGGACTGATACCTTGAACGCTCTTCGGCAACTCGAGTGGGCGCTGCTGGAGCTTCAGCAGAACACTCCCCTGGCAAGCGTCAGCGGCGCGATCTCCGAGATCGCGCCGACGCATTTCCGCGTCTCCGGCCTGTCGCGCTTCGTCCGGCTCGGCGAGCTCATCGGCGTCAATTCGGGCGGCAAGGCCCAGATCGGCGAAGTGGTGCGGATCGACAGCGAGGGCATCGTTGCCAAGCCGTTCGACCGGCAATTCGCCGGCGGCCTCGGCTCGGCCGCCTACCGGATGCCGCCTCTGTCCTTTGCGCCCGATCCGAGCTGGAAGGGCCGCGTCATCAACGCCCTCGGTGCGCCGCTCGACGGCCTCGGCCCCCTTACCCCGGGATCCCAGGCGGTTTCCGCGGAGGCTGAGGCGCCGTCGGCCATGAAGCGCGCCCGCGTGCACAAGCCGCTGCGCACCGGCGTGCGCGTCATCGACCTGTTCGCACCGATCTGCGCCGGCCAGCGCGTCGGCATCTTTGCCGGTTCCGGCGTCGGCAAATCGACGTTGCTGGCGATGCTCGCCCGCAGCCAGGGTTTCGACACCGTGGTGCTGGCCCTGGTCGGCGAGCGCGGCCGCGAGGTGCGCGAGTTCATCGAGGACGTGCTCGGCAACGATCGTCAGCGCGCCGTCACCATCGTGTCGACGGGAGACGAGAGCCCGATGATGCGGCGGCTGGCGCCGAAGACGGCCATGGCGGTCGCCGAATATTTCCGCGACCGCGGCGAATCGGTCCTGCTTATGGTCGATTCGATCACCCGTTTCGCCCACGCCGCCCGCGAGGTCGCGCTCGCCGCCGGCGAGCCGGCGGTCGCGCGCGGCTATGCACCAACGGTCTTCACCGATCTGCCGCGGCTTCTGGAGCGCGCCGGCCCCGGTGAGGAAGGCGCCGGCACGATCACCGGGATCTTCTCCGTGCTGGTCGATGGCGACGATCACAACGAGCCGATTGCCGACACCATCCGCAGCACGCTTGATGGACACATCGTGCTCTCGAGGCACATCGCCGACCAGGCGCGCTATCCGGCCGTCGACGTTCTGGCCTCGGTCTCCCGTCTCGCCCACAACGTCTGGGATCCCGAGGAGCGCGAATTGGTGAGCAAGCTGCGCTCAATGATCGCCAAATACGAGGACACCCGCGATCTTCGCCTGATGGGCGGCTATCAGCCGGGACGTGATTCGGGGCTCGATCAGGCGGTCGACATGGTCCCGAGAATCTACGGCGCGATGCGGCAGGACGCTTCGGCTCCGCCGAGCGCCGATCCGTTTCGCGAGCTCCGGGACATGCTCCGGGGCGACTAGCAGGTCGCCGGGCCGGAAGCACGTGGCCGTATCCGAAGTGACGGAATCGGCGATTGCGGAGGCGTGGCGACCGACAACCGGCGCGTGCAATTCCTGCGAGTTCCCTCCGCGATTCTCCGGCACCCCGCACAAGTTGTGGATGACGTGGCGATCCACATCGTCGGTCTGCACAAGCTTCGATCAATTTGCGTCGGAACACAGACAGCAAGATGAGGTGCAATCAAAGTGCCGCAGGGCCGAGTGCATGTCGTTTGCCGCACAACGTATTGCATTCACTATCATGTGTCCTGACGAGCAAGATTGTCTTGAACGTTACATTCGCATGCAACGACATCTGGGGCTCACGAGGGTCTCTACTTGATTTTGTTGAGAAGCTCATTCATCGTTTCGGCGGAATATAAGAAACGTCTGCGTGTGACTTGAACTCAGGGGCTTCGGTTGAACTATTCCGATCCATCGTCTGCAGGCGACGGCGAACCGGGCTCCCGTGTGACGACGCCGTTGGCATGCCTACGCCGCGGTGTCTCACTCCGCAGCACGCGAGCCCCATCGCTTTCGATCGGGCGCGCCGCAATTCGTTCCTTCGAAGGAGAGCTCGACACGATTCGCGCGCCGAACGGCTGCAACCGTTCGACGTCTTTCGGAGGATTCGCGGGCCACAACGCAAAGCGGCTTCGGGACGCCGCCGACGAAGTTCCGGGGACGAGGTAGGTTCATGCCATTGGCACGAGAAGCCGTCGAGCTGCTGGTTCAGGCGGCGCGGGCTTGGTATTTCGAAGGCAACCAGCATGGATTGCGCGATCGGGAATGGATGGCGCTGCGCTTTCTCGGCCGCGCCAACAGGTTTTCGCGCACGCCCTCCGCGCTCGCGGGCTTCATCGGCGCCACCAGAGCGACTGCATCGCAGATCGTGAAGACGCTGGAGAGCAAGTCCTTTCTGGTCCGCAAGCCGTCGCAGGAGGACAAGCGTTCCGTCGTCCTGCACGTCACCGCCCAGGGCGAGAAGTGCCTGAGCCAGCACGACCCGATCAATCACGTGGTCAACGCGGTCGCGGCGCTCGGCAACGACGAATGCGTCAGGCTGCGCGACTCGCTTCGCGACGTCCTCAATCATCTCGACGCGGCCCATCAGCGGCTCGACGCCAGCGTCTGCCGCGACTGCATGTTTCTCGCCGAACGCGGCCCGGGCACAGGCAAGGGACGTGCAAGCGCCGAGTTCATGTGCCGGTTGTATCGCGCTCCGATCTCGCTCGAGGAGACCGAGCTGCTGTGCACCAGCTTCGAGCGCACCCGCGACCGCCCGAAGATCGAGGAGCATCTCGATCGCGCACGGATGGCGAGCCAGGGCTGAGGCCCGCGCACTCTCCTCCGCGTCATTGCGGGCGTAGCGAGCAATCCGGAATCGTTCCGGTAAACGATTCCGGATTGCCTCGTCCCAAGGGCTTCTCGCAACGACGGCGTGCGAGATGGACAGCCTGATTCTCCAGGCGACGCTGTCGATCCCCGCGAGGCGGGAACTCCCGTACGCCGCGGCTCATCCGCTCAATCGCAACAAATCCGAATTTCGGCAAAGCGGAACAGTTCCGAGCTGCTGGATCGACCCGCGGACGACAGCGCGACCTCCGTCCCGTCGTTCTGAGGCGCGAGCCATGGGGCGCGACGGGCCGTATGGGGAGCCTCGAAGGCCTCGGCTGTCGCCCTGCAACACTCGCCGAAGAGGCGAGCACCTCCAGCGACGACGGGCCTGCGGCTGCGCGGCGGTGACGGCGACGGCGACGGGGCCCCGTCATTCGGTCAGCCGACGGGTCGGCAAGAGGCGGCACCGGGTGACAAGCCTCGCAGCGTCCGAATCCCTGCAGCTCACATCCCGGGTATCGCCGCGCTCACCCCGGCCACAGCGCGCCCGACATGGAGTGCGCGCATAAAAAAACACCCGGCGGTTTCCCGCCGGGTGCTCGTCGAAGTGCTTCGACTGATCTTACCAGTTGCGCTGGGCGCGGAGCAGCAGGGTGATGCTGTCCTGGTCCTTCAGCTGGTACAGAGCGGCCGGCTTGGCCGTCGTGCCGGCACCAGCGTAAGCAACCGTGCCAGCGTACTTCTGGTCCAGGTGGGTCCAGTTGAGGTCGCCCGAGAAGGTCAGGTTCTTGACCGGGGTCCAGCGGGTGATGAGGCCGATCTGGCCGATGGCAAAGTCGGGGTTGCACGAGGTCACGCCAGCGATCGCGAACGTACCACCAACGCCGCAGAGCGCATTCTTGGCCTGCGAGCCATACTGAGCCTGCGCGTAAGCACCGTACAGCGCGGTGTTCCAGTAGGGATCCCAGTTATGAGTGTAAGCACCGCGGAAGCCCCAGGTCTTGACCGTCTCCTGCTGGTTGCCCGTGGTGAACACGGTGTCCGGAGCGAAGGCGAAGCCGACGCTCTGGTAGGCAACGCCCGAGTTGCCGAACATCGAGTACGAGCTGCCCGCGAGGTTCTGGAAGTTGTAGCGGGTCGCACCGTCGGTGTAGACGCCCGAAATGTTGATCACGTCACCCGCGCCGGTCGGGATGTTCTTGATCGACAGAGCGAGCTGCACAGCCCAACCCCACTTGTCGTCGGGGTGGCCGGTGGTCTCGGTGGCGCCGTAGTAGGCGACGTGGTTGTCATGCGCAGCAACCGACGCCTGGAACATGCCCCAAGCCTGGTCGACGCGGACCTGGCCGACGAGGTTCGGCGAACGCGAGCCGCCGATGGCGTTGGAGCCGTAGGTACCGCCGATCATGCCGCCGGCAGTCGCGCCGGACAGGTTCATGTTGCCGGCCTGGTAGTAGTTGGTCGCATCTTCAGCCGAGAACGACGCCGTCACGCCCTGACCGAAGTCAGCGGTGTAGGTGAACTGGTTGACACCAGTGACCGTGCCCGAACCACCGACGAGACCGTCGAAGTTGTTGCCGGGATAGTTGGTCCAGGGCGCGTCGAACTGCGACACGGCCTTACCCATGGTGAAGCCAGCGAACTGGATGAAGGCGTAGTACACGCCGAGCGAACCGCCCGAGGTCGCGCCGTCGGTGCCGTTGATCGACGAACCAACCAGAGCCGGGGTGCCGGAGGTGTTGAGGCCGAGGTTGCCGGTGTAGACGGTGCCGCCGGTCGCAGAGCCGGAGCCCTGATAGCCGCCGGTGGTCCAGGAGAACACGCCGTCGAAGAAGGTACGGACGACGCCGTACTCGGTCGCGGTGCGCGTGTCGATGTTGAGATCTTCACGAGCGCGCATGGTGTAGTAGTTGCTCAGGCGGTTGTGCGCACCGGCCGGGGAGCCGTTGGCAGCGCCGTAGGAGCTGTTGGTGCCCAGCGCGACTTCAGCGCGCAGATAGCCACCGAGCTTGATGCAGGTGTCGGTGCCCGGGATGTAGTAGAAACCGGCGCCGTACAGCGAGCAGACCTTCACGTATTCAACGGCCTTGGCCTTCACGGGGAGATCGGCTGCGAACGCCCCGGAGGCGGCCATCAGGCCGGCAGCCGAGCCGAGCAAAAGCGTCTTCGTCAACTTCATTAGGTAAACCTCCAGGTCGGTTCAGGGGGCTCGGCTTCCTCGGCGGACACCGCTTCACCCTCATAATTTCCGTTCAATTCAGATCCGCACTGAAGGTCCGGACTGAAACGACAGCGAGGTGCCCCCCCTCCGTCGTGCCTCACGTATAGTTTATAGAAACAACCGCCTCAATTCATTGATTTAATGAATTGTAAGTTCGCCGGGAGATGTTGCCCGCGCGCAACAGAGATGACCTCGAAGGCACCTAACGTGCTGAATAAAAAGTAAAAAGCCCTCAGGGGGCATCCCGAGGGCTTTCTTGGAGGTCTCACATCGCTGTCCGTCGACACGGTCAAGAGCAGCAAAGATTGAGTGTAGCGAGACGTAATTCAATTAATTGAATTCTGCAAGTATCAAATGTTGAGGCCGTTTCCAAAATGTCGTGCCGGCCGCCTTCGCGCGGGCGCGACAGAGGAGACGCCAGCGCGATATCCCGGTACAACACTGATCCAAGAACAATAAAAAAAGGATCAACGCCAATACGGGGGGCAACGGGCCGTGATCGATAAGAAGCTCGACAGGGCGATCAGGGACTTCATCTGGAATGTCGTCGAAATCCACGCGCAGCTGGACGACATCCACACCAGCTGGGGCGGACTGCTGGGCATCACCCAGCCGCAATGGCTGATCTTGATGGCCATCACCGAACTGGACGAAGGGCGCGGCGTCGCCGGCATCGACATCGCGAACAAGTTGCGGGTCCACCCGGCCTTCGTGACCAACCAGACCAAGATCCTGGAGAAGGGCGGCTTTCTCTCCCGCCGGCCGGCCGCGGACGATGCCCGCTTCATCATGATGTCGCTGACCGAGAAGGCGACGTCGGACATCGAGAAACTGTCCAAGCGGAAGCTCGCCTTGAACTCGACCATGTTCAACGAGGTCGACGAGAAGACGCTGACCGAACTGAATGCCGCGCTCGCAACGATCGCCAGGAACGCCCGGCTGGCGGCGCGATTGCTGGCCATCGACGCCTCGTGATCGGCGACAGGACAGCCCAGCCGGCTAGAGATAGGTCACGGCATCGAGCCGAGGCGCAGCTCCGAGCTTGCTGTCGAGCCATTCGAAAATGAAATCGTCGACTGCGACGAAATTCTCGACCTCGCCGAGAGGATGCGGGATGCGGTAGGGAACGACGACGGAGCAATCGGCTCCAGCCTGCCGATAGGCGGATTGCAGTTCGAGGGCATCCTGCTCCCACATCATCGAGCGGCTTCCGACGACCATCAGAAGCGAACACGGTAGTCGACGCGGCAGCGCCGCGGACACCGGCAAGGTCCCGTCCAGATCCGCCGGCTCGGAGCCGGTCATCCAGCGAAGCGACGCGCCCCGCATGACCGGCGCCAGCACGCCGCCATCGCATACGGCGGCAGCGATCCGGCGATCCGAGCCGGCAAGACCGGATGCAGCACAGGCGCCCGCCCCTTCGCCATAGATTGCGATCCGCTTCGGATCGACATCGGAGCGCACCTGAAGATAGTCCAACCAGCAATGGAGCATGTGCTCCGGCTTGAAGGAGCGACGAGCAGATGAACGGCCGGCGTCAACGAGCAGGAGCGACATGTTGCGACGGAGCGAGGCCGGCAACAGCCTGATCATCATCGAGCCGAGCGTGACGTCCTCGTCACCGAGGCAGATGACAGCAGGCGCAGAAGGGGTGCGGCAGAGTGCCGGCACAAAGAAGCCGGTCAACGCCCCCTCGTCAAACCCGTCGATCGTCACGCGCTCGATCGCGCGACCTGCATCGTCCGCAAAGCCCTTCATGCTGATCGCGATCTCGTCCGCGAGATCGGCGGCCTCGACATCGCCCGGGCAAGACACGCTCTTGATGACTTCCAGGGCGGTCAGCGAGCACAACCACGCTTCCCGCGCGGTCTGGATGGAGCCGCTCTCGCGCGCGGACCTGGCGAAGGTCCGATAGTCGTCGGCAACCTGCAGCCAGTCTGAAACCCACAAATGCCTGTGCGTCTCGCGCACGAGTTCTGCGACCGACAGGCTCTCGAAGAATCCGGACGCGCGATGGCGCAACTGCGCCAGGCTTCGGCCGGCGCCATCGCACGAGCCGTGCGGCCAATGATCACCTTCCATGTCAGCCCCCGGACGACGCCATCAGCGCGCACCCCGATGTGCGCCCGGGTCTTCACAAACCGTTCTGATTCCCAACGAGTCGGCCACGATGCGAAGTCCAGGCCCGCTCAACTCGATCGTCACGTCCCAGCTCCGCCGCTGATCCATAGTTGTTTGCCGCGCACGCCAGTGATGCGGCTCAGTCGTCTCTTGTTGCGACCGGCGTCGAAAATACTTCACCGGTCGATAGAACAGACATGACCGCGTAAACCGCTATTGTGAACGCACGATATGGTGAGATGCGGCGGATTGCCGCCTGACCGCAGCTGACAAGGCGGCAGTGGAGGTAACCGGCGCCGCACGCCGACCATCCCGCTGACTTGTGACGGCTCATGTGACGTTCTCACGACAAGCGGTGATGAGCAGAAGGCCCCCGGAATCCAATTCTGGAAATCGAAATGCTCGCCGAAATGTTCTTGGGCGCTGCCGTCCGGACCGACCGTTTGGGGGCCGCCCGGGTCAGCCTTGTATGCATTATCCCAGTTGCCATCCCCGCTCACTTCGCTTTACATGCCGGCAACTCGCCCGCGGATGACGGCCGGGGCTCAAAAATCACACATCTTGTCAAAGGGACGGAGCATGGCGCGCAACATATTGATTCTCGGGGCTTCTTACGGCTCGCTGCTCGGCACGAAGCTGCTGATGGCCGGGCACAACGTGACCCTGGTCTGCCGCGCCAAGACCGCCGAGCTGATCAACCGCGAAGGTACAGAGGTGCGCATCAAGCTGCGCGACGAGGCTGTGCACCGGGCGATCTTCTCACGCGACCTGCCCGGCAAGCTCGACGCCGTGACGCCGCAGAATGTCGATCTCTCGCGCTACGACCTGGTCGGCCTTGCGATGCAGGAGCCGCAATATACCAACCACACCGTCCGCATGCTCATGGTCAAGATCGCCGCGGCAAAGCTGCCGTGCCTGTCGATCATGAACATGCCGCCGCTGCCTTATCTCAAGCGCATCCCTGCGCTCGCCGACATGGATCTGGAAGAGGCCTACACCAATGCCCAGGTGTGGGAGCGTTTCGAGCCCGGCCTCGTGACGCTGTGCTCGCCCGACCCGCAGGCATTCCGCCCGCCGGAAGAAGCCGCCAACGTGCTGCATGTCGGCCTGCCCACCAACTTCAAGGCGTCGGTGTTCGCCGACGAGAAGCACAACAAGGTGCTGCGCGAGCTCGAGGCCGACATCGACGCGGTGACGCTCGACGGCCACGACGTGCCGGTGAAGCTGAAAGTGTTCGACTCGCTGTTCGTGCCGCTGGCCAAATGGTCGATGCTGCTGACCGGCAACTACCGCTGCATCACGCCGAACGAGCCGCAGTCGATCCGCGACGCCGTGCATGGCGACCTGAAGCGCTCGCAGACGATCTACGATCATGTCGACACGATCGCGCGCCGCCTCGGCGCCGATCCGCAGGACCAGGTGCCGTTCGCCAAATACGCCAAGGCCGCCGAAAGCCTGCTCAAGCCGTCATCGGCCGCACGCGCGGTCGCGGGCGGCGCGCCCTTCATCGAGCGTGTCGACCTCCTGGTGAAGCTGATCTCGCATCAGCTCGGCGTGCCCAACGCCGAGATCGACCGCACGGTGGAGACCGTCGACCAGAAGCTGAACGAGAAGATCGTGCAAGGCGGATCCGGCGCGCAGTAAGCGCGCCGCTTCCGGCGAGGCGTGGCGCCTCAGGCCGTCAGGAAGGATTGCAGCCAGATCAGGCCGGTCACGGCAACCAGGGTGACCGCGCCGGCGCGTGTGACCAGGTTGGGATGGCCGAGGCGACGGGCGCCGCGGCCGAGCGTTGCGCCCAGAATGATCCACGCGGCGCCCGCCGTGAGGATCTGCAGCGCGATCACGCCGAACCAGGGCAGCAGCTCCAGTGGCCCCGCATCGAGCGGCAGCAGCAGGAAGGCGAAGACGAGCGCTTTCGGGTTCAGCAACGTGGCGAACAGCACCTGCCGGAACGTCACCGGGACGCCATCGCGCAGCTCGCGCGCGTTGACCCGCCAGAGCATGAAGGCAAGGCACAGGATGTAGACGGTGACAGCGACGCGAAGCACGAGCGCCGCAACCGGGATATCGCTGACGAGCGGGCCGAGCGCCAGCCGCAGCAGCGCAATGGCCAGCAGATAGCCGGCGAGCTCCGCAACGAGCAGAGGAAGCGATCGCGCAACGCCGATCCCCGCGCCCGAGGTCGCGAGCAAGGTGTTGGTGGGCCCGGGCACTGCCAGCAGGAAATAGGTGGCCGTAAAGAAGGTCAGGAAGCTCATCTGATTGAGCTAGCAGGCTCCCGGCCGGCTTGATTTGATTTTCGTCATTAAATCCGGCGTTTGACGCCTGGAATCGATGCATCTGGCCAGCCCCCCGGCCGTCGCGGAGTGGCAGATTTGCGAAAAATTTGCATCCATGCGAGGTCTGGCCTTACGTAGCGGAAGCTGCCGAATTGCCAGGGGCAGATACTCCAGATCCCGGTTCCCGGCAGCAGGTTCCAGGCCTGCCCGCGGCAGCCGGACGATGGGCGAAAGAACAAGTCACCGAAGATGGATCAGTTGACGTTGCAGGTCGTGCGCGCGGTGGAGGCCGGCGCGACAACCATGAAAGGCGTCATCGACGCGACCGGATTGTCCCGTCTCAAGGTCGAGCGCGCCTTGAATACGCTGGAGAAGCAGAAGCTGCTGGTCCGCGATGGCCAGGGCTTTCGAGCGACCAACGTGCCGAAAGCAGCGCCGCTGGCCCGGCAATGCGGATCCTGCAACGCCTGCTGCGACATTCTCGAAGTGGCCGCCGTCGACAAGCCGGTGAACCAACTCTGCAAGCACTGGCAGACCGGCACGGGGTGCACGATCTACGACCGCCGCCCGCAGATGTGTCGTTCCTTCGTCTGCGCCTGGCTGCAGGGGCATCTGGACGACGACTGGTTCCCGGCGAAATCGGGCATCATCGTGCATTTCAGCCAAGATGCGGTGAACGTGACGGTCGACGACCACTGCCCCGATCGCTGGCGCGAGGAGCCCTATTTCAGCAAGCTCGCCGAATGGTCACTGAATGGCATCAGGCGGATCGGCAACCGCGGCTATGCCACCCTCGTCGTCTCCGGCCCTGACCGCTTCCTGCTGCTCGGACGCACCGTCGTTCCCGAGCCGACGCTGTTCGGCACGGCCTTCGTGCCGCTCACGGCCGACACGTTCCGGTTCTGGCGGGCGACTTCGCCGGAGCATCTGCAGCGACTGCACGAGCGCATCGCCGAGATGGAGCGGATCAGGCAGGAATTCGGCTCCTGCGCGATCCCCGCAAACGAGGACGACGATCCGCAAGCCCCCTATCGGCCCGCACTGCTACAACTGTCGGGACACCCGGGAGCCGCGTCCGAAACCTGACGCCGATCGCGCGTCGCTGCGCCATTCATGCATCAATGAGCGTGTCCACCCTCGCCGGCATCACCGGCCTGGTCGCTGCCGCCGTGATCGGCACTGCCGCCATGGCCGCCCGATCCGGATTCGCCAGCAAAGAAGCCCCAACGTTCGGCATCCAAGATCATCGAGGTGTAAAGCGCCCTCACCGCACCGTATTCAGGGTCGGAGGGCTCGAGCTCATCGAGCTTCGCCCTCATCTCGGCGATATCCTTCAAACGTGCCCGCTTGTTGAAGAGCCAATAAATGCCCACGCCAAGCGTAACGAGAGCCGCAACGCCAAACACCGTGACCGTCATCGTGGCGGGGCTGGTTAGCGTGCTCAACATCGTCCGTGTTTCCTGGCGCTCTGCCAGCCGGCAGGATAGCCGAGGGGTAGCGCCCCCCCGTAAAGACATCGACAATTTTTGGATGAAACTCTGATCGAAGCATCCTGAAAGCGACTCTCCTGCATTGTTCCGAGGGAGCACCGTAAACGCCGCCGTGGGCAACGCGGCATGATTCGCGCCGTGCCGCTCGACGCGCCCCGACGGGATTGATAAGCCCCTGTCCGCGAATGACGGGGACTTGAGTCGGGATGACGGTTGCGATCGAGATGGGGCAGACCACGGCAGGCGCCGCGGCCGCCATGGACCTCGAGGAACTGCTGGCGACCCGCCTCCTGGTGCAGGGCAATTCGGGCTCCGGCAAATCGCATCTGCTGCGGCGGCTCTTGGAACAGAGCGCGCCCTGGGTGCAGCAGGCCATCATCGACCCCGAAGGCGATTTCGTCACGCTGGCCGATCGCTTCGGCCATCTCGTGATCGAGGCCGAGGATCACACCGAGCGCGGCCTTCAGGTCGCCGGCGAGCGCGCGCGGCTGCATCGCGTCTCCACCGTGCTCAATCTCGAGGGTCTCGACGCCGAGAATCAGATGCGCCGCGCGGCCGCGTTTCTCGGCGGAATGTTCGATGTCGACCGCGACCATTGGTATCCGATGCTCGTAGTCGTCGACGAGGCGCAGCTGTTCGCGCCGGCGGTGGCCGGCGAGGTCTCGGACGAAGCGCGCAAGCTGTCGCTCGGCGCCATGACCAATCTGATGTGCCGCGGCCGCAAGCGCGGCCTCGCCGGCATCATCGCGACCCAGCGCCTCGCCAAGCTCGCCAAGAACGTCGCGGCGGAAGCTTCCAACTTCCTGATGGGCCGCACCTTCCTCGACATCGACATGGCGCGCGCCGCCGATTTGCTCGGCATGGAACGGCGTCAGGCCGAAGCCTTTCGCGACCTCGAGCGCGGCCAGTTCATGGCACTGGGGCCCGCGCTGTCGCGCCGTCCGCTGCGCCTCAACATCGGCCCGACCGATACCTCGCCGCGCAACTCGACACCGCGGCTGATGCCGCTGCCGGAGGCGGCCACGGAAGACATGCGCGCCATGATCCTGGCCGCGCCGCCGCCCGACGCCAGCCGGCCGCAGCGGCGGCCTGCGCCGGATTTGCTCGAGCAGCTCCGCGCTGCGAAGGCAGCCGCGCCGGTGATCCAGCCTGAAGTGGTCGAGGTGCCGGTCAGCGCCGAGGAGCTGGCGGAGCGGCGCGAGCGCGTTAATCGCACGCTGCGGGCCGTGCTCGCCGAGCCCGACGCCGGCTTCCGCGCCATCGGCGTGCTCTATCAGGAGTTCGTGGTCCGCTGCCGAATCGAGGGGCTCGGCGCGGCCGTGCCCGATCTCAATGAATTCCGCCGCATGCTGACGCGCGCGCGCGCGGGGCTCGGCGCCGAACATGCCGAAGACGACACCTGGCAGGACGTGTCGCTGCGCGCCTCGATCTTGCCTGACGACATGCAGGGCGTGTTCATGATGATCGCGCGGGCGGCGAAGGAAGGCTGGCCCTGTCCGGGCGATGCCGCGATCGCGCGCGCCTATGGCTCGCATTCGCTGCGCCGGGCACAGCGGCTGCTCGGCTACATGGAGGAGCAGGGCCTGATCGTCGTCCAGCTCGACGGCGGCGGCCGCCGGATCGTGACGCTGGTGGAGCTGGCCTGGGCCACGGCCCCCGGCGATCCCAACGGCGACGACCTGCCGGCGGAGCAGGTCGCGAGTGCGGCCTCGGCCTGAACGTCAGGCCGCCTCGGAGCCGCCGAGATAGGCGTCGCGGATGCGCGGATCGTCCTTGAGCGCGCGCGCCGGGCCCGACAGCACGATCTTGCCGGTCTGCAGCACATAGGCTTCGTGCGCGATCTCGAGCGCGAGGCTGGCGTTCTGCTCGACCATGAACACCGAGACGCCCTCCCGGTTGATGGTGCGGATCAGCTCCAGCACGCGGTCGACATAGAGCGGCGACAGGCCCATGGTCGGCTCGTCCATCACGATCATCCTGGGACGGCTCATCAGCGCACGCGCCATCGCCACCATCTGCTGCTCGCCGCCGGAGAGCGAGCCGGCGCGCTGGGCCAGCCGCTGTCCGAGCTTTGGAAACAGGGTCAGCATCTTGTCGAGATCCTGCGCGATCGCCTCGCGGTCGTTGCGCACGAAGGCACCCATCAGGATGTTTTCGCGCACGCTCATGTCCGCGAACAGCCGCCGCGCCTCGGGCACCGAGGCAATGCCGCGGCGGACGATCTGCGGCGTGGTCAATCCGATCAGCGAGGCGCCATCGAAGCTCACCTCGCCCGAGCGCGGCTTCACGAGTCCCAAAATGATCTTCATCGTGGTCGATTTGCCGCTGGCATTGCCGCCGAGCAGGCAGACGATGTGGCCGCGCGCGACCGTGATCGACAGATCGAAATGCACCTGCGCCTGGCCGTAGAACGTATTGACGTTCGACAGCGCCAGCAGCGGTTCGGGAGCAGGGTTCGTCATGCCGCGCTGTCCTGCTCCGACGTTCCTGACAGGCCGTGGCCGAGATAGGCCTCGATCACCTTGGAATCAACTCGCACCTGTTCGCCCGGTCCTTCGGCGATCTTCCTGCCCTCATCCATGACGATGACGCGATCAGAGAGGCGCATCACCATCTCCAGCTTGTGCTCGATCAGGAGAATGGTGAGGCCCTCCGCCTTCAGCTCGGCGACCAGCGCCTGCATTTCCGCGGTCTCGGTCGGGTTCATGCCCGCGGTCGGCTCGTCGAGCAGCAGCAGGCGCGGCTTCAGCGCCAGCGCGCGCGCGATCTCGACGCGGCGACGGTTGGCATAGGAGAGGCTGTAGGCGGGCTGGTCGATCCGCGGCAGCAGCCGCTCGCCGAACCGGGCGAGGATCGCCCTCACCTCCTCCCGCAATCGCTCCTCTTCCGCCTTGACGCTGGCTGGGCGCAGCAGGGCGAGGCCGAGTTCCAGCAGCGGACCGATCACCGGCACGGCCGGCTTCACCGCACGCAGCCGGGTGTGGGCGCCGATCAGGACGTTGTCCATGACGCTGAGATTGCCGAAGACACGGCCGAGCTGGAACGTGCGCGCGATGCCGCCGGCTGCAAGCCGCTCCGGCGACAGGCCGGTGATGTCCTGACCCTCGAAGTGAATCGTGCCGGCGTCGGGCCGGTCGAGGCCGGTCACCAGATTGAACAGCGTGGTCTTGCCGGCGCCATTGGGCCCGATGATGCTGACGAGCTCACCCTTGGCGAGATCGAGATCGATGGCATCGACGGCGGTGAGCCCGCCGAAGCGGCGTGTCAGCCCGCGCAGGGACAGCATGGGAGACTGCTCCGCCATCACATCGTCCCCAACAGGCCTTGCGGCCTGAACCGCACCAGCAGCAAGAGCACGATGCCGTAGATCAGGATGCGGTACTCCGCCGCGACCCGGAACACTTCCGGCAGCCCGACCAGCGCCACCGCTCCGAGCATTGCGCCGACGACGTTGCCGAGGCCGCCGAGGATGACGACGGTCAGCGCAAGGATCGATTGCTGTGTGTTGAAGGTCTCGTGGTTGATGTAGGAATAGAGGTGCGCCGCGATACCGCCGCTGACGCCCGCGGCGAAGCCGCCGAAGATGAAGGCGAGCGACTTGTAGCGGTTCAGGCTGAGCCCATAGGCGCGCGCGGCGATGTCGTCGTCGCGAATGGCGCGGAAGCTGCGGCCGAGATGTGAGCCGAGCAGCCGTCCCTGCAGCAGCGCCAGCACCACCATCACGGCAAAGCTGAACCAGTAGATCGAGGTCGGGCTGATCAAATCGTAACCGAACAGCGACAGCGGCGGGATGCCGGAAATGCCGATCGGCCCGCGCGTCACGCTCTCCCAGTTCAGGATCACCAGCGACACGATTTCGCCGATGGCGAGGGTGGCGATCGACACGTAATGCCCGCGCAAACGGAACGACGGCGAGATCAACAGCGTGCCGAGCGCGGCGCTCATCAGGCCGCCGCCGATCACGGCAAGGCCGACCGGGACATTGAGTGTCAGCGACAACAGCGCGGAGGTGTAGGCGCCGATCGCAAGCAGCGCGGCGTGACCGAGCGAGACCTGCCCCATCGTGCCCGCAACCAGCGTCAGGCTCAGCGCAAGCATGCCAAGCAGCCAGGCATTGATCAGGGTTTGAAGCACGTAGAACGACACCGGGAACAACGGCAGGAGCGCAAAGCCGGCGGCGGCGACAGCCAGAGCCCAGTGCGGAATACGCACCGGGCGGCTCGGCGCGATGAACGTGCCGGTGAGCGGCTCGGGCGGCGCCTGCCGCGCGCTGGCGAACAGACCGTTCGGCCGCAGCACCAGCACGACGACAAGGAGCAGGAACGCGAACAGATTGCGGTAGCTGGTGCCGAACACCGCGACGCCGTAGCTCTCCACCAGCCCCAGCAAGAGGCTGCCGATCACCGCGCCCGGCACATTGCCGGCGCCGCCGACGACCTCGGCAACCACGCCCTTCAGCGTCGCCTGCAGGCTCATCGCGGTGTCGATCTGGTTGTAGTACATGCCGACCAGCATGCCGGAGACGCCGCCGAGCGCGGCGGCGATGCCGAACACCGCCTGATTGACGCGGTTGACGTCGACGCCCATCTGCATCGCGGCGTCGCGGTCCTGTGACGCTGCGCGCACCGCCCAGCCGAGCTTGCTGTAGCGCAGGAACACGAACAGCAGGAACGCGCTGGTAAGGCCGACTCCGGCGATGAGCAGGTCAAGGGGGCCGATCGTGCCGCCGCCGACCTGGAAGCGGACATCCGGCAGTTGGCTCGGCAGCGCCCGCGGATTGGGCGAGAAGGTCAGCATCACCAGCTGATCGAGCACGAAGCTGATGCCGATGGTCGCGAGCAGCGGTGCAATTCGCACAGAGTTCTGCAGCGGGCGCAGGCCGAACCGTTCGATGATCAGCCCGACGATCGCGGCGGCCACGGCCACCACGATGATGGTGAGCGGCAGCGGCGTATGCAGCTGCACCACCGCAACCCAGCCGATATAGGCGCCGACCAGGTAGATCGATCCCTGCGCGAAGTTGATCAGCCGACTGACGCCGAAGATCAGCGCGAGCCCGACCGCAACGAGGGCGTACACATTGCCGACGATCAGCCCGTTGATCGTGTAGTCGAGCCAGGAAGACAAAAATCGGTCCCCGTGTGGAGAGAAGGCGGCCGAAGCGGTTGCTCCGACCGTTGGATCAGGTCGGCTTGCCGTCCCAGAGCGCGAACTGGCCCTTGCGCACGACGAGCTCGGCGTTCATGGCGCCCTTGACGCGACGGGTGGCAACGTCGAACGTCGCCGTGCCGAAGATGACGCTGGGGACATCCTTGACCTTGGTGAAGGCGTCCCGGATCGCCTTGCGATCGGTGCCGCCGATCTTCACGACGGCGGCGGCCATATTCATCGCGTCATAGGCATAGGCGTTGAAGGCATCCGGCTCCTGGCCGTTGTATTTCTTCTTGAAGCCCGCGATGAACTTCTGCACCTCTGGCCGCGTGTCCTCGGGGAAGTAGCGCGTGCCGACGTGAACGTCCTCGACC
The DNA here is from genome assembly GCF_002531575.1 of Bradyrhizobium sp. Y36. Lineage (GTDB taxonomy): Bacteria > Pseudomonadota > Alphaproteobacteria > Rhizobiales > Xanthobacteraceae > Bradyrhizobium. The sequence goes on along the minus strand of NZ_NWTI01000006.1, from coordinate 106,480 downwards.
GCCTCGCCGCCAAGCTCGATGAATTTCGGCGAGTAGACCGAGCTCGCCGCGCACATCACCTGCTTCAACCCGACCTGACGCGCCTGACGGGCGATCAGCGCGCCGTCGGAATAATAGGAGATCAGGATCAGCCCGTCCGGATTGGCGTCGCGCACGCGCACCAGCGTCGAGCGGAAGTCGCGCTCCTCCGCGATGTAGCCCTCGGTCACCACGATCTCCGCGCCGTACTCCTTCGCCGCATTGACGAAATAGTCGCGGCTGGTGCGGCCCCAATCGGTGTTGAGGTGCAGCACCGCGAGCTTCTTCAGGCCGAGGCGCTTCACCGCGTAGGCCGCCAGCAGCGGCTGCTCGTCGGCCTGGCTGACCGAGGTGCTCCACATGAAGTCGCCGCCCTTGGTGAAATCAGGGTGCGAATTGGTGAAGCCGAACTGCACGAGGCCGCCGCGCTGGTAGATCGGGGATGCCGCCATCGAGGCGGGGCTGGAGAAATCGCCGAGCTCCAGCACGATGGCGGGATTTGACACGAACTTCTGGGCGATCGCCACCGATTGGCGCGGATCGCTCTGGCTGTCCTCGAACTGGTAGGCGAGCTTGCGGCCGTTGATGCCGCCGGCCGCCATGATCTCGTCGAGCGCGAGATCGAAGCCCTGCTTCCATTGCGTGCCGTATTGCGCGTTCGGTCCCGTCAGGGGACCGCTGACGCCGAGCAGGATCGGCTCGGAGGTATCAGCCAAGGCACCGCGCGAGACGGCCGCGCCCGCCATCATGGCGGCAAGCGAGCCCTTCACCAGGGTACGACGATCGATGTTGCTCATGCACGGCTCCATCCACTTCAGTTGAAACAAGCAGCAATTCTCGTGCCGGAGATTGCCTATTTCGAGGGCTCGCCAAGTGACAGCATCAGCCGGTTCGCCCAGTTGAAGAACGAGGCGCCGTTGATGACGTCGACGATCTCGGCGTCGTCGAGGCCGGCGCGGCGCAGTTCCGCAATATTGTCGGGACCAAATGCGATCGGCGTTGCGGCCAGCGCCACCGACGCCTTGACCACGGCATTCCAGCGCTCGCCGAGATCAGCCTTGACGCCCTCGTCGAGCAGGCGCTGCACGTCGTCGCGGCGCTTGGAATAGGTGCTGGCGAAACGCGCATGCACCGAAGCGCAATAGATGCAGCCATTGTAGCGCGAGGTCGCCGCCGCCGCGAGCTCACGCTCGGCGCGGGGCAGGCCGTCGGCGACGTTGTAGAAGATGTCCTTGTCGGTCTTGGTGCGGGCCTCCAGCACCTCGGGGTCGCGCACCAGCAGGCGGAAATATTCCGACTTGGCGCGGGCGCGGTCGACCAGGCCTGCGTAATGCCGGTCCGTCAGTTCCGCTTCAGGCAGCGGATCGATCCAGGAGACCCAGCCGAGCTCGTCCTGAGTGAAGACGACGGGAGGATTGACGGTGCCGCTCATGATGCAACCTCCTCTTATGCGCTTGCCGCGGCGAGCGTGCGCAGGCCGCTGACGACGCGCACCTGGAAGGACAGGAACGCGACGAGTTGGGAGAAGGTGACGATTCCGGTGTTCGACCAGCCGGCGTCGAGCAGCGCCTTCATGTCGGCGGCCGCGGCGTCGCGTGGCCGGAACACCAGCAGATGCGCATGCTCGAGCGCGGCTGCGAGTCTCGCGCCGAGCGCCGTCTTGCTCGCCGCACTGACGCGATAGATCAGCCCGGCCGTGTTTTCGACCGACAGCGGACCGGCAGGATACGAGCCGTAGGGACCCGAAGTCCTGCCGCGCGCGATTTCGGCATCGATCGCCGCGAGCAGGCGCGCACCATCCGCGTTCGCGGCAAGCTTCTTGCGATAGAAGGCCGCAACGGGGGACTCGCCATGCAGCCCGGTGACGAAGGTCGCGACTGCGGCGCGCTCGACAAGCGAGACATCGCCGGGGTCGATCGGCTCGAACAGTGACAGATAGCTCTTCTGCGCATTCTCGCGCGCCTGCAGGCGACGGGCGCGGATCGCGTCCAGCGCCGAGCCGGGTACGATCCCGGCGAGCGTGTCGATGATATCCTGCGTACTCATCTTTCAGCCTCGCACACATTCATTCCGGTCAGCCCGCCAGCGCCACGTCGGGCGCGGTCCGGATCCAGCCCAGCGCCGGTGCCACCTTCTCCGCGACCAGATCGATCGAGCGCAGGACGTGAGGGTGCGGCGCATCGACCGAATGCACCTGGAAGACGAGATCGGTCACCCGCTCCAGCGTCGCGTCCGCCCGCAGCGAGGCGATGACGTGGTCGGCATCGCCGACATGGGTGTCGAACGCCGTGATCATCTCCGCCAGCGTCTCGCCCGGCGGAAGGTGGCCGCCCTTCATGAATTGCGGCAGTGCGCGGCGCAGCCCGATATCGGCAAGGCGCAGGGCCTCGGCGTGGTCGTCGGCGACGAAGACGCTGCGCGAGGCCATGATGCGCGGCTCGGCCCCTTTGGGCAGCGCGTCCAGATAGGCGTCGATCACCGGGTTCTGGATCTCGGCGAGCGTCGCCTTCGGCGCCTCCTTCGTGCGCGGCTGGGTGCGCGACAGCAGCAGGCCATCGCCCGCCTTGCCGGCGCGGGCACCGCCCGCGACCGAGAACGTCGCCTGCCAGATCCGCTTGTCCAGTTGCGGACGCTGCGGATAGATGGTGTCGCCGCCGTCGAGCGGCCTTCCGACCAGCGCGGTGCGGACGACCGCCAGATTGCGCGCAAAGATGTCGTTGCGCTGGGCGCTGTCGAGGCCGAAGGCGGCGAAGGCCGACGGATTGCCGCCGGTGCCGACGCCGAGCTCGAAGCGGCCGTTGCAGAGGAGATCGAGGACGGCAGCGTCCTCCGCCACCCGCACCGCATTCTCCAGCGGCAGCGTGACGATGCCGGTGCCGAGGCGGATGCGCGAGGTTTGCGCTGCGACATAGCCGAGGAAGGTGAAAGGCGACGGCAGGCCTCCCTCGCGCTCGTGGAAATGATGCTGGGCGATCCACGCGGAATCGAGGCCCGCCTTCTCGGCGCGGACGATCTGCTCGGCCGCGAAGCGATAGCGCTCGGCGGGCGGGGCCTCGTCCAGCAGCCGCGTGAAAAATCCCAGGCGTTTCAGGTTTGCAAAGCGTTTCATACGACCCCTGTCGGGCAAGGATGGCCAGGCGCTCGATGATGTCGGGTCGTGCGGCTCCAGACAAGCGGGCATTGCGCAGGGCTCATCCGCGACTTTCATGCGCAAGCCCGCCCGCCGCGATCATCCCTGCGCTGGAGCTGGGCAGATTGCCTACCAGCTCGGCAGCACCGCGCCCTTGAACTTGGTCAGGACGAACTCCTTGACCTCCGGCGTGTGGTAGCTGTCGACGAGGATCTTGACCCAGGGTTTGTCCTTGTCGGCGGTGCGCACGGCGATCAGATTGACATAGGGACCCTTGGGGTCCTCGCGCAGGATCGGATCCTTGACCGGATCGAGGCCCGCCTGAGTTGCATAATTGGTGTTGATCGCGGCGGCGTCGACGTCATCGAGCGCGCGCGGCGCCTGCGCCGCGTCGACCTCGATGAATTTCAGCTTCTTCGGGTTCTCGGTGATGTCGAGCACCGTCGGCTTGAAGCCGGTGCCGTCCTTCAGCTTGATCACGCCCTTGTCGCGCAGCAGCAGCAGGACGCGGCCGCCGTTGGTCGGATCGTTCGGGATCGAGACCTTGCCGCCTTCGGGAATGTCGGCAAAGGCCTTGTGCTTCTTCGAGTAGACGCCGATCGGGAAATTCACGGTCAGCGCGACCGCCTCGATCTTGTAGCCGCGGTCGGCCTTCTGGTTGTCGAGGTAAGGCTGGTTCTGGAACGAATTGGCCTGGATCTCGCCGGCGTCGAGCGCGGCGTTCGGCACGACGTAGTCGGAGAATTCGAGCAGCTGGATGTCGAGGCCATTCTTCGCCGCGATCGGCTTCACGGCTTCCAGGATCTGTGCATGCGGTCCCGGCGTCACCCCGATCTTGATGGTCTCGGCGGAGCTTGCTGCCGACCACGCGGCGAGCACGGTGGCGAGGATCAGGGGGAAGCGAAACGACATCTTGGTCTCCATGGCACGGCACGAATGATTGGAACCGTATTCGCTGCTCCGCAAGGGGAAATCAATGAAATGGAAATCCAAATTGAGCGCCCGGCGCGGGTGCGCCTTCTCCATTCCGCGGCAAACGCGAAACGAATTCGCAGTGGCCGGGTCGCCCTTCGCCAAGCGTGAGCCGCATCACGGCAGCGCAGCACGCGGCGCGCGAGATTGGCGGCACCACACCGGAACTCAGGGAGGACCCGACCATGACCGCACTCGCCGCACCAAAGCTCACCGGCCGAAAATGGCTCGAATGCTTTGCGCTCTATTTCGTGCTTCAGGGCGTGCCGATCTCTTCCGGGGTCGCGCTGGCGATCAAGCTGATCGACGCGGCCGAATTCGTCGGCGAGCCGTTCGGCGCCGTCATCTTCGTGGCGATGATGTCGACGTTCCACGCCCTGCTGACCTCCGGGTTCGGTGCCAGATTCCCGCACTTCTTCCGGCATAGCTTTCAGCCGCTGTTCGCCGATACGGCGCTGTCCTTCTCCGAGCGGGTCACGCGCTGGCTGGCACAGCCGAACACGGCGCTGCAGCTTCTGAGTCAGGCCCTGCTGCTGTCGGCGCTCGCGATCGGCGTGCTCGGCATCAGGTAGATGCCGGCTCGTCACGGGTTCACGCGCCGACGGCCCATGTGTGGCGATGTCGTGGCGGCTGCAATGAATCTCCGGCCGCGGCAACATCACGAAACTTGATGCGCCGGGAGTGAACGGGTTAGCGTTCCCCCGCGGCCTTAGAACTTCCCCAAGTTCAGCCAAGCTCGCACCGGATCGCCACCTGGGTCTCTCAGGCGGCGATCCGGGTCCGGGTGTGCCAAGGCCCTCCCCATCGTCATTTCGTCGCATGGCCCGACGGCCACGCCGGCATTGCCGCCTCGTGCATGATGCAACATGATGCCGGCGACTGATGTCTTCGAGGTGGAGGGTGATCCGATGAACGAGCACGAGATCCGGGGCCTGGTCGGACAGGTGAAGCAAGGCACGCTGTCGCGGCGCTCGTTCATCCAAAGGGTGGCCGCGGTCGGGATCGCGGCCCCGATCGCAAGCCAGATCCTGGTCTGGCACGACGTGGCGATGGCGGACGCCACGCTGCCCTACAAGCCGACCAAGGCCGGCGGCGGCGGCACGCTCAAGATGCTGCTGTGGCAGGCGCCCACTTTGCTCAATCCGCATTTCGCGCTCGGCACCAAGGACCAGATCGCCTCGCGCGTCTTCTTCGAGCCGCTCGCCGGGTGGGATAAGGACGGCAATCTCGTCCCCTGCCTTGCCGCCGAGGTCCCCACCAAGGCCAATGGCGGCCTCTCGGCCGACGGCATGAGCGTGATCTGGAAGCTGAAGCGGGGCGTGACATGGCATGACGGCAAGCCCTTCACCGCGGACGACGTCGTCTTCACCTGGCAGTACGCCGCAGATCTCGCCACCGCGGCCTTCACCACGGGCTCCTACAAGGACATCAAGGTCGAGAAGATCGACGACTTCGCCGTCAAGGTGATCTTCAAGGCCCCGACACCGTTCTGGGCCGACCCGTTCGTCGGCGGCCAGGTCGGCCAGATCCTGCCAAAACATCATTTCGGCGACTATGTCGGCGCCAAGTCGCGCGAAGCGCCGGCCAACCTGAAGCCGGTCGGCACCGGCCCGTACAAATTCGTCGAGTTCAAGCCCGGCGATCTGATCCGCGCCGAACGCAATCCCGACTATCACGTCAAGAACCAGCCGCATTTCGACACGCTCGAGATCAAGGGCGGCGGCGATGCGGTGTCTGCGGCCCGCGCCGTGCTGCAGACCGGCGAATACGACTTCGCCTGGAACATGCAGGTGGAGGAGGAGGTCCTCAAGCGCATGGAGGCGAGCGGCAAGGGCAAGCTCGACATCACGCCCTCAGGCAATGTCGAGTTCGTCATCCTCAACACCACCGACCCCTGGACCGAGGTTGACGGCGAACGCTCCAGCCTCAAGACCAAGCACCCGACGCTGTCCGACCCCGCCGTTCGCCGCGCGATCAACCTTTTGATCGACCGCGATTCGATCCAGAAATTCATCTACGGCCGCGGCGGCATCGCCACCGCGAGCTTCGTCAACGCGCCCAAGCAGTTCAAGTCGCCCAAGCTCAAATACGAGTTCAGTATCGACAAGGCCAACAAGATCCTCGACGAAGCCGGCTGGAAGAAGGGCGCGGACGGCGTCCGCGAGAAGGACGGCAAGAAGCTCAAATACGTATTCCAGACCTCGATCAACGCCCCGCGCCAGAAGACCCAGGCCATCATCAAGCAGGCCTGCGAGAAGGCCGGCATCGACATCGAGATCAAGGCGGTCACCGCCTCGGTGTTCTTCTCCTCCGACGTCGGCAACCCCGACACCTACTCCAAATTCTATGCCGACATGGAGATGTACAACACCACGCAGCCGCAGCCCGATCCGGAGCGCTTCCTGAACCAGTGCGTCTCCTGGGAGATCGCGACCAAGGACAACAAATGGCTCGGCCGCAACAATTCGCGCTATTCCGATCCCGAGGCCGACAAGGCCTACAAGGCCGCGCAGAGCGAGCTCGATCCCGTCAAGCGCGCCGCGCTGCTGATGAAGGTGGACGAGATCTTCTGCGAGGCCAACGTGTTCCTGCCGCTGCTCTCGCGCCCCATCGTCAACGCCGGCGCCAATAATCTGATGATCGACATCTCCGGTTGGGACACCATCACGTGGAATCTGGCGGCGTGGTATCGCGTCTGAGAGAGGCCCGGGGAGCGCGGCGAATGCCGGCATGACATCGTCACGCTCCGCGCAGGCGCATCAGCTGCGGGCGTCGAGCCCGCGGCTCCGGCCGGACGCGGCGGCCTGCTGCGCGGCGTAGGCGGACGCCGCACTCGATGCCGGCGAATAATGCCCGAGCGATTCGGCGAGCTCTTCGGCGGCGTCGGTGAGCTGCTTCATGATTGCGGCACTGTCGGTGGACGTCTTGCCTGCGGAATGCAGGATCTCGAACGAGATTCCGTTCGGAAGATCGACATGGATCTTGTCGATCCCGACCGCACCCGGCGTTTCGTCATGGCCGGCCTGATCGGCGCTCGCTGCCGGCTGCCCGAGCGTCTTCTCGTCCGCGAGCCTCCGCACGAAATCCTCGATGGACTTGAGCGCCTCGCTGTCGAAGCCTCCGCCGCCGAAATGCACGATGCCGACCGACATGCCGTTCGGCAGATCGACCTTGATCTCGTCGTAAGGCGTGCCGTCCTGCAGCATGGACGAGAAGGCCGAGACGTCGTTCTGCGCGCCATCGGCGGATTTCGATGGGCCGGCTGAGAATGGCGATCCCGCCGCGCCGCCGCCACCGATGCTGCTCATGCTGCCGACACTCATACCCGAACTCCACTGTTCATTTGCGAACGCAGCTCTCGCGTGCAACGCGCATGCCAGCTCGCGGATACATGTTCATCAAGGACTTATCGCGAATTGCGGATAGCAGCTCCGTCGCAGCGGCAAATCCGTCCCGGCAGATTCTGCCGATCTGCGATGGACGAGACCGTGCCACGCAGATCGCAAGTGTCGTAGTGTCGTAGGGTGGGCAAAGGCGCGCTTGCGCCATGCCCACGATCTCCCTCCGTCAGCAACAAAGACGTGGGCACGCTTGCGCTTTGCCCACCCTACGAGATCGAGCTTGTGGCACGCAGCTCGGCCCGCAGACATGGCTTCGCAGCCTCGCGGCGCGTTTCGCCCGAGGTTGCTTGCTCTCTCACCCTCTAAATCCAAGAGGGTGCAGGGAAGGCCGGGTGCTGACAGCGCACCCGCGGTCCGCTGCGCGAATGATGCGCAAAGGAGACCGCACAGCAGCATACAGGTGGTGCCGATCACTCGGCCTTCCCTGCGCAGTGGCTGGACGGCTTATGCCGTGATCTCCCGGGAGCCGACCATTCCTTCTGGCCTCCCTCGCCGTTCGAATTGGATGATGCCGTCTGCCCGGTTGGGCTCGCGCACATCTTCGATCCGGCTTGACCGTAGCAACGACGGCCAGGACCACACGGTTTTGCCGTACGCACGGCCCGCTCCTCGCCGCAGTATTCCCGGCCCTGTCGACGAAGCCGGAAACTTACGAGCGAGACGAAGCCTAGCAGCGCCGTCGTCCGCACGCGGTTACGGGCTCACAGGGACTACCCGCCCTGCCCGCACCTCTCATGCCGACGCTGCCGCGTCCACCGCAAGCCCGGCTCGCGAACAAGACGACCACAAGTCGCCCCTCTTGGTGAGCCGGGATGACCGATGGATACGACAAAACCGAATTTCGGTAAAGTGGAATATTTTTGCGAGGAGGGGTTGACGGAGGCCGACACAGGGGCGGAAGTCCACCCGGCGCAGCCCTCGCTGAGGGGCTTACATTGACTGCAAGGTCATTCGGCAAGCCATCTCAAATCATGACACTACGCAGCTTCAGAGACGAGTTCGAACATCGACGCGCTTCAACCCACCCATCGCGCAGTCAACCTGCAGGCCCCCGACGGTTTCTCATCGCTATTTTTCAAGCCAAATCTTGGCCTTGTCTCCCAGCACTCGCACAATATTGTCGTACGGATCGCTACGATTCTTCCGCCCCCCTAGGAAAATCTGTCGCCAAAATTTCGGATCCGCATTTACACCTTCGGTGAAAACCGATTCGGCCGTGCGATTCTCCGACTGAGATGGCTGCGCGAGCAAAATAGCGCTTTCCAATATACGCGCCTGACCTTTCGCCCCCTCTTCGCTGTAGGAAGTTGAAACCTGCACGATGAGTCTCTTAGCCTCGACGTAATCCTTCTCGTAAAAACTGGCCTTGGCGAGCTTATAGAGAATTCGCTGACTGGAAAGCTGAGCACTCGTCTCCGATTGGAGATTCCTGTAGAATTGAATCGCTTCCCTGCGCGCCCGACTTTCTTCCGTTCCTGCCGCAAGACCCGCGGATTCCATCAGCGACTCTGCTAAATTGGCAGCAAAATATGGACTTGGAAGCAGATCATATGCACTTCGGAATAGGGGAACCGCATCCTTGTACTTCCCCTGCAGGAACGCCACGCTTCCCAGCGTATTGAACGGATCTGGATCGTTCCGACTACATTCCTGTACACTGGCAGCTGTTTTGGAGGCCTCTTCGTAATCTCCGAGCTGCACTTTGGTCCACGCTTCATCCTTAAGGGCAGCGGCTGACACACCATGACAAGCGTAGTCGAGCTTTGCTCGCATTACCTTGTCTTCTTTTAGTCGCCGATCCTGGTCCGCAATAATGAAACGCAAATGACCAATAGTGATTGGAACAAGACAAAAAGCAAATAAGATTGCACCAACGAGAATTCCGAGACCAATGCTTGGCATCGGATCCGACCAATCGAAAAATCCGAGCTTTCGCTTCGCAGATTTCCGAAGCTCGCTCACCAAATTCTGCAATCGACTTCCATCCTGTTCGCCCAGAATCGTCTGGGCACAGATATTCGGAAGAGAGTCTTTGCCATTCTGCAGAAAGCCCCTGAGTGACAGCTCGTGGCTGCAGACGCCATAACCATGAGCTATCAGCGAGTCGATTTCCCTGGGCGAAAAGATATCTAGGTCGGTCCTGACGAATGGTAGCTGCTCTTGAGCGGCGGAGGATAGATATTCGAAGCGCCCACCCGTAATCGATGTGATTGAACAAACGACAGGATTATTTACCCGCGCTAGTGCAAGAGTGGACTTAGCCATCTCCGACATCATGATGTCGGTTGATCGGACGGCGCGCTGAAATATCCAACGGAAGCGCTGTTTCAATCTCCAATCGAATTTTGCGCCGGCATCGCTAACGACTATCATATTGGAATCATTGTCGGCCAGTGACTTTACCAAACCGAGATTGTCAAACACTCCTCCGTCCGAAAGGAGCTCTTTTGGGGGATGAAAGGTTGCTTCGTCCGGATACGAAAAGCTCTCCTTGGTCACCAGAACGGGAGGGAAAAGAGGAGGAAAGGCCGAGGAGATGGCGACGGCCTTCTTGAGAGTGATGAGGTCCCTTCCCGGAAGGCTTGGAGTCGCTGTCGATGGGAAGCCGCGATGAAAGCCTCGCCTTGAGAGCGAACACAGCTGGCCGGTCGTGAAGCTTGTTGCAAGCGTTTCGAGATCTGGGGCAGCCGGCGTCTTCAAGTAGACATCTCGGAACCTCGTGTCTCCAAACAGCCGGTTATATTCTCGCTCCAGAAACGCGGCACGACCGCCCATGACTTTTCTCGGCAGCAGAAAGACCCAGGCTAAGATCCAGCGCCTTATCAACCGCCCTCGCACTCCAGCCCCCCCAAATTCTTTGAGGGCGCGAATGGTTCGTTGAAACTCCTCATCTGAGCCATGGAGCTCGTTCCAGCGGCTCAAAATGAACGCCGCTGTTATGCTTCCGCCTGACACCGAGTAGATTTTTCGCAGAAGAGACAAACCTGACTGTCCATTCAGCGACCAATCTCTGAGCGCCGCCACGACACCAAGATGGAAGAAAGTTGCTCGTAGACCTCCACCCGACAAGGACAAGGCGATACCGGCAATATCGCCGGATGCTTCTGATTTATCGACGTTTTCCAAGCCCGCACCCCTTACTTGGCGGCGCTCTTGACACCGCTTACCCTAATAGCCATCTCGACTAATGGGAGGATCAATCGATGAAAATTCGGATTATCGTCTTCGTTGCCTTGGCTGGTATGCTTTGTGCTGCAGTGATGACGAGCAGCTACCAGAATAGCGCGGTAGCGAGCACATGTTGCGACCGTCCGCCTACTTAGAGATTATGGAAATGATGCATGGAGCGTCACCAGCGCAGCGTTGACGCTCCGCACAATAACCAAGTTGATCAGTAACAACCCCGACTGCTTAAAACGTCCGCCTCTAAGTAAATTGAACTTGAGCTGCGTTGCAACCGTCATGTTCTGATGCAGCACTTTCCTCTTTTCCTTCATCCTGCCACTGTGTGCTTCAAGTCACAGCAGGATCGCGCGCCTGCCCCTACAGTCGCCCTGCACGGCCGCGAACAAGGTAGCGGCGGTACGCGTGAGGCTGCAGCGACGGTCGACAGCTCCGGACTTTTGAGGCCGCCTGGGTGAAGAGCCCGGCGGCTTTGTTCTTTGTTGCTTAGTAGACCGTAGGGTAGCGGTGGCATTGTTGCCGCAGCTGTTGCCCTGAGTGATGTGGATGGTGCCGCTGGCATTGGTGCCGGCGGGGCCCACAAGGGCTCACCTCATCCTCATCCAGCGGCCTTGGCCCTTCCAAACGCCCCGTCATCCTTCCGGTGTGTGCTCGGATCTCAGCGAAAGCACGCTCTCGCGGAGTTTGCTACGACGCGGCAAAACGCTCAGGGCACAGCGGCTCCTGCCGCTGTGCCCCTTTTCGCAAACCGCCTTGCCGCGCGTTACAGCAATCCGACCTTGTGCATGATCTCCCGGATCTGGGCGGGATCGGGATCCATCATCGTGGGGACGAATGTAGCGCTCGCCGTCTGTGCGGGACCGCGGGCGACGTAGCTCGAGCCGCTTTGCATGGGATCGACGGACTGCAGCGCCATCGCGCCTGCCGTCTGGGCCGGACCGCGCGCCACGTTGCTTGCGCCGGCCTGCACGGGAGCTGCGGACTGCGGCGCCGGAGCGCCCGCCGGCACCATGCTGGGTGCTTCGGCCGGCGGCAATCCGAGCAGGCGGCGCAACGTCGCCAGCGACGGATCGGTCGCGGACGCCGCGGCGGCAACCGGCGCGACGCCGGTTTCGAGGCCGAGCGCCCGCATCGCGTTCGGCAGTCCCGCGCCGGTACGGTTGGGGTCGCCGAATTGCAGCGGCGTCGCGGTTTCCTTCAGGATCTGGAACAGCCGCTCGACACGGCGTGCATCGCGATTCTGGAAGTTGCCTTTGGTGAAGTCCGGATGGTGCGCCAGCACGAGCGCGGCCAGGCCCGTGACATGCGGCGTCGCCATCGAGGTCCCGTCCCATGCGCCGAAACCGTCGGCGGGCAGCGACGAGACGATCCCGACACCGGGCGCGCAAACGTCGACTTCCGGTCCGAAGCAGGAGAACTTGGCCGGGAAGTATCCGTCGCGGCTCTGGAAGCCGTCGAGGGCTTGCTGCGAATGATAGCTGTCGTCGGGGAATTCGCCCCACTTGCCGAGCGCGGCGACCGCCAGGCAATGCGGCGTCGAGGCGGGAAACTGCACCGGCCCCGACGAATTGCCGGCGGCGATGATGCAGGCCATGCCCATCTGCTTGGCGCGGATGATGCGATCCTCGATGATCTGCGATGGGTCGCCGCCGCCGAGACTCATGTTGGCGACGTCGATGCCGTGCTCCATGCAGTAATCGAGCGCGGAGACGAGATCGCTGAACCGGCCGCCCGGGAAGATGCGGCAGATATGGATTTCCGCCGCGGGCGCGAAGCCGCGGATTCCGCCGCCGGCGCCGACCGGACCGCCGGCGATGATCCCGGCGCAATGCGAGCCATGGCCGATCGTGTCGACGGTCCACGCCGCCTTGTCGTTGCCGACGATGCTGGTGCCTTCCGTGATGCCGTGCAGATTGCGATGGGTCGGCGCCAGGCCGGAATCGATGATCGCAATCTTGATGCCGGCACCGTCAAAGGACGGCGGCAGACGATCGAGCCCCATCGCGCGCTCACCCCACCCCATCAATTGCTGGCCGGGGAAGTTGCGCAAGACGGCGCCGAGCGCCCTCACGGCGATCCGGTTGACGCTGTTGGGAACGAGCTGCGGACGATCGAGCCAGAAGGTCCAGTAGTCGATCTTCGGTTTGACGAGGATCGAGCGGATGGTCTCCGGCGTTTCGCCCTGCAGGGTCACGGTGGCACGGCCGCTGGCGTCGGTGATGCCCTGTGCCGGCCACATGCTGCCGAACACATAGACTTCGGCTTCGGGCAGCGGGCCGTCCTGGCCCAAGACTTCGATCGTCGCAGTGAAGCCGTCGGCCAGCGGCGTGAGCACGCCCGGATTGGGAAGCTGCGGCGTGGAGGGGTCGAGCATGTAGGCCAGCCGGTCGTCGCGCTCCACCGCGCAACGTCCCTGGGCCTGGGTCTTCAGCAACTTGGCCTTGTCGGGATCCATCTTGGCGAGGACCAGCGGACTGAGCGGCACCTGTCCGAGCTCCGCGCTCTGAAATCCGAACAGGCGCGGCGGGGAGATCGTCTTCACCACTTCGATGTCGGGACTGTTGGTGAGCTGCTGGGTGAGAAAGTCGACGCTGAAGGTCGCAAGCCCGGGCTGCTGCTGCGGCGCGATCATGAATTGCGATCGGCGCGATACGATCGTCGCGGGCCCCTGCCCCGATGCCGGTGACTGGCCGGCTCCTTGTCCCGGATCCACGCCGTTGCCGGTTGCCGCCGCTTCGGTCGCATCGTGCTCGCGTTGCCCGGACGTTCCCGGTTTGCCTCTCGTGGCCATTGCAGCCTCCTTGATGTTTTTCATGTCCAATGTTTGCCCACCGAAATCAGTCGGCATCGAACGGCTTCAGCGCTGAGTTCGGTTCGACCACGAGCGTGGCAAACGTCGACTTCAGGCGATCGGCCTGTGTCTTCGTCATCGAAAGGATGACGACGTCGGGAGCGACCTGGGCTATTCGCGTCACGCCGGTTTCAAGCCGCAGGTGTTCGTTGAGCTGACCGGATCGGACCGGGTCTCCCTGCACGATGAATTGCTGCGACGTGTTTGAATCCGCCATCTGGCTTCCATCCATTCTGAGCGCAGAGGCGGGCTTGCGCCCGCCTTCTGCGTGTGGGGTCTAGTGCATCGTGCCACCGGGCTGACCGGCGTTGAAGACGCCGAGCTGGCGGCCGATGTCGAGGCCGGTCTGGGCGCCCTGGCCGATCTTCTTCAGCACGCTCCAGAAGCTCTGCAGCTCCATGTCGGTCGGCTGTGCGCTTGCCGCCGGCTGCAGGCCGGGCTGGCCGGCGCTGAACACGCCGAGCTGGTGGCCGATGTTCACACCGGTCTGCACACCCTGCCCGATCTTCTTCAGCACGCTCCAGAAGCTCTGCAGCTCCATGTCGGTCGGCTGTGCGCTTGCCGCCGGCTGCAGGCCGGGCTGGCCGGCGCTGAACACGCCGAGCTGATGGCCGATATCCAGGCCGGTCTGGGCACCCCGACCGATCTTCTTCAGCACGCTCCAGAAGCTCTGCAGCTCCATGTCGGTCGGCTGTGCGGCCGCGGCGGGCTCCAGGCCGGGCTGGGCACTGAACACGCCGAGCTGGTGACCGATGTTCACGCCGGTCTGCACGCCCTGGCCGATCTTCTTCAGAACGCTCCAGAAGCTCTGCAGCTCCATCTCGGACGGCGGCGCAGCCGCAGCAGGCTCGAGGCCGGGCTGGGCACTGAACACGCCGAGCTGGTGACCGATGTTCACACCGGTCTGCACGCCCTGGCCGATCTTCTTCAGCACGCTCCAGAAGCTCTGCAGCTCCATGTCGGTCGGCGGCGCGCTTGCTGCCGGCTGCAGGCCGGGCTGGGCACTGAACACGCCGAGCTGGTGACCGATGTTCACGCCGGTCTGCACGCCCTGGCCGATCTTCTTCAGCACGCTCCAGAAGCTCTGCAGCTCCATGTCGGTCGGCGGCGCGCTTGCTGCCGGCTGCAGGCCGGGCTGGGCACTGAACACGCCGAGCTGGTGACCGATGTTCACGCCGGTCTGCACGCCCTGGCCGATCTTCTTCAGCACGCTCCAGAAGCTCTGCAGCTCCATGTCGGTCGGCGGCGCGCTGGCTGCCGGCTGCAGACCGGGCTAGGCACTGAACACGCCGAGCTGGTGACGGATGTTCACGCCGGTCTGCACGCCCTGGCCGATCTTCTTCAGAACGCTCCAGAAGCTCTGCAGCTCCATCTCGGAGACCTGCGCCGGACCTTGCGTGTCCGGACCGGCCGAAAACGGCAGGAAACCTCCGCCGATGTTTCCGACGATACCGCCGATGTTCTTTCCCTTCTTGCCGCCGAGCAGATTACCGATAACGCGTCCGGCCGCACCGCCGAGGATGGAGCCGAAAATCCCCTGCGGGTCCAGTTGGCCGTAATCCTCGTACTGCTGCTGTGTTCCAGTCATGATCAACGTCTCCTGATGAAGTGCCTGACCTGCGAGCGACACGCGCTTCCCGAAGGGAGACGGCATCACTGTGCGGGCAGCTAGAGCTACGACAGGGATCGTGATGCAGGCGTCACGTCGAGCGTGAAAGTTGCGTCAAAGTTCTTGGCGAGCGGCAATTTGAGCGAGGCAGATTGCGGGGGCGTGCAGAACATGCGGCGAATGTCGCGCTGCAATTGTTCGGTCTCCTGCTCCGGCACCGCGCGAACGTCCCGCCACAGCACGGCGCGGCAAAGATCATACTGACGCAAGGCGTCGGCACGGCGACCACGCTGTGCATAACAGCGCATCAAGATGCGATGGACTCCCTCCTGAAGCGGGTCGATGGCGAGAATACGCAGCGCGAGCGCGATCGCGATATCCATGTGCTCGCGCCCGTCGGCGTCCAGCAGGCCCGCGAGCGCCTGCATCGCCTGTGTTCTCAACCGCTGGCGCTCGGCGGACAGCCAGGCCTCGAATTGGCAGGACGTCGAGCCGATGCCCTCGAGAAGGTCGCCTCGATAGAGCACCGCCGCACGGGCCAGCCGTTCGGGATGGCCCTCCCTCAGCAGGCGCTCGAATTCCCAGACATCGGTGCTGATCGTGGTCGGGCAGATACGGATGTCGTCGCGATCGGCCGAGATCAAATCGGGATATTGCGGCAGCGCACGCCGCAACGTGAGCAGCGCTTGTCGCAGGCTGGCGCGCGCGCGATCGCTGAAGTGACCGTCCCACAACAGGGTGGCGAGCTTGCCGCGTGAAATGGCCCGTGGGGAACTGAGCGCGACATAGCCCAGAAGAGTTGCAGCCTTGCGGCTGGGAATCGATATCGACTCACCGGAAGCAGAAATAACCTCGACACCGCCGAAGAGATTGATGTGGAGCAGCGACATTGTCCTTATCCTCGGTCATTGTCTTCCGTCCCTCATTTCATCACGGGCGAACACTCTTCTTCTGATCAAGACCACCAACGATGTGGACAGCGCCCATCGCCCACACGTCTTCGACCAAGTCGAAATGCTCGCGGCCACCATACAACCTGAACTGGACAAAGCAACGTAAGTCGCCTGGCATCGCGTCAGCAAATTGTGAGACCGCTAGTTTTCAAAGTGTGAGGTAGCCCATAGGCAGAATGCGAATGGCGGTCGCGGCGATCGCTCGCATTTGATGCATTCGTCGTCGACGACGACGGAACAGCGCGCGAGCTTGCATGTTATCTCGCGCTGAACGCTACGCAAATCTCGTTACATCGCTGAGGTGGTTGCGCGAACTGCTCGACGCACGCGAGTCAAGTGCACTTGCCTTGCCGGGGCTCGAACGGCGAAAACGGAACCGCGCACAGAGAACGTGCGTCAGAAAGCCGCTGCGCGTGCGTCAGTCACCGTCACCGATTCTTCTGGATGAAAACCTGGACGACGGCGGAGAGAGACGAGTTCCACCTTCCAGCGCACAGTCGCGAACCGTCTCGCCGCAAGCAGCGCCGGTCTCGCGCGGCACCTGACCTCGCCATCAATTGTGCGCTGTGTGGTTCAGATCACAGCAGAATCGCGCACCCTCGCCTACAAACATCCTGCATGGCCGCAAACAAGGTAACGGCGGTACGCGTGAGGCTGCGGCGACGATCGACAGCTCCGGACTTGTCGAGGCCGCCTGGGTGAAGAGCCCGGCGGCTTTCTTCTTGCGAAGGTCCGGAGCCGACCTCCTCCATCGCGCCGCCGGCTATCGCTTCGTGGGCACATCGGCCCCCTTGCGCTGCTCCCACTCTTGCTCCAGTTGCCGCTCCGCCTCCAGCCAGAACTCCAGCTCGCGATCCGCAGGCCGGCCGGCTTGCTCCCAGAGCTCATAGGCGCGGTCGCGGACCTGGCCGCGGCGCATCATGCGGCGGAGCTTTCGTTTCAGCTCCTCGGCAAAGCTGCGGAAGCGATGGCCGGTGGGTTCGTCCTGGACGAGCGCGGCCGCCCGCGTGGCGAGTTCGATCTGGTGCTCGATCTTCTTCTGTTCGTCCACCGCTGATGCTGCCGTGGGAAAGTGTTGTTGTCAGAGCCCGTCTTGGTCAGACAGTGAATGCCTTGCCCGGATGGTCTGTTCCTCGGCAACGGCGCGCGCCGCGCGTCGGATGGGTAGAGCGAAGCGAAACCCATCGAGTCTGGACGACGCAGGCGCATCATGGGTTTCGCAAGGGCTTAACCCATCCGACGCACCACCACATCGAGCCGACGTCGCCAAAGCATGATCCGGACACGTGCGAAGCGGTTTTCCGGAGAGATCATGCGCAAGCAACAAGCTAAGGCGCGATGACGGTTCATCCAGATCGCATCGCTTTAGTGCCAGGTCGTATCGGCCTCGACGATCACCGCTCTGACCTCCGGATCCTCTGTCGTGTTGCAGGTGCAGGGCATGCCCTCGCCGCAGCGGCAGCCGCCGCGCTTTTCGCGCCAGGCCTGGTGCGGATGGTTCTCGCAGACCCATCCGAGACCCCGGCAGAATGGGCAGGCCTTGTCGGTCACAGCGTGTCCGGCGTGCGCAGCGTGTCCGACTTGTCCTCGTTGCGCAGCTCCTGCTCGGCGGCGTGCCAGAATTCGTCCTCGCGGCCGGCGGGCTTGCCCGCCTGTGCCCACAGATGATGCGCGCGCTCTCTGATGTCCTGATCGGTCGGGTCGGGCAATTGCGTCTCCTCTTGAAAAGCACGGCCCACCCTGGGGGGGCATGGGGGCTTGGAGGCGGGCCGTGCAGGCCAGCAATCGGCGGCGACTCTGGCCCGCGGATTCAAGCGTCGATCATGCCTGGGAGTTCCTAGTCGCGCGTGCACCCGGCGACGAGACTCCATCAATTGCTGGAGACCGGGAAGACCATGGTGTCGAGAACGGGACAGCGCCGACGCCCTGAACGGGGACGAGCGCGAGCATGAGAGTCATGCACTGACGATCGGATGCGTGGAATTCCCGCGAGAGCTCGCTTGCCGACGGACGCCTGAGCGTCGGCAGGCCGTGCCACTCCGGCACCGCTCCGGCTCTGGCCAATGCCAATCGTGCCGCCATCACCGGGATCACAACGCCGCATCCCATGTCGCGAAAGACAGGGCACGAAGCAGGTCGTGCAACACCGCGTGGAGACCGGACATGCGAGGCGCGGGAAAATTGGTAGCGGGAGAGGGACTCGAACCCCCGACCCCAGGATTATGATTCCCGTGCTCTAACCAGCTGAGCTACCCCGCCACAGGGTCGCGAACGGCGAACGGCCGATCTCGCGAACGCGCGGCATATAAAGAAGGGGGCGGCGGGAAGTCAAGCTAAGGAGGCCGCGATCAGCCGGGTGAATTCAGACCGGAATCGCTCGGTTTCGCGCCCCAGATTCGCAGAAAGTCCCCCTCACCCGAAAGCCGCCTTCATCTAGGCGGCGGCGGGACAAGGGCCGGGAGCGGCGACGAAGGCGAAAAAGTCGCTACTTCGGCCTCACATTGGGGTCGCCGCCGGGGCTGCCGGGCGGCGGGATCACCGGGGTGTTGCCGCCGGCGTCGGGGGCCGGGGCGTGCATCTCGGGGTCGACGCCGGTCGGCGGGCAGAGCACGCCGTCGGATTTCGCCAGCTTGTCACCGAGCGGTTCCCGGGACTGGCCGGTGGTGGTGCCGTCGGCCTGCCGGTTGGGCCGGTCCTGCGGCATGCAATTCGCGGCATGTTGCGGGGATGGCGGCGCGGTCGCTTGCGGCGGCGTCGCCGGGGCGGGCGGGGCCTGCGCGATCGCGCTGCCTGAAGCGGCGATCAGGAGGCCCGCAAGAATGAGGTTTGTCGTGCGCATGGAAGGGGAACGCGCGCGCGGCGCCCCCTGTTCCCGCGTCACATCATCACGATTTGCGGTAGCGGATCAGCGAAAAGTGCCCCATCGGCGGCATCGGGCGGCGCTCGGTGAGCGTGATGCCGCCGTGTTTGGCCGCCCAGTTGACGAGGCGGGCCCAGGGGAATTCCGGGCGCCAGCCGAGGCGGCGGGCGATCGGTGCGAAGCCGAGCTCGAACAGTTTTCGCGGACCGCTCTCGGCGCCGATGTGGTTGACCAGGATCAGCTCGCCGCCGGGCTTGAGCACGCGCACGAACTCGTCGAGCGTGCCTTCGGGATCGGGCACGGCGGTGATGACGTATTGCGCCACCACCGCGTCGAAGAAGTTTTCGGGGAAGGCGAGGTTCTTCGCGTCCATCACCGAGAGCACCTCGACGTTGGAGAGGCGAAGCGCGCGCACGCGCTGTTGCGCCTTGCGCAGCATCGGCTCGGAAATGTCGACGCCGCAGATCTTCGTGGTGCGCGAATAATCGGAGAGCGACAGGCCGGTGCCGACGCCGACGTCGAGAATGCGCCCGCCGATGCGGTCGGCCTCCGCGATGGTCGATTGCCGGCCGGCGTCGAACACCTTGCCGAACACGAGATCGTAGACCGGTGCCCAGCGGCCATAGGCCTTCTCGACCCCGGCCCGCGAGATGTCTGCTGCCATGCCCCCTGCCCCAGCTTTTTTTCTTAGCCGCGCACCGCTTCCACCAGCGGCCTCGCTGCGTTGCTCGCGACCTTGGCCGCGGCGCTCTGGATGAAACCACCGCCGAGCACGCGCGCCTGCCCCGAAGGCGCATCGTAGAACACGCAGGCCTGGCCGGGCGAGACGCCCTCCTCGCCGGCGACCAGCTCGACCTCGTAATGGCCGTCGCTGCCGCGCAGCCACGCCGGCTGCGGCGCGCGTGTCGAACGCACGCGCACGAACAGTTCGAGGCCGGCGCCGATGGCGCGGTCGATGTCGCCGTCGCCGATCCAGTTGACGTCGCGAAGTGCGATGCGGTGCATCTTCAGGGCGTCGCGCGGGCCGACGACGACGCGGCGGGTCGCTGCCTCCAGCCGCACCACGAACAGCGGCGCGTGAGCTGCGATGCCGAGGCCGCGGCGCTGGCCGACGGTGAAATTGGCAATGCCGTTGTGCCGGCCGAGCACGCGCCCCTCGAGATCGACGATGTCGCCGGGGTCCATCGCGTTCGGACGCAGGCGGGTGATGATGTCGGTGTAGCGGCCGGTCGGCACGAAGCAGATGTCCTGGCTGTCGTGCTTGTCGGCGACGGACAGGCCAAAGCGGCGCGCGAGCTCGCGCGTCTCGGGCTTGGTCATGTCGCCGAGCGGAAAGCGCAGGAAGTCGAGCTGCTCCTGCGTGGTGGCGAACAGGAAATAGCTCTGGTCGCGATCGGCGTCGGCCGCGCAGACCAGCGCGCGCGAGCCGTCCTCGCGGCGGCGCGAGGCGACGTAATGGCCGGTGGCGAGCGCCTGCGCCCCGAGCTCGCGCGCGGTCTTCAGGAGGTCGCGGAATTTTACCGAGCGGTTGCACTCGATGCAGGGCACCGGCGTTTCACCAAGCGCATAAGAGTCGGCGAAATTGTCGATGACGGATTCGCGGAAGCGATCCTCGTAGTCGAGCACGTAATGGGGAATGCCGAGCTTGGCGGCAACGTCGCGGGCGTCGTGGATGTCCTGGCCGGCGCAGCAGGCGCCCTTGCGATGGGTCGCCGCGCCGTGGTCGTAGAGCTGCAGCGTGATGCCGACGACGTCGTAGCCTTCCGCCTTCAGAAGCGCAGCCGTCGTCGAGGAATCGACGCCGCCCGACATGGCGACGACGACCCTGGTGTCCTCAGGACGGCCTTCGAGATCCAGACTGTTGAGCATGGGCCTTAAGGGGTTGTGACGACGGCGTGCGGCGATCCGCGATTTCATGCTTCTGGCGGGACGTCGTCGGTCCCCGGGAACTTTAGTTCCCGCAAGGCACGACTGCCCGGTCGAAAGCGGCTGAGAGTAACCTCTTTAATATAGGCGGCATTCCGGTGAAGCAATCACGGGGCGGCCAGCTTAGGGCAATTCTTGCCGGGGAGGCAGAAATGGCGGGGTTGCGGCGGGCCCCTCGGGGTCGACCACGAATCATCAACATATTGATTTTACTATAAAAAATGACAAAGAGCGGCACTGGCCCGCTCCTTGCTCCCCTTGATGCCGAAGTTTGTTTCCAAGGGGTCGCCTGTGGTCAGTCGTACGTCAGATGTCGTGGCCAGCGTGCAAGTCGCGAGCACGCAGCAAAAGCCTGCCCGGTCGCAGAGCAGCAAGGACGCGCAGCAAGCGCCCGACTCCTTCGGATCGCTGGTCGACAGCAACACCCAGGCCATCAGCAGCACCAATGCCGCCGCCCAGGACGGCGCGCCGCGGCGGAGCGATTCGTCCTCTGCCGACAAGGGCCCGCGCGACACCTCATCCACGGATCAACCCCCGCAGAGCAAGGCAAGCGACGACACCGACACGTCCGCCCCCGCCAGGGACGACAAGGCGAGCGACACCGCCACCGATCCGGCCAAGGATACCGGCAAGGACAAGCTCAAGGCCAAGGACAAGTCCGAGACGCCGGACGCCAAATCGGCTGACGCGTCCGACGAAACCAAGGGCGACAAGGCCGAGGCCACCGATGGGCTTGCCGCCGCCGTCGATACCGCGGCAACCGTGCCGGCCGATGCGGCGCAGGCCGCCGTGCCCGATCCGAACGCCATCGTCGTTGCCGCACCGGTCGTCCCGACCGATGCGAACGCCGCGACGAACCAGGCCGCCACCACCTCACCGCTGACGATTGCTGCCGCCGGCATCGCCGCCAGCGCCTCGACCGCGGCGCAGATCGCGGGCCCCAAGACCGACACCGCCACGCCGGGCGACAAGAGCGCCAAGACCGCCGGCGCCAAGGTCGACGCCGACACTTCGACGACGCTGGGCGATGCCGCCACCGGCGCGGCCGATGCGACCGACACCAAGCCGAATGCCGGACTGATCCCCGCCAGCCAGGGTACGCCGAAGACCTCGTTCCAGGCCGTCGCCACCGCGCAAGGCCAGTCCGACGTCTCCAATATCGGCCAGGACACCGGCAAGACGAACGCCGCCACCGCGCAGGCGCCGGGCGCTGCGACCGCCAATCCCGCCGCGCATCCGCAAGTCGCCAAGCCGCAGGCAGACGGCGCGGCGACCGAGACCAAGCCAGGTGCGGCCGACCGCACCGCCGATGCGACCCAGGGCGCGCCCGCCACGCCCGCTCATGCAGGCACGCAAGGTCTGGTCGCCCCGAGCGACACCAGCGCCCAGGCCGCTTCGGCCGTGCAGGCGCCGCTGACCAACACCACCTCGACCGCGTCCGCATCGACCGCGACGCTGACCGCGACCGCGGCCGCCAACACCGCCGTGCCTGTCGCCGGCATCCCGATCGAGATCGCGGCTGCGATCCGCTCCGGCAAGTCCCGCTTCGACATCAGCCTCGATCCGGCCGAGCTCGGCCGCATCGACGTGCGCATCAACGTCGACCGCGCCGGCAACGTCACCTCGCATCTCACCGTGGAGAAGCCGGAGACGCTGCAGATGCTGCGCCAGGACGCGCCGCAATTGCAGCGCGCGCTCGACGACGCCGGCCTCAAGACCGGCAGCAACGGATTGTCGTTCAGCCTGCGCGACCAGAATTCGTCGGGCCAGAATTCAGGCCAGAACAACGACAATGGCGGCAATGCCCGCCGGCTGATCATCAGCGAGGACGACAGCGTTCCCGCCGCGCCCGCGGGACGCAGCTACGGCCGCATGCTCGGTTCGAGCAGCGGCGTCGACATCAGAGTGTGAGGAGTATTCGACCATGACCACCACGAATGCCGCCACCGCGCCCTCCGTCGTCTCCGGGACGACCGACCTGCCGAAATCCTCTTCGTCGAACTCGCTGAGCTCGACCACGGGATCGACGCTCGCCGGCAACTTCCAGACCTTCCTGACGCTGCTGACCACGCAGCTGCAGAACCAGAACCCGCTGGATCCGCTCGACACCAACCAGTTCACCCAGCAGCTGGTGCAGTTCGCCGGCGTCGAGCAGCAGCTCAAGACCAACGATGCGCTGTCCCAGCTCGTCACCCTGCAGCAGACCACGCAGGCGACCCAGGCGCTGGGCTTCGTCGGCAAGACCGCCCTGGTCGACGGCTCGACCGCGACCATGAAGAACTCCTCGGCCACCTGGCATCTCAACGTGCCCTCGGATGCCACCGTCGACATCACCGTCGCCAATGCCAGCGGCCAGACCGTGTTCACCGGCAAATACACCGCCGGCGCGGGTACCGACGTTCCCTTCACCTGGAACGGCCAGGGCAATGACGGCACGCAATGGCCCGACGGCAAGTACACGATCTCGGCAACGGGCAAGGACGTCGCCAACAACAATGTCGGCATCGCCGCGCAGGTGCAGGGCACCGTGTCGTCCGTCGACCTGACCCAGTCGCCGCCGCTGCTCACCATCGACGGCGCCAGCTATACGCTCAGCCAGGTCAAGAGCATCATCGCGACCAGCAATTAAGGGCGGGCCGCACTCGCCACGCATTCAGTGTCATCCCCGCGAAGGCGGGGATCCATAACCACAGAAAGAAATTTGGCGAAGACTCGTCGTTAAGAAATCCTGGTACTGCGACCCGCGTCTCATCGAGAGATCACCCGGTATGGGTCCCTGCCTTCGCAGGGACGACTGCTGAGAGAGCCCTTCAGGGCTCCATTCGTTAGTAAAGTATTTAAGAAGACCCGCTCGACCGGCCCGAACACCCCGTTCCGCCGGCCGAGACGGCAGCGCTTGAGTCATTTT
Organism: Bradyrhizobium sp. Y36; assembly: GCF_002531575.1. Taxonomy (GTDB): domain Bacteria; phylum Pseudomonadota; class Alphaproteobacteria; order Rhizobiales; family Xanthobacteraceae; genus Bradyrhizobium. The sequence continues at coordinate 82,669 of NZ_NWTI01000006.1, read as the reverse complement.
CAACGAGAATTGTATTGAAGCCTTAGGCTTAGCGGATTTTTAAGCCGCCGGGCGTAGGGTTACGGGCGTGAGTTCAGTGGTTGAGAGTTTGTGAGTACGCCATGACAGAACCCCATCGCCCGAGGGTAAAATACGTCATCGGGCCGGACGGCAGTCCGTTGACGATCGCGGACCTGCCAGCACCCGGCACCAAACGCTGGGTCATCCGCCGCAAGGCCGAAGTCGTCGCCGCTGTCCGTGGTGGACTTCTCTCGCTTGAGGAGGCCTGCAGCCGTTATACCCTGACGGTCGACGAATTCCTCTCCTGGCAGTTTTCCATCGACCAGCATGGTCTGGCGGGTCTTCGCACCACCCGCATTCAGCAATATCGCCAGTAAGCGATCCGGAAATCTGCGGCTTTTGACGAAAATCGGCCTCGCCCCGCGAGGCCGATTTTTTTCATGCTGGCTACTTTTGTACGACCTCTTAACCTTCGTTAACCATATCGAAACCATCACCTAGGCAATAATTGCCCAGTCGGCCTTTCCGGTGAAAGCGGCCGAATCTGTTGGGGCGGTTGCTTGCAAGGTCTTGCGGACTTTTTGAAGAGTATCGGAGCCGCCCGGTTCGGGGCGATGATCGCGGTCACCGCCGCGCTCATCGGCTTTTTCGCGTTCGTCATCATGCGCGTCACCACGCCGCAGATGACGACGCTGTTCACCGACCTTAGCGTCGAAGATTCCTCAAGTATTATCAAGGACCTGGAGCGCCAGGGCATCCAGTTCGAGATCCGCAATGAGGGCAGCATCATCATGGTGCCCAAGGACAAGGTCACGCGCCTGCGGATGAAGCTCGCCGAGGGTGGCCTGCCCAAGGGCGGCGGCGTCGGCTACGAGGTGTTCGACAAGTCGGATGCGCTCGGCACCACCTCTTTCGTCCAGAACATCAATCACCTGCGCGCCCTCGAGGGTGAGCTCGCCCGCACCATCCGGGCCATCGACCGGATCCAGGCCGCCCGCGTCCATCTGGTGCTGCCCGAGCGCCCGCTGTTTGCGCGTGAGGCGCCCGAGCCCTCGGCCTCGATCGTGGTCCGCGTCCGCGGCTCGCTGGAAGCCCAGCAGATCCGCGCCATTCGCCATCTCGTCGCCTCCGCCGTCAACGGCCTGAAGCCGCAGCGGGTCTCGATCGTCGACGAGGCCGGTTCGCTGCTCGCCGACGGCGCTGCGACCGATCCGGAGCAGGCGGTCGGCGACGAGCGCCGTATCTCCTTCGAGAAGCGGATGCGCAAGCAGGTCGAGGACATCGTCTCCTCCGTGGTCGGATCGGGGCGCGCCCGCGTCCAGCTCTCCGCCGATTTCGACTTCAACAAGGTCACCCAGACCTCGGACAAGTTCGATCCCGAAGGCCGCGTGCTGCGCTCGAGCCAGACCCGCGAAGAGCAGAGCATGACCGCCGACAACAACGGCCAGGTCACGGTCAACAACGAGCTGCCCGGCAACCAGCAGAACAACGGCGTCGCGGCCAAGGACCAGAGCAAGAAGAGCGAGGAGACCAACAATTACGAGATCTCCCGCACCACCAAGACCGAGGTGACCGAGGCCGGCCGGGTCAACCGCATCTCGGTCGCGGTGCTGGTCGACGGCATCTACACCAAGAACGACAAGGGTGAGCTGGCCTACACCGACCGCACCAAGGAGCAGCTCGACCGCATCGCCACCCTGGTGCGCTCGGCCATCGGCTTCGACCAGAAGCGCGGCGACCAGGTCGAGGTCGTCAATCTGCGCTTTGCCGATGCCCCCTCCACCACCCCGATCGCGGAGCCCTCGGGCTTCCTCGGCATGCTCCAGTTCACCAAGGACGACGTCATGTACTTCGTCGAGCTCGGCGTGATGATGCTGCTGGGCCTCGTCGTGCTGTTCCTGGTGATCCGCCCGCTGGTCAAGCGCATCCTGGCCTCCGACGAGGTTGCCGCCGCCATCTCCGGCGTCCTCGCCGGTCCCGCCGCCTCGGACGAGGCGGCGCCGGCCAGCGGCCAGCCGCTGCTGCCGAGCGGCGCGGCGAGCGCGATCGACGTCGCCACCATCCAGGGCCAGGTCCACGCCCAATCCGTTCATCGCGTCGGCGAGCTCGCCGAGCGCAATCCCAACGAAACCGTCGCCATCGTCCGCCAATGGCTGAGCGAATCCGCAAAGTAATACGAGAAGTGAACTGACATGGCCGCCGCATTGCAAAACGCCAACAGCAACGACATCACCAGCGTGATCTCCACGCTCGGTCAGCGTGCCAACACAAGGGCAAAGGACGGCAAGCCGGCCGAACAATTGTCCGGACCGAAGCGCGCCGCGATCCTGATGCTCGCGCTCGGCGAGCAATATGGCGGCAAGATCTGGGGCCTGCTCGACGACGAAGAAGTGCGCCAGCTCTCGCTGGAGATGTCGACGCTCGGCACCGTCGAGGTCGACACGGTCGAGGACATGCTGCTCGAATTCGTCTCGCGCATGTCGGCCTCCGGCGCGCTGATGGGCAATTTCGACGCCACCGAGCGCCTGCTGCAGCAATACCTGCCGCCGGAGCGCGTCAACGGCATCATGGACGAGATCCGCGGCCCTGCCGGCCGCAACATGTGGGAGAAGCTCTCCAACGTGCAGGAAGAGGTCCTCGCGAACTACCTCAAGAACGAATATCCGCAAACCATCGCGGTGGTGCTGTCGAAGCTGAAGCCGGAGCATGCCGCGCGCGTGCTCGGCATCTTCCCCGAGGACCTCGCGCTCGACGTCGTCAACCGCATGCTGAAGATGGAAGCGGTTCAGAAGGAGGTGATCGAGAGCGTGGAGAAGACGCTGCGCACCGAATTCATGTCCAATCTGTCCCAGACCCGCCGCCGCGACGCCCACGAGGTAATGGCTGAAATCTTCAACAATTTCGACCGCCAGACCGAAACCCGCTTCATCACCTCGCTGGAAGAGGACAATCGTGAATCCGCCGAGCGCATCAAGGCGCTGATGTTCACCTTCGACGACCTCGTCAAGCTCGATTCCGGATCGGCTCAGACCCTGATGCGCAACGTCGACAAGGACAAGCTCGGCGTCGCGCTCAAGAGCGCCAACGAGGACGTCCGCAACTTCTTCTTCGGCAACATGTCCTCGCGCGCGGCCAAGATGCTGCAGGACGACATGGCGGCGATGGGCCCGGTGCGGCTGCGCGACGTCGACGAGGCCCAGGCACTGCTGGTCAACCTCGCAAAAGACCTCGCCGCCAAGGGCGAGATCATGCTGACCAAGAACCGCGCCGACGACGAGCTGGTGTATTGATGGGCGCTCCCGCCAAATTCCTGTTCGACACCGACTTCGCGGCACCCGAGCGGTCGCCGCGCGAGAAGGCTGCGACGGCCGCCGAGATCGCGCAGAAGGTCGCGGAAGCCGAGGCGCGCGCCTATCAGGAGGGCTTTGCTGCCGGCCAGCACGAGGCCAAGGCCGAGAGCGACCGCCGCGTCGCGCTCGCCATGGAGGAGATCAACATCGGCATCCGCGGTGTCGCAGGCGGCATCGGCAACATCGAGACCCGGATGGAGACCGAAGCGGTCGAGGTCGCGATCGCGGTGGCGCGCAAATTGTGCGCCGATCTGGTCGCCGCCGAGCCGCTCGGCGAGATCATGGCGCTGGTGAAGGACTGCTTCTCGCACCTGGTCGCGACGCCGCATCTCGTCGTCCGCATCAACGATGCGCTCTACGACAGCGCGCGCGAGAAGATCGAGCGGCTCGCGAAGCAGAGCGGCTTCGAGGGCCGGCTGGTGATCCTCGCCGAGCCTGAAATTGTCACCGGCGACTGCCGGATCGAATGGGCCGATGGCGGGGTCGTGCTGGAGCGCGGCGCCATCGCGGCCAAGATCGACGAAATGGTCGGACGCTACATCGCGTCCCGGAGGGGGAGCTAAGCCATGAGCGACACCGACGGACAGGTCCCGTTGCCCGATCTCAACGGCCCGTTGCCGCCCACCGGCACCGACGTCGGCTACAACGAGGACGAATACGCGGCGCGTGCCGCCGCCGACCTCGAGGCGGTGTTCGACGTGCCGGTGCAGGTCTCGGCGGTGCTCGGCCGCTCCAAGATGGACGTCAGCGAGTTGTTGAAGCTCGGACCCGGCACCGTGCTCGAGCTCGACCGGCGCGTCGGCGAGGCCATCGACATCTACGTCAACAACAAGCTGGTCGCCCGCGGCGAAGTCGTCCTGGTCGAGGACAAGCTCGGCGTGACCATGACCGAAATCATCAAGGCCGAACGCAGCTAGCGACATTGCAGGGATAACGCGCGGCAGCGCGACCAGACGGACAGGAGACTGACATGCGGCTTCTCATCGTTGGCACATTGAAGGGCCAGCTCACCACCGCCACCAAGATCGCGATGGACAACGGCGCGACCGTGACTCATGCCGAGGATCACGAGCAGGCGATGCGCGTCCTGCGCGGCGGCAAGGGCGCCGACCTCCTGCTGGTCGACGTCGCCCTCGACATCCGCGACCTCGTGATGCGGCTCGAAGCCGAACACATCCACGCCCCGATCGTCGCCTGCGGCATCACCAACGACGCCCGCGCCGCGGTTGCGGCGATCCATGCCGGCGCCAAGGAATACATCCCGCTGCCGCCCGATCCCGAGCTGATCGCCGCGGTCCTGGCGGCTGTCGCCAACGATTCCCGCGAGCTGGTCTATCGCGACGAAGCCATGGCCAGGGTGATCAAGCTGGCGCAGCAGATCGCGGGCTCCGACGCCTCGGTGATGATCACCGGCGAATCCGGCACCGGCAAGGAAGTGCTGGCGCGCTACGTCCACACCCGCTCGGGCCGCGCCAAGCGACCCTTCATCTCGATCAACTGCGCCGCGATCCCCGAGCATCTCCTGGAGTCCGAGCTGTTCGGCCACGAGAAGGGCGCCTTCACCGGCGCGATCGCGCGCCGCATCGGCAAGTTCGAGGAGGCCACCGGCGGCACGCTGCTGCTCGACGAAATCTCGGAGATGGACGTCCGCCTGCAATCGAAATTGCTGCGCGCCATCCAGGAGCGCGTGATCGACCGCGTCGGCGGCACCAAGCCGGTGCCGGTGGATATCCGCATCATCGCGACCTCGAACCGCAACCTGGCCGAAGCCGTGCGCGAAGGCACGTTCCGCGAGGACCTGCTGTTCCGCCTCAACGTGGTCAACCTCAAGATCCCGCCGCTGCGCGAGCGTCCCCTCGACATCCTCGAGCTCGCCCAGCACTTCGTGAAGAAGTACGCCGAAGCCAACGGCGTGCCGGTGCGCCCGATCTCGGCGGAAGCGCGCCGCGTGCTGTCGGTCAACCGCTGGCAGGGCAACGTCCGCGAGCTCGAAAACACCATGCACCGCTCCGTGCTGATGGCGCAGGGCGACGAGATCGGACCCGACGCGATCCTGACCCCGGACGGCGACCGCCTCGACCTCGCCAAGACCCCGCCGGCCGTGGCGCACGCCACCATGGCCGCCGAGCAGGTGACACGCGCGCTGGTGGGACGCACCGTCGCGGACGTCGAACGCGACCTGATCCTGGAAACGCTGAAGCACTGCCTCGGCAACCGGACCCATGCCGCCAACATCCTGGGGATCTCGATCCGCACGCTGCGCAACAAGCTCAACGAATATTCCGACGGCGGCATCCCGATCACCCCGGCGGGCACGCCGGGCGAATATCCGCGGATGCCGATGATGGGGGCGTAAGACCGCGCTTACGTGATTGAGAATGCGAATGCCCGGGCTGGTCCCGGGCATTTTTCTTTGAGCAAGACAACATCGACGCCACACCCTGGGTGTCGTCCCCGCGAACGCGGGGACCCATAACCACAGGGAGTAGTTTGGCGAAGACTCGTCGTTCGGTACTCCTATCACCTTCAGTCGATAGATTCCGCGGTATGGGTCCCCGCGTTCGCGGGGACGACAGCGGCGGACATGGCCGCACCGCATCCGGCGACTAGGTCCCGTCGGCACGACGCCCTATAACCCCGCATGAAAACCACGCGAGGAACCACATGTCTGAAGCTCAAATCACGGACTGGCTGGCGACGCAGCGGCAGGCGATGATCGATCTGCTCCGCGACGTCGTGAACATCGATTCCGGCTCCTACGACAAGGCAGGCGTCGATGCGGTCGGTGCGCGGTTCGAGCGGCATTTTGCCGAGCACGGCATTCCGTGCCGCCGCGAGGCCAACGCCACCTTCGGCGATGCGATCCATGCCGACGTGGCAAAGCCCGGCAGCAATGAAAAGCCGGTGCTGTTGATGGGGCATCGCGACACCGTGTTCGGCAAGGGCGAAGCCGGGCGTCGTCCCTTCACCATCAAGGACGGGCGCGCTTACGGGCCTGGCGTCGCGGACATGAAGTCCGGCGTCGTGATGAACATCTTCGTCGCGACCGCCTTCCACAAATTCGGCGGCAACCCGCATCCGATCAAGCTCTTGATCACCTCGGACGAGGAGATCGGCTCGCCCTCCTCCCGGCCCGTGATCGAGCGCGAAGGCCGATCCGCCCGCGCCGTGTTCAACTCCGAGCCGGGCCGCCCGACCGGCAACGTCGTGACCGGACGCAAGGGCGGCATCTTCATGCACATGACCATCACCGGCAAGGCCGCGCATTCCGGCGCGAATTTCGCCGCGGGCGTCAGCGCGATCGGCGAGCTCGCGCACAAGATCGTGCAGATCCACGCGCTGACCGATCTCGACAAGGGTATCACGCTCAATGTCGGCCTGGTCTCGGGCGGCCAGTCCGTCAACACCACGGCGCCCTCGGCCGAGGGGCAGATCGACCTGCGCTATGTCGATCCGGCGGATCGCGCGCGGGTGATGGACGCGATCGAGACGATCGTCGCAACGTCTTACGTGCCGGGCACGAGTGCGACGCTGACGATCAAGGGCGAGTTCGTGCCGGTGGTGCAGAGCGCGGAATCCAAGGCACTGTTCGAGGGCTATCAGGCGGCCGCACGGCAGGTCGGCCTCACCACGCTGCAGGGCGAGTTCTCCGGCGGCTGCGCCGATTCGGGCTTCACCGCCGCGGTCGGCACGCCGACCATCTGTGGCCTCGGCCCGGTCGGCGGCCTCGCGCACACGCCGGAGGAATATCTCGAGATCGACAGCATCGTGCCGCGCGCGCAGGCGCTGGCGTTGGCGATTTTAAGGGGGTAGCGCCACGCGCCCGGTGCCGTAGGGTGGGCAAAGGCGCACTTGCGCCGTGCCCACGATTTGCCTGCGTTGGATGGCAGTCGTGGGCACGCTTCGCTTTGCCCACCCTAAGAGATCTCGCGAGTTCTAAGAATAACTCGGCGCGTCGGGCTTGCGGAAAATGTGAATGGGGTCGCCCGGCACGATCGGCTCGCCGCGGAAGGTCGCATAGGCAAACAGCGCCAGATACGCGATCGCCAGCGCGCCGATGGCATAGAAGGCCCAGGTCGCGACGCGCTTCATTGGTCCGCTCCATGGCTGCCCCGGATGGGAAGCTCTGGGCGCTTCTAGAGCGGAGCCCGAGAAAAGGCCAGCCCGGGCGGCCCGCGACCTGCGGCGATCAAACGCCGCGGCGGACGCGCGTGGGAACGCTGACGTCGGCGAGCGTGGCGGCGTCTTCGTCCCGGTCGACCGCCACATACTGGCCGTGCCAATAGGCCAGCGCGGCATTACGGGCCGAATTCCTGACGGACCTGACACGGCCGATGACGATGCCATGCGAATGGCGCTCGACGATCTCCTCGACCTCGCAATCGACCGCGGACAACGCGCCGACCAGCAGCGGAACGCCCGAGACCGCCGTCACCCACTGGCTGCCCGGAAAACGATCGGCGCCCTTCAGCCCGCCCTTGCCGGCGAAGCGTTCGGCGACGTCGAGCTGGTCGGCCGTGAGCATGTTCACCCCGAAGGCGCCATAGCGCCGGATCAAGGGGAAGGACGAGGCATCGCGATTGATGCTGACCAGCAGCGTCGGCGGCTCGACCGACAGCGAGGTCACCGAGGTGACCGTCATGCCGGTGATGTCCTTGCCCCGCCCGGCGGTGATGATGCTGACGCCGCCGGTGAGATGACGCATGGCGCCGCGAAAATCGGCGGACGAGACGGGGATTTCAGTCATGAGATCGCGGGGCACTACATTCATGGCACGGCTCCCCGAAGCGGGGTCCCCCTCTATTTAGGTACGATCTTCCGCCGACAAAAGGTGGCTCAAAATTGAGGCTTCGAGGCTTGCCAATTCGGCAGAGCCGCGTTCGCGGGGACGGCCGGCGTTAACCACGACGTCATGGGCGATCCGGCCCTCGTCGATCACCAGCACTCGATCGGCCAGCGCGACGGCTTCAGTGACGTCGTGGGTCACCAGGATCGCGGTAAAGCCCTGATCGCGCCAGACCCGCTCCAGCAGGCGTTGCATCGAGATGCGGGTCAGCGCATCCAGCGCGCCGAGCGGCTCGTCGAAGGCGAGCACGCGCGGACGCGAGACCAGCGCGCGGGCAAGCGCGACGCGCTGCTTCTGGCCGCCCGACAGCACCGACGGCCATTGGTGGCGCTTGTCGGTCAGGCCGACCTCGGTCAGCGCTTTCGCCGCGCGCGTATCGGCATCGGCGGATGCGCGATCGCGGCCGAGGCCGACCTCGACGTTCGAGAGCACGCGAGCCCAAGGCAGCAGGCGCGGCTCCTGGAACATCACGCGGATATCCTCGGGCTGGGTGTCCTGGCCGAAACTGATGCTGCCGGCGTCGATCTTGTCGAGGCCCGCAATCAGGCGCAGCAGCGTGCTCTTGCCGCAGCCGCTCTTGCCGACGATGGCGACGAACTGGCCGGCGGGGATGTGCAGGTCGATGCCGCGCAGCACCTCGTTGTCGCCGAAGGATTTGCGCAGGCCGCGGATGCTGAGCGGCAGGCCCGCCTCGACGGGCCGTTGCTCCCGCACCACGCGGGCGTGGGGCGCGAAATTGGCACGGCTGGCAAGCTCGGTTTCGGGAAGGGAGGTACGAAGCGCTGTCTGCATGTGATTCCCAGTATGTCCTGCTTAACGTTTCTGGAAGGCGGGGTGCCAGGAGAGCGTCAAGCGCTCCAGCACGCGGGAGGCGCTGTCGGCGAGCTTGCCGAGCAGGGCGTAGATCAGGATCGAGAGCACGACGACGTCGATCAGCATGAACTCGCGCGCCTGCATCGCCATGTAGCCAAGGCCGGAGGACGCCGCGATGGTCTCGGCGACGATCAGGGTCAGCCACATGATGCCGAGCGCGAAGCGGATGCCGACGAAGATCGAGGGCAGCGCGCCCGGGAAGATCACCCGGCGGAACAATTCGCCGTCTGTCATGCCGTAGATGCGGCCCATCTCGATCAGCTGTGGATCGACGGTGCGGATGCCGTGCAGCGTGTTGAGATAGATCGGGAAGAACACGCCGAGCGCAACCAGGAACAGCTTGGCGCTCTCGTCGATGCCGAACCAGAGGATGACGAGCGGGATCAGCGCCAGATGCGGCACGTTGCGCACCATCTGCAGCGTGGTGTCGGTGAGCTTCGCCGAGAGTTGCGACAGGCCGTTGGCCAGCCCGAACGCGAAGCCGATGCTGCCGCCGATCAGAAAGCCGATCGAGGCGCGCCAGAACGAGACCCAGATGTTGCGGACGAGCTCGCCCGAGAGCAGCAGCTTCCATCCCGCGAGCACGACGTCGCTCGGGGCCGGCAGCACCCGCGTCGGCACGAAGCCGGTGACGCTCGCGACCTGCCAGATCGCGATGATGGCGAGCGGCACGATCCACTGGATCAGGCCGTCAATGCGCGGCAGGCGGACGCCGCGCGGAAGTGAGATGCTGTCGATCAGGCTCATGACTGCGACACCCGGTGCTGCGGACGGAAATCGCTGCCGACCGTCTCGCCGAAGGGACCGCCGTTGAAGTGCAGCCGGGTCACGTTGGAAGGCTGCTCCAGCGAGAGCAGCGGGAACACCAGCTCGGCGAAGCGATAGGCTTCCTCCAGATGCGGATAGCCCGACATGATGAAGGTATCGATGCCGATGTCCTGATACTCCCTGATGCGGGCCGCCACCGTCTGGGCGTCGCCGACCAGCGCCGTGCCGGCGCCGCCGCGCACGAGGCCGACCCCGGCCCACAGGTTCGGGGCGATCTCGAGCTTGTCGCGCTTGCCGCCATGGAGCTGCGCCATGCGCTGCTGGCCGACCGAGTCCATCCGCGCAAAATTCTTCTGCGCCTTGGCGATGGTGTCGTCGTCGACATGCCTGATCAGATCATCGGCAGCGCGCCATGCTTCTTCGTTGGTCTCGCGAACGATGACATGGAGGCGGATGCCGAAGGAGAGCTTGCGGCCGCGGGCACTGGCGACCTCCCTCACCTTCGCGATCTTCTCGGCGACCAGCGCCGGCGGCTCGCCCCAGGTCAGGTACTTGTCGACGGTGTCGACCGCGACGTCGATGCCGGCGTCCGACGAGCCGCCGAAATAGAGCGGCGGGCGCGGTGCCTGCACCGGCGGAAACAGCAGCTTGCCGTCCTCGATGTGGATGTGCTTGCCCTCGACATTGACGGTCTTGCCGGCGAGCAGGTCGCTATAGACGTTGAGGAACTCGCGGGTGACCTCGTAGCGCTCGTCGTGACCGAGGAAGATGCCGTCGCCCTTGTTCTCGACGGGATCGCCGCCGGTGACGACATTGACGAGCAGCCGGCCATTGCTGACGCGGTCGAGCGTCGCAGTCATGCGCGCGGCAACGCTTGGCGATTGCAGGCCGGGGCGAACGGCGACGAGATAGCGCAGACGCTCGGTGAAGGGCGCGACGCTGGAGGCGACGATCCAGGAATCCTCGCAGGACCGCCCCGTCGGCAGCAGCACACCGAAATAGCCGAGCTGATCGGCGGCCTGCGCGATCTGGCGAAGATAGTTGAAGTTGACCTCGCGGCCGCCGATGCCGGTGCCGAGATAGCGGCCGTCGCCGTGGGTCGGCAGGAACCAGAGAATGTTGGCGTTGGGTTGCTTGCTCATGATTGTGCTCACGATCCTGATCAGCTGCCGGATTTCCGAGCGACGTCGGAGATCCTGATGGATTTGGGAATCAGGCCCAGCGCGAAGAACGCATCGGCCACTTGCTGCTGGTCGGCGATCACGGCATCGGTGATCGGCTTGATGCCGTAGGACTGCCGCTTCAGGGCGACCTCGACGACCGGGACGGACAGGCCGATCGCGGGCGCGAGCTGCTCGGCGACGGCGTGGATGTCGCCCTTGGCCCAGTCGTCGACCGCGCTGAGCTCGGCGAGCACGGCGTCGACGATCTTCGGATCGGTTTCGAGGAATTTTTTCGAAGCGAAGTAGAACTGGTAGTTGGCGACAATGCCGGTGCCGTCGGCGAGGGTGCGCGCGCCGGTGGCGGCTTCCGCGGCGGCCTGGAACGGATCCCAGATCACCCAGGCATCGACCGCGCCGCGCTCGAAGGCGGCGCGGGCATCGGCCGGCGCGAGAAAGACCGGCTCGATCTCGGAATACTTGACCCCCGCCTTCTCCAGCGCCTTCACCAGGAGATAGTGGACGTTGGAGCCCTTGTTGAGCGCGACCTTCTTGCCCTTGAGGTCAGTGACGGATTTCAGCGGGCTATTCTTCGGCACCAGGATCGCCTCGCCCTTCGGCGCCGGCGGCTCGTAGGCAACGTACTGGATCGGCGCACCGGCGGCCTGCGCGAAGATCGGCGGGGCTTCGCCGGTGTTGCCGAAATCGATCGCGCCGACATTGAGCGCTTCGAGCAGCGGCGGGCCGGAGGGGAATTCGGTCCACGCCACCTTGTAGCCGAGGGCCGCAAGCTTCGGCTCCAGCGTGCCCTTGCTCTTGAGCAGCACCAGCTTGCCGTATTTCTGGTAGCCGATGCGGACCACCTTGTCCTGGCCGTAGGAGGTGCCGACCGCGGCGGCGACGATGCCGATCGACAGCATGACGGCCGCGATCAGACGCTGGATAATACGTCTCATGTTCGAACCCTTGTGCGTGGGGTGAGAGGTCGGCACGGTCAGGCTGCCGGGTTGCGCCAGACGATGTCGCGGATCTGGATCGGCTTCGGGATCAGGCCGAGCTTGTAGAAGCGATCGGCGACGCCCTGCTGGGTCGTGACGATCTCATCGGTGACGGGGCCGACGACGAAGTTGGCGCGGTTGGCCGCGACGGTCTGGATGTCGAGCGGGACGCCGGTGATCGCGGCGAGCGATCTGGCGACCTCGTCGCGATGCTGCTCGGCCCATTGGCCCGCCGCCGTCGTGACGTCGACGATCTGCTGCAGGATCGCCCCATGGCTCTTCGCGAACTCGCGATTGGCGATGTAGAAGGAATTGGTCTTGGTGACCTCGCGCGCATTGATCAGGATCCGGCCGTTCTGCCTGGTCTCGCCGATCGCGAAGTAAGGGTCCCAGATCGCCCAGGCCTCGATGCTGCCATTGGCAAAGGCCGGGCCCGCATCCGGCGGCGTCAGATAGACCGGGGTGATGTCGGCGTAGGTGAGGCCCGCCTTCTCCAGCGTCTGCACCACGATGTTGTGGGCGCTGGACCCCTTGGTGAAGCCGATGCGCTTGCCCTTGAGGCCGGCGATGTCGCGGATCGGCGAGTCCTTGGGCACCAGGATGCCCTGGCCGTTGGTGATGGGCTGGCCGGCGGCATAGACGATCGCAGCTCCCGCAGCTTGCGCGAACACCGGCGGGGAATCGCCAACCGCGCCGAAATCGACGCTGCCGACGTTCATCGCCTCCATCATCGGAGGCCCCGAGGAGAACTCGATCCATTTCACGTCGATGCCCTGCGACGTGAAATGTTTTTCCAACACGGCCTGCTGGCGCGCGATCACCAGCACGCCGGTCTTCTGGTAGCCGATACGAATTTCCTTCACCGCGCCTTGCGCGAGCGCGGGCGCAGCAATCGCTGCAGCAGCCGCAGTTCCGATCGACAGCTTGAGAAAATCACGACGCTGCATTCCACACTCCCGACCGCGTGCGGCCGTTGCTCATTCACATGGGGTGAATGATGGTGCGGGTTGTCGGAGGTGTCGAGACGTCCGGAAAAATAGCGATGACGGCACTGCGCGCGCGGCCGTGCGCATGATTAATCTTTCAATTGCGCACGATGATGCAGACGGATTCTTTTCGCACGCGAATGTGAGGGCCGCACGTCTCCCGCGGCGCATCAAGACGCCGGACCTCAAAATGTCGAAAACAACCCCATGCACAGTAGCCGGCGATAACGGGATCAATGACTTAGGCGGCAGGCGATTTGCGCCGCAGGCAAGATCATTTGCAGCGTCGGGCAAAACAGGAGCATGTTGGCATGATCGCGGAACGAGGTTGTGATGTGAAGGTCCGCTCCATGCCCTCCGCTGTCATTCCCTGCGCAGGCGGGGAATCCGGTATTCCAGAGACGCCAGTCCGTCACACGGCGGCCGCGGCGTACTGGATCGCCCGCCTTCGCGGGCGATGACACCGATCTTGTGGCTAGCATGCGTGCCACAAGCTAATGCCACCGCACCGGCAGATTCTGCAGGCCGCGAAACGCCCAGCCGCCGATCCGCACCTGCTCGTCCTCGGCGATCTCCAGCCGCTTGGCGCGCGCGAACACGGTCGGCAGCGCCACGTCGGCGATCATGGCGCGAGAGGCGAAGGCGCCGGCGCAGAAATGCGGGCCGGCACCGAACGCGACGCTCTTGGTGACGTCGCGGCGCACGTCGAATTCGTCGGCGCGATCGAAATGCTTCTCGTCGCGATTGGCGGAGCCGAACATCAGGAACACACGCTCGTCGGTTTCGAACGAGACGTCGCGGATGCTCCAGGGCTTTGCGATGCGTCGCGGCGACATCCCGATCGGCGAGATCCAGCGGGCGTATTCCTCGAAGGCCTGCAGCCAGGACACCTCCCCGCGCCTGACGAGGTCGAGTTGCTCGGGATGGGTCAGGAGCGCCCACACCGTGCCGGCGATCGCCTTGCGCGGCTCGTTCTGGCCGCCGGAGATCGCGAGCTTGACGTTGGCGCGCACGCTCTCCATCGCCATGCCGGAGGCGAGCAGCACGCCCAAAATGCTCTGGTCGGGATTCCTGCGCATCACCGGTAGGATGTCGTCGATCGCGGCATCGATGCCCGATGTCGCAGCGTGGCAGCGCGCCTCGACAGCGGGATCGCCGGCGTAATTGGCGATGCCTTCGATCATGCCTTGCGACCATGCGTCCATGTCCTCGAAGCCGATATTGGTGAGGCCGGTGATCGACTTCAGGCACTCGCCGGAAAACGGCAGCGCGAAGTCGCGCATGAAGTCGATGCGCCCCGGCTCAACGGCATCGATGAGGCGATCCGCGTGGGCCTGGAACTGCGCGGTCCAATGCGCCTTCACCGTCTTCGGCGACACCGTCGGGAACATCGCGCGACGCTCGACCTGGTGCGCCTCGCCGTCCTTGCGCATCATGTTGTGGCCCATCAGCCGGTTCATCAGGCCCGCGGGCTGGTGCGAGGAGAACACGTCGATCTGCTTCTCGGAGATCGAGATGTCGTCGCGGCTGGTCAGCAGCGTCGAGCCGAGCTGCGGCACGAAGGCGATCGGCGCCTCCCTCCGCATCCTGGCGAGCATCGGATAGGGATCGGCCCAGAACGCGGCCGGGTCGATGTCGATGCGCGGCGCGGTGCTCAAGACGGTCTCCCTGTTTTCGTATGCTTCAGGGCAGACTAGCGAACTCCGCAGGCCGCGTCTGTCCCCAGCGATAGGGACAAGACGGCAGGCAAGCCTCCGCGCTCGCGACCTCGATACGTGCCAGCGTGGAGATCGTCGCCCCGCAGGCTTCAAATTTGCCGTGACGACCGGTTCCTATACAATCGGCCTCGCAAATCCAACACAGGATGGTCATGACCACATTGCTCATCATAGGCGCGACGGGGCTGGTTGGCGGCCGCGATGACGTTCGCTCTCAGCGACCCTCGCGTCACGCGCATCGTCGCGCCGACACGACGCGCGATGCCGCCCGTGGAGCGGGTCACCAATCCCCGGCTTGATGAACTGATCGCCGGTGCCGGCGGTGAGGAATGGCGAGCCGATGGCGCAATCTGCGCGCTCGGAACGACGCGGGCGGCGGCAGGATCGGCGGCGGCCTTTCGCGCGGTCGACTACGAGCTGGTGCTGCTGATCGCGCGGCGTCTGCGCGAAGCCGGGGTCGGTCGGTTCGCGCTGGTGTCGTCCCTGGGCGCCGACCCGCGATCGCTGTTTCTCTACACACGCACGAAGGGCGAGGTCGAGGAGGCGATCGCGGCGCTCGCCTTCCCGTCCCTGACGATCCTGCGGCCGGGCTTCCTGGATGGCGAGCGGGCCGAAAGCAGGCCGGTGCAGCGAACCGTGCGGAACGTCCTGGGCTTCGTATCTCCCCTGTTGCCGCCAGTTGCGCGTATCAGCTCGGTGACAAACGTGGCTCGACAGCTGATCGAGGCGGCTGTTGCCGGCGAACCAGGAACGCACGTCATTGGAGCCGGGCGACTGGCTGGGGGCGGCAGCTGACACAGCCGGTCCCGGCTCTCCTGGCAGCGCGTGCTGGACGATGCGGCGTGGGCGCTCTGCTGCCCCTGCCTCCTGGAGCCCAATCCTTGGAGCTATCGGGCTTCGGCGACCTTCGGTCCGGGTGACAGCATCTGCGCGTTGGCGGCCGAGGCCCGGCTCGACGACGATGCCGGGTCCGGCGAACGCGATGCGGCGTCGGGCGCGCCCTGGGACGGTCGGCGGGACGCGGGGGCCGGAAGCACGATCACCTTCGCGCCGACCTTCACGCGTTCATAGAGGTCCGTGACGTCGTCATTGGTCAGCCGGATGCAGCCGGACGAAACCTTCTTCCCGATCGTCGCGGGGTTGTTGGTGCCGTGAATGCGATATTCGGTCTCGCCGAGATACATCGCGCGGGCGCCGAGCGGGTTGCCGGGGCCGCCCGCCATGAAGCGCGGCAGATAAGGCTGACGCCCGATCATCTCCGTCGGCGGATGCCAATCCGGCCATTCGGCCTTGCGGGCCACGGTCTGCTCGCCGGACCATGTGAAACCTTCGCGGCCGACACCGATGCCGTAGCGCATCGCCTGCCTGTCGTTCAGGACGAAATAGAGGAACGTGTTTCCGGTATCGATGATGACCGTGCCCGGCGCCTGGCGGCTGGCATAATCGACCACCTGCCGAACGAGGGCGCCGGGCGCATCAGCGTCGGCTTTCGGCGGTTCGGCGAGAGGCGCCGGGGCCGGCGCCGGAATCGGGGCTGCAGCCGGGGCCGGAGCCACCATCGCGGCATGAACCGGAGGCGCCACGTAGACCGGCGTCGACGATGCCTTGGCCTCCTGCGCGGGCTTCCGGACCGGTTGCACGCTCGCCGGGCGAGACAGCACTCCGTATCCCAGGGCGGCGACGGCCACGGCGCCAATCGCAACCCTCGCGGCCATCGGGATTGCGAGCGTCTCCGCCTTCCCACGTTTGGCCTTGGCGCGCTTAGCCATATCTTTCTCCGGAGGTCACTGTGCCTGAAGAGGTACTCAGCAAAATTTAAGAAACATCGAAGCAATGCCGCCCGGATTGGAACCGCCAGTGATGGTTAACGCTTTTGATCCTGATGCTTCACAATGTGCTCGACAGCGAGGCAGGCCCGGAGAAACAGGGCGGGCCAGCCGGGAGAACGATTTGCAAATTCTGGTCGTCGAAGACGAAGACCTGATCCGCGATGTGGTCGTGGACATATTGGAGGGCCACGGGCACGACGTTCTTCAGGCCGAGAGCGGAGAGCAGGCGCTGCAGCTTTGCGCCGAAGTCACTCCGGACCTCATCTTCACGGACGTCAAGCTGCCGGGACCGATTTCCGGGTGGGACGTCGCAATCAGATGCAGGCAGAATCATCCCGCCATTCCCGTCATCTACGCCACTGGATACACCCAAGCGGATCCGCGCCCGGTTTCAGGGAGCATCATGCTGCACAAGCCCTACCGCCTCGAGCGGCTCCTGGAATCCATCCGCACCTTGACGCGCCAGTGACGCGGCATCCGCCCGGCGAGCCTGGCCACAGGGACAGGCTCGCACGCCGCCGCCATGGCGCGCAGGTAAGGTTGACCGGTGAGGTTAATTCGAGCCGGCGTTTGTCCACCGAAGCTGCCCTCGCTAGCCTTGAGCCAGGCAAGGATGAGATGCTCGAGAGGACCGACCAGCACACGCTGTCGAAAGCGAAGCGCCGCGAGGCCAACGACTACGCCGTCGGGCTCGCGTTCCTCGGCGTTATCGGCATCGCCATGATCGCATGGATCGCCGCGATCGCATGGGTCGGTTGGCATTTGATCGAGTGGCTTTTTTTCTAGGTAGAGTGCAGCTTACCATGAGCGAATTCGCGGGACTTTCCGATCATTTCATCATGCGAATGCACGAGTTCATTCGTAACGAAGTGCAAGCCGACGCCTTGGCCGGCACGAGGTTGATCGGGCTACCCGCCAAACACCGCGCTGATCGTCTGTTCAGGGAAATCGAGCGTCGCGGGCTTGTCTGCAGGCCAATCGAATGGCCGGAGCATTTGGCTGATCCGTCACGCGAAGTGGCCGATTGGCCGCTTCGGACGACTGCAAATTGATTGCGTTCGGCAGCATTCACCAAGTGTAAAGCATCGAACAGAACAAGGTCGCACGAACGTTCAGATGTGAACATCCTGCGACGTGGAACCACGCCTACCCTCGTCCGGCCTCGGCTGGATTCGCCTCCGTGCCCCAGGCGTCAGCGGCCTCAGCTTATCATCCTTCCCAGGCTGAGGCCGCTTGCCGCCTCAGTTCAGGCTCCGCGACAGCAAACCCAGCACGATTCCGAACAATTCGTTCTGCGCGGAAATGCCGAGGCGCTCATAGGCGCGCTTGCGGTAGGTCAGGGTCGAATGCAGGCTGATGCCGAGTGATTGCGAGATTGCTTCGGAGCTGAGCCCGAGCAGGATATGGCGGCAGACCTCCTGCTCGCGCGGCGTGAGTGCGGAGAGCGGCGCGCGCGTGGCAAATAGCGCGGCGAGGTTCCGGTCGGGCGTCGCGGCCTGCTGGAAATGACGGGCGACGCTGGCGCCGATCGCGGGCGCGATGGTCTGCAACCGCGCGCGCTCGGCATCGCCGAAGCGGCCCTGGGACGTGACGCGGTAGAAATTGACGTAGAAGCAGGTATCGCCGGTCCAGATCGCGGTGGCGCATTTGTCGACGATGTCGGAATCGTTGAAGAAGATCTTGCGGTAGCGCGCGCCATACATGCGCGGCGCAAACGACGGCAGCACGATCGGCGCGCCGGTCTGCCCTTCGAACAGCGCCTCGCGATTGGGATCGGATTCGTGGAACTGGCCGGCATAGGCCGCGCCGAGATCGCTGCCGGTCGGGATGTTGCCGGCATCGAGCAGACAGCGCGCCGCACCGGCGCGCGTCAGGGCGAACACCATGCAATGGCCGACGCCGGCCTGGCGGCGCAGCGTGTCGATCAGGACGTTCGGGAAGTCGGGCCGGCCGATGGCGAGCACCGCGGGCGTGACATCGCCTCCGGCCGAAGTTGCGGACGTCCCGCGAGGGCGCATCGTCTCCTCCCTATCGCTGTTGACGTGGTCTACCAGCAATGGCGGCGCGCCGGAAGACAGCTCTGCATGCAGATTGCGCGATGGTTCGCTGAGCCGAATGGACCGATGCAGCCGCCCGAAATCACGTTCTTCGCAAGATCTGGTCCATTGCCTTTCCCCGGGCCAGTTCGTCGATCAGCTTATCCAAATAGCGGATCTCCCGCATCGTCGTCTCTTTGATGTCCTCGACCCGAACGCCACAGACCACGCCTGTGATGAGAGCGCGCGCGGGGTTGATCGCAGGGGCCTCCGCAAAGAAGGTTTCAAAGTCCGTCTGTCTGTCCAGTTGGACCTGCAGCTCCTTCGGACCGTAACCCGTCAACCAGGACAGGATCTGATCGACCTCGGCCTTCGAGCGCCCCTTCTTCTCCGCCTTCGCAACGTAGAGCGGGTAAACGCTGGCAAAGCTGGTCGTGTAGATCCGGTGTTTTGGCAACAGAGCCCCCTACCCGGCAGCTTTCGCCGGCGCCACGTTGATCGCGAGCTTGCCGTAGCGGTCCGTAAAGGCCTCGGTGTCGATCTCCTCCAGTTCGATCTCGCCGCTCATCACGCCCTGCTTCCATTCGGCCTGCGCCGGATCGTTCTGGAATTCCGGCATCACCTCGCGGCCGAACAGCTCCAGCGATTCGCAGATGTGCTCGTGGCTGTTCTTGCCGGCTTGATTGAGCAGGATGACCTGGTCGATATGCGAGGACTGGAAGCGCTTCAGCTTCTTGCGGATCGTCTCGGGCGAGCCGATCAGGCCGCCGCGCAAGGCCGCCTCCTGCGCCTCCGGATTGTCGCGCTTCCACTTGTTGTACTCGTCCCACATGTTGACGGTGTAGGGCGCGGGCCGCTGGCGGTTCTGCGAGGCGCCGTAGAAGCGCAGCGCGAACTGGAAGAAGGTGGCGCCGTCGGCGCGCGCACGGGCCTCCTCGTCGGTCTTGGCACACATGAAGAACGACACCAGCGCCATGTTCGGGTTGATCTGATAGTCGGCAAGCTTGTGCAGCCGCTTGGTCATGGCGTTGTAATAGGCGTGCACCCAGGCATGCGCGGCATCGGCGCTGACGAACTGGAAGCCGAGCGCACCAAAGCCGTGGCGACCGGCGCGCTCGATGGTCGGAAGCTGCGAGCAGGCCATCCACAGCGGCGGATGCGGCTTCTGCACGGGCTTGGGCACGACGTTGCGCAGGGGAATGTCGAAATACTTGCCGTGATGCTCGGAGCCGGCATCCTTGAACATCGGGAAGATCGCCTGCACGGCCTCTTCGAAGACTTCCTTCTTGGTCTCCATGTCGCGGCCGAACGGCGTCAGCTCGGTGATGGAGGCGCTCTCGCCCATGCCGAACTCGCAGCGGCCGTTCGAGAGCAGGTCGAGCACCGCAACGCGCTCGGCGACGCGCGCCGGATGATTGGTGGTGAGCTGGAGGATGCCGTGGCCGAGGCGGATGTTCCTGGTGCGCTGGCTGGCGGCGGCGAGGAAGGATTCCGGCGAGGGCGAGTGCGAATACTCTTCGAGAAAATGATGCTCGACCACCCAGGCGTGGTCGTAGCCGAGCTTGTCGGCGAGCTCCATCTGCGTGAGCGCGTTCTGGTAGAGAGCGAGCTCGTCGCCCGCCACCCAGGGCCGCGGCAGCTGCAGCTCGTAGAAGATGCCGAACTTCATGACGCCTCTCCCAAATCTCTCGGATTGTTCTTGTTGCTTTTATCTTAATGGACGAGGCCGCGCTGTCCATCGCAGTGCAATTTCCGCGTCACGAGACAAGCCGGATTTACGCAACGCCAACTTGAGCTTACGATACGAATCAGTGCGACAAAATGTGTCGTGGCAGGCATTGATTCATATCAAGCGAGCCATGATGGGGCTCGTTCACGTATGCTGCCCGCAAGGCAGCGTTTCGAACCTAACGAGATTCAGCGAGACCGAACATGTCGGCCCCTGGCGACGATACGACTAGCCATACGCGCCGACGGCGCATGGAAATCTTCGCATTCCTGTTCCTGACGGCGGTGGTGATGCCCGCCCTCGCGATCGGGACCGTCGGCAGCTACGGGCTCGCCGTGTGGATCTACCAGATGTTCGCGGGCCCGCCCGGCCCGCCTCCGACCCCGCATTGATACCTGGAAAGGCAGGCATATGGCCCAAGCCAAACTCAACCGCCGTGCATTGATCACCGGACGGGTGCTCACTGACGACCGCATCGTGCCTCCCCCCGGGGGCGAAATCGCCAGCATCCTGGTGCAGGCGCGCCCCGAGCGTCTCGCCGACGTCGAAGCCGAGATCACCGCGCTTGCCGGCTGCGAGATCTACGGCCGCGACGCGCGCGGCAAGCTTGTCGTCGTGGTCGACGCGCCCGACGCCGGCTCGCTCGGCTCCACGCTCAACGCTATCCAGTGCCTGCCGCATGTCTATTCGGCGGCGCTCGTGTTTCACGCCATCGAAGCCTAGGCGGGAGAATCAAGATGACTTCACCGAAGATCGACCGCCGCCAGATGCTGAAGCTGGAAGCCGCCGCGATCGCCGCGGCTGCCGCCGGCATGCCCGCCCCTGCGCTCGCCGCCAATCTCGCCGCCGAGCGGGAGGTGAGCGAACTGAAATGGGACAAGGCCGCCTGCCGCTTCTGCGGCACCGGCTGCTCCGTCATGGTCGCCACCAAGGACAACCGGGTGGTCGCGACCCACGGCGACATCAAGGCCGAGGTCAATCGCGGCCTCAACTGCGTGAAGGGCTACTTCCTCTCCAAGATCATGTACGGCCATGACCGGCTGACGCAGCCGATGCTGCGCAAGACGAACGGCAAGTACGACAAGAACGGCGAGTTCACGCCCGTCAGCTGGAATGAAGCCTTCGACATCATGGAGGTGAAGTGGAAGGAGGCGATCAAGAAGCGCGGGCCCAACGGCGTCGCCATGTTCGGCTCCGGCCAGTGGACGATCTGGGAAGGCTATGCGGCCTCGAAGCTGTTCAAGGCCGGCTTCCGCACCAACAACATCGACCCCAATGCGCGCCACTGCATGGCCTCCGCCGTCGCCGGCATGATGCGCACCTTCGGCATCGACGAGCCGGCCGGCTGCTATGACGACATCGAGGCGGCCGATGCCTTCGTGCTGTGGGGCTCGAACATGGCGGAGATGCATCCGATCCTGTGGACGCGCCTCGCCGACCGCAGGCTTTCGGCGCCGCATGTGCGCGTCGCCGTGCTCTCGACCTTCGAGCACCGCTCGTTCGACCTCGCCGACATCGGCATGGTGTTCACGCCGCAGACCGACCTCTATATCCTGAACGCCATCGCCAACCACATCATCAGGACGGGTCGGGTCAACAAGGACTTCGTCGCCGCGCATACCGTGTTCAAGCGCGGCCAGACCGACATCGGCTACGGCCTGCGGCCCGAGCATCCCTTGCAGAAGAAGGCAACCGGCGCCGCCAAGGCCAACGACTCCACCGACATGAGCTATGACGAGTTCGTCAAGTTCGTCTCGGAGTACACGCTGGAGAAGGCCGCGCAGATGTCCGGCGTGCCGCTCAACCGCCTCGAGGCGCTGGCCGAACTCTATGCCGATCCGAAAACGAAGGTGGTCTCGTTCTGGACCATGGGCTTCAACCAGCACACCCGCGGCGTCTGGTGCAACAACCTCGTCTACAACATCCATCTGTTGACCGGAAAGATCTCCTCGCCCGGCAACAGCCCGTTCTCCCTGACCGGCCAGCCCTCGGCCTGCGGCACCGCGCGCGAGGTCGGCACCTTCTCGCACCGCCTGCCGGCCGACATGGTCGTGACCAACAAGGAGCATCGCACCAAGACCGAACACATCTGGCAGCTGCCTGAAGGCACCATTCCCGACAAGAACGGCGCCCACGCCGTGCTGCAAAGCCGGATGCTCAAGGACGGGCTGATCAACGCCTATTGGGTGCAGGTGAACAACAACCTCCAGGCCGGTCCCAACGTCAACGAGGAGACCTATCCCGGCTTCCGCAACCCCGACAATTTCATCGTGGTCTCCGACGCCTATCCGACCGTAACGGCGCTCGCGGCCGACCTCATTCTGCCGACGGCGATGTGGGTGGAGAAGGAAGGCGCCTACGGCAATGCCGAGCGGCGCACGCAGTTCTGGCATCAGCTCGTCACCGCGCCAGGCGATGCCAAATCCGATCTCTGGCAGCTGATGGAGTTCTCCAAGCGCTTCAAGATCGAGGAGGTCTGGCCCGAGGAGCTGCTCGCCAAGAAGCCGGAGGTTCGCGGCAAGACGCTGTTCGACGTGCTCTACAAGAACGGCCAGGTCGACAAGTTTCCGACCTCGGAGATCGAGGACGGCTACGCCAACGAGGAATCCAAGGCGTTCGGCTTCTACGTGCAGAAGGGCCTGTTCGAGGAATATGCCCAGTTCGGACGCGGCCACGGCCACGACCTCGCGCCGTTCGAGACCTATCACCGCGAGCGCGGCCTGCGCTGGCCGGTGGTCAACGGCCAGGAGACCAAGTGGCGCTTCCGCGAGGGCAGCGACCCCTATGTGAAGCAGGGGACCGACGTGCAGTTCTACGGTTTCCCCGACGGCAAGGCGCGCATCTTCGCGCTGCCGTTCGAGCCGGCGGCGGAATCGCCCGACAACGAATATCCGTACTGGCTCTCGACCGGCCGCGTGCTGGAGCACTGGCACTCCGGCACCATGACGCGCCGCGTGCCCGAGCTCTACAAGGCCTTCCCCGAAGCCGTGTGCTTCATGCATCCGGACGACGCATCGGAGGCCAAGCTCCGTCGCGGAGACGAGGTGAAGGTGGTCTCGCGCCGCGGCTTCATCCGCGCCCGGGTCGAGACGCGCGGCCGCGACCGGCCGCCGAAGGGCCTCGTCTTCGTGCCGTGGTTCGACGAGTCCAAGCTGATCAACAAGGTGACGCTGGACGCGACCGATCCGATTTCGCTGCAGACCGACTTCAAGAAATGCGCCGTGCGCATCGAGCGGGTGTGAACCATGATGACGCGATTTGGCATTGCCATGCTGGCGCTCGCGATTGCCGCGGCGACCGGCTCGCTGACCGCGCAGACGGTGAATTCGGGCCTGCGCGGTCCGACCCCGCTCAACGACGAAGGGCCGGCGCCGCCGATGCTGCCGAACCGCAACACCTCCGAGCGGGAGGTGCGCAACTATCCGGAACAGCCGCCGGTGATTCCGCACACCATCGACGGCTACCAGATCGACCTCAACGGCAACAAGTGCCTGTCCTGCCACGCCCGCGCGCGCACGGCGGAATCGCAGGCGCCGATGGTCTCGATCACCCACTTCATGGACCGTGACGGCCAGTTCCTGGCCTCGATCTCGCCGCGGCGCTTCTTCTGCACGGAGTGCCACGTGCCGCAGAACACCGCCAATCCGCCCGTGAGCAACGACTTCGTCGACATCGACACGCTGCTCTCGCGTGCAAGCCCGGGTGGCCGCCGATGACCGCCACCACGGAGGAGTCCAAACCCAGGCGCGGCTTCATCGCGAGAACCTGGAGCTTTGTGCTCGAGCTCTGGGGCGTCTTGCGGCGCCCGAGCTCGGTCTTCGCGCTCGGCACGCTGGTGCTCGCGGGCTTCGTGGCGGGCGTCATCTTCTGGGGCGGCTTCAACACCGCGCTGGAATTGACCAACACCGAGAAGTTCTGCACCGGCTGTCACGAGATGAAGGACAACGTCTATGCGGAGCTGAAGTCGACCATCCACTTCTCCAACCGCTCCGGTGTCCGCGCCACTTGTCCGGATTGCCACGTCCCGCACAACTGGACCGACAAGATCGCGCGCAAGATGCAGGCCTCCAAGGAGGTCTGGGGCAAGCTCTTCGGCACCATCGACACGCGTGAGAAATTTCTGGATCACCGGCTCGAGCTGGCCGCGCATGAATGGGCGCGCTTCAAGGCCAACGATTCACTGGAATGCCGCAACTGCCACAGCGCCGATTCCATGGACATCACGAAGCAGTCGCCGCGGGCGTCAGTGGCGCACCAGCGCTATTTGTTCAACGGCGAGAAGACCTGCATCGACTGCCACAAGGGCATTGCCCACAAGCTGCCCGACATGCGCGGCGTTCCCGGCTGGCAATGAGGGCTTGTGCTCCCGCGTGACATCGCGGGAGCAGCCTGCGTCCAGCCTCAGACCACGTGCAGATGCTCGCTGACGACCTTGGGCTCACCGAGCAGAACCGCGAGAGCTGCGATCGCATCCTGGCCAGGCTCGGGCGTCGCCGCGACCGTCCGGAAATACTCGCCGCAGAACTCGGTCCAGGCCTTGAGGTTGCTGCTGGGAACGCCGATCACGAGGCTCTTGCCGGACTCGATGCCATGGGCGATCAGATCGCGCAGCCCGCCGCCTTCGGCCTCGGCCTTGCCGAACTTGTTGAGAAAGACGATCTCCGCGTCCGCGAGTTGGGCCTCGACCAATTGCGCGGCTTCAAGCAGGCGCGGCGTGGACAGACGACAGGAGGTCGCCCCCGCGCCGAGATCCTCGGAGATCGACATCGCCCGGCCGGTGGCGAGCTCGTGCAGAACCATGTCGCAGCGCGTGCGACCCGGCTGGGGCACGTCCTCCTGGATCAGGCCGGCGAGACGCTTGCCCGAGCGGCGAAGCTCGGCGACGAGACCGGCGAACCACCGATTCACCGCGGGACCTGAATCATAGACCAGGGCGACGCTGAGGGCGGCGGAAGGCCTTGCGGCATTCTCCGCCGCATCTCGGGATTGCTGAAGCATGTCCATCACCTCGCCGCCTTCGCCTTGGCGACGTCGGCATCCTGCAGGAAGTCGATCATGCGCTGCACGGGGCTGACCTCGTCGATATGGTCGAGCATGTCGCGATATCCCTCCTGTGCCTTGGGCGGCAGCTTGTGCGCGATGCCCTGATGGCAATCGATGCAGGTCTTGCCTTGCGCGAACGCGGTCTGGTGCAGCTTGGACGCGCGCGGCTCCTGCACCGCATATTCCATGTGGTCGAACTTGTGGCAGTTGCGGCACTCGCGCGAATCCGTCGTCTTCATGCCGCGCCACACGCTCTTGGCGAGCTCGATGCGGTGCGCGTTGAACTTCTCGGGCGTGCCGATGGTGCCGAGGATCTTGTGCAGCACCTCGTTCGAGGCCTGAATCTTGCGGACCACCTTGTGGCTCCACTCCTTCGGCACGTGGCAATCCGGGCAGCTGGCGCGGACGCCGGTGCGGTTCGAGTAGTGAACCGTATTACGGTACTCGAGATAGACGTTTTCCTTCATCTCGTGACAGGAGATGCAGAACTGCTCGTTGTTCGTCATCTCCATCGCCCAGTTGAAACCGCCCCAGAACAGGACGCCACCGGCGAATGCGACGATGACGATCAGCCCCCAGGCATAGCGCGCGGTCGGCGAGAAGAACCATCGCCACAGCCGCTTCAGGCGTCCCGGCCGTGCGGCGGCAACGGCGGCAGAAGTGCTGGTGTCCTGCATGTCAGCCTCACTTCGCCTGCGTCGCGTTCTGGAAGATGTTGCCGATCAGCGGCTTCGCGTCGGCCTGCGGCACGTGGCACTGCTGGCAGAAATAGCGGGTGCCGGCGACCTTATCGAGCCGCACGCCCTGGCGGTCGACGTAATGCGTCTCCGAGATCTTCGGCGCGTTGACCCGCGTGTTGCCGGGCCAGTCGTGGCAGCCCATGCACGCGTTGTTCTCCGTGGTGATCTGGTAGCCGTCGACCTTGTGAGGAATCAGCGGCGGCTGCTGGCGATAGGCGCGTTCGAAGCCGCTCGCCGGCACCGACTGCTTGGTCACGTCGGGCGGCGCCGACATCTCGGTCAGCGGGGCTTCACGCAGCGCCTTGGGCTGCTTGGCTTCCTGCGCGAGCGGCCCCGACGCCGCGAACGGAATGACAAGCGCGACGGTCACGGCCGCCGCCGCAATCAACGGAATCAGTCGAACAAACGTCATGGGAGGTCCCTTTCAAGGACGGCCGGCTGGGAAGAGACGACACGCGCCGCTGGCGACGGCGCGGTCATGGAGGGATCAGGACGCACCGCGTTGCGGCCGCGCAGACCGAGATGGAAGACCTGCTTGGAGCAGACGTCGATACAGGCCCCGCAGACCGTGCAATCGCCCGCGGTGATGACCGGCGTGGCGCCGCTGCGCTCGCCCCTGAGCGCGGGGCTGATGACGTGCGGTTCCGGACAGACGGCAAAGCAATCCATGCAGTCGTTGCAGGCGGCG
Source organism: Bradyrhizobium sp. Y36 (assembly GCF_002531575.1). Taxonomy (GTDB): domain Bacteria; phylum Pseudomonadota; class Alphaproteobacteria; order Rhizobiales; family Xanthobacteraceae; genus Bradyrhizobium. The sequence goes on along the minus strand of NZ_NWTI01000006.1, from coordinate 55,905 downwards.
CGGTTGTCGGCGGTGACCCGCAGCAGCGCGACCTTGCCGATCTGGCCGTAGAATGCGCCGACGGGGCAGAGATGGCCGCACCAGCCGTGCTTGGCGACGAGAAGGTCGAACACGAAGATCGCCGCCGTGCCGCCGGCCCCGAACCAGAGGCCGAACACCAGCGCGCGATGCAGCGCCGTCACCGGGTTGATCAGCTCCCAGGCGATCGATCCTGATAGCGCTGATGCCGCGAGCACCGCGCCGACGAAATAGAGCCTGAGGTCGGGGCGGATCTTCGCCGTGAAGGTGATGTTGAGCCGCCGCCTCAACCAGGCCGCCAGATCGGTCGCCGGGTTGATCGGGCAGACCCAGGAGCAATAGGTCCGGCCGCCGAACAGGAGGTAGACCGCGAGCACGATGGCCGCGCCGATCGCCGAGAGGCCCTCGGGCCAATGGCGCGCCGCGAGCGACTGCAGGAAGACGAAGGGATCGGTCAGCGGCAGCGTGCCGAGCGTCATCGACGAGGCCAGCGTGCCCTTGGCGATCCAGACGCCCAGGAGCGGTCCCGACAGGAACAACGCGAGGAAGACCAGCTGGCTGGCCCGGCGCAGCACGAGAAACCGTGAGGCGGCCCAGAGCCCCTTCTGCGCGCGCGCCTCGACATACGGTCGGACATTCGCCGTCATGGCGTGCCTCCCTCGGGTCTGCGCACCGGCAGCTTGAGCGGCGCATCGACGAGGGCTCCGCCCGCCTTGGTCTTCTCTTCCCAACCGCGCCTGTAGTGCTCGTCCTGCTTCAGCGCGGCGACCTCGATCGGCAGCACCTTGATCGCGGAATCGGTCAGCACGCAGGACTTCTCGCACTTGCCGCAGCCGGTGCAATACTCGGCGTGAACGACGGGTTCGAAGATCGCGTGCTTGGTCGTGCGCGCGTTGTGCGAGACCTCGAGCGTGATGGCCTTGTCGATGGCCGGGCACACCCGATAGCACACGTCGCAGCGCAAGCCCTGCAGATTGAGACAGGTCTCGCGGCTGGTGATCACCGCGACGCCCATCTTGGCCTTCGCGATATCGGTCAATGCATGCTGAAGCGCGCCGGTCGGGCAGGCCTTGACGCAAGGAATGGTGTCGCACATCTCGCACGGCACGTTGCGAGCGACGTAGAACGGCGTTCCCACGGCGGGCCCGTCTGCCCAATCCGCAAGCTTCAACGTGTCGTAAGGACAGTCGCGCACGCAAAGGCCGCAACGGACGCAGGCCGCCAGGAAGTCCTTCTCGGGCAATGCGCCCGGAGGCCGCAGCGTCTGCGCGGGCCTGGCCCGCGAGGACACGCCGAATCCCGTCAGCATCGTCGCGGCGACGGCTGCGCCGCCGCCGAAACGCGTCATATCCTGCATCGCCTTGCGGCGGCGCGGATCGCGCGGGATGCCTGAGCTGGAGTCCGACATGGCTCGTCCATCGAGGGTTTAGGCCGACGTCACGCGGCAGGCGCACTTCTTGAAGTCGGTCTCCTTCGAGATCGGACAGGTCGCATCCAGCGTGAGCTGATTGGCGAGCTGGCTTTCGTCGAAGAAGGGGAAGTAGACGAGGCCGCGCGGCGGCTTGTTGCGTCCCTTGGTCTCGACCCGCGTGACCACTTCGCCGCGGCGCGTCTGGATCTTGACCGGCTGTCCGCGCAGCAGCTTGCGCTCGGCCGCGTCATCCGGATGCATGAACAGCGTCGCCGCCGGCACGGCACGGTGCAGCTCGGGGACGCGGCGCGTCATCGAGCCGGAATGCCAATGCTCCAGCACGCGGCCGGTGCACAGCCACAGATCGAACTCCTTGTCGGGCGTTTCGGCCGCCGGCTCGAACGGACAGAAGATGATGCGCGCCTTCTTGTCCGGCTTGCCGTAGAACGACACGCCTTCACCCGGCTTGACGTAGGGATCGTAGCCCTCGCGGAAACGCCAGAGCGTCTCCTTGTTGTTGACGACCGGCCAGCGCAGGCCGCGCGCCTGGTGATATTGCTCGAAGTCCGCCAGATCGTGGCCGTGGCCGCGACCGAACTTCGCATATTCCTCGAACAGGCCCTTCTGCACGTAGAAGCCGAACGCCGCGCTCTCGGAATTGTCAAAACCCTTCTGGCATTCGGTGACCGCGAACTTGTTCACCTCGCCGTTGGCATAGAGCACGTCGAACAGGGTCTTGCCGCGCACCTCGGGCTTCTTGGCGATCAGCTCCTCGGGCCAGACCTCCTCGATCTTGAAGTACTTGGAGAACTCCATCAGTTGCCAGAGATCCGAGCGCGCCTCGCCCGGCGCCTTCACCTGCTGGCGCCAGAACTGGGTGCGCCGCTCGGCATTGCCGTAGGCGCCTTCCTTCTCCATCCACATCGCCGTGGGCAGGATGAGGTCCGCGGCCAGCGTGGTCACGGTCGGATAGGGATCTGAGACGACGACGAAGGCGGCCGGATTGCGATAGCCGGGATAGCCCTCCTCGTTCATGTTCGGGGCCGTCTGCATGTTGTTGTTGCACTGGACCCAATAGACGTTGAGCTTGCCGTCCTTCAGCATCCGGTTCTGCAGCACGGCGTGGTAGCCGATGTTGCCCGGGATGGTGCCTTCGGGAACCTGCCACAGCTTCTCGGTCGCCTCGCGATGCTTCGGGTTGGTGACGACCATGTCGGCCGGCAGGCGATGCGAGAACGTGCCGACCTCGCGGGCGGTGCCGCAGGCCGAGGGCTGGCCGGTCAGCGAGAACGGGCCGTTGCCCGGCTCCGAGATCTTACCCATCAACAGGTGCACGTTGTAGATCATGTTGTTGACCCACGTGCCGCGCGCGTGCTGGTTGAAGCCCATCGTCCAGTAGGAGATGATCTTCTTCTTCGGATCGGCGTAGAGCTTGGCGAGCCGCTCGAGATTTTCCTTCGGCACGCCCGATGCCTTGTGGGCGTAGTCGAGCGTGTAGGGCTCGAGCAGCTTCTTGTATTCCTCGAAGCCGATCTTGTCCTTGAAGCCGGCCGGATCGAGCGCGCCGTCCTTGCCGGCCTTGTGCGAGGCGTTGACTGCCTTCACCTCGAGCGTGTGCGTCGGCCGCAATCCGTAGCCGATGTCGGTCACGGTGGACGCGAACTCGACGTGCTTCTCGACGAAATCCTTGTTCATCGCGCCGGAGTTGACGATGTAGTTCTGGATGTAGTTGAGGATCGCCAGATCGCTCTGCGGCGTGAACACCAGCGGATTGTCGGCGAGCTCGAACGAGCGGTGCTCGAAGGTGGAGAGCACGTGGACCTCGCAGCCTTCATGCGTCAGCCGGCGATCGGTGAGGCGCGACCAGAGGATCGGGTGCATCTCCGCCATGTTCGAGCCCCACAGCACGAACGCATCGGCGTGCTCGAGGTCGTCATAGCAGCCCATCGGCTCGTCGATGCCGAAGGTGCGCATGAAGCCTGCGACCGCCGAGGCCATGCAATGGCGCGCGTTCGGGTCGAGGTTGTTGGTGCGGAAGCCGGCCTTGTAGAGCTTGGCGGCGGCGTAGCCCTCCCAGATGGTCCACTGGCCCGAACCGAACATGCCGACGGTCGACGGACCGCCCGCCTTCAACGCCGCCTTCCATTTCTCGGCCATGAGCTTGAAGGCGTCGTCCCAGGAGATCGGCGTGAAGTCGCCGTTCTTGTCGAACTTGCCGTTCTTCATGCGCAGCATCGGCTGGGTCAGCCGATCCTCGCCGTACATGATCTTGGACAGGAAGTAGCCCTTGATGCAGTTGAGGCCGCGGTTGACCGGCGCGTCGGGGTCGCCCTGCGTCGCCACCACCTTGCCGTTCTTGGTGCCGACGATCACGCCGCAGCCGGTGCCGCAGAAGCGGCACACGCCCTTGTCCCAGCGGATGCCGTCGGTCTTGCCCGGCTGTGCGCTCACGGCTTCCGGCAGCGTCACGCCGATGGTCGAGGCGGCAGCAACCGCTGCGGCCGCCTTCAACGCATCGCGGCGGGTCGCCGCGGCTTCATTCCCGTTCGTCGATTTCGTAACCATCGTCGGTCTCTCCGGCTCAACGGATCTCAAATTGCGGAAGCGCGCGCATGCGCGCCGGAATTCTGGCAGGCGCCGCCGCAGCATGCGGCGGGCTCGGTCTCGACGGCGTCCTCGTCGTCGGACGTATCGAATGCGTGAAAGATCAGCGAGGCGCTGACGACGCCGGGCAGGCGATGCATGGCGGCGATCTGGTCGATCGCGAGCGAGTCCGACGTGTCGATCACGGTCAGCGCGAGCCGGTTGTCGCCGGATGAGGCCTCCAGCTCGACGCCGGGCAGCGCCAGGATCCGGTCGGTCAGATCGCTCGCCGCGTCCGGCGCAAGATAGACGGCAACGCCGCAGATATTGGTGGTATCAGCCATTGTGCACGACCAGGTTTGCAAGTTCGGATACCAGCGCGATCCGGTCCCGCGGCGCGAGCGCGATGGCCTCGACCGGGCAGACGGGAATGCAGTCGCCGCAGCCGGTGCAGGCCGCAGCGTCGATCACCGCGCCCAGCTTCTCGCGCGACAGAATGCGAATGGCGGAATGCTCACAGGCTTCGACGCAGCGGCGGCAGACCACGCCATGCCGTTCGACGCAGGCGCTCGCGCTGGAGACGGTCGCCACCTGTTCGGCGCGCGTCGCGTCCACGTGCGGCGCAAGCGCGTCGCGGCCGGATGCGAAAGGCAGAACGGCAGAAAACAGTGAGCGTCGTGACATTGGTCTCGGCATATCCGAATCCCCACGGGCAGACCCGTGCTGAGGAATTTTCCAGGAGAATGCGCCCCATCGGGCACATCTCGGTCGACGCCATTGTCACCGCTGCGGACCATAGGTTCGTGCTGTCCAGATCGCATTGCGCTAGATCAACCGGCGTCGCAAACGCGCGCAAGCAACGATTAACCTGCGGCTCGTTTGCCGCATGAAATTGCGCAAATCGGGCGAAGCGTTTACTTCGCCTTCACTTGCAACGTGATGAGGCGGATGCGTGCTCGCGAGGCGCGCAAGCGGAAGCCGACGACCGTCCGCAAGCGGAGGGTGCTCCCTGCGGCGACGCCGGGGGTGCGGGGACGGCCGTTGCCGCCTGGATCTCGCCGCCGCATCCGGCTTGAAAGCGGGGGTCGAATGATTAACTTGGGGCGTGGCGAATCGCCTCGTTTCGCCCTTTCTCAAGACAGATATGGCCAGTTTCACCCCGCATCAGGATGCCGCGCTCAAGGCTGTTGGCGACTGGCTCAAGGCCAAGCCGGGCCGCAACGGCACGCCGCCGATTTTCCGCCTGTTTGGCTTTGCCGGCACAGGCAAGACCACGCTGGCGCGCCATATTGCAGAAGGCGTCGACGGCGAGGTGAAGTTCGCCGCTTTCACCGGCAAGGCCGCCCTCGTCATGCGCAACAAGGGCTGCGACGAGGCCTCCACCATCCATTCGCTGATCTACCGCGCCCGCGAATCCGGCGAGGAGCAGCCGAGCTTCGAATTGTGGGACGACGCGCCCGCCTCCAAGGCGAAGCTGATCGTGATCGACGAATGCTCGATGGTCGACGCCGAGCTCGGCCGCGACCTGATGTCGTTCGACTGCCCGCTGCTGGTGCTGGGCGATCCCGCCCAGCTGCCGCCGATCCAGGGCGGCGGCTTCTTCACCAACACCGAGCCCGATGCGATGCTGACCGAGGTGCACCGCCAGGCGCAGGACGATCCGATCGTGCGGATGTCGATGGACGTGCGCGAGGGCCGCGAGCTCGACATCGGCCGCTACGGCGAGAGCGAGGTGGTCTCGCGCAAGGAGCTCGACCCTGACAGGGTCATGGGCGCCGACCAGGTCCTGGTCGGCCGCAACAACACCCGCCGCGCCTACAACATGCGGGTGCGCCAGCGCCAGAACATCGAGGATGTCTTTCCGGTCGCCGGCGACAAGCTGGTGTGCCTGCGCAACAACCGCAAGAAGGGCCTGTTCAACGGCGGCCTGTGGCGCGTGAAGTCGCGCAACACATCGCGCTCGAAATCGCGCATTCTGTCGATGCGGCTGTCGCCAGACGAGGATTTCGGCCACAAGGTGACGAAGGTTTCCGTGCGCGCCGACTGCTTCGAGGGCGGCGTCGAGCAGATCGCCTGGGAGCAGCGCAAGCCCTATGACGAGTTCGACTACGGCTATGTGCTGACCGTGCACAAGTCGCAGGGCTCGCAATGGGACGACGTCGTGCTGTTCGACGAGAGCTTTGCGTTCCAGGAGAGCCGCGCCAGGTGGCTGTACACCGGGATCACACGGGCGGCGAAGCGGCTGAGCATCGTCGTTTAGAGTTCGCTCCCGTAAGGTTGGCAAAGGCGCAACGCGCCGTGCCCACCCGACTTCGTCGCAGCCTCAACCCCGCTGTCGTCCCGGACAAGCGCAGCGCAGATTCGGGACCCATACCCACAGGAAGATGTTTGACAAAGACTGGGAGTGGGAGTTTGCTTCACGCTCCTCCCTGGGGTGATGGCGCCTTCGCGGGGACGACAGCGGTTATGAGGCGGCGCTGTCGCGCTCCATAAAGCCGTCACTTCCCCGCAACGAAGTAAAAATCTTCCCGTCCTGGCGGCGACCCGTAGGTGAACGGCTGCTGCCCATGCCTGGTCGCGGCCCAGACGTCGTCGCGCACGATGTCGAACAGTTTCCTGATCTCGACGCGGGGCTGCTTGATCTCGCGGGCCAGCGCGGTGGCGAACGGGCTGTTGGCGCTGCCGTCGCCGTCCATCGCGGTCTCGCCGTGCTTGGCGGCGTAGACCACCATGAAACCGGCACCGGGCTCGATGTTGGAAAAGCCCTTGTCGACCAGCTTCAACGACAGCGTACGCTGCATGGTCGGCGCGAACGGATTGTCACGGCAGGCATCGAGCACCACGAGACGCATTTTCCGAGCGGCCCCAACCGCGGCGATGACCTGCTCGAGGGCGACCGCCTGCGTTTCGGCGTCCTTGTCGGCGGAGAGCTTGGCGTCGACGGGAACGAGATAGTTCACGCCTCCGATCTCGAAGCCGTGGCCGGCGTAATAGACCACGGCCCAGTCGGCCTTCTCCGCTTCCTCCGCGAAGGTCTTCAAGGCGTCAAAGAACTTGTCACGGGTGAGGTCATTGACGGAGATCACGGTCTGGAAACCGACGTCGCGCAGCACGCCCGCGATCAACCTGGAATCGCGCGGCGGATTGGGCAAAGCATGGACGTTCTTGTAGGCGCCATTGCCGATCACCAGCGCCACGCGGCGCCCGGTTACCCCGGCCGGCGCCTGCTGCGTCAGCGCGGCGAGCCGCTCCTGCGCGATGGCACGGGCGCGGGCGACCTCGGTGTCGTCGAAATTCGTCAGCGAATAGGCCGCGGCACGATAGTCGGCGCGGGCTTGCGCCAGATCCTTCCGGCGCTCGTAGATTTGGCCGCGGCCGGAATGCGCGCGGATGTTGTTCGGGTTGATCTCGATCGCCGTGTTGTAATCCTTCAGCGCCGCATCGATGTCGCCCTTCATCATGCTGACATCGGCGCGGTTGTTGATCGCGTACACGTTCTTCGGCTGCCGCCCGATCAGGCCGTTGCAATCGGCAAAGGCCTGGTCGAATTTGCCCATCATGCCGTAGGTGATGCAGCGGTTGCTCGCGATCTGCGGCGCGGCCGGATCGATCTTCTCGGCCTCGACAAAATCGGCGATCGCGCCGTCGAAATCCTTCATCAGCGTGCGCGCGCGGGCGCGATTGGTCCAGGCGAGCAGGAATTTCGGCGTGTATTTGATCGACTGGGTGAAATCGTCGATGGCGCTCTGCAGCGCACCGCGACGTGCGTAGATGACGCCGCGGTTGTTGTAGGGAACGCCGTAGGCCGGGCGCTTCTGGAGCGCGAGGTTGTAGTCCGCCATGGCGAGATCGTCCTTGCCCTTGCGCTCATAGGCGAGGCCGCGCAGGTTGAGGGCGATGACGTAGTCCGGATCGAGATCGAGCGCGATGGACAGGGTCTCGATCGCCGGGTCGTAATCACGCTTGTTGAGCTGCGTGTTGCCGCGCGCAGTGAGCGCGATCGCCTTGTCCTTGCCGCTGACCTTGTCGGCCTTCAGCAGATTTTCGCAGGCGATCGCGCGGGCCTGGAGGTCCGCCTGGCGATCGCGGCAGATGGCGAGGTCGTCCGCTTGCGGATCGGCCGCCGCGCTGAACAGGCCAGCGGCCAGAATGACGAGGGTCAGGGAAGCGACGCGCAGCATGGGTCAGGCCTGCTCCAGCCAGATTCTTCTCAAGTCGATCATCGATCGCACCGGTTCATCTAGCGCGGAGTTCCCGGTCTCGCCAAGCCGCTGGCGCCCGGCTGTCGCCGGGTGGCCCATTTCACGGACTCGTGTCCGTCCCGTCGTAACAACCGGCAACTGCATCCGTATCTCGGATGACGCGAAAAGGCCGCCGGACAACTGTTCGTTCGGCCCCGACCGTCCTAGACTGTCAGACCTTCCGAAAGAGGATCCGCCATGCGCCGACCTGCCCTCGCTTCCCTGCTCGCCGCAACCACCGTGCTCGGGCTCGCCTTCGCGATGCCGTCCCGGGCTGCGGAGGAGGCGGTGGTGATCCCCGCCCCCGCGACGGATACGGCCCCCGCGAGCGGGATCCAGACCGCCGTGGTCGCCGGCGGCTGCTTCTGGGGCGTGCAGGGCGTCTTCCAGCACACCGCAGGCGTCGTCAACGCGGTCTCCGGCTATGCCGGCGGCACCAAGGCGACCGCGGACTACCAGACCGTCTCGAGCGGCCGGACCGGCCACGCCGAGTCGGTCGAGATCAAGTACGACCCGACGAAGATCTCCTACGGCAAGATCCTCCAGATCTACTTCTCGGTGGTGCACGACCCGACCCAGCTCAACCGCCAGGGCCCGGACACCGGCCCGCAATATCGCTCTGCGATCTTCACCACCTCGGACGAGCAGAAGAAGGTGGCGGAGGCCTATATCGCCCAGCTCAACGGCGCCAAGGTGTTCAGCAAGCCGATCGTGACCAAGGTCGGCGCGCTGGAGGCGTTCTACCCGGCGGAGGCCTACCACCAGGACTATCTGACGCTGCACCCGAACCAGCCCTACATCGCCTACAACGACCTGCCGAAGGTCGAGAACCTGAAAAAGCTGTTCGCGGATAACTACATTGAAAAGCCGACGCTGGTGAGTGCCGGCAAGGCCACCAACTAAGACCACCGAAAACAAGATCACTGAGAAAACGGGAGACCCATGCCCGACACCAAAACGAAGACCACCGACGACAAGGTCATCAAGAGCGAGGAGCAGTGGCGGCGCGAATTGTCGCCGATGCAGTACGCGGTGCTGCGCGAGAAGGCGACCGAGCGTCCCTTCTCGGGCGAATATGAGCACGACCACCGCGCCGGCACCTATGTCTGCGCCGGCTGCGGCAACGTGCTGTTCGAGTCGGACGCCAAATTCGATTCCGGCTGCGGCTGGCCGAGCTTCACCCAGCCCGCCGTCGAGAGCCATATCGACGAGGAGCGGGACGTCAGCCACGGCATGATCCGCACCGAGGTGCTCTGCTCGAAATGCAGCGGCCATCTCGGCCATGTCTTCCCGGACGGCCCCGGGCCGACCGGCCTGCGCTACTGCATCAACTCCGCCGCCTTGAAGCTGGAGCCGAAATAATCGCCCCGCGTGATCGGGTTCCCGCATGGAACCCGATCGCGCGATGTGCTTTTCTACTCTGGCGGTGCGGCCGATCATCGCATGTTGGCGGCCGCCAGGGAGGAAGCCATGTCACTCGGGACCATCCTGATCATCCTGGTGATCATCTACCTGCTCGGGGGCCTGTCCGGCCGCGTGGGCGGTTATGGCTATGGCCTGGGCCATTCCGGCATGGGGATCGGCGGCGTCGTGCTCGTGGTGCTGGTCGTCCTGCTGCTTCTTGGCAAGCTGTAAACCACATAAATAATTGAAATAGCTTATATTTTATCGCTCGCGGACCTGCCATGCGCGGATTCATCATCTCCCATCGCAGGGGTCGCATTTTTGTCAGATAAGCCTATATTAGGGGTCGAAATGGCATGTGCGGCGGGCTCGCTCGATTGCGGCCCCTGCCCTCCCAAACCCCACGCGCTTAAAGCCCCAGAGAAGATCACGAGGTCTTTGACCATGCGTCCACTGCGTCCGTTCAACTTCAACACCTCCGCCGAACTCTTCCCCGCCGCGATCCGCAAGAAGAAGCGCGCAGGCTTCACCTATCGCCGGTTCGGCACCGCGGCCGAAGCCGTACAGTTCGCGATGGAGCAATTGCCGACGGATTCGCTGAACGGCGCCTATCTCCAGGTCGAAGAAGCGCGTTTCGACCAGAACGGCATCCGCTCGCTCTACGAGAGCGAAGCCTTCCCGTTGCCCCGCCGTCCCAAGCCGGCGCCGGCCGAGACCGACGCCGCCGACGCGGCGTAAGTTTCTCGCAAAACCTTCGATGTGCGCAAAGGGCGCGATGGCCGAGAGGTCGTCGCGCTCTTTGTGTTTGAGGGCTGTCCCCTCGCTTGCGGAAATCAGCTGACGACTCTCGTGCCCAGGACGCACGAGGGTGCAGGGAGAAGAGTCGCTAGACCCGCGGCTGCTTGTCGAGCCAGCGCCGCAACAGGCGCACGTTGCGCATATTGGCGCGGAACATGACGTCGAAGGCATCGCCCGCGAACGGGACCATGCCGACCACGCCGTCGAGCGCAACATTGCCGAGCATGCGCGCGGTGACGTACCAGGGCGCGCCCAGCGCGCGGGCCTCGCGCACCAGCCACAGCGAGATCGCGGTGGTGATGATGTCGCCGACGACGGGGATCAGGCCGATCAGCCCGTCGATGCCGTAGCGGATGTTGGTCCCGGGCAGGACGAAGGCGATGTCGAGCAGCTTTGCGATCGCCTCGAGCCGCGCGATGCGCTGCTCGCGCGTCAGATTGCCGAACGGGCTTGCGGCGAACGGATTGTCCTTGCCGAGCTCGAAACGGAACTCGCGAAAGCCCTGCTCCAGCGTTTCTGGGATCTCCCGGCCGTCCTGGTCGATGATCGGCCCGCGTGCCTTCGAAAAGGTCGCGCCCGAACCGCTCCCCGAACGGGACCGGCGTGGAGCGAGAATATCGTCGTCGGACATGGTCATGGCCTCAAGGAAACGCGCCGGCGCGGCGGAAGTTGCTGCGCCGCGCCCGAAGGTCGCGCGCTCAGGTCGGCGCCGCCACCGCTTGCGGCTCCTTGATATATTTATGCACGAGCCAGGACGAAATCACCGCCGGCACGAACCCGACGAGGCCGTACAGGATGATCTGCACGGCGCCCGAATCCGGCCCGCGCGAGCCGTAGGTGAGCGAGGCCAGCACGAAGGCGAACAGGCCGACCAGCAGCATCCGCAAGCCCGGACCGATCCGCCTGATGTGGACCAGGATGTCGTCGATCGCACCGATCATCAGCGAAGGCAGCAAGCCGAACAGATAGCTGTATTGCAGGGTCTTGAAGAACACCGCAAACAGCTTGCCGACCTCGCCGAGACTGGTCTGGGTCCAGTAGCCGGACTGATAGGTCGTGGTCAGCAGCAGCAGGAACCCGCCGACGAACGGGCCGAGCAGCGCAAACACCAGATAGCGTTTCATCGAACACCCTCACACTTCTCCGGCGGTTATAGCAGCGCCGCGGGAACCTTGAACAGCGGGGCAACCCTGCCGTTGGGAACAAGTGCCACGACGACGAGTTCAGACAGGACCTGAATTTCCCTGTCGGATTGGAGCCGTCAATGACCCGCAAATTTCTTCTGGCGACGATGACGCTGGCGGCCCTGAGCGGCCTGTCGAGCGCGCCCGTTTTTGCGCAAGGCCATATGGGCACGCCACAGGAACAGAAGGCCTGCTCGCGGGACGCATCGCGCTTCTGCCGCAAGGACCTCGGCAATGACGGCGCGGTGCAGGGGTGCCTGCAAGCCAACCGGGCCAAGCTGTCGCGCGCTTGCAGCAAGGTCTTTCAGAGCCACGGCATGTGAGGGCCTCAACCCCGGCGAACGGAGAGGGACGCCATGTTGCACGACGAACAACTCTCGATCCTCAGGGACATCAGCCAATCCGTTGCCTTCGCCGACGACAGCCAGGGCAAGATGGGACAACTGATCGCCGACGGCTACGTGATGAAAGACGGCGACCTGTTCGAACTCACGGCCAAGGGCGTCACCGCCGTCGAGGAACACGCCGCCGCGCTCGGCGCGAGCGACGGCATATCCTCCGATCGGCTGATCTGATCACGTCACGCAGGCGTTGTGCGTGACGTCCACGCAACAACTGCAATTTCCTTCATGCCGACCATTGCGGCTGCGCGACAATGGCGCATACTTCGCTCGGGCGGCGCAGCACTTTTCGATTCGAACAATCAAGAAATCGAGCGACCACATGCGGGAGTGAGCTCCCGACGTGAAGGCTGTGACATGCGGCAGATCAAGTCGCGTGCGGCGCCCCAAAACCAAGTGGCTCAAGCCCATGGACATCGGGGATCCATTCTGCATGACACGCACTCAGACCATCGCTTCGCTGCTCGCCGTCGCAACCACCGCCATCGCACTCCAGACCTCACCCGGCCTCGCCTTCTCATCCGAAGCGCAGCAGATGTGCACGGGCGATGCGATGCGGCTGTGCTCCAGTGAGATCCCCGACATCCCCCGGGTCAGGGCCTGCATGGTCCGGAACAAGGCGCAGGTCAGCCCCGGCTGCCGCGCCGTGATGGACCGCGAGGCCGCGACATCGGCATCGCACAAGCGGGAAGCGGCGGCGCAGTAAGCTACTCGGCGTCACTCCGGGGCGTGCGAAGCACGAACCCGGAATCCATTGGGCAGCATGTGACGCGGTGAAATGGATTCCGGGCTCGCGCTACGCGCGCCCCGGAATGACGGAGAACGGATCGGCTCGCCCTAATCGCCCCACTGCGCGAAGGCGTCGTTGAAGGCGCGCTCGCCGGGGGCGCCCTTCTCGATGGCGATGATGGCGCGGCGCTGGTTGGCGTAGACCAGCGGCACGTCGAACCAGGAGCGCTCCTTCAGGAGCTGGACGTTGCGGCTGCGGTCGGCATCGACATTGGACAGGCCGACCAGGAAGAAGCCGTCGGTGACCTTGACCGCGAGCCCTGCGAGCGGCGTGCCGCGCGCCTGCTCGTTCGACTTCATCAGGATGCCCGGTACGTTGGAAACGCTGCCGCCCGGAAAATCCGGCGGCAGGATGAAGGTCAATTCCGCGGTGTGGCTCGCCGGCAGCGAGGAGTCGGTATTGCGGCGGAACGACATCGTCATCTTGAACTTGCGATCGGGGATCTCGATGTCGGCGCGCACGGCAACGTCGGCCTTCTGGGTGCCCGAGGCCTTGATCGGCTCCAGCCGCCACACCACCGAGCCGACATATTGCTTGCCCTTCGGATCGGACGGATCCTCGTCATAGAGCACGACCTTCTGCGCCACCGGCGCGACCGGCTGGTCGCTGGCCGAGGGCTGGCCGACGCGATCGGGGATCTTCGGCTTGCTCTGCGGCTGCGAGGCATCCTTCGGCGCCTCCACCACCTGGGTCGGCGAGGACTTGAACAGGTTGGTCGCGATCTGCACCAGGGGCTTGCCCCAGAGGATGCCGGCACCGACCAGGATCAGCACGATGCCGACGGCGATCGCGCTCTTGAACGGGAACGCGGAGCCGCGGCGCTTGGGCTTCTTGGCGTCGCGGTCGAGCACCGGGATGTGCGGGCGCGCCGAGGCCGGCCGCGGTGCATAGCGCTCGGCCTCCTCGATCGACTCGTCATAGGAATAAGGCGCCTCGCCTTCGCCGACGCGGTTTTCCAGGCTCGGCTCGAGCCGTTCGAATTCCGGCGAGGGCGATGGCACGTTGGCATAGGTCCGGCGTGCGGCGCGGCTCGCCTGCGCGGCGGCGCCGCCGAGATCGTTGGCGTCGGCCGTGATGTCGCGGAAGCCGCGCACGCCCGGAGCGGGAGGCAGCGCCGGCGGCGGTCCGACGTCCGGCGGACGGCGGCCACCCGCACGATCGCGCCCGGCCGGTGGAGGCGCCGGTGGCTCCGGCATCGCCGGGGGTGCGGGCGGACCGGGCTGGCGCGGCGCGTCGAAACGGGGAGCGCGCGGCGGGCGCTGGGCATCGCCCTGGTCGTCGACATTGAAGGATGGACGGTCGGCCCGCGGCGGTGGTGGAGCCGGACGTGTGCGCGGCGGGGCCGGTGCGGCTGCAGCCGCGTTGCCCTCGGCGGCCCGGGCACTGGCGCGGCGAAACGCATCGCCGCCGCTGCGTCCGCCGCCACCGGGGCGCGAGGCCTCGCGGGCGCGCTGGGCCGCCTCGGATTCGACCTTGCGGACGGCCTCCTCCAGCGACAACCTTTCGCGGGTGATCTCGGATTCGGAGAGCGGCGGCTGCACGCTGCGCAGCTGAGCGATCAGCGCCGTGCGCGCCCGCTCATAGAGCGCGCGACGGCTTTCGCCGGGAGCGTTGGGGTCCAGGGCGGCAATAGCGCGGGCGATCAGCGGATAGTAATCAGCCATTTCAACTCAACTATACGCGCGTCCTGGTAAGAGATCGTTAAGCCTCAAACGGGTTTTGCACGAGGATAGTATCTTCGCGTTCGGGGCTGGTGGAAAGCAGTGCGACCGGGCACCCCACCAATTCCTCGATCCGCCGGACATATTTGATGGCCTGGGCGGGCAGGTCGGCCCAGGACCGCGCACTGGCGGTCGGCTCCTTCCAGCCTTCGATGGTCTCGTAGATCGGCTCGACCCGGGCCTGGGCGCCCTCACCGGCCGGGAAATGGTCGATCTCCTTGCCGTCGAGCCTGTAGCCGGTGCAGACCTCGATCGTGTCGAAGCCGTCGAGGATGTCGAGCTTGGTCAGCGCCAGGCCGTTGATGCCGCAAGTGCGGACCGCCTGGCGGACCAGCACGGCGTCGAACCAGCCGCAGCGGCGCGGACGGCCGGTGTTGGTGCCGAACTCACGACCTCGCTCGCCGATCTTGCGGCCGGTCTCGTTGTCCTGCTCGGTCGGGAACGGGCCCTGGCCGACGCGGGTGGTGTAGGCCTTGCACAGGCCGAGCACGTAGCCGACCGCGCCGGGGCCGAGGCCCGAGCCGGTCGCGGCCTGCGCAGCCACCGTGTTGGACGAGGTGACGTAGGGATAGGTGCCGTGGTCGACGTCGAGCAGCGCGCCTTGTGCACCCTCGAACAGCATGCGCTTGCCCTCGCGGCGCTTGATGTCGAGCAGCCGCCACACCGTCTCGGCATAGGGCAGCAGCTGCGGCGCCAGCGCGCTCAGCTCTTTCAAAATCACCTTGCCATCGAACTCCGGCAGGCCGAGGCCGCGGCGCAGTGCATTGTGGTGCGCGAGCAGCCGGTCGATCTTGTGCGGGAGCGTGTCGAGATCGGCAAGGTCCATCAGGCGGATGGCGCGGCGGCCGACCTTGTCCTCATAGGCCGGGCCGATGCCGCGGCGGGTGGTGCCGATCGCGGTCGCGGCGCTGGCGGATTCGCGGTGCGCGTCGAGCTCGCGGTGCAGCGGCAGGATCAGCGTGACGTTCTCGGCGACACGCAGGTTCTCCGGCGAGACCGCAACGCCCTGCGACTTCAGCTTGGTGACCTCGTCGAGGAAGGCGGCGGGATCGAACACCACGCCGTTGCCGATCACCGACAGCTTCTGATCGCGCAGCACGCCCGAGGGCAACAGCGCGAGCTTGTAGGTCTTGCCGTTGATCACCAGCGTATGGCCGGCGTTATGGCCGCCCTGGAAGCGGACGACGATGTCCGCCTGCTCCGATAACCAGTCGACGATCTTGCCCTTCCCCTCGTCGCCCCACTGGGCGCCGACGACGACAACATTGGCCATTCGCGGGTAATCCTTCGAAGATTTTAGATGCGCCAGCCCAGCTGACGGCCGGGAGCCGTTCGCGCGCAAGGCAGCCAACCGGATAAAGGAAGCAGCCGCTCTAGGCAAGCAAGAACGGGGCTTTTTCGCGGCTCTGGACAGACTTTAAGCCTTTGATATCCCCGGAAAATCCAGAAACCTTCCAGAGCGGCTCGACAAGCTTCGACCAAAGCGTGAGATCGATTTCGGCCGCTGCATGGTCGCGATGCGTCCGCCCCCCGTTGATGCAGCCCCGATTTCCGTGTCTTTGGACAGCGCCGGGCGATCAGCCGGCCCGACCTCGGCGGGCCGGGGCCTGGCGCGCATGACGCGGGGCCCAAACAATCACAATGTCCGCCACCGGCCAGAGCACGGGCTCCGAATCATCGGGCCATCACTGGATCGCCAACCAGCCCTATCTGCTGCTCAGCATCACCGCGTTGTGCTGGGCCGGCAACGCCATCGTCGGGCGGCTGGCCGCCGGCCATATCCCGCCG
Source organism: Bradyrhizobium sp. Y36 (assembly GCF_002531575.1). Lineage (GTDB taxonomy): Bacteria > Pseudomonadota > Alphaproteobacteria > Rhizobiales > Xanthobacteraceae > Bradyrhizobium. The sequence continues at coordinate 39,566 of NZ_NWTI01000006.1, read as the reverse complement.
GTCACGCTGTCGTTCCTGCGCTGGTTCTTCGCCTTCCTGCTGGTGCTGCCGTTCGCCTGGAAACATCTCGCCCAGGACTGGCCCGCAATCCGCGGCAAGCTCGGCCTGATGGTCACGCTCTCGGTCACCGGCATCGGCGCCTTCAACACGCTGCAATATTGGGCGCTGGAGCATACCCAGGCCCTCAACACGCTGCTGCTGCAGTCGGCCGCGCCCCTGGTCGTCGCGCTGTGGTCGCTGGCCATCCTCGGCATCCGCCTCACCGCGGCGCAGGCGTTCGGCGTGCTGCTGTCGATGTGCGGCGTGCTTACGATCCTGCTGCACGGCGATTTCACCACGCTGTCGAACATCGAGTTCAACAAGGGCGACCTCATCTTCATCGTCGCGCTGATCATCTTCGCGCTCTATTCGGTGCTGACCTTGAAGCGGCCGCCGATGCACGGCCTGTCGTTCCTCGCCTTCACCTTCGGGGTCGGCGCCGCCTGCCTCATTCCGCTGGAGATCTGGGAATTGTCCGCGCGCCCCGTGATGAAGCTCGACGGGCCGAACCTGCTGACGCTGTTCTACGTCGCGGTGTTCCCCTCGACCCTGGCCTATCTCTGCTTCAATCGCGGCGTCCGCCTGATCGGCGCCAACCGCGCCGCGCCGTTCTTCCACGTCGTGCCGGTGTTCGGCTCGATCATGGCGATGGTGTTTCTCGGCGAGCACCCGCAGGCATTCCATTTCATCGGATTTGCGCTGGTGCTGTCGGGCGTGTTCGTGGCCTCTCGGAAGCAGGCGACGTAGATCGCTCGCGCGGGGTAGGCAAAGCGACTTGTCCGCCGTAGCGCGAAGGCGGAAGCGTGCCCGCCAATCTTGCTTACGGAGACAGATGGTGGGCGCGGCGCAAGCGCGCCTTTGCCCACCCTAGGAACCTTGGTGTGAACTCGCCCTGAACTTGCTGTAGGCCTCGCTGGTCGCGATGATCACATGCTCGGCGCAGCCGTTGAGCCGGTGTGGGTCGGCCTCGCGCTCGTAGGCTTCCGACGTCATCATGTCCAGGAAAGCCGCGACCGTCGGATAATGGACCAGCGCGACAAAGTCCCAGTCATTGCCGGCGTGCGGTCCGAGTGCGATGGCCTTGGCATCGCCGGTCCACAGCAAGGTGCCGCCGCGCGCCTTGATCATCGGCACGGTGACGGCGCTGTAGCGCAAATAGGCATCCCAGCCGGATCCGTCGCCGTCGCGCGAGCGCGCGTGGAAACGCATCAGGTTCAGCATCACCACCGGCGACTGCGGATCGAGCCGCTCCAGGCCCGCGACGTTCAACATATTAACCGCCAAAGGCACCTCCTCGGGGCTTGCCTGCATTGTAGCATTGCGACCGCGTGACTTGTGCCACGACGCCGATCCGGCGCAAGCTCCGATCCGACGCCAATGACGATTGCTTCGCCCGCGCCACCGGCCTCCAATCCGGCCAGTTGGCTCAACAACCAGCCCTATCTTCTGCTCAGCCTGAGCTCGCTGTTCTGGGCCGGCAACATCGTGCTCGCGCGCCATGTCGGCGCCCATGTGCCGCCGCTGACGGTGACCACGATCCGCTGGTTCGGCGTATTCCTGATCCTGCTGCCGTTCGCCTGGCCGCATCTGAAGCGCGACTGGCCCGCCTTGCGGAGCAGCCTGCCCTTGATGCTGTTCCTGTCGCTGGTGGGCTTCGCCTTCAACAACGCGATCTCGTATTGGGCGATGCAATACACGGAGGCGCTGAACGCGTTGCTGATCCAGTCGGCAGGTCCACTGTTCGTGGCGCTGTGGTCGCTGGTGCTGTTCGGCGTGCGGCTGACGGGGGCGCAGTTCGCCGGCATCGCGATCTCGCTTCTTGGCGTGCTGATCATCATCCTGCGCGGCGATCTCGCGGCGCTTGCGAGCATCAGCTTCAACAGGGGCGACATCATGTTCGCCTCCTCGCTGGTGGCGTTCGGGATCTACTCCGCCTTCATCCCGCGCCGACCCAAGATCCATCAGCTGTCCTTCCTGTCCTTCACCACTTGCTGCGGCGCGACGATGCTGATCCCCGCGGCGATCTGGGAGGCGGCAAGCGGCCGCGTCCTGCAATTCGACGCGATCACGCTGGCGACGCTGGGCTACATCCTGATCTTCCCCTCGACGCTGGCCTATTTGTTCTTCAACCGCGGCGTGGCGCTGATCGGACCGAACCGGGCCGCGCCGTTCTTCCATCTGGTGCCGGTGTTCGGCTCGGCGATGGCGATCCTGCTGCTCGGCGAGAAGCTGCAGCCGTTTCACCTGATCGGCTACGCCCTGGTGCTGGCCGGCGTCGTGTTCGCCTCTCGCCAGGGGTCTGCGGCGAAGTAATTCCGCGGCGCGGACGTTGCGCTCTCGTGTCCCGGACAAGAAGCGCTGCGCTGCATCCGGGGCACGAAACTCCCGGCTTCCGATTTCATTGAGGAGACGCTAGGTTCCCCGCCAACCAAAAAGAGGGAACGTCTCAAGATGATTTCAGGGCTGCTTCGAAACCTGCGTGCCGTGGCTGCGGCCGCACTGAGCCTTGCCGCGGCGTCCGCCGCCCAGGCCGACAATTATCCGAGCCGCAACGTCACGCTGGTGCTGCCGTTCGCGGCCGGCAGCGGCACGGACACGACGACACGCATCATCTCCAAGGAGCTCGGCACCGCACTCGGCACCAGCATGGTGATCGAGAACAAGGCCGGCGCCAACGGCTCGATCGCCGCGAGCTTCGTCGCCCGCTCCGCGCCCGACGGCTACACGCTGCTGGTCACCACCAACACCACGCATTCGGCCAATCCCTATCTGCTCAAGAGCCTGACCTACGACCCGGTCAAGGATTTCACGCCGATCGCGCGTACCGGCGACCTGCCGTTCATGCTGGTGATCAATCCTGAGATCCCGGCCAATTCGGTCGCAGAGCTGATCGCCCTCGCCAAGAAGGAGCCGGGCAAATACTCCTATGCCTCGGGCTCGTCGTCCGCGATCGTCTCCGGCGCCACCTTCGCGCGGCTTGCCGGCATCGATCTGCTGCACGTGCCCTACAAGAGCTCGCCGCCGGCACTGACCGACGTCATTGCCGGCCGCGTCTCCATGATGTTCGTCGACGTCCTCACCGGCCTGCCGCACGTCAAGGGCAAGGCGCTGAAGATGCTGGCCGTCACCACCAAGCAGAAGTCGGCGCTGCTGCCGGAGTTGCCGACCATGGACGAGACCGTCAAGGGATTCGATATCAGCTCCTGGCAGGGCTATTTCGGCCCGGCGGGAATGCCGAAGGAGACTGTGACGAAGCTGAACGCGGAGATCCGCAAGATCGTCGAGCGGCCGGAGGTCAAGGCACAACTTGCCGAGCGAGGCATGGAGGCGTTCGCCCAGACGCCGGAGGAGTTCGAGCAGTTTCTGAAGGATCAGCTCGTGCTGTGGGAGAAGCTGATCACGGATGCGGGAATCGAGAAGCAGTAGCTCTCGCCTGCAATACCAAGGGGGACCGCGGCTCAGCTCCGGTTCCCTTTACGTTTGAGAATGGAACCAGAAAATAAAATTCGGCCAATCGGCCGGCGTGTGCACTAGGAGACTGAACTCATCCTCCGCGCGTGCTAGACCACTCCATCTATTGACTGGAGAAAGCTCGATTTAACGGGCGATAGTGGGCGTGGGCGTTGTTTGATTTAGTGAAGGCTCGTTTTTCGAGTTCGTCTTTTGCTTTCCGTTTGTTTCGAGGTTCGTTGCTCTCGGCGTTGGCTGCATTTTCAGCAGTGACTACGCTGGCAAGCGGCGCGCAGGCCCAGACCTGCGTCGGAACGGCAGATATCGTCTGTACCTATACCGGCGCTTCCGGGATCATCGGCGACCCGCCGTCGGGTCCGGTGAGCGGATCAACCAGCCTCACCAATATCCTGAAAGACACCGGCACCGCGACCAGCATTCGAACCGTCAGCGGTGAGTTCGGCGATGCAACTTCGACCAATTTCGGCGTCGTCGGCGGGTCCGTTAGTGCGAGTGCCGGCATCTTTTTCGGCAACAGCTTCACGGGAACGGCGACCGTCACCAATTACGGCACGGTAGGCGGAAACCTGGTGGCCCACACCGACTTTGCGGCCGACGCCATCGTCTACAATTACGGGGATGCGCGTAACATAACGGCGTCAGTCAACGCTACGCCGTACGGCTCCGCCCGGATATATAACTACGGTCGCACCAACAACATCTCCATACAAGTAGCCAACTCGTCCTTTGGTGAGGCGCTGATCGTCAATGCCGGAACAGCGAATTTTATCTACGCCCACATGTTCGGCAGCAAGTCGACCGTGATCAATTCCGGTTATGCCGACTCAATCGTGACTGACGCGCTCCAGGGAGGGTACGCGAAAACCGTCAACAGCGGCACAGTAAAGACGAACATCCTTACGACGAGCTCGAATTCCTTTTTTCAAGGTTCCGCCGAGACCATCAATTCCGGATCCGTGCGCGATATCACGACGACGGCCTCGACACCGACGGGATCCGCCACGACCACCAACGAAGCAACCGGCGTAGCGCGCAACATCCAGACAACGACCGACGGCACCGGCACGGCGATCACGATCAATTACGGCAACGCCGCCAGCCTTTCGAGCAGCACGAACGCGGGCAGCGCCGCCGTGTGGAATGCCGGCACCGTCAACGGACCGGTCGCCGCGAATGCGGATACGGGGCCGGCGTCCGTCACCAATTCGGGGACGATCCGCGGCGTTGCGACCGTAGTGTCAGCCTACAACGGCAGCACCGGTCCCGGCTCGTTCCTCACCAACTCCGGATTGATCGACGGCACCGGGTACTACGCGGCCATCGATGTGACGTCGAACGCGTCGACCAATGACCGGATGACGATCAATCTGCTGCAGGGATCACACGTGATCGGACAGATATGGCTGGCCGGTGACGCAAGCGATCCCAACCGTGTTGGGACCACGATCAACATCCAGGGCGGCCGCGGAAATTCGTCGATTCTCACATTCGGCGACAGCAACGGCTCGTCCGGCCTCATCGACACGGCCTCGCACGTCAATGTCAGCGGCGTTCCCTATGTCGTCAGCGGCAACTCGGTCGCCACGGTCGATCCATCGTCGTTCGGCGTCGCCAGCCGCAACGTCGTGGACGTCACGCATGCGATCGCAGGCCTCGCATCGGGCCGCCTCGCCAACGACGCCCCGGCCAGCAGCGAAGGGCCGGCGATCGGCTTTGCACCGTCGGGCAACGTCGCGCGCGACATGTTCAACGAGGCCTTCGCCGCGATGCCGGGCATGGCCTATGCCGGGCAGGACCGCGTGCTGTCGGGCAATCCCAACTTCACCGCGACCGACGGCACCAGCGTCTGGGCGCAGGGTTTTGGCGGCCGCCGCATCGCACCGGAAGACGGAATGATGCTGCGATCGATCAACAGCTTCTATGGCGGCGCGATCGGCGCCGACAAGATCGTGCAGCCGCGGTTGCGGCTCGGCGTTCTCGTCGGCGGCGGCAATCTGCAATCGAGCCTCGCCGCCGATGCCGGCCGCACCACCAGCGATCTCGGCTTTGCCGGCATCTACGGCCGCTATGCGCTGAGCGGCGGCTTCCTCGATTTCTCGCTGCTGGGCGGCGGCAGCGGCAACACCGCCACCCGCCGGGTCGACAACAATCTCGTGGCCGGCGGCGTCGAATATGCGCGGGCCGGTTACGCGGGATGGTTTGTCAGTCCCGAACTGGCCTATGGCTTCGATCTGGCGATTGCCGCCAACCTGACGCTGACGCCTTCGATGCGGGTGCGGTATCTCGCTGCCGGCTTCGGCGGCTACCAGGAGAGCGGCTCGGCCGCCAATCTCGACGTGGGCAGCCGCCTCAGCCACTATTTCGAGGAACGCGGCGGGGTGACGCTGACGCGCAGCTTTGCCGGCGTCGGGCAAGGCACGCTGAAAGTTTCCGGATCGGCCGGCGTGGTCGGACTGCAGCGGGCTGGCGATGCCGACGTCAATGCCGTGCTGCTCGGGCAGAACCTCGCATTCGCCGCACCGGGCGGCGGCAACGTCGTCGGCTACTTCGCCGGCGCCGGCCTCGACTGGCGTCACGCCTCGGGCGTGTCGCTGTTTGCGGCGACGGAGTACAACGAGATGTCCGATGCGAGCCGCACCGTCACCGGGCGCGGCGGGATCAAGATCGGGTTCTGATCGTCCCGGCAGTCGATGACGTGCTTCCTTCGTCGAAGGGACGACAGGTACAAAAAAGCCCGGCACAAGCCGGGCCTTTCCGTATTGCGTGAAGAACTTTACGCCGCGCGGACCTTGGCGAGGAAGCTGTCGACGGCGCTGCGCAGCGCGCCGGACTGGCTGTCCAGCTCGCGGGCGTTGGTGAGCACGTCGGTGGCCGCAGTCCCGGTCGCTTCCGCGGCCGAGGTGACACTGCCGATATTGGCGTTGATCTCGTTCGAGCCCGCCGCGACCGACTGGATGTTGCGGGCGATCTCACGGGTCGCTTCGCCCTGCTGCTCGATCGACGCGGAAATGCCCGCGGTGATCTCGCTCATCTCGGCGATGGTCTGGGTGATGCCGGAGATCGCCGTGACGGCGTCGCTGGTCGAGGTCTGCATCGCCGCGACCTGCGCGGAGATCTCCTCGGTCGCCTTCGCGGTCTGGTTCGCCAGCGCCTTCACTTCGGAGGCAACGACCGCGAAACCGCGGCCGGATTCACCGGCGCGTGCCGCCTCGATGGTGGCGTTGAGCGCGAGCAGGTTGGTCTGCGCTGCGATCGAGTGGATCAGCTTGACGACTTCGCCGATCTTCTCAGCGCCGGTCGAAAGCACCTGCACCGTGGCGTTGGTGCGCTCGGCGTCGCTGACGGCGCGGCTGGCGACCTCGGTCGAGCGCGTCACCTGGCGGGAGATTTCCGCAACCGAGCTCGACAGCTCTTCGGCGGCCGCCGCGACGGTGCCGACATTGCCGGAGGCCTTTTGCGAGGCCGCGCCGACCGTTGCGGCTCGCGAGGAGGCATCGCTCGCGGTCGCGGTCATCGACTGCGCCGTGGTCTGCATGCCGGCCGCGGCCGAAGAGACCGAGCGGACGATGCCGTTGACGCTGCGCTCGAAGTCGTTGGCGATGCCCTCCATCGCGCTGCGACGTTCTGCCGCGACGCGCTCCTTGGCATCGGCTTCGGTCTTCTCGAGGTCGCGGATGCGGACCGCGTTGTCCTTGAAGATCTGGACGGTGGCGGCCATCGCGCCGACCTCGTCGCCGCGGCCGACGCCGGGAATGTCGCCCTCGAGCTTGCCGTCGGCGAGGTCCTTCATGCGGGCGCCGAGCAGGGCCAGCGGGCGGCTGATGCTGCGGCCGATCAACCAGGCGACGCTGCCGGCGGCGATGACGATGCCGAGCATGGCCAAGCCAAGCAGCCAATAGACCGGGCCCATCTTGGCGTCGATGTCGTCGAGATAGGCGCCGGTGCCGAGATACATGTCGAAGCCGGGGACCGCCACGGCGTAGCCGATCTTGCGGATCGGCTTCTCCTGGCCGGGCTTCACGTATTCATAATAGAGCAGGATCGAGCCGTTGGCCTTGACGCCGTCCATCAGCTCGACGGACAGCTTGCGGCCATTGGTCACGACATCCATGCGGTTGGCGCCGATCTGCTTCGGATCGGGCGCGAGCTGGGTGATGCCGTCATACGACGTGCCGAACAGATAGCCAGAGCCGTTGTCGTAGGTCATCGAATTGCCGTAGCGGCGAAGCTCGGCCATGGCCGCGTCCTTCGTCATCTCGCCGGCATCGACGCGCTTCTTCAGCGCGCCCGCGTAGTTGCGTCCCATGTCGACGATCGACTTGGTCTGGTCGATGCGCGCATTCACCATCTCGCGCTTCATCAGATAACCGGCGAGAACGCCGGAGACGCACAGGCCGAACAGGGTGACGCCGACAAGAATGCCCAGCTTCGGGGCGATCTTCAGATTGCTCAACTTCACGATGTGGCTCCGGCAAATGGGGGTACGGGCACGCGAACAGATCGATCAAAATCGAAACAAGTTTTAGAGGGCGAGGCCTTAGCAAGTTACTTACGGGCCTCCGTAGAAGCCCTGACCGTGGGCGGAAAACCGGCAATATACCTCGCCACCACCAACCGGGGATTGTACGCATGCGACCCGAATTCGCGTAAAAGACGCAAAGACCCGTCCGCGGAGGCGGGTCGCAACAAGAACCGACAAACCAAATCGGGAGCAGGAAATGCCGAAATACAGGGTGGTGACGCCGAAGGGCGCGAGCTTCACGGTCGCGGGCAGCGACTATTCCTTTGAGCGCGAGGCGCTCGATCCGATCGACGCCGAGATCGTCGAGGCGCCCGCCGACGAGGCCGGGTTCATTGCCGCCGCGAAAGAAGCCGACGCGATCTACGCCAAGGGCATCCCCATCACCAAGACCATCATCGACAGCCTGGAAAGCTGCAAGGTCATCACGCTGGGCTCGGTCGGCGTCGACAGCGTCGACGTCAAGGCCGCCACCGCCCGTGGAATTCCGGTGACCAACATTCCCGATACTTTCATCGAGGAAGTCGCCGACCATGCCATGATGCTGCTGCTCGCCGGCTTCCGCCGCCTGGTCGAGCAGGACCGCATGGTGCGCGAGGGCCGCTGGGCCGAGGGCCGGCCGGCCCTGCTCAAGGTTCCCAGGCTGATGGGCCAGACGCTCGGCTTCATCTCGTTCGGGCGCGTCGCGCGAGCCGTTGCGAAGCGCGCCGCGCCCTTCGGCCTGCGCATGATGGCCTACGACCCCTTCATCCAGGAAACGCTGATGTACGACCACGGCGTGATCCCGTCGACGCTGAACGAGGTGCTGTCGCAATCCGACTTCGTCTCGATGCACGCCCCGGCAAGGCCAGAGGTGCATCACATGCTGACCGAGAAGCACTTCCGGCAGATGAAGAAGGGCTCGATCTTCATCAACACCGGCCGCGGCGCCACCGTGGACGAAGAAAGCCTGATCAAGGCGCTGCAGGAGGGCTGGATCGCGCATGCCGCCCTCGACGTCCTCGAGAAGGAACCGCCCTCCCACAACAATCCCCTGCTCGGCATGGAGAACGTGACCCTGACCGCCCATGTCGCCTCGGCCTCGGCACGGTTCGACGAAGCGCGCAAGCGCCGGGTGGGCTACGAATTGTCACTGGTGCTGCAGGGCATGTGGCCGGTAAGCTGCGTCAATCCGTCGGTGCTGCAGAACACCACGCTTCGTCGCTGGCAACCCGTCAGCATGGATCGCGGGCCGAACAGCTAGACGGCCGGCGCCAAGGCGCCAACGGCCGAAACGACCCTTCACCGGCGATCAACGCCGGGAAGGGAACATATAGGGAGGTACTGATGAGGAACGACATCACACGTCGTGATGCCTTGGCGCTGGGCCTGTCCGCTGCAACGCTCGCCGCCACCGGTGCTGCGGCGCAAACAACACCATCGACGATCAAGGCCGCCGACGTGGCGGCGCCCAAGCGCGAGATCGAGAAGGGCGCATCCTTGCGCATGCTGCGCCCGGTACGCTTCGTCCAGGCCGACGAAGACGTATTCCGCGCCAATGCGGCAAAGTTCACGAAGGAGACGGGGGTCGAGGTCAAGGTCGACTTCGTCGGCTGGGAGGACATCAACCAGCAGACCGCGGTGACCGCCAATTCCGGTGCCGGCCCCGACATCATCATCGGCTTCTCCGACGCACCGCACATCTACATCGACAAGCTGATGGAGCTGACCGACGTCGCCGATTACATCGGCAAGCGCTATGGCGGCTGGCTGCCGCTGGCGCAGCGCTACGGCAAGAGGAACAAGAGCGACGCCTGGATCGGACTTCCGTTCGGCGCCACTGCGGGACCGCTGATCTACCGCAAGTCGATCCTGCAATCGGTCGGCTTCGACAAGGTGCCCGAAGACCATGCCGGAATCCTCGACCTCTGCCAGAAGCTGCACAAGGCCGGAAAGCCGGCCGGCTTCGCGCTCGGCAACGCCAAGGGCGACGGCAACGGCTTCGCCAACTGGGCGCTGTGGTCGCACAACGCGTCCCTGCTCGACGAGGAAGGCAACGTCGTCATCAACAGCAAGGAGACGATCGCTGCGCTGAACTGGGTCAAGCAGATCTACCCGACCTTCATCGCCGGCACGCCGTCGTGGAATGACGTCAGCAACAACCGCGCCTACTCCTCGCAGGAGATCTCGCTGACCGCCAACGGCGTCTCGCTGTATTTCTCGCTCAAGAACGATCCGGCGACCAAGGCGATCGCCGAGGACAGCGAGCATCAGCTGCTGCCGAAGGGCCTCGCCAAAGTCTCGCCGATGGCGGGCCTGACGCTGAACGCCATGGTGTTCAAGCACAGCCAGTACCCCAACGCGGCGAAGGCCTTCCTGCAATTCATGCTGGAGAACGATCAGTACGAGCCCTGGCTCAACGCCAATTCCGGCTATTGGTCGCAGCCGCTGGCCGCCTATGCCGAGGCAGCCGTCTGGAAAGGCGATCCCAAGGTCTCGATCTTCAAGGACACGATGAACAGCACCTACTATGACGGCTACAAAGGCCCGATCTCGACGGCGACCGGAGCCGTCAGCGCCGATTACGTGCTGATTCAGATGTGCGCCTCCGTTGCGACCGGCGCCGCAACCCCGGAGGCCGCGGCCGCGGAAGCCGAGCAGCGCTGCAAGCGGTACTTCCGGCGGCAGGGCCGATAGGCATCGACAAAGCCGCCGTCATCGCGAGGAGCTCTTGCGACGAAGCAATCCAGGCTGCCACCGCAGAACCAGACTGGATTGCTTCCGCCTTCGCCAAGGGTTCGGCGGACAAGTCGCTTCGCGCGCAACGACGAATGTAGTGACCGTCTAGAACAGGACACCGCCCCCGAATGTCCGTGACCACCCTCTCTTCCTCCGCACTGGCGCAGCGGCAGCCATCCTGGCTGGTGCGACTGTTCGACTACAAGCCGTTCCTGATCGTGATGTGCCTGGCGCCCGCGATCGGGCTGCTCGCGGTGTTCCTGACCTATCCGCTCGGCCTCGGCATCTGGCTTGCCTTCACCGACACGACGATCGGCCGCAAGGGCATCTTCGTCGGCCTCGAGAATTTCCAGTATCTGCTCACCGACCCGCTGTGGTGGAACGCCGTGTTCTACAGCGTGGTCTACACGGCGATCGCGACCTTCGGGAAGTTCGCGCTCGGCTTCTGGCTCGCGCTGCTGCTCAACAACCATTTTCCATTCAAGAGCCTGTTGCGTGCGATCATCCTGCTGCCCTGGATCGTGCCGACCGTGCTCTCCGCGCTGGCGTTCTGGTGGATCTACGATCCGCAATTCTCGATCATCTCCTATCTTTTGGTCGACGTGCTGCATTGGCGTTCGAGCAATATCGACTTTCTCGGCTCGGCCTGGCCGGCGCGCTTCTCGCTGATCGCCGCCAACATCTGGCGCGGCATTCCGTTCGTCGCGATCTCGCTGCTCGCGGGCCTGCAGACCATCTCGCCCTCGCTCTACGAGGCCGCGATGCTCGACGGCGCTAGCGCCTGGCAGCGCTTCCGCTACATCACCTTCCCGATGATGATGCCGATCCTCGCCATCGTCATGACCTTCTCGATCATCTTCACCTTCACCGACTTCCAGCTGGTCTACGCCATTACCCGCGGCGGACCTGTGAACTCGACCCATCTGCTGGCCACCCTCGCCTTCCAGCGCGGCATCGCCGGCGGCGAGCTCGGCGAAGGCGCAGCGATCGCGGTGTCGATGATCCCGTTCCTGGTGTTCGCGACGCTGTTCTCCTATTTCGGCCTGGCGCGCCGCAAATGGCAGCAGGGAGAGGCCAATGACTGATACCGTCGCTCAACCGGCCGTCGCCGACGCCAAGGCCGCACCCGACACCATGGCGTGGGATTCCGGGCTGCGGCGGCTGATGATGATCTACCTGCCGCTCGGCTGCTTCGTGCTGATCCTGCTGTTTCCGTTCTACTGGATGGCGATCACCTCGTTCAAGCCGAACGCGGAGCTGCTGAACTACAAGGAGCATAACCCGTTCTGGATCTCTTCGCCGACGCTCGCGCACATCAAGCACCTGCTGTTCGACACCGCCTATCCGCGCTGGCTGTGGACGACGATGACGGTGGCGATCGGCTCGACCACGCTGTCCTTGATCGCGAGCACGCTCGCCGCCTACGCCATCGAGCGCCTGCGCTTCCGCGGCAGTCCTTACGTGGGTCTCGGCATTTATCTCGCCTATCTCGTGCCGCCGTCGATCCTGTTCATTCCGCTGGCCACCGTCATCGTGCAGTTCGGCCTGTTCGACTCACCTCTAGCCCTGATCCTGGTCTATCCGACGTTCCTGGTGCCGTTCTGCACCTGGCTCCTGATCGGCTACTTCAAGTCGATCCCCTACGAGCTCGAGGAATGCGCGCTGGTGGACGGCGCAACGCGCCTGCAGATCCTGCGGCGGATCACGCTGCCGCTCGCGGTGCCCGGGCTGATCTCGGCCGGTATCTTCTCCTTCACGCTGTCCTGGAACGAGTTCATCTACGCGCTCGCCTTCATCCAGAGCGGCGCCAACAAGACCGTCCCGGTCGCGATCCTGACCGAGCTCGTCACCGGCGACGTCTACCAGTGGGGCGCATTGATGGCGGGCTCGCTGCTCGGCTCGCTGCCGGTTGCGGTCTTCTACTCGCTGTTCGTGGACTATTACGTGTCCTCGCTGACCGGCGCGGTGAAGGAGTAGGTGGCGGCTGCGCGATCGCGAAGGTTCGTGCAATCGTGATAGATCGCTGACGCGTTTCGTTCGATGTTTCGCTCGATCTTGGGAATCGCAGACGGCGGGGATCGCCCCTTGACGCCGTCGCTGAACGCCCTGGGTCGGGAGAATCGCATGGCAGCGCCACGACCTCATCAAATGTCCAGACGCGGCTTTTGCCTGTGTTGCGTCGGCGGCGCGGCATTCGCCGCCACAGGGGGATGGCTCACCCCGAGCCAGGCCTACGCGGAAGCGCGCGGCATCGTCAGCCTGATCAAGGACAGCGCGGCGACGTCGCCGATCAAAACCTACAAGCTGCGCAACAACATCAGCGTCCTCGAAGGATCGGGCGGCAACATCGCCGTGCTTACGGGACCTGACGGCAAGCTTCTGGTCGACGGCGGCATCAGCGTCTCGCGCCCGCAGCTCAGCAAGGCGCTGGCCGAACTTGGCAACGAGCCGATTGCACATCTCATCAACACGCACTGGCACTTCGACCATGCCGACGGCAACGAATGGCTGCATGCGGCCGGCGCAAGAATCATCGCCCACGAGAACACCCGCAAGCACCTCTCAAGCATTCAGCGGGTCGAAGACTGGGATTACAATTTTCTGCCTCTGGCGACGAAGGCAGTCCCGACGGAGGTCTTCGCCAAGGAGCATCATCTCAAGCTCAACGGCGCATCCATCGCGCTGAAATATAGCGGTCCGGCTCATACCGATGGCGACATCTCGGTGATGTTTGCCGAGGCGAACATTCTTCACGCCGGCGACACCTACTGGAACGACATCTACCCCTTCATCGACCACTCCACCGGCGGCAGCATCGGCGGCATGATCGCGGCCTGCGACGCCAATCTGGCGGTCGCCAACAACGACACCATCGTGATCGCCGGTCACGGCAAACCCGTCAGCAACAAGGCCGAGATGCAGGAATTCCGCGACATGCTGGTCACCATCAGGGACAATGTCGGCAATCTCAAGAAGCAGGGAAAGACGCGCGACGAAGCCGTTGCCGCCAAGCCCACCGCCAAGTTCGACGCGAGGTGGGGACAGTTTCTCATCGACCCCGGTTTCTTCACGAGACTGGTCTACGAAACCGCATGAGAGGCTCAGACAGTAGAGGAATAGCCCGAGCCTGCGGCCTTTCGCCCAGCTTCACAAAACTGCAATAAGCCATCCGCATAACGCGTGCGTCCGCCAACAGGAGACGCACATGCGCGCGACTTTTCTCACGACCGTCGCAACGATCATTCTCGCCACCAGCTCGGCGCTCGCGCAGAGCGAAGGTGAATTCCCCGCCAGGCTCGCCGGCCACGTGGTGATGCCGGCCGCCACATTCATCGATGCTCCGGCCGACGCCCCCGCCGATCTCAAGACCTCGGGCAAGTACACCACCGGCAAGCGCGTCGATGCGCTCGGCACGGTGATGGGCAAGTCCTATGAGCGGGCGACCGGCGTGTCGCTGCCGTTCAAGGGACAGCCGCTGCAGGGCCATTCCGGCATCAAGACCATGCCTGACGGCAGCTTCTGGGTCATCACCGACAACGGCATGGGCGCGCGCGCCAACTCGCCGGACTCGATGCTGTACCTCAACCGCTACAAGATGGATTGGGCCAGCGGCAAGATCGAGCGGCTGGAGACCATCTTCCTTCACGATCCCGACAAGAAGGTCCCCTTCCGCATCGTTCACGAGGACACCCAGAAGCGCTACCTCACCGGATCCGACTTCGACACCGAGGGCTTTCAGATCATCGGCGACGTCTTCTGGATCGGCGACGAGTTCGGGCCCTACATCCTGAAGGCCGACAAGTCTGGCAAGATCCTTGGGGTTTTCGAAACCGTGGCCGACGGCAAGCCGGTGCGCTCGCCGGACAATTGGGCTGTGGCGACGCCGGGCGCCCCGGGTGCAACCTACACCAACGTCAACCTCCGCCGCTCCAAGGGCTATGAGGGCTTTGCATCGTCCAAGGACGGCAAGTTCCTCTACGGCCTGCTCGAAGGACCGCTGTGGGACGCCGAGAAGAAGGATTGGGAGAAGGTCGACGGCAAGGAAGCCTCCCGCATCCTCGAGTTCGACGTCGCTGCGGAAAAATTCACCGGCCGCTATTGGCAGTATGTGTTCGAGCAGAACGGCAACGCCATCGGTGACTTCAACATGATCGACCAGGCCTCCGGCCTCATCATCGAGCGCGACAACGGCGAAGGCACCGCCGACAAGGCCTGCCCGCAAGGGACCCGCGGCGAGAACTGCTTCCCTGATCTCGCCAAGTTCAAGCGCATCTACAAGATCGAGCTCACCGACGCCAATGTCGGCAAGCCCGTGCGCAAGATCGGCTATATCGACCTGATGAAGATCCAGGATCCCGACAAGAAGGCGCGGAAGCCGCTCAATGACGGCGTCTACACCTTCCCGTTCTTCACCATCGAGAACGTCGATCGCGTCGACGAGACCCACATCATCGTCGGCAACGACAACAATCTGCCGTTCTCGTCCAGCCGCGATCCCAACAAGGCCGACGACGACGAGTTCATGCTGCTCGAAGTGGCGGATTTCCTGAAGGCGAAGTAGCCAGCCGCTCTCTCCTCTCCCGCTTCGCGCGGGGGAGGAGCCCGGTTACCGCCCGAAGATCACCGGGATGTTGATGGGCACCGTTGAATACGTGATCTCGGGCGGCATTGCCGGAAATGGTTGAGCCTGCCGCATCATCGCCGCGGCCTGGGCGTCGAGCGCCGCAACGCCCGAGGATCCGCTGACGCGGCTGGACAGGACCTGGCCGCCGCGGCCGAGCGTGAAGCTCAACCTGACAACGCCTTTCTGACCATTGGCGCCTGCCGGATACTGGTGAAAGCGCATCAGATGTGCGCGGACGCGCCGGTAGTAGGTCGCCATCGCAGAAGCGACCGCGCCGGCGCTCACGGCAGATGCCAGCGGAGCCTGTCGCTCCGCACGCGGCGGCGCGCTGGTGCGGGGAGCCGGCGGCGCCTCCGACGGCTTCCTTGCATCAGGGCGCACCACCTTGGGCTTCGCAGGCGGCGGTTTCTCCACGGGCTCCATTTTGGCAAACTCGGGCTTCGGCGGACTTGGCTCGCGCTTCTGCTCCGGCGGTGCCACAACGTCCGGCTGCTCTTGCGGTGGCGTTGACGGAATCATCTCTTCGGCGGTCTGTTGCTGCACCGGCTCGGGCGGCGACGCATCCGCCTGCTGCATCACCGGTCCCGGCGCGATATCCAGCGGCGTCGCCTGGGGCGCGGCCGTCTCCGGCGTCATGTCGATGAGGATTGCCGGCATGTTGACGCCCTGCTCCGGCACCTGCTTCAGCCAGTTCACCGCGAGCAGCGCGGCGCCAAGATGCAGCGCCGCGATGACCACTGCCGAAAAGGCCCAGCGCGCTGTCTCGCGCTCGCCGGGCGGCTCGTGCAGGGCAAACACGTTGGCGGCCATCAGCTGCGTCCGTCGAGGCCGACCAGGGCGACCTTGAGATAACCGGCATTGCGCAGGGTGTTCATCACCTCCATCAGATCGCCGTAGGAGACCGCCTTGTCGGCGCGCAGGTAGATGCGCTCGTCCTTGCGGCCTTTGGTGGCCGCATCGAGCGCCGCGACGAGGCCGTCGCGGGCCATCGTGTCCTCGCCGACGGCGACGGCGAGATCCGCCTTCACGGTCACGAAGGTCGGCTTGTCCGGCCGCCGCTGCGGCTCGGCCGCGGTCGCGGGCAGCTCTACCCCGATGTCGACGGTCGCGAGGGGGGCTGCCACCATGAAGATGATGAGGAGCACCAGCATCACGTCGATGAACGGCGTGACGTTGATCTCGTGGGTGACGTCGAGATCGTCGGGGCCGCCGCGCGACCCAAGCTTCGATCCACCGAGCTTGGCGGCCATCGGCTACTCCGCCGCTCGCGCCAGGCGGAATTCCCTGTGGTCGCGCTGCCGGCTCACCAGCAGCATCAGCTGTGCCGAGGCGTCACCGAGCAGTGCGCGGTAATTGGCAATGCCGCGGACGAGGTGATTGTAGATCACGACCGCCGGGATCGCGGCGACGAGCCCGAGCGCGGTGGCGAGCAGCGCTTCTGCGATGCCGGGTGCGACCACCGCAAGGCTGGTGGTGTGGCTCTCGGAGATGCCGATGAAGGAATTCATGATGCCCCAGACGGTACCGAACAAGCCGACGAAGGGCGCGGTTGCGCCGATGGTCGCGAGCACACCGGTGCCGCGCGCGATCCGCCTCGACATCGCCGCCTCGACCCGCTCCAGCCGTAGCGCGACACGTTCCTGAAGACCGTCGTCGAGCACGCCGCCGGAGAGCTCGGCCTCCCTCGCGCAGGACTGGATGAGCTGGGCGACGGCGTCGTGGGCATCACCGGCCCACGCGGCTGCCTCGGCCAGCCTGATGTTGCCTTCGAGCGCCTGCATCCGCCGCGAGGCAAGCGCGCCCTTGCGACGCAGCTCGATGGATTTGGCAAGCCACACCGTCCACGTCACCAGCGAGGCAACGACGAGCCCGGTCATCACCGTCTTCACGACGATATCGGCGCCAAGGAACATGCCCCAAGGGGACAAATTGCGCGGCAACAGCGCCTCGTCGATCGCAAAAGCCGGCGCCGGCGCGAGCACCAGTGCGATTGTTAGGATCACATGCCGAAGCCCAACATTGCCCTGCATCCCGATCTCCCGACAGGTTGAAGCGAACTACGCCGCGGCCGCGGTCCGGTCCGCAAGCCGGCGAAACCGCACCAGCTGATCCGCCCGCAGTGCCCTTGTCTCGTCGCGACCGACGAACACCTTGAACATGATGCCACCGTCGGCGTTCACGAACGCGACGAAGGCGGAAGTCTTGCCCATGAAGGGGCGCTCGACGAAGGCGACGCCCGCGCAGCGTTCGTGGCGAAGATGGCCGTGCAGTCCCTTCGGCTGCATCAAGTTGAAGTAGCCGCGGCCGACCTCGCCCGCAGGCACGGCGCCGGTGAATTCGAAGATCGCGTCGTCCGTGTGCACGATCAGCGTGACCTCGCCCCACGCCGCAATGTCCTGCATGACAGCGGCGAAGTGCTCGCCGCCACCGATGCGCACCATCGATGACGGAAGCGCCTCGATCACCGCGCGCGGTGTGACGTTGCGCTCGCGCGCGACGTCCTCGATCACCGCACCCGGATTGTCGGCCATGTACGCCTTGAGATCTGCGAGATCGGTGTTCAGCATGTCCGGCTCCTCTCGAACATCATCGACTTAGGCGGCCGCGGCCTTGCGCTCGCTCTGGATCACCTCGAAGCCCTCGAACTTGGGATGGCCGAGATAGAGGCTCTCGCCGGTCCTGTTGTCGGCACGGGCGTGGGCGCGGCGGAATTCCTCCGAACGCGTCCAGGCTTCGAACGCCGCCTTGTCGACCCAACTGGTGTGCGACGAATAGAGCGTGTGGTCCTCGGCCTCCGGCCCCTTCAGCAGGTGAAACTCGACGAAGCCCGGCATGCTGCCGAGATAGGACTCGCGGGTGGCCCAGACGGTTTCGAACGCGCTCTCCGCGCCCTTCTTCACCTGGAATCGATTCATGGCGATGAACATCAAAGTCTCTCCTTCTGATCAAAACGAAACGCGCCGAAGCCGCGCTGGAGCATCAGCGCGGCCCGGCGGAGGCTTGTGGTGCTGCGATGCGCGTTACGCACCTCCAAAGTGGATCTTCATGCCGGCCTTGTAGACCCTGCCGGGTCCCGGGCTCGACCACAGCACGTCGTTCTGCGTGGTGCCGTCGGTCGAGGCGCCGGGAATGGCGTAGGGCCGGTAATACTGGTTCAGGAGATTGTCGATCGAGGCCGTGAACACGATGTCCTTGGTCGCGTTGTAGGTCATGTACAGATTGACCAGCTCGTACCCGGTCGCCGGCAGATAGCCCGCCGGCACGTCGTTGTTGGCGCCGTACGAGGCCCATTGTGCCGAGAGGATCAGGGTGCGATCGAGCAGTCGGACACCACCTGTCGTCACGACCTTGCGCGGGGTGATGGTCGCAAGCCCGACATTGGTGACGGCGTTCTTGCCCTGGATGTAATGACCGGCGACGCCGATGAACCAGTTGCCGGCATCGTACATCGTCTCCGCCTCGAAGCCCTGGATGCGGGCCTGCGCGATGTTCTGGTACTGGTAGTACTGGGCGAACGATCCGACGCCCGGGAACGTCACGAAGCCGAACGACACGAGATCGATGTAATCACTGACGTCGTTGCGGAAAAGGTTGATCTTGCCGCGGAACGAGTCGTTGGCGCTGAAGATGTTGTCGTATTTCAGGTTGAAGCCGACTTCCTTGTTCTTGCCGACTTCAGGACGAAGGTTCGGGTTGGGCAGGAAGCAGAACAGGCCGACGGTGCCGTCCGGACAGGGGAAGAGAGCCGGTCCGCCACCGGTCGCGTGCGCGCCCGAGATCACGGTTTCGGTGATCGACGGGGCGCGATAGCCTTCGGCATAGCTCACATAGGGCTGGAAGCCTGGAACGGGCGTGACGCCGAGAGTGATCTTCGGCGAGAAGCGGTCGCCGCTGCCGTTCGTCTTGCCCGATTCGAGATCGTAGCGGTCGTAGCGGATCGCGCTCACCGCCTCGAACCAGGTGCTGTAGTTCTGCTTCAGCTGCAGGAATCCGCCCGATACGGTGCGGATTCCGCTCGGCGTGGTGATGTTGGAGTTGCCGCGGCTATCGGTCGTGATCACGTCGTCCTGGAACGCGTCGAAACCGACGGTCAGGGCGTTGCGCCAGTCGCCGACGTTGAAGCGCGTGGTGTTGTTGGCGTCGATGCCGTAGGTATTGAGGACATAGCCGCGCTTGTCGCCGACGCAGCCCGAGATGTTGTTGCCGAAATTGCCGGTGCCGCACAGGGCCGCGCCCGACGTCGAATAGTGATAAGTCTTGGTCTGGTCGTTATCGACACGGTTGCCGTAGACCGACATGTGCCAATCGAACAGATTGTCGCTCGGCAACGAATAATTCCAGGTGATGGTGCCGGTGTAGTTCTTGGCGTCGGAGGCGTAGACCGACGAGCCCTGATAGAGCGCGCGCTGTGCCGCGGTCGCGACCGGCCCCCTGTTGAACTGGCCGATGTCGTATTGATAGTCCTGGAAGATGGCGCCGAACTTGACCTCGTGACCGAGGGCAGGACGCACCGTGAGCTTCATCAGGCCGCTCTCGACCTGGTTGCCGGTGTTGCCGATCTCGGTGCCGTTGCCGTCCTTGTAATTGCCTTGCGTGCGGTAGACCGCACCGCCGAAGATATCGACGTCCGGCGTCGCGCGAACGCCGCCGAATACCGAGCCGAGGCCACGGTTGTTGTTGGAGCCGTAGGACCCCGAGAGATCGACGCCCCAGCGCTCGCCGGGGCGCAGCACGTCCTCGACGTCCTTGGTGCGGAACGAGACGAGGCCACCGATCGCACCGGAGCCGTAGATGTTGGCGGCCGGGCCGCGCACGACATCGACACCGCCGACCAGCTCGGGATCAAGGAAGAAGGAGCCGCTCGCATTGTGGCCGGTGCGCTGGTAGTTCTGCCGGGCACCATCTACGACGACGGCGACGCGTCCGAATTCCTGCAAGCCGCGAATGTTGATGACCGTGGCAGGATCGTCGCCGCGCTCCTGGAACGACACGCCGGGAATGGCATAGAAGATATCCGACAGCCGGTTCGGCTGCAGCCCCTGGATCTTGTCGAGCGTCACCGTGCTGACCGGGGCGAGCGAGTCGATTGCACGCTCCTCGATCTTCGTCGCCGCAACCGTAATCGCGTCGAGCGTCTGAACGGGCGCAACGCCGCCGGCCTGTGCGCGCGCGTTCAGGACTTCAGTCGTCGCCTGCTGCGCCGCCATCGGCTTGGCCTGCTTGCGCCCGGCCTGCTTCGACCGTTCCGAGGACGCGCTTTCGGCTTGCGGCGATGCAGTCTGCGCAAGACTGCTCTCCGTCGTCATTGCCGCGATTGAAACCACCGACGCGCCCAAAATTAGGGCGCGCGAATACCTAGCCCCGTCAGCCATATCAGCCCCAGCCTGCACTTCACTTCAAATTCGGAGTCTTTGGCTGGCGTGCGCTCGCAACGCGAACGACTGGCTGGCTGATCGTCTCGACAAGCGGGCAAGTCGCCCGCCGCCATGATTGGTTACGTGGCAACACTCTGACGGTCAATGTCACAAGGTTGCAGTTTATATCGATTGTAAATCGCAGCCGTTGGAATGCGCCTCGTGCCGCTAGTACAAACAGGCGGCACTCCAGGATTTCGAAAGCGCATCACACCTCACATGTCAGCAACGTCCGCAGACAACGACGGCGACGCGACAGGGTCGGCAGGAAGCCCTTCTGCGACAACGAGAACCCTCACCATGCGTGGCGGCCGGATCGACAGCCGCGAACTGTTTGCGGTCGAACGCGAGATCATCATCGCGCATGGCGAGGACAACTACCGGCTTCGCCTGACCTCGCAGAACAAGCTGATCCTGACGAAGTAATCCGCAATGGCATTTTGTCGCACCCTCGCCCGTCTCCTGCTCTCCAGCGCAATCGCGCTCGCATCCGCCGCGCACGCCGCCGGCATCACCGTGCACGACGCGCGCAATCGCGAGATCATCGTTGCCGATGCCGCGCGCACGGTCTCGATCGGCGGCGCCATCACCGAGATTCTCTATGCGCTCGGGCTCGAGAGCCGGCTGGTCGGTGTCGACACCACAAGCCTTTATCCCGCGACGGCGCTCCGGGACAAACCCAATGTCGGCTACATGCGCCAGATCTCCGCCGAAGGCGTGCTGGGCCTCAATCCCACCCTGATCCTCGCGATCCAGGGCTCGGGTCCGCGCGAGACCATGGACATCCTGGAAACGGCGAAAGTGCCGCTGGTGCTGGTGCCCGACACCTTCACCGAGGCCGGCCTGATCGAGAAGATAAAACTGGTCGGCCACGCCATGGGTGTCGATGCGCGCGCCGCGTGCCTGAGCGCCGCGGTCGGCGCCGATCTTGCGCAGCTCGGCGCCCTGCGTGCCAGGGTGACCAAGCCGGTGCGGGTCATGTTCGTGATGTCGCTGCAGAACGGGCGAGCACTGGTGGCCGGCCGCAGGACGGCGGCCGAGGAGATCATTCGGCTCGCAGGCGCCACCAACGCCATCGACGATTTCGACGGCTACAAGATCATCGGTGACGAAGCGATCGCCACGGCAAGACCCGACGTCGCACTCTCGATCGAACGCGGCAAGGACTCGCTTCCGGCCGATGCGATCTATGCGCATCCGGGCTTTGCGCTGACGCCTGTCGCGACCAATAAGAGCTTCATCACCATGGACGGGCTCTATCTGCTCGGCTTTGGGCCGCGGACGGCGTCGGCCGCGCACGATCTCTCGGCGCGGCTCTATCCGGCACTGGCCGAGCGGGGCGACGGATTCACGTCGGCGCTGTCGGCTGTGAATTGCCGGCAATGAGCGTGGTGATCGGGACCGAAGCGCGCAGCTTGGGACGACGCGCCGGCATCGGACGACCGTCCGCACCCTCGACGATCCTTCTCCTGATGTCGGTGCTCGCGGTCATCGCCATCATCGCGCTGACGTTCGGCGCCGCCGGCATCCCCCTCTCCCGCCTGCCTGCCGCGCTCGGGCTGACAGGCGAAAGCACGGTCACGACGGCCCGCGACCAGCTCGTGCTGTGGTCGATCCGCGTCCCCCGGATCGCGGCGGCGGCGATGGTCGGCGGCCTGCTCGCGGCAGCCGGCGCGATCATGCAGGGCCTGTTTCGCAACCCGCTCGCCGATCCCGCGCTGGTCGGCGTCTCCAGCGGCGGCGCGCTGGCAGCCGCCAGCGCGATCGTGTTCACCGATTCGCGCTTCGGCGAGGCGCTTCGCTTCCTGCAGACCGAGCTCCTGCCGCTCGCGGCCTTCGCGGGGTCGTTGGCCACGACCGCGATCCTCTACGGCATATCGAGCCGCTCGGGACGCACCTCGATCGCGATCTTCCTGCTCGCCGGCGTCGCCATCACCGCCATCGCCAATGCCGGCATCGGCCTTCTGGTGTTCGTTGCCGACGACCGCCAACTCCGCGACATCACGTTCTGGATGCTGGGCTCGATGAGCGGCGTGACCTGGACCAAGGCCGCCGTGCTTGCGCCCATCCTCCTCCTCGCGCTGATCGCCTGCAGCTTCATCGCACGCGGTCTCGATCTGCTGGTGCTCGGCGAGGCGGACGCCTTTCACGGCGGCGTCGATGTCGAGCGACTCAAGCGGATCTCGATCGTCATGGTCTCCGCCATGACCGGCGTCGCGGTGTCGATCAGCGGCGTCATCGGCTTCGTCGGCATCGTCGTGCCGCATCTGCTCCGCCTCGTCATTGGACCTGCGCATCGGCTGCTGTTGCCGGCCTCGGTGCTATCAGGCGCGATCCTGATGGTCGTCGCCGACACGCTGGCGCGCACGATCGTGGCGCCGGCGGAGATGCCGATCGGCATCCTCACCGCGGCAGTCGGTGCACCGGTCTTCCTCGTCATCCTGCTGCGACAGCGCGGGCTCGCCTCGCTATGAATGCCGTGATCGAGGCGCGCTCTCTAAGCAAACGCGCGGGACGCGCGACGCTGCTCGATGGCGTCGGCCTGACGGTTGCAGCGGGCGAGATGGTTGCCATCATCGGACCGAACGGGGCCGGCAAATCGACGCTGCTGCGGTTACTCTCCGGCGATCTCCGCCCGAACGCAGGCGAAGTGCGTCTGAAGCGGCGCAACATCGCCAGCTTCACGCCGCGTGAGCTCGCCGCGCGGCGGGCGATGCTGTCCCAGCACGTCAACGTCACCTTCCCCTTCACGGTCGAGGAGATCGTGCTGATGGGCGCGGGCGAGCGCAGCGCGCGTGAAGCAGGCCTGCTCGTCGACGCGGCCCTGGAGGAAGTCGGCCTTGCCGATTTCCGCGAACGGCAATTGCCGACTTTGTCAGGCGGCGAGCAGCAGCGCGCCCATTTCGCCCGCGTGCTGGTGCAGCTCGCCTGCGGCGAGGCCGAGCATGGCCCGGGGCTGCTGCTGCTGGACGAGCCGACCTCGAGCCTCGATCTGCGCCACCAGATCGACCTGGTCGAGGCCGCGCGCCGCCGCGCAGGCGGCGGCACCGCGGTCATCGCGATCCTGCACGACCTCAATCTCGCGATCCGCTTCGCCGACCGGCTGGTCGTCCTGAACGGCGGCAGGCTCACCGCCGACGGCCCGCGCACGGAGATCGTTACGCGCGAGATCATCCGCGACATTTTTGAGATCGACGCCGTGGTGCATCAAGCCGACGGCGTGCCGTACGTGCTGCCCCAATCGATGCGCGCGGCGCCGACGCCGACGCGGTGAAGGTGGTCGGCAACCTAACCCGCCGGCACGATCACCATGCTCTTGTCCTTCGGCCAGCGGATGCGCCAGGCGAAGTTGATGTCCTTGACCTCGCCGGGCTTGGCCTCGAACGACCATTCCAGCACGCCGCGCTTGTCGCGGATGTTGCTGGCAGTCGGCGGCGTGGTCGCAGGCAGCATCTCGACGACGATGTCCTCGTTCTCGCTGACCGGCAGCTGATCCTCGATCGCGACCTTGATCGGAAAGTCGTGACCGTTGCGGATCGTGGTCTTGAAGGAACGCTCGTCGGTCTTCGACGTCGTGACGAGCAGACCGGCCGAGCCTTCGTTGCGCTTGAGCACGGCGCGCTCGATCTTGATCTTGTCGTCGGCGCCGAAGCCGAGCCGCACGGTGTCGTCCTTGGCCGACGCCGAGATCTTGCCGCGGCCGACGAAGACGCCATCGCGATAGATCGCGACCTTGCCCGGCAGCAGCGTCGTGTCGTCGGTCTGCTTGAAGCTGGCTTCGAGGAAGGCGGTCGGGTCCAGCACCGGCGCCGCACGCACCGCGAGATCGGCGGGCACGGTCATGGCCGCAATGCGCATGCTCTTGGCGCCCTCCTGGGCGCCGAGGCTGACGCGGCCGGGGATTTTGAACGTGGCCTGGAAGCCGCCGATCTCGGCAACGGCCTGCTGCTCGTCGGCGCGTTCGCGCGGCTCGGTCGCCTCCGCCATCTTGGCCATGGCCGGCGATTGCGCCTGCCGTGTCATGGGTGCGGGCCGCGCCAGGTCGGAGACCGAACCTGCTGCCAGCGGCCTCGGAACTTGCGGATATTGCGCAATCAGTGAATGCAGCTCCGGAGCGCTGCCGCCGCGGCCGATCCGCACGGTGGAGACGCCGAGCGCGACATTCGACCAGTCCTCGCCGGTCGATTGGGTGATCTCGGCGCGGCGGACCAGCTCCAGCTGAGGCTTGCGGTCCTTGGCGCCGGTATCGAGCCTGGCGTCGTAGAGCGGGACCCAGCGGGCGTTGCGCACGGCGTAGGTCACGCGCAGCGTCGCCTTGGTCGCGGCCGCCGAGGCGACGTCGATCCGCACTTCCAGCTTGCTCGGCGGCTTGGCCGAACGCTCGGCCTCGAGCTGCGCGATCTGGCGGTCGAGTTCGCGCTGCTTTCGCGTGGCGTCCCGGATCGCCGTGTCGGCGGTCGCGATCTCCTCGGCGACCGCCGAAAAGGCCGCGCGCCACTCGGTGATCGGCCGCGCCTCGCCCTTGTCGCCGAGGCCGGCGGGAGAGGCTTCGGCAAAGCGCTGCGCGAAGTTGCGCCGGGCGCCCGCCGCGTCGATCGCACCTTGCAGATCGGCGCGCTGATCTCTCAGCGCTTCGATGCGCTTGTCGAGCTCGGGCAGGTTGACGGGCGCCGCCGCCCGCGGCGGCCGGGCATCGATGGTGCCGATGGTGAGCTTGGCGCCCGCCTCGCCTTCGACGCGGAGGGAGGACGGATCGAGCACGAGCGGAAAATCCTTGGCGACCAGTGTCGAGTCACCCGCGGCAAGGTCCAGCGCGATGACGCGGGTCACGGTGGCGCCGTCGGGATAGACGGTGACGGTGTCGATCGCCGAATGGGCGTCCAATTCGGCCGCCCATGACGGCACCGCGAATGCCGTGGTCACCAGGACCAGGCTCGTGGTTGCCAAACATTTTGCGGTGATGCGCATGAAAGTCCCTCCTGCCGGTATCGCCGCGCCGCCAACCGGACGCGCGATCAAATGCCTCGCCAACATGGTTGGACGCAGCAGGGAAGGAACCGGTTCGATTGGGGTTTCCGTGGGGCGTCGCTGCGGCGGCACCAAGGCCGAGGAACGCGTGGCGGTCCCGCGGCAGGCCTCACGCCTGGGTCGGCGAGCCCTGGTCGAAGATGCGGCGAAGCAGATCGGTCACGTTGCGGGCGCCGGCCTTCTTCAGGACGCTGGCGCGGTAGCCCTCGACCGTCCGTGCGCTCAGATGCATGCGCCGGGCGATCTCCTTGTTGGTGAGGCCGGCGGCGAGATGCTCGAGCACGTCGCCCTCGCGTGCTGTCAGCGGCTCACAACCGGGCAGCCAGCCCTGCCGGCTCGCGCCGGGCTGCGCGGATTCATCGATGGCGGCATCGATCCGGCCGACGATGTCGTGGGTACGGAACGGCTTTTCGATGAAGTCGGCCGCACCGCTCTTGATGGCGTCGACCGCCATGGCGATGCTGCCATTCGCCGCGGTCACCAATACCGGCGCCATGCAGTTTTCCTCGCGCAGCCGCTTGAGCACGTCGAGGGCGGAGCGATCCGGTGGCATCTCCAGCAGCACGCAGGCCGGCATCCGCGCCTTGGCTTCCGAAAGGAGCGAGGCACCGTCGGCGAAGCAGATCACATCATAGGCGCTCTGTTGGAGCGCGGCGGAAAGTTGTTCGCGGGCGGCCGCGTCAGTCTCAATGACGAATACCTCACCCTTGGAAAGCGTGTTTCCCGGCATAATCCCGATCCAGCAATGTCTTGGTCAAAGGTCTGAGACGGCCGGGGGCCCCATCGCGCCCCGCCGTCGGCAAGCACGGCATTCGCGCCGGTGCTTCGGTTTTCCTTATGTAGGTTCCGCCCTGTTCCCCGATTTGACGGATCGGGACAGAAACTTTACATTTCGGGACATCTGCGGAATGGCTGGCAGGAACGGTTCGCATGACCGACCTCATTCGCAGCGCAGGCTTGAGCTATTACCCGGAGGTCGCCCGGTCGGTCGGGCTCGACCCCAAGCAGATGATGCGCAAGGTCAGGCTGCCGCTGGCTTGCCTCGACAAACCGGACATCCCCATCGCCGTCACGGGCCTGCGCCGCCTGCTCGAATTGTCGGCAGAGGCTTCCGGTGCCGATGATTTCGGCCTGCGTCTTGCCGAGCGCGGCGGCCTGACCAATTTCGGCGCGGTTGGCCTGATCGTGCGCGAACAGGCGACCATCGGCGAAGCGATCGACGCGTTCTCGCGCTTCATCCATATCCATCACGACGGCATGCGGCTGGACGTCACCCGCGGCAAGCAGATCGTGACCGTCACGCTGCATCTGCGCGGCCGGCATCCGAGCGCGCCGCGGCAGTCGATCGACATGGCGCTCGGCAGCGTCCACCGCATCATCAAGTCGCTGTTCGCCAGCGATTGGCGCCCGCAGGAAGTCCATCTGCATTATCCGCCGCCGCGCGATCGCAAGCGCTACCGTGACTTCTTCGGTTGCCGTGTGACCTTCAACGCGGATGACGATTCGATCCTGCTGTCGACACACGACATGGAGCGCCGGATCCCGAGCGCGCATCCCCTCATCGCAAATTATCTGCGCAAGCGCATCGAGGCGATCGAGACCCGGCCGGCGAGTTGGGAAGAGAAGGTAGACGAGGTCGTGCGGAGCCTGCTCGCCAGTGGCGACTGCACGGTCGATCGCGTCGCCGAGCATCTCGCCTGCACCCGCCGCACCATCCACCGCCACCTCGCCGCATCAGGCACCAGCTTCTCGGCCATCCTGGATGCGCAACGTGCCGATCTCGTGATCCAGTTGATCGACGACCCCGACCGGCCGCTGGCCGATATCGCGGTGCAGCTCGGCTTTTCCGCGCAGAGCGCCATGGCGCGCTGGTTCCGCGGCCATTTCGGCTGCACCATCACCGACTGGCGCAAGGGCGTGCGGCCAGAGGTGCCGCCCGCCGATACGCAGTCGGCGACCGCAGCCTGAGTTCAGCGCGCCGGCGCGGGCACGCCCATCGTCGCAAGCGCACGCCGCCGGCTGCCGGCGAGCAGCGGGCCGAACGCGACGGCAAATCCGAGGAACGCGACGAGCCAGCCGCAGGCGGCGACGTGCAGCAACACGTCGCTCTGCGCGGGAAACACCACGGCAGCGACCCGCGTCAGAGCCGCGATGATGACCGCAGCATAGATGACCTGGATCGCCGGCGCAGCTGTCAACGCCTGTCCGGTATGGCCGAGACTGGCGCGGGTCATCACCGCGAGCGTCATGGTTCCCGCCGCACCCGTCATCCAGGCGTGGATGCCGGCGCTCGGCGGCAGCGCTCCGAAGACCGCAAGCGCGTGCAGGATGAAGCCGAGCGGCACGAAGACGTAGCCGACATGCAGGATCACCAGCAGCCGCTCGCGAAAGGTGCGGTCGCCGGCCCAGCGCGCAAGCCGCACCAGATGCAGCCCGCCGACCAGCGCCATCAGGACGCCGGTGACGACATTCAGCGGCGCCACGACCCAGGCAATGAGCGCGAGCGCGCTGCATCCGATCACGGCACCGTCGAAGCGTGCGAACGGCACCGGCAGACGGCCGGGATTGAACTTGACCAGCCAGTTGCGGGTGAAGCTCGGGATGATGCGGCCGCCGATCAGCGCGATCAGCAGCATGACCACGCCGATGCCGACGCGGATGCTGACATCGGCCGCGCCGTGATAGTGCGCCTCGAGATGAAACGCGACATTACCGGCGAGCAGAACGGACACCAGCCCGACCACGGGCAGGTTGCGCCAGTTGCCGCCCGCGATGATCTCGCGCGCCGCGGCGGCAACGACCAGCGCCAGGAAGGCGGCATCGACGAGAAGCGCGAACGCCCAGCCGGTATCGGCCGACAACGTCACCACGACACGCCCGGCAAGCCAGACCATCACCAGCGCCATCAGCGAGGTGCCCTGGATCGGCAGCCGGCCGGTCCAGTTCGGGATGGCCGTGAACAGGAACCCGGTGATGACAGCCGGCAGGAAGCCGTAGAGCATCTCGTGGACGTGCCAGTCGCGCGGCGCGAATGCGGAACTCACCGACAATTCGCCATAGAACATCGGCAGCCAGGCCAGGATCGACAGCCCCGCCTGGATCGCGGCGAGCAGGAAAAAGGGCCGAAAACTGTTCGCAAACAGTGGCCAGCCCTCATAATTGCGGGATCGGATGCCAGCCATGGGTTAACTCCAATAAATTCAGACCGTCGTTTGTGGAAAAATACTGCCGCCCGGCCGTCCCGTTTTGCGCTATCGCAAACTGCGAGACGATTGCAGGTGCCATCACACTCCCGAGCGCCAAGGAGACAGAATGGCCAAGGTCGACACATCGCTGGTTGCGCATCTGCCGCTGTTTGCCGGGGTCACGCCGGAAGCCCTGGACGAGATCCTGCGCGAGGCCCGTTCGGCGCGCTATCCCAAGAACAGCGCCATCTTCGAGCAGGGCGCGGACGCGCAATCCTTCTTCCTGCTGCTGCACGGCCATGTCCGCGCGGCGAAGACCACACCGACCGGCGAGCAGATCGTGGTGCGCTATGTCGCGCCCGGCGAAACGTTCGGGCTCGCCATGGCGATCGGCGCCGCGCGATATCCGGCGACGGCGATCGCAGTCGACGACAGCGTGGTACTGATCTGGCCGACCTCGGCCTGGCCGCGGCTGGTCGAGCGATTTCCCTCGCTGGCCGCGAATACGCTCCAGGCCGTCGGCACGCGCCTGCAGGAGAGCCACACCCGCATCCTGGAAATGTCGACCCAGCAGGTCGAGCAACGCGTCGCGCATGCGCTGCTGCGTCTCGCCAAGCAGTCCGGCAAGAAGCTCGACCAGGGCATCGAGATCGACTTCCCGATCAGCCGCCAGGACATCGCACAGATGACCGGCACCACGCTGCACACCGTCAGCCGCATCCTGAGCGGCTGGGAGAGCCAAGGCCTCGTCGAAAGCGGTCGTCAACGCATCATCCTGCGCGATCCGCACGGGATCGTCGTGTTGGCGGAGCGGAGCGCCGACAGCGGGGCAGTGTAACGGCCGCACCAAGGCGTCTCTGCCGAAGAATAGGAGTGAGGGCGCCTTCGCTTACGGCGAAAGCCGTCCCCTCACCCGAGAATCCGCGCGCACCCGCGCGAATTCCAGACCGTTTCACGCCGGTACGCAATCGACCAGCGCGGCAAGGAATTTTTCGCGGTCGATGCCGTGCTCGCGGCAGGCATCATCCACCGTGTGGAAGGTTGCGATCGGGCAACCGACACAAGCCAGCTTGAAGGCCAGAAACACGCGGATCGTGTGCGGCGCCGTACGCATGATGTCATCGACCAGATCGTCGGATCCAAAAGACATGGACAACTCCGTTCCCCCTGCGAAATTAGCAGAACGGACTGGAGTCTCCTTGTCGAAGCGCAAGCTGGCGGTTGCTTCTCCCTCGCCCCGCAAGGCGCGAGGAGAGACCTACACGGCCCGGCTGTGCAGCTGCTTTGCCGGATTGAGATGCGCGTCGAACGCGGCGGCGACGCTGCGAACCAGGAAGCGCGAGTCCTTTGCGACTGCGAGGCGATTGCCCTCCAGCCTCACGACGCCGTCGGTAATCAGCGGCTTCAGACGCGCCGCCGAGCTCAGCACCGGCTCGGCCTCCGCGCCATGGCGCGCGCAGATGTCGCCGATGTCGGCGCTGAACTCGCACATGATGCGTTCGATGATGTCGGCGCGCAGCCGGTCGTCGTCGGTGAGCCCGTAGCCCTTCGCAGTGGCGAGCCGGCCGGCGGCAATGCTCTGCGCATAGGCGCCGATCTGCACCTCGTTCTGGACGTAGCCCTGCGGCAGATGCCCAATCGCGCTCGCACCGAAGCCGAGCAGGACCTCCCCCTTGTCGGTGGTGTAGCCCTGAAAGTTGCGCCGCAGCGTCCGCTCCTCGAAGGCCACCGCCATGGAATCGTCGGGCCGGGCAAAATGATCGAGCCCGATCTGCACGTAACCGGCTTCCTTCAGCGCATTGGCGATCGCGCAGGCCTGGTCGTGGCGCGCCAGGCCGTCGGGCAGCACGCCCTCGTTGATCATGCGCTGGTGCTTCTTGAAATCGGGCACATGGGCATAGCCGAACACGGAGAAGCGGTCGGGCGCGAGGGTGAGGCTGCGCCGAACCGTATCCAGGCACGATGCGACGGTCTGGTGCGGCAGCCCGTAGATCAGGTCGAAATTGATCCCCGTGATGCCGGCGCGCCTCAGCATATCGACCACGGAAGCGGTCTGCTCGAAGCTCTGCACGCGATTGATCGCGCGCTGCACCACGGGATCGAAGCTCTGCACGCCGAGGCTGGCGCGGTTGACGCCGGAGAGCCGCATCGCCTCGACCATGTCGGTGGTCAATGTGCGGGGATCGATCTCGACCGCAATCTCGGCCGAAGGCAGCACGAAGAATTTCTGGCGCATCGTTGCCATCAACTCGGCGAAAGCCTCCGGCTGCATGATCGTCGGCGTGCCGCCGCCGAAATGGATGTGCTCCACCTTGATGCGGCGGCCGATGGTCTCGGCGACCTGAACGATCTCGTTGCGCAGCGTCCGCTGATAACCGGCGATGAGCTCGTCGCGACGGACGATCTGAGTGTGACAGCCGCAGTACCAGCACATCTCGCGGCAGAACGGGACGTGGAGATAGAGCGAGGCGCTGGCGCCGGCCGGCAGCTCCGCCAGCCACCTGGCGTAGGCGTCCGGTCCGACAGCCGTCGAGAAATGGGGCGCGGTCGGGTAGCTCGTGTAGCGTGGCAATCGCTCTTCGCCGTAGCTCGCCGCAAGATCAGCTCTCATGTCTTACCCATTCGTAAATTTCAGCCGTGTGCAGACGCCACGGCAAATCACGGAATGCACTCCATTACCCCGGATCCGAGGGGGCGACCTTGCGCTCGCGCAAAGTCGGCCGGGGCCTGGAGATTGCGCTTGCGCAAAGCACAGCGGGCGTCTCCGGGCCATGATGACGGAAATTGGAACGGCATCCGGAGCGTTTGCCCATGAGGCTTTTTGCACTCGAACTCATTCTGTCCTTGCTCGACGTCCGCGGCCATATCCCGCGCTTCGACGACTTCCGGCCGGCCCCGGTCGCACCGGCCCCGTCCGGCATCGCGGGCGCCCTCGCCGCCGTCATCGCTGTCATCGCCGTGCCGTCGCTCGCGATCTGGGCGGTGGTCTGGCTCGCCAAGCATCTGTTCTAGTCGCCTCTTCTCCAAGGCTGCTCCAAAGGCTCCGATCATGATCTCATCCAAGCGCGCGTTCGCCGGCGCGATCATCCTGACATGCCTTGTCGGGTCGCCCGCCATCGCGGCCGACACCACCAGCGGCGATCTCGTCATCACCAGGGCCTGGAGCCGGGCGACACCCGGCGGAGCCAAGGTCGCCGGCGGCTATTTGACGATCGAGAACAGGGGCCATTCGACGGAGCGTTTGCAGGCCGCGTCGGCGGCCCATGCGCTTCGAACCGAGATCCACGAAATGGCCGTCAACGACGGCGTCATGACCATGCGTCCGCTTGAAAAGGGGCTCGCCATCGCACCCGGACAAGTCGTTACGCTCGCGCCCGGCGGCGGGCATCTGATGTTCATCGGCCTCGATGCGCCACTTCATGCCGGCGACCAGATGCCCGTGACTCTCTCATTCGAGCGCGCCGGCGATGTGAGAGTGACGCTGGACGTGCAGGCGATCGGCGCGCAGGCGCCCGCAAGCACGGAGAGCACCGCGGCAGCCGCGCCCGCGCATCGCGCCGAGCCGGCCGCAGCGGCTTCAGTTGCGGCGACGTCCGACGCGGACGAGAGCTTCTTCACGCATCTCCATGCTGAGAAGGCCATGGCCAACGTCACGGTCTCGCCGGGCCGCGCCGGTCCGGTCGAGATCGCCATCCAGCTCGAAGATGCGAACGAGCTGCCCCTGAGTGCAGATGCAGTTGCCGTCACGCTCGGAAATCCCGAGCGCGGCGTGGCGCCGATCACCGCAAACGCCGAACGCGTCGGCAACGATCAATGGCGAGTCAGAATGTCGGCACCGCTGTCCGGCCGCTGGTCGCTCGGTCTCGACATCCGCATCACGCCGTCGGACGCGGTTAACGTCGTGTCACCGATCCTGCTCCGTTGAGACACCTAAGTACTGTCGCGGAGGCGAATCCGGCAAAACCTTGTCGCAGCGCAAACACTCTTGCCGCGATCGGCGCACAGTGCATCCGTCATCAAAAAACCTTTCCAGATGAAGGATGCCTACGATGTTCACCCGCAGAGTCGCATTGATCGGCGCCGCAGCGACCGCTCTGATGCTGGCGACCCCCGCACTGGCTGTCGACGATCTCAAATTGCCGCGTCAGAAGGTAGAGCTGGTCGCTCCGCCCTTCGTCCATGCGCACGAGCAGGCCACCAAGCAAGGTCCCAAGATCATCGAGTTCAAGCTCACGATCGAAGAGAAGAAGGTCGTCATCGACGAGAAGGGCACCACCTTCCAGGCGATGACGTTCAACGGCTCGATGCCGGGTCCGCTGATGGTCGTGCATGAGGGCGACTACGTCGAAACGACGCTGGTCAATCCCGCGACCAACACCATGCCGCACAACATCGACTTCCATTCCGCGACCGGTGCGCTCGGTGGCGGCGCGCTGACGCTGATCAATCCCGGCGAGCAGGTCGTGCTGCGCTGGAAGGCAACCAAGACCGGCGTGTTCGTCTATCACTGCGCCCCGGGCGGCCCGATGATTCCCTGGCACGTCGTCTCCGGCATGAACGGCGCCGTGATGGTGCTGCCGCGCGACGGACTGAACGACGGCAAGGGCCACGCCCTGAAGTACGACAAGGTGTACTATATCGGCGAGCAGGACATGTACGTGCCGCGCGACGAGAAGGGCAACTTCAAGTCCTACGACTCGCCGGGTGAAGCCTTCACCGACACCGAAGAGGTGATGAAGAAGCTGATCCCCACCCACGTCGTGTTCAACGGCAAGGCCGGCGCGCTCACCGGCAAGAATGCGCTCACCGCCAATGTCGGCGAGAACGTGCTGATCGTGCATTCGCAGGCCAATCGCGACAGCCGCCCGCACCTGATCGGCGGCCATGGCGACTATGTCTGGGAAACCGGCAAGTTCGGCAACGCACCCGAAGTCGGACTCGAGACCTGGTTCATCCGCGGCGGCTCGGCGGGAGCCGCGCTGTACAAGTTCCAGCAGCCCGGCATCTACGCCTACGTCACGCATAATCTGATCGAGGCCGCCGACCTCGGCGCCACCGCGCACTTCAAGGTCGAAGGCAAGTGGAACGACGATCTGATGATGCAGGTGAAGGCCCCGGCGGAAATCCCGCCTGCCAAGACCAACTAAACGCGACAAGGGGCCGGTCATCACCGGCCCCTTCTTTCTTCGGGGAATGACCATGCTGATCGCATTCAAGCTCAAACTGGCTCTCGCCTGCGTCGCGGGGCTCGCAGGGCCGCTCGCGGTCGCGCCGCTGGTCTCGACCATGGCGGTGCGCGGCACGGCCGGGGAGCCTGCGATCGTCAGGGTCGCGCCGGGCAGCGTGTCCTATCGCGAGGCCGGCGATTTCACGCGCGGCGGGCAGCAGGCGGAAGCGCCGCTGCGCGCGATGCGCGTCGACCGGCCGCTGCACATCATGCGCAATCAGGTCTCGTCATCCGACTATCAGCTTTGCGTGCAGGACGGCGCCTGCCGCGCGCTCGACCGCGACGTGGCGGTCGCCGCCGATCGACCCGCCGTGCAGGTGAACTGGCACGACGCCGTAGCCTATGCGGGCTGGCTGTCGCGCAAGACGGGCCATCATTACCGCCTGCCGAGCGACGCCGAATGGGCCTTCGCGGCCGGCTCCAAATTCAAGGACGACGGCGTCGCGGTCGATGCCAACGATCCGTCGAGGCGCTGGATCAGCCGCTATGAGCGCGAATCCGAACGCGACCTCTCCGACACCACGGCCTATCCGTTCGGCAAGTTCGGCCCCAACGAGCACGGCGTCGAAGATCTCGCCGGCAACGTCTGGGAATGGACCTCGACCTGCTTCGTGCGCTCGCGCGTCGACGAGGCCGGCAATGCCGGCCGCCCGACCGTGAATTGCGGCGTGCGTGTCGCCGAGGGCGCGCATCGCGCCTATGTCACGGATTTCATCCGCGATGCCCGCGCCGGCGGCTGCGCCCAGGGCGTGCCGCCCGCCAATCTCGGCTTCCGCCTGGTGCGCGAGGAGACGTCGTGGGTGGCGAGCGTGTCGACGCGATGGAGCAAGGTGTGGGCGGCAAGGTCGTAAACGTCGGTCTTCCGTCATTGCAGCGACGCGCGCTGCGGCATGCCGCAGCTCAAGCACTTCAGAATGACTGGGCTGGCGGAATCGTCCGCGCAAACATGCGAAAGCCGGGCGCGCCGATGATCGCCTCGAACGCGGGATCGCGCTTTTCCTCGGCCAAGACAAAACCCGCCTTCGCGTAGGCGCGCTCGGCGGGCTCGTTGCCGATCAGGAACGATATCGTCGTCCGTCCGAATCCGGCCGCCCGCCCCTTCTCCAGCGCGTGCGCGATCAGCGCCTGGACCAGGCCACGGCCGCGATGAACGGGATCGGTCGCAACATGCTCGATCATCCAGTCGCCCTCGCCGCCCTGAACCCAGCAGGCGCGCGTATAGGCGCCGCGTTGGCGGATGGCCTCCAGCTCGGTCGCGGCAAGTCCGGTCGCAATCGCGACTTCCTCGATTGCGCGCCAGGCCGCAGGTCCCGTACCGGCTGCGGGCAGCGCGCACAGCGCCGCGGCCGGCTCGCCCTCGACCTCGGCGACCAGGAATTGCGAGACGTGCCACATCGACACGGCCTGCGCGACCGCGATGCGCGCGATGAAATCGCGGCATTGCGCATCGGGCCAGCCGAGCGCGACATCGAACCAGCCACGCGACCGGTAGCCGCGCTGCGATGACTGGATGGTTTGTGCGATGAATTCAGCGTCTTCGGGACGCGCGGACCTTATCGTCATGCGCGCCCCGTTTGCGAAGATCTTACGTGTTCTTCAGCGCCACGCGGAATTCGGCTTCGGTCTTGGCCTTGACCTCGTCGAGCGTGACGCCGTCGGCGAGCTCGATCAGGGCCATGCCGCCGTCGCCGTGCTTGTCGATGGTGAAGACCGCCAGATCGGTGACGACCATGTCGACCACGCGCTCGCCGGTCAGCGGCAGGTTGCACTTCTTCAGGAGCTTCGAGCCGTCCTTGGCCGAATGCTCCATCACCACGACGACGCGCTTGACGCCGGCGACGAGATCCATCGCGCCGCCCATGCCCTTGACCATCTTGCCGGGGATCATCCAGTTGGCGAGATCGCCGTTCTGGGCCACCTGCATGGCGCCGAGGATCGACAGGTCCATGTGGCCGCCGCGGATCATGCCGAAGGAATCCGCGCTCGAGAAATAGGAGGTCGAGGGCAGTTCGCTCACGGTCTGCTTGCCGGCATTGATGAGGTCGGCGTCTTCCTCGCCCTCATAGGGGAACGGGCCCATGCCGAGCATGCCGTTCTCGCTCTGCAAGCTGACGTCGACGCCGTCGGGGATGAAGTTCGAGACCAGCGTCGGAATGCCGATGCCGAGATTGACGTAATAGCCGTCGCGCAATTCCTTTGCGGCGCGCGCGGCCATCTGTTCACGGGTCCAGGCCATCAGATTTCAACTCCTGTTCCGGCCGCAGGTGCGCTGGTGGGGCGCGGGCGGGTGTTGCGGAATTCGATGCGCTTCTTGGCCGTGCCAACCTCGACGATGCGCTTCACGAAAATGCCGGGCGTGTGGATGTGATCGGGATTGAGTTCACCGGCCGGAACCAGATGCTCGACCTCGGCCACCGTGATCTTGGCGGCGGTCGCCATCATCGGGTTAAAGTTGCGCGCGGTCTTGCGGTAGATGAGGTTGCCGGCGGTGTCGCCCTTCCAGGCATGCACGATGGCGAGGTCCGCGAACAGACCGCGCTCCATCAGATACTTCTCGCCGTCGAATTCCTTCACTTCCTTGCCTTCGGCGATCAGCGTGCCGACGCCGGTCTTGGTGTAGAAGGCCGGGATGCCGGCGCCGCCGGCGCGGATGCGCTCGGCCAGCGTGCCTTGCGGGTTGAATTCGAGTTCCAGCTCGCCCGCGAGGAATTGCTGGGCGAACAGCTTGTTCTCGCCGACATAGGACGAGATCATCTTCTTGATCTGGCGGGTTTCGAGCAGGCGGCTGAGCCCGATGCCATCGACGCCGGCATTGTTGGAGACAACCGTCAGCCCCTTGACGCCGGACTCGCGGATCGCATCCGAAAGCTCCTCGGCGATGCCGCAGAGGCCGAAGCCTCCCGACATGATCATCATGTTGTCTTTCAAGATGCCTGACAGAGCCGACTTGGCGTCGGGATAGACCTTGTTCATACAGGAAACCTTCGGCTTGGAGGCGTCGCGCCCTATTGGCGGCGATTATTAGGCGAAATCCTCCAAAGCCGTCAATGATACGGGGTTCTCCGCGCGACGTTCGGGTGATAGAAGCTGCCCACGCGGTGGGCAGAACCGTCCGCGGCCTTGAAAGCGACAAGAAAACCCATCAAGTTGCGGCACTTAACATAACTGGGCTCGGGCGTGGGCACGCAGGTTTCCCGGCCCGCCCTTCCGGCTCCAACGACCAACCCGATCAGGACACGCCATTGACCATGGCCCAAGGAATGAAGCGCCTCGGGACGCCGATCGCGGCGCTGCTCGGCGTTGCGCTGATCGCCCTGATCGCGACCTCCTGGCTCATCAACCGCGACGCGCTGCGCAAGGCGGTCGAGGCGCAGATCCGCGACGTCACCGGGCTCGAGCTGAGTGTCGCCGGCAGCATCGATATCTCGGTGCTGCCGGCGAGCTACATCTCGTTCCACGACGTCGGCCTCAAGGGCGGCGGCACCAGCGATTCCGCGCTCCATGTCGACGTGCTCACCGCCAATCTGCGGCTGCTGCCGCTCTTGCTGCAACGGTTCGAGATCGCCGACCTGGCGCTGCTGCGGCCGCGCATCCATGTCAGCCTGCAGCCGGACGGCGAGAGCAACTGGACCCCCTTCATCCAGACCATCGCGCGCACCATGAAGCCTGGGGCCGAGAACCAGGTCTCGTTCTCCGAAATCCGGATCCAGGACGGCGTGCTCGATTACGAGGACACCGCCACCCACGCCACCGAGAAGCTCGAGGACATCGACCTGTCGCTGGCCTGGCCCTCGATCTCGCGCTCCTTCGCCGCGACCGGACAGTTCGACTGGCGCGGCGAGCGCGTCGACGGCACGATCAGCTTTTCCGATTTCGTCGCGGCCCTCTCCGGCGAGCGCTCGGGGCTGAAGGCACGGATCGCCAGCGCGCCGCTCAAGCTCGCCTTCGACGGCAGCGTCGCCAACCGCACCAGCCCGATGATGGAGGGGACGCTGACGATCGACAGTCCGTCCTTGCGCAACGCGCTGCGCTGGACCGGGCAGCCGCAGCCCGCCAGCGGCGGCTTCGGCCGCTTCGCGCTGAAGGCACGCGCCAACGTCGTCGGCGCCTCGATCGCGCTCACCAACGTCAATGTCGAGCTCGACGGCAACGCCGCCGAGGGCGTCATGACCTACGCCAATAACGGCCGGCAGACGCTGCAGGCGACGCTCGCCGCCGACGCGCTCGATTTCACGCCTTATATCTCCACTTTCCGCCTGCTCGCGAGCGGGGCACGCGACTGGAACAGGCAGCTGTTCGACCTCAACGGACTGTCGACCACCGACCTCGACATGCGCCTGTCGGCGGCCAAGCTGACGGTCGGGCCGACCAAGCTCGGCCGCACCGCGATCGGCGCCAATTTGCGCAACGGCACGCTGGCGCTGTCGGTCGGCGAGGCGCAGGTCTATGGCGGAATCGCCAAGGGCTCGTTCGGCATCGCGCGCTCCGACACGATCGCCGACATCAAGGCGCAATTCCAGTTCACCGACGTCGACCTCCAGGCCTGCGCCACCGAGCTGTTCGGCCTCAACAAGCTGTCCGGCCGCGGCAACATCAACGTCTCGCTGTTCGCCTCGGGCTCGAGCCCGTTCGGCCTCGTGCAGTCGCTGGACGGCAGCGCCACCGTCACCGGGCACGACGGCGCGATCGCGGGCTTCAACGCCGAGCAGCTCCTGAAGCGCCTGGAGCGGCGGCCGCTATCGGGCGGCGGCAATTTCCGCAACGGTTCGACGCCCTACAACAATCTCACCATCGCGGTGAAATTCGCCGACGGGGTCGCCACCGCCGAGGACATCCGGGTCGAAGGACCTGCCGCCAAGATCACGATGACCGGCACGGCCTCGGTGCCGACGCGCGAATACGACATGAAAGGCGTCGCAAGCCTCAACAGCGCCTCGGGCTTCGAATTGCCGTTCGTGGTGCAGGGGCCCTGGGACGATCCACTGATCTTCCCCGATCCGGAGAGCCTGATCCGCCGGTCGCCGGCCTCCGCCCCCCTGCTCGACATGCTGAAGGACCGCAAGGCAGGCGACGCCGTGCGCTCCGCGATCGAGCGCATCACCGGCACGGGCAAGCGCCCCGCACCGCCAGACTCGCCGACGGCGGAGAACGCCAAAGAGAACGCCAAGTCCAACTAGAGCGTTTTCGAGCGAAGTGGACACCGGTTCGCGTGAAGAAAACGCGTCAAACAAGAATCTAGAGCTTCGGTTCTGATTCAATCAGAACCGAAAATGCTCTAGGTTCTGTACTCAAACCCCCTTGTCGCCGCTGAGCCGGAGTGATTCAAGGCTTCCAAATGGAG